>NZ_AP042401.1:0-1639937 GCF_055379715.1 Pyrodictium brockii
CCCGAGTCGATACTCCGCTACACCCCGATGCCAGGAGTAGAGTGCTCCCGATACCCCGTCCTCGTGGCTAACGCTCGTATGGAGCCACTCGGCTGGGGGCGGCCGCGCAGACGCCGCGACAGAATTTATATCGAGAACATAGTGGACGCTGGCTGGTACCTTAGAAGCGGGGTGTGAAGGCAGCGATGCCGCTAGAGGATGGGGCCTTCGCGCTCATCGAGTACACGCTTCGGGTCAAGGATACTGGTAGGGTAGTCGACACAACCAGTGAGGAGGAGGCGCGGAAGGCCGGCATATACGATCCCAAGGACCGGTATGGGCCGCGCCTAGTCATAGTGGGCGAGGGCCGCCTCATACCAGGGCTTGAGAAGGCAATCCGGGAGATGAGTGAGGGTGAGGAGAGGGAGATCGAGATACCCCCCGAGGAGGCTTTCGGCAAGAGAGACCCGGAGAAGATAAAGATAATACCAAAGGGCCAGTTCATAAAGAGCGGGGTGTTCCCCGAGCCGGGGAAGATAGTGGAGATTAACAGCCAGTTGGCAGTGATAAGGAGTGTGACCGGCGGCAGAGTGGTAGTTGACTTCAACCACCCGCTGGCTGGGAAGACCATAGTAGCAAAAGTCAAGGTAGTAAAGGTGCTCAGGAGCCCGGAGGAGAAGCTCCAGCACCTCATACTGAGGCGCACGCCACCCTCTATAACTCCGGAGGATGTGAAAGTGAGCTACGACGCCGAGGCGAAGACAGCTAGGGTAGAGCTCAGCGAGAAGGTGTTCGGGATAAACGACTTCCAGGTGGTTAAGCGGATAGTGATAATGGAGGCCTACAAGTACATGAAGAATGATCTAAAGGCTATAGAGTTCGTGGAGAGGATGAGGTTCCCCGAAGAAGAGAGGGAGGCCGGCGAGAAGGAGGGAACAACCGCTGGCAGGCAGGGCCAGGAGGCCGGCGGCGAGGCGGGCAGCGAGAAGCCCGGCAAAGAGGCCGGCGGGGAGCAGAAGGAGCAGAAAGAGTAGCCTCAGCTTCTCCACCGGCTATTTTAGGCCAGGACAGGCGGCAGGGGAAACGCCAGCCCCAAGGTTGCTTCTCCCCCCTCTAGCCCTCCCCAGCCAGCCTCTTCACTGCCTCGAGCGCCAGGTCGGCATGCTTCTCGGCCGGCCTTATGTTCTTCAGAACCTCTACTATCCTGCCCTCCTTGTCTATTATGAATGTCACCCGCTGGGCGCTCGGCCTCTTGGTACCCTCCTTGAGCACTCCATAGAGCCGGGCTATCTCGCCCTCCGGGTCGCTAAGCAGGGTGAAGCGCAGGCCCAGCTTCTCGGCGAACCTTCGATTCCTCTCGGGCGGGTCTGTGGAGACGCCCAGCACCACAGCGCCGAGACGCTCGAACTCGTCGAGAAGCTCGTTGAACCTCTGAGCCTCCCTCGTACATCCCGGTGTCATGGCACGGGGGTAGAAGTAGAGCACCACTATCCTGCCCCGGAGCTCGTCGAGCCGCAGCTTGGAGCCGGTGTGCGTGACCGCCTCGAATACCGGGGCCTCGGATCCGGGCTCAAGCACCACGGCTACCAGGCCTCCCCGGGTGCAGGGGTGGAGCCGCTTTAACATGGGTATAAAAGCCGGTGGGCGTGTGGCCCCGGCCCCGTGGGTGGGTGCTGCAGGGCTCTCCGGAGCAGAGAAGAGTGGCCAGCAGAGGTGGGCGCTCCTCTAGGACTCTCTCCGCTCCTCAAGCATCTCCTCTACTTCTCGGAAGCCCTTCTCGAGCTCCTCTGCCTGATCCGGGTCAAGCCGCTTCAGCAGGGCGAGGAACTCACCTACGTGAGTCTTCTCCTCTCTCGCAACATCCTCGAAGACCTTCCTCGCAGCTCTATCCTGGGTGCGCCGCGCCACCTGGAGGTAGAAGCTTATAGCGTCAAGCTCAGCTATAATAGCTAGGCGCACGGCGTCAGCCAGGTCGCCGCCTGCGAGTACATCCCTTGTTACATCTAGCGGGTGCTTCATGAACAAGGCTCGTAGCCTGGTAAGGGTGTAGGAGGGGCTGGCAGTTAATGCATAATCGATTGTGAGAAGCTCTTCAGGAGATGAAACACCGCCACCCCCATTAGATCGGGGCCCTCCAGGACCCCCTGGCGCAAGCCCCAAGGGAGATGAATGAGACGAGTGGGGTGTAGACAGCAATGGCTAGGCTTGAGACGCTGGTAGCCCTCCTGAAGCGGATGGGCCTCAAGCCCCAGCCACTCCGCAAGCCAAGGATACGAGAGATGCACGACGTGGAAGTACTCGCCGAGAACCACCACCTAGCATACATAAGGCTCTTCGAGGGCCGCCCACCCTACTACCGGGGCTGGCTCGAGATCTACGGCATAGACTGGAGCAGAGCCCGTCAAGGTCTGCTAGAGAAGCTTGTAGAGGCAGCCTCTGGGGCTCTAGAGCCCGGCGAGACATTGTTCATAGAGTACGCCGGCGACAGAGACACTGATACGCTGCTAGACAGGGGAGCCAGGCCCGAGGAGACATGGATAGGCAGGATGCTAGCCGCCCATGGGTTCACCGGTATAGCCGACATGTACTTCCCCGAGGGCTTCATGGAGGGAGGCCCGAAGCTTAGAGCAGTGAAACCCCTCAGCGGCCGGAAGTGAGGATCCCTCAGCATGTTCTCCTGAGGACCCAGCCCCCGCCAGTGTAACGGCGTGAACATGTAATGTAGGCCTTGCCGCTGGAGACCTATGCGCGATGCGGCGCCTCATGGGGGTTGGTTATGGGTGGTGCCGCGGCCGGGATTTGAACCCGGGTCACGGGCTCGAGAGGCCCGCATACTTGGCCGGGCTATACTACCGCGGCACGCCGCGCAGCCGCCGTTCCATCCATGCTGATGGCTAAGAGGGCTCCTGGGGGTTTATATTGATTGTTCTCCTTCTCGCCCTAAGATAGCGCTCGTAGAGCAGGTCTACCAGTAAGCCTGCCGCCGAGAGCTGCGCGAGGTCGAGCATAGCTGACGCGTGGCCCCTCCTATCAACGAAGACGTCTAGGCCCGGCTTAAGGGCCAGCTGGAGGCCGTAAGTAGATATGTAGGCCTTCACATAGGCCACGTGCAACAGCGCTATGATTGTAAGGAGTAGCCTCCGCAGCGACGGCGCTATGCCGAGGGCCACTAGTATGAGTACGAGCACTATGTTGAAGAGCTCCAACCCCTGTATAAAAGCGAGTGTGCTGCTGGGTATTAGCATGTACAGCGCGGATGCCAAGGGGGATGCGCCTCCCCATCCAGGCGCTGCGGCCCCTCCAGGGGCCCGGCGAGCTAAATTAGGTTGAGCATGTCCGCTGCTAGGGCTAGGAAGTGGGATACAACGGTCCACGTGTCCAGCGGCTTTCCACGGTATATGCTGTAGATCCTCGTGGCAAGCCTCTTGGTCTCCTCGGTGAAGTCTCCGTGGGGGAATGCGCCGACAACGACGGCGGCTCTGGGGGCCTTCTCCAGAGCCTCCTCGGCCACCTCTCGGAGCCTCCTCGGCTCCCCGTCCTCGGAGAGCAGTATTACATAGCTGGCCCCCACCTCTTCCAGGAGGCGCTCCAGCTTCATTGGCTTCAGCCAGAGGAGCGGCTTGCCCTTGGGGGGCACCCGCCCCAGCTCTAAGAGCTGCTCCATAAGCCCCGTGAACCGGTTGTAGTTTCTGGGCAGCCTGGTGGAGGGGTCTACGAACACTACGTAGTCGTTCAGCGTGTGCACGTATACCTCGAGGAGCCCCTCCCGGTTAAGGGGGCTGCTGAGCGCCTCGAGGAGAGAGAAGTGGACTATATCGGGCCTGCCCCTCTTCTCCGCGCCGGGTAGCTTCTTCATTGCCTGGTGGTGAATGCTCCTGTCGAGCAGGATGCTGCTCGGCGGCTTCCCTCTCCTCCTGGCGCTCTTGTAGACGGCGGGGTGCCCCCAGATCTCCCTCGGCACTGTCTCCAGGGCCGCCTCGGCTAGCACGAGTTTAACTCTGGGCTTCTCCCCGCTACGCTGCATCCTTCACCGGGCACCTCGCTGGGGTGGTGGCCAGAGCGTGGCTCGGAGACCGAGGAGCGCTAAGGAGTTTGCCCGCGACATAGCGATGCAGGCAGTACATAGGCTCTATAGGCTCGCTGTAGACGCTGCTAGGCGGGGCGACGTAGACTACGCCAGGGCACTGGTGAGGGAGGCGGATGAGCTGAGGAGGAGGTTACGGCTCCCCAAGCCCTGGGTGCTCCGCCGCGGTGTCTGCCGTGGCTGTGGTGCACCGCTAGTCCCAGGCATCACCGCGCGTGTCCGCCTCGTCCGGGATGGGAGGGTTACGAGGCTGGTCGTGGCATGCCTTATATGCGGGTACCTGCACCGCTATATCGTAAGGGTCCGGAGGAGCCGTGCGGAGGGGGCATCTATCAAGGCTGAAGGAGCTGGTTCAGCAGGGGCCCGCGGACGTGATCATAGGGAAGAACGGGCTGAGCGAGGGCGTGCTGGGCGAGATAGACCGCCGGCTGAAGGAGAAGAGCATAGTGAAGGTTAAGGCCCTCAAGAGCGCCATAAAGGTCACGGGGCTAGACCGTAGGGAGCTCGCTCGTCGGGTGGCCGAGAGGCTGGGGGCCCGGCTGCTCGACGTGAGGGGCCGCACCTTTGTCCTCTATCGGCCGGAGCCGCGGCGGGAGCGCCCAGAGGCTAATGTAAGGAATAAAATACGGTCCAGCCGGGAGCGGGGCGCAGTGGGGAGGAGGACGGTATGGTCACAGCGCTAGAGGTCCCAGCCGACCTGCTCATAGAGCGTTTGGCCCAGAAGCTGAAGCAGATGCCCCAGATAAGGCCCCCCGTCTGGGCCTACTACGCGAAGACCGGGGTGCACAAGGAGAGGCCCCCGGAGGACCCCGACTGGTGGTACTACCGCGCGGCCTCGATACTCAGGAAGCTCTATAAGCGTGGCACCCCCGTGGGCGTTGAGAGGCTCCGCACCGCCTACGGCGGCAGGGTGAACCGCGGCGTAGCCCCGGAGCACTTCGCCAAGGGCTCCGGCTCCGTGGTGAGGAAGATACTCCAGCAGCTCGAGCGCGCAGGACTCGTAGTGAAGGTGAGGGGTAGGGGCCGCAGCCTAAGCCCCAGAGGCCGCAGCCTGCTCGACAACACCGCCTACGAGATACTGAAGGAGCTTGCTGAGAAGAACCCCGCCCTCCGCAAGTACCTCGCCTAGAGGCGGCATCCCTGTTTCCTGAGAGGCCCTCAGAGCATTCTCGCGGCTCTGCAGCCTCTGGGGGCTGGAGGATACTTCGGGGCCTGCATAGTCTCAGCCCTAAACCCTAAGTAGAACCTGCTCCCTAAAAGCCCCGGGGGGTGTGTGGGGCAGTGTCCGACTACTACGACGAGGATCTCGAGGCTATCAAGAGGAAGAAGCTGGAGGAGCTGCAGCGCCGGCTCCAGATGGAGGAGGAGATGCGCCGCCGCCGGCAGGAGGAGGCCGCGAGGAGGGAGGCGCTCCTTCGCAACATACTGACGCCGGAGGCTAGGGAGAGGCTCGCCAACGTGAAGCTCGTGAGGCCCGAGCTAGCCAGAGCCGTCGAGGACAATATAATAGCGCTTGTGCAGGCGGGACAGCTGCAGCCGCCAGTCGGCGAGGATGTTGTAAAGAGGCTCCTTGAGGCCATATACGAGAGGACGAGGCGCGAGCCGCGTATAAAGATTAAAAGAAAGTAGCCCCGGGGGCCGTGATGCACGGGGGCTAGGTGGTATGGCTCGCTTCAAGCCGCTGGGTAAGAAGCTGAGGCTCGCCAGGGCACTCAAGCAGAACCGGGCAGTGCCCATATGGGTGGTGATAAGGACTAGCAGGAGGTTCCGCGACCACCCGAAGCGCAGGCACTGGAGGAGGGTGAAGCTCAAGGCCTAGTAGCGCTGATGGGGGTGCGTCCCGGTGCCCAAGGATAAGAAGGAGGCGGTATACACCATACCCCTATCCCGCGTCTACTGGGGGCGCCGCGTTAACCGGGCGGCCCGTGCGGTAAAGCTTCTACGGAGGTTCATAGCTAGGCACTTCGGCGTAGACCCGTCTGACGTAGTGATACATGCAAGCGTCAACGAGTACATATGGTCTCGCGGGATAGAGAAGCCGCCACGCCGCATAACAGTGAAGGCCGTTAAGGACGAGGAGACCGGCAGGGTTAAGGTTCTCCTCCTCCGCAGGAGGAAGGAGGCTGCCAAGGCCCAGGCCTAGAGTTTTGCCCCGGCTCGCTTCATCCTCCTGAGGCAGTACTCCTAATTATCCTAGGCTCGTGGAGCAGCGATCCCAGGGGACGCTGATTGATCGAATACATGAACGTGCATGGGAACCCGAACATAGGTGTCTACATATTTGCTAACAATAAGATAGCGCTGGTCCCGCCTACGATAACTGAGAAGGATAGGAAGAAGGTTGCCGACGTTCTCGGCGTGGAAGTGGTCGCTGTCAAGATAGCCGACATGATTATCAATGGCGTCATGGTGGCGGGGAATGACCGGGGCCTCCTCCTCCCGAGGATTATAAAGCCCGAGGAGTATGATGAGCTGAAGGAATACATTGGTGATGCGGTTAGGCTGGAGATACTCGAGATTAGGCAGACGGCTCTCGGGAACCTTATAGCGGCTAACAACTATGGCGCATTGGTGTCGCCCACTATTGATAAGCCTGCTCTCGAGAAGATTAAGAACGTGTTGGGTGTTGAGGCTGTCTACCAGAGGCATCTAGCAGACATACCTACCGTGGGCTCCATGATCGTTGTCACGGATCGTGGCGGGGTGGTGCATCCGGGAGTCAGCGAGGAGGAGAGGAAGCTTCTCAGCAACATATTCCGCGTGGAGGTATCTACAGCTACCGTCAACTTTGGCCTCTACTTCGTGAAGGCAGGGCTCGTGGCTAATAACAAGGGAGCGCTCGTAGGCGACGAGACTACAGGCCCGGAGCTTATGAGGATCCAGCAAGCCTTAAGACTTGGAGGCTAGCGCTGGCCCACAGACCCCCGGGGGCACGGTATGGGCGAGGTTAAGTTCTTCCTCGTTGAGGGCAGGATGCTAATACGGCCCCATAAGATGCCGGAGTGGTGGAGGTTCCGCAAGTACGTTCGTGCGCTGAAGCCGGAGCATGCTGTGGAGAAGGTGCTATCGGAGCTAGGCAGCAACCACAAGCTGAAGAGGTACCATATAAAGATTGATCGCGTTGTCGAGGTGCCCCCCGATGAGGTTCCGGATCGCAGTCTCCTAGCCCTGGCGAGGCTCACCAGGTGGGTTAAGCCTTGAGTGCCGGCGGGCAGCAGGGGCAGCGTGCTATAACCCTTGAGGAGGCTATCGAGCAGCTCTCCCTCCTCGAGAGCCAGATAAAGCAGCTTCAGACGGCCGCAGCGGAGCTAGAGTCTAGGCTGGCACAGCTCTCTGCGGTAGAGGAAGCCATTATGGATGTTCATGATGGTGCTGAAGACGCCCTAGTGCCTCTCGACACCAGCGGCGAGGTGCTTGTGCGCGCCTCGGTAAAGCCCCTGGAGCAGGTCATAGTTCACGCTGGGCTCGATGTGTTCGTCGAGCTTCCCCGGGATAAGGCCCTGGCCTTTCTAAGGGAGGAGAGGGCATCAGTCTCGAGGCTCCTTGACGCCTATAGGAGGGAACTGGCCAAGCTCACCGAGCATTATGTGGCTCTGCGCTCGGCTGTGGAGCAGGCTCTGCAGGCGGCCCAGCAGCAGAGGGGGGCTCGTGGCTGAGAAGGGCAGCGGCGCTAGCACGTAGCCGTCCCCTCGGAGCTCAGGAGGGCTCTTGCCCCTGGGCTTGGCGCGCCACACTCTTCTCTTTTAGACGCCGGCGCGCTGTCCCTCGGGGTGGTATGTGTGGTCTTCGGGAGGCTTAAGAAGGCGCTGAAGAAGTTCGTTGACAATGTCACAGAGGTTGTAGCTACCAAGGAGATAAGCGAGGAGGAGCTTGAGCCTATACTAGAGGAGCTTGTGTTGAGTCTTGCCGAGAGTGATGTTGCCTTCGAGGTGGCCGAGGAGATAGCGCAGAAGCTCCGAGGGAAGCTTGTGGGCAGCAAGGTCCCACGCTTCAAGAACCTTCGTGACCACGTGGTCAAAGCACTTGAGGAGTCCATACTGGAAGTTCTGAGCCGCAGCTACAAGCCTATTGACCTGCTCGGGGAGGCTTCTCGGCGGCAGCCCGAGAACCCCCTCAGGATAGTGTTCTTTGGAGTCAACGGGGTGGGGAAGACTACTACCATAGCCAAGTTCGCCTACATGCTTCGCAGCCACGGTATAACCCCTGTGATAGCTGCTGCAGACACTTACCGTGCGGGTGCTCAGGAGCAGCTGCGGAAGCATGCTGAGAGGCTAGGAGCCCCCTTCATAGGGGGCCGTTATGGCGCCGACCCCGCCGCAGTGGTATATGATGCCGTAGAGTACGCGCGGGCCCGCGGCTACCGTGTAGTGCTGATAGATACTGCTGGCAGGCTGCACACCGACAGGGACCTCATGGAGGAGCTCCGTAAGATAACCCGTGTGGCTAAGCCCGACTACCGCGTGCTTATAGTGGACTCTCTAACCGGGAATGATGCGGTTGAGCAGGCTAAGTTCTTCGACAAGGCCGTGGGGATAGACTTCATAGTGCTCACAAAGGTTGATGCCGACGTGAAGGGCGGCACGGCTCTGAGCGTGGCGGCGGTGACGGGGAAGCCGATACTGTTCATGGGTGTGGGCCAGCGCTACGAGGACCTGGAGCCCTTTGAGCCGCGCAGATTCGTGGAGAGGATACTCTCAGACATAGTGCAGGGCTCCGGCTAGGGCCTCGGTGTACATATTTTTCTATCCTGGGCTAGACATGGTCTGCCCGGGGGCAGCGCTAATGGCGGCTAGGGAGAGGGAGAGCATCATAGACTATGTAAAGGCTACACTGCACGAGTGGAGGCTGGTGCTGCAGCGTGTCGAGAAGCCCGATAGCTCCGAGTACCTGCAGGCCTCCAAGGTTATCTGGCTCGCCATAATACTCGTGGGCTCTGTAGCCTATGTCATCCATCTAGTGGCTACGACGCTGCTCACCGGCTAGCCCCGTGGGAGCAATGGGGGTGTGGCGTGTGGGGCAGAGCGCGGCGGAGCAGCGCTCCTCTAGGGCGCAGCCCCGCCTCTACGCCGTGAGAACAGTTGCGGGCAGGGAGCTGGATGTAGCGCTGATAATGGAGCAGCGGGTGAAGGACGAGAATATACCCATCTACGCCATAATAGTGCCTCCCCAGATACGCGGCTACGTGATAGTGGAGACATCTGCAGCCTTCCACGCAGCTAACGCTATTCAGGGGATAAGATACGCCAAGGGTGTTGTACCCGGGGTTCTCCGCTACGAGGATGTGGAGAGCCTCCTGAAGCCGGAGGCCGTGGTCGAGACCCTGAAGCCCGGCGACATAGTAGAGATCATATCCGGCCCCTTCCGCGGCATGAAGGCGCAGGTTGTGCGAGTGCAGCCCGGTAAGAATGAGGTAGTTTTAAATGTGCTAGAGGTTGAGTATCCGCTTCAAATCACGGTGCCAGGGGACTCGGTGAGGCCGGCTAGGGAGCGAGGGAGCTAGCAATGGGCGCGATTAGGGTCATCAACGCTAAGGTTAAGGGTGGCGAGGCTTCGCCCGCCCCGCCCCTGAGCGACTCCCTAAGCAAGTTCGGGCTGGATGTCAACAAGGTAGTTGAGGAGATAAACAAGCTGACTGAGCGCTACAAGGGCTTCGAGGTTCAGGTCAAGATAATAGTAGATGAGGACACTAAGGAGTACGAGATAGAAGTGAAGCCCCCGACAACCACGGAGCTCCTGCTAAAAGCCGTTGGCGCCAAGGAGCCCTCCGGGGATCCGATGCACCAGAAGATAGGCGACCTCCCCTTCGAGAAGATAGTGGAGATAGCCATAATGAAGAAGCCCGCTCTCACCGCTAAGACCTTGAAGGCCGCCGTCAAGACGATACTCGGCTCCGCTAGGAGCATAGGGATAACCGTGGATGGCAAGGACCCCAAGCAGGTAACCAGGGAGGTTGAGGAAGGCCTCTACGACGCGGTTCTCTCAAGGTATGAGGAGGAGTGGGAGAAGGCTTAGACCCCTCCCAGGCTGGTACCGCTCAGCTGGGGTGTAGGGACATGTCGTTTGTGCCTCGCGAGGCGGTGGAGAAGGCGGTTAGGGAGGCTATAGAGGCGAGTCCTAGGCGCAACTTCAAGCAGTCCGTTGACCTGGTAGTGGTGCTCCGGGACATAGACCTCAAGAGCCCCCAGGGCCGCATAAGGGAGGTAGTCTTCCTGCCCCATAAGCCCAATAAGAAGGTCAATATCTGTGTCGTCGCTGACGGCGACATGGCTGTCAAGGCGCGCGACGTAGCTGAGAGGGTTATAACCAGGGAGGAGCTTCAGGGCCTTGTGGGCAACCGTAAGGCGGCTAAGAAGATTGCCGAGTTCTGCGACTGGGTGCTCGTCCGCACCGACCTGATGCCCCTGGCAGGCAGGACGCTTGCTCCTGCCCTCGGCCCGCGTGGCAAGATACCGGTGCCGGTGCCCCCGAATGCTGACATAGCTGGCTTCGTCGAGAGGTACCGTGCCGCGGTGATGCTCCGGGCTAAGGACCAGCCTCAGGTTATGTGTCGGGTTGGCACGGAGGATATGAAGGTGGAGGACATAGTGGAGAATATATACAAGGTGCTGGCTACGCTGGAGGGCAAGCTGCCTAACGCGAGGAACAATGTAGCACGTATAATAGTGAAGACCACTATGGGCCCGCCGGTGGAGATAATGGTTAGGTAGACGGGCCCCTGGAGTCCTCCCCGTTTCACAGGCTTCCCTTGCTTTCAGAATGCTTGCAGCCCGGGTGTGTCGCGATGAGCGTTAAGGCTCATACCAGGCGCATACCCGAGTGGAAGGTTAGGGAGGTAGAGGAGCTGGCAGAGCTCGCCAGGAAGTACAGTGTCATAGCTATAGTGGACCTTTCTAACACGCCGACCGCTCAGCTGCAGCGTATACGCAGGAAGATAGAGAGGAAGTTTGGAGACAAGGTTGTGCTCAGGGTAGCTAAGAACACCCTATTCAAGCTGGCCCTCAAGAAGGCGGGTATCGACCCGTCCCCCCTGGAACCCTACCTCACTGGCACCAATATGTTCATATTCACTAATGTCAACCCCTTCGAGCTGGCACTAGCTATAGACAAGATATATGCGACGAAGCCTGCTAAGCCCGGTGACGTGGCTCCGACAGAAATCGTGCTGCCTGCAGGTGATACCGGCTTCAAGCCTGGCCCAATAATGAGCGTCTTCGGCAAGCTCCGTGTGCCTATACGCGTGCAGGGAGGCACAATATGGATAGCTAAGGATACCAAGGTAGCCAAGCCCGGCGACACTATATCGCCCGAGCTGGCCTCTATACTTCAGAAGCTCGGTATAGAGCCGATAATAGTGAAGCTCAAGATCAAGGCTGCCTATGAAGACGGTGTCGTGATACCTGCTGACAAGCTCATCCTCGACCTGGAGGCCTACCGGCACGACGTGGCACAGGCCCATCTAGCGGCATTGATGGTCGGCGTTGAGATAGCGTATCCAGAGCCCAAGGTACTTGAACTGGCAATACCCATTGCTGTCAGGCGTGCACTGGGTGTAGCGGCCGAGGCCGGCTACGTGACGCCAGACAACGCGGAGTATGTGATAGGCCTTGCAGTGGCTAGAGCTATGGCGGTGGCGGCCGCTCTAGGCGATACAGCAAAGGAGCTGGGGATAGAGGTCCAGACGGCCGCAGCCGCTCCTGCCGCCGCCGAGGAGAAGAAGGAGGAGGAAGAGGGGGAGGAGAAGGAAGAGGAGAAGAAGGAGGTCAGCGAGGAGCAGCTGGCCGCCGGCCTCGAGGGCCTCTTTGGGTTCTAGCGCCGCACGCCCCCGGGGGCTCTGTCCCTCTAGTCATCCGGCGGGCAGCCTTCCAGGGGCACCCCCGAGTGTTCTCTCAATCCTCCTGCTTCTGCCTCCTATCCCGGGCTGTTGTGGCCTTGTAACACTAAATAGCTGGCCGCCCTACTCTACCCGACGAGGGGTTATCGGGTAATGCATGTAGACCCTAAGGAGTACGAGCTGGAGTTCTTCAAGGAGAAGGGCTTCATACGCCGTCGCTGCAGGATAGGCGGCGAGTACTTCTGGACCCTGAATCCGGAGCAGGAGCATTGTAACGATGCTCCCTGCGTCGAGTACTATTTCTGGGATGTGCCGAAGAGGTCCACTGATCTGAGCGTCGCCGAGGCTCGGAGGAAGTTTCTCAGGTTCTTCGAGAGAAACGGCCATGAGATTATAGAGCCTAGGCCTGTTGTGGCGCGGTGGAGGGAGGACCTATATCTCACCATTGCCAGTATAGTCGTCTTCCAGCCTCACGTGACTAGCGGGATCGTGCCGCCTCCCGCCAACCCGTTGGTCATAGTGCAGCCTAGCATAAGGCTTGAAGATATAGATAATGTGGGCCTTACTTTAGGTAGGCACTTGACTAGCTTTGAGATGGGCGGGCACCACGCCTTCAACTATCCCGATAAGCGCGTTTACTGGAAGGAGGAGACGGTGAGGCTTGCGTTTGAATTCTTCACGGAGGAGCTTGGGATTCCCCCGGAGCATGTTACCTTCAAGGAGTCGTGGTGGGAGGGTGGAGGCAATGCGGGCCCCAGCTTTGAGGTGACGGTGGGCGGCCTCGAGCTAGCCACTCTGGTGTTCATGAAGTACCGTGTAGTTGATGGCCGCTACGAGCCTATACCGGTTAAGGTTGTCGATACCGGGTATGGTATTGAGAGGATAGCCTGGTTCACTCAGCGGGTCCCAACGGCCTTTCACGCGATATACGGGAGCCTTCTAGAAGACTTCCATAAGCTGCTGGGCGTGGAGCCCCCGCCATCCAAGCTTCTCTGGGCGGCTGCTAGGGATGCAGGGCGCCTTGACCCGGAGGACCCGGAGAGCGTTAGGAGGTTCTACGAGCGCGCCGCCCGTGACGCCGGGATGGAGCCCCGGGAGGCCGAGGAGCTGCTTCGCCGTGCTGCCGCTGTATATGCTCTCCTAGACCACAGCAAGACTATAGCATTGATGCTAGGCGACGGGATAGTGCCCAGCAACACTGGGGAGGGCTATCTGGCCCGGCTTGTGATAAGGAGGGCGCTGAGGCTGATAAGGAGGCTTGGGAGCGATGCGAGCCTTGTAGAGCTTGTTGAGAGGCAGGCCAGGTTCTGGGGCCGCGACTACTACCCAAGGATGCTCGAGAACCTGGACTACATAGTCAAGGTTACGAGGCTTGAGGAGGAGAGGTTCGACCGGAGTATCGAGAGGGGCCTCCGGGAGGTAGCCAGGCTGCTCCGCCGCAAGAAGAGTCTAAGCCTTGACGACCTCATACTCCTCTACGACTCCCATGGGCTCCCTCCGGACATGGTGGCTGAGGCGGCTGCCAAGCTTGGTGTCAGGGTTCATGTGCCGCATAACTTCTACGCCATCGTCGCCAGGCGCCATGGTGCCGGCGGGGGCGTGGCTAGGAGGTCCGAGAAGCCTAGCCTCCCCGAGGACGTGGTTGAGTGGCTCCGCGGCTTCCCAGAGACTGTAAGGCTATTCCACGAGGACCCCTATATGAGGGAGTTCACCGCTAGAGTGCTTGGTGTTAAGGGTGTCTACCTTGTCCTTGATCGTACAGCCTTCTACCCCACGGGCGGCGGCCAGCTCCACGACACTGGCGTGGTGAGGCTCTGTGGCGAGGAATACCGGGTGGTGAGGGTAGAGAAGGTGGATGGCGTCATAGTGCATGTGCTTGACCGGGAGCCGCCTGGTGGCTGCAGCGAGGCCTGGGGGAGGATTGACTGGGAGCGCCGCTACCGGCTTATGAGGCACCACACGGCTGTCCACGTCCTCCTAGGTGCCGCTAGGAGGGTGCTGGGCAATCATGTGTGGCAGGCGGGTGCCGAGAAGACGCCAGAGAAGGCAAGGCTCGATATAACACACTACGAGCTTCCAAGCAGCGAGGAGGTCAGGAGGATAGAGGAGCTCGCCAACAAGGCTATACTTGAGCGCATCCCCGTCGAGGCAAGGATAATGGACCGGAACGAGGCGGAGAAGGTCTATGGTTTCCGCCTATATCAGGGCGGCGTCCCCATGTCGGCTAAGATACGAGTGCTCAGGATAGGGGACTGGGATGTGGAGGCGTGCTTCGGCACACATGTGTCCAACAGTGCTGAGATAGGCTCCGTCAAGATAACGAGGGTGGAGAAGCTCCAGGATGGCGTGGTGAGGTTCGAGCTCGTGGCCGGCAGCGAGGTGGCGCGCTATGCCTCCGAGCTGGAGAGCCGCCTAAACAATATAGCCAGGATGGTGGGTGGCGGCGCCGCTGATGTGGAGAAGCGCGTAGAGAAGCTTATACGCGACTACAATAAGACCAGGCAGAGCGTTAACATCCTCTCAAAATACGTCGTGAAGGATATGGTGGAGAAGGCTAAGAGCAGCCCACTGGCCATAGACGGGCTCCGCGTCTACGTGCTGAGGGATGATATCCCCCTCCGCGAACTCTACCAGGAGGCTGCTAAGCAGCTGAGCCTGGAGGACCCGGAGGGCGTCACAGTAGCGCTGGTGCCAGTTGAGCAGGGTGTTGTGGTAGAGGTTGGCGCCGGCTCCAAGGCCTCCGAGCGCGTCGATCTACGGCAGCTTGCTAGGCTGCTGGCATCTAGAGGGTTCCGTGGAGGAGGTAAGCCCTCGCACGTCACCATGATGGCTAGGGGGCTCTCTGCCGAGGAGGCCCTGGACGCATTGCTCTCGGCGCTCCGCAGCCTGGTCGAGGGGAAGGGCGGGAGTGGCACGGGATAGCCTCGGGGCGCCCCCCGAGGCCTTCTATGATTTGTTCTTCCTACTTTCCCGCGGCTATCCCCGCAGCGAGGCCCTCGAGCTAGTTAAGCGGAGGCACCGTCTCTCAAAGAGAAGTGCGGTCCTTCTCTCAAGATGCATCCATCCCCGCAGAGTGGCTGCTATGGTGGCCTCCAAGCTGGTTCCAGCCAAGAGGCTCAGAGGGGGCAAACTGGTCGTAGACGGGTTTAACCAGCTTGCAACCATATATGCCGCGTTGACCGGCGCTCCGGTACTCCGCTGTGTCGACGGGCTCACGCGTGACGCGCTGCTTGCCGGGCCCCGCCCCGTCGTGGAGAACATAGACAGGCTTGCAGCGCTCCTGGCTTCGGCGCTCAGAATGGTAAACCCGGGGCGCGTGATTATTGTTTTCGACAGCCAGCCGAGCCATAGTGGCGAGGCGGCTGTGGTAGTGCGCAGAGCCCTGGAGGGGCTCGAGGCTATTGTCGAGGTCTCGAGGACGGCTGACAAGAGGGTTATCGAATACGCGGCCTCCGGCTACGTGGCCGCCAGCAGCGACATAGCTATAGCTGCAAGCCCCAGGGTAGCCCGCCTCTTTGACCTGGCAGGCTTCGCCGTGGCTAGTCTCCTTCCCGGGGCCAAGGTAAACAATATACCCCTGCTGCTAGGGGAGATGCACAGCCAGTGGTGCAGGAAGGGCGGCGGGGAGGGGCCCGTAGCCTAGCCAGGATAGGGCGCCGGCCTTCTAAGCCGGTAGTCCGGGGTTCAAATCCCCGCGGGCCCGCCACCATATCCTCAGCTCTCCTCCCGCCGCCCTCTCCAGCAGACAGCCGCGCCTGCAGTCCGGAGGCCTGGCTAAGGGGGCTGCCTGCTGCTAGGAGCGCCGCAGGCTTCGTCATACATGCGTGTAAGCGCTGCCGCAAGCTGGCTCCAAGTGAAGCCAAGCGCCTCGGCGCTCTCTGCCGTCTGCCTCACGGCCTTGGTTATGCAGCTAGTGCTGCTGCAGCCTCTGAGCGCATCCTCCAGCGCTTCAAGGGCCTCGGGAGGGTAGACGAAGAAGTCGCCCGTAATAGATACCTGGCTAACCCTACAGCCGTCGTCCAGCTGGAGTGCTATCTCAAGAGTCTTTCCCCCAGGCGGCCTAACTACCCGCTCCATGCTCCTCAAGACGCTGGACACCCGGGCCCTGCTGGGGGAAGACGCGGCCAGAGAAGGTAGGGGATGGGTGTAGGGGTCCCGGGGGATGCTGCGTGGTGCCGCCGCCGGGATTCGAACCCGGGACCGCCGGATCCCCCAGGGACCCCCGCGGCCGACTCCGGTGGACCGGGGCGTCCCGTATGAGTCCGGCGCTCTAACCAGGCTGAGCTACGGCGGCACTACCCGGCCTTCCCCTCCATGCCCTTTAATCCTCGACACTCTATCGGGGGTTATGATTCTTTCCCCGCCTCTTGTATAATGCCTAGCGAGGCCAGGATTGAGGCAACCCTCCTGACAACCGATGGATCCACGCCGGGATGTGTCTGGAGGTAGTAGTCTACAGGGCTCCTGGGTGGCGGATATAGTCTTGAGTAGGCCGCTAGCAGCGCCGCTACAACGATGCGTTGCCCGCAGTAGTCCCCGCTGCCGCTGCAGAGCCTCGACACAAGCAGCCGTAGCCTCCTTGCCACGCTTCTCGGCGGCCTGGGAGCCCTGCCCGCCGCTAGGTCCTCCTCGAGCCTTCTGCTAAACGGCCCCCTAGGGGTCAGCCTAAAGCTATAGCCATGCCGCCAGCCCAGGAGCCCCGCGATATAGTAGAGCGAGTGAATTGTTGCCAGAGGCGCTACTATCCTCAGCTCCTGCAGCGCCATGGAAGACTCCCAGAGTGTATCTCTGCCCGTGATACCTGCTTAACCACTAGACCAGCATGGCGCCCGAGGGGTGAAGGCACAGCATCTCGTCAATGCTTATACCCGTGTGATACCCGGTAACGCTAAAAACCGCGAGCCATTGGGGGTTGACATGGCTGCGAGGGTGGGTAGCCGGGTCGTCTAGCGGTCAAGGATGCGGGGCTCTGGCCCCCGTGACCGGGGTTCGAATCCCCGCCCGGCTACCATTAACCCGCCCTCCCGCCTCATCCTCCCCGCTCTATAGGGGCATGAGAGCAGTTAACCCCCTGGATCCTGGAGCCCCAGCCTCCGGGGCAGCCGGACGGGGCCGTCGTCTAGCTTGGCAGGATGCGGGGCTTGGGACCGCTCCAGGGCTAGGCGCAGGGCCCTGGACGGCAGGATCCCCCGTGGTCCCGGGTTCAAATCCCGGCGGCCCCACCACCTCTCCGGCCTAGGCTGTAGCCAGAGCCTCCATGGCTCTCGCTATGCCTAGGCACTCCATGACTCTGCGTATGATAAGCTTCATCTTCCTCCTGCCTACCCTGTACTGGCTTGCGAGCATCGAGGCTAGGGGGTAGTCACCCTTTCTCAGAGCCACTGCTGCCTCCAGCGCGGCTTTCCTCTCCTCCGGCTTATGGAGGGACTTCAAGAGCTTCTTGATGCAGGGGGTCTTGTACAACTCGATTATTTCAACCGTATTTGTATTAGCGTAGTCTAGTAGGTCACCGATATCTATCGTGTCGAGCATCCTTGATAAGCGGCGTGTAATGGAGACTTGTAGAACTGTTAGCCTAACTCTGCTTCTCTCCGTCTGCGTTAGCCTAGCAGGCTCGCCCCCTTGGATAGGGGCTGCGTTGTGAGGTGTTGCGTCGAATACGGTATCGTCTATCACGGCGCCGCAGCTGCGGCAGACGAGTATACCCTGCTGGGGGTCGAGGACTAGTTGTTCGGAGCCGCAGTGGGGGCACCTCCTGGTAGTGCTTGCCGTGTAGTAGTTCTGGTACTCGCGGCTACTCAATGAGGGCTGCACCCCGGCTTGGCCTTCGGATGGTGGCTCCATAAGATGGTTGCAGGATTCTGGTACACGTATGGCACCGGGTAAACCGAAAGTATTCTAGTGCTGTAGGGGGGCCACGGCGACGGCGAATACGATTTAAGCTCATGTAGTGGCTCCCGTCCACTGGGTGCTGGGAAGCATGAGTTACCAGGACTACGCTGGCGCAACTGCTGTCGGCATACGGGGCAAGGACTACGTGGTTCTCGCTGCGGAGAAGCGTATAAGCTATGGAGGCTTCATAGTAAGCAAGTCGGGCAAGAAAGTCTACAAGATAACCGATTATATAGGCATAGCCCTGGCGGGGCTGTTCGCCGATATGCAGGCAATAAGTAAGATGCTGAGAGCGGAGATTGAGTACCATAGCCTGGTAGTGGGTAGACGCATGAGCGTTAGAGCGGCTGCCAAGCTCCTAGCAAACATACTATACTCGAACAAGTACTTCCCATTCCTCTCCGAGACGCTGATAGGCGGCATAGAGCCGGACGGCACCCCCCGGCTCTACGTGATGGACCCGCTGGGCTCGCTGATAGAGGACGACTATGCGGCTATAGGCTCGGGCGCCCCGGTAGCTATAGGCGTGCTCGAGAAGGATTACCGCAGCGACCTCGACGCTGACGCGGCCAGGCAGCTAGCCATAGACGCTATAAAGGCCGCCATAGCGCGCGACGCCATATCGGGCGATGGCATTGACCTGCTCGTGATAAAGCGGACCGATAAAGGCGTGGAGTCCAAGGATGAGTCCATAAGGCTCTAGCTCCGGCCCACCGTAGGGGCTATCCATGAGAAACCCGTACCCGAGCATAGAAAGGCTCATGGAGATACAGTATAGGATAGCGAGCAGGGTCTGGAAGACCCTCCAACCGCTACCAAGGCCTCCACGGAGAGCAGTGGGGCTAGACGCGGCTTATTCGAGGAGGTACGGCGGGCTTGCTGTAGCAGCGCTCGTCGACACGGCCAGTGGACGGCTGCTAGACTACTCCGTGGCCCTGGGCGAGCCGGCGCTCGAATACATCCCCGGCCTCCTCGCTTTCCGTGAAGCCCCCCTCTTCTACACGGCCGTCCAGCACCTTAGAGAGGACTTTGACCTAGCAATCGTAGATGGCCACGGGATCTCTCACCCCCGGAGGGCGGGCATAGCGACACATGTAGGGCTGGCGATAGGTAAGCCCACAGTGGGTGTCGCTAAGAAAAGGCTCCACGGCTCCGAGATCCGCGTGCAGGATCCTAGCAGCTGCAGCAGCCACCCCTGTGTTCTAGGCTACCTCGTTGATGATGAGAGCCGGCGTATGGCCTATGTGGTGCTTCCGAGTAGGAGGACGAGGAACCCGATATACGTGAGCCCAGGCGCCTATATAGATCTTGGCTCGGCGCTCCAGGTGGTTCTCAGCCTCCTCCGCGGCACAAAACTCCCGCTCCCAACCCACTATGCGGATAAGATATCGAAACGCCTGGCTAGAATGCTTGACGAAGGCGCCGTGTCGCCTAGACAGCTCAAGAAGGGCCTAAGGAGGATCGAGGACTTCACCGGCGGCTAGTCTATCACACCCGTTACTCTCGCTAGCCTCTCGGCGGCCTCCCAGGTTAGCCCAGTCTCCCCGAGTATTGTGTACCTCTCTGGCCTAAGCTTGTGGGCCATGGTTAGAGCCTTTATCACAGTCTCATCGTCTATGCCGAGATCGCGGGCCCTCACGGGGAGCCCGAGTTTCATAAGGGTTTTCCTTACCTGCCTCCAGTCGCCGCCATGGAGATACATCATCATTATTGTTCCAAGCGCCACCTGTTCCCCGTGTAGCGCCCTGCCTGGCGCTAGCAGGTCGAGTGCATGGCTAAAGAGGTGCTCGGAGCCACTGGCAGGCCTCGTAGAGCCGGCTATACACATAGCTACACCACTACTCACAAGCCCCTCCACCAGAACACGGACAGCCTCCTTAGACCCTCTACCTATCTCAGCAGCGTACTCCATCACATGCTTAGCCGAGAGAAGGGCCAGCTTAGCCGCGTACTCGCCGTAGTACTCGCCCTTCAGCCGGTGCGCGAGCCTCCAGTCCCTTATCGCGGTAAGCTTGGCCACCAGGTCTCCCGCGCCAGCCCTGATAAGCCGTAGCGGGGCCGACGCGATTATATCTATATCCGCGACTATAGCTGCTGGCGTCGCGCTTCGAACCGAGAAGGGCTTATTGAGGCCCCGGAGCGAGGCGAATGGTGAAGCAATCCCGTCATGGGACGGGCTCGTAGGCACACTGATGAGCGGCACCCCTAACTTGTGGGCAACATACTTAGCCAGGTCCACCGACTTACCCCCGCCAAACCCTATGACCAGCCTAGGCGAGCGCTCTGCAGCCTCGCTACTCAGCCGCTCAGCGTAGTCTACACTAGGTTCTCGAGCCTCCAGGGCCTCGAGCTCCACAACGTCCTCGAGGACCGAGCGGAGCCTCTCGCCATACTTTCTCCACACGTTCGGCCCCGTGATGACGACGGCCGCGGCGCCCCTAGCGCCAAACGCCTCTACCAGCTCGCGCGGAGACCTCAGCGCGTTGCTCCCTATGATTATTCTCGAGGGCAGCTCTATGGAGTGCAGCATCCCGCCTCCAGGCCCCGCCTGCAAGCTATAGCCGCCAATCCGCGGATATAGTATTAAACTCCCGGTCTTCACCCACGCTTGTTAGCATGGTAGAGGAGTTTTGCTGCAGCGCCGCCTACCCGGCGAGGAGAGGCTAGCCGCGGCTCTGGAGAAGGGCCTGCACGGCACAACCACTGTAGGGCTACGAGTAAGGGATTATGTGGTACTAGCAGCTGACCGTAGAGCCACAGCAGGCTACTATGTGGCTCATAAGCGGACCCGCAAGATCATTAGGATAGCCGACTACATGGCCGTGACCACCGCAGGGCTCGTCGCCGATGCCCAGATGCTCGCAGAGTGGCTCTCAAGCCACCTCCACTACTACTCAATGGTCACAGGCAAGAGGATGAGCGTGAGCGCCGCAGCCCAGTACCTCGCAGCTATACTCCACTCGTCCCGCCTCTACCCCTACATAGTGCAGCTCCTCCTAGGGGGCTACGACGACAGGCCCAGGCTCTATAACATAGACTGGTTTGGCAGCATGACAGAGGAGAGATACGTAGCCACGGGCTCAGGCTCGCCCACGGCGATAGGTGTTATAGAGGACGGTTATAGAGAGGATATGAGCCTTGAAGACGCTGTGAGCCTGGCGCGCCGCGCCGTGCTGTCGGCCACCCGCAGGGACGCCTTCAGCGGCAATGGTATAGACATCGTGGCTATAGGTAAAGGATTCTATCAGGAGTACCACTACACTATTGAGGAGGCATTGAAACTGGAGAGAGCATAAATGCTCTAGCGCCGAAGCAGCAGCATGCACAAAAAGATTATAAAGGAGGGGTCCGCGACACCTCTACCGTGCGGCCCATATTGTAAGGACCATGTCAATGACACTTTTCGCTTACCATATGGCGCCGTGCTTTACGCAGTCAAGCCGCCTCGTAGTCGTCTTGGGCGGAGAGCGCCCTCCGTCTTCCCTCCGGGTTTACCTAGGCTCGTGCCTTAGTCGCCACGTTGGCCGGTGCCCGGTGTGGAGCCTTCATGAGAGGTGTCGCTCTCTGCGGCACGCATTTGCGGCAAGCCTCTAGGCGCTTTGGTGCAGGCCTCCCTAATGCTTAATGGGGTGCATCTGGTCTTGTACAGGAGGAGTGAGGTAAAGAACATAGTGTTAACCATAATGTCCCAGCTAGCGCCTAGGGATATCCAAATATCCCGTATAGAGTTCGAAGGGCCAGAGATAGCGATATATGTAAAGAACCCCAAGGTGCTTGCTGAGCATCCCGATATAGCTAAGGGTATAGCTAAGAAGCTGAAGAAGAGGATAGTGCTGCGCACAGATCCCTCAATAAGGAGGAGTAAGAGAGAAACTGAGGAGGTGATTAAGCAGCTCGTCCCGGAGGAGGCAGGTATACAGGAAATAAAGTTTGATGAAGTTCTTGGAGAGGTTATAATCAAGGCTCGGAAGGTTGGCCTGGTCTACGGTAAGGGCCGCTCGATATACAACAAGGTGCTGGCGGAGACGGGCTGGAGAATGAATGTCATAAGAGTGCCTCCAGTCGATGAGCGGGACATGAAGACAATAAACAGGATTGTAGACTACATGCTTTCGCAGAGCAGTTATAGGCTAAGCTTCCTACGGAGCAGCGGAGAACGCATACATCGAGGAGTGGTGTTCGAGAACAGGTATGTAAGGATAACAGCCCTCGGCGGCTTCATGGAGGTAGGCCGCTCCGCTATACTTGTCGAGACTAGCGAGAGCCGCATCCTCCTCGACCTGGGTATAAACCCTGGCGGCAGCGGCTATGACCTGTACCCGCGTATAGACGTGGACCAGCTTAAGCCAGAGGAGCTCGACGCCATAGTCGTGACTCATGCCCATCTAGACCATGTAGGCCTGGTCCCCTACCTCTTCAAGTACGGGTACCGCGGCCCCGTCTACGCTACCAAGCCCACCAGAGACCTCATGGTGATTCTCCAGCTGGACCTGCTGGATATAATGCAGAGAAACGGGCAGCGGCCGCCTTATTCCCAGCACGAGGTCAAGAAGATGATTCTCCACACGATTCCGCTCGAGTACGGGGAGGTCACGGACATAGCGCCCGATGTTAAGCTCACCTTCTACAATGCAGGGCATATCCTCGGCTCGGCTATGGCCCATTTGCACATAGGTGAGGGGCTCCATAACATAGTCTACACCGGAGACATGAAGTATGCTAGGACGAGGCTCCTGGACAAGGCCAACACAGTGTTCCCGAGGGTCGAGACATTGATAATGGAGAGCACTTATGGGGATCGTGGCCAGCCTCCCAGGGAGAAGGCTGAGACAGAGCTATTGGAGGTCATAAGCCGGACAGTGTCCCGCGGCGGGAAGGTGCTCATACCAGTGCTGGCTGTAGGCCGTGCGCAGGAGATACTACTTGTGCTGGCTGATGCGCTTAGGAAGAGCCGCCTGCCCAAGGAGACCAAGGTGTATATTGACGGTAGCATTAGGGAGGTTACGGCGATACATCTCACCTACCCAGAGCTGCTGTCCCCCAGTGTGAGGGCTGGGATACTCCGTGACGAGAACCCATTTTATCATGATAATATAATAAAGATTGAGAATAAACGGATGCGCGAGGAGATAGCTAAGTCTAACGAGCCCGCGGTAATACTAGCGCCGTCGGGCATGCTTGAGGGAGGTCCCTCGGTGGAGTATCTCCGCATGCTGGCGGGTGACCCGAGGAACGCGCTGGTGTTCGTCAGCTACCAGGCTAAAGGCACCCTCGGCAGAAGGATACTTGATGGCGAGAGGAATATAGCGATGGTTGGCGAGGATGGCAAGCTCGAGCTGGTGAGGATCAACATGGAGGTGGTGCCCATCGAGGGCTTCTCGGGCCACTCTGACAGGAAGCAGCTCCTCAACTTCCTAGAGCATATGAGGCCGAAGCCCCGCAACATCATACTCAACCATGGCGAGCCCAATGCTATACGCTCTCTGGCAGAGACTATAAGAAGGAGGAGCCGGAAGCTAGGCTTGCCGCCAGACGTGAGGATCTACACGCCCTCAGTGCTCGACTCCCTATACGTGGCGGGCCAGGTCTAGAGGTTTTCAGCCAGCTTCCAGTACCTGTCCCCTAGATGGTGGAGGCTCTCTGTAACGCGCCCCTTCTCCATCTCCTTTATTTCGCTGCTGTTGTAGAGCGCCCTGTGCACTGCAAGGGGCAGGAGCCTCGAAGGCTCCACTATTACCACTATAGCGTCCTTATCGAACTCCGAGGCTATGCTCTCTATCCCGGGCCTCATCAAGTCGGCGCCGCGTGAGATAGGCTTAACGGCGCCCTGATCGACCACTATGTAGGGTAGCCAGTCCCGGTAGCCATGGCGCAGGAGAAGCCGCAGGTGTGGAATCAGGACCCTGCTGGCCTCTATGAAGGCGGGCACCCCGTCGAATACGAAGAGCTTAATACCGTCTTCTACCGCTATCTCTATACTGCTGAACCTGGACACGTCGAAGCGAGGGTAAAGCTCCCGGAGGCGTTGCAGCAGCAGCCGCTTATCCTTCTTGGAGAGCTGCCATCTGCGCATGATATCCTCCACCGGCGTGGCGTGGAATGTAGGGGAATTCCCTATAAAGCCCCCTGGACCTGCTTCGGGCTCCGGGGTGGGCAGGACTATGGCTGAGACGACGCACCGCGTGCTCGGCGACAGCATAGGTAGCATAGTTCTAGTGAAGCTTAAGGGCACCAACGAGGTCAGGGGCAAGCTGAAGAGCTATGACCAGCACCTGAATCTAGTGCTTGAGGATGCTGAGGAAATATACGAGGATGGTAGGACTAGGAAGCTCGGCACTATAGTTATACGCGGCGACACTGTGCTGCTCATATCGCCGGCGCAGTTCTAGTGCCCTAGAAGCCTGCAGCTAAAAAGGGTGATGGCAGTGAGTAAAGGCACCCCCTCGTTCGGCAAGATGAGTAAGAATTACACCCACATACGCTGCCCCCGCTGCGGCCGCCACTCCTACAACGTCGCCAAGGGCTACTGCGCCGCCTGCGGCTACGGTAGGAGCAGAAGGCTCCGCCGCTACTCCTGGATGAACAAGAAGGTTAACAGAACCCGTCTCCGCTAGCCGCCGGGTGTTGGGGCTCCATCGACCCCTCGCCCGCCTCAAGCCCCTCGAGGGGTGTAGCTCGTGGCACGGCAGAAGAAGTTTAACATATTAGAGCATGACCTGGTACCTCGGCATGAGATTGTGCCCCCGGAGGAGGCGGCGCGTATACTGCGTGAGCTGGGTGTGAGGCCGGAGCAGCTGCCTTGGCTTCGTGTCACAGACCCTGTAGCCAGGGCTATAGGGGCTAAGCCCGGTGACATTGTGAGGATTTACAGGAAGAGCCCTACCTCGGGAGAGGTGGTTGTGTACCGCTATGTTGTAGGCTACTAGGCCTTCCGGTGCATTGTCATGCTTAGGCCTTCACTTCACCCTCTGCGCGTCTCCATCCCTGCCCGCTCTCATGCCGTGTGGTGGGGGTGATGTGTTCTGGCTCAGCAGACATTTCCCAGTGCTGAGGATAGATGGCTTGTAATGAAATCCTTTATAGACGAGTTCGGGCTCGTGAAGCAGCATATAGACTCCTACAACAGGTTCGTAGAGAAGGAGCTGAAGGAAATAGTTAAGGAATTTGGCGTTATATCTACACCGAGGAGGGAGTACGAGGTACGTATAGTGGACGTGGAGCTAGGCGAGCCAATGGTCATAGAGAGTGACGGCAGCGAACACCCAGTCACCCCGATGGAGTGCCGTATACGCGACCTCACCTACGCGGCCCCGATAAAGGCCAAGGTGGTGATAGTAGAGAACGGGATAGAGAGGGAGCCGGAGGACGTTATACTAGGCTTCCTCCCCATAATGCTCCGCTCCAAGGCGGATCCGCTGGCCCGCTGCTTCTACGAGGGCAGGCCCAGGGAGGAGTGTGAGCGCATACTCGTAGAGGCTGGCGAGGACCCGCGCGACCCTGGCGGCTACTTCATAATCAATGGCTCGGAACGTGTAGTGGTTATGCAGGAGGATCAGGCGCTCAACAGGATACTGGTTGGTAAGGCCAGGGCCGGCACGGGAAGCGCCGTTTACACCGCTAAGGTGATCTCCTCCTATGCAGGTGCGAGGTACCAGCTAATACTTGATATGCATAAGGACGGCACGCTTCACATATCCATGAGCCGTGCGCTAAGCAAGATACCCTTCGCTATAGTGATGCGTGCCCTCGGGCTCGAGAGCGACCGCGATATAGTGCTGGCAGTTAGCCCTGACCCGCAGATACAGCAGACGCTTATCCCCTCCCTTGAGCAGGCGCGCGCGATAAACACGGTGGAGGACGCGCTAGACTTCGTGGGTAGCAGGTTCCGCGAGGGTATAGGCAAGCCTAGGGACCAGCGTATACGCGTGGCCGAGAGGGCGCTTGACCACATACTCCTGCCCCACATCGGTACCCGGCCGGAGGACCGGCTGCGGAAGGCCCTCTTCCTGGGCCAGATGGCCGCTAAGCTCCTAGAGTATGTGCTGGGCCGCCGCGAGGAGGACGATAAAGACCACTATGCCAACAAGCGTATCCTCCTAGCCGGCGACCTCATAGCTATGGTGTTCCGTATAGCCATGAGAGCCCTTGCCTACGATATTAGGCAGCAGCTGGAAAAGCTCCGTGCCCGCGGCAGGCACGCGACAGTCAGGATGATCATACGCTCCGATATTATAACCAATAGGCTGCGGGAGGCTCTCGCCACCGGCAACTGGCCCGGGCAGAGGACCGGCGTAAGCCAGATACTGGACCGCACCAACTGGCTCTCGATGCTCAGCCACCTCCGCCGCGTAGTATCCCAGCTCAGCCGCAGCCAGCCCCACTTCGAGGCCCGTGATGTGCACGGCACCCAGTGGGGCAGAATATGCCCCTTCGAGACCCCTGAGGGCCCCAACTGTGGCCTTGTCAAGAACCTCGCGCTAATGGCGTACGTCTCGCCTGGCGCCGACGAGAAGGAGGTAGAGAGGCTGCTCTTCGAGCTAGGCGTCCAGGACGCGGTTACGCTGTTTAACGAGGTGCGTAAGGCCGGCTACTACCCGCCGGAGCTGCAGCAGTGGAGCAAGGTGTTCCTCAATGGTAGGTTGATAGGCTACCATCCCGACGGCGAGGCCCTGGCTAGGGAGATCCGGAGCCTGCGGCGCAGCGGCAAGCTCCCGCCCGATGTGAACGTGTCGCTCTACAAGACCAAGTACATCAACGAGGTCTATATAAACACCGATCCCGGCAGGATACTCCGCCCAGTCTTCGTAGCGGAGAAGGGTAGGCTCGTCTACAGCCCCGAGCACGCCGAGAAGCTGCGTAGGGGAGAGTGGAGATTCACCGACCTCCTCCGCCACGGCGTGGTGGAGATGCTGGACGCGGAGGAGGAGGAGAACACCTACATAGCCCTGAACCCGGAGGATCTCACCCCCGAGCACACCCACATGGAGATATGGCCTGCTGCCATCATGGGTGTGACCGCCAGCGTCATACCCTACGCGGAGCACAACCAGTCGCCGCGTAACACCTACCAGGCGGCTATGGCCAAGCAGGCTCTGGGCCTCTATGCTGCCAACTTCCAGATACGTGTCGATACGCGTGCCCACCTGCTCCACTACCCGGAGAAGCCTCTGGTGCAGACCCGCACACTTGACGTGATGGGCTTTAACGACCGCCCCGCCGGCCAGAACATGATAGTTGCTGTCATGTCGTTCACCGGCTACAACATAGAGGACGCCATCATAATGAATAAGTCCTCGATAGAGCGCGGCCTAGCCCGCTCCACCTTCTTCCGGCTATACGCCACTGAGGAGCGCCGCTACGCGGGCGGCTTGAGCGACAGGATAGAGAAGCCCGACACAAGTGTAGAGGGCTCAAAGCCTCCGGAGATGTACCGCAAGCTAGATGCTGACGGCATCATAAGCCCCGAGGTGGAGGTTGCCGGCGGGGAGGTGCTTATAGGCAAAACCAGTCCGCCGAGGTTCATGGAGGAGTACCGCGAGTTCGGCACGGTCTCAGTGAGGCGCCGCGACACCTCGGTGACCATGAGGCACGGCGAGAAGGGCTATGTCGACACGGTGATACTAACTGAGAACATCGAGGGCTCCCGGCTAGTCAAGGTGCGTGTCCGCGATCAGCGCATACCTGAGCTGGGCGACAAGTTCGCCTCCCGCCATGGCCAGAAGGGAGTCATAGGCATGCTCATACCCCAGTACGATATGCCGTTCACGGAGGATGGTATAACGCCGGATCTAATAATCAACCCCCACGCGTTCCCCTCGCGTATGACCCTCGGCCAGCTCTTCGAGGCCATAGCGGGCAAGTACGCGGCCATATACGGCAGGTTCGTGGACGGGACGCCCTTCGCCAAGGAGCCTATAGAGAACCTTAGGATAGAGCTGCTGAAGGCCGGCTATGCCCCCGACGGCACCGAGCTAATGTATGATGGCCGCACTGGTGAGCTGCTCCGGAACCCGATACTGGTGGGCATCGTGTACTACCAGAAGCTGCACCACATGGTAGCGGATAAGATGCACGCCCGCGCCAGGGGGCCGGTGCAGGTGCTCACCCGCCAGCCCACCGAGGGCCGTGCCCGTGAGGGCGGCTTGAGGTTCGGCGAGATGGAGCGCGACTGCCTTATCGGCCATGGAGCGGCTATGCTGCTTCGCGAGCGTATGCTGGAGAGCAGCGACAAGTACGTGATGTACGTCTGCGAGAAGTGTGGCCACATAGCCTGGTTCGACCGGAACAAGAGGAAGTACATCTGCCCGATACACGGCGACAAGGGCAAGATATCCGCGGTTGTTGTCCCCTACGCGTTCAAGCTACTCCTCCAGGAGCTTATGAGCATGTGTGTGATGCCCAGGCTCCGGCTCGCCCCTAAGCACGAGTGGAAGCCGCAGGGTGAGTAACCATGGTAGTCGAGGAGAAGATAATCAAGGAGATAAAGTTCGGCATACTATCCCCCGACGAGATACGCCGGATGTCAGTAACAGCCATAGTCACCAGCGATCTCTACGACGAGGACGGCCGCCCGATACAGGGCGGCCTTATGGACCCGAGGCTAGGCGCCATAGCCCCGGGGCAGATCTGCCTCACCTGCGGCAATGACGCGAAACACTGCCCCGGCCACTTCGGCCACATAGAGCTAGCCCGGCCAGTCATCCACGTCGGGTTTGTCCGCTACATCTATGATGCCCTCCGCGCCACATGTAGGCGCTGCGGCCGCCTCCTGCTCCCGGAGAACGAGCTGCAGCGCTACCTCCGCCTGCTCGAGAGGCTGGAGCAGCGCTGGCCCCTGCTGGCGCAGCTCCTCGTCACCGTTGTTAAGAAGAAGGCCGCCAAGGTCACCGAGTGCCCCCACTGCGGCGAGCGCCAGTACAAGATAGTCCTTGAGAAGCCCTACAGCTTCTACGAGGAGCGCCCGGAGGGCCGTGTACAGCTGAACCCGCTGGAGGTGAGGACACGGCTCGAGAGGATATCCAATGATGACGCGAGGCTCCTGGGCCTGGACCCGCAGGAGGCTAGGCCGGAGTGGATGGTCCTCACGGTGCTCCCGGTGCCGCCGATACATGTGAGGCCCTCAATAGTGCTGGAGACCGGTATAAGGGCTGAGGACGACCTCACCCACAAGCTCGCGGACATAGTGCGTACCAACGAGAGGCTCCGGGAGCTGCTGGAGAGTGGTGCGCCCCAGGCGCTGATAGATGAGCACTGGCTTCTCCTCCAGTACCACGTGGCCACCTACATAGATAACGAGCTGCCCCGCATACCAGTGGCCAGGCACCGTGGCGGTAGGCCGTTGAAGGGCCTGGCCCAGAGGCTCAAGGGCAAGGAGGGCAGGTTCCGCGGCAACCTCAGCGGCAAGCGTGTCGACTACTCCGCCCGCACTGTGATCTCCCCCGACCCGAACATCAGCATCAACGAGGTCGGCGTGCCCGAAGCTATAGCGAAGACCCTGACCGTGAGGGTGCCGGTGACCCCCTGGAACCTGGAGGAGATGCGCCGCTACGTGCTCAACGGGCCTGACCGCTGGCCCGGCGCCAACTACGTGATAACCAAGGACGGCAGGAAGATAGACCTGCGCTACGCTGATAGGAAGCGTATAGCAGAGATGCTTGAGCCCGGCTGGTATGTGGAGAGGCACCTCAAGGACGGCGATATAGTGCTCTTCAACCGGCAGCCTAGCCTCCACCGCATGTCCATAATGGCTCATGTAGTGAAGGTTCTACCGGGCAAGACCTTCCGCATCAACCTGCTAGTATGCCCACCCTACAACGCCGACTTCGACGGCGACGAGATGAACCTCCACGTGCCGCGCACCGAGGAGGCGCAGGCGGAGGCCCGCGAGCTGATGCTGGTGCAGTACCACATACTATCCCCGCGCTACGGCGGCCCGATAATAGGCGGCCTGCAGGACTACATTAGCGGCGCCTATCTGCTCACGAGCAAGGCGACGCTCCTCAGCCAGGAGGACGTGGTAGACCTGCTCTCGGCCGCCGGCTACCGCGGTGAGATACCAGAGCCGGCGATACTCTCCCCAAAGAAGAGGTGGACCGGCAAGCAGCTGGTGAGCCTGTTCCTGCCCAAGGACTTCAACTTCCGCAGCAAGGCGCGCGTGGCTGCCGGCATCTTCCTCTGCGAGGACGAGTGGTGCTGGAACGACTCGTTCATAACCATTAAGGAGGGTGAGCTGCTCACCGGTGTGCTCGATAAGAAGGCTATTGGAGCAGAACAGCCCAAGAATATGATGCACTGGCTTATCAAGGAGTATGGTACCGACTATGCCCGCTACGTGTACGACAACATGTTCAAGATGTTCATAAGGTTCATAGAGAAGAGAGGCTTCACGATGACAGTCGACGACGTGGCGCTGCCCAAGGAGGCCAAGGAGAAGATCCGCGAGATACTCCGCGAGGCCGAGAAGAAGGTATACGAGCTGATCGAGATATACAAGCAGGGCAAGCTAGAGCCCGTGCCCGGCCGCACTCTCGAGGAGTCGCTGGAGCTGCGCATACTTGACGTGCTGTCCGACGCCCGTAAGAAGGTAGAGGACGTGGTGGTAGACTACCTAGACCCATTCAACAACGTATACATAATGGCTCGTACCGGCGCCAGGGGCAACGAGCTGAACATCACCCAGATGGCCGCCCTGCTGGGCCAGCAGTCGGTGCGTGGCGAGCGCATACACCGCGGCTACCGTGGCAGGTTCCTGCCGCACTTTAAGCCCGGCGACCTGGGGCCGGCGGCGAGGGGCTTCGTCTACTCCAGCTTCTATGACGGCCTCTCGCCGCTGGAGGTGTTCTTCCACGCAGCTGGTGGCCGCGAGGGCCTAGTTGACACTGCTGTGCGCACCTCGCAGAGCGGCTACATGCAGAGAAGGCTGGTCAACGCGCTGCAGGACCTGCGCGTGGAGTATGATGGCACGGTTAGGACTCCGCAGGGAGAGGTCGTGCAGCTCGTGTATGGCGAAGACGGGGTGGACCCGATGAAGAGCGCGCACGGGAAGGCCGTGGATATAGACCGGGAGATAGAGCGTGTGATAGGCTGGAGGGTGTAAGCCATGGACGGCCTCATATACTCCTGGGAGGAGTTTAAGCCCCGCATAGAGGGCTACCTGGCCGAGGCCCGCAAGAAGCTGCCCAAGCGCATATACGAGGAGCTTGAGGGGAAGCTGCGCGAAACCGTCGAGAAGCACGGCCTCACGGTGGAGGAGGCTGAGAAGATAATCCGCTATGTGCTGGACGAGTACGAGTATAGCATGGTGGAGCCGGGCGAGCCCGTGGGCACGGTGGCGGCCCAGTCCATAGGCGAGCCCGGCACCCAGATGACGCTACGTACCTTCCACTACGCGGGCATCCGCGAGTTCAACGTAACCCTGGGCCTCCCACGTTTTATCGAGCTTGTCGACGCGCGCCGCGAGCCCTCCACCCCCATAATGTACATCTACCTCGACGAGGAGCACCGCTACGACGAGAACAAGGCCAAGGAGGTGGCGCGGAGGATAGAGTACACCAGGATAGTCAACGTGGCCTCGGAGATAGACATAGACCTGGCCAACCTGCGCATAGTCCTCCGCCTGGACCCAGTGATGCTCGAGGACAAGGGCGTCACTGTGGACCAGGTTAAGAAGACCCTGGAGAGGCTGAAGCTGGGCAAGGTGGACCAGGATCCCTCGAACCCCATGGTGTTCTACATACAGCTCGAGCCTAGCGAGGGCTTTAGCCTCATAGACCTGCAGAAGAAGCGGGAGAAGGTTCTCAATGCGAAGATCAAGGGTATTAAGAAGATAAGGCGTGTGATAATACAGTCTATGACCAACGAGGAAGGCAGGACGGAGTACTTCCTTGTGACCGAGGGCAGCAACCTCAAGGAGGTGCTTGAGGTCCCCGGGGTGGATCCACGGAGGGTGTACACTAACAACATACACGAAATAGAGGAGGTTCTCGGCATCGAAGCTGCCAGGGCAATGCTGATAAAGGAGATGAAGGACGTGCTGGACGAGCAGGGCTTAGACGTGGATATACGCCACATAATGCTGGTGGCGGACATAATGACCATGACTGGGAGGGTTAGGCAGATAGGCCGCCACGGTGTGAGCGGCGAGAAGCCCAGCCCGCTGGCCAGGGCCGCGTTCGAGATGACTACACAGAACCTCTTCGCCGCCGCTACGAGGGGTGAGGTGGACAAGCTCCTAGGGGTGACCGAGAGCGTTATAGTGGGTGGCGTGATACGGGTCGGTACCGGGATGGTAGAGGTACGTATGAACCTCTCCCAGCTCGCAAAGGCCATGGCTCAGGCTAGGATCGAGCAGCGGGGTGGCTCCCAGTGAGCATGGTCCAGGTCACGGATATAGAGAGGGAGCTTGTAAACGCGCTCAAGACGGGTAGGGTTGTGATAGGCTCGAGGAAGACGCTGCGCTACGTTAAGACCGGCAAGGCCAAGGCGGTTATCGTGGCCTCCAACGCCCCGCCGGAGATAAGGAACGATATTATCTACTACGCGAGGCTCGGCGGTATACCGGTCTACGTCTACCCGGGCACGAGTGTAGAGCTCGGAGCCGTCTGCGGTAAGCCATTTACGGTAGCTAGCCTGGCAGTCCTCGACTCCGGCAGCTCCCGTATACTGGACCTCATAGAGGCTGCCCAGGGTAAGCAGGAGAAGTAGGCGGGCGGAGGTGCTGTAGTCGGCCTTGGTGGATATAAAGCTGACGGCTGAAGAGATGCGCTACATGGCGCTCCTCCAGGACCTCACCGGAGCGATAGCACGCGACTGCATAGTGGATAACGAGAACAACCGCGTGATCTTCCTGGTTAGGCCCGGAGACGCGGGCAAGGCTATCGGCAGGCGCGGCTCTAACATCAATAGGCTGCGTAAGCTCCTAGGCAAGGAGATAGAGGTTGTAGAGTACGCCGACGACCTAGAAGCCATGGTGAAGAACCTCTTCGCCCCCGCACGTATACTAGGCGTCAGGGTGGTGCAGCGCAACGGGAGGAAGATACTCTACGTCACCGTGGACCCCAACGATAAGGGCCGCGCGATAGGGAAGGGAGGCCGCAAGGTCTCGGTAGCCCGCATAGTGCTGAAGCGGTACTTCGACATAGACGAGATAAAGATAAGATAACCCCTCGCCCCAGCCTGGCTTCCAGCACCGGGGCTAGACGGGAGGGTGCAGGACCATGACCGGCAAGAAGTCCCCCAACGGGCTGTTCGCGGCGCGGAAGCTCAGGCGCAAGAGGCTCAAGTTCCGCTGGAGCGAGCGCGAGTTCAAGATACGCATGCTGGGCCTTAAGAGGAAGTACGACCCCCTCGAGGGCGCCCCTATGGCCCGTGGGATAGTGCTTGAGAAGGTCGGTGTCGAGGCGCGCCAACCGAACTCCGCCGTGCGTAAGTGCGTCCGCGTGCAGCTCGTCAAGAACGGCCGCGTCGTCACAGCCTTCGTGCCCGGTGACGGCGGGCTACTAGTAGTGGACGAGCACGACGAGGTGCTGATAGAGGGTATCGGCGGCCCCCGCGGCCGCTCCATGGGCGATATCCCGGGTGTACGCTACAAGGTTGTCACCGTCAACGGGGTCTCGCTGAAGGCTATACTCGAGGGCCGCAAGCAGAAGCCGCAGCGCTGACCCCCACACGCCTCCTTGCCTCAGCCTCACTGCATTCAGCGGCGTTTTAGGCTACGCCCTGAGGGCTTACTCCCCGGCTGGGAAGAAACCGAGGGCAGGGTCCTCGAGGGTCTAAGGCTCTACATCCTCGTCCTCCTCTCCCCCTTCCTCGCTAGATGACCTCTCATACATCTCCTGCTCGTCTACGAGCCTCTTGGATACGTAGATGGGTTTCTTGAATAGCCTTGCCAGGAAGATCGCGTGACTGGGCACCATTCTCCGTATCATGTAGAGGCCTCCTAGGTTGAAGCTGGCCTTGGCCGTGTAGAGGAAGGTGCTGTAGTCTATCTCGTCTATAACCACTTGTTCGAGGTGTCTTCCCAGCTCCTCTATCAGCGAGCGGAGGTCGGCGAGGACGTCGAAGACTGTCTCTCTTCTCTCCTGCATTGGAGCGCTGTTCTCCTCCAGCCTGTTGAGCGCCTGCACTATCTCGAAGGGCACGTTGTAGAGCGTGAACTCTCTGCCATCCTCGAGCTCCAGCACTATTACTGGTATGTGTGGCGGGTTCGGCATAACCATGGCGGTTACGCTGCGGGCCTCGAGGAGGACGTCGCTGGAGCGGGGTGGGGGCATTCCGGCTCAACCCCGAGACTCCTGGTGCAGGGCTTCAAGGCTCTATTACTCTTCTACACGGTGCCCGGGTCTAGAGGCCATTGGGGCATGCTCCCCCTCTAGAGGACGGTGTGCTGCAAGCCTAAATTTACCCGGGGGCCGGCTGGGCTGCCCTCTACACGGGTGGTGCTGTGGCTGTAGCCGAGCAGGAAAAGTCTTTCAAGGCTGGCATGGATCCTGCCAGGATCAAGCTGTTCGGGAAGTGGGGCTTCGAGGGCATAGAGATTAGGGACCCAGGGCTCAAACGCTATATAAGCCTGAAGCCTGTCTGGCTACCGCATACCGGTGGCAGGCACGAATACCGCCGCTTCGGCAAGTCCGAGGTACCTATAGTTGAGAGGCTAATCAACAAGCTAATGCGCCCCGGCCGCAATATGGGTAAGAAGCACCTAGCCTACAACATAGTGAAGCAGGCCTTCGAGATCATATACCTCCGCACCGGCGAGAACCCCATCCAGGTACTCGTACGCGCTATAGAGAACTCGGCGCCCCGCGAGGACGTGACAAGAATAATGTACGGTGGTATAACCTACTTCGTAGCGGTCGACGTGGCGCCCCAGCACCGTGTGGACGTGGCATTGAAGCACCTAACCGAGGGAGCCAGGTCTTGCGCCTTCAACAACCCCAAGCCTATAGAGGAATGCCTAGCCGACGAGATAATAGCGGCAGCCAACAACGACCCCAAGAGCTACGCCATACGCAGGAAGGAGGAGATTGAGAGGATAGCGCTAAGCTCCAGGTAGCATCTCGGAGTACTCCACTAAGCATTCTTCACTAAACCTTTATAAGAGCGTTTCCCGGAAGCTGCCCCTCGGCAAGAAAAGGAGAAGGTGCTGGGGGAAGGGCCATGAGCCAGCAGAAGCCCCACATAAACCTGGTAGTAATCGGCCACGTAGACCACGGTAAGAGCACCCTGGTAGGCCACCTGCTATTCCGTCTAGGCTTCGTCGACGAGAAGACCCTCAGGACCCTGGAGGAGGAGGCTAAGAAGAAGGGTAAGGAGTCGTTCAAGTTTGCCTGGCTTATGGACAGGCTCAAGGAGGAGCGTGAGCGCGGTGTAACTATAGACCTCAGCTTCGTGAAGTTCGAGACAAAGAAGTACTACTTCACCATCATTGATGCTCCTGGCCACAGAGACTTCATCAAGAACATGATCACTGGTGCTAGCCAGGCCGACGCCGCCATCCTAGTCGTGTCTGCCAGGAAGGGTGAGTTCGAGGCCGGTATGAGCGCTGAGGGTCAGACCCGCGAGCACCTAATACTCGCCAAGACTATGGGTATTGACCAGATAATAGTGGCCGTTAACAAGATGGATGCCCCCGATGTAAACTACAGCAAGGAGAGGTACGAGCAGATAGTAGCAGTCCTCAAGAAGTTCATGAAGGGCCTCGGCTACAAGGTGGACCAGATACCCTTCATACCGGTATCAGCCTGGACCGGCGAGAACCTGATAGAGCGCAGTCCCAACATGCCCTGGTACAACGGCCCCACCCTGGTGGAGGCCCTCGACAACTACATACAGCCCCCCAAGAAGCCCATTGACAAGCCCCTGAGGATACCCATACAGAACGTCTACACCATACCTGGCGTCGGCACAGTGCCTGTCGGCCGCGTCGAGACCGGCGTACTGAAGGTCGGCGACAAGGTAGTCTTCATGCCGCCTGGTGTAGTCGGCGAGGTCCGCAGCATAGAGATGCACCACCAGCCCATACAGCAGGCTGAGCCCGGCGACAACATAGGCTTCAACGTCCGTGGCGTCTCCAAGAAGGATATAAGGCGCGGCGACGTTGCGGGCCACCCCGACAACCCGCCCACCGTCGCCGAGGAGTTCACCGCCAGGATATTCGTGATATGGCATCCCAGCGCCATCACCGTCGGCTACAGCCCGGTGATACATGCTCACACCGCCAGCGTGGCTGCTAGGATAGTGGAGATACAGGCTAAGCTCGACCCGAGGACCGGCCAGGTGGTTGAGAAGAACCCGCAGTTCCTAAAGATGGGCGATGCCGCCATAGTGAAGTTCAAGCCTATCAAGCCTATGGTGATTGAGAAGTACAGCGAATTCCCGCAGCTCGGCCGCTTCGCTATGAGGGATATGGGTAAGACTGTCGGCATAGGCGTAGTGATCGACGTCAAGCCGGCCAAGGTGGAGATAAAGAAGAAGTAAGGAGCTGCCATGTTTTTAAGCCCCTCCTACAGCCCAGCAACCCTCTCCGCCCACGCGTCCTCTCTTGTCCTTGCCTCCCTTGGCTGGTCCTCTTAGCGGGTATGGCCTGCCCTCCGGCGGCCCCCGGCGTGTAAGCCCTTTAAACCGGTGTAGAGCGAGGCCTAGCTCCAGGGGGCACTAGGCTATGGTGCAGCGTGCCGAGATAAAGCTCTGGAGCACTAACGTGGAGAACCTAAACATGGTTACAGACCAGATCAAGAAGATTGCGCAGAAGTCGGGGGTCCGCATCCGCGGCCCTATACCGCTGCCTACGAAGAGGCTGATAGTCCCGACCCTCCGGCTGCCCCATGGCGAGGGCTCCAAGAAGTGGGACAAGTGGGAGCTGCGTATACATAAGCGCCTAGTGATACTCGATGCGGATGAGAAGGTTATGAGGCAGATAATGAGGGTTCGCGTCCCCGAGGACGTCTATATCGAGATACGCCTCCGCTAGGTTGTTTCCCCTCCAAGCCGGTCCTCCAGACCCAGGGTTTCCTCCCCTCAGCCCGCAGGGCTAACCCAATAATAGCCCCGGGCCTTCCCGACCCTTCTACATGGGCACAGGGGCTCATACACATCCTGGGCGCCGGGGTGCCCGAGCGGTCTAAGGGGCCGGCCTTGAGAGCCGGTGGCCGCGCAGGCCGCGCGGGTTCAAATCCCGCCCCCGGCGCCACACCCTCGGAACAATGGATCCTCCCGCGGCCTCTGGCGGCCTGCGCTCCGCCGGGCTCTAGGGAGGCCCTATCACCCTGGTGCGTGCCAGGCGCCTCCCCCGGGGCTGAGAACGCCATGTTGTGTTTTTAACGCCGCCTCTGCCCTGAAGGCTCTCTTGTACCCGGTGCACCTTTGTGCGGCATGGGCTGCTGCCAGCCCTGGCCCTCCTGGCGTCTTGGCCCCTCGGTGCTGCCGCAGCCACTGTGGGGGAGGTGCGCGGCCGGTGCCTGGCCTGCCACGTTACCCCCGGCGGGCCCTTCCGCTACCCGGTGGTGCAGGGAACTGAGTACAACCTTTTCCGCGGCATTGTAGTCCTGGGCAGCCTACTGGTTTTCCTCTACGGGCTCTACTGTTACCTAGCCCGGTGGACTCGCGGCGGGCAGCGGCTCCCCTGGGACCGTCTCGGGGAGAGGCTGCGCAGGCTGGCTGCCGTGGGGCTGCTCCAGTCGCGCGTGCTCCGGCAGCCCCTGGGTGGCGGGATACACCTGCTGATATACTTGGGCGGCGTCCTCCTGCTCCTGGCCGGTCTGGTCTATCTCGCCGGCCCGCCTGGGACCCGGTACCCCAGCGGCCCGGTATTCACAGTGTTCAGGGTGCTAGTGAATCTCGGCGGCGTCCTGCTCCTGAGCCGGTGTGGTTGCTGCCTGGCTGCGCCGTCTGCTAGGCCTAACCCCGGGGCTGCCCACGGGCCTCGAGGACCATCTGGTGCTTCTCTGGCTTGCGCTCATAGTGGTTACCGGCATGGTTCTCGATGCCGGGACGGCGGTTGCGCATATGCGCCAGGGTATACCCTGGTGGGACTTCTCCGGGCGCCTGCTGGCCCCGCTGCTGGAGCGCCTGGCACCCGGCGGCTTCCTGGAGCTCTACACGCTGACCAGAGTGGTGCACCTGGCCCTAACGGCTCTAATGCTAGCCGCCCTGCCGGGGACCAAGCTGGCCCATATAGTGGTGAGCGGGCTTTTCAACACCCTCTACTCCAGGCTCGACCATCCCGCCGCGTTTAGGCCGGTCCCGGACGCGGAGAAGAGGGTCGAGGAGGGCGGCACCATAGGCGTGGTGAAGCTGTCCGACACTACCTGGAAGCAGAGGATGGACTACGACGCCTGCACTCAGTGCGCCCGCTGCCACAACGCCTGCCCCGCGGTGGCGACGGGCAAGCCCCTCTCCCCGAGATGCTGCGGGAGCTGAGCGAGGCGCTGGACGAGCTGGAGGAGGATGACAGGGTAAGGGTGGTCGTATTGACTGGCAGCGGCCGCGCCTTCAGCGCAGGGGCTGACATCACGGCGTTCGCGGGCATCTCGCCGGTCAAGGCTATGATGTACTCTAGGAAGTTCCAGGAGGTCCTCTTCAAGATAGAGTACTATACGAAGCCCATCATAGCAGCGCTAAACGGCTACACCCTGGGCGGCGGCCTAGAACTCGCCATGGCAGCCGACTTCAGGATAGCCAGCGAGACAGCTATGCTCGGCCAGCCCGAGATAAACCTGGGATTCATACCCGGCGCCGGCGGCACCCAGCGGCTCCCCAGGCTGATAGGCAGGAGCCGCACCAAGGAGCTGATCTACACCGGCGACATGGTGCCCGCCGGCGAGGCCGCCAGGATGGGGCTGGTCGACCGGGTTGTGCCCCCGAGAAGCTGGAGCATGAGGCCCGCCAGCTTGCACTGAAGCTCGCGGAAAAGCCGCCGCTGGCGCTCATGACGGCCAAGTACGCGGTTCAAATAGGCATGGAGACCAGCATATGGGCCGGCATGGCGCTGGAGAGCAGCCTCTTCGGCCTACTCTTCAGCACAGAGGACGTAGTAGAGGGTGTGACGGCATTCCTGGAGAAGAGGAAGCCGAGGTTCAAGGGCCGCTAGCCTTTCCCCTCCCTCCTCAGCAGGCCTCAATGCAGCCCCCTCTTTGAGTATTCTTGCCAGCCTTGGCTGTCTTGCCCGCGCAGCCTTTCCCCAGAAGCTTATGACCAGTGCAGCCGTTCCTGAGCACCTCTCCCCGGGGCGGAGCTGGGCCCGCGCGGCTATCTGCCCTCCTACTGTTGTTCGTAGAGGCTTCTGGCGGCCTCCAGCACCACGGGGTCTTCGGCTACCGCGTCCCTCTCCCGCCTCAGGCCAAGCCTCTCCAGCGCCAGCATGAGAGCCCCGACCACGGGGTAGACCCTTTTGCCGCTCACCCCTATCCCGTGGGTCTCGAGCTCCCTCCGGAACCTTTCGGCGAACACCCTACTCTTGAACATAGAGCCGGTGGTGTATACGATCTCCGCCCCGGCCTTCTCCGCCGCGACCCGGGCCGCCTCCGCCAGCTCCACGGCGCCCCTCTCGAGGATGCTGCGAGCCTCCATGCAGCCCTCCTCGGCCGCCTCCGCCACGCGTGGCGCGAGCGAGGCTATCTTATCCACCCTTCCCCGGGTGAGGTAGAACCAGTAGGCCAGCTCGTCCCCACTGGTCACGCCCAGGGTAGACGCGAGCACCCTGGTGAGGCAGCTGTGCTCCCCGCGGCCGTCTAGAGCCCGGAGGAGCGCGCGGAGCGCCTCCCTGGCCACCCAGAAGCCGCTGCCCTCGTCGCCGAGGAGCCAGCCATGGTCCCCGACTATTATCCTCTCGCCCCGGGGGGTGAGGGCGTAGGCTATGCTCCCCGTCCCAGCTATCACCAGTGCCCCGGGCCCGCCGCCCGTGGCGTGCACGAGCGCTATATGGGCGTCGTGCTCAACCACCAGCCTGTCCCCGTAGCCGCTCGCAGAGGCTATGAGCCCGGCTAGCTGCCCCGCCAGCAGCCTGCTGTCGAGCCCCGCGAACCCGGCGACCACCAGGGAGACCCTGCTGGCCCGGTGCCCCGTGCCTCGGAGCGCGGCCTCCACAGCCTCCCTCACCGCCGCGCCCGCGGAGGCAGCCCCAATGTTCACCGGGTTCCCGGGCCCGGCGCTCCCGGCCCAAACACCGCCGCTGCCCGTGTCGTAGACGAGGGCCCTGGTGCGTGTGGCGCCTGCGTCCACGCCGGCTACGAGCACACCCTCCCACCAGGGGCTCCCGGGGGACGCGGCCCCCTACTGCCTCTTACGGAGATCCTGGTAGAGCGCTAGGAGAGCCACGAGCAGCACTACTAGGAGGAGCGGCACGTGCTGGGCGGCGAGCCTGCCCGGCGCCCCCGTGGGCTCCACCACGCTCCTGGACACCCTCCCCGCGTTGAACCCGGCGAGGGCCACGAGGTAGGGGTAGGTGGCCCGCGAGCCCCTAAGCAGCCAGGCTAGACCAGCGGCGCAGGCCACTGCTAGAACAATGTTCTCCCCCACGAGGAACCTGGGCAGAGGAGCCACGAGGTTGATCCCGGCATAGCCTATCATAAGAAGCACTATCAGGCCTGTAAGCACTTTATCCACGGTATCCAGCGTCATCCCCGGCACACCGCCCCTAGGCAGCCTTCTCCGAACCCGAAACGGATCCGGAGAACCCTTCTAGATAAAGCTAGCCACACCGCTCCCCGCGGCCATGCACGGCCTCTGCCACGCTGGCGTGGAGTTAAGTTTATCCAGCCCCGACTGCCTGGAGCAAACCTCCGGCTGGCAGCTATGGTGCTCCCGCCCTACCACCCCGTCGTGGAGCGGGCCCGCCTCTACGAGGTCGGCTTCGAGACCATAGTGGACTTCTTCTACAGGCTCGCCGAGGCGGCTGACAGGCTGAGGGAGGAGGGCTTCTGGCTCAACTATGGGCCCGAGAGGCTCCCCGACTACATAGAGGTGCCGGCCCGCGGCACGCTCCGTGTCAAGTACGGGTTCCCCGTGTACCAGAAGGGCGGCGTCTGCATGGACGTCACCAACACCGAGCAGGCCGGGATAGCGGAGGAGGCGGGCGCAGCCTCCGTCATGGTGCTCGACAAGCTGCCCTACGACATCCGTCGCCAGGGCGGCGTAGCGAGAATGGCTGATGTAAGGGTTATACAGCAGGTGATGGACACGATAACCATACCAGTGATGGCTAAGGTGCGTATAGGTCACTACTACGAGGCCGCGGTGCTCGAGAGCATAGGCGTCGACATGATAGATGAGAGTGAGGTGCTCACGCCGGTTGACGAGAAGCACCACATCAACAAGTGGCTCTTCAAGGTGCCCTTCGTCAACGGCGCCCGCAACCTCGGCGAGGCCCTCCGCAGGATAACCGAGGGCGCGGCGATGATACGCACCAAGGGCGAGGCGGGCACCGGCAACGTGGCCGAGGCGGTGAGGCACATGAAGATAATAGTCGGGGAGATAATGAAGCTGAGGAGCATGACCCCGGAGGAGAGGCTCAGGGCGGCCCGCGAGTACGGGGTCCCCCACCAGCTGGTAGACCTCACCGCCCGGCTCGGCCGCCTCCCGGTAGTGAACTTCGCCGCCGGCGGAATAGCCACCCCCGCCGACGCCGCGCTCATGATGTGGCTGGGCGCCGACGGCGTCTTCGTGGGCTCCGGCATATTCAAGAGCAAGGACCCCAGGGAGAGGGCCGAGGCCATAGTCCTGGCCACCAGCATGTGGCACGACCCGGAGACAGTCGCCGAGGCACAGGCTATGATCAGCGAGCAGAAGAGCATGATGGGGATAGATATACGCAGGCTCAAGCCCGAGGAGCTGCTCCAGGTGAGGGGAGAGTAGCCCTTGAAGATCGGGATAGTAGCCCTCCAGGGCGGCTTCTACGAGCACCACTACATGCTCCGCAAGCTTGCAGGCGAGACAGGCTGGAGCATAGAGCCGGTGTTCGTCAGGAAGCCGAGCGACCTGCGCGGCGTGGACGCCGTGATAATACCCGGCGGGGAGAGCACCACGATAGGCTTGGTGGCCCGCCGCTTAGGCCTCCTAGAAGAGCTACGCGACCTCCTAGCCTCCGGGCTCCCCGCCATGGGCACCTGCGCCGGCGCAGCGCTCCTGGCCAAGAGCGTCCGCGACCGCGTGGTAGGCGAGACCAAGCAGCCCCTCCTAGCGGTCATGGATATCGAGGTGGTGAGGAACTACTTCGGGAGGCAGAGGGAGAGCTTCGAGGTGGACTTGAGGATACCCGCGATAGGCGGGAAGCCGTTCCGCGGCGTCTTCATCCGAGCCCCCGCGATAACCAGGCTCTGGGGCAGGACCCAGAAGCTCGCGGAGCTAGACGGGGTTGCCGTGGCTGCAGAGGAGGACGGGAAGCTGGCCCTAGCCTTCCACCCGGAGCTGACCGGCGATACGAGGCTCCACCGCTACTTCATGGAGAGGGTTAAGCGCTAGCCCCCTCCTTTCTCAACCATCATCCTTATCTTCCGGAGCTCCTCCTCGAGCTCCCCCATGCAGGGGTCGGAGACGAGCCTCTCGGCGAGGCTCCTGACTGCCCTAGCAGTGTCTATCTCCTGCAGCGCTGCGGCCGCGTCGAGGGTGCCTATGGCCCACCCCACCTCGGTGAGGAGCTTGCTGCACCGGGCCATGAGCGCGTAGAGGCTCTCACTGCCTACGCCCAGGCGCTGCGCGTAAACCGCTAGGTCGCTCATATACTTCAGGAAATCGGCTATCACACCCCTCATGGTCTTGGCGCTCGGCTTCTCGAGACCCGGAATTCTCCTCAGCACCCTGATGAAGTTCTCCAGCTGGATCGTGAGCCTCCGCGCCTCCCTCCTAGGGTCCAGCATCCCCGACGCGCCCCCGCGGAGCCTAGGCCCCCCGGGTCTAGAAGGGTAGTAGGCGCCTCCCAGCCAGGCTCCTCGCGAGCATGTCGGCGGCGAAGGCCAGGAGCAGCACGCCTAGCCCGGCCAGGAGGGCGGCGTAGAGCCCCGTCATCCTCGAGAGCCCGGCCCCGGCGGCCGCCAGGAGGGCCAGCCACGCGTAGTCCATCCAGACGTGGCCGAGGTACATCGCGGCGAACCCCTTGGCGCCGTGGGCGGCTGCGCCCCGGACCAGGGGCAGCGCCACCGTGACCCACCAGGCTAGGAAGTAGGGGTTGAGCCCGGTCAGCGCCAGCCCGGTGGCGATGGCCCCGAGGGCCCCGCCCCCCACGGCAACCCCGGCTCCCTCCATGCCGGCCCCGTGGAGGGCCGCCGCAGCGCTCTGGAAGAGCCCGTAGGCGAAGTAGGCTATGAAGGCCGCCACGGCCACATCTAGGGGCTTCTCGAGCCGGCGGAGCACCCCCTCGAACCTCTCGGCCCACTTGACCAGAAGCGCCACGTAGGGCAGCTCGAACAGCATGTGGCCGAGTGCCACGAGCACGCCGCCCAGGGGGCCGAGGAGGGCGCCCACCGCCACCGCGCTGGCGGAGAGGGGTCCCGGGCTGAGCGCCCCGCTGGGGGTGAGCGCCAGGGTCCTCAGCACCAGGCCTCGTACCCCCTGCTCCCGGGCCACTGAGTCCATCCCTCTGCACCCTCCAGCCGTCTTAGCGGGGCCGCGGCGGCTGAGAGTGCTGAGGAGGCCCCGAGGGGGTTGTATCCCTGCCGCCGGCCCCGGCTACCTCCTAAGCCACTTCGGCACCCCGTTCTCCACCACCCTCCTCGCCCTGCCCAGCGCGGTGAGGGCGTTCAGTAGAGCCCTCACACTCGGCATGTATACCGAGTAGGCCCTCCTGCTCCTGGCCAGCCCGGTGGCCTCGAAAAGCCTCTCTATCACCTCGTCGCCCGCCGCCGGCTCATCGTCCAGCGCGGACTCGGCGAGGCGGAGCATCTCCTCTATCTTCCCCCGGTTGAGGTCTATGAGCCTCCGCGCCTCCCTCCTCTCGACCGGGGCCCCGTGGCCCGGCACCAGTATGTCGAAGTCGAGCCTCTCCAGCATACCCAGTGTCCTCATCCAGGAGAGCGTGTCGGTGTGGTAGAGCACCGGGTTGCCCTTCAAGTACTCCCCGCCGTACACCGTGTCCCCGGCGGCGAGGAGCCTCACGCCGCCAGCCTCTATGATGTACACCAGGTGGCCTGGCGTGTGCCCCGGCGCGTGGAGCGCATCGACGAGGGCTTCCCCGGACACGGCGCGCCCGGGCTCCACGGGCTCGTCCACACGGACGCCCCTTCCGACGAAGTAGGGTGTTATGTAGTTCTCCTCGAAGCCAGCGGCCCAGCCCATGGTAGCCATGTAGTTTATCGACGGGTTCTCGACTAGGGGGAGGCAGTGCCGCGGCGCATAGACCCTGGCACCCCTCTCCCGGAGGGCGCCCGCGTAGCGGAAGTGGTCGGCATGACCATGGGTAAGCAGCACCGCCCTGACGGGCTCGAGGGGCAGCGAGGGATCCACCGCCAGGGCGCCCGGGACTACTACAGTGTTTACCGCCATCTCACCCTCGCATACCAGAACGCCCCCGTACCCAATACAGCCCCCCTCCTCCACGGCCTAGGCCCCTCCCTGGATGGGCTCGGGGTTTACGCCTCCTATACGCGGGGGAGGGCATCTACTAAGCGTCTTGGTTTACGATAGTCCTACACGTCAGAAGCTACTTAAGCAGCCCCAATGGTGGAGGATGACGGTGCTCTGAGAGCTTGGAGGCGCAGCAGCACCTGCTGCAGGTGCTTGAGCAGAGGCTCCGTAGCCAGGATCTGGCCCGCAAGATCGTGGAGAAGATCCACAAGCTCGCCCCGCTGGCGGCTAAGCGCGTCGGGCAGACCCCGATAAAGATAATGGACTTCTGCGGTACCCACGAGTACACCATAACCCACTACGGTATAAGAAGCCTCATGCCCCCGGAGGTGGAGATCGTAGCCGGCCCCGGCTGCCCCGTCTGCATAACGCCAGCCTACTACGTGGACGTCGCCATAAAGCTCAGCCTTGAGGGGATAAGGGTCTACACCTATGGGGACGCCTACAAGCTCCCCGGCTCCGGCCGCCGCGGCCACGACATAAGGAGCCTAGAGGAGGCCCGCGCCGCCGGTGGCGACGTCGTAGTGGTATACAGTGTGCTCGACGCGGTAAGGATGGCCCGTAGGGATCGGAAGCCCAGCCTCTTCCTAGCAGTAGGCTTCGAGACCACCGCGCCCGCCACCGCGAGCCCCGTCGTGGCCGGTATGGTGCCGGAGAACCTCAAGATACTCAATGTGCACCGGCTCACACCCCCGATAATGAGGTACACGTTCGCCACCCACCGCGATAACCCCATCAGGGGCGTCATAGCCCCGGGCCACGTCTCGACCATAGTAGGCGCTAAGGCCTGGAAATTCGTCGTCGAGGAGTACGGGATCCCCACCGTGGTAGCCGGCTTCGAGCCGATAGACGTTCTCCTGGCGGTGCTGGAGATCTTGAGGCAGCACATAGAGGGCAGGCCGCGGCTCGTGAACGAGTACAGCAGGGCTGTTAAGTGGGAGGGTAATAAAAGAGCCCAGAAGCTGATAGATGAGTGCTGCGAGGTCGTGGACGCCGCGTGGCGCGGCATAGGCTTCGTGCCCAAGAGCGGGCTAGCCTTCCGCGACAAGTATCGCCACGTCGACGCGTTCCACGAGTACGGGATAAAAGAGCTGACCCCCGAGGAGTGGAAGTATGACCTGCCGCCGGGCTGCCGCTGCGCCGAGGTAACGCTCGGAATAGCGAAGCCCACCGACTGCCCGCTCTTCATGAAAGTCTGCACTCCCGGCACCCCCTACGGCCCCTGCATGGTGAGCAGCGAGGGCGCATGCGCCGTCTGGGCCCGGTTCGGCGGCGGCGGGCTAGCCGAGGAGATAGCCCGCAGCCTAGGCATAGCCTAGCTCCACGATGTTTCTCCGGGTTGCGCCTTTGCTCATGGCCTCGCGGTGTATAGTATAAAGCTATAAAGCCCCGTGCCGCCACGCATAGATCCCCCGGGGTTCACCCTTCCCATGTGCCTGGGCATACCCGCAGAGGTGAAGGAGGTAAAGGGTAACATAGCCGTGGTCGACTTCGGCGACGGCGTCCTCCGCGAGATAGATGCCGGCGCGCTCGAGGGCTTCAAGCCCGGCGACATAGTGATAGTGCATGCGGGCGTGGCGATCGAGCGACTGGACGAGGACCGCGCTAGGGAGATGATGCGGGTGATAGAAGCTTTCATATCCGACCTGGAGCGCAAGGCCGACGAGCTGGAGCGCCTCTTCCAGGTAGAGGAGATGGTGGAGAAGCAGTAGCCCCGCGGGGCCGGCCAGGGATGACCTGGTACATCAGGCTCTGGAAATATATAACCCTGGCGCACGGTGCAGGCGGGAAGGAGACCGAGGAGCTGGTCAGGAACCTCATAGTCCAGAGTGTGCCGCCCGAGCTGTGGAAGGTTAAGGGAGGGACGGGGCTCGACATACTCGACGACGCCGCCCTCATACCCGTCGGCGAGAACCGCTACATAGCGGTGACCGTGGACACCTACACTGTTAAGCCCCTCTTCTTCCCCGGCGGTGATCTAGGTAGGCTAGCCGCCTCGGGCACCATAAACGACCTCCTCATGGTGGGTGCTAGGCCCCTCGCGGTCCTCGACGGCGTTGTCGTGGAGGAGGGCTTCCCCGTAGAGGACTTCAAGAAGATCATGGACAGCTTCATAAACACGCTAAAGGAGGAGGGTGTGGCGCTGATAGGCGGGGACTTCAAGGTTATGCCGAAGGGCCAGCTGGACGGCGTAGTGATAGCCTCTATGGGCATAGGCCTGGTCGAGGGCAGGCCCATCGTCGACACCGAGGTACGGCCTGGCGATAAGATAATTGTCTCCGGCTACCTCGGCGACCACGGGGCGGCGATACTGGCAGCCCAGCAGGCTATAGGCGCCGAGATGAAGGTTGAGAGCGACGTGAAGCCCCTAACCAGGCTCATGCTCCCCCTGCTGGAGAAGCACCGCGAGAGCATACATGGCGCCGGCGACCCCACCCGGGGAGGGCTCTCAATGCTCCTCAACGACTGGGCGGAGAAGACAAAGACGGTGATAGTGTTTGAGGAGGAGAAGGTGCCCGTGAGGCCGCAGGTACGCGAGTACGCTGAGATGCTCGGGGTAGATCCCTTCAGCCTCGCCAGCGAGGGCGTAGCGGTGCTGGCGGTGGAGCCCTCCAAGGCCCAGGAGATACTAGAGTACATCCACAGCCTTGGCTTCAGGGACGCCGCCATAGTGGGTCAGGTATACGAGCCCAAGGACCCCAGGCACGCTGGCAGGGTGCTCCTGAAGAGCATGGCGGGCGGCGTGAGGATACTCGAGCCCCCCAGCGGCGAGATAGTGCCCCGCATATGCTAGGCAGAGCCTCTGCCCCACCTCCTCCTCTTCCCCTCTCGCAGCCGCTCCGGCTCCAGTGGAAGGTGCCAATAGGCCTTGCACGAGCCTCCTCGGAGGGCGCTGCGGCTGCGCGTCACCGGAATAGTTCAGGGAGTTGGCTTCCGGCCCTTTGTCTACAGGCTCGCCATCTCCCGCGGCGTCTCCGGCTACGTGGTTAACCTCGGCGGCAGCGAGGTCGAGATACATGTTGAGGGCAGCCCCTCCCGGCTCGCAGGCTTCATAGAGGGCCTCTATCTCGAGAGGCCGCCGCCCGCCAGGATAGAGGAGCTCGAGATAGAAGAGGTGAGGCCCCAGGGCTTCAAGGGCTTCACCATAAAGAGGAGCGAGAAGAGGAAGAGCAAGAGAAGCATGATACCCCCCGACTTCGGCATATGCAGGGACTGCCTGAAGGAGGTCCACGACCCATCCACCAGGTTCTACCGCTACTACTGGAATAGCTGTGCCTGGTGCGGCCCCAGGTTCTCAATGATGTACACCGTGCCCTATGACCGGGAGAACACCTCTATGAGGAAGTACTCGCTCTGCAGGGATTGCAGGAGGGACTACGAGGACCCCGGCAACATAAGGAGGTTCCACGCCCAGGGGATCAGCTGCCCCCGCTGTGGCCCCAGGACCTATGTCTACACGATGGACGGGAGGAGGCTCCCCGTCGAGGACCCGGTCGAGTGGGCGGCGGAGAAGATAGAGGAGGGCTATATACTCGCGGTGAAGGGTGTTGGAGGCTTCCACCTGGCAGCCCTCGCTAGCCGGGACGACGTGGTGGAGGAGCTGCGTAGGAGGAAGAGGAGGCCCACCAAGCCCTTCGCCCTCATGGCGAGGGACTGCAGCGTGGTGGAGAAGATAGCTGAGCCCCCGCCCGGCGCCTGCAGTGTGCTGGAGTCGGCTGAGAGGCCCATACTCCTCCTCCCGCGGCGCCCTGGCTCCCCCGTCTCCCCCCTGGTGGCGCCTGGGCTGGACACGGTAGGGGTGATGCTCCCCTACACGGGGTTCCAGGCCCTGCTCCTCGAGAGCGTCCGTGACGGCTTCCTGATAATGACCAGCGGCAACAAGTCCGGGTACCCCATGTGCACTACGCTGGAGTGCGTCTTCACCCACCTGAGGGGGATAGCTGACTACGTGGTGGCGCATGACAGGGAGATAGTGCACCGCGTCGACGACAGCGTGCTCCGCTACACCGAGGGGGAGCTCGTCTTCCTCCGGAGGGCCAGGGGCTACGCCCCCACCTGGCTCTACTCTCCCGAGCAGCTCCCCGACATGGTGGCTGTGGGGGCTGAGCTGCAGACGGCTGGAGCGGTGGCGTTCGAGGACAAGATAGTGCCGACCCAGTATATAGGGGACATGGACGAGCCCGGGCAGGTGGAGGAGCTGGAGAAGGAGCTGCGCTGGTTCATAGAGGTCTACTCGCTCAGGCCGAGAGCCGTGGCGGTGGATATGCACCCCGGCTACCACAACAGGCCGCTCGCGGCGAGGCTGGCCGAGGAGTACGGGGCGGAGCTGGTGGAGGTCCAGCACCACCACGCCCACGCGGCAGCTGCTATGCTGGAGGACAGGGTGCCGCCGGGCGAGAAGAGGGTGGCTATAACAATCGACGGCACCGGCTACGGCACCGACGGCACGGTCTGGGGCGGCGAGGTGCTCGTGGCCAGCTACGCCGGCTTCACCCGCGCCGCCAGCCTCCACCCCTTCAGGCTCCCCGGGGGAGACGCGGCAGCCGAGTGGCCGGTCAAGGCCCTCGTGGGGCTCATGCAGGCCTCGGGCCTCGGCGAGGAGGAGGTACTGGAAATACTCCGCCGCCGCGGCCTCCTATCCCGCGACAAGCTTCCCCACGGCGAGCTGGAGGCGAGGGTGAGCTACCGGCTGGCCGCCGCGGGCAAGGCCCCCCTGGCAACGAGCACCGGCCGCACCCTAGACGCCCTCGCAGCCCTGCTGGGGGTGGCGTGGCATAGGGGCTACGAGGGGGAGCCGGCGATGAGGCTTGAGGCGGCTGCGAGGGGCGGCAGGGACCACGGCTACACGCCCCGGCTAGTACAGATGGAGGGCAGGCTGGTGGTGGACACCCGCGGCCTGCTCGAATGGGTGCTCGATAACCTGGACAGGCTCCCCCCGGCAGACCTTGCAGCCACGGTGCAGCGGGCCCTGGGGAGGGGCCTCGGCGAGGCGGCTGCGAGGGCTGCGAGGGGGCTCAGCGGCCCCGTCTACATCTCCGGCGGCGCCGCGGTGAACACGCTGATAGTCCAGGGGGTGCGCGAGGCGCTGAAGGACCACGGGCTCGAGGCGAGGCTCCCCCACCGCCTACCCCCGGGCGACGGGGGGATAGCGGCGGGCCAGGTGCTTGTGGCGGCTTCCAGGATTCTCGGCTGGGACTAACCTCGCCCCCGGAGTACTACCAGGCCGGGAGGCTATCCCCGGGTTCCCGGGCCCCTACAGCGCCCAGCATGCCGGGCCCAGCCGAGCCCGCGGGGGAGTTGCCCGGCGCCGGTTAATAGCGTCGTGACCGCTCAGCTTTAAACACTCGAATAAGGGCCTTGGAGTAATAACCGGTGTTCCTCCTTGCCCCATGGAAGGCTCCTGCTAATGACCCCGGCCCCACCCCTGTGGACTTTGAGACATTGCTAGCAATGGCTAGGCCTACGGTTAACCATGCATCGCCGGAGTTCGACGAGGTTCACAGCGAGGCTGTGAAGATGCTGAAGGAAGTCTTTGACACCCGCGGCGGTCGTTATACTGCCAGGCAGCGGGACCAGCGCCATGGAGCTGGCCCTGAGAAGCGTCGTCAGGCCGGGGTCAAAGGTGCTGGTGCTGAAGGCTGGCTTCTTCGGGGACTACCTTGAGAAGAGTGTTAAGGCCCTGGGCGGCGAGGCCGCCACCGCTCAAGTTGGGCTGGGCAGGGGCTTCACAGCCGCTGAGCTGGATAGGCTGCCGGAGAAGAATAGAGACGCCGCGGCAGTCGCGCTGCAGCACGTTGAGACCTCGACGAGCGTCGCCAACCCGGTCAGGGAGCTGGCCAGGACTGCGAGGAGCTGGGGCGTGCCGCTGGTTGTGGACGGAGTGGCCCCCGTGGGGCATGGAGGTGAGGATGGACGACTGGGGTGTTGACATCTGCTTCACTGGGTCACAGAAAGGCCCTCGGGGCCCCGGGCCTCGGCCTGGTGGCCTACAGCGAGTCCTACACTAGGGAGGTCGAGTCGAGGGGACAGTGGAGACTCTACTTCAACCCCCGAGCCTCCTCAAGGAGATGGAGTCTACGAGGAACTACTACATAACCCCAGCGGTCAACCTAGTCTACGCTCTGAGGGGGTTCCTCCGGAGCATACTCTCCGAAGGCCTCGAGGAGAGGTACAGGAGGCACAGGATCATGGCTGAGGCGGTTAGAGCCGTCCTGGAGTCCCTGGGAGTCAGCCTCGTCGCGGAGGAGGGCTTCAGAGCCGATACCTTACAGCCGCCTACCTGCCCGAAGGCGTGGACTGGCCCAGCTTCTATAGGGAGATGAGAACCCGTGGAGTCGAGGTGGCCGGAGGCCTCGAGGAGCTTAAGGGCAGGGTATTCAGGATAGGGCACATGGGCCAGGTAGGCTGCCCGGAGCTAGCGGCGACAGTAGCGGCCCTGGAGAGGACGCTCAAAGCGCTCGGAGTCAACGTGAAGCTCGGCCAGGGCCTCACAGTCCTCCAGGAGACGCTGGCAAAGCGCGGCATCTAGCACCGTCCCGCCGGGACGGCCGGTCTCGAGGCCCAAAACCCTCTATGCTCTGGGGCGTTAGGGCCGGGGCCCGGGTAGCCCGGCTCGAACCCGCTCACGACGCGGAGCCCTCAGAGGCCTCCCCGCCCTCCTCCCCCTTCATAGCCTCCTGTATGACCTCCAGCACCTTGCCCTTCTGGTAGGCCTGCTCCAGAAGCTCGAGCCCAGCCCGGTAGACCGCGCAGAGATCCTCCTTGGCCTTCTGGAGCGCCTTCTCCAGGTCCTCCCCCTCTATAGCGTAGGTTGCCGTGAGCCCTACTCCGAGATGGGCTAGTGCCAGCGAGGCGAAGGGGAGGAGCGAGCGCTGGTTGTTAGCCTCATTGAGCAGCGCGCCCCACGCCTTCAGCATACTGGTGGCCCATGCCCGATAGTCCTTCATGTTCTCCAGCCGCCACGCGACGAAGTAGACTATCTCGTTAGCCCTCCTGCCGCAGCCTTCCTCCCCCAAGCGCGCACACCCCATGGCAGTGCCCCTGCACCAGGCTATATAGTGCAGCGTAGCCGGGGCGAATAATTAATGCAAAACGTGTATAAGTATGCGCAACTAGCCTGGAGGTGTGACTGGGAGCTACCTGTGTCTCCCGGGCTACTACGCCGTCTTAGATACTGGTGGCACATCCGCGACCCCGATGTACGCTATATCGTGGAGGTCGGTGTAGACCGGATACCCGAGGCCCTCAAACCGGTGCCCCACACCCTCCCGCCGCCCTACAACTACGCGGCCAGCAGCATAGAGTGGAATAGTAGGCTACTCGACGACCCCGGCCTGGTCCTCCAGCTCCTCGAGGCCGCTGAGGCCCGGGAGGAGTTTGAGGCCAGGCTCCCGGGGCTCCGGGGCCAGGTTAGGCACCTGGTTACCGGGAGGCTCGCGGAGAAGGCGGGGCCTAGGCTGCTGATACTGGAAGGGGAGAGGCTCAGCGCCTGGCTCCTCACCTACGGGGTAGTGGTGACAGCTGTTAGGCTTGAAGAGCCTGGCGTCGGGGTCAGCTATGGGCTCCAGGCGCTCCACGCGCTTGACGAGTGGACCGGCAGTGTCAAAGTTGTGGCGGCTAGGCTGAGGCCCTACGTCTACCACTGGGGCCCCGAGCTGAGCGTCTACATAAAAGGCCTGGATAACCAGCACCGCTACCTCGTTACGGTGCTGAATAACCTCTACATAAGCCTCCTGGCCGGCGAGGAGAAGGAGGTGGTGGATGACGTCCTCAAGAGCCTCGTCGATTATACTAGGTTCCACTTCCGCAGCGAGGAGAAGCTCTTCGACAAGTACGGCTACCCCCGCGCCGAGGCCCACCGCCGCCAGCACCAGAGCTTCGTAGAGAAGGTGACAGAGTTCAATGAGCAGTACGAGGCCGGGGAGAAACAGCTTACGCTCAGCGTGCTCCGCTTCCTCTCCGACTGGGTGAGGAACCACATACTCGTGAGCGACCACGACTACGGGGAATGGTTCTATAGGAAGGGGCTGCCCATAGTCGATGAGGAGGCGGCCAGGGAGTCCAGGCTGGCCAGGAGAAAACTCGGCCTCGACTAGAAGGCTCTAGAGCTAGTCTAGGAGAGGCCTCCCGCAGTTCTCCTCGATCCACTCCATCACGCAGCCCGCTGGAGCCCGGAGCCTGGCGCCGAGCCTCCTCAGGAGCCTCTCCAACTCCGCCAAGGCTTTGGGGACGGCTTTCCTCACCTCCCCGCTGAGCCCCTCCATGAACTCTATGCTGTAGGGCCTTACCCCCACCAGGTAGGCCCTACCCTTGAACAGCTGGGCGGCGTAGGCGAGAACCACGAGCCTCACAGGGTTGAGACTGTGAGGGTCTATCTCCTGCACTAGCTCGGCCACTTCGGCCTCGCTCAGCTTGGCCGGGTCTATCTCCAGCACCGCCACCCGCGCGTCCTCCGGCATGTCCTCGGAGAGGTAGGAGTCTATGAATACGACCGTGTCGTAGCCCTCTAGGATGCTTATATGGCCTGGGCTGAGGTGCTGTATAGCCGCCAGCCTGGCGCCCCCTACCCCGCCACATGCCTCTATGCCGCGGGCCAGGCAGTAGCCTATCCCGTCGTCCCCGTGTAGGGTGTTACCCACGCCAAGCACTAGCAGGCTATGCGCCGCACTCCCTCCGGACCCACTCCCTGGCAAGCCTCCTACACTCCTCCTCTGGGTCCGCCGCATCCCCGGGATCGCACTCCACTAGGATAAAGGGCCGGTTCCAGAGCAGGCTTAGCGCTGCAGCGTAGTCGTCGAGGCCGAGGCTGCCGGTGAGGTTCATCCAGAGCTCCCTTGTAAGCTGCTGGGGCGTCAGCGCACGGGCGTCCCTGGGCTCCACTCGGGCCACGTACACCCCGGCGCCCCGTCCTTCAACGTGGGAGGCGCCTAGGAGGAAGAGCTCGCCTGCGCCCCTCCTCTCAGCCTCGTCTATCAGTGCTAGAGCGTCCATGGACCCGTCTATCACCGTGCAGCTGCCTATCCTCGCCTCTCCCTGCCTCCCCGTCAGCTCCAGCGATAGGGCTAGTATTCCGCTTCCCCCCTTCACTATGGGGTTCGGGACTACCACCACCAGCTTCCCCGCCCCGGCCGAGGCCCCGGAGGTACTCCTCGAGCTGAGATGCATCATCCAGCCCCATGCTCCTCGCGACGAGCCTCCGTAGCTCCTCTAGGCCTGGCTGGGGCGGCGGGTTAAAGCTGTAGAGCCTCCGTAGCATCCTCTTCTCCGGCGTCAGCTCGACCCCCAGCGCGTCCTCCACGGCCCCTATTATCTCGGAGCGTATCTCCTCAACGGTCTTTGCGGCGCGGCCGCCTAGTCTCAGCAGCTCCCGCAGCGTCTCCAGCAGCGCCCTCCTCCTCTCCCCGGGATCCGCCAAGCCGGCACCCCTGTTACTAGGGTAAATTTACGGGCTTATCGTTAAACCCTCCGCAGCCCGAGGCTGGGGGTGAGGAGCTCCCAGGCCTACGGGGGCCGAGCTCCTCGGAGCCCCCGGGGGCTGTGAGGCCCTGGCGGGGTTTGCCGACCCTCCCCATGGATCCTCTTCAGCGGCGTGGCATCACGCAGTTATCGCCGGTTAATTATTGCTGGCCCTCCAATACACGAAACTTATTTATCTATGGACATAAATTGTCGGAGACTTTGGTGGTACCGTAGGGAATAGGGGGAGTCGCGGTGGCCAGGCTTTCTCGTAGGGACTTCCTCAAGCTCGCAGGCACAACGGCGTTCTTCGCCAGCCTTGACTGGGATAAGCTGATAAAGAGGGCGATAGCAGAGGTCAAGTCCGGCAGCATAAACGTCATCTGGTTCGAGGCCCAGGATTGTGCGGGCAATACTACAGCTCTAATCCAGGCCACCAAGCCCGACCTCGTCGATGTCCTCGGCGGCCGCAGCCACATAGTAGGCCCAGGCACCGTCAGGCTGCTCTTCCACGAGACGGTTATGCTCAGCTGGGGCGAGGAGACCCCCAGCTACGCGAAGAAGCTGGCCCAGATGAGCCCCGAGGAGCTTAAGGCCTTCGTGGAGAAGCTCCCCGCCGACGATCCTCTCAGGAAGACGCTACAGGCCTTCCTCGAGCTAGGCTACAACCCCGGGCTGCTACTGACAAGCCCCATAGACGTTCTAAGGCTGGCCTCCCAGGGCAAGCTCGACCCCTTCGTGCTGGTACTTGAGGGCAGCTTCCCGATAGACGAGAAGGCCGGCGGCCCCAAGTATAGCGACTACTTCTGCTACATAGGCGACGAGAACGGGAAGCCTATATCCTGCGTCGAGTGGATGAGGCGCCTGCTGCCACGCGCAGTGGCCGTCATAGCTGTGGGCAACTGTGCCTCCTACGGCGGCCTGGTAGCAAACAAGATAGTGGAGAAGGACTTCATAAAGAAGATGGGCTACGACTTGTTCGAGCAGTGGAGCGGCAAGGGCTGGAGCCCGAGCCCCACCGGCGCCGTGGGCTTCTTCCCCGACCCGATAAGGGGCTACAAGGGGCTTGTAGACCTCCTCGAGGAGGCCAGGCCCTTCCGCAACTTCATCTACGGCAAGTGCAAGCTCGGCCCCGGCGAGATAAGGGGCGACTGCCGCCCGGCCGTTGCCGTGCCCGGCTGCCCCGCCAACGGCAACGGCCAGCTACGCGTAATAGCCAACATTGTGCTCTGGGCGAAGGGCCTGCTACCGCTGCCCGAGCTGGACCGCTACTGGAGGCCAAAGTACATCTTCGGCCGCACGGTCCACGAGCAGTGCCCGAGGGCTGCTAGCTACGCGGCGGGCGACTTCCGCAAGAACCCCGGCGACGCCGACTACCGCTGCCTCTTCGCCGTGGGCTGTAAGGGCCCGGTAAGCAACTGCCCGTGGAACAAGGTGGGCTGGGTCAACGGCGTCGGCGGCCCCACCAGGACCGGCGGCGTCTGCATAGGCTGCACCATGCCGGGCTTCACCGACGCCTACGAGCCCTTCTACAAGCCGCTTAACGCGCCGACCACGCCGAGCCTAAGCACTACCGAGGCCGGCGCAGCGGCCTCAGCAGTGGCTGGCGCGGCCATAGCCTACGGGGTTGCGAAGTGGGTCGAGAGCAAGGCCGAGAAGGCGAAGGAGGAGCAGCGCCGCAGCAGCTAGACGGCCCACCAGCATCACCCTGTGATGCTCCAACCCTGCTCCCTCTTTCGGCTCAAAGCCCGCGGGCAGGCACGTGTATGAGGTGGAGGCGTGGACGTAGGGTGGTAGGATGGTAGGCTACCTAGGCGGTAAGGTGACTGACATCTACAGCTTCGCGGTATACTACTTCTTCTGGGTAGCGTTGCTAGTGTTCAGCTTCGGTGCAGCCTACAGGATAGTGAAGCAGATACTCTTCTGGCGCCGCGTGGTTAAGGCGGAGTCCCGCAACCGCGGCATCGGCGCCAGGATAATAGGGCTGATAAGAACGTTCATAGACCCCATTATATTCAGCATCAAGAAGAAGCCCCACGACTTCCTCGCGGGGCTCGTTGCCCTCCACCTGCTAGGCGTGCTGCCGCTGATATTCCTGCTGGCCCATCACGTGGCGTTCTTCTCCTACTGGTTCCCGTGGTACAAGAGGCTGGTGGCTGACACCGGGCTATGGATACCCCTGAGCGCGACAACATCGACGCTCACAGTGACCTCTCCCGTGAAGGTAGAGTTCGTTAACAGCATATGGGGCCCGCTCACAGCCATACTTAACGGCGATGTGCTGGCTATACTAGCAATAATAGGCGTGACCTTCAAGATAGGCATGAAGATAGCCGAGCAGGCCACTGGGCTGCGGCACGTACGGTGGAGCGACTACTTCTCCCTAGGGCTGCTGCTCTTCATACTGCTCACGGGCTACGCGGCTGCAAGGCACTCCACCGGCGCCAGCATAGTGGATGTAGGAATGTATAGGACCATCCTAGGCCTACACATACTGGGCGCCGAGCTGCTGCTAATGCTGATACCCTTCAGCAAGTTCTGGCACTTCGTGTACGGCTACTGGTACGGCAAGCTGCACGAGTGGTACGATGTCCGCGTGCAGAAGGGGCTCGTCTAACCCCATACCCCTTTTAGCTCATGTTCACAGGGCCTTGATAGCTGTGAAGGCCGGGTACCAAAACCAAATGGGTGCGTGGTAGGGAGGGTGGATAGGCATGTCCCAGGAGCCTCCAGCCTCGGAGCTGCAGAAGCTCATAGAGCAGGTTAAGGCGAGCATAGACTGGGAGGGCTTCGACAAGGAGCGTGTAGAGAAGGCCATCCGCGAGACACTCGCCTCGCTGGACCCGGTCAAGCTCCACTACCTGGAGAACTGTGTGGGCTGTGCTGCCTGCGCCCCGGCGTGCCCCTACTACCCTGTCTCAGAGAAGTACGGGCCGGTGGAGAAGGCGGAGCTGGCCCGCCATATATACAGGAAGGAGGCAACAATACTCGGCAAGCTGTTCGGCCCCCTGCTGAACGCCAGGAAGCCGAAGAGCGCAAAGGATCTCGACGAGATAGTCGAGGCTCTCTACCGGTGCACCAACTGCGGCGCCTGCTACGTCTCCTGCCCCTTCGGCATCGACAGTGGCGCTATTATAAGGAGCATGCTGGGCAGCATAGCCACCAAGTCCGGCCGCGTGCCGACGCTAATAGCTATCTTCGAAGTCGTTGAGCGCGAGAGGCTGTTCCTAAAGATGCCGGCCCTCATGCAGATATGGAGCGACGTCATGAAGAAGGCGGAGCAGGCTATCGGCAAGCCCCTGCCCTACGATAAGAAGGGTGCCGAGTACTTCCTACTGGTAAACCTGTCCGACGTCATGTTCTACCCCGACGGCGTCATAGGCGCCATCAAGATACTCGACAGGGCCGGCCTCGACTGGACGCTGCCCAGCAAGCCACTGGCCTTCCGGCCGCCGATAGCGGCTGTAATAGCCCTCTCCAAGCAGACCAAGGAGACGCTAACGATGCTGGACTCCGACATATCAAGCTACAACCCCAAGAACGTGGTGGTGCTTGACGGAGGCTTCGTCTACCCCTGGATGAGGTTCGAGCTGCCTAAGGCGCTCGGCCGCAGGCCCAGCTACCGTGTCCTCCACATAGTAGAGCTGCTGGCCAAGCTGATCCGGGAGGGCAGGCTCAAGCTAAAGCCCAGCGACGATAAGGTCACCTGGCATGATCCCTGCCAGCTCGCCCGCCGCGGCGGCGTGACGGAGGAGCCCAACCTGGTGCTCAGCGCCGCGAGCAAGGGCTTCAGGAAGCTGCCCCACCACGGTGCTGAGAGCTACTGCTGCGGTGGCGGCGGCGGGATAGGCTGTATGAACCTGCAGATGATAGAGGAGATGGCTAAGCTGGTGGGCATGCCGCCGGAGTACCTGCTCAAGGGCGAGAAGGAGAAGAGGTTCGTCGAGAAGACTATGGAGGCCTGGTCCATAGCCGTCAAGAGGAAGATAGATGACATCCGGAGGAGCGGCGCCAAGATAGTGGTTACAGCCTGCCCGGTCTGTATGCACTCGATAGCAGGCGGCGCCCAGCTCTACGGGCTCAATATAGAGGTGAAGCACATAGCCGCCTACGTCGCCGAGCGCCTGGAGTGAGTCCCCTGTCTTTTTCCCGCCCTCTCCCCCGCGGCCTCCTCCCCATTTACGCCCTGGGGGCTCGGAGGGGCCTAGCGCGCCCCTATCATGCCGGCCGACGCGAGGCTGTACGCGGCCACGGCGGCCGAGGCGGCCTGTAGCAGCTTGTTGGCCAGCGGGTCGCTGCTCCTCAGCCTGGCCAGCCTGTAGAAGCGGCGCTGGAAGGGGTAGAGGAGCGCAACCCCCCGGACGGTGAGCATGTCGAGGAGCAGGTGGCTGGAGTAGCCGAGCAGGAACCCTGCAGCCACCAGCCAGGCGGCCCAGGGCGCGGCGGCGAGGGACGCGGCGTAGGCTAGGATGGTTAGCGCGAGCATGACGGGCACGTTGTGGAGCAGTGCCCTGTGCGCGGTGTGGAGATCCAGGTCGGGTATCGCAGCGGCCAGCGCGGCTACAGTGGAGGCTAGCATGACCGCCCCCGGGGGCTCCCCAAGCTCAGCCATCACGGTGACTGCGAGGCTTACCGCGAACACCAGGTGAGTCGACCTCTCCACCCCTCCCAGCCCCGGCGCAGCCTCCCGGAGGGGCCCTCGGGGCCCCTAGGCCGCCTGGCTGGAGAGTGGGCCCGCCTGCTGCCCCCTTTATCCAGGCCGGCAGGTGTTTCTCCCCCGAGAGGGCTCTCGCAGGGCGCGGAGGGCCAGGGCTATGCCGGCGTCCAGCGTTCTTGCGCATGCTAGACTCGGCTCGGCAGCGGCCACGGAGCGGGACGAGGAGCCGGCGGGCTATGTCCTGGTTACCGGCTCCAGCCGCGGCATAGGGAGGGCTGTGGTGCTCCGGTTCGCCTCCGAGGGCTACGCTGTGGCGGTGACCTACCGCTCTAAGCGCGAGCAGGCGCTGGAGACTGCTGAGAGGGCTCGCCGCCTCGGAGCCCCTGACGTGGTGGTGCTCCGGCTCGACGTGTCCAGCCCGGAGAGCCTCGAGGAGGCCCGCCGGGTCCTCGAGTCCCGCTGGCCTCACCTCAACGTGCTGGTAAACAACGCCGGCATCATACACTTCGGCGGCATAGATGAGACGAGCCTCGAGGACTGGGAGCGCGTCATAAGGGTCAACCTGACCGGCGTCTTCCTGGCGACGAAGACCTTCCTCCCGATGCTCCGTAGGGCGCCCTGGGCCAGCATAGTCAACCTGGCCAGCATAGCGGGGCAGACGGGGAACGTGGTGGCCTCAGCCGCCTACGCCGCCTCAAAGGCCGGGGTGATAGGGCTCACCCGCCGCCTTGCGGTGGAGCTGGCGCCCCACGGGATAAGGGTGAACGCCGTCGCCCCCAGCTTCGTTGAGACGGACATGGTGAGGGAGTTTATAGACACGCCGGAGAAGAGGAAGAGGGTTGAGGAGATGCACCCGCTGCGCATTATAATACAGCCGGAGGACGTAGCTGAGGCAGTCTACTTCCTCGCCACCCCCGCCTCAAGGGCTATAACCGGCCACGTGCTGAGCATAAACGCCGGCCGCTTCACAGCCTAGCCCCGCGGCGGCCGCCGGGAGCCCCTGGGCTTGTTAGCCTCCCTCGTGCCCCCTCTCCCCCGGGCGTGGAGGACGTGGCGGCCTGCTGGTACAGCCTGAGAGTCTCCCGGCACGCCCGGGAGAGGATGGAGGAGCGCCGCGTAAGCCTTGACGAGGTGCTGGAGGCCCTCGAGAACCCGGTGCAGCTCGTCTACGACGAGGAGAAGGACGTCTACCTAGCCCTCGGCGTGAACGATGTCGCGGTCGTCTACGCGGCGCGGGGCAGGGTAGTGGAGATAGTCACTGTCATGCGGAGAGGGGAGTACGAGGCCCTGGTAGGGAGGCTCAGGGGCCGCCGCTACAGGGTGGTATACTAGCCCAGCCCCGCCACGTAGACGGCCACGGCAACCAGCGCGGCACCAGCAGCTATGGAGGCGTAGGGCGCCGCCCGGGTAACAGCGTGCTGCACACGCTCCACGCGGTACAGGGCCGAGACGGCGAGCCCCATGCCTACCAGCGGCGAGACAAAGATAACATTGTACAGCATTAGGAGCGGGAGCACCGCCAGCCCCTGGTAGCCGCTGGCCCTAGCCAACACTATGAAAGCCACCAGGGGGCCGCCGCTGCACGGCAGCAGGGTGAAGGAGAGCAGCAGCCCAAGCCCCGCAGCCCCCAGTAGACCGGCGGTGCGCACAGCCCTCGGGGCCAGCCTGACCCCAGGCCTCTGGAGTCCGGGCCTCCCGCCGCGCAGCTCGTAGAGTCCTACGGCGATGTTATAGACCCCGTAGGCGCCCGCGGCGAGCGATAACAGCCACGCAGAGAGCCGGGAGGCCGCACCCGCTATCCCGAGGCCCAGTAGCGTGTACCCCGCATAGATCCCGGCTACGAAGGCCAGCCCGGCGGCTAGTACTGCCCGGCTGCGCCTCTCCTTAAGGGAGACCGAGAGCAGCAAGACAGCGTATATGTAGAATGTGCAGGGGTTAATACTGTCGAGGGCAGCCAATGCAGCGAGCTCGCCGAGGAGCCTCATAGCCCCTACCCCAGGGCCCTAGCATCAGCCAGGGTTTCACGGCACAGCAGGTTGTAGAGGCTCCCCATGCCGCCGAGCCTGGCGCCGACGAACCCGGCCAGCCTGCCCCCAATGTACACGGGTATGGTAGTGGCATTGCCCGTCGACACGCCATTGCTAAGGATGCTCCTCCACCAGCCTGCATCCTCGTACTCCCCTACAACTATGCCATCAACCCTATGGCTCTCGGCGTCGCAGACAACGATTGTGGGCACGCCGAGCGTAACCCTCTCAGCCACGAGAAGGCTGAAAGCCCTCCAGCAGCTAGACCCTCTAGCGTCTATATCACAGAAGTAGGCTACGCCGGGCAGCTTCTCCTCGAAGAACGCCTCCATGGCGCGGCAGTGGGGGCAGGCCGCGCTGCCCAGGATCACTATATACCTTCCAGGAGGCTCGGCCCCGGCTGCCGGGGTGGCGGTAGGGCCCGGGCCACCATTCCTGGTATGGGCTGCGAGCACTAGTAGCGTGAGGGAAAGGAGGGCGACAGCCGCTCCCAGAGCCACGGCTGCGGCGGCCCTCACCGGGCCTACACCTCCAGCACCCTGCTCCCACCGGGAAGGCGCAGCCGGTGGCTCATGGCTAGCAGGGCGGCGGTGTAGCCGAGGGCAACCAGCCCTAGGACACTATGCGCCTCCAGGAGCCCCGGCGTCTTGTAGGCGGCGGCCCCGGTGGCGGCGAGGAGTGCTAGCAGCAGGTCTCCGGTAGCCAGGAGTAGCTGCCTCGCCTCCCCGGGGCCTAGTGCTAGGCGGGTGTAGAGCCGCATACCCAGCAGGCTAGCGGCGGAGGCCAGCACCAGCCATGCTGCTATAGTCCTGGCATGGATCAACGCCTCCAGGACGCTGGGGGGCGCCGTGTAGAGTCCGCTCCAGGCGCCGGCGAGCACAAGGTGCATAGCCACGGCGGCGGCGAGCCCGAGGTGGAGCATGCTTGCCAGGAGGGCTGTCAGCAACGCTGTAGGATGCCCCAGGGCCGGGAGCACCAGGAGGTCGCGGAGGAGACGCCGGAGAGCCCTGGCCGCAGACCGGTAGCCCCTAGCCCCGCTTAGCCCTGCATAGGCTATAGGGAGCAGCGCAGCGGCCAGTAGGGCGGCGGCCTCGTAGGAGGCTGCCGGGATCGGGGCCACCCCTACCCCCTCTTCTCGAGCACTACGTAGAAGGTTCCCTCCCTCTCGCCCTTCTCGAGGATCCTCGCGATGCCTGCCTTCTCCAGGCTTAGGGCAGCCGCCTCGACTAGGCCGCGGTCCCCAGCCCTAGCCCTGACTACAAGCCTCTCACCGCTGGCTAGCGCCTTCAGCTTGGAGAGTATGTGCACAGTGTAGTCGCCGCATACCGTGGTCAGGGCTGTCAAGTCGAGCACTGCTTCTCCGCCGGCCATGCCCGCCCCCACTAGGCTCTTCCACAAGGCCTACTAATCTACGTAACTAGCGTATATTACGAGATAAAATTAAAAATATCTGGCTACCCCCACCACTCCGCTAGCTCCTCCGGATCCCTCGGCTCACCCACATGCACCCTGCCGCTGGGCGAGATGAAGGTAGGCACACGTCTCACCGGGATCTCTCTACCAGTGGCATAGTAGCCCTCGACGTTGACGACCTCCAGCTCAGCCGTGCTGCAGCAGAGTATATGCAGCGCGTCGTACAATGTCTTAGCGCAGGGTAGGCCCGGCACCACGTAGAGCCTGGCCCGCCCCTTCACGCCGCCGAGCCCCCTGCAGCGACCCGGCCTCCATGCCTCGGCGGATGCTGCGACAGCTAGCAGGAAGATCGGCTTGAGTATGTCAGAGGGGGCCCCGTAGAAGAATATCCTGCCCTCTAGGGTGCCGTCTATGCTTATCAGGGGCGGGGGTAGCTCGGAGCCCCAGCTACTCTTCTCAACGATCCTCGTTTCAACGCCCTCATACCTCTCCAGGAGCTTCTTTAGGTTATCGGCTTCAGCCCTGGCATACCTGGAGTTGTCGATCACTATGACGACCCTGGTGCCCTTCTCGGCTCGCCTCATGATCCTGCCTACTTCGTCTAAGGTAGGCAGCCCTGCTGTACGGAGGAGTACATCGGCTATTGCTGCTCTCAGTGCGGTCTCGTCGAGAGGCATGGTGCCCGCCCCGAAGTCTGAGGAGCAGGACCCTCATATATTTATTTTTGAATTTTATGAATATAAGTAATTAAATAATATAATGTGTTCTCGGGGCACCCGGGAAGCCAGGGCTGAGGTGTGGCCGTGATCCATAGGGATGCAGTGGACGCTATAATAGGCGAGGCAGAGGAGATAGCCCGGGAGGCGCTGGCAGCATGCACCCGGTGCATGATGTGCGCAGCAGGCTGTACATCCTACCGTGCAGTCCGTGATCCGAGGCTGGCACCGCCGCGGCGCCTAGAGGCTGCAGCACGGGTACTCCTGGAGGGCAGGGCCACGAGCGACGACCTTGTCTCGCTCTACACCTGCAGCATGTGCGGCGCCTGCACCCTCCTATGCCCCTTCGGCATAGAGGTCTGGAGGCTAGTCTACGCCGCTAGGGCGAAGCTCAGCCTGCAGGGCAGGGCTCCGAAGAGCCTTCAGCAGGTTGCCGAGAACGCCGCCGTCTCCGGCCACAGCTTCGTAGCTAGGCGGGAGGAGCCCCGCCGTGTCCTGGAGAGGGTGGCTAAAGAGGCAGGCGTAGAGCCCGGCAGCCCGGGCGACGTCCTCTACGTGCCCTCGCCCTTCGAGACCACTTTGTATCCGGAGAAGCTGCGGGAGGTTCTCCTCCTCCTCCGCCTCCTGGGTGCCAAGGTAACTGTATCGCCGGAGGCCCTCGACCTCGGGGGTAATGTAGCATTCGACGCGGCCAGGCCCGACGTGGGGCTAGCCCTGCTCGAGAAGGCTGTCGAGGAGGCTGAGAAGCTAGGAGCCAGGAGAGTCGTAGCTATTACATGCGGCGCCGACATAAAGTTCATACACCTGGCTAGAGCGTATGGGCTCGTCCCGGGAGGAGGCGTCGAGGTAGCTGACGGACTGGCTATGGTAGCAGGCCTAGCGCCTCGAGCCGGCCACGGTAATGGCGGCAGGGGCTCCATGGTCTTCACCAGCTGCGGCTTTTGCCGCTTTGGATACCGCACGGTCTGCCCCCTGGTGCTGAGACTAGCTGGCGCCGGGCAGCCGAGGGACAGGCCACCGTACACGCTCTGCTGCGGGGGTGGAGGTGGAGTCAACTACCTGAAGGAGGAGCCCTTCCCAGGCATCCGCGAGCGGATCTACAGGTGGAGGGTGGAGCGGATGCTGGAGCAGGGAGTCAGGGAGATAGTTACGCCGTGCATAAAGTGCTACACTGTATTCCTCCACGGCGCGGTACTGGCCGGTGCTCTGGGCAGGCTCCGCGTCGAGCTTCTTACCAGCCGGCTCCTGGAGCACGTTAGGGCTGGGGCTGAGACGGGCCCCGGCAAGTGATGAATGATTGTGGGCTCGTCTAACGTAACTTGACTAATTTAGCCTCCACCGGTGCTGTAGATATAATGAGGGTAAGGGTTTCAGTTCACCAACCAGCTAGGCTGGGGTGGTAGGGCGTTGACGGGGGATGTGCTCCTGCTATCCGTGGAGAGGGCCGAGGGCTACAGGGTGCGCGAGCTCAAGGGGCTAGTCTATGCTTCAAGGCCGATAAGCCTCACTGTAGCCGGCCTTGAGGCCGAGCTAGACGCTATAATGGAGCGTGTGAAGCAGGAGGCCCGCAAGCTAGGCGCAAACGCCGTCCTCGGCATCCGTATCGACACCAGGAGAGTCGTCGGCGTTGGCGGCGAGTGGGTGCTCCTCCTAGCCTACGGGACGGCAGCTGTACTAGAGAAGGCGGAGAGCCAGTAGCTCCCACCTACACGGTGATGGGCTTTTTTCCCCTCATAGGCTATGCGCTCGGAGGGGCTTGCCGTAGGCCAGCGGGGGTCTCCGCCCACTGCGGGCTGCGGCCCCCGGTCTCCCCAGCAGCCCTCTCGGAGAAACCTGCAGGGGTGCAGCCTCATTGACGTGGATACACCGGCCGGAGCCCTGGATGCTCGACGTGGTAGCTGACGCCCTAGGGCTGCCCAGGGAGCGGGTGGAGGAGCTGGCCTCCCGGAGGACGCTCCGCTTCCGCGAGTTCAGGGGCCTCCTCTACGCCTCCCTCCGCCGGGGGGTGGCGGGGCACCATGAGGGCACCGCTGTGGTCTTCGGCAGGGGCTGGTGGAGGGTGGTTCCCGGCTACCCGCCGATACAGAGGATGGTCCTTCCAAGCGTCGCGCTTCCCCGCCACTTCCTGGACAGGGTTGTTGTGGAGGAGAAGCTCAACGGGTACAATGTCAGGGTGGTCCTGGTCGATGACAGGATACTAGCCGTTACGCGGGGCGGGCTGATCTGCCCCTACACTACCTCCAGGCTCGAGAGGCTCATGGGCGACAGGCTGAGGGAGATGCTCCGCGAGCTGGGCCCCGAGGACCACGTGGCGGCGGGGGAGGTTATAGGCCTCGAAAACCCTTACACGAGGTACTTCTATCCCGAGGCGCCCCGCTTCGGCTACTTTGTCTTCGACATCTTCCGCGGCGGGAGGCCGCTGCCGCCGAGGATGCGGGACGAGGCGGCGGAGAAGCACGGGGTCCCCCATGTCCCGGTGCTGGGGGTGCTGGAGAAGACCGATGTGGAGGCCTTCAAGAGGATAGTGGAGAGGCTTGACCGTGAGGGCCGCGAGGGCGTCGTGGTGAAGGACCCGGACTACCGGGTGCCCCCGCTGAAGTATACGACCTCCTCCACCAATATAGGCGATATAAGGCTGGGCATGAGGTTCTTCATGGAGGAGGGCTGGAGCTTCCTCTTCTCCAGGATCCTCCGCGAGATATTCCGGGTCTACGAGGAGGGGGTGGAGGGCCCGAGGCTCGACGCCATAGCCCTGGAGCTGGGCCGCGCCGCCCTCCAGCCGGCGGTGGAGACCGTCAAGAAGGTCGCCGGCGGCTACATGGTCTACGAGGAGTTCGAGCTGGAGTTCGCCGGCAGGGATGAGCTAGAGGAGTTCATGGACTACATGCAGAGCCTCGGGGTCGACGTCGTCCTGGTCGAGGCCAGGGAGGAGGGCGGGGTCCTAAGGGCCAGGATGAGGAAGATAAAGGAGACCTGGATACGGGTGCGCCGGATCCTCGAGACTGGCGTCTCCCCGATAGACTAGCCTACCGGGGTCCGGGTTAGCTCGCCGCCCCCGCCGCCGGGGTGCTGGCCGCACGACGCCCGAAGGTAGCCGGCGGCCATGTAGACTAGGAGCCCTGCGAGGACGGCTAGCGAGGCCTCCACAGTGTAGCGGCTCGTCCTAGGGTTGAAGAGGAGGGCCAGATAGGCTATGTAGCCCGCTAAGAGGGCTGCGAGTCTAGCCCTACAGCCCCTCCCCGGCACCCTTCCCCTCCCCGTCTACCGGCTCCACGGGCCCCGGGGCTGCCGCTCCCGCATCCTCCCCGGCCTCCGCCGGGGCCGCGCGGCTCTCGAGAGACCTCCTAAGCTCTTCCCCGGCCTCCTCTATGCACCTCAGCAGCCTCCCGTAGCTGGGGGAGGCTATTACAGCCGAGGCGCCGAGCCCGGCGAGGGTTATCGAGGAGACCGCGGCCACGCTGAGCCCCGGCGGGCTTCTGCACGCGGGCTCCGCCCCGAGGCTCTTGGCAAGCCTCAGCAGGGCCGCGGCGCCCCTCCTGGCGATGTAGTATGATAGTATTGAGGCTAGCAGCCCTGACACCCCGGCGCCTGCCGCCGCCAGGGGCCAGAGGCCCGCCACCTGCTCCAGCCCCGCGATGCTCTGGGCCACGAGGGTAGCGTCGGTGGCGCCCCGGGGCCCCAGCTCCGCCACGCCTAGCCTGGAGACGTGTGCGAGGGCCCTAGCCAGTGCCTCGGCGTAGCCCCTCGCCAGCATCCGGGCGGCGGCGGCGGAGACGGCTGAGGCGAGGGCCAGGTAGCCTGCGAAGTGTAGCACTAGCTCCCTGGCCGGAGCGGTGGCCACGGCCAGCAGGCCTATAAGGGTGGTGAAGGCTAGCGCCCCCTGCAGCGCGGCGAGCCTAGAGGCTGTCAAGGCTCCCCCTCCAGCCTTCCGGGCGCTGCGTCGGGGAGGGGAGCGGCTATAACACGTCGGCTCCCGCTTCTTGGGACAAGTGTTATTGGCTTGTCCTGCACGCCCTAGTGGGAGGGCTACGGGGCGCTGTTGATGTGTCCTCCCCGGGGGATCCTTGGCGGCGGCAGCGGTGGTGAGGCGATGAGGGAGAAGCTGCAGAGGAGGCTCAGGGTCTACGTGCTTGACACTAGCGCGGTCACAGACCCCCGGCTCCGTGCAATCCTGGGCGCGGGCAGCCTTGACGAGGCGGTGCGGGTGCTTGCCGGGATGCTTGCCGAGGCCCGGCTCGGCTACGGGCTGGAGATATACATGCCCCCGACGGTCTACGAGGAGGCCCGACGCTTCCTCCAGGCCAACGGGGTGACTATACAGAGCTTCGAGGCGCTAGCGACCTGGATAACCATAAAGCCGCCGGCGAGGCACGAGATAAGCCTCCCAGCGACGGTGCTCAGGGCCTACGTAGAGGAGATGCGCAACAGGGTGACGAGGGGCCTGCGGGTGGCGGAGGAGCATGTCCGCCGCGCCTTCGAGGCCGGTAGCATGTACCCGAGCGGCGTGGCCAGCAGGGAGGCCCGGAGGGAGAAGCTGGGCGCCCTGATACGGGGGCTCCGGGAGCGCTACAGGGAGGCTACCAGGCACGGCGTGCTGGACAGCATAGAGGACCTGGACGCTGTGCTGCTGGCCCTTGAGACCCAGGGTGTGCTGGTGACCAACGATGAGGGTGTCAGGAGGTTCGCCGAGATGCTAGGCGTGGTCTCGATAGACCCGCTCCGGTTCCTCAGCATCCTTCAGGGTCTCATAGAGCGGGCGAGGAGGCGCGCGGAGAGGGAGGCTGAGGCCAGCGTCGAGACCCCGGAGCCGGGGGGCTCTTAAGAGCCCCGGCGGCCTCGGGCCCACAAGGGTGGGCCTCCAGTGGCGCATACACTGCGCATCGGGCTGGCGGGCTTCGGCAATGTTGGTAGGGCGTTTACGCGCATGCTCGCCGAGAGACAAGGGCTTCTCGCTGAGCGCTACGGGCTCGAGCCGCGGCTCGTCTTCATAGCTGACAGCAGGGGCTTCCTCGGCTCCAGCCTGGGCCTCGACTGGGGTAGGGTGGAGGCCGCCCTCCGTGCGCCACGCGGCGGCCTCTCCAGGCTGGAGGGCGGCTTCGAGGGGAGCGTGGCCGAGGCCCTCGAGCGCTTTGATATCGACGTGCTCGTCGACGCTACTCCAAGCCGCTACGACTCGCCGGGCGAGGCCCTCTCCTGGTATGAGCGCGTCCTCTCCTCGGGCGGCGCGGTGGTGGCGGCTGACAAGGCTCCGCTCGCTACTAGCTGCAGCAGGCTCCTCCGGGGCTCCTGGAGCCGCCGGGTCTTCTACAAGGCCACCGTCATGGCGGGCACCCCTCTCATCGATGTGCTGCGCTGGGGGCTTGCGGGCAGACGGGTGAAGAGACTCCAGGGCGTGCTCAACGGCACCACCAACTACGTGCTAGGCCTCGCCGAGAAGGGCATGAGCTTCGAGGAGGCGGTGAGGGAGGCCCAGGCCAGGGGCTACGCCGAGCCGGATCCCAGCGCGGACCTCGAGGGCCACGACCTCGCGGCCAAGGCGGCTATAGTCTCCTGCACCCTGGGGACCCCGAAGACAGTGTTCGAGGTGGAGCGGCTGAACCGCGTGGACGAGGAGGCCTTCCGCCGGGCGGCGGAGGCGGCGGCCCGGGGGAAGAGGCTCAAGTACGTGGCGCTCGTCGAGCCGGGCGCGGGGAGGGCGGTGGTGGAGCTGGTGGAGGTTGGGCCCGAGAACCCGCTCTACAGGGTCGAGGGGGTCTACAACGCGGCGCTCATAGAGACCGCGGAGGCTGAGCCGATAACCCTGGTGGGGCCCGGCGCGGGCCCCTCGGCGACGGCCTCCGCCATGCTGAGCGACCTAGTCTCGGCGGCCTACGCGCTGGGGGTGGTGTAGTATGGCTAGAGGCCTGCTGGTCGCCAAGTTCGGGGGCTCGCTGCTCCGCGACGCCTCCGGCTACATCACTGCAGCGCAGGAGGTGGCTAGGCTCCGGCAGGAGGGCTACCAGGTGGTAGTGGTAGTCTCGGCTATGAAGGGTGTCACCGACGAGCTGATAGAGATCCTCGAGAGCCCCAGCGGCTGGGAGCCCAGGCTCAGGAGGATAATGGAGCGCTACTACTCCGCCGCCAGGGGCGCGGTGAGCAGCGAGAGGGAGCTTACCAGCGTGCTGGGGGAGCTGAGCAGGCTGTTCGATGAGCTGTTCAAGCTCGTCTGGGCGGTGAAGGTTATAGGGGAGGCCACCGGCAACGCCCGGGCAGCTATAGTCTCGTTCGGCGAGCGGCTCTCCGCCGCCCTCATGGCGGCGGCGCTCCGCAGCAACGGGGTTGAGGCCGTCTGGCTCGGCGGCCGCGAGGCCGGGATAATAGCGGAGGGTGACCCCTGGGAGGCGGTAGTCGACTACGAGGCCTCCGAGCCCATGGTGAGGTCTAAGCTCCTCCCGGTCATCGAGCGCGGCGTAGTCCCCGTGGTCACCGGCTTCGTGGCCGGCACCCGGGAGGGCCGTATAGTCCTCCTGGGAAGGGGCGGGAGCGACTACACCGCCACGCTGCTCGCCCGGTTCCTCGGAGCCGACGAGGTGGTGCTCTACACCGACGTACCCGGCGTCATGACGGCCGACCCCGGGAGGCTGAAGAACGCGAGGGTGATTGAGAGGCTCAGCTTCGCAGAGGCCATGGAGCTGGCCCTCCTGGGGGCTAAGAGGATGCATCCCAAGACCTTCGAGCCGGTCATGGGCACCAGCACCAGGGTCAGGATAACTATGCCCGGCTCCAGCCAGTCCACCCTGGTGGACAGCAAGGGCGGGCCGCCGCCCCTGAAGGCCGTGGTGGTGAGTGAGGGTATCTCCCTCGTAACAGTGGTAGGCGGCGGCCTCGTGGGGAGGATAGGCACAGCCGCCAAGATCACGGGAGTCGCGGCCAGGCTGGGAATAAACATACTCGCCATAATGCAGCCTATAACCGAGACGAGGGTAAGCCTCGCCGTTCGCCGCGACAGCGCCGAGAAGCTTGCCAAGGCCCTCTCCGAGGAGCTGGGCCACATAGTATCCGAGGTGGAGGTGGAGGACGCCTCAGCCGTCAGCGTGGTGGGCGACGGGCTCCGCGAGCCCGACGTCTCGGGCAACGTGGTGGAGAAGGCCGCGGGCCTCGGCGGGGTGAAGAGCATCCTCTGGGCCCCTGGCAGCCCGATACTCGTAACATTTGTTGAGCCCGACGAGTCCTGGGCTATAGCCGAGAAGCTCCACGAGGAGGTGGTCTCCCAGTGGCGGATCGACTAAGGGCGGCAGTCCTCGGCGCAACCGGGCTCGTCGGGCAGAGGTTCGTGAGCCTTCTAGCCCGCCACCCCTGGTTCAGCCTCGAGGCGGTCACCGCCAGCGAGAGGAGGGTGGGCAAGCGCTACGGCGAGGCAGTGGAGTGGTATATAGACGAGCCGTTCCCCGATGAGGCCGCTGAGCTGGAGCTGAGGCCCACCAGGCCGGAGGCTGTGCGCGACGCCGACGTGGTGTTTGTGGCTCTCCCCAAGGAGGTTGCAGCCGGGATAGAGCCCGAGCTGGCCCGGATGGGCAAGATAGTGGTGTCCAACGCCAGCGTCTACCGCATGGAGCCGGACGTGCCCCTGCTGAACCCCGAGGCCAACTGGGAGCACATACAGCTGGTCAAGGTGCAGCGCCAGCGCCGCGGCTGGAGCGGGGCGATACTCAAGGTGCCCAACTGCACCACGGCGGTGCTGACGCTCAGCCTCAAGCCTCTCCTGGACCGTTATGGCCTAGAGGAGGTCTACATGACCAGCATGCAGGCGATAAGCGGCGCCGGCTTCGCCGGAGTCCCCGGCTACGCTATAGTGGATAACATAATCCCCTTCATAAAGGGCGAGGAGGAGAAGGTTGTGAGGGAGAGCAGGAAGATCCTCGGGAGGCTTGAGGCCGGCGAGGTCAGGCCCGCAGGCTTCCGCGTGGTGGCCACCGCCACCAGGGTGCCGGTGCTCGACGGCCACCTGGAGAGCGTGGTGGCGAGGCTCTCCAAGGCGCCCGGCGGCGTCGAGGAGGTGGTTGAGGCCTGGGAGGGGTGGAGGAGCCTGCCCCAGGAGCTGGGGCTCCCCACAGCGCCGGAGAGGCCTATAGTGGTGCGCCGCGAGCCCGATAGGCCCCAGCCGAGGCTGGATAGGAGGACGGGCCGTGGGATGAGCGTGGTTGTGGGGAGGGCCTCGCTGCCCCTGGAGGGCGAGCCCCTGCTCCGCTACCTGGTGCTGGGCCACAATACCCTCCGGGGTGCGGCCGGCACCGGGGTGCTGATAGCGGAGCTCTACTACAAGCTGGTGGAGCAGGTTTTCTAGCCGCGGCCTCCCCCGGCCTCCTCTAGGCTCCTCTTCGCAACCTCAATCGCCTCGCGGAGGAGCTGGAAGGCCTTCAACGCGTCGTCTAGGCCTAGGACGAGTATGGTGTCCGTGTAGACGGACTCCACCTGGTATATGTTTATCCCGTTCCTCGCAAGAATATTGGTTATATGCGCCACGAAGCCCGGCGTCTCAACCACCTCCTGCGGGCTAACTATCACTAGCACCGCCTGGTCCGGGTAAACCTCTATGAAGTTCTCCCGGCCCACCTTCTCCTCTATGCGGCCGAAGTACTCGCTGCTAACCGTGACCGTTACGCTGGAGAGGCTCTGCATGAGGAAGAGCAGCCTGCTACGCCCCGCAAGCTCGGCGACAGCCTCCGCAAGCCTGGGCAGGGCGTGGATCTTCGCAGTAGCCACGGTCACCCCAGTGCGGAGCTCCAGCGCGCTCCTCGCCAGGATCTCCAGCAGCTTCCTCTGCGGGGTCCTCGTCCCCTGGCCCCGGAGCCTCGAGGCGTAGCGGACCAGCGCCGCCTTTATGGCCTCAAGGCTGGCGCTCCGCCCGACCTCTCTCTCCGCCACCGGCTTGATACGGCGGGCCAGCTCGGAGTAGTTGGCTATACCGCGGGCCAGGCACTCCTGGATGCAGGGATCGGCGTCCACCAACCTGCGGACTATCTCGGAGAAGCTCGGGGCCGCCAACCCCCCCAGCCCCCTCCTGCAACACGCAGTGTCCTGTGTAACGGGTTCCGAGGAGCTTTATCCCTAGCGTGCACCGGCTAGTGCACGTAGTTTAACAGACAGTATCGGCCCAGGGGCCCCGGGGGGCAGGAGCTTGAGGGTTGTGCTAGCCTACTCCGGCGGCCTCGACACCTCGGCTATACTCGCGCTTCTCCGGGAGCAGGGCCACGAGGTAATCACGGTCACAGTCTCGGTTGGCCAAGAGGAGGAGCTGCGGGGGGTTGAGGAGAAGGCCTACAAGCTCGGCGCCTACAAGCACTACACTATAGATGCCGTGGAGGAGTTCGCAAACAACTACATATCCATGGCAATAAAGGCTAACGGGCTCTACGAGGACCGCTACCCCCTCGGAACCGCGCTGGCCAGGCCACTGATAGCCGAGAAGGTGGCCGAGATAGCCAAGAGGGAGGGCGCCGACGCCGTAGCCCACGGCTGCACGGCCAAGGGCAACGACCAGGTCCGCTTCGACACAGTACTCCGCTACCACCTGGGCGACGACTTCAAGATCATAGCCCCGGTCCGCGAGCTCAAGCTCACACGCGAGAAGGCAGCCGAGATACTGAGGAGGAACGGCTTCGAGCCTCCAGGGCTCCACAAGACCTACAGCATCGACGAGAACCTGTGGAGCAGGAGCATAGAGGGGGGCCCCATCGACGACCCTCTCGCCGAGCCCCCAGAGGACGCCTTCGCCTGGACCGTGGCGCCGGAGAAGGCGCCCAACCAGCCCCTCTACCTCGAGATAGGCTTCGAGAAGGGCGTGCCGGTCTCGGTCAACGGGGAGAGGATGAGCCTGGCCAAGATAGTCTCTATGCTGAACAAGCTCGTGGGGGCGCATGGCTACGGTAGGATAGACCATATAGAGAACAGGGTGGTCGGGCTTAAGAGCCGCGAGGTCTACGAGGCCCCCGCCGCCCTCACGCTCATAGAGGCCCACCGCGACCTGGAGAAGGCCGTCTATACCCCTAGGGAGCTGAGGTTCAAGAGGCTCCTGGACCAGGAGTGGAGCGACCTGGTCTACCAGGGCCTCTGGATCGAACCCCTCAGGCTAGTGATAGAGAAGGCTGTGGATGAGCTCAACCGCTGGGTGTCCGGAGTAGTCAAGATGAAGGTGTATAAGGGTAGCCTCCAGGTCGTCGGCCGCTGGAGCCCCTACAGCAGCTACAGCCGCGAGGTCATAGACTACAACAAGGGCTGGTACCCGAGCGATGAGGAGGCCCGGGGCTTCATAACCATCTGGAGCCTCCACAGCCTAGCGGCCGCCAAGGCTCGGGGGCTCCGCGGCTGAGGGCTCCCGGAGTCCAGGCCTCCCGAACCCCCTGGGGGCGCTGCGTTGATAAGGGGGTAGCAGCGGGCGGAGGATGGTGGGTTATTGCCGAGGTATCGGGAGGAGGCCGGCATCGGCGAGGGCTCGGGCCTGGTTTACGAGTACACCACCAGCCTCGGCCACGACCATGAGATCTATAGGTATGTTGTCCGGGTCCTCCTCGCCCACACCCTCCACCTGGCGGAGCGCGGGATTATACCCCGGGAGGCGGCGTGCCGCAGTCTCGCCGCCCTCCTAGAGGCGCTCGCCAAGGATCCCGGCGAGCTCCTCCGGCCCGGCTACGAGGACGTGTTCGAGGCCCTCGAGGACTGGCTTGCGGCGAGGACCGGGGGCGCCTCAGCCTACATATGGATAGGGAGGAGCCGGAACGACCACGTATCGGCGGCTCTCCGCCTCTACACCCTCGAGCGCGTCGCCGAGACGCTCCGGTGGATCCTGGAGGCCCGGTCCAGGCTCCTCCAGCTCGCCGAGAAGTACCGTGGCGTGCCCGTGCTCTTCCACACCCACCAGCAGCCTAGCCAGCTGGCAACCCTGGACTGCCTCCTCGAGGCTTGGGAGGAGGCCCTCGCCTCCTCCTACCGGCTGCTGGCCGGCGTCCTGCCCCTCGTGGACCGGAGCCCCCTGGGGGCGAGCGCGGGGGCCGGCAGCCTCGCCGGGCTCGACCCCTCCGAGCTGGCGGGCCTCCTGGGCTTCGGGGGCGTGCTGGGGAGCAGTCTCTACGCGGCCGGGGGCAGGCTAGACGTGTCGGCCGCCGGGCTGGCGGCCGCGGCCTTCCTGGTTGAGGCCTCGAGGATAGCGGGGGACCTGATACTCCTCTCAAGCCCCTACGTGGCGGCCGCCCGGCTCCCCGAGGGCCACGTGGCGACGAGCAGCATAATGCCTCATAAGAGGAACCCCGCCACCCTGGAGGTCCTCCGGGCCCGGGCGGCGCGTGCAGCGGGGCTCGCGGCGGGGCTCCTCGCTGTGCAGAAGGGGCTCCCCTACGGCTACAACCTCGACCTCCAGGAGGCGAACCCGCTCCTCTACAGCCTTCTCCGAGACGCCTCCGAGGCTGCGAGGGTGCTGGCCGACCTCTTCTCCGGCCTAGAATTCGATACGGAGAGGCTCCGCCGGCTCTCCGAGGCCTACATGGCCTGGGGCGCTGAGCTGGCCGAGCTCCTCGCCCTCCGCCGGGGGCTGCCGCTCCGCGAGGCCTACAAGGAGGCCGCCAAGGCCATACGCGAGGGCAGGGGCCGCGAGCTGCTGAGAGAGCTGGGGGTCGAGGACCCCATGGAGCTTGTCGGGATGAGGCGCACCGGTTGCCGCGGCCCGGCCGACCTGGCGGGGGCTAGGGAGAGGCTGGCCCGCGACGCGGGCGAGCTGGAGGAGCTGGCCGGGAGGCTAAGCGGCTCGTGGAGGAGGCTTGTGGAGAGGGCGGAGGAGGCGGCCCGGGGATGCAGGTAGGTGAGATCAGGGTCTACAGGATGCCGCTGCTACGCTGCCGCACGGGGCTGGGGGCTCGGCTGCTGCTAGCCGACGGCCTCGGCGTCGAGGGCTGCGGGTTCGGCGCCCCCGCCACCAGGGTGGGGGAGGTAGTGTTCACGACCGCTATGACGGGGTACCCGGAGAGCCTCACCGACCCCAGCTACCGTGGCCAGATACTCGTAGAGACCCACCCCATGGTCGGGAACTATGGGGTGCCCAGCAGGGCTAGGAGGGTGTACGGCATCCCCCTGGACTACGAGTCCGACAGGATACAGGTGGAGGGCTTCGTGGTCGCCGAGCTGCCGGAGCCGAGCCACTACGCCTCGGCCACGAGCCTCCATGAGTGGCTCCGCGGGGAGGGCGTGCCAGGCATCTATAGGGTCGACACCAGGATGCTCGTGGAGAGGATAAGGGAGCACGGCGTCATAATGGGGGTGCTCTCCGTCTACCCGCTCGACGAGGAGCCCCCCAGCTGGGATGAGCTGGCCCGGGTCCTCTCCAGCTCCAAGTCCTACGACGAGAGGCTATTCGCGCTGGAGACGAGCCCGAGGGAGCCCATAACCCATAGCCCGCCGGGCCGCCCCCGGGCCCGGGTCTCGATGCTCGACTGCGGGGTGAAGTATGGGATACTCCGCCAGCTCCTCCACCGTGGCGTGGAGGTGACACGCTACCCCTGCACGGCGGGGGCGGACGAGCTGCTGGACGGCTACGACGCTGTGGTGCTCAGCAACGGGCCGGGGAACCCCGCGCTGCTCCGGGCCCAGGCCCGGGTGGCGGCGGAGGTGGCCACCTCGGGCAAGCCGGTGCTCGCCGTCTGCCTGGGCATGCAGCTCCTCTCCCTCGGCCTCGGGGCCCGCGCCTACAAGCTCCCCTACGGCCACCGCGGCGTCAACAAGCCCGTGGTGGAGCTGGGCACCGGCCGCTGCATGGTGACGACGCACAACCATGGGTACGCTATAGACTGGGACAGCCTGGAAGGGACCGGGCTGGAGCCCTGGTTCCGGCAGCCCGACGACGGCACCCTGGAGGGCGTGAGGAGCAGGGACGGGCTGGTGCTCGCCACCCAGTTCCACCCGGAGGCGGGCCCGGGGCCCTGGGACTCGTCCTGGGTCTTCGACCTCTTCGTTAAGATGGTCGCGGGGAGGAGGTAGCGGGGTCGACGTAAAGCAGGGGGTGCGTGGAAGTGCCCAGGAGGATTGACGTGAGGAAGGTGCTGGTGCTCGGGAGCGGCGCGATAAAGATAGCTGAGGCGGCCGAGTTCGACTACAGTGGCAGCCAGGCGCTCAAGGCCCTCCGCGAGGAGGGTATTGAGACCGTACTGGTGAACCCCAACGTAGCCACCATCCAGACCAGCTACAGGCTGGCCGACCACGTGTACCTGGGCCCTCTGAAGCCCTGGTTCGTGGAGAAGGTCATCGAGAGGGAGCGGCCCGACGGCATCCTCCTAGGCTTCGGCGGCCAGACCGCCCTGAGCCTAGGGGTCGAGCTGCACCGGCGCGGTGTGCTCCAGCGCTACGGGGTGCGCGTCCTAGGCACCCAGGTGGAGGGGATCGAGAAGGCCCTGTCCCGCGGCCTCTTCCGCGAGGCCATGGTCTCCGCTGGGCTCCCCGTCCCGCCCAGCGTCCCGGCGAGAAGCATTGAGGAGGCGCTGGAGGCCGCCGAGAGGATAGGCTACCCCGTGATAGTGAGGGTGAGCTTCAACCTCGGCGGCGGCGGGAGCCTGGTGGCCCGGAGCCGCGGGGAGCTGGAGAAGTGGCTTGCCCGCGCCTTCGCCCAGTCGGGCTCCGGCGAGGTGCTTGTGGAGAGGTACCTCCACCACTGGAAGGAGATAGAGTTCGAGGTGGTCCGCGACCAGTATGGCATCAGCGTGGCCGTGGCCTGCCTCGAGAACGCCGACCCCATGGGGGTCCACACCGGCGAGTCGGTGGTGGTAGCGCCCTGCCAGACGCTCACCGACCAGGAGTACCAGCTCCTCCGCCAGGCCAGCCTCCGGGTGGCGGAGGCCATAAGCCTGGTCGGCGAGGGTAACGTGCAGCTGGCCCTCAACCCGAGGGACAGCCGGGGCTACTACGTGATAGAGACCAACCCCAGGATGAGCAGGAGCAGTGCCCTAGCGAGCAAGGCCACCGGCTACCCGCTAGCCTACATAGCGGCCAAGCTCGCCCTCGGCTACCGACTGGACGAGCTGCTCAACCGCGTCACCGGCAGGACCTGCGCCTGCTTCGAGCCCAGCCTCGACTATGTAGTCGTCAAGGTGCCGCGCTGGGACCTCGACAAGTTCGACAACGTGGAGAAGAGCATTGGCAGCGAGATGAAGAGCATAGGAGAGGTCATGGCTATAGGCAGGAACTTCGCTGAAGCCCTGCAGAAGGCTATAAGGATGCTCGACATAGGCGAACCCGGCGTGGTGGCCGGGCCCAGGTACGAGGAGCCGGAGAGCCTAGAGAGCGTCCTAAGGCGGCTCCGCAGCCGCGAGCCCTACTGGCCCATATGGGTGGCCAAGGCCCTCCGCCTTGGCACGAGCGTGGGCCAGATCTACGAGGCCACGGGGATTGACCCCTACTTCCTCAACCAGATCCGGGAGATAGTCGAGGTGGCGGAGGCCCTCCGCCGCGCAAGGCCGAGGAGCATGGAGTTCCTCGAGCTGCTCGCCGAGGCTAAGAGGCTCGGCTTCAGCGACGAGCAGGTGTCGCTGCTCACCGGGCTCAGCGTGGAGGAGGTGGAGAGGGCGAGGCGGAGCATAGGCCTCGAGAGGCCCAGGGTGAGGCAGATAGACACCCTCGCCGCCGAGTGGCCAGCGGCGACCAACTACCTCTATATGAGCTACAGCGCGTACGAGGACGATAAGCCTATAACCACTGGGCGGCCGCGGATAATGGTGCTCGGCGCCGGCGTCTTCCGGATCGGCGTCTCCGTCGAGTTCGACTGGGGGGTGGCGAGCTTCGCCGAAGAGGCGCGCAGGCTCGGCTACGAGGTCGTCGTGGTGAACTACAACCCCGAGACAGTCTCCACAGACTGGGATATGAACGACAAGCTCTACTTCGAGGAGCTCAGCCTCGAACGCGTCCTCGACATATATAGGTTCGAGGAGCCCGTGGGCGTGGTCGCCTTCCTCGGCGGCCAGATAGCGAACAACCTGGCCAGGCCGCTCGAAGAGAGGGGGGTCCGGCTCCTGGGGACCCCGGGCAGCAGCGTCGACCGGGCCGAGAACCGGGCGAAGTTCTCCCAGCTACTCGAGGAGCTAGGGATAAAGCAGCCCGAGTGGACGGCGGCCACGAGCGTTGAGGAGGCGCTCCGCTTCGCCGAGGAGGCCGGCTACCCGGTTTTCGTGAGGCCCAGCTACGTGCTCAGCGGCTCCGCTATGAAGATCGCGTGGAGCCCCGAGGAGCTGAGGAGCTATATAGAGAAGGCCGCTAGGGTCTCGCCCAGGTACCCCGTGGTCGTGTCCAAGTTTCTCGAGGGAGCCGTGGAGGCTGAGATAGACGCGGTGGGGGACAGTCGCCGGGCAGTCGGCGCGGTGATAGAGCATATCGAGCCTGGCGGGGTCCACAGCGGCGACTCAACCATGGTGATCCCCTGGTTCAGCCTCCCAGATGCCGTGGTCAGGGAGATGATCCGAGTGGCTGAGACGCTCAACGAGGTGCTGGGGATAAAGGGCCCATTCAACATACAGTTCCTCGTAAAGGATGGGAGCGTCTACGTGGTGGAGCTGAACCTCCGCGCCAGCCGCTCGATGCCCTTCACCAGCAAGACCACCGGCTACAACCTGATGCGCGCAGCCGCCGAGGCGGCGCTCAGGGGAGGGATAAGGTACGGCTTCGAGGCCGGCGAGGAGGGCTTCAAGCTCCTCCGCCCGGCGGGCTGGTGGGGGGTGAAGAGCCCCCAGTACAGCTGGCAGAGGCTGCGGGGGGCCTACCCCGGCCTAGGCCCTGAGATGAGGAGCACCGGCGAGGTGGCGGCGCTCGGCCGCAGCCTCCCAGAGGCGCTGCTCAAGAGCTGGCTGAGCGTGCAGGGCAACCAGCTGCCGCCCCCCGGCGGGGTGATCCTCGTCTACACGCCCACCGGCAGGGGCCGCCGCGAGCTCTCGGAAGCCGTGAGGTTGATGGCAGAGAGGGGCTACAGGATATACACGGTAGAGGGCATGGAGGCCGACGGGGCCGAGCCGCTCCCGGTGGAGCAGGCGCTGCGCCTCATAAGGAGCGGCTCAGCCGGCATGATCATGACCACGGACTACGCGCCCGACCGGGACTACGCCATCCGCCGCCTAGCAGTGGACCTCGGCGTTCCCGTGGTGCTCGACGCGAGGCTCGCCAGGATGCTGGCCGAGGCCATATCCAGGACCGGCCTCGAGGCCATCGAGGCCCTCGAGCTCCGCGACTACTGGGGCCCAGGGGTGGAGGCGTTCTAGCCATGCCCAGGGTGGCTCTCGTAGTGGACGTGGTGCGGATGGAGGAGCGCATGCTGCTCGACGTGCTGCGCTCCAGGGCCGAGACTGAGACGGTGGACGCTGGCTCTATGCCCCTCGAGGTAGGGAGCAACAGCTTCGACGCGGCAGTCATAAGGCCTATAAGCATGTACCGCGCTGCCTACGCCGCTGCGAGCTTCGAGGCAGCCAGGGTATTCACCGTGAACCGTTCCGAGACCATAATGCTGGCTGGGGACAAGATGCTGACCTACGCCCGGCTAGCCGCGGCGAGGGTGCCCACGCCCCGCAGCTTCTACGCCTCAAGCCCCCAGGCAGCCCTGAAGGCCGCGGAGAAGCTAGGCTACCCAGTAGTCATCAAGGCGCCGCTCGGCAGCTGGGGCAGGCTCGTGTCACGCGTCGACAACCCCGTGGAGCTGGAGCAGCTCGCGAGGCTCCGCCAGGGCCTGCCCTGCAGCCAGACGAGGAGCATGATAGTCCAGGAGTACCTCGACACCGGGGGCAGCGACATACGCTGCATAGTGATGGCTGGCAGCCTCCTCGGATGCATAAGGAGGATAGCCGGCAGCGGCGAGTGGAGGAGCAACGTAGCCCTAGGCGCGAGGACCGAGGCCTACAACGCGGACCCCGCCCTGGAGGACCTCGTCCTAAGGGCAGCGGCGGCGGTGAAGGGGTTCTTCGTGTCGATAGACGTGTTCGAGACGCGGGAGAGGGGCTACCTGGTGAACGAGGTCAACGGCGTCCCGGAGTTCAAGGGCTTCTACCGCGCCACCGGGATAAACCCCGCGGTGAGGCTGGCCGAGGCGCTGATAGAGGAGCTGAAACGCTAGAAGCCTTCCCGGGGGAGCCCCTCCGGGCGCGGGGAAAAAGAGGAGCGCCGCTCCCCCGGGGGGCTTAGCTGCTCTCGCGGAGCAGGCGCTCGCTCTCCTCGACAGCCTTCTTGAACTCCTCCCAGGCCTTCTTGATCTCCTCTACGCTGGCCTCGTCCTCCAGAGTGCTTACGTCGCCCAGCGGGGCGCCGGTGGCGACAGCCTTTACCAGCCTCCTCATTATCTTGCCGCTCCTGGTCTTTGGCAGCTTGTTCACGAAGAGCACCCTGCTCGGCACGGCTATCGGGCTCAGTGCCTTGCGGACGCTCTGCTTGATCTCCTCCTCGAGCTCCTTGCTGGGCTTGTAGCCCTCCCTGAGCACCACTACGGCGAGGGGCACCTCGCCCTTGATGGGATCGGGTATACCGACCACAGCGGCCTCGGCCACGGCGGGGTGGGTTAGTATCGCGTCCTCTATCTCCGTGGTGCCCAGCCTGTGGCCCGCTACGTTCAGCACCTCGTCCGCGCGGCCCAGCATCCAGATGTAGCCGTCCTCGTCCTTCACAGCGTAGTCGGCGGGGTAGTAGATCCATATCCCCTTATCGGGCTGGCTGAACCTCTGCCAGTAGGTCCTTATGTAGCGCTGCGGGTCGCCCCAGAGCCCCATCAGCATGCCGGGCCACGGCTTCTTTATCACGAGGTAGCCCTTCTCGCCGGGCTTCGCCGGCTCGCCCTTGTCGTTGAACACGTCGGCGTCCACGCCGGGCAGCGGGTACGTGGCGCTGCCGGGCTTCAGGGGCACCAGGGCTATGCCTGGAGCCGGGGCTATCATCGCGGCGCCGGTCTCGGTCTGCCACCAGGTGTCCACTATCGGGAGCTTGCCGCCGCCGACGACCTCGTAGTACCACTTCCACACGTCGGGGTTTATCGGCTCGCCCACGGTGCCGAGCAGCCTGAGGCTGCTGAGGTCGTGCTTCTTCACCCACTCGTCGCCGTACTTGCGGAACAGCCTTATGGCGGTCGGGCTCGTGTAGAGTATCGTCACCCTGTACTTCTCTATTATCTCCCAGACGCGGTCGGGCTGCGGGTAGTCGGGCGCACCCTCGTACATAACGTTGGTCATGCCGTGCATGAGGGGCGCGTAGACTATGTAGGTGTGGCCGGTTATCCAGCCTATGTCCGCGGCGGTCCACATCACGTCGTCGGGCCTCGGGTCCCAGGTCCACTTGAAGCTCCAGTAGACCCAGACCATGTAGCCGCCGACGCTGTGCATTATGCCCTTAGGCTTGCCGGTTGTACCGCTGCTATAGAGTATGAAGAGTACGTCATCACTCTTCCTGGGCTCCGGGGGCACGTAGACGTTGTGGGGCACCTCCTTGGCTAGCTCGTCGTACCAGTAGTCGCGGCCCTCAACCATGTTCACGTCGAGGTTGAGCCCGCTCCTCTTAACCACCAGTACCTTCTCCACCTTAACGCCCTGCTCCTCGGCCAGCTTGACGCCCTCGTCAGCGTTCTTCTTCAGGTTTATGACCTTGCCGCGGCGGTAGTAGCCGTCGGCGGTTATGAGCACCTTAGCCTTGGCATCCACTATGCGGTCGGCGAGCGCCTTGGGGCTGAAGCCGCTGAACACAACGCTGTGTATAGCGCCTATCCTGGCGGCGGCCAGCATGGCTATGGGCAGCTCGGGTATCATAGGCATATAGATTACCACGCGGTCGTCGGGCTTAACCCCGAGGTTCTTGAGGACCTGGGCGAACCTGTTTACCTCGCGCCAGAGCTCATAGTAGCTTATCACCCTGGTGTCGCCGGGCTCGCCCTCCCAGTAGTAGGCGACCTTGCTCTTGACCTCGGTGTTCATCCAGCGGTCTAGGGCGTTGACGGTTATGTTGGTGACGCCGCCCACGAACCAGCGGTAGAAGGGCGGGTTGGAGTCGTCGAGGACCTTGTCCCAGTACTTGAACCAGATGAGCGCGCGGGCCTTCTCGTCCCAGAACTTCTCGAGGTTATCGAGGCTCTCACGCCTAATCTCCATCAGCTGCTTGATGGCAGGGATGTACTTCTCGCCGAAAGGTAGGCCCTGCTCCTCAGTCATAGCCTCGCCACCCGACGAGCCAGGCTTTCGACTCTACTCCACGCTGCTAATCTATTTAAAGCATAACGCTTCATCTTAAATGTTAGAACGTTAGAATCGCGTAAGCATGTGGGCGGGCCCCGCAATCCCGGCGAGGCCGGGGCGGAGTGTTACCCGGGTAGCTATGGAGCCGCAGCCCGGCGGCCCCGGGACGAGGCAGCAAGCTATAGGGGTGGGCTGCGCGATGACACGCTTCGACCTCCCGCCGCCCCCGCCGGGGCTGCTCGAGAGGAGCAACCGGGAGGCGATGGAGGCCTTCCTCGCAGCGCTCGCCGCCGCCGGCGCCAGCCCGAAGACCGTGAAGGCGTACCGGGCGGCAATAAGCGACTTCCTAGACTTCATAGCCGGGAAGCCTCTCCGCGAGGTGACGAGCAGCGACGTCTCAGCCTGGATATACGAACGTCTCACCCGGGGGCTCAGGAGGCCCAGGAGCCCCGGCGGCGGGTCCCTCGACGAGAGGAGGGAGAGGCAGACAACGATGCACTACTACACGCTCTTCCTCCGTGGCTTCCTCGAGTGGCTGGGCCTCCCGGTTAAGGTCCCCGTGGTGAGGAAGCCCAGGAGCCCCAGGATCGAGGCGCTCCGCCCGGAGGAGGTTGAGAGGCTCCTCAACGCGGCCCGCGACCCGCTGGACCTCCTGATAGTGGCGCTCCTCTTCGAGACCGGGCTCCGCGCCCAGGAGGCGGTAGGGCTCCGGCTACGCGATATAGACACGGCTAGGCGGGAGATAAGGGTGAGGAACGCCAAGTACGGCGAGGAGCGCGTTGTCCTCTACGGGCCCCTAACGGAGCAGGCCCTGGCCCTCTGGCTAGCCCTGAACCCCGGCCTCGGGCCGGACGACCCGCTGCTGGGGATAAGCTACAGTGGGCTCTACAAGAGGCTGAAGAGCCTCGCCCGCCGCGCCGGCCTCGACCCGAGGAGGGTGAGGCCCCACGTGCTCCGCCACACATTCGCCACCGAGGCGCTCCGCCGCGGCGTGCCGCTCCCCGTGGTGCAGAGGCTGCTAGGCCACCACGATATCAAGGTGACCCAGATCTACCTACACCTGCTGGACGAGGACCTGCGCGCCGCTTACCAGCGCGCCTTCGCCGCCCAGCAGCCCCCGCCGCCAGCCACGTGGCAGTACCCGCAGCCATGGCCCGCGGCCCCCCAGCCCCAGCAGCAGTGGTGGACGCCCCCGGCCTACCCAGCCGCCCAGCCCCCAGGGGCCGCCGGCCCCCAGCCCTACCCCTACCCATACCAGCCCCAGCCGCCTCCGGTGCAGCCCGCCTACCCCCAGCAGGCCGGCAGCCAGGCGCCGGGCGCGGCGGGCGGCGGGAAGGGAGACGAGGAGAGGAGGCGCCGCGGCTAGGCCCCGGCCTTCCTGCCCCTCTCCTCCACCACGGCTGCGGAGCCGTAGCCCACGAGCACTATCTTGTCCGGGGCCAGCGCCCTGAGCACCTCCGGCCTGTTGGTGGAGACTATGAGCGTTATCCCCGCGCGGCGGGCTAGGGCGCCGAGCTTCCTAGCAACCCTCTGGGCCGTCAGCCTGTCTAGATGTGCTGTGAACTCGTCCACTATCATGAGGTTGGGCCTCTCCGCCAGGAGGCTTGCGAGCCTCGCCCTCTCCTTCTGCCCTGTCGACAGCTCATCGAACCTCGCCCGGTAGAAGATGGCGTCGCTCAGCCCCACAGCGTTGAGCACCTCCACCGCAGCGGCGGGGTCGCCGATCTTCCTGGCGACGTGCTCCAGCAGGGCCTCCCCGAAGCCGGGCTCCATCTCGCCGGGCAGGAGGACGGCGAGCCTGACGTTGCCTGGCACCTCGACCCTGCCCTGGCTGGGCCGGTACTTCTCGCTGCTCTCCCCCAGCGCGGCGCCGACTATCATGCGGAGGAGCGTGGTCTTCCCGGCCCCGCTCGCGCCCACCACGGCCACCACCTCGCCCGGCCCTATCTCCAGGTTCACGTTGCGGAGCACGTAGCGCTCCCCCTCCTCCTCTCCGCCCCGAAGGCGCGGAGCACCTCCTGCAGCCCCGGGGGCAGCCTGGAGACGTCGAGCTCGCCGCTGTACATCTTGGTCACGTTTACGAGCCTTACTGGCGAGCTTAGGGGCTCAACCCTCCCGTACCTGGGCCTGAACAGCCTGCCGCCGTGGCGGCGGGCGTAGGGGTCCTTCTCGAGGAACTCCTCGATCCTCCTCCGAGCCTCCTGGGTCAGCGGGTACATGAGCACTGGGCGGCCGCTCGCGGTGTCCCACATGTAGCGGAACCCCGCCTTCTCGAAGAACGGGTTGTACCTAGCCATCTGGGCTATGGTCTCTACCACGTGCTTCCTCCTCTTCATCTCGGGTATCCGTCTCTCGGCGATCCACTCGAGAGCCATCCTAACCGCTAGGACGCCGAGGCCGTCGCCGCGGTAGTCGGGGTGCACCACCACCCTCGCGATCCTCGCCGCGGCGGTGTTGGCGCGGCGGAGCGCCTCCTCCGCTATCTCCTCGCCCACGGCCGCCCGGGCTATCCTCCTCGAGCCGTAGAGCTCCGCCAGCTCCTGGAACCTCTTCCTAAGCTCGGCCCTCCTCGCGTAGGCCAGGGGCCAGAAGGTCGGGTGGAACCAGTCCCGGGGGAACATCTTCTCCCCTTATCATCCTCTCTATCTCGACCCTGCCGTCCTCGCGGACTATCCGGCGGTGCATCAAGGGTATCGGCGTGTCGACCCTAACGTACGCCACTATCCTCGGCTCGTAGGGCTCCCTGGAGACGAGCTCGAGCACCATGAAGCGGCTCGAGGGGAGGCTCCCCCTTATCTCCTGCAGCTTCATCGGCACCCCGCATCGGGGGCAGGTGGGCTGCACGTTGGCCTCGGCGTAGGCGCCGCAGACCGGGCACCTCCATATAGCTACGACCTCCTCCTTGCTAGCGTAGTGGTACTGCTCGAGCCCGACAATCTCCTTGAAGTCCTCCTCGCTCTCAGCCTCCCTGGCGACGACGCGGTACTCGTAGACCTTCTCCCCCAGCACGCTCTCCCGCTCGAGCCGGGCCTCCCTCCTCCAGAGGGGCCAGACCTGGATCCTCTCCTCCCCCTCCTCCCCGCCCCAGATCCTCCAAAGCTCGAACGTGTCCCTGGGGGCGACGTACACGCCTCCAAGGTTCTCGGGCTCCTCCAGGAAGCGCACCTCGACCCTCTCGCCCCTCTGCATCCACCTGGCTATAGCCCCGGGCATGAGGAGGTGGACGCGCGCCCCCGTCTCAAGCTCGACCATGAGGCCGCCTAGCCAGCGGGAGCCTACCCTGGGGACCCGGGCGCCGAGCACCCGGCCCCGAAGAAGCAGCATAGCCGGGACGGGCTCCCTCCTAGCCCCAGCCAAGCCCCTGCCCCCCGGGGCCTCAGAGCAGCCCCAGACCTTATCCCCTGGCTAGACGAGGCGGCGCCTCCGCCGGGCCAGCGTCCTGCCCATAATGCTCCTCCTGGCCAGGCGCAGCTGCAGCCCCCGGGCCGCGGCGAGCTGCTCCAGGAGCCTAATGTAGCCTGCAAGCTGGCTGGAGGTGAGGGTGGCGTTCATGTGCGCGGCCACGAGCTGCACGTTATAGTACTCGGGGCCGGCGTAGCCGGCGCGGAGCACCGCCACCAGCTCCTCCTCCCGGGCGCCCGGCTCCTCCAGCACCCTGCCGGGGGAGTAGTAGCAGCCCGGCTCTCCGGGGAACTCGGCGAGGAGCGGGGCATCCCCCGCCCCCAGCCTCACGTAGATCATCCTGCTGCAGGGTAGCTCGTCCAGCAGCCCCGGCAGCCTCTCGGCGAGCGAGCGGAACTCCTCCGCCTCCGGCTCCCCCGCCAGGAGGGCCTCGGCCCGGGAGGCCGCGCGCTCTACCAGGCCCTTGATCCCGCCCCTCGCCAGCGCCCTGCTGAGCCTCAGCGGAGGGGGCATGCGGAGGACCCAGCTGTACCCCGGGCCCTGGCCGGCGGCGTCGGCTATGAAGAAGCTGTCCCGGTAGCTCATATCCAGCGCGGCGTCGAACGCGCCGCGCAGCTCGTGGGGGACGAGCCTCCTCGCCTCCAGCAGCTGCTCCCGGAAGGCTAGCGGGTAGTAGTCGAGCGCCCTCGAGGCGAGGGGCTGGAGCGCCCTCACCCTCTCCGCCACCGCCTCCAGGAGCACCTTCTCCTTCAGCGCCCTGAACCCGTGGTCCTTCGAGACGTAGGCTACCGTTACGCCCCTCTCCCTCGCGGCCCTCACGAGCCCCGCTATCTCGGCGAGCATGTAGCCGCTGAGGAGCGCGGTGTAGACCAGCCCCAGGCTCTGAGCCCCGTGGCTGGCGAGCTTCGCCAGGGCGGTCAGCCCGGCGGTAACCGTGACCCAGAGGCTGCCATCCATTAGCAGCACGCTCCCCGGCGGCAGGCGCAGGGCCAGCCTCACAGCTATCCTGTGCTCCAGCCAGCTCCGGAGCGCGTCCAGCACCCTGGACTCGCGGACGGGGTAGTAGCGCAGCTCCAGCCCCCTCTCCGGCTCCCCCGCCTCCACGTAGCCGTAGGCCCTGGCTATGTAGAGGGCCCCGGCGCCCCCCGCGGGCTCCAGGCCCCCGCCCCCGTCGACGGCCGCGACCCGCCTATTCCCGGCAGGCTCGGGGAGCCCAGGCACCCACCAGTAGGAGGGGAGCCCCTCAAGCTGCCGGCCGCCGCCCCGCAGCCTGATAGACTCTATGAGCTTCTCGGCCTCGCTCGTGAAGAGGTCTACGAACCAGTCGCCGGCCAGCCTTGGCACCGCAGGGCGCCCTAAACCGGGGAGAACAGGGGTAATACTTTATCCCGGTGAGCCTGCCGGGCCCAGGCCTAGGAGCCTCCCAGCCGCCAGCCTGTACGCCGGCGTCTGCCACGCCCACTCCCTGCCGACCCCTGGATCCGGGCCGGGCTCCCGGGGCTCCGAGAGGCTTGCCAGCCTGCTAAGCCTCGTAACCAGGTTCATCTCCTCCAGCCTCTCCCCGCTCCATCCAAGCCCCGCCAGCCGCCCCAGGGGCAGAGGTTGCCCCCGGTCCACCCGCCTGCCGGCGAAGCATAGGCGCCCAGGCGGGAACGCTGTCCTGAAGCCGCAGTCCATCCCGCGTCCCCCAGGGGCGCGGGGATGCGTTCAAGCCTCTAGCCCGCCACTAGGCCGGCGAGCCAGCTGTAGAGCGCTATCGACCCCGCCGCCGAGGCGCCGCGGGCCAGCCCGTAGAGCCCGTAGCCGCCGGCCCCGCCGCGGACCATGGCGCGGGCGACGGTCTCGAACCCGGCCTCGGCGACGCCGCTGAGCGCGGCCGCGGCCAGGGCCCCGGCGGGCGAGCCTCCCACAGCGAGCACCGTGGCGCCGGCCGCCACGCCGAAGAGCGCGGGGAGCAGCGCCGCCGCCCCGGGGCTGCGGTCGTAGAGCACGCCGAGGGGCACGGCGGCCAGCGCGTCGGAGAGCATGGCTACGGCATAGAGTAGGGGTGCAGAGCCCCGCGGCACACCGCCCAGCACCCGCGCCACGTACTCGACCGCGAGGGGGCCTGCTACAAGGGTCCCAACCGCCGCCACGTAGAGGGAGGCCCTCAAGCCTTCCCCGAGCGACTCCCGGAGGCTCCTCCTCGGCCCCGGCACGGCGCTCCTCGGGTAGAGGCGCCACGCGGCGGCGAGCACCGGGAGCGTGAAGGCGGCCGGGACTGCGAGCAGCCAGAGGCCGGCTCCGCGGGCCAGCGCGGCGTAGGCGAGCAGGGGCCCCGCCACAGCCCCCACCTGGTCCATGGCCTCGTGGAGGCCGAAGACGAGGCCCCTCCTCCCGCCCGCCAGTCCTCCGAGGAGCGCGTCCCTGCTGGGGCTGCGCAGAGCCTTCCCGAGCCTCTCCAGGCCGTAGCCGAGGACTAGCAGGACGCCGCCCTGGGAGGCCGCCAGTACCCCCACCGGTATGAGCGCGTAGCCGAGCCCGGTGAACCCCCAGTAGGCCCCCAGCCTGTCTGCCAGCAGCCCCGTGGCGGGCCGGAGGCTCCAGGCGAGCACCTCGCCGAGGCCCACGACGCCGCCCAGCTCCAGCCCGCCCCTCACCAGGACCGGGAGCGCGCTCCGGAACCCCTCGTAGCTCATATCGCCGAGGAGGCTGACGACGCCGAAGAGGAGTACGACAGCCAGCGCCTCCTCCGCCAGGCCGAGCCCCCCGCTGCGCTCCCCGCCATCCCCCACGACGCGGCCCCGAGGGCCAGCCCCGCCCCCTGGCTCTTAACCGGTGCGGGGCCGGGGGTCAGCCCCCGTCTATGCGCCCATCCCTCCCCGGGCCCCGGGGAGGATGGGCAAGGGCCAATCATCATCCCCATCACGGCTTAAAGGCGGCCCCTACGCCACCACCCTGGGGTGGTGCGGGCGTGGCGGCCCGACGCGCCTGGATAGCGGTGGCAGCCGCGCTGGCCGCTATAGCCGCTGTAGCTGCGGCCCTCCTGATCCACGGGGGCGGGCCTGGCGCCCAGGCGCCGGAGACGGGCACAGCGGGCCAGCAGGGCGCCGCCCTGCCGGTAGTGCGTGTCGGCACGCTGCGCGGCGGCATCTCGAGCCTCGACGTCATAAAGGAGCTGGGGCTCGACAGGAAGCATGGTATAGACGTGAGGGTGGTCTACTTCACCAAGACGCTCGACCTCGCCAATGCACTGGCGCGTGGAGACCTAGACGCGGCTGTGATACCGGCGGAGTTCGTGGCCAAGCTCCGCGAGCACGGCAGCGACGTTGTTATAATAGCTGTCGACTTCTACCAGAACCAGGCGGTGGTCGCCAGGCGCGGCTCTGGGATCGAGACGGTCCAGGATCTCCGGGGCCGCAGGGTGGGCGTGTTCAAGCCCACCGGCACATACGCCATGTTCAAGGCCTATATGAGGGTCCTCTACGGCATCGACGTTGAGAAGGAGATGCAGCTCGTGGACGCGCCGCCGCCCCAGCTGCTCCAGGCGTTCGAGAGGGGCGACGTGGCTGCGGTGGTCCTCTGGGAGCCCCTGGTCTCTAAGATGGTCGCCGACATGGGCGGCAGGATAGTGGCTACATACAGCGGCTTCTGGCGCAGCTGGAACGGCAGCGTCGGCGACAACGGGGTCATGGTGGTCTACGCCGCCAGGGGCAGCTGGGCCCGGAGCCACCCCGGGCTCGTGGAGCGGCTCCAGGAGGCCAGGGCGGAGGCGGCCAGGAAGTGGAACCGGGATAAGGCCCTGGCGGCCTCCATACTCGTCAAGGGCTATGGGCTCAGCGAGGGGGCGGCGGAGCTTTGCTGGAAGAGGGTAAGGATGAACGAGGAGAAGGGCCTCACCGAGAGCATGGTGGAGAACATTCTGGCAGTCTGGAGGCTGGCCCGGGAGGGTGGCTACATCAGCTCAAGCCCGGAGTCTCTGGCGGAGGGCGCGTTCTGGCAGGCTGGGCGGTAGCGCTCGCGCTTCTAACCCTTTCCTGGCAGCTAGCCCACATAGCCTACCCTGGCCAGGTGCCCGGCGTGGAGGAGTCAATAATCTTCCTGGCGGAGGAGGGCCCGGGGAAGGTGCTCCGGAACACGCTCCTCACACTAGCCAGGTCGCTGGCCGGCTTCACGCTGGGCACGGCCGCCGCCCTCGCGCTGGGCCTCCTCTACACCCTGGGCCCTCTGGCGCGGGAGACGCTGAGGGCAGTCAACACGGTGCTCCAGAGCGTCTCCGTCCTGGTGTGGGTTGTGGTCCTGGTCATGCTCTTCGGCGTGCTGAGCCCCCTGCCCCCGGTGCTGGTAGCCGCCCTCGTAGCGCTGCCGATAATGCTGTCCTCCCTCCTCTCCGGCCTCGAATCCGCCAACCCGAGGCTCCTCGAGCTCGCCGCAGTGCTCGGCGCGGGCCGCTGGAGCCTCTACAAGGACTTCCTCCTGCCGAGCCTCCTCCCGTCCCTCGTGGGCGCCGGCCGCGCCGCCCTCGGAGCGGCTCTGCGGATAAGCGTCGTTGCCGAGGCGTTCGGGAGCAGCGGCGGGATAGGCTACATGATAGCTTCCTACTACAGCCTCGCCGAGCCCCGGGGAGTGTTCGCCTGGGGGCTGCTCCTCGTAACCCTCATGGTGGCCCTGGATAAGCTTGTCCTCGAGAGGCTGGAGGAGTGGGCCCGGAGATGGGCGGCGCTGCCGAGGCAGCAGTAGCGAGGGTCGAGGCCCGGGAGGTATGGAAGAGCTACAACGGCCGCCCCGTGCTGGCAGGGGTCAGCGTGGAGGCTCGCGGCTCGGAGATCGTCGGGATAGTGGGCCCCAACGGCTCGGGGAAGACGACGCTCCTCCGCATAATAGCTGGGCTCGAGAGGCCCGACAAGGGCAGGGTGGTGGTGAGGGGGAGGGCGCTGCTGGTGTTTCAAGAGAACCTCCTCCTCCCCTGGAAGAGGCTCCGCGACAACATAGCCCTGGGGCTGCGCTACCGGGGCGCCCCGCGCCGGGTGGTGGAGGAGAGGATTGCCTGGGCGGCCAGGCTCCTTGGGATAGAGGAGCACCTCGACAAGTACCCCGGGGAGGTGAGCGGCGGCACGGCCAGGAAGGCGGCGGTGGCCAGGATGCTCGTCCTGGACCCGGATATACTCCTCCTCGACGAGCCCCTGGCTGGGCTCGACGTGGAGTCGCGGCGCAGCCTGCTGGAGGCCGTCGATGCTATAGCCCACCGGCACGGCAAGACAGTCGTGATAGTGGACCATATACTGGACGAGGTAGCCTACTATGCTGACCGGGTCTACGTGCTCACCCAGCCCCCGGCGAGGGTCGAGGCCGAGGTGGAGCTGCGCGACGCCCCCCGGGCGGAGCGGCTGGCCATCGTCTACGAGGCGCTGAGCCGCGTCTACCGGGAGCGCGGCAGACTAGCCCTCCCCGAGCGGGTTGAGCGCGACGCCCTCCCGGGCTAGCTTCTCCAGCCGCTCTCTTATGTGGAGCAGCGCCCCCGCCAGCACCCTGTTGTTGTCGTAGCCCTGGACGATCTCCCCCAGCTCACTCCTGGGTCTCCCTCGCAGCTTCTCGATCTCCCCTGCTATGAGGGGGACGGCGCGCACGATGTTATCCACTATCGTCACGTCCGCCATCCTCGCGGTGCGGCTCAGCGGGTTAAGGTCTATCGCTATCACGCGCTTCCCCATCCTCCGGAGCGCCTCGGCCCGGTCTCCGTCCTCCAGCGCCACGAGCACTACGTCTGCCCTGAGGATCCCCTCGGGGCTTACCATGCCCCTGGGGTGGGGGAGCCCCGGTATACGAGCGGTTGCATCCTCCACGCCGAGGACGCGGCGGGCTCCCTTGCGGCGGAGGAGCTCCGCTATCCTCCGGACCCTCTCTTCCGTCCGGTAGAACAGGTTCACCTCCAGCGGCGCGTCGAGGAGCTTCGATAGCCTCACCAGCTCATCCGCGGCAAGGGCGGCGGCGTTACCGTTCACCGATATCACGGGGTGCTCCGCGAGGAGGAGCAGCGCGGCCGCGGCCCGGGCCGCCTCCCGGGCGAACCACTGGGTCTCCTCGCCTATCAGGTAGTCGAAGCACTCGCCCCTCCCATGGGCTATGAGGCCCTGGGGCACTACTATGCCCTCCCGCATGGCCTCCACGAGCCTCTCGCGGAGCACCAGGCTCCAGTACCTGGGGTGGCTCCTCGGTATCCCGTGTCCCCCTTCCTCCATCGAGCCTCCCGAGGGCATCCCGCAGCCGCTCCTCCAGGCGGCTAGCCCCCGGCTTGCTCCGGGTGTTTATCCCTCCCGGCCCCCGGGCCCGGTGAGGGGGCGGGGGAGTCGTTGGGTGGTGCGGCTGCGCCCTGGATACCGGCGCCGGTCAGCGTAGTCTACGCTGCCCTCGAGGCCGCCTGGGCCGGGCCATGCGACACCGTCTACGACCTGGGCTCGGGGGACGGCCGTGCAGTGGTGATAGCCGCCCGGGACTTCTGCGTGGCCAGGGCCGTCGGGGTCGAGATAGACCCCGTCCTGGTGGAGGTCTCGAGGGCCAAGGCCAGGATGGACGGGGTTGCGGACAGGGTGGAGATAATAGAGGGGGACTTCTTCGAGACTAGCCTGCGGGGCGCCACCCTGGTCTACCTCTACCTCTACAAGAGTATAAACGAGAGGCTCCGCCCCAAGCTCGAGGAGGAGCTGGGGCCCGGCGCCCGGGTGGTCACGGTAGACTTCCCGGTGCCCGGCTGGGTGCCGCTCTACACGCGCAGGCTCCGCGACGAGGGCGACATACTCCGCACGGTGCACGTCTACGTGATAGGGCTCAGCGACACCCGGTGGACCAGGCAGGGGGAGCGGCTGCGGGAGCGGCTCCCAGAGCTGGAGGCTCTCGCGGGCTGCAGGAGGAGCCCCCCGCCCGGATGCAGGCCCCGCCGCGGGGCTGGCAGGGCTTGAGGGCCAGGGCCAGGCTCGGGCTCAGGAGAACCGCCTCCTGGGGCCGCCGCGGGGTCTACATGGTGGAGGAGCCGCTGCCGCTAATGGGGGTCATACAGTTCGGGGTCATAGACAGGGGCACCAACGTGCTCCAGGTGAGGCCCACCACGGTGTGCCCCCTCTCCTGCATATTCTGCAGCGTCGACGCGGGCCCGGGGAGCAGGTGGAGACAGGCCGAGTACCTGGTTGAGCCGGGCTGGCTGGCCCACTGGGTGGGGAGGGCTGCCGCCGAGAAGGGCGTGGCGGTCGAGGCCCTGATAGACGGGGTTGGCGAGCCCCTCTCCTACCCCTGGCTCCCCCGGCTGGTGCGCCTCCTCAAGTCCATCCCCCTCGTGGCCAGCGTTGCCGCGGAGACCCACGGGGAGACCCTCACCAGGGAGCTGGTGGACCGGCTGGAGGAGGCGGGGCTCGACAGGATAAACCTCAGCATAGAGACGCTCGACCCCGAGAAGGCCCGCCGGCTAGCCGCGACCCCCTGGTACGACGTGGAGCGGGTTAAGAGGATGGCGGAGTACATTGCGAGGGAGACCAGCATAGACCTCCACGTGACCCCCGTCTGGCTCCCAGGCGTCAACGACGAGGACGTCGTGGAGATCGTGGAGTGGGCCTACAGGATCGGGGCTGGAAAGCGCTGGCCCCCAGTCACGGTTCAGAAGTACATCGCCCACCGGCACGGCCGCCGCCCGCCCGGGGTCCAGGAGCCCAGCTGGGAGGAGTACTGGAGCTGGCTCCGCGAGCTGGAGAGGAGGACCGGCAGGAGGCTCACATGGAGCATGGAGGAGTGGGGCATGAGGCCCGCGCCCCGGGTACGCCACCCGCTCCGGAGGGGCCAGGTGGCCAAGCTGCAGGTAGTCGGCCCGGGCTGGCTCCGCGGCGAGCTGCTCGCAGCGACACTGGACATGAAGAGGCTCGTGACCCTCGTCGGCGTCCGCGGCCTCGAGCCCGGCGACGTGGCGCTAGCCAGGATAACCAGGGACCGGGACGGGATATTCATAGCCAGGCCCGTCTAGGCCCTGACCGCCACCAGGAGCCCCAGCCTCGTGGGCACCACGGTGCTCCTCCACGGCCCCCTCTCCACCGCCTCGAAGAAGGACCCGGGCGGCCTCGGGAAGTAGGCGTTGTGGAACACGGCGACCCCTCCAGGCCTCAGCCTGGACTCGAGCAGCTCGAGCACCCTGGCGTACTCGTGCTTATCCACGTCGACGAACACTATGTCGAGGCTCCCCGGGCCCAGCCTCTCCAGGTAGCTTAGGGCGTCGCCCTGGACCGCCTCCAGCCTCGTCCTCTCCAGCCCCGCCTCCCCCAGCACCTCGCGGAGCCTCCGGGACCTCCAGGGGTCAGCCTCCACGGCTACGACCCGGCAGCCCCTGGTGCAGGCTGCCTCGACGCCCCCGGCGAGCCACAGGGTGGAGTAGCCTATCCCGGCCCCCAGGTCGGCCGCGGCCACCCCTTCCCCGCCCCTGCCGAGGGTGTAGAGGTACGCCACAGCGTAGAGGGCGGAGCCGTCCTCCCTCTCGATGGAGGGTATCCCGGCCCTGGCGGACTCCTCCTCAACCCGCTCGAGCAGCTCGAGGAGACGGGCGCTCGGCCCCACGGCCGGCAAGGCCTCCCTCCACCCAGGGGCGCCCAGGAGGAGCGTAATTGAGGCCTCACCGGGGATGACGGGGCGCCTTCGGAGCCCCCTCCCGGCCAACGAGGCTACACCTATCCCCGGGGCCCGGGGGTCCCGGTCCCTCGGGGCCGCGGGCACGCCCCCGCTCCTCCGCTAGGCCCCGGGGGGCCAGGCCCCGGGCGATGGGCGGAGGCTTCCCCCGCGGCCCACACCTGCCGCGGCGGGGGCTACGCGAGCGTTATAGCTCGCAGTATTACCGCTCCTGGAGCCAGGGCCTGCGGAGCCTTGATCGAGCTGCTGCCGGGGATAGAGACCGTCGGCGACCTGCCAGCGGTGTATGTGAGGAGGCTCAACGCGCTTGTGCTCGCCGACACCCACCTGGGCTTCGAGGAGGAGGCGGCCAAGCAGGGCCTCTACGTGCCCAGGATACAGCTGCTCCGCACCCTCGAGGTGCTCCGCGAGGGCCTCGACTCCACCGGCGCCGACTGGGTAATATTCGCCGGTGACGTGAAGCACAGCTTCTCCAGGCTGCTGAGGAGCGAGCGCGAGGAGCTCTCCAGGGTCTTCCAGTACCTGACGAGGGAGAGGGGCGTGAGGGTGACCATCGTGCGGGGGAACCACGACAACTACCTCCCCCTGGTGGCGAGGGACTACGGGGTCGAGCTGGTCCAGGAGCTCTACGAGAGGGGCATCCTGGTGATACATGGGCACCGGAAGCCGCAGGGAGGCTACCCCGGCCCCGTGGAGGCGGTCATCATGGGCCACGAGCACCCCAGCCTGAGGCTCCGAGACAAGCTGGGCTACGTGGCGAAGCTCCCCGCCTTCCTCGTAGCCCCCTACCCGCCCCTCAGGGCGAGGCTAGTGGTGCTCCCCGCGGTGGGCCAGTACCAGACCGGCACAACAGTCTCCCTCAGCCCCGACACCTACCTCTCACCCATCCTCCGCGAGGAGGTGCCCCTGGGGGAGGTTAAGCCCTACGTGCTCGCAGAGGAGCTGGGCGTCCTCGAGTTCCCCGAGCTCGCCCTCCTCGAGGACCTCCTGGCAGAGGTGGAGGTCTAGCCCGGGGGATGGCGAGCAGGCCGGCTCCCCGGCCCCAGCCGAGCCCCGGGGAGGCGGTGAGGCGGCCGCGGTTAGCCGACCCCTGCTACGCGTGCTCCAGGATGTCGGCGGCCTGGCCCAGGAGGTGCCAGTCCAGGCAGCCGCGGGCCCGCAGCACGTCGGCAGCCTCGCGGAGAAGCTCTGCAGCGTAGGCGGCCTCATCAAGGCCGGCGGCGCCCGAGACGAGCTCCTCCAGTATCTCGAGAGCCTCCTCCATCTCAGCCGTGGAGCCGCAGGCCACCTCTACAGCCCGTACGATCGAGTAGGCCTCCTCGACAGCCCTGCGGTACACCACGCCCAGACGGCACCCTCGGGAGCCCCGGGCAGGGGGCGACAGCCCCGGGATAAACCCGGGGCCCCTCCCCGCGGGGTAATGCTAATTCACGCGCGGCCGGTGTAGATGAGGGAGGGATCTAGCCGGAATGGCTGGTGGGGAGATGGGCGCCGCGGACACCGGCGGGGGCCTGACGCCCAGCCAGGCGGCGGTGCTGCTAGCGGTCTACCGCGGCGTTGACAGGGTTGAGGAGCTAGCGAGGGCTCTGCGGCTCCCGCGGGAGACTGTGGAGGATATAGTAGGGGAGCTCGAGGCCATGGGCATGCTGGAGGAGTACAGGTCCGGGCTCATATTCAAGAGGAGGAGGCTCCGCCTGACCCGTAGGGGGCTCGACGCGGTCCCCGAGGCGATGAGGCTCATGGAGCACGCCGCCCAGGCGGCCAAGAGGCTCGTCGAGGCCAGGCTCGCCCGCCAGGAAGCCCGGCGCCTGGAGGCCCCGGCGGACGCCGGGCTTCCTGAGGAGGAGCTGCTGGCCATCGCGCCCCTCCTCCCGATGCTGGGCCTGCTCTCAGCGGCCGAGGCCCTGATGCTCCTAGACCTGCTCTCCGGCCTGGACGCCGGCGGCGCGGGCGGCGGGGGCTAGGCGGCGCGCCAGGCGAGCAGCCCGCCCCTCTCCACCCTCTCGGCGAGCCCCCGCTCCTCCAGGTGCCTAAGGTGGGCCAGCGCCTCCCCCAGTGCGAAGAACCTCTCGGGGACCGGGTACTCGCTCCAGCTGCTGTACCCAGTCCTCCACCGCATCATCCTCGCTGCCTCGTAGCCGGTGAGGGGCCCGTGGCGCCTGAGGAGGTCGAGGACCTCCCGCAGCCTCTGCTCGTGGTGAGCCCGTATCTCCCTGGCCCTGGCCGCCGTGTCGCGGATCACCCCCCGGTGGCCGGGGAGCCCGGTTAGCGGGCCCAGCTCCTCTATCCTCCTGAGCGTCTCCAGGTAGCTGCCGAGCGGGTCCTCGTCCAGGCTGTGGAGCGTCACGTGGGGCGTTATCCCCGGGAGCACGGTGTCCCCGGTGAAGACTAGGCCGTCCGCCACGAGGACTATGTGGCCCGGCGTGTGCCCCGGCGCCTCCACGACGCGCAGCTCTAGCCCCGAGGCGTTGAGCACGCTGCCCCCGCTCAGGGGCCTCCAGTCCAGCTCGGCGGCGCGGCGGTAGGCCTCGAGCATCCTGGAGGCCGGGTGGTAGTGCTTCATCCCCTCCACCTCCTCCCTGGGGGCCCCGCTCCACGCGTAGAGCTCCAGCACCCGCTCCATGAACGAGTCCACACCCTCCCTGACCACCTCGAGGTCGCGGCGCCCCATGTAGAGGCTGGGCTAGCCCAGCTCGGCCAGGAGGGGCGCCAGCGTGGCGTGATCCACGTGGAAGTGGGTAACAACTATGCCGGCTATGCTGCAGGGGCTCACGCCGGCCTCCCGGAGGCCGTGGAGCAGGCCCCTGGCCGCCTCGGCGGTGTACATCCCCGCGTCTACCAGCCAGGGCTCGCCCCCGTCGCCGGCGACGAGGTAGACGTTAACGCTCCTCAGGGAGGGGATCGGGATGGGCACCTCCACCTGGTGGACGCCGGCCCCCTCCAAGACACCTGCGCCGGGGCCCGGCAGGCCCCGAGGCGGCCATTAGGCTTCCGCCCGGCGTGGCCCTGTCCAGACCCGGAGCGAGGATATGGTGAAGTTGGCTGCGAACCCCGCCAGTATCCCGAGGAAGGCCGCCAGCAGGTAGTGGACCCCGAGCCTGGCGAGAGCCTCGCCAACAGCCAGGTAGGAGGCCATCCCGGCCGCCGCGGCGGCGTGGTAGCGCACCCAGTGGCGGAGCCAGCTGAGCCTCCCCGGGGGCCTCTGGCCCCTGAAGGTCCAGGAGTCGTGGAGCACGTAGTTCCAGGTCAGCGAGGCCTCGTAGGCGGCCAGGAGGCTGGGGGGCAGGGGGAGCCCGAGCCGGCCGTGGAGGAGGCCCAGGACCCCGAGGTTGACCAGGGTCCCCGAGGCCCCCACGGCCGCGAACCTGAGGGGCCGGTAGCCGGAGAGCCTAAGCAGGTGGAGCACGTAGCCGGCCATCTCCCTCAGACCGAGCTTGCTCTCGCCCGCGGCGCGGCGGCGGAAGACGTAGGGGACCTCCGACACCCTCCCCTCCGCCGCCACGAGGAGGTCGAGTAGCACCTTCCAGCTCCTAGGCCTCTCGGGCACCCTCCCGGCGAGCCTCCGGGAGACGAGGAAGAAGCCGCTCATCGGGTCGCTCGTCGCCCGGGACTCGGGGAGGAGGAGGTGGGCTAGGAAGCAGGCGACGCGGGAGATGAGGAGCCGGAGCCTGCTCCACCCCTCCACGCCCCCGCCGCGGGTGTAGCGGGAGGCGACCACCAGGTCGGCCCCGCTCCTCAGCGCCTCCTCGAGGAGCCTCGGCACAGCCTCCGGCGGGTGCTGGAGATCCGCGTCCATGACCACTATGTAGCGGCCCCGGGCCTCCCTGAGGCCCCTGGCTATAGCGCTCCCGAGCCCCCGCTCCCCGACCCTCCGGACAACCCTGACCGGGAGCCCGCGGCGCCTCGCGTACTCCTCGGCGGCCCTCCAGGTCCCGTCCGGGCTGTCGTCATCAACCACGACTACCTCGTAGCTTATACCCCGGCCCCCCAGCACCCGGTCCAGCTCATCTAGGAGCCTGGGTATGTTTTCCCGCTCATTGTACGTGGGGACTACGATGGATACCAGGGGCTCCCCGCCCTCCTCGGCGCCCCCCGCTACCTTACCACGAACACCGGCGGCCAGGTCGCCACCCATTCACCCTTCACCGGGTCCCATAGATGGCCCGTGCCCGCCGGCGGCAGCCAGGCACCATGAGCCTTCACGTAGACGGCTCCAGCGCCCGCGGGGAGCCTATAATTATTCTCCATGTACTCCCTGATGAGATCCGGCACGCTGTCTATGCTGGGGAGCCCCCTGGGGCTGTAGAGGAACATGTGGAGGTAGCAGCCGCTGGCCCGGATGGGCTCTATCCTCACAGTCGAGTTCGCGAATATGGTTACCCTCACTACATGGTCTATGTAGTTGTCGAGGTTCCCGCCGTCAACAGGCTTCCATAGATCCTCCCAGAGCAGCAGCGCGTCTATAACCACCTTGTCCGGGTCATCCACCAGCTTGGGGAGCGTGAATACATGCTTATTGCCATTGATGTCTATGACCGTCACGTTATACTCCTCCCCAGCCCGGTACGGGTTTATGAACAGGACGGCGGGGCCGAGCTTGTGCCTCTCCTCCCAGCTGTCCCTCATGCTATAGAGGTCCAGCACGCTGGAGTCTATGAACACCTTTGTGTAGCCGCTGGCCCCCGCTACGCCGCTGCTGGTGGTGTACCTGAAATCGTAGCGGCCGGTGGCGAGGTCCATGTAGAACCAGTGCATCTGGCCGGGGTCTACGCTGAGGTTGCCGAGGTCGCAGCTCACGTCCTCGCCCGCCAGCAGCCCTATGACCGTAATGGGGCTCCTCGCGGCAGAGGTGTCGACGTAGCCTACGCCGAGCGTGCCAGAGCTTGTTGAAACCACCACGCGCAGCCCGCCGGTGTAGCCTCGGAGCCCCGGAACCAGGATGAGGGGGATAGCCACCGCCGCGGGCCTGCCCGGCTCAACCCTGACGGGCTTGGCGGGCCTGTAGACGCCTAGAAGCCTGCCACCATCATCGTATATGTAGATGTGTGTTATGCTGGTGGGCTCCCCAAGGCTGCGCGCGTAGACCACTATGTAGCCCGGGCCGCCTCCCGCAACCTCGATCCTTATGGCCGAGTACACCGCGTGCCTGGCGTTGGCGGGGCTCCCCGAGGGCCCCTCCGCTACATGCACTGCATAGATGTAGATGAAGGCGATGGATATGACGCTGACTAGCAGCAGGAGCGCGCTTGTAACAAGGTGTGATACCCCCATGGGGCTGGCGGGCCGCCCAGCGGGCTTCAAGGGCCAAGTACCTCGGTACCCGGGTGGGATGCGCCGGGGTAGTGGCCTCTAGATAGTCCTCTCCCGTGCCCCAGCAAGGCTATTGCTGTACCAAAAGTACATATGTATGTTGCCCCATGGCCCCCGGGGCTTCGGGGCATAGGCTTCTCCTACGCCATCCCGCCTGGAGGCGGTAGCTGCAATATCCTGCCCGGGGGGCCTCTAGCCCCGCGACAGCCCTGGGGGCTAGAGGGGCCGCCGTCTTGCCGGCCAGGGATGGGCGTGGCCTGCTGGGGGTGCTCCTGGTACTCGTGGTCTACCTCGCCTCGCTGCTGACCCTCTACGTTGAGGGGCTCAACAAGACCCTCGGGATAGACGACTACATCAGCGACGAGGTGTGGTATATACCTGCCTCGGTCAACGTGGCCAGGAAGGTGCTCGGCTGGAGCATGGTGCCCAGGGTGAACGCCAGCCACGCGGTCTACACTGTGTTCTACAACCCCGGCGACTGCAGCGGCGCCGAGGCCAGCGTCCTGCTGCACAGCCTCCTCCCGGGCTCGGCCATAACCTCCAGGAGATACGAGAAGATACACGTCCTCGTGGTCGTGGTCCCCGTTGGGGAGCATAGCCTCGCCCTCTCCCTGCCTAGGCGCTCGACCTGCTTCACCGACGTGGTCCCCGGGGTCATGCCCGACGAGGAGAATATAGACAATTACCTGAACACCGAGCACCCCCCGCTGGTCAAGTACATCCTCGCCGCCGTGATGAGGGCCCGGGGGTTCAGCTTCCCCGCCCTCCGCTGGGCCAGCTTCGCCGCGGCGGCGCTGGGGCTGGCGGCTGTGGCCGCCTCAGCCCTCTGGGCGATGCGCCGCTCCCCGCCCGTCCTCGGCGCGCTCGCCGCCCTGGCCCCCCTCGCCCTCGCGGCGCTGGATAGGAGCGTGCAGTCAATGTCGGCGGTGGCCATGCTCGACGTCTACGCCGCGGGCCTCGACGCCGCGGCTGCCGCGGCGCTGCTGTACGACCGCCCCCTCCTCGCGGCGGTCTTCACCGGGCTGGCGGGCTCGGCGAAGTACACTGGGCTCTTCCCCCTCCCGGCCATCCTCGTCTACGCGCTGCTCCGCCGGGAGAGGCCCGGGAGGACGCTGCTGCTCGCCTCCATCCCCATCCTCGTGGTGCTCGCCCTCTGGGCGCCTTTCATACACTGGATGGGGCCGGCGAGGTGGCTCAACGAGATGCTCGGGGCGCTGCGCTGGCACACCACCAGCAGGCCGCCGGGCGGGCCCCCCTCCACCGGGCCTCTGGGCCTCCTCCTCGGCACCCCCGGCTTCACCCTCTACTACCTCGGCGGCAAGCCCTACCTCGTGGCCGCCTCCAGCCCCCTGGTGACGCTGCCCGCCCTCCTCGCAGCGGCGGCCTTGCTGCTGGCAGCGGGGCTGGAGGCCTGCCTGGGCCTCAGGCCGCGGCCGGGCCCCGCCGCAGCCTCCGCCGCCCTGGTCTCCGCCGTCCTCGGCTACGCCGCCGTCTACGCCGCGGGCAACCACACGCTCTACAACTTCTACGGGGTCCAGCTCTCCATGCTCTCCGGCGTGGTGCTCGCCGCCTCCCCGGCGGCCCGCCCGGAGGCCAGGATACTCGGGGTGGAGAGCACCCGCCTCTGCCTCGCCAGCGACACGGGCGTCCGCTGGCTCGCCGGGCTCTCCGCCTCCGTGGGCGCCCTCGCCTCCGCGGCGCTGGCCCACGGGGCGCCCTGGCCCGGCTGGGCTGCGGGCGAGGCGCCGCTCCTGGCGGCGCTCGCCTCCGGGGGCAAGCTGGCCCGCCTCCTCCTCGCCGCCTCCGCCGCCAGCTTCTACCTGGTCCTGGGCTACAGGCTCGCCCCCCTCCACCACCTGCCGGGCAGGAGGAGCCCCCTCCTGGTGGCAGGCTCCTGGCTCGCTCTGGGCCTCCTGGCCTACACGGGGCCCGCCGGGGTCTTCGCCCCCGTGCTGGCCGTGGCGGCCTCCGCCGGGCCGGGGCTCCTCGACGGCCTCGCCGCCGGGCTCCTGGCGCCCAGCCCCCTCTACGCGGGGCTCGCCGGGCTCCAGGGGGACAGGCTGCGCCGGGGCCTCTACCTCCTAGGCATGGCTGCCGGGCTCGCCGCCGCCTCCGCCGCGGGGCCCTTCTCCCCCAGGGCCCTCGCCGCCTCCGCCGCGGGGGCGGGGCTCGCCGTGCTCCTCGAGGGGAGGCCCAGGCTCCTCCTGGCGGCGCTCGCCGCCTACAGCCCCGACACGATGGCGGTGCTCGCGGCCGCTCCCCCGGGGAGGGGCGGTAGGGGCTACAGCCCCTGGCCCTTCATCGCGGCGGCTGCTGCTGGCGTGGTGCTCCAGAGCAGGCTCCTCCTCCGGGCGGCCGCCGTGGCCTCCGCGCTCGCCGCGCTGGTGGACGAGCTGCCGGAGGGACGCTGAGAAGGGGGCCCGCGGCCCCGGCGCTGTAATATTTCGCCTTCCCGCTACCCTGTAAGCCCGGGGGTGGCCGGGCCTGGCTAGCCGTGCCGCCAGGGCAGGGGCGGCCGCCGCGGCCGCCGTGGCGATCGTCCTGCTGGCCGCTCTCCCGCTCTACGTGGCCTACAGCGGCCTCCACCCCGCCCGCTGCAGGCCGGGCCAGCCGCCGGGCTGGACGAGCCACGAGGACTTCAACGTGTCGACGAGGGACGGCGTGGTGTTGAGGGGCTGGGTGCTCAACCCCCAGGGGCCCGGCGACACGGTGTTCATACTGATGCACGGCTATACCGGCTGCCGCAGCTCCCACTACGTGATGCTGCTAGCCAGGCAGCTGGTCTCCATGGGGTACCCGGTGGTGGTCTTCGACTTCCGGGGCCACGGGCTCAGCGGCGGCACCACCACTATCGGGCCCAGGGAGGTGCTGGACGCCGAGGCGGTGGTGGGCTACACAGCCTCCCGCTTCCCCCATAAGAGGATAGCGCTGGTTGGCTTCAGCATGGGGGCGGCGGTGGCGGTGGTGGAGGGCTCCAGGGACCCGAGGGTCTACGCGGTGGTGGCCGATAGCCCCTACTACAGCCTCCGCCTGGTGGTCCCCAGGTGGATCGAGTACAAGACGCCGCTGCCCGGCTGGATCGGCAGCCTCGCCGCCGCCTACGCCTCAGCGCTCTACGGTATAGACGCCGGCTTCGGCCCGGCCGAGGTGAGGAAGCTGGATAAGCCGCTCCTCGTGATCCATGGCGGCCGCGACCCCCTGGTGACGAGGGAGGAGGCGGGGAAGATAGCCGGGCTCAGCCCCTGTGGCCGCCTGGTGGAGCTGCCGGGCGCGGGCCACGTGGAGGCGGTGGACGTGCTGGGCCCCGCCCGCTACGCCGCCCTCGTGGTGGAGACCGCCCACCGGGCCTGCGGCGCGGCGGGCTAGGCGGGCCCTGGCGCTGCCACGGGGCCGCTACGTCTATCGTCTAAAAAGGTATTCGACTACTGCTGGAGGGGAAGGGCTCTTCTACCACGCCCCGGCCATGCCCGGCGTGCATGGCGTGCCTGTCTTGGCGCGGGGCAGCGGCATAGCAGGCTGGGGCGCCTACGTGCCCCGCTACAGGGTTAAGGCCGAGGAGATAGCTAGGGTCTGGGGCTGGGAGCCCAGCGTCCCCAGGAGCCTCGGCGTGGAGGAGAAGGCTGTTGCGGGCGTAGACGAGGACTCGGTCACTATGGGCGTGGAGGCGGCGCTCAACGCTATAGCCAGGGCCGGCGTGGAGCCTGGGAGAATAGGCGCCGTCTTCTTCGGCACCGAGTCGAAGCCCTACGCGGTGAAGCCCTCGGCCACCATAGTGGCCGAGGCGCTCGGGGTGACACCCGAGACCATGGCCTCCGACCTGGAGTTCGCCTGCCGCGCCGCCAGCGAGGGGCTCCGCTCCGCCCTGGCCCTGGTGGAGGCGGGCCACGTGGAGTACGCGCTGGTGATAGGCTCCGACACGGCGCAGGCCAGCCCCGGGGATGTGCTGGAGTTCACCGCCGCGAGCGGCGCGGCGGCCCTCGTCGTCGGGCCCTCGGGCGACAGCGTCGCGGTGCTGGAGGGCGTCTACACCTACGTGACCGACACCCCCGACTTCTGGAGGGGCGCCCACAGCCCCTACCCCCTCCACGGCGAGGGGTTCACCGGCGAGCCGGCCTACTTCCACCACATAGAGAGCGCGGTGAAGGGGCTCATGGAGAGGCTCGGGCTGCGCCCCGGCGACTTCGACTACGCCGTCTTCCACCAGCCCAACGGGAGGTTCCCCCTGCGGGTGGCTCAGAGGCTCGGCTTCCCCAGGGAGAAGGTGCTCCCCGGCCTTGTCACCCCCAGGATAGGCAATACATACAACGCCAGCGCCCTCCTCGGCTTCGCCAGGGTGCTGGACCAGGCTAGGCCCGGGCAGAGGATACTCCTAGCCCCCTTCGGCAGCGGCGCGGGCAGCGACGCCTACAGCTTCCTGGTCACCGACAGGATAGAGGAGAGGAGGGGCCGGGCCCCCAGCGTGGACGACTACATGGAGGCGAAGAGGTACGTGGACTACGCGGTCTACGCTAAGATGAGGGGACTCTACACGAGGATAGCTTAGAGGGTGGGAGCGGTGGCCAGGGTGTACGTGGCCGGGGTCGGCGTGACCAGGGTCGGGCGCCACTACGGCCGCGGCCTCCTCGACCTCGCGGCCGAGGCTGCTTTCAGGGCGATCGACGAGGCTGGGGTGGAGCCCGGCGCGGTGGTGGTCACCAACATGCTGGCCAGCAGGCTCCAGGAGCAGGACAGCCTCGGCGCCTACATAGCCTCGGGGATAGGGCTGAGGGGGAGGCCCGCCCTGCACGTGGAGGCGGCCTGCGGCAGCGGTGGCGCCGGCCTCTACACCGGCTACGCCATGGTGCGTTCCGGGCTCGTGGACAGCGTGCTCGTGGTCGGCGTGGAGAAGATGACCGACTACCCCACCTCCACCGTCACCTCGGCGCTGGCGCAGGCGGCGGACGCGGAGTATGAGCTCTTCTACGGGGCTAGCTTCACCGGGCTCAACGCCCTCATGATGAGGTACTACATGGAGCGGTACGGCGTCGACCGGGACACGATGAGCGAGTGGCCGGTGATGATGCACGAGAACGCGCTCATCAACCCCTACGCGCAGCTCCGCAGGAGGATAACCAGGGAGGACGTGGCGAGGAGCCAGGTGGTGGCCGACCCGATAAGGCTGCTCGACAGCAGCCCGATAGGCGATGGGGCCGCCGCCGTCCTCCTCGTCTCCGAGGAGCTTGCCTCGAAGCTCCCCGAGAAGCCCAGCGTCTACATAGCCGGGGCCGGGGCGGCCACCGACACGGTGGAGCTGGGCAGCCGGGAGGCCCTCGACCGGATCCCCGCCGCCAGGATGGCGGCCGAGCAGGCCCTCCGCGCCGCAGGGGTGAGGCCCGAGGACATAGACGTGGGCGAGATACACGACGCCTTTACGATAAACGCTATACTCCTCATAGAGGAGCTGGGCTTCGCCGAGAGGGGCAAGGCGGCCAGGGCGCTGGCGGAGGGGAGGTTCCGCCCCGGGGACCGGCCGACCCTCAACCCCAGCGGCGGCCTCAAGGCCAGGGGCCACCCTGTCGGCGCCACCGGCGTCTACCAGGTGGCGGAGGTGGCGATGCAGATCCGCGGCGACTTCCCCGGGGTCCGGGTCGAGGGGGCCGAGACGGGGATAGCGGTTAACATGGGCGGCGACGGCTCAACCCTCACAGCCTTTATCCTGCGCCACGCCTAGGGGCTGGAGGGAGGCCCGGGAGCAGTGGCCCTGCGCATATCCCCCGCGAGGGTCTGGAGGGAGCGCATACCCCGCTACCGTCTGGCCGGCAGGCAGTGCAGGCGCTGCGGCCGCCGCCACTACCCGCCCCGGCCGGCCTGCCCCTACTGCGGCTCCAGGGAGCTCGAGGAGGTCGAGCTGCCCCGCACCGGCGTGGTCGAGACCTACGCGGTGATATACACTGTGATGGACGGGTTCCGGGACAGGGCGCCCCACCCGGTGGCCGTGGTCAGGCTGGACGACGGCACCAGGGTGCTGGCCCCGCTCACCGACGTCGAGCCCGGCGAGATACGGACCGGTATGAGGGTTGAGGCGGTGCTCCGCAGGATAAGGCGCGACGGCGAGCACGGCCTCATAGCCTACGGCATCGCCTTCCGCCCAGCCCTCCGGGAGCCCAGGACGCGGCGGAGCCAGGGGTGAGCCCCCGGCCCCCGGGGCACGCCTAATACCTCCACGGCGCCCCAGCCAGCCGAGGGTGTGCACCGCTCCTTGGGGGAGGAGCGCTCCCTCCGGGATAGGCTCGAGGAGGTAGTCCAGGGCATAGTGGAGGGCAGGATCCGGCTCCACGAGGCCGACCGGCTGCTGGGGAACGCCAACGCCGCCGCGCTGGCGCGGAGGCTGGCGCTGGAGAGGATGCTGGGCGTCGGGCTCTCGAGCATCGGCAGCACCATCCTCGACTTCGAGGAGCTGGTGGGGAGGAACATAGAGAACCCCATAGGCGCGGTCCAGATCCCCCTGGGGGTCGCCGGGCCCCTCCGGGTCCACGGCGAGTACGCCCGAGGCGACTTCTACATCCCCCTCGCCACCACCGAGGGCGCGCTGGTGGCCAGCGTCAACCGCGGGGCCAAGGCGGTGACGCTGAGCGGCGGGGCCCGGGCCCGGGTGCTCCGCGACGGGATGGCCAGGGCCCCCGTCTTCTGGACCCCCGGGGTGGAGGAGGCGGCCCGGCTCGCCGAATGGGTCCAGGAGCACATGGAGGAGGTGCGGAGGGAGGCCGAGTCCACCACCCGCCACGGGAGGCTGCTCGAGATCCAGCCCTTCATAGCCGGGAACATAGTCTGGCTCCGCTTCGTCTACAGCACCGGCGACGCTATGGGCATGAACATGGCAACCATTGCGACCGACAAGGCGGCCGAGTGGATACTCCGCAACTACCCCGGCGAGGCGAAGCTGATAGCAATAAGCGGGAACCTCTGCACCGACAAGAAGCCAGCCCTCCTCAACGCGATCCTAGGCCGCGGCAAGACAGTGGTAGCAGAAGCCACCATAAAGCGGGACATAGCCCTCAGGGTGCTGAAGGCGGCGCCCGAGGACATAGACACAGTGAACAGGGTAAAGAACCTCCTCGGCAGCGCCAGGGCGGGAAGCCCAAGCTTCAACGCCCACTACGCCAACATAATAGCAGCCATATTCATCGCCACCGGCCAGGACGTGGCACAGGTAGTGGAGAGCAGCATGGGCTACACCTGGACCGAGGTGAGAAACGGAGACCTCTACATATCGGTAACCCTCCCCAGCCTCGAGCTAGGCACAGTCGGAGGCGGAACAAGGCTCCCGACTCAGCGGGAAGCCCTAGCCCTCCTAGGAGCAGCCGGTGGAGGAAACCCCCCAGGCGCCAACGCCAAGAAACTAGCAGAGGTAACAGCAGCAGCAGTACTAGCAGGAGAGCTAAACCTCCTAGCAGCCCTAGCAGCCAACGAGCTAGCCAGAGCCCACCGTCTCCTAGGAAGAGGCGAGGCAAAAACCGGCAACAAAAACCCCACAAACCACGGCTAAGACAACCCCCACCGCAGAGAGGATGAGGAGGCACAGAACCGGCAACACAGCACCCAGCAGAAGCACCAGCCCACACCCAACCCCCTCTCCCAATTCTCTTTGCTTTGCTTGGATTCAGGCGCTGTAGGAACCCGAGATCTGGGTGGAGGCTGGGAGGAGGGCTGGTCCCTATCCTTGGCCCGGCGGCGCGGGCTGCCGGCCCCGCACCCGGCCACGGCGGCTGGGGCGTGAGGCGCGGAGCCCGGCGGGTAGGCAGAGCTATAGAGCAATGGAGCCCCCTTCTGGCAACACGGGCCAACACCGATGCCCGGCGATGGAGCCACGTAGCAAAGCACATGCCCCGAGTACGAGGCCGAGGAGCAACCACCCACAACCCCAAAACACGGGAGTCAGGAGCAGAAACGGAGCGGAGCCTAAACGAAGAGGAATTGATAGAATCGGGAGCACTACGGCTCGGAGGAGCAGGCGCGCTCCTTCTCGCTCTTCGGAATCAAATAAATGGAATTGGAAGCTGGCTGGGGTGGGGGCTGTGGATGGGTTGGGGGTTTGAGCGTTTGGTTTACTAGGGGGCTTTTTGTGGCTCCTGGTGTGGCTGTGGCTGCGGAGGTGGCTGGGTATTATCCCTGGCTGGTCTCGTTAGGGATGGTTTGGCTAGGCTTCTGGGTCTTGGTGGGGATAGTGTTGTTTTTGGGCGTGGTGGCTGTGTTCTTGTTCTAGTTCTGCGTGGTGCTGTGTGGGCTAACGGCTTCTCTCTTGGTGCTGGCTGGCTTGCTGTGAAGCCTCCTGGTATGCGGCTTGTGCTGCGTGGGCGTGGGGAGGTTGTTGTTCTTCGTGCTGCCGGCTGTCCTCTGGGCTTGGGGCGTGTGGTGGGGCCTCCCTTCGAGGTGTCTGCGCCCCCGCTCCGGGTTGCTGTGGGCGGGGAGGCTAGCGGGGAGGAGGGGGCGTGTGGCTGGGGCCGGCTGCTTCTGCTCGCGCCCGTCCCCGATGGGGAGGGCTGGCTGTGGGCTAGGGTTTGGGCTGAGGAGCTGGGGCCTCCGGCGTAGCCTGCTTCAAGCCCTCGGGGGCGGCGGAGGGGCTGGGCATGAGTGTTGACGAGTACGTGCTCTCCCTCCTCAGCGGCGCGCCCCCGGGGGGTTGCTGCGCGGGGCCTGGTGGAGGCCGCCCGGCTGGCTCTTGGGGAGGCGCGGGAGGCGCTGGCGCGGGGTGACGCGGGGAGGGCTGCGGAGCGGGGTCCGGGCGGCGGGGCTGGCTGTGAGTGGCTACGCCGCGCTGAGCGGGTCTAGGGCCTGGTTGATAGGAGGAGGCCCTGGGGCTCGTGGAGAGGCTCGTCGAGGCGGTCGAGAGGCTGGCCACGGGGCGGTGGAGGGGCTAGCCTCTGCGGGGTAGGCGGGCCCCGTCCCCGAGGACCCAGTAGTCCCCGTCGCTGCGGCGCTCCAGCTTGTAGATGGGGGCCCGGTGCTTCACCTCCTCGAGGAGGAGGGCGGCCGCGTGGAAGGCTACGCCCCGGGTCTCGGCGGTGACGAGCACGTAGACCGTGGGGTCGCCGGGCCGGCGGGGCCCGTAGTGGTGGATGACCGCCACGTCTATCACGCCGGGGGCCGAGGCGTAGCGCTCCGCCAGCTCGCGCAGCCTCCTGGAGGCATGGGGCTCCACGGCCTCGTACTCCAGGCTCGCCACCTCCGCGCCGTCGACGACGCCCTTGACGAACCCCATGAAGGCTACGAGGGCTCCCCCGCCGAGAAGGGCCGCGCGGGCTGCCATGAGGCCGGCCAGCTGGTCCAGGTCCACCCTCTCCCCGGGCCCGGCGAGCCTCGCCACCAGCACCCCGGGCGGGGGCGCCAGCACCGCTACGCCCCTGCAGCCCTCCGGGAGCCTGTCGCCCGGCTCCAGCCTCCTCCCCGAGGCGTAGACCGCGGCCCTCCCCTGGAGCCCGAGGCCCTCGAGTAGCTCCCCCGCGGTGGAGGCCTCGGCGGCCCGCTCCCCGTCCACGGGGCGGCCGTCCACAAGCCCCACAACCCTTGCCCTGCAGCGCATAGCTGCCAGGCCCGGAACCCCCTAGGCGGGGCCGGGGGTTGTTGTGGGCTCCCCCGGCCCGCAGCGCCTCCATGGCAGGCAGACGCCCCCGCGCCCGGCCCAGCCGCAGCGGGGGCAGCGGTGCACCATCCTGAGCCCCCTGCAGAGCCTGCCCCTGTGGGGCTCCAGCCTCCTCTCCAGCCCGGGGGAGAGGCACCGGGGGCACCTCTCGACGGCCACGAAGACCGCTCTCACCCCCTCCACCCTCTCCTCGACGAGGCGCAGGCCCAGGCCCAGCGCCTCCTCGGCTTCCTCGAGGAGCCGGGTGTAGGCCTCCACCGCCTCCCCGGCGAGCCGCTCGCCGGCCTCCCTCGCAGGCCCGGTGCAGAGGTAGAGGCGGGGGTTGAGCGCCACGGTCAGCTCCCTGGGGAGCCCCTCGACCAGCATCTCCGCCAGGCTGCTGCCCCGGGCGGTCCACTTCGCTATGAACTGGGCCACCCCCTGGAGCCCGAGCTTGGCCAGCACATCCGCGTCGCCGAGGACGGGGTCGCGGCGGGCGCCCCTGCGGAGGATCCCGGCCACCCTGCGGGCCAGCTCCTCCGGGGCGCCTAGCACCTCCAGGAGCCCCGCGGCCTTCTCGGCGGTGTACTCGTCCTCGTCGAGCCCCCTCTCACGGGCCTCGAGCTTCCCGTAGTCGTGGAGGAGGCCGGCCAGGTAGTAGGCCACGGGGTCCAGCCCGAGCCTGGAGGCTATGAGGGAGGCGTAGTGCGCTACGAGGAGCGAGTGCAGCCGGAGCGTGCGGGTCCCCGAGGCCAGCTCCTCGCCCCTGTCCAGCTCCTCGAGTATCCTGGAGGCCAGCCCCAGGGCCCCCGCCGGCGCGGGCAAGCCGCTACACCTCCCCGACGCTGCAGCCCCCCTCCCCCAGCAGGCCCAGGACCGCCTCCAGCGCGGCCCCGAGGCAGCCCGGGCAGGCCTCCACCAGCCTCCCCCTGGCCAGGGGCTCGGCCCTGGAGGCGTCTATATAGACCACGCACCCGCCCTTCGAGACGGCCTCGCCTATGTGGAGGCGGAACCCCTCCACCACGGCCACGTCGACCTCCCCGAGGAGCCTGACGGCGTCCCAGAAGCCGAGCGCCGCGGGCTCGACGAGCATGTACTCGCCGGGCCCCGCCGCCACCACCCTGGAGGCCCCGGCCTCGAGGTAGCGGCCAGTGTCCTTCACCCTGTAGTCCACGCCGTGGTGGACGTGCTTCACCACCCCCACCCTCAGCCCCCGGCGCCTAAGCTCCTCCACGAGCATCGTGCCCAGCAGCGTCTTCCCCACGCCGCTGCCCGAGCCCGCGAGCAGGACCAGCTGCAACCCCCTATCCCCGCGGGGCTGGAGGGGCCGCCTACTTGCCGCTGTGGCCCCGGTGCGGCGGCTGGTGGGGCAGCGGCTGCGGGATGAACTCGACGCCTGGCCTGTTGCCCGGCGCCTGGGGATAGAGCTCCATCAGCTCGTAGACCTCCGGGGGCACCTCGGTCTTCACCGGGAGGCCCAGCTCCCTGGCCTTCTCCGGGGTTATCGGGTAGTCGTGGGTCCACCTGCCCTCCGTCAGCGTCTTGGCGATCTCCCTGGCCCTCTCCTCGCCCATCTTGTCGCGGAGCAGCTCTACTATTGTCTCCTGCATCTCCGCTATAGCCTTCCTCGCTATATCAGCTATTATGAGCGTTGTGTCGCTGGCCTTGTCGCCCTTAACCTCCGCGACCCGGAGCACGCTGGGGGCCGGCACCACGGGCCCCTGGGGGCCCAGGGAGAGCTGGGGGTCGAGGGGCCCCAGCACCGCGTTCGGGTCCATCAGTATCTCGTCGGCGGCCAGCGCTATCAGGGTGCCGCCGCTCATAGCGTAGTGGGGGATTATCACTATCTTCCGCCCCGGGTGCCTCTTCAGGGCCATCGCTATCTGGCTTGCCGCCAGCACCAGGCCGCCGGGGGTGTGGAGTATCAGCGCTATCGGCTTGTCGGGCGGGGTCGTCCTTATGGCGCGGAGCACCGCCTCCGAGTCGTCTATGTCTATGAACCTCTGCAGGGGGATGCCGAAGAACGTGACCCTCTCCTCCCGGTGTATCATCGTCACCACGCGCCAGCCGTACTTCCTCTCCATATTCTTTATCAGCGAGAGCCTGGCCGCCTGGAGCCTGCGCACGCTGAGCGCGGGCTCCATCAGCACTATCAGCAGGAGCAGCCAGAAGAGCAGCGATATGATGCTGCCAGCCGCGTCCCCGTTCAAGGCGAGCCTACACCGGGGGTGTTAGAGGGCGCTGGAGGAGGGTGAAAAAGAGGCCCCTCCCCCCGGGCTAGCCGGCCAGAGTGACTATCTTCTCGTAGAACCAGTTCATCGTCTTGGGGCTCCAGAGCTCGTTGCGGCCCCAGCGGGTCCCCGGCGGCACCTTGACCTCCACGTCGCCGGTCTTCTTGCCGCTCGCGGGGTCTATGGTGTAGCCCCTTATCGGGCCCGTGTAGGGCTCGAAGAGCAGCTCCTTCATGTCTTCGTAGAGCCTCTTTATCTCCTCCAGGGCCTTGGCGGGTATCGCCTGGGTATTGAGGGGCGCCAGGTAGACAGCGCCCTCATGCCGGCCGGCCGTGGACTCGCTGACCGGCCTCCTCCACCTTATCGGGACGAAGTCGCCTATCCTGGCCCAGATGTCCTCCTTCCCGGCCGTCCCGGTTATATTCTTGGCCAGGAGGTAGACGTAGATCGGGGTCCAGTCGGCCACCTGGCCGGTGAGGTGGTACTTGGCTATCCTCTTCGCTATAGGGCTCGTCGAGCCCTTCCCCTTGGTGAAGTACTCGAGCATGTTGCTGTAGTGGCTGAAGCTGTAGACCCCGTACTCTGCAGCCGTCTCTAGCACCGCCGTCGAGTCCTCGGTGTAGGCTATAGCGTCTACCTTGTACTGGTTGATCAGGGTCTCGGCATACTGGCGGGCCTTGTCGGGGTTGAACCAGGCGTGCAGGGGCGGGGAGACATAGATCTCCAGCTTCTCCCCGTTCCCGCACTTGCCCATAAGCTTGGCGCCGTGGACGGAGCCCATGGCGTAGGCGTTTATGTGGCGCACCACCTCTGGGGTCAGGAAGGCGGGCACGTAGCCTACCCTGCAGGTCTTGGTCACGGCGCCGGCGGCTATCCCGTTGAGGTAGTAGAGCTGGTAGAACTCGGCGAAGTAGGTCACCACGTTGGGCAGGTCCGCGAACTCCTCCCAGGGCCCGCTGCAGTGGTAGAACGTCACGTCTGGGTACTCCCTGGCCAGCCTCTTCACAGCGTCCATGAAGCCGTAGCTGGTGGCGAAGACGGCGTCGAAGCGCTCCTGCTCGAGCGCCTGCTTTATAGCCTGGTAGGCCTGGTCCTCGGCCACCTTCTCCAGGTACTTGGTCTCCACGAGGCCGTGGAGAATCCTCTCAGCGTTCCTCCTCCCGACGTCGTGCGCGTGGGTCCAGCCGTAGTCGCCTATGGGGCCCACGTAGACCCAGAGCGCCCTGAGCCTCCCCCCGGCCCCGCCGGCCTGGGCCCCGGCGGCCGCCGTCCTGGTGACGGTCACCGTCCTGGTCTCGGTCAGCGTCCCGGCCTGGCCGCCCCCGCCGCCCCGGAGCCCGTAGCCGAGCCCGGCGCCTATTATGAGACCGGCTACGCCGGCGCCGAGGGCCTTAAGGAACTCGCGCCTGTCCGTCATCCAGGCCTGCACCCATGGCGAGGGGGCCGGGGGCCCCGGGGCGGTTATTAAGCGGGTTCTATAACGCGTGGAGCGCTCCTTGTTAAAACAGCCGTGTTAACGAGACCCCGGGGGCGTGGAGACCGGGGATGCCTGGGAAGCGGGGCGGGAGGCTGGAGCGCGCCCAGCTATCCACGGTGGTGGCGGCCGCGCTCCGGCTGGCGAAGAGGAGGTACAGCTACAGGGAGCTCTCCAAGGCGACGGGGGTGCCGGCGCCCCTCCTCTCCCGCTACGTCACCGGGAGGAGCCTCCCGGGCCCGGAGAAGGCGGGGGCTATCCTGGAGGGCCTCTGGAGGCTCGCCGACCCCCGCAGGGCGCTGGCCGAGAGGATGGCTGAGACCGGCGGGGTGCTCGACACCAGCATAGTGCTGACGGACCCCCTCTACCTGCTGCTGGCGACCCTCTACTACACGAGGAGGCTCCAGGGCCGGGGGGTTACGAGGATCCTCGTGCCGGAGGCCTCGGGGATACCGCTGGCGACCAGCCTCAGCCTCGCGCTTGAGACCCCGTTCACGGTCGCCAGGCGCCGCCGCCCCGGGCTGGAGGGCTACGACTGCAGCCCGGGGGAGCCGAGCTTCTGCATACCCAGGGGCACGCTGGGGAGGAGCGACCGGGTGCTTGTGGTGGACGACATCGTGGAGACCGGCCGCACCCTCAGGGCGCTCCGGCTCCTGGTGGAGCGGGCCCGGGCCCGGCTGGAGGCGGTGGCCGCTGTGGCGGTGGTGGGGGAGGAGTGGAGGGAGACGAGCGGCGTCGAGGAGGTTGAGGCGCTGATACACCTCACCAAGCCGGGGATGAGCAGGAGGATGCCGGGGCTCTAGCCCCGGGGGCTCAGCCTTAAATCCTGTGGGCTGGGCGTGGGCTACGCGGAGGCTGGGCGGAGATGAGCCGGGTTCACCGCTAGCCCGGGACTCCTCCCTGTGGCTGGCCTGCCGGCGGCTCTCCAGCGGCCGCTCCAGGGGGTGCAGCGGCTTGACCCTGAGGATAGCGGTGCCTAGCAAGGGCAGGCTGAGGGAGCCCGTGCTCCGGCTCCTCGAGGCCGCGGGGATCGAGCCCCAGTACAGCCCCGACTCCGCCAGGGCGCTGATAGTGCCCACCAACTGGGAGGACGTGACTCTGGTCTACGTGAGGCCCGAGGACATACCCGCGGTGGTCTCCGCGGGGGGCGCCGAGCTGGGGGTGACGGGGCTCGACTATATAGCCGAGCACGGCGGCGAGGGGCTCGAGGTCGTCGAGGGCCTCGGCATAGGGAGGGCCCGGCTGGTAGTGGCGGTGCCGGACGAGGCCCCGGTTGAGAGGGTGGAGGACCTGCCGGACGGGGTGAGGGTGGCCACCAAGTTTGTCAACATAGCGAGGAGGTTCTTCGAGGAGTCGGGGGTCCGGGCGAGGATCGTTAGGATAACCGGCTCCGCGGAGGCCATGCCGAGGCTCGGGGTGGCCGACGCGATCCTCGACGTCTCCTCCACGGGCACGACCCTCAGGCTCCACAGGCTCAGGGTGATAGCCGAGGTTATGAAGACCGAGGCTAAGCTCATCCGGGGCCACCACGTGGACCCGGGCGACCCGGTCGTGGAGGCAGTGGTGGAGGCGCTGCGGAGCGTGGTGAGGGCCCGGGGGTACAAGCTGGTGCTGATGAACGTGCCGGTGGAGGCGCTGGAGAGGGTGCTGGAGGCGCTCCCCTCCATGTCGGGGCCCACGCTGGCCAGGGTGGAGGGCCCGAGGCCCATGATGGAGGTGGTCACCGTGGTGCCCGAGGACCGGCTCGCCAGGGTGCTCGTGGAGGCCCGGAGGAGGGGCGCCCGCGACATACTTGTTCTGAGCGTGGACAGGGTGATACCCTAGCCATGCCGAGGCTGGCCTCGAGGCCCAGGCTGGTGCCCAGCATAGACGTCTCCGGCTGCGAGGCGGTGAAGAGGGTGAGGGGCCTGCCGGGCACCGGGCTCCGGCTCGGCGACCCCCTCCGCCTCGCCCTCCACTGGCACAGCCTCGGCGCCGAGGCGATCCACATAGTGGACCTGGACGGCGCCGAGAGGGGGAGGCCCAGCCGCTGCGTCCTCGAGCTGGTCTCGAGGGTGAAGAGGGAGACCGGGGCCAGGGTGCAGCTGGGCGGGGGGCTGAGGAGCATCGAGGCGCTCCGCGAGGCCTACGCCGCCGGCGCGGACCGGCTGGTGGTGGCCAGCGCCTGGCTCCGCGACCCCGGCTTCCTGGAGGAGGCGGTCGAGGCGCTCGACAGCGGGGTGTTGGTAGCGGCGGTGGAGGAACACTGGGACGCCACCCCTGCCTCCCAGGGCTGGAGGCTCCGGGAGCCCCTCACCCTGCGGGAGGCCGTGGAGAGGGCGGCCTCCACCCCGGGGCTCTGGGGCATACTCTACACCCAGGTCTTCCACGAGGGCGAGGGGAGGGGTGTCGACCTCCACCGCGCCGCGAGGCTCGCCAGGCTCGCCAGGGAGCGTGGCGTGGAGAGGCTCGCCTACAGCGGCGGCGTGGCGGGGCCCAGGGACCTCGAGCTGCTCGCCCCCCTGGGCTACGACGAGGCCGTGGCTGGGATGGCCCTCTACACCGGCGCCCTCAACCCCCTGGGCCTCCTCTAGCAGCACCGGCCGCTCCGGGGCTGCATCCTTAACCCTCGGGGACGCGTCCACCCGGAGGCACCCGTGCGGAGGCTGAGGGAGTCTTGGCCAGGCGTGCCCGAGTCGAGCGCGTCACGGGGGAGACGAGGGTCCTGGTGGACCTCGACCTCGACGCCCGCGAGCTGCGGGGGGTGAGCGTGTCCACCGGCGTGCCCTTCCTCGACCACATGGTTGAGACCCTCGCCTACTACGCCGGCTGGGGCCTGGAGGCCCGGGTCGAGGAGGCTAAGAGGGTCGACGACCACCACGTGGCGGAGGACCTCGCCCTGGCCCTGGGCGAGGCTGTGGCCAGGGCGGTGGCCTCCGGCGGCTACCGCGTCGCCCGCTTCGGCCACGCCATAGTCCCCATGGACGAGGTGCTCGTCCTCGCGGCCGTCGACTACTCGGGGAGGCCCGGGGCCTGGGTCGATCTCCCCTTCACCAGGGAGGAGGTGGGCGGCCTCGCCACGGAGAACATCCCGCACTTCGTGTGGAGCCTCGCCTCCGCCTCGGCGATGACGGTGCACGTGAGGGCCCTCCAGGGCGGGAACAACCACCACCTGGCCGAGGCCGCGTTCAAGGCCCTGGGCATGGCGCTCCGCCAGGCCCTGGCGCCCAGCGCCGCGGTGGTCTCCACCAAGGGCGTGATCCTGCCCCCGGGTGCGGGGGCCAGGGGAGGGGCGGGGGAGGAGTAGCGCCGGAGGCGTGTGGCGCTGCTCCGGCGGGGGCTGCAGGAGCCGGGGAGCTACCTGGCCATGCTCAGCGCCGTGGCCTAGGGGGATTGGGCCGGGCGAGGCGGCGGGCGTGGACCCGAGGAGCGTGCCCCGGCCTCGCCGAGCCGCCGGCCCTTAGCCCTCCCAGTCCCCGGGCGCCGAGAGGGCGGCGAGGGCGGCCTGGACCACTAGGTGCTGGAGCCCCTGGAGCCTGCGGGGCGGGAGCGGGTAGGCAGCGGCGTTGTCCGGGTCGAGGAGCAGCACCGCGTCGAGCCGGGCCTCCCGCAGCATGCCGGCGTCCAGCGGGGGCCTGGTGTAGAACATGTCGACCAGCCTCTTCAGCCACGCTACCTCGTCCACGCTCCTCCTCCACGGGGGCTCCAGGAGGGCCGGGTGGATGGGCGCGGCGTAGCCGAGGGGGATCGCGAGGGCAAACCTGTCCCCCAGCCTGCTGTACCTGGCCGCCTTGGCCGCGAGCCTCGCGGCGTGGTAGGCCAGCGGGGCATGGCTCCACCGGGGCGGGGTGTAGCCGGTCTCGACCTCGACCACCAGCGTCTCCCCGCCGCCGCGGGCAACCACGTCGGCCACAAGCCCCTCCACGGGCTCCTCGACCGACACAGTGTAGCCGTCCCGGTGGAGCCAGAAGGCGGTGAGCGCCTCGAGCACAACGTGGCTGGCGCCGAGGACCCCGTGGGCGTAGAGGCCCGAGAGCCGCTCCACGACCGGCTGAGCCTCCCCCGGCCCCAGCCCCAGCCTCTCGGCCAGGCGGCGGAGGAGGCCAGCCATCCTCTTATACCGGAGGCCGCGGGGCACCGGGTAGCCCGTCCAGGGGGCTGCGGTATCACAGCCTTAGCTCCAACGCGGCCACAGGAGGAAGACGCCAGGCCCCGCCGGGGTCTAGCCCTCCACGGTCACCGGGGCCTCCAGTTCCACGCCCCCGGGGGTAGAGGGCCTGGAGCAGGTCTCCCCGGGCCCCGCCATGACGAGCACCAGGGCCTGGTAGTAGGCCCCGCTCCTCCGGGCGGGCAGCTCGAGCCCCGCCACCCTGCCGGTCCCCCGGTCCACCAGCCTGAAGTGGAGGGTCTGGGCCCCCGGGCGGAAGAGCCCAGGGCCCACGCCGGGGTGTAGCCGTAGCCCCCCACGGCCCTGGCCCTGGCCTTACTCAACTAGGAGCGCGTAGCTCCTGGTCGAGCCGCTGGCCGTGTACCATCCCGTCGTGTTGCCCGGCCCCGCCCCCGCCGGGATCAGCCTGGCCCTCTCCCCCGGCTCCACCTCCACAACAGCGATCTCTTATCCTGGCCCTCCCGGTGCCCTCGGCCCTCCAGTGGAGGGCTAGGCTGATGCTGCAGTTCCCTGGCTCGAGCTGCAGGGGCGCATCGTACCCGGGTATGAGCATCTGTATCCTGAATCGGGGCATCCCGTGGGCGAGCAGACAGGGCATGTTGATAGTGTAGCTCCTCCCGGGCGCGCTCAGGGTCATCCTGCCCCTACCAGTATCCTCAGCCCCGGCTCAACGCTCCGGCCCACCGGGCGGGCGACAACCTCCACCCCCTCCCGGCTGCCAGACAGGTGGTGTTTGCGAGCACCAGGCTCCCCTCGGACCTGTTCGCGTAGATCTCGGCCTCTATGACGCGGTACCCGGCCGCCGCGGCCTAGCCGCCCGGCGCTCCCCGGTGGAGGGCGGTGTAGGCGGCGAGGGCGGCGAAGACCGGTGTGAGGAGCGGCGCCGCCCTCCACGTCCCGTCCTCATCCCTGGCGGCCGCCTCCCAGCCCTGCAGCCCCTGGAGAAGGGTCTCCGCCCCTGTTATCGCTGCCGCCCCCATCCCCGCGCCGTGGTAGGGGGATAAACCCGGGGGCAGGGCCTGGCTGGAGCGGGGAGCCTTGAGGATCAGCAACGCCGTGCGGGGCCTCGCCTGGCTGGCGATGATAGCCGCCCTGCCCCTCGCCGGCCGCGCCCTGGGGGCTGGATGCTGCTGCCCCCTGGCCTGCCGCGCCGCCGGGGCCCTGCTGCTCCTCGTGGTGCTCCGCGCCGCGGCCGTCACCGGCCGCTACCTGGCCGTCTACGGGAAGAGCAGCCCCGGGAGGGGCTTCGGCGAGCTGGACCGGCTGGTCACCGTGGGGCCCTACTCCTGCATGAGGCACCCCATGCACTTCTTCCTGGCCTGGCTCCCGCTGGGCGTAGCCCTCCTGCTCGCCGAGCCCGGCGCCGTGGCCCTGGCGGTGGCTGAGGCTGTACTTGTCCTCGCCCTGGCCGTGGTGCTGGACGAGAGGGAGAGCCTGGAGAGGTTCGGCGAGGCGTACCTCGAGTACCGGAGGAGGGTCCCCGCCTTCAACCCCCGGCCCCGGTGCCTCGCCAAGGCCCTCGGCCCGAGGCCGCCGAGGAGGGGCCGGGGGAAGGGGTTATAGCAGGGGCTTCCGGTGGGCCCCTGGGCCCGTGGACTCGTCTCCGGCAGGCACTGCTCCACGGGGGTGGCCGCGGCTATTGCATGGGTAGACGCTCTCCTCGCCACCCGCTCCAGGCAGCCCGCCCGCAGGATAATCCCCTGCCTCGACGTCGCGGGGGGAAGGGTGGTCAAGGGGGTCAGGTTCCGGGGGCTCCGCGACGCCGGGGACCCCGTGGAACTAGCGGCCCGCTACGAGGAGGAGGGGGCGGACGAGCTGGTCTTCCTGGATATCAGCGCCACGCCTGAGCAGAGGGAGCCCCTCTACAGCCTCGTCCGCGACGTGGCCTCGGTGGTCTCGATACCCTTCACCGTGGGCGGTGGCGTCCGCGGCCTCAGGGACTTCGACCGTCTCCTCGGCAGCGGCGCAGACAAGGTCTCGGTAAACACGGCCGCGGTGAGGAACCCGGGGCTGGTGGCTGAGGCCGCCAGGGAGTACGGCAGCCAGGCGGTGGTGGTCGCTATCGACGCGAGGCGCACGGGGAGGACGAGGAGCGGCTGGGAGGTCTACGTCTCCGGGGGGAGGGCCGCGACCGGGCTCGACGCCGTCGAGTGGGCCCGGAGGGCCGCCGAGCTGGGGGCGGGGGAGATACTCCTCACCAGCATAGACAGGGACGGGACCAGGATGGGCTACGACATAGAGCTCACCAGGGCGGTGGTGGAGGCGGTGGACGTGCCGGTGATAGCCAGCGGGGGCGCCGGGGAGCCGAGGCACTTCCTCGAGGCGTTCACCCTGGCCGGGGCCGACGCGGCGCTGGCGGCCGGCGTCTTCCACTACGGGGTGCTCAGCATAGGGGAGGTTAAGAGGTACCTGGCCGAGAAGGGCGTGGAGGTGAGGCTCTAGGTGCCGCGCATCCTCTACGCGGAGTGGCCCCGGGGCCCGGGCGCCGAGGAGCTGGAGGAGCTCCTCGGGAGGAGCTACAGCCTCGAGGAGTACGTTGAGAGGGTTAGGCCGATAGTCGAGGACGTCCGGCGCCGCGGCTACGAGGCGGCGAGGGAGTACAGCGAGAGGTTCGACGGGGTGGGCCTCGAGGACCCGAGGCTGGGCAGGGAGGAGATGAGCCAGGCCCTGGACGCGCTCCCCTCCCGGGCGGTGGAGGCGCTGGAGAGGGCCGTCGAGGCCCTCCGCCGCTACCACTCCTCCACCCTCCCCCCGGAGGCCGGGGCGCCCGGCGCCCGGCTCCGCTGGCACCCCGTGGAGAGGGTAGGGGTCTACGCGCCCGGGGGGCTTCACCCCTACCCCTCCACCGTGGTCCACACCGTGGTCCCCGCCAGGGTCGCGGGCTGCCGCAGGGTGGTGGTGGCCTCCCCGCCCTGCAGGAGCGGCTGCGGGGGGAGCCCCGTCCACCCGGCTGTGCTGGCAGCCGCCTACCTGGCGGGGGCCGACGCGGTCTACGCGCTGGGCGGCGCCCAGGCGGTGGCGGCGCTGGCCTACGGCGCCGAGCCGGTGGAGAAGGTGGACATGGTGGTGGGGCCGGGGAGCCCCTACGTGCAGGCGGCGAAGCTCCTGGTATCCAGCGTGGTCGGCGTCGACATGATCGCGGGGCCCACGGAGCTAGCGGTGGTGGCAGACGAGTCCGCCGACCCGGTGCAGGTGGCGCTGGACATGCTTGCCGAGGCTGAGCACGGCCCCCTCAGCCTCTCGCTGCTGGCGACCCCCTCCCGGGGCCTGGCGGAGGAGGTTTACAGGATCCTGAGGAGGGAGGCGGCCGGGGAGATAGGGGGCCTGGCGGTGGCAGTCACCCCGGGGCTCGGGGAGGCGCTGGAGCTAGTCTCCAGGATGGCGCCGGAGCACCTGGTGGCCTACCTCCGGGACCCGGGGCCCTTGCTGGAGGCCCGGCCGCCCGCCGGGCTCGTCAGCCTCGGGGTCCCGCCGGCGCTGCTGGACTACGCCTACGGGCCCAGCCACGTCCTCCCCACCGGGGGCGCTGCAAGGTGGAGGGGCGGGCTCGGCGTCTACACTTTCCTGAGGCCCGTGGCCTACGCCGAGCCGGGGCTGGGCGAGGAGTACGCCGAGGCGGCGGCCGAGCTGGCGAGGCTGGAGGGCTTCACCAGGCACGCCAGGAGCATAGAGTACTACGCGGGGCGGCTGGAGAGGGGCGGGGGGAGGTGACGGGCTGCACCGGGTTCCTGGAGGAGCTCGACCGGGTAATAGCGGGGCGGGCCAGGGAGATGCCCGAGGGCAGCTACACCGCGAGGCTGCTCCGCGACCCACGGCTCGCGGCCAGGAAGCTCGGCGAGGAGGCCGCGGAGGCCATGGTGGAGGCGCTGGCCGGGCCGAGGGAGAGGCTGCTGGAGGAGGCCGCCGACCTCCTATACCACCTCATGGTCGTGCTCCGGCTCAGGGGGCTGAGCATCTGCGACGTGGTGGAGGAGCTGGAGGCGAGGGCCGGGTGGCGCCGAGGGTAGCGGTGGTGAGGTACGGGGTGGGCAACATCTACAGCATCGTCTCCGGCCTACGCCGCGCCGGCGCGGAGCCGGTGGTGGTGGAGTGCATCCGCAACCCCGGCGAGTGGGACGGCATCGTGCTCCCCGGGGTCGGCGCCTACCAGGCCGCCTCCGCCCGGCTCCACGACTGCGCCCGGGAGCTGGGGGAGGCGCTGCGCATGGGGGCCCAGCTGCTCGGCGTCTGCCTGGGCCTCCAGCTGGTCTTCACCGAGGGGAGGGAGGCGGGGGAGCAGGGCTTCGGGCTGGCCCTCCTCCCCGGCAAGGTGGAGCGGCTCGTGGCGGCCAAGCTCCCCCACATAGGCTGGAGCAGGGTCCACCGGGTTCCCGGGAGGGACTGCAGGCTCCTCGAGGGCGTGGAGGACGGCGAGTACTTCTACTACGTCCACAGCTACGCCTACACCCGGGTTGAGGAGCCCTGGGTCTGCGCAGCCAGCCGCTACGGCGAGACCCTGTACGCTGCCGTGGTGGAGGCGCCGCCGGTCTACGGTACCCAGTTCCACCCCGAGAGGAGCGGGAGGCAGGGCAGGAGGGTGCTGGAGAACTGGGTGAGGCTCCTCCGGAGGTGAGGAGGGATGGCTGAGGGCGAGGCCCCCAGGGGGAGGCTGGTACCCGTAGCCGTGGTGGACGCAGTGACCGGCGAGCCCCTCATGCTAGCCTACGCCAGCGAGGAGGCGCTGAGGCTCACAGCCGAGACGGGGCTGGCCCACTTCCACTCCAGGAGCAGGGGCAGCCTCTGGCTCAAGGGCTCCACCAGCGGCGGCGTCCTCGAGGTGCTGGAGGTCATCCTCGACTGCGACCGGGACGCGGCAGCCTACGTCGCCGCGCCGAGGAGGCACGTCTGCCACCTGGGGAGGAGGAGCTGCTTCCACAACCACCTGGCGGACCGGAGGGGGGAGATGCTCGAGAGGCTACTGGAGGAGACGAGGCCATACACGAGGATCGAGGGCGGCAGGGTGGCCCACCCCCTCGCCACCTGGAGGCCCCCGCCCAGCCCCCTCCTGGCAGCCCTGGCGGCAAGCCTCCTGGCCGAGAGGATACGCGCCAGGGCGGGGGCAGGGGTCACGGCGCTCCTCGCCCCCGAAGGGCCCAGCTCGCTCCTAGCACTCCTCGCGGCCCAGAGGCTGAAGGCAAGCCTCCACCTCGCCGCGGGCGGCAGGGTCCCCGAGTCCCTGGGGGAGCTGGACCGCGTCGCAGTCTACGCCCCCGACCCGGCCACAGCCCAGAAGCTGGCGGAGGAGGCGGAGAAGCGCTCGGCGACCCCCGCAGCCGTGACAGCCCTCCTCGCCCCCGAGGGCGAGGCCCCCGAGGGCGTCGACGTGCTCATAGAGGCCAGCCCCGGGCACCCGCCGGGGCTGAGGCTGCGGGCCCCCCCGGGCCTAGAGGGCGAGGGCTAGAAGGCGTAGAAGGGGACATTCTCCTGGGGCTGGGAGAGCCCAGCCCTCGCGTAGAGGTGCCTCCCACCCCGGTACAGCATGGAGATGAACAGCGGCTTGTAGCCCTGCCTCGGCGAGGCGAGCCCAGCCAGCCACCCGCCACGCTGGAGAACCAGGGACTTCACAACCTTACTGCTAGCAGGCGGAAGCACCACATCACGGGGAGCAACAAGCCGGAGACGAGCCACACCAGGCCAAACACACAGCCGGCAAACCCCCAGCCCGCAACCCCGGAGGGGCTGGGTTTATGGCCGTATTGGTAGTTTGGCTAGGTCCTCTGCTGCTATTGTCCTGGGGAATATTCTCCGGGCTTCGTCGAGTAGGGGGCGTGTTGTCCTGTAGCGGGCGCTGATGTGGGTTAGTATTAGTAGCTGTGCTCCCGCCTGCTTTGCTATTGTTGCTGCGTCCTTGGCTGTGCTGTGGCCTTTCTCGTGGGCTTCGCGGGCGTATTCGCTGGTGAAGGTGGAGTCGTGGATCAGTATTGTTGTGTGTTTGGCTGCCTTTATCGTTGCCTGGCTTGGCCTTGTGTCCCCGGTGTAAGTTATTGATGCTCTTGGCTTCTCCTCTACCACGTCTTCCGGGTATATTATCTTGGTGCCTATTCTTACTGGCTCGTCTCGCTGTAGTCTTGCTAGCTGGGGTCCTGGCTGTAGGCCTAGCTTCCGTGCTTTCTCGAGGTTTATTCTGGGTTTTCTCCTGGGCTCCTGGATCCTATATCCTAGGGCTGGCACGGTGTGGTCGGCTGGGAAGGTTTTTGCTTCTAGGCCGCTGGGGAGGTGGAGGGTCTGCCAGGGTGCCGGCTCGGCGATGTATATGGGGTAGCTTGGGAGCCAGTGGGTGAGCTTTGACGCTGCCTCGATCAGCTCCTTTAGGCCGGGTGGGCCTGCTACGAGGAGTGGCCTCCTGCGGCCCTGCATGGCCATTGTCTGGAGGAGGCCGGGGAGCCCGAGGACGTGGTCGCCGTGGAGGTGGGTGATCAGCACTGCCTCGACCTTTAGGGGGCTTAGGCCGGCCCTGGCCAGGGTGTGCTGGGTTCCCTCGCCGCAGTCGAGGAGGACTATGCTGCCGCGGTAGACGAGGGCTATGGAGGGGAGGCCGCGGTGCCTGGCTGCCAGGGCGGCGCCGGTGCCGAGGAAGACTAGGCCCAGCTCCATGGCGTCTCCCCTCTCCCTGGCCCCTCGGGGCCCCGGGTGGTATCAAAACCCCTCCCCTGGCCCCTGGGGGCTGGAGGACGCTTGGGATGCCTCTGCCGGGGCGCGAGGAGCTGGTTGAGGAGGCTCGGAGCGTGCTCGAGAGGGCCCTGCTGAGGATCCACGGCCGGGGCGAGGAGGAGCTGGTGCGGGAGGCTCTCGCGGACGCCCCGGAGGCCTACGCGGAGCTGCTCACCGGCTACCTTGAGGACCTGCGCCGGCTCTACCGCGAGGCCGGCGCGGGGGAGCCGGGGGAGGAGGAGCTGGCCGGGCACCTGGAGAGGCTCCGCGGCCTCCTCCGGGCGGCCCTCGACTGCCTGCTGCACCCCAGGCTGGTGGACGGCTTTCTCGCGGAGATCTCCAGCGCTGAGGGGAGGAGGCACGTGCTCATCCGCTGCCTCGGCTGGGAGAACCGCCACCTCCTCATCGAGGGCGGGAGGGACGAGGACATAGCCTACGCGCTGCTCCCCGTGGAGGACCCGGCGCGGCTCTACCGGGAGATGCTCGGCCGCGGGGAGTGAGCCCCCCGGGCGGGGAAAGCCTCTTCTACGTCATACATCACAAACCATATCGAGCGAGTTCATGCTGGAACCCCTGGAGGGGTCGACGCCGTGAGGTACACGACCCTGGCTCTGGCCGGCCTAGTCGCTTCGGCTGCCGCCCTCGCCCTGCTAGCCGGCTTCGCCACCACCCGGAGCCCGCTGAACAGCTTCTACGCGGTGGGCGGCGCCGAGGCGCCCAACGAGCCCGTGAAGATAACCGACAGCCTCATTCACAGCGTCTCCCCCGCCGCCGGCGCCCAGGGCAGCCAGGACATGGGCTACATAATAGTCTGGCGCGAGCCGAACGACGTCAACATCGTGAAGCTGGGGGTAACCCTGGCTAATGCCGAGCAGCTGAAGAACTACTTCGACTACTTCACCGTCATGATAGACCACTGCCGCCACAACAGCACCAAGGGCATGGTGAGCCTCGACAAGCCTAGCACCGTGGTGGTGCTGGACACCGACGACTTCGACGCCGACGGCAACCGGACATCATACCTATGCTTCACCGCCTACTACGAGGCCAAGGAGGGCATGCTGTTCGACAGCGTGCCCGTGGCGTTCAACTTCCAGGTGCTCAGCACCAGCTAAGGCTGGGCGGGGGCGGCCCTACAGCCCTCCCGGGTTTTCTCCTCGCTCCATCCCCGGTTCTCCACTCCATCACACGGCTCCTGGCCCCCGGGCTCCTCCGGGCCCTCTTTTTACCCCCTGGAGGAGCCCTGGGCAGCGCCCCCTGGGGCTGCTGGGTTGGCCCGGGCTAGGAGCCCTGGGAGGGAGGTGGTTAGGGGCTACGACCCCTCCAGGGTAAGGCTGGCTGTGCCGGCGAGCCACTCGGCGCTCCAGCTGCTCCGCGGCGCCAGGGACGAGGGTGTCGAGGCCATCCTCCTCGCCGCCAGGAGGTACTACGAGTCGATATACTCTAGGTTCCCGTGGCTCTACAGCCGCGTGGTGGTTGTGGACTCGTGGGGGGAGCTGCTGAGCGGCAGGGTTGTGGAGGAGCTTAGGGAGGCTAACGCCGTGCTTGTGCCCCACGCCAGCCTGATAGAGTACGTTGGCGCGGAGAGGCTGCTGGAGCTCGAGCTCCCCATGCTGGGGAACAGGTATCTGCTGGAGATAGAGGCTGACTGGGAGAGGAAGCTGGGGCTCCTGGAGGAGGCCGGGATTGAGACGCCGCGGAGGTTCCGGAGCCTCGGGGAGGCGGCCGAGGCCGGGGCGCCGGTTATAGTGAAACTCCCGGGCGCGAAGGGGGGCCGGGGCTACCGGCTGGTCTCGCCCCGGGAGGCCCGGGGGCTTGAGGGGGCGCTGCCCCAGGGGGCTGTGGTGCAGGAGTACGTGGTGGGGGTGAGGCTCTACAGCCACTTCTTCAACAGCCTTGTCCACGGGAGGGTGGAGCTGCTGGGCATGGATTTGAGGCTGGAGAGCAACGTGGATGGGCTCCAGCGGCTCCCGCCCCGGCTGGTCGAGGAGCTGGGCATAGAGCCCAGCTACACCGTGGTGGCCAACGTCCCGGTGGTGGCTAGGGAGAGCCTCCTGGCCAGGGTGCTGGACTACGGGGAGAGGTTCGCCAGGGCGGTTGAGAGGGAGACGGGCTACCCGCTCGTCGGCCCCTACAGCCTGGAGGGGGTGGTGACGGAGAGCCTGGAGTACAAGGTGTTCGAGTTCAGCGGCAGGATAGTGGCCGGCACTAACGTCTACACGGGGCTCCAGACGCCCTACGCCAGCCTCTACTGGAGCGAGCCCATGTACATGGGGAGGAGGGTGGCTAGGGAGCTGAGGGAGGCGGCTGCGAGGGGGATGCTGGAGCAGGTGGTCACCTAGCCGCCAGCGCCTCCGCTATCTCGCAGGGGGCGTCGGTTACGATTACGTCCACGCCCATTCCCGCGAGCCTCCTCGCCCCCCGGGGGTCGTTCACCGTCCAGGCGGCCACGGCGAGGCCGCGGCTATGCAGCTCGCCGACCAGGGTGCGGGAGAGGTGGCGGCGGAGCCACCTGGCCGTGTTGGCCCTATGCCCCATCACGATCAAGCCTGCCCTGTCTCCTCGCCAGCCCTCCCATGTGCCCCCGGGGCCCCGGGGATGGGGAGCAGCTCGACCCCGTGCCGGGCGGCGAGCCTGGCCATGCCCCGGTCCAGGGTCGCCAAGGGGAGGCCTAGGCGCCTGGCCACCGAGACCACTAGGAGGTCCTCGTAGCGCCGCGGGTCGCGGAGGGCGAACCACACGTCATCGAGCCTCACGGGCTCCACCCTGACGCCGCGGGCTAGGAGCCAGCCCACCCTGGAGCCAGCCGCGGCGGCGCCGAGGCGGCGGCGCAGGCTCCACACCAGCTCGTGGACGACGCTGCTCGGCACCACGGCCGCTATCCTCGAGGCCAGCAGGGCCGCCGGGCCGTGGTGGGGGTCCTCCTCCACTAGGAGGGCGTGCAGCACGCTGGTGTCGACCACGGCCTCGCGCTCCGGCCCCGTCCTCCCCGCCAACATCCCCCCAGGGGCCCTGTGGCGCGGCGCCGGTGTAGATTACGGTTACCCGCCGTAGGCTCTAGCCGCTGCAGCCGCCGCTAGAGGCGCCCCTGGCCAGCCAGCCTCCCCGCCGCCGCCTGCGCCAGGAGTATGGCTGAGAGGCTCATAGCCTCGAGGATGAGGGCCGCCAGGCAGGCCTCGTGGAACAGCCTCCCGGCCGAGAGGAGCTCGTAGACGAGCACTGTCATGCTCCAGGTGGCCGGCACCGACACCACTATGCTCGCGCCGAACTCCCCGAGGCTCGCGGCCGCCGCCAGCCCGGCTGCCATGGCGGCCACGGGGGCCGTGGCGGCGAGGATGTGGCGGAGGAGCCTGGCGCCCCGGAGCCCGAGGAGGAGCATGGTGTCGCCCACCTCCCGCTGGAGCCTCCCCCAGGCCTCGGCCAGCACCCTGCTGGCCAGGGGGAGCCCCGCAGCCGTGTGGGCCAGCACTATCAGGAGCCTGGAGGCGTTGGCCTCGCCGAGGAGCCGGGAGAGGGGCCGGAAATAGGCGAGGCTGGCCGAGACCCCGTAGGCGACGGGCGCCACCGCCACGAGGGAGAGCGCAGCCACGGCGAGCCTCCCGCCCGAGGCGGGGACCCCCAGAAGTAGGGAGAGAGCGGTGGCGGCGGCCGCGTAGGCGAGGCTGTTAGCCACCGCCCCCGCCAGCCCCGGGCCCGCGGCCGCGGCCTCCAGCAGCCTGCCGGGATCCGCCCCCGCGGCCTGCACGGCGAGGGCGGCCACCGGGGCGTAGAGGTAGGCGGTGACCAGCGCCGAGTAGGAGGCGGCGGCGAGCCTCCAGCCCCGGCTCAGGGGCAGCGAGCCCTCGCCCCGGGCGGCGAGCGGGCTGGAGGGGAGCCCCCGGGCGGCGCGCAGAAGGAGCATCGAGGCGGCGGCAGCGGCCCCCAGCTCCAGGAGGGCGAGGACGGGGACGAGGCCGGCCAGGCCGGGGAAGCCGCGGTAGACGACGTAGAGCCAGGCCTCGAGCGTGTAGTAGCGGTACGCCGCGCCCTCCACGAGGAGCGGCGCCGCGCTGGTGGCGGAGTAGAGGAAGGCTATCCCCCAGGCGTAGAGCGCGACCCTGGCGGTGAGGGGGAGGAGGACGCGCAGCCAGAGCCTGGCGCCCCGGAGCCCCAGCATCCGGGCGTGCTCCGCCACAGCGGCCTCGGTGGAGCCCGCCGCGGCCGCAGCCAGCGCGGCGGCGAGGCCTATGTTGAAGTAGCTGTGGAGCGCCAGCACCCCGGTCCAGCCCCTGGCCAGCGGCTCGAGCCAGGGGAGGAGCCTGGAGGCCAGCCCGCCCTCCCCGTAGAGGGCCCTCATCCCCGCGGCGACGGCCGCTACGGGGGACATGAAGGGGGCTAGGCTGGCGGCCACCGCGGCCCTGGCCGCCCTGGAGCCGTAGAAGCCGGCGAGGACACCGAGGGGCCAGCCCACTGCGACGGCCAGGGTGGCGCTCGCGGCCGCCTGGGCGAGGGTCCAGGCCAGCACCCGGGGCAGGCTGAAGGGAGGGGGCCAGCCCGGGGGCCAGAAAAGGGCGAGGGCCAGGGCTAGGGGGAGGGTGTAGAGCAGCGCCACCAGCCACGCCGCCGTGGCCAGGGCGCCGCCTAGCCTGCCGAGGCTCAGCCGCTCATGATCAGCAGCCAGTCGCGGAGCCACTCCTCAAGCTCCCCCGGCCCGGCCCTGAGCCCAGTGTTAGCCAAGGTGTCGACGCTGCCGAGCCCCATGGCGTAGCGGTAGAAGCCTGGCAGCCTGGCGTCGCCGCGGACGGGCATCATCCACTGGCTGGTGGGTATCCTGTCCTGCACCTCGTGGCTGAGCAGCCAGTCGACGAACCTCCTAGCCTCCTCGAGGGGCGCCCCCTTGATCACCGCCGCGCCCTCCACCTGGACCCAGCCCACCCTGGAGCCGTTGGCCACCAGCACGGTGGCCTCGATGCTGGGCTTCTCGCCGCGGCCCTTCCTGGCGTTGTACCAGGCGCTGTAGGCCGGGTCGGTGCCGTAGCTCACTACTATCGCCCTGGGGCTCCCCTCCCTGTAGAACTCGTCGTAGGCGTCGCCCCAGCTGGGGGCCACCATTACGCCGCGGCTCTTCAGCTGCTTCCAGAGCTGCTTCCAGTCCCTGCCCTCCATCCTGGAGACGGCTATGGTGTAGAGGAGGAAGTTGAGCCCCGTGCTGCTCTGCGTCGGGTCCTCCACTACCAGCCTCGGGGCCAGCTTCACCAGCTCGTCCAGCGTCACCCCGTCGCGGAGCATGGCCTTCTCGGTCTCGTTGAGCCTGGAGGGGTCGTAGACCAGTGCTATGAGCCCGTAGTCCACCGGGGTCGCGCAGCCCTCCGGGTCGAGGGCCCTGACTAGCTGGGCCGGCGCCTGGGGCGAGGCGTAGCACTCCACGAGCCCGCGTGCCTTGAGCTCCGAGAGCAGCAGCGGGTCAACGCCCACCACGACGTCGGCTGTCCTAGCGCCGACCCTCTTCTCGGCTATGACCTGGGCCACCATGGAGCGGGCGCCTTTGAACTTGCGGAGCACCACCTTTATCCCGGTCTCCCGGGTGAAGTTCTCCACGAGCTTGTCGAATAGCTTCGGGTCTTCTCCCCAGGCCATGAAGTCCTCGTAGACGTAGACCAGGAGCTCCCGCGCCGGCTTGGTGGTGGCTGTGCCAGCCGCGGTGGCCCAGGTGCCCGTGGCACCGGTGGCCACCGTCCTGGTCACAGTCCTGGTGACCGTTGCAGTGGTGGTGACGGTGACCGTCTTGGCGGCTGTGCCGGCCTCTCTGCTGGAGGCTGCGTAGTAGGCGGCCGCTATGATTGCTGCTACGAGCACTGCGCCGGCTATTAAGTAGAGGCTCCTAGAGGCCATCGCCGCGCCTCCCTCCGCCGGGTGCTCCACCGCTCCATCCGGGGCCGGGCGCCGTAGAGGAGGCTATTCAACGCTACCATAACCCGGGTATCGCTGTGTCGTGGCCGCCCGGGGGGCTAGCCCCTCCCCCGGAGTCGCTTCAGGTAGTCTACGAAGCCGTGGACCGAGAGTATGAGCATGAGGCGGCCGTAGGGGCTCCTGCCGAGCCTCTCGTAGAGCCTCCTGGTGTAGGCGTCGCGCCCGGCTATAGCCTGGAGCGTCTCCTCGGCCGTGAGCCCCTTCTCCAGCGCCTCCCGGGCCGCCTGCTCCCAGGCATCGAGCTGCCTCTCGTGCAGCTCGAGCACCTCCCCGGGCCCCACGCCTATGTGGGTTGGCGCAACCCTGCCAGGCCCCAGGGCCTTCATGCGGCGGAGGCTCTCCCGGTACATGTCCAGCCTGAGGGGCGGCGGCGTGGTGGGCGCCAGGCCCCCATCCAGGGGGTCGTACATGCCGGCGGAGTCGCCGGTGAAGAGGAGCTTCTCCTCGTCTCCCCCGGAGGCGGGCTCGAGCACCAGGCTCTGGTGATGGCTCGCGTGCCCCGGGGTGTGGAGCACCCGGAGCCTTGCCGCCCCCAGTGCTATCTCCTCGCCGTCCCCCGTCTCAGCCACCACGCCGGCGGGGGCCGGCTCGGGCTCGCCGTAGAGCAGGGCCAGCTCCCCGAGGGTCTTGCGCGCGGCCGGCCAGAGCCTGGAGGCCGGGTCGACCAGGTGGGGCGCGCCCCTGGGGTGGGCCCGGATCCTCGCCTCCAGGCCCCTCGCGTGGAGGAGCCTCGCCACCCGGGCGGCGCCGCCGGCGTGGTCCAGGTGGACGTGGGTAACTATCACCTCTACGCGCCTCCCCCTCGCGGCCCTGGCCGCCGCCTCCGCCACCGCCTCGGCGGTGGAGGCGGGGCCCGTGTCTATGACCGCCACCGCCGGGCCGCCGGCGTCGACTATGTAGGAGCGTATGTAGTCGACTCCGAAGCCCTCGGGTGTCGCATCCAGCACCTGGACGAGGGCGTAGCCCAGGTCTAGGGTCTCCAGCGGCTCCACGGCCCGGGACCCTCCCTAGGCGCTGCGTGGCCGGCCCCCTTAGGGCCTCCGGCGCGGCGGCTCCACGGCCCTCGTCACGCCTCTATATAAGGCTGCGCCGCGCCTCTACAGGACGGGCCCAGGGGGCGGCGGCGGTGGCTGTGCTCAGGGCTTCGAGGGAGTATACCTGGCTCCGGAGGCTGGGCGTCGAGGACCGTGACATCATCCGGGCGCTCCGGCTCGCCCGCCGCTCGACGCTGGTCAGCATAAACCGTGAGGCGGTCGTGGCTGTGCCCAGCCAGAGGCTAGGCCTGCTCCCCAGGGAGAGGCTGGTGAGCCACACCGACCTCCTCGAGCTGCTCCGGGGCGGCGGCCACAGGGTGACTGCTGCGAGGGTGGGCAGGCTGCCGGAGGAGCAGCAGCTCTACCTGGTCCGTGTCACTCCGAGCGGCGCCTCCTGCAGCTGCCCGGCGACTAGGCTGGCCGGGGACCCGCTCTGCATCCACAAGCTGGCCGCGGCTGTGCTCCTCTACCGGAGGGGCCGCCTCGACCTCCTCGGCTGGCTCCCCGGGGCGGTGGAGAGGAAAAAACGGTGGAGGCTCCTCCAGGCCGGGGGCGCCCGGGCCTAGAGCTCGAGCACCCTGGCCTCCATGGTCTCTGTGTCCAGTATGGCGGCCGTCCTCCTCCCGGTCAGGCAGCCGCAGGCCTCGCCGGGGTTCAGGACCAGGGTTGAGCCAACCCTCCTCACATCCACCTCGTGCGTGTGGCCGTAGAGGACGGCGTCGTAGCGGCCGCTGCGGGCCAGCGCCTCCACCAGCTCCCGGGTCTCCCCCGCGGGGCCCTTGCCGTGGACCATCACTATCCTCCTCCCCGCCAGCTCGACCACGTGGGGCCAGTCGTGTATCTCGTAGCCCAGGCTCTCAGCGGTCCTCAGCAGGCCCAGCCTCTCGCCGCAGTTGTTCCCGTAGACCGCTATCAGCCTCTTCACGCCCTCCCTGCTGAACCTGCGGAGCGTGAAGGGGGCCACTATGTCGCCCAGGTGGAGCACCAGCTCGGCTCCCTGCTCCAGGAGGAGCCGGGCCGCCTTGGCCACAGCCTCCTGGTCGTCATGCGTGTCGCTCACAACGCCGACTATCACGGGGCCCGCACCCCAGGCTGTACGGGGCCCGGGGGACCAGCGTCCTAAGGTATAACGCTGACCCAGGTGCCAGTGTCTACACGGGGTAGTATGCGGGCCGAGCTACTAGCGGCGGGGAATGGGGGCGAGGAGCCGAGGCTTGTGGAGCCGGGGCTGGATGAGAGGGACCGGAGGATACTCGAGCTGCTCCGGCGCCGCGGCCCCCTGGGGGTCAGCGAGGTGGCCCGGCTCCTCGGTGTGAGCAAGTCTGTTGCCTCCCGGAAGCTCCACAAGCTCCAGTCGATGGGGCTTGTGGAGAGGGCTGTGGTCGATGGGAGGGTCCTCTACCGCGCCGCGCGGATGGAGACGAGAACATGTAAAAACAGGGATTGACATGTTATCTGGTTACCTCTGGATGTAGTACAGTCAGGGTATAATACTCGGCGTGTAGCATCCGGGAGCCCGGGGCGCCGGGGAGTGGTGGACCCGGGCTTCTTCATCGACCGCGCCGGGGAGCTGGAGGCGCTGGAAAGGCTCTGGAGCCGGGGCGAGCCCGGGCTCGTAGTGGTCTACGGGAGAAGGCGGGTGGGGAAGACGAGGCTCATCCTCGAGTGGCTCCGCGGCAGGCCCCACGCCTACTTCCAGGCCGGGCTCTGGAGCAGCAGCCAGAACCTCGAGGAGCTGGCGCGGAGCCTCGAGGAGCAGCTGGGGCTCGGGGGGCTCTCGAGGCTCGGGTTCCGCAGCCTCCGCGACCTCCTCCAGCTCGCCTCCAGGCTCCTCGAGGGGAGGAGGGCCGCTATAGTGCTGGATGAGTTCACCTACTGGCTCCGCGTCTCCCCCTCCGTGGCCTCCGACCTCCAGTGGTTCGTGGACCACGTGCTCCCCGGGACCCGGCTGCTCCTAGTGATCTCCGGGAGCCTGGTCGGGCTGGTCGAGAGGGACCTGCTGGGCGGCGGCGCCCCCCTCTACGGGAGGGCTAGGCTCCGCCTCCGGCTGGGCGAGCTGCCGGCCTGGTGCCTCCCCTACTTCGCGCCACGCTACGGGGAGGAGGACCTGGTGAGGCTCTACGCGCTGCTGGGCGGCGTGCCCCAATACCTCCGGCTGATAGACGACTCCACCGCGCCCGTGGAGGCCTACCTCTCGCTCTTCGGCCCCGGGGGCGCCCTCTCGGACGAGCCCCTCTTCCTCCTCCGCGAGGAGTTCCGCGACCCCCACCCCTACCTGGCCCTCCTCCGCGCCCTGGCCCAGGGCGCCACGGGCGTCGGGGAGGCGGCCTCCAGGGCCGGGATGCCGGCCAGCCACGCCTCCCGTTACCTCCGCGTGCTCGCCGACCTCGGGCTGGTGGAGCGCGAGACGCCCCTCTTCAGCCGCCGGGGGCTCTACCGGGTCGGGGACAGGCTGCTGCGCTCCTGGCTCTACCTGGTGGAGCCCCTCTGGAGCGGCCTGGCCGAGGGCCTGCCCGGGGCCCGCCGCGAGGCGGTGCGGAGGGCCGAGCAGCTGGCCGCCGAGGCCTGGGAGAGGCTTGCCGCCGGCCACGCTGTCTCCAGGCTATCGAGGGAGCTGGGGCTCGAGCCCACGCTGGCCGGCAGGCTCCTCCACCGCGGCCTGGAGGTGGACCAGGTCGTAGTAGACGAGGAGTCCAGGAGGCTGCTGGCGGTGGAGGCTAAGTGGTCCCTGCTCTCGGGCGGGGAGGCCGCCCGGGTGGCGAGGGAGACCCTGGCGAGGCTCTACGCCGCCCTCCCCCGCCGCTACCACGGCTACCGGGCGGAGGTGGCCCTCTACCTCCGGGGGCTCCGGGGCCCTGAGCCGGTGGAGGCGGCCGCGGTGGTCACCCCGAGGGATATGCCGTGGCGGGACGGCTGCCCCCAGGCCGGGGGCTAGTGCCCCACCCTGGCGGCGTTTATCACGGTGTACTTGTGGGTGAGCAGCTCCTCAACGTCCAGCGCCACCCCGGTGGCGTCCACGTGGCTCCTCAGTATCTTGCCCAGCTCCTCGACCTCGTCGCCGCGGAGGTAGCGGTACTCTGCATGGGGGTAGCCCACGTGGAGCACGCCCCAGAGCTTCGCCAGCCTTTCGAACTTCTCCCCCAGGGCCTCCTGCAGCTCGTCCACGGTCTGGCTCTGGAGGGCGCGGCTCATCTGCTCCCTGGATATCTCGCCCCGCTCAGCCATAGCCCTTATGTAGCGCTCCACCTGGCTCCTCGGCGGCGCCTTGCCTATGTGGCTGAGGGGGACGCGGCCACGGATGTAGATCCTCCCGCCCACCATGCCGCTGGCTATGTAGCGGCCGGCCCTGCCGAGGACCACTATTGTGCCCCCCGCCATGAACTCGCCGAGGTAGTCGCCCACGTCGCCCCTAACCACTATCACCCCGCCCTTCATCTGGACCCCCAGCCTGTTGCCAGCGTCCCCCAGTACGTGGAGCTCCCCGCTCCTCATAGCCTGGCCGGCGGTGTCCCCGACGCTGCCATAGACTACCACCCGCGAGCCCTCCATGCTGTCGCCCAGGTCCTCCTGGGCGTCCCCGTAGATCCTGGCGTCAAGGCCCCGGACCAGGTTAAGGCTAGCATTGCCCACGATGCCCCACAGCTCGAGCCTCCCGGGGCCCAGCCCATTGGCCACGTAGCGGTGGCCGGCCAGGTTGTAGGCGGCCGCGTAGCCTGCCCGCTCGAGCATGGCTGCGAGGGCCTGGTTCAGCTCAACCCTGCTCATCCTGCTGGCGTCCACCGCCCAGGCGGGGGGCCTGGGCGGCTCGGGGAGCGGCTTCCCCCCGGCCAGCCCCCGCGCCTCCACCTCGCCGTCCGGGTAGACCACCACGTAGCCCCCGCCGCGCAGCATCCGGGGCCTGGCGGCCGGGTTCATCGCCTTGACCGCCGCCGCCTCGCTGGCCACGTAGACCCGGTCCTCGGTCACGGTCACGTAGAGGGGCCGGAGGTGGTGCTGGTCCACGAAGGCGCCGAAGACGGGGCCCCGGGCCTCACCGTGGATGTATATGACCGCGTGGGGCCCGTCGAGCCGGGCCCAGCGGGGCCCGCGGGCGCCCGAGAGCACCTCGGCCACGTCGGCGGCCGTGTAGCCGTCGCGGAACAGCATCTCTATCAGGTAGGCTATCACCTCGCTATCGTTGCCCGTGAACTTCTTCAGCCCAAGGCGGTACTGGACGAGCCTCCGGTTTGACCCGTAGCTGCTGAGGTCCCCGTTGTGCACTATCACCGTCTCGCCCATGGAGAAGGGGTGGGCGAGCCAGGGCTGGAACCCGGGGCTGTTGGTGGGGTAGCGGGTGTGTCCTATCCACGCCCTCGCCTCGCGGCCCCCGAGCCGGTAGGCGGAGGCCACCTCGCCCGGCCAGCCTATGCTCTTCCACACCTCCAGGTAGCGGGAGGCCTGGAGGACCCAGAGCCCCCCGAGGACCTCCGCCGGCGGATAGTCGGCCAGGAGCCACTCGTCCACCGCCACCCCGTGGCCGAGGTCCACCAGCCTCCTAGGGCCGGAGACGGCCAGGGGGCCTAGGAGCCTCTCCTCCGCCTCCTCGTCCACCCCCACGCGGGTGAAGACGCGGACGCGCACTAGGCCGCGGGGCTCGGGGCTGTAGGCAGCGTAGCCCGCGCCGTGCTCGGTGCCCCTCTCCCTCATAGCCTCCAGGGCCTCCACGACCAGCCTGGAGCTGACCGGCCTCTCGTCGAGGCTGGCCACGCCGGCTATGCCGCACACGCCTGCACCACCCCTCCGGGAGCGTGGCGTCCACCCTAGGCCCTCTCCCCGGGGCCCGGGGGGCGACACTACACCTTGGTGGGAGCCTAGGGGGCTGGATAGGCGCCGGGCAGTGTTATAAAGAGTGGGTCGTGGCGGCCCCGGGCTACTCGCCGGCCACCAGCACCCCGAGCCTCTCGGCCACGGCGCCGTCGAGGCTGCGGAGGAGCCACCGGTTGCCCTGCAGGCTCTGGTAGCTGGTCAGCCCGCCGGCGCCCATCAGCAGCTTAAGCTCCCAGGTCATGGCTATCAGCGTGTTCTCGTAGGCCTCCCTCCTCCTCTCTGAGGGCCAGCCCGAGAGCCTCCTCCGCAGCCAGCGCAGCGGCCTCCTCACAGACACCAGGTCAGCGCCCAGCGCCAGCAGCTTGTACACATCGGCGGCGCTCCTCAGGTCGCCGGCCGCGACGATGGCCACCCTCTCCCTCACACCCCGGCGCCAGGCCTCGTCGTCGAGCCTCACCACCCACTCCTCCAGCCAGGGCTTGGAGCGGCCGCCGCCACCCCTCAGCTCCTCGTCCACGATGACGAGGCTCGCGCCCGCGGGGGGCTCGGCGCCGGGCGGGACAGCCACAGCATGGGGGTGCTCCATCAGCCTACACTCGAGCGGGTAGCCGAGCGCCTCGGCCGCCTCGGCCAGGGGCTCCTCGAGGCAGGGCACTGCTATCGGGGCCTCGTAGACGCTGCCGCCGGGCAGCCTCACCCTGAGGTCTATCTCCTCCCGGTAGGGGTCCACACTCGGCCTCGTCACCTGGGCGGCCTCTATCCGGAGCAGGTCCAGCGGCCTCTCGGCAGGCGTCGTGTAGCCGGGCACGTAGCCGCCCATCCCCAGCACGGGGGTCTTAGCCTCCATGTAGACCTCGCGGGGCACCGGCTCCTCGCTGGGGTCGCCGTACCAGGCCACCTGCCCGGGCTCCGCCAGCTCCACGCCCAGCACCTTGGCTACGCGCTCGTCCGCGTTGTGGAGCTCGAGGAGGTCGCGGCGGCCCACGAGCTTCTGGAGGCTATCCTCGCCGAGCGCGTAGGTTATGAGCTTGAGGCTCCTCTCCACCGCCCTAAGCCAGGTAACCAGCCTGGCCGTTGCCCAGTCTATGTCGAGCTTCAGGGGGCTGTCTACCCTGTTGGTGAGCGCCGTGGGGCAGTTACCCGTGTTGCATATATGGCACATTATGCAGCCCACCGCCAGCAGAGCGGCGGTACCGATATTAGCCATGTTGGCTCCGAGCAGGATAAGCTTAGCTATATCCTCGCCGCTCGAAACCATGCCCCCACCTATCACCAGGAAGCCGTCCCTGAGCCCGTTCTCGCGGAGGAGCCTGTCAGCCACGGGCACGGCGTAGTCGACGGGCATCCCCACGTGGTCCCTCACTATCCTCGGCGTCGCCCCCGTGCCGGCGCCCGCGCCATCGATTATAATCCCCATGGCGGTCGCCCTGGCCGTGCCGAGGGCGACGAAGCCCACCTGGTTGGTCGCAGCTGTCTTCACCAGCACCGGGCGGCCCGTGAGCTCGCGGAGCATCTTCACCCTCTGCGCCAGGTCCTCGATGCTGTAGATGTCGTGGTGGGGCGCGGGGCTCAGCGCCTCGCTCCCCGGCGGGAGCTTGCGCAGCCTGGCGATGTCGCCTACCACCTTCTTGCCGGGCAGGTGGCCCCCGATCCCCGGCTTGGCCCCCTGGCCGATCTTGATGTTCACCGCGAGCCCCCGGCGGAGCATGTCACGGTCCACGCCGAAGCGGCCGCTCGCCCACTGGATCACTATGTTGCGGTGCTTCCCCACCTCGGGGTGGAGGCCGCCCTCCCCGACGCCCACCACGGCCCCGGCCAGGTCGGCTGCCCTGGCGAGCGCTATGTTGGGGTTGCCGGATAGGGCTCCGAAGCTCATGTCCCCGAGGTAGACTGGGACCCGGAGCCTGGCGCCGGCAAACTCGAGGCCCACGTCCACGTCCAGCCTGTCTATCCCCTCCGGGCCCAGCTTCCTGGCCAGCTCGTTGACCTCCCTGGGGCTGAGGCCCCGTATCCCCATCCTGTCCAGGAGCCTGCCCCGGGCCCGGGGCATGCTAACTACTGTCCTCTCCAAGCCCTTGGTGGCGGCGTACCTCACCGCCAGTATCCTGTCGCGGCTCCAGAACTCTGGGGTCCTGCCGCCGCCGACTGGCGGCTTATAGCTTGCCAGCAGCCTTACCTGCGCCACGATGCGGCCCCGGCGCCAGGGCCCACGCGAAGCCCACAGTTAAAGCTATCCGTTCCCCTGACAGCCGCCGGGGTGGAGGGACAGTATATAAGCCGCCCGGGGCCCTGGTATCCAGCCCCTAGAGGGCTGGAGGTAGGCAATAGCGTTGGACATCCTCGGGGCCTACCGGGCCGACACGGGGCTCCTCCTCCAGGACCTTCTCAGGTCTCTCCCCCTGGCAGCCTGGGTGCTCTTCAGCATCCACGGGCTCGCCCGCTGGAGCTACGAGCGGGCCCGCAGCCGCTGGGGCGAGGCGGTGGGCATCTACTTCGCCAGGAAGGTTATCCACATGGCGGCCGGCGGGCTGGTAGCCCTCCTGGTCCCCTTCGTGTTCCGCGAGCCCTGGGTGCCCTTCATCCTCGGCCTGCTGCTCGCCGCCTACGTCTACCTCCCCCACCGCACGGGGAGGCTGATGACCTGGTTCCAGGACCCCGGTAACATTAGCGAGGTCTACTACTGCATAAGCTGGGCTCTAGCCGTCCTCGTGGCCTGGCCCTTCGACGTCAGGATAGCGGTGCTCCCCCTATTCCTCATGAGCTTCGGCGACGGGGTCACCGGGATAATAAGGGGGATAAGGCAGCGCCGCCGGGTGAAGAGCTGGGACGGCACCCTCGGCTTCCTAGCGGTGGGCCTCCCCGCGGGCCTGGCCATGCTGGGCCCCGTGGGCGGCCTCGCCGCCGCCGCGGCCGCGCTGGCCGAGAAGTCCGGGCTCGTCGACGATAACATCAGCGTGCCCCTGGTGAGCCTGGCCATCCTGCTGGCGGCCTACCACGCCGGGCTGCTCCCGGCGCATGGCCCCGCCGTGGCATCATACATGGCTATGCATGGGCTCCACGCCTCTCCATAGATACGAATAAATACTGCACTTATAGGGTGTTACTTCTGAGGGAGCCTCCTGTGCAGATGGCCGACGCCTGCCACGGCGGGACCGGCCTGGACACGGAGGCAGTGATAGCAGGGAGGCTGGTGAGGCTCCCCAAGCACAGCCCGGTGATCGAGCTCTACGGCGCGGTCGAGGAGGCCGAGGCCCTCATAGCCAGGGCCAGGCTGCAGCTGGAGGCCCGCGACCCCGCCACCGCGGAGAGGCTCTACCTCCTCCAGCGCGCCATCCGCCTCCTCCCCGGCGTCCTGGCAGGCGCCGTGGACCCGGGGCAGCCCCTGCGGCTCATAGAGGAGGCCGCCCGGGGCCTCGAGCGGCCCGGCGGCTGGAGCCTCACTGGCTGCAGCCCCGAGGACCCCGACATAGTGCTCGCCATGGCCAGGCTCCGGGCCGGCGACAGGCTGATCGCCCGGGCCCACGAGGAGGGGGAGGTGCCCCGGGAGCTGGCCAGCCGCATCTCCATGCTGCTGGAGGCGGCTAGCTACATGCTCTACGCCATCCACTGGAGCCTCTGCAGCCGTGCCCCTCAGGGAAGGAGGCTCATAGCCCGGAGGACTGCGGAGCTGGCCCAGTAGCCCCGCGGCGGGGCCTGGGACCCAGGCCTGGGCCCCCAGGGGGCTCCAGCTCCACCCTCCCGGCCCGGGCCCGGTACCTGGGCGGGTTCTCCACCGGGTTCTCCCTGAGGAAGAGGGGCGAGTCGAGGTCCACGTACCTGGTCGCGGCGCTCGCTAGGGCCGGGTGGAGCGCCTGGGCGATGCCCAGCCCGGTCTCCACCATGCACCCCCACATGGCCTCCAGCCCGTGGGCCTCTAGGAGCGAGGCCGCCCGGGCCGCCTGGAGCGGGCCGCCCACCTTGGCCACCTTTATGTTGACCACGTCCGCGGCCCTCATCGAGGCAACCCTGGCTATCTCCTCGAGGCTCCTGGCTGACTCGTCGGCCGCCACCGGGGTCTCCACGGCCCTCCTGACCTCGGCCAGCCCCTCCAGGGCCCCGGCGGGCACGGGCTGCTCGACGAGCTCGAGCGCGGTCCCCAGGCTCCTCTCCAGCCTCCGGATAACCCGGACAGCCTGCTTGGGGCTCCAGGCCTGGTTGGCGTCGACCCTTACCACCGCCCTGCCCCCGGACGCCTCGTAGACCGTCTCGGCGAGGAGCACATCGTCCTCAAGCCTGCCTGTGCCGAGCTTCACCTTGAGCACGCGGAAGCCCTGGACCCGGGGCAGGGGAAACGGGGCGTCTCCCGGGGGCTGGGAGCGGGATCCGACAAGGTACTCGACGGCCTCTATGAAGGCCTCCCGGAGCCTGCCCCTCCCCCTCCGGATCTCCTCCAGCGCCTCGCCCCCGGGGAGGGAGACGGTGTAGTCCGTCTCCAGGCCCGAGCGGAGCCTGCCCCCGAGGAGCGTGTAGAGCGGCACGCCGAGAGCCCTGGACGCGGCGTCCAGCACCGCGGCCTCGAGGGCGGCGCGGGCGGAGGAGAAGCCCGGGGCCCCGGCGTGGACCCTGCGGAGCGCCTCCCCCAGCTCGTCGGGGAGCCTAAGGCCCCGGAGCCTCTCCCCAGCCTCCCTGGCGTAGGCCTCGACCGCCTCGAGGCTCTCCCACGTCACCCTGGGCGCGGGCGCGGCCTCCCCGTAGCCTGTGGTGCCGTCGTCCAGCGCGACGGCCACGGCGATGTTCTCCAGCTCCGCGTGGGCGGCGTAGGAGATGCGGAAGACCCCGCGCAGCCCCGCGCGGATCCTCCAGGCCTCCACCCTCTCTATGCGCGGCAAGCCCGCGGCCCCGGGCAGCCCACCGGGCGCCCGCTGGGTTCAAAAAGAGGATGGGCGGAGCCTCCCCTGAGAACCCGCGCAGCCAGGCCCCTGCAGGGTGCCGCGCCGTGCCCATGGTGTACCACGAGGGTAGGAGGAGGGCGGCTGTCTACGCCCCCGGCGCCTACGGCAGGGAGGAGGGGAAGACGGGCCACGACCTGGTAATATTCGACGGGGGCCTCCTATGGAACCTTGTGGCCGTGGTTGACCCATTCAACGCCGGCCGCGACGCCGGCGAGGTGCTGGGGCTCGGGAGGAAAGGCATACCGGTGGTGAGGAGCCTCCGCGAGGCCATCGAGGCCGGCGCGGAGGCGATCATCCTGGGCGCCGCGCCGGTGGGCGGGAGGCTGCCCGGGGAGTGGAGGAGGGACATCCGCGACGCCCTGGAGGCGGGGCTCGACGTCTACAGCGGGCTCCACACCTTCCTCTCCGACGACCCGGAGCTGCGGGAGGCAGCGGAGAGGGGAGGGGCCAGGATTGTTGACGTCCGCAAGCCCGACCCCCGGTACTTCCGGGTCTGGGACGGCAGGGTGCTGGGCACGGAGATGAAGCGCGTCCTCGTAGCCGGGACGGACTGCGAGGCCGGGAAGAATATTGCGACCTACACGCTCTACCGGGCCCTAGAGGAAAGGGGGGCCAGCGCCTGCATGATAGGGACGGGGCAGACCATGCTCCTCCTAGGCGCCCGGGGCCTGGTCATGGACGCGGTGCCGAGCGACTTCGTGGCCGGGGCCCTGGAGCAGGTGATAGTGGAGGAGTATGAGAGGGGCTGCAAGATAGCGGTTATAGAGGGCCAGGCGGCGGTGACCCACGAGGCCTATGGCCACGTCTCCCTCGGCATCCTGCGCGGCGCCTCGCCGACCCACATAGTGGTGGCCCACGTCCCCGGCCGCCGCTGGAGGGCTGCGTTCAGCCACGCCTGGAAGCCCCTCCGCGTCCCGGAGCCCGGCGAGGAGCTGGCGCTCCTCCGGGCCCTCAACCCCTACCCCGACGCCGTGCTGGCCGGGATAACGCTGAACACCAGCGCCTACAGCCCCGAGGAGGCAAAGAGGATAGAGGAGGAGTACACGAGGACCTATATGGCGCCGGCCGTGGACCCGCTCCGCACGGAGGTGGACTCGATAGCCGAGAGGATACTCCGGGGCTAGCCCCTGGCGGCGCGGGCCAGGCCCAGCTCCTCCTCAGCCCTCCTCAGCGCCTCCTCGATGCTGGTATAGGGCCTGACTATTATCACCCGCAGCCCGTGCTTCTCCATGAACTCCCTGCCGCCGGGCCCCAGCGCGGTCGCGACTATAGCGTTGCAGCCCCTGTTCAGCTCGAGTATCTTGGCCCTCTTACCCCCGTGGCCCTTCCCCCCGTGCTCCCCGTGCTCCTCGGAGCCGTGGCCGCGGCTGGCGTAGGGGTTCTCAACCCTCCTCTCCAGCCTCCAGCCCTCGCTGCCGCAGCGGACGTAGTGGAGGTAGTAGCGGGCATCCCCGAAGTGGCCTAGCTTGACCCTCTCCCCGTCATCCGTCGCCACTGATACGCAGACGCACCCCACGATACCACCCCGTACAGTGCCTCCCGGGGGCCAGGCCCTCTTATCCTGGCCCCTGGGGGCTACCCTGGGGGCCCTAGGGCGGCTCCAGAGGCCTGCACTCCACGCCGAGCAGCTCCTCGAGGTTCCGGTAGAGCATCGCCTCTAGCTCGCCGCGCCCCCGGCCCCTCCGCAGTGCAGCCGCCACGAGCCGGGCGGCGCTCCTGGCCGGAGTGTCCTCCTCCACCACCGGGTAGTCGCTGGCGTGCAGTATCTTCCCGGCCGGGAGGCTCGAGACTACTATCTCGAGGACATCCAGGGGCACGGCGCTCGTGTCGAGGTAGACGTTGGGGTAGCGGCGGGCCAGCTTCACCGCCTCCTCGGTGAACACGCCGGGCGCGGCCGCGCTGTAGCCGCCCGCGTGGGCTATTATCACCGGCACGTCCCGGTGCGTGGCTATGGCCCTCTCGAGCCGCTCCGGGTTGCCGAGGCTGCAGAAGGCGGGCAGCTCCCAGAGGCCGGGGTCGCAGCCCGCGTGGACGAGGACGGGCACGGCCTTCTCCTCGGCGGCCTCGAACACCTCCTCGACCTCCTTCGAGTCCGGCCACACCATGTGCATCGTCGTGATCAGCTTGAGCCCCCGGTAGCCCTCCCCGAGCCTCCTCCGGGCGGCCTCATACACCTCCCCGGGGCCCCGGCTCGGCTCCGGGTCGGCGTAGAACACGAGCCTCGCCCCGCTGGGGCTCTCGCGGGGCTCCACGGGGCCGAAGCGCGAGAGGAAGATGAGGGTCTCGGCCAGCAGCCGGTCCGGGGTCTCGTAGTGCTCCAGCAGCCAGGGCGCGAGCCTCCTCAGCACGGGCTCCGCCGCCCTCCAGGCCCTGGCTAGCACGCGCTGGCTCCTCGCCGCCACAAGCTCGGCAGGGGGCCGGATCTCCATGACCTGGGCCAGGGAGACGCGGTAGCCGGCCAGCTCCAGCGCCAGCTCCCAGGGGCTGCGGTTATCAACCAGGTGGACATGGGCGTCGGCTATGCACGGCACCTCCTCGATGAGCTGCAGAGCCTTCTCTAGAAGGGGCAGGGCCCACACCTCACGGCGGGGTCGAAGAGGCCCCAGGGGGCTGCCGGCACCCCTTCCACCGGGGAGCCTTAAAAAGAGGGGATGCGGGTGGGGCCCCCAGGGGATCCTACTCGGCCACCGGGCCTATGGCCTGCTCGCCCACCCAGCGGTTGATCTCCTCCACGTAGTGGTCGACCATCTTCTGGATCTGCTCTATCTCCTCGTCGGTCAGGTGGCGGAACCTGCCCTGGAGCTTGAGGTACTCCCTGACCGGCTTCCTCTTGGGCACCTTTACCGTTACCCTGGGCTTCCCGTTCACTATCTCGAGCTGCACCCACATGCCGGTGAGGACTGCCAGCCGCGCTACATGGATGCTGTGCTCGTTCCTTATCCTCCAGCCAGGGGTGCAGGGCGAGAGCACGTGTACAAGGCTCGGGCCCCGGGTCTCGTAGGCCTTCCGGAACTTCTCCATCATGTCGGTCGGGTAGGCGGGGTTTGCGGTGGCTATGTAGGGTATCCTGTGGGCCAGCGCTATTCCTATTATGTCCTTCTTCGGGTGGGGCTCGCCCCTCATCCTCTTCCCAACCGGGGTCGTGGTGGTCCAGGCGCCGAATGGCGTGGCGCTGCTCCTCTGTATGCCGGTGTTCATGTAGGCCTCGTTGTCGTAGACCACGTACATGACGTCGTGGCCCCTCTCCATCATGCCGCTGAGGCTCTGCAGCCCTATGTCAAAGGTGCCGCCGTCACCTGCTATCGCCACCACCTTTATCCTCCTGTTGGGGTCCAGCACGCCCTTCCTCTGCAGCGCCTTAATCGCCGCCTCGACGCCGCTCGCCGCGGCGCCGGTGTTCTCGAAGGCTAGGTGGAGCCAGGGGTTCCTCCACGCGGTCCTGGGGAACAGGGTGGTGGTTACCTCGACGCAGCCAGTGCCCATCACCACTATTGCGTCCTTACCCGCTACCTTCATCAGCATCCTCATTATGAGGGCCGCGGCGCAGCCCTGGCACATGCTGTGGCCGGGGGCGAACTGCTCCTCGCGGGGTATGTCCCAGACTGTGCGTATGGGCTTAGCTATGGCCATCGAATCCCACCCCTCTAGACGGGCCGGTCCATGAGCGTGGGGGCTAGTGGAGCCTCATCCTGCTCCTAACCCCGTAGAATAGTGTGCGGGGCTCGCTCCTGCCTGTCTCCGCGATGTTCAGGAGCTTCTTGTACATCTCCACCACATCCTTCACGTATATGTCGCGGCCGCCGAGGCCGTGGACGAAGCTCGCCATAGGCTTCGTGATCCCCCTCACGGCGAGCGCCGCCGAGACGTCTAGGAAGAGGGGTCCCTCCACAGCGGCGCCGAATGCGAGGGCGCGGTCGAGCACGCCGACGGCCTTGACGTTCTCAAGCGCCTTGGCCACCTGCTCGGCGGGGAAGGGCCGGTAGACGCGGATCTTCACCATCCCCGCCCTCACGCCCTCCTCGCGCAGCCTGTTGACGGCGGCCTTCACCAGGCTCGCGGTGGCCCCGAGGCTCACTATAGCCACCTCGGCGTCCTCCATCATGTACTCCTCTATGAGGCCGTAGCGGCGGCCGAACCTCTTCTCGAACTCCCTCGCGGCCTCCTCTATCACGCGGGGCGACTCGCGGAGCGCCAGGTCCTGCTGTACCTTGGCCTCGTAGTACCAGTCGGGGCCGCCGACAACGCCGAACGTCATGGGCTTGTCGGGGTCCAGCACCGGCCGGTACCCCCTGGGCCTCTTGGCCGCGTACTTCAGCACCTCCTCCCTGGGTATAGGCTCCAGGGGCTCCACCGTGTGGCTGAGTATGTAGCCGTCGAGCGTCACGGCTACGGGGAGCAGCACGTCCGGGTGCTCGGCTATATAGTAGGCCTGGATCAGGTTGTCGTACACCTCCTGCACGGTCTCGCTAAATATTATTATCCAGCCGGTATCCCTCATTCCCATGACGTCGCTGTAGTCGTTCCATATGTTCAGCGGCGCGCTGAGCGCGCGAGTAGCTATAGCCATGACCACTGGCTGGCGGAGGCCACTGGCTATGTAGAGCATCTCGTGCATGTACTCGAGGCCCTGGCTGCTCGTGGCGGTGAACACCCTGGCGCCGGTGGCGGCTGCGGCGATGACAGCGCTCATAGCGCTGTGCTCGCCCTCGACGGGTATTACCTCGGCGTCGAGCTCCCCGTTGGCAACCATCTCGGTTATCTTCTCGGCTATCTGGGCCTGCGGGGTTATCGGGTATATAGCGGCCACGTCTATATCGACGTCGCGGACAGCGAGAGCGGCGGCGTAGTTACCCTTAGCGGCTATCCTCTGGGCCTGCCGCGCCTCAGCCCGCTCCCGGCTCCTGGCCTCCAGCGCCGCCACTGCCCTCCTCACCTCTCCTCCGGCACCATCTCTATCGCGTTCACGGGGCACTCGAAGGCGCAGATACCGCAGCCCTTGCAGTGCTGGTAGTCAACCTCGAAAGTTATCCTGAACTTCTTGCCCTGCTTGTTGGTGTACTCCTTGTCCAGCTCGAGGATAGCGCTATCCGGGCAGTAGACCCAGCAGAGGCGGCACCGGATACACTTCTCCTGGTTTATCACCGGGCGGAATGTCCTCCAGGAGCTTACGTCAACCTCCTCGGTGCTGCCCGGCCAGGGCACGATAGCCGCTATCGGGAGGTCTTCCATGGTCTCGGGGTACTTTTTACCCAGGTAGCGGTCCATGCTCACAGGCAGACCACCTCCGTCGAGGAGTAGGCCTCCTCCACCGCGCGCAGGTTGGGTTCAATAATCCTGGGCTTATCCTCGAAATACTCCTCTATACTATGCTCGAGCGAGTCGAGCTCCACGACCTTGGAGGCCCGTGCCAGGGCGCCGAGCATCGAGGTATTCACTATCGGCGCCCCCAGGTGCTTGAGAGCTATGCTAGTCGCGTCGACGGTCGCCACGCAGCGGGGCGGGTTCAGTCCATGGCTCCTGATGAACTCGGCGGCCTCCTCGGGGCTCTTCTTAGTATTTATCACCGTTAGCCCGCTCGGCTTAAGCCCCCTCATGTATATGCTGGGCACCAGGCTCGGGTCCAGGACTACAACTATGTCGGGCTCGAGGACCGGCTCCCTCTCGAGGATAACCTTGTCGTCTATCCTGACGAAGGCGAGCACCGGGGCCCCGCGGCGCTCGGCGCCGTACTCGGGGAAGGCCATAGCGTACTTGCCCTCCCGGATCGCGGCGGCGGCGAGCACCTCGGCAGCCGTGACGGCTCCCTGGCCTCCCCGGCCGTGGAACCTGATTTCTACACGCGTCAAGCCTACCACCAGGGCGGTCACACGTGTTCTGGAGAGCCCCAGGCACTACTATACCTTAGGGCTTTGGAGAGGGCTGGAGGAAGCCCCCGGGGCTGCACTGCTACAGTGGTGGGCTAACTAATAACTCCTATCCCTTCCCAGCGCCTGATTGTAGTAGCCAGCTGGCACGATAGTCGAACCACACGGGGGCCGGCGCTGCACAGTAGCCGGGCCCCTCCTAATACCCGGCCGGGGCGCCAGGCCCCCCGGGGTGGCCACGGAGTGGCCGGAGCCCCGCTGGCGGAGGCGCTCCGGAGGGAGCTAGCTCAGGCCCCCAGGCTGGTGGCGGAGCAGGCGTCCTCGACGGAGCCCATACTAGCCGGCGAGGAGTGCATACTAGCAGTGGGGGCCGGCGACAGCTACGCCGCGGCCCTGGCCCTGGAGGCCTGCAGCCGCGGCCGGGCCAGGGCCCTCGACCCCTTCGACGCGGTGACCACCGGCGCCCTGGAGGCCGCGGCCGGGAGGGGCTGCCTCCTCCTGGCGCTGAGCGTCGGGGGCAGGACCCGCAGCGTCCTGGAGGCCGTCGAGGCCTACCGCCGGCTAGGCGGCCGCGTCGTGGCAGTCACGGGGCCCGGCACCCCGCTCGCGAGGCTAGCCGGCAGCGTGGTGCAGCTCACCTATACCGGGCTCGCTGCAGGCGTGGGGGCGGCCCGGCACCTGGCGATGCTCGCAGCCCTGGCGGCCGCCATGGGGGAGAGGGTCTCCTGGCCCGGCCCCGCGGCCGCGGGCTGCGGCGCGCTAATGGCCGGGGTGCACGCGGGCGCGGCGGAGGCCTACAGCAGCGCGCTGTACACCGTGCTCAAGCTCTACGAGGCCTACGCCATGCCCGCCAGGAGCGAGAGGCTTGAGCAGCTGGTCCACGCCCCCGTCTACGCCGCGGATAGCGTGGCCCTCTACCTCTCGAGCACAGCGCCCCGGGGGAGGCAGGAGGAGGTGCTCGAGGCCCTCAGGGAGGCCGGGGTGCCGGTGAGCGCTGTGCCGCCGGGGAGGAGCTGCTGGGAGACGGTGCTCTCCCAGCCGGCCTGGGCCCTGGGCTGCCTGGCGGAGGCGGCGGAGAGGGACGGGGTGAGGGAGCCCAGGTACAAGCTCCACCCGGGCCTCGAGCGCCTCACGAGGCTGATCTACGGGTAGGCCCCCGGGGGCTGCTCGGTGCCTAGCCTGCTCCTCAGCCCCTCCCCGGGGAGGGTCCGCGTGTGGAGGCCCCACAACTCGCCACCGCAGCCCCGGGGGCCTAGAAGCCTGGCCCCGAGGCTGCGTCCACCGTCGGGCCCAGGGGCTGGGGGTTTGACCGCGGCCCCTAGCCGGCCCCGGGGTCATAGAGCCGCCGGGGCCTCGGCGGCCTCGCCCCCGGGTGTCGGCCGAGGAGGCGCCGGGATAAACGCTCCTGGATTAGTGTAGGCTGCCGGGCGGGATAATAATGGCTGCGCGCCGGGCTACGGGTTCCCCGGCTCCGCCGCCGCGCCCCTAGCGGGGAGGGGCTGGCGGGCGCCCAGGAGGCCGTGGACTCATCGGGCCCCTCGCCGGGGCGTCCTTGCCCACGGGGCTCCGGGGGCTGGTAGGGGGTGCGGGGGGCTTGTGCCTAGCCCCGCTTCTGGGGCTTCTCCTGCTCGTAGCCCGCCACGGCTTCCACGAGCCTGTCGATCGCCGCGGCTACCTGCCTGCTCACGTCCACCTCCTCCACGCCCTCCGGGGGCTTCACGGTGTTGCCGGCTAGTATCCTGGATACCCCTGCCTTCCTAAGCTTCTGGAGGGCGTCGCCCGCGAAGAGGCCGTGGGTGCAGGCTGCTATGACCTCCCGGGCTCCCTGCTGGAGGAGGATCTCCGCGGCCCTGGCCATGGTCCCCCCGGTGCTCACTATATCGTCGACTATCACTACCGTGGCGCCCCTGACGTCGAGCGTCTTGGGCCTCATTGTTATCTCCCCGGTTACCCTGTCCCTGCTCTTCTCAAGGTAGTCGAAGGCCGCCCCCAGCCTCTCGGCGAGCCTGCGGGCCCGGTGGAAGGCGCCCCGGTCGGGGGCGATCACGTAGATCTTCTCGGCGGCCTCCGCGGCCCCGCGGAGCCTCTCGGCGAACGCTGGGCTGGGGTCCACGCTGGCCGCGGGGCCCGGGAACCAGTGGAGGCTCTCCGGCTTATGCAGGTCCACGGCCGCGAAGGCCTCGGCGCCGCTGGACGCTAGGAGGCCTAGGGTGACGCGGATGCTCACCGGCTCGCCGCGGATGAAGCGGCGGTCCTGCCGGCTGTAGGGGGTATACCCCATCACCGCGACCACGTGGCTGGCGCCGAGCCCCCGGGAGGCCTCGGCAAGGAGGGCCGCCTCCCAGAGCCTCCTCGTCGGCTCCGGGTAGCCGGTTGAGGCTACCACCGCCACGGCGCCATCGAGGCCGGCGGGTATCCTGACGTAGCTCTCCCCGTCGGGGAACAGCTTGTGCTCGGCGCGGGCCAGCTCCGCGCCCAGGCTCCTGGCGAGCCCCTCAGCGAAGCTCTCGGGGACGCCGGGCGCGGCTACAACGACGTATCGGGCCGCCACGGCCAGCCCCCAGGGGAGGCGCCTCCCCGGGGAGGCCTCGGTATAAAGGCGGGGCCCTCCCCGGCCGCGGCAGGTTATTACCCGGGGGCGTTCCTTCCTTAGTATGCGTGGGTACGTGCCGCAAGGGAGGAGAGCATGGCTGCTCTAGCGAGGATCACGCGGGGTAGGTATGTATAGTAGGTGGGAGGCTCCGCCTCCTCCTCTACATGGCCCTGGCCCTCCTCTTCGCCTACAAGGCTGCCACGGAGATCCAGGGAGACAAGGTCTGGGGCATAATCTACGCGCTGATAAGCCTCGAGTACCTCTTCGAGGCCCCAGTGCACCCGGCCCGGAGGCACTAGCGCTGCTCTGCGGCTGCTTTTTTCAGCCCCTCCAGCCCCGGCTTTACGCGGTGGCCTTCTAGTGGGCTCAAACCCCTACGGGTGGAGCGGCAGGATCCTCTGGGCCGACCTCTCCCGGGGAGAGTTCCGGGAGTGGCGCTACCCGGGCGAGATGGCCCGGCTCTTCATAGGCGGCAGGGGCTTCGCAGCCAAGATCCTCTGGGAATTCCTCGAGCCGGGCGCCGACCCCCTCGGGCCCCGCAACCTCTTCATCGCCGCCGTGGGCCCAATCACGGGGCTCCCCGGGCCCAACACGGGGAAGCTTGTGGTCGCGGCTAAGAGCCCGCTGACCGGCGGCTACGGGGACGGGAACATAGGGTCCTGGGCGGCCGTCCAGCTGAGGGCCGCGGGCTGGGACGCCATAGTGGTTGAGGGCGCGGCGGAGAAGCCCTCGATACTGGTCGTGGAGGATGACAAGGCGTGGCTGGAGCCCGCCGAGGACCTCTGGGGGCTCGACACCTTCCAGGCCTACGACCGGCTCGTGGAGCGCTATGGCAGGGATGCAGGCATACTCCTCATAGGCCCAGCGGGGGAGAACCTGGTACGCTTCGCCACTGTCGTGGCCCAGAAGGGCCGGAGCGGCGGCAGGCCCGGCCTAGGCGCAGTCATGGGCAGCAAGAGGCTGAAGGCTATAGTCGTGCGGGGCAGCAGGCGCCCCGAGGTGTTCGATAGGGACGCACTGATGAAGGCTGCCTCGGAGGCTATAAGGGCCGTCCGGCAGAGCCCCAGCTACGGGTTCTGGATGCGCCAGGGCACCATGGCCACGGTTGAGTGGGCGCAGGAGGCGAGCGTGCTCCCAGCCTACAATTTCAGGGAGGGCGTGTTCGAGGGCTACCGGGGGATAAGCGGCAGCTACATGGAGAAGATAGAGGTGGACCTCCGCAGCTGCCCCCTCTGCGTCATGCCCTGCGGCCACGTGATAGAGGACGAGGAGGGGAGGAGGGTAGAGCTCGACTACGAGAACGTCGCCATGCTGGGCAGCAACCTGGGGATATCCAGGCTGGAGGAGGCGGCGGTCCTCAACAGGCTTGCCGACCTGTACGGGCTCGACACGATAAGCCTCGGCGGCACTCTCGGCTACGCGCTGGAGGCGGCGGAGAGGGGTAAGCTGGAGCTAGACGCAGGCTGGGGCGAGACCAGGAAGATAGCCGGGCTCGTCCAGGACATAGCACTCCGCAGGGGCGTCGGGGACCTCCTGGCCGAGGGGAGCGCGAGGGCCTCCAGGAAGATAGGGGAGACCTGGTACGCCATGCACGTGAAGGGGCTCGAGGTGAGCGCCTACGACTGCCACGCCGCCCCCGGCATGGCGCTGGCCTACGCCACCAGCCCGATAGGAGCCCACCACAAGGACGCCTGGCTGATAGCCTGGGAGGTGCAGCACGGCCGCATGGAGTACAGCAGGGAGAAGGTGAGGAAGCTTATAGAGCTGCAGAGGCTCCGCGGCGGCCTCTTCGAGACCGCCGTGGCCTGCCGGTTCCCCGTCGTGGAGACCGGGATAGACCCCGAGTACTTCATAAGGCTCCTCCGCGCCGCCACCGGGCTAGACATCACGATGGAGTATATGAACGAGGTGGCGGACCGCGTCTACGCGCTGATAAGGATGATATGGGTGAGGGAGCATGGGGGCTGGAGCATAGAGATGGACATGCCGCCGGAGCGCTGGTTCCGCGAGCCCCTCACTAAGGGGCCGCTGAAGGGCGCGAAGCTGGACCGCGACAGGTTCCTGGAGATGCTGAGGATGTACTACGAGGAGAGGGGCTGGGCGCCTAACGGCGTACCCCTCCCGGAGACCCTCCGCCGCCTCGGCCTAGAGGACGCGGTGCCCCTGGCGGAGAAGCACGCCCAGAGGGGCTAGCCCGCATGCCCCGTTTCCCGCCCCGGGCCGGCGTCGGGGTAACACCCATTCCCGGCCCAGCCCTCCCACAGCCAGCCGGGTCAAGGCTTGGCGAGGCTAGTGGAGCTAATGGAGGATGCAGCCGGGCTCCTGGCCAGCCGTGGCCCCGTGGTGGAGGTGGAGGCTGGGAGGATACTAGTGGTCGGCGACACCCACGGCTACCCCGAGGTCTCTGAGTGGGCGCTGCGGCTCGCGGACAAGCACGGGGCGGAGGCGGTCGTCTTCCTGGGGGACTACGTGGACCGCGGCCCCTGGAGCGTGGAGAACCTGGAGCTGCTCCTCGAGAGGATGCTGGCGGAGCCGGGGAGGCTGCTGCTGCTCCGCGGCAACCACGAGTCGCTGGAGATGAACAGGTACTACGGATTCCTTGAAGAGTACTACTCCAAGCTGGGCCCGGGCAGGCTGGCCCCCCTCCGCCGCCTCTACTCCTGCCTCCCCTACGCCGCCAGGTCCCGGGGCGTGCTCCTCCTCCACGGCGGGGTCCCCTGCCGCGAGTGCAGCGGGGGCCCCGAGGAGCCCGTGTCCCTGGAGGAACTGGCTGAGCGTCTCTCGAGGCTCCACTGCCGCCCCGAGCTGGACGAGTGGAGCGACAGCCTCGCCGCCCAGCTGCTCTGGAACGACCCCAGGGGAGACCTGGAGTGGTTCGCGCCGAGCATCCGGGGCCCCGGGGTCTACTACTACGGCCGGCTCGCCTGGACCAGCTTCCTCCGCGCCAATGGGCTGAGCCTCCTTGTCCGGGCCCACGAGGCTGTGGACGCTCACGCTGTGTGGACCCGGGAGGGGAGGCTGCTCAAAGGCGTGGGCCACGGGGAGCGTATGGGGATGAGGGAGCTGGAGGGCTCGGTGGTGACAGTGTTCTCGAGCCTCTACCACGGGGCCGGCGCCGGTGCACTCCTCATAGACCAGGAGGGGGAGTTCCTCGAATTCCTCCGCTACCCGGAGGGCTGAGGGTACCAGCCAGGGGAGCCGTTATCGCCGCGTCACCCGGCCTAGTCTTGTGACGGTGCCTTGTGATGCAGCCTCTCTACGAGGACGCGTGCCGCGGCCTCAGGCTCTGCCCGCGGCCCCTGCCCCCAAGGCTCTGGGGGGCGGAGCCCTCCACCCTCGCCAGGCTCGACCCGGCGCTGGCAGAGGGGCTGGCGGGCCCAGGGGCCGCGGGGGCCGTGGAGAGGCTCCGGGAGCTGCTCGGCGGGCTGCTCGGCAGGGGCTGCGCCTACTGCGGCGCCCCGGCGCTCAGGGTGGCGGGCTACTGGCGCATATGGCTCCTCGACGGCGGGGGCAGGGCCATCCTCGAGGACCTCCTGCCCCTCTGCGGCAACTGCCTCAAGGCCTACCGGGTTGAGAAGGCCCGGCAGAGCGGCGGGCTCGAGAAGGCTGTGGAGAGGCTGGCCGTGGTCAATGGGGTCGCGGTGGAGCATGCGAGGAGGGTTGTGGAGCGCGTGCTGGAGGAGTGGGGGAGGAGTCTCGCCGTCGAGCACTGGCGGGTCGAGCTGCCCGGGCTCCGGCGCCACGGGCTCCAGCGCGGCGAGGCTGAGGCCCTCGAGAGGCTCGCCAACCTGCTCACCAACCTCCCATACCTGGTGGAGAGGAGCCAGCTCCTAGTGGTGAGCGCTAGCGTCGAGGAGCAGAGGACCAGGGCCGCGGAGACGCTGGAGAGGCTCTGCAGCGGCGGCCTCGACCCGGGCCGCGTCGCCGAGGAGGCGCGGGCCCGCGGCCTGGCCCCAGAGGCCCGGAGCCTCGCTGTGCACGCGGCCAGCCTCCGCCTCAGGGCCTGCAGCCTGCCGGTCCACAAGGCGCTGGAGCTGCTTGAGGGCGCCTGGGTGCTAGTGGTGCCCCGCAGCCGCAGGCCGGGGCTCGTGGAGGGGCTGGCCGAGGCCGCTGGGCGGGGGGAGAGGTGGCTGCTGAGGATGGAGACTAGCCTTGAGCCTAGGGACCCCGCCCAGGTAGCGGTCTACACCGCCGACGCCTTCGACGCCGGGGCGGCGGCCGAGGCGGCGAGGGCGGTGGCGGGGCTTCTCGGCGGCCGCGTGGAGATGGTCTACCGTCCCGCCGCCCCCGGCGGCCGTAGGCTCACGGGTCTGATACTCTACCGGTACACCGGCGGCTAGGGCTTGCCGGCGAGGAGCTCCTGGTAGAGGCGCCTCACCCTCTCGTGGTACCAGTGCGCCAGGTTGCTGCGGAGCGCCAGCCTCTTGCCCAGCACCAGTATGCCCTCCTCGGGGCCCAGCGTTATCCCGGCGAGGGGCCTGCAGCTGGTTATGAGCGGATGGTAGGGCTTCTCCCCGGCCCCCTGCATCCTCGCGGCTATATTATTCACCGCCCTCGCCGCGCTCCTCAGAGCCTCCCTGGCCATCTTGAGGGCCACGCACTGGCCCCTCCTGAACTCTGTGGCGTCGCCTGCGGCGTAGACGCGGCCGCCTAGGCCGGGGACGCGGAGGTACTCGTCCACCCGGAGGAACCCTCCCCTCGCCAGGGCCTCCCTGGGCGCCTCTATCCCGGGGCCCCTGAGCCCTGCGGACCAGATAACGACGTCGCCCTCCACCCTGCTCCCGTCCTTCAGCTCGACGCCGCCCTCGTACACCCTGGTCACAGGCTGCCCCATCCTGAACCCGGCGCCCATCTCCTCCAGCAGCCTCCTGGCCAGCCTGGAGGCCTTCTCATTGCCCAGCAGCTGGAGGGGCTCCTGCAGCATATCCACAAGGGTCACGCGCAGCTCCCTCCCCAGCCTCCTGGCGAGCCAGAGCGCCTCCGCCGCCACCTCGACCCCGACGAACCCGGCGCCCACCACTACCATGCTCTGGATTCTCCCCTCCTCTATCATGCCGCCGAGCCTCCAGGCCTCCTCGGCCCCGTAGACGGTGAGGCTGAGCTCCTCGGCCCCGGGGACCCCGTAGAAAGCGGGCCGGGCGCCAGCAGCTATCACCGCGTAGTCGAAGTCGATGGTCTCGCCGTCCTCGAGGCGGATCCTCCCCTCCTCGACAGCCGTGGCCCGCTTGGCCACCAGCGACACGCCGAGCCTACCCGCGTAGGCCTCGACGCTCCACTCCACGTCCTCGGGCCGGTAGCGGCGGCTCACCAGCGCGGGCACCAGGGGCAGGAAGACCATGCTGGGCCTGGAGGTGACCCAGACGCACTCCCCCCTTTCGCAGAGCCCGAGTCCAGTCAGCCTCCTCACCGCCTCGACGCCGGCGAAGCCGCTGCCGACCACGACTATCCTGGCCACCCGGGGGGCACCCCTGGCGGAGCGGCAGAGGCCGCTGCCAAGCCAAAAGAGTGCTACCGTCATCCCGCCGCCCCCAGGGGAGGCGCAGAGGGCAGCGGGCCTTGAGGGGGAGGGGCTACTGGAGGAGCGTGGCCGAAGCGGCCGCGGCGGCCGTCCTATGGGGCAGCATAGGCGTGGCCTACAGGCTAGGCGTCCAGGCAGGCGCCGACGGGGCCTGGCTCATCCTCGGCAGGCCCCTGCTGGCGGCGCTCGCCAGCCCGGTGGCCGCGCTGCTGGGGGCCGGGAGGCCGGGGAAGTGGAGTATAGCGGTGGGGCTCCTCGGGCTCGCGCCGCTCTACGCCACCTACTTCCTCGCCGTCTCCAGGATAGGCGCCGCGCTGGCCAGCATACTACTCTACACGGCTCCCGCCTGGGTGGCGCTCGCCTCGGGGCCCCTGCTCGGGGAACCCCCTGGGGGCCAGGGGCTCGCCTCCATGGCCCTGGGGCTGGCCGGCGCCGTCCTGGCCGTGGGGCCCGGGGGAGGCAGCTTCGACGCCGCCGGGGTGCTGCTGGGCCTCGCCTCCGGGGTCAGCTACGCCGCCTACATCCTCCTCTCCCGCTACGCCCAGCTGCGGGGAGCCGGGGTTGCCGGGGTGGCCGTCCACAGCCTCCCCTTCGCAGCACTCGGCGTCACGGCGGTGGCGAGGCCCCGGGGGCCGCCGGGCCTCGTAGACCTGGCCTACGCCTCCTACCTGGCCTGCGCCGGCACGCTAGTCCCCTACACGCTCAGCAGCCGCGCCCTGCGCAGGCTCGAGGCCCACCGGGTGGCCGTGGTCAGCCTTGTAGAGCCGGTCACTGCTGTTGTGCTAGCCTGGCTCCTCCTGGGCGAGAGGCTCTCCCCGCTCCAGGCCCTGGGCGCCGCCATGGTGCTGGCCTCCTCGTTGCTCGCCACGGGAGGGGTAAGAGCTGGGGGCTAGGAGCCTAGCCCGGGGGGCTCGGGCATTGGGGTTCATCCGCAACCGTGGAGAGCTGGAGAGGAGCGGCCTCCACCGCGACCTCCTGGACGCCCTCGAGGCGGCCCTCGACGCCGTGGAGCCCCGGAGGCTGATGCGCCGGCGGCTCCGCCGCAGCGGCGGCTGCGTCGAGATCCAGGGGGCGGGGAGGCTCTGCCCCCGGGCTGGCGTCTACCTAGCCGGCTTCGGGAAGGCGGCCAGGGGCATGGCCGAGGGCGTGGTTGAGGCGCTGGACGGGCTCGTGGAGGCAGGGGTGGTGGTGGCGCCGCGGGGCCACGGGGGCCGGGTTGGCCCGGTGGAGGTGCTCGAGGGCGACCACCCCGTGCCCGGCGAGGCTACGCTGCGCTCCAGCAGGAGGCTCCTCGAGTTCCTCGCCTCGGTGCCCGGGGACGCGCTCCTCCTGGTGCTGGTCTCGGGCGGGGGCAGCTCCCTCTTCGAGGTCCCCGCCGACGGGGTGAGCCTCGAGGACGAGGCCGTGGTTGTGGAGAGGCTCCTCCGCCGCGGCGCCGACATCTACGAGCTGAACGCGGTGAGGAAGCACCTCTCCGCGGTGAAGGGCGGGCAGCTGCTACGCTATACCAGGGCCGGCAGGGTGGTCTCGCTCATAGTCAGCGACGTGGTCGGGGACAGGCTTGACACGGTGGCCTCGGGGCCCACGGTGCCCGACGAGACCAGCTTCAGCGACGCCTACAGGGTACTCCGCCGCTACGGTGTGTGGGAGGAGGCGCCGGAGGCGGTGAGGAGCTGGATAGAGGCCGGGCTGCGCGGCCTGGCCCCGGAGACGCCTAAGCCCGGTGACCCGCTGTTCGAGAAGGCAACGAGCCTCCTCGTGGCCTCCAACCGCGACGCCCTCCGGGCGGCGGCCGGGCTGCTGAGGGCTAGGGGCTACAACACGGTGATCCTCACCGATAGGCTGAGGGGCGAGGCCAGGGAGGCGGCTAAGCCCCTGGCCGGGGTGGTCGAGTCCACGGCCGCCGGGGGCCCCTCGCCGGCCGCGCCCCCGGCCGCGCTGCTAGCCGGCGGCGAGACAACGGTCACAGTGAGGGGCGGCGGGACTGGAGGCAGGAACCAGGAGCTGTGCCTCTCCCTTGCCATGGAGCTGCACCGGGGGAGGAGCGTAGCCCGCTACGCGGCCGCCTGCATGGGCACCGACGGGGTGGATGGCAACAGCCCCGCCGCGGGCGCGCTGGTGGACGAGGAGACGCTGCCCCGGGCCCTCTCCATGGGCCTGGACCCCTGGAGGGCGCTGGAGGGGAACGACAGCTACGGCTTCTTCAGCCAGTCCGGGGGAGTGATAGACACGGGCGGCTTCACCGGCACCAATGTGAACGATGTCTTCATAGCGCTTGTGCCGCTGCAGCCGCCCTAGCAGCTGCCGTCAGCTGAATCAACACAAGTCTATAGGGGCGATGGGGAGCCGGTTTAAGAAGATATGCCGTAATGCCTCAGCGCCGGTAGGCATTTATACTCGAAATGGTTTCTAAGAGGAATCAGCCTGGAGAGAAGAGCGGGAAGAGAGGTGCGAGAAGCATGCCCGGAACCATACCTCTAATCGGCGAGCGCTTCCCCGAGATGGAGGTCAACACCGACCGCGGCAGGATAAAGCTGCCCGATTACTTCAAGGGCAAGTGGTTCGTCCTCTTCAGCCACCCGGCCGACTTCACGCCGGTGTGCACTACCGAGTTCGTAGCCTTCGCCAAGAGGTACGAGGATTTCAAGAAGATAAACACTGAGCTGATAGGCCTCAGCGTCGACAACACATTCAGCCACATAAAGTGGAAGGAGTGGATCAAGGAGAAGCTGGGCGTCGAGATACCCTTCCCGATAATCGCCGACCCCATGGGCGAGGTAGCCAAGAAGCTCGGCATGATACACGCTGAGAGCGGCGTAGTCACCGTCCGCGCCGTCTTCATAGTGGACGACAAGGGCGTCATAAGGGCCATACTCTACTACCCACTGGACGTCGGCAGGAACATCGACGAGATACTGAGGCTGGTGCTGGCGCTCCAGCTGAACAGCAAGTACGGCCGCGCCCTGCCAGCCAACTGGCCGAACAACGAGCTCATAGGCGACAACCTGATAGTGCCGCCTGCATCCACCGAGCAGGAGGCGAAGGAGAGGGTGCAGAAGTTCAAGTGCTTCGACTGGTGGTTCTGCTACGAGGACAAGGCCAGCGCCGAGGAGAAGGAGCAGGCCAGGAAGTTCCTCAAGCGCGTCGCCAACTGCTAGCCTCGGCGGGGCCTACAGGCACCCCATACCTCCTACCGTGATTTTTACGGCCCCAGGGGCTCCCTCTCCTGCACGTACCTCTACTCGTTCCAGCCCATCCTAACGCCCTCCCGCCTCCTGACCCGGCTCCCGGGGGCTGCCTAGCCTTCTTTAGCCTCTAGCTCCTAGGGCCCCGGCACCCCTTACCCAGGGGGCTGGTGTGGCCGCCGGGCGGCTGATCATCCTCGTCGCGGGGATGCCGGGGAGCGGTAAGAGTCTCTTCTCCAGCGTCGCCCGGGAGATGGGGCTCCCGGTCTACGTGATGGGGGATGTGGTCCGGGAGGAGGCCCGGCGCCGGGGGCTGGAGCCAACCCCCTCCAACCTGAACATGGTTGCCCGCCTCCTCCGCAAGGAGGAGGGGCCCGCTGCCGTGGCGCTGAGGGTTGCGGGGAGGCTGGAGCGGGGCTCCTCGCCCGTCGTGGTGGTCGATGGCGTCCGGAGCCTGGTGGAGGTGGAGGTTTTCCAGAGGCTGGGCAGGGTTATCACGGTGGCTGTCCACGCGTCGCCGAGGACCCGGTTCGAGAGGCTCCGGAGGAGGGGTAGGCCGGGCGACCCCGGCAGCTGGGAGGAGTTCCGGGAGCGCGATATGACCGAGCTGAGCTTCAGCCTAGGGAGCGTGATAGCACTGGCCGACTATATGCTTGTGAACGAGGGCCCGGTGGAGGAGTTCCTGAAGGCCGCCCGGGGGCTCCTCGAGCGCCTCCTGGCCGAGGCGCCGCGGGAGCCTCCGGGCGGTTAGCCCTGCACCCTCACCCTCACCACCTCGCGGACCCGTAGGCTGGCCGCCGCTAGGGCCGCGTAGAGGGCCGCGGCGGCTAGGAAGAGCACCGTGTAGGCCTGGGGCAGGGGCACCTCGACCTCCGAGCCGTGGAGCAGTATCCTGGCCGAGTAGAGGCTCATCACGCTGCCCGCCACCGCGGGGCCCCACGCCGAGCCTAGGCTGCGGAAGAGCGTGTTGAGCCCGGTGGCCACGCCCATCGCCCCCCTGTCCACCGTGAATACCAGGATGTTTATCAGGGAGACGTTCAACAGGCTCATTCCCACTCCCGTCAGGGTGGTGAAGCCCACTATCCACCAGAGGCCCGCGCCCGTGGGGTTGTAGGCGAGGGCTGCGAGGCTCACCATGGAGATGAGGGCCCCGAGGCCCGCCACGGGCTTGGCCCCCGCCGCCACTATGGCGCGGCCCGCGAGGGGGCTCGTCACTATGCTTGCAAGGGCCACCGGGGCCATGAGGCTCCCTGCCTCGAAGGTCGTCCTGCCGTAGCCGTAGGGCGGGGGCATCTGGAGCAGGTAGGAGAGCGCCTGGCTCCTCATCTGGGCTGTGAAGCCTACGAGGAAGACGCCCATGTAGACGGCTACCACGTTTGCCTCCCGGAACAGCTCCAGCGGCACGAGGGGGTGCTCGGCGCGGCGCTCGTGGAGGATCAGCGCCGCAAGCACCGCTGCCGAGGCGGCGAAGAGGCCTAGCGTGTGGGGGGAGGCCCAGCCGGAGTAGGGCGCCATGGTCACTGCCGTCAGGCTGGCTGCAGCAGCCACCGCTAGCAGGACGGCGCCCACCACGTCCAGGCGGCCGGGGCTGCGGTACCTGCTCTCCCGGAGCATCCTGGCCGAGAGGGCTAGGAACGCCGCGGCGGGCACCGCCGCGGTGCGGTAGGTCCACTGCCAGCCCAGGCGCTGGTCTACGTAGCCGCCGAGGGGGAGGGCTATGGCCACGCCCACACCGAACATCGAGCTTATCAGCCCCTGGACCTGGGGCACCATTCGGGGCGGGAACTCCTCGCGGACCATGGTGAAGCCTAGGGGGAATATCGCCATCCCCACCCCCTGGAGGGCCCGGGCGGCTAGGAGGGCTGGGAAGCTCGGCGCGAACCCGGTGAGAGCCACCCCCGCGGTGTAGATGGCCAGTGCGGCCAGGAAGACTCTCTTCTTCCCGTGGATGTCACCGAGCCTCCCCATGACCGCTACGCTGGAGGCGGCGCTGAGGAGGTAGATGCTGAGCACCCAGCTAACACTGCTGGGGCTCACGTGGTACTGCTCCTGCACCGCGGGAAGGGCTGGGATGAGGGCCGCCTCGGTGTACATTACCAGCAGCGGGAGCGTGACGAGCAGGGCGGCCGCCTTCTTGGCGTAGGCTAGGTCGTAGCCCTCCTCCAGGACGCCCGGCCCCGCCAACGCCGTCTCGAGCGCCGAGGCATCGGACCCGAGGTAATAGGTGTTTCCGCGGAGGGAGATCCCGGGAACCCGGGACAAAAGATAAAACCAGTGTGCAGCTGGCGCGCCTATGCCGGGGCGTGCACCGCCTCCCCGCCCCCGGCGGGCTGCGGCAGCGCCGCCCCCTCCAGGCCCAGGGCCTCGGCCACCACGGCAGCCCTGGAGTATACGAGCATCCTAGCCCCCAGCTCCAGCCTCTCGGGGTCCACGTGGAGCAGGCCATCGACGTCCACCTGGACCACGCCGGCCTCACGGTAGAGGCGCAGCTCCGCCACCACGTCGCGGAGGGTGTAGCCGGGCGGCTGGAGCCCCGCCTCCTCGAGGCGCCGCAGGTCGTCGAGCAGCCGGTGGAGCCCGGCCGGCCCAGCGGCGAGCCTCGCGAGTATGTTGAGCCCCAGCTCCTCCGTGGCCTCCTCGGCGCCCAGGCCCTCCAGCAGCAGCCACGGTGGCCCGGACAGCGGCATCCTTGGCGTCACCTCCCCCGGGTATGGGATACTGCATTGACGGCGGGGGTTCTGGATGGCGGGCTAGTAGCTCCCGGGTATAGCGGCCGGGGGGCGTGGGAGGCTATCCGGCCCCGGCCTCCCCGGCCACCGGGAGGGGCGGTGAGGATCCAGGGATTATGCCTACCTCCCGGGGGTGACGAGTCCAGCCGAGCACCGAGCCCTCCTCCGCCTGGCCTCCCGGGTCCAGCTATAGGGGGCCGCGGGCTAGACACTACACCTCCCCGGGGGGTTTTCGTGACCGCGGACCAGCAGGGGCCTAAGCCGAGGAGCCTGGTAAAGTACCCGGTTGCTGTTATAGCCGACTGGGACGCCGACGGCGCCACCGCCGCCGCGATGATATACTATGCGCAGCACTACCGGAAGGTCTACCCGCTCCAGGGCCGTCACGAGGTCGCGCTGGAGCCGGCTGGGCCGAGGGGCTTCCCCACCGCGCTGGAGAACGTGACGGCCAGCGGCAACTGCCCCGACGCCCTGGCGGTGCTAGATATACCGCTCACCGAGAAGCTCTACGAGACGCTGGAGGGCTTCGCCAGGAGCTGCTCCTCCACAAGGCTGATATACATTGACCACCACTTCTCCACCCTCTACATGTCCAAGAGGCTCTACAAGCTGAGCGAGGAGGTCTACCTAGGCCACAGGCCCACCGCGGTGCTGACCTACCAGCTCCTCCGAAGCCTTGGGGTGAAGCACCTCACCCCCAGGCTGGAGGCCTTCATGAGGGCCGTGGGCGTGCTGGAGAGGAGCAGGAGGCCCCTGACAGATGCCGAGAAGAGGGTGGTGAGGCTGGCCGCCAGCATCTCCAAGGCCTCCACGGTGCTCCGCGACAAGGAGGTGTGGAGGAAGCTTGTCCGCTGGCTGGCCAGCCCGCTGCCCCAGGACACGCCGGTGGACATGAACCTGGTGGAGCGGGTGATACGGGTAGCGGAGGAGAGCGACCGGAGGATGGAGGACCTGGCGAAGGACCTGGCCTTCTCGGCCAGGCGGGTCGGCTACGTGAGGCTCGTGGACGCCCGCCGCCGCTGGAGCGGGAGGGGCGCGAGCGCGCTGGCCTCGAAGCTCTACAAGATACTCCGCCAGCCCGTCGCGCTGCTCGTGGAGAGGGATGACGGCGCGCTGCTCCTCATAATCCGCAGCAGGGGCCGCGGCGCATACAGGATGGCCGTAGGGCTCCTCCGTGACGGGGTAGCGGAGAACATTGGAGGCCACAGCGGCATCGCGGTGATAAAGCTGAGGGACGGCGTGGACCTCGCCGAGCTCGAGGACAGGCTCCGGAGGCTCAGCCTAAAGCTCTAGGCCTCCCGGGGGGCAGGGAGCCCTGGGGGATGAGGTGCCCTGGGGATGCACCTCCACAGAGCCCCCCGGGAGCCCGGGGCTGTGGAGACCGGACACCTCGCCGACCCCGCCGCCCTTAGCTCGCGTACCGTGGCACACGCCTCTTGATGCCGGGCATCCTAGGCCTCGTGGCCAGGGGCTGGAGGAGAGGGCTGCCGGTGGAAAAGACGAGGCGAGGCTGGCCCTCGGCTACTCCAGGCTAGCCCTTGGGCTCCGTGGCTCCCTCAAGCCTGACGCTGAGCGGGACTAGGTCCTTGACGTGCAGGTCTAGCTGCGGGAACGGTATCTCCACACCGGCCTCGTCGAGCCTCTTCTTCAGCGACGTCTGCAGCTGCACCTTGGTGCTGAACCAGACCTGGGGCGGGGCCCAGCAGCGGGCCGTTATCACTATGGCGGAGTCTGCGTAGTTGGATACGAACACCTCCGGTGCGGGGTTGACGAGGCAGTATGGGTGCTCGTCCATCAGCTCCCTTATAACACTCATTGCCTTGTCCAGGTCGCTGCCGTAGCTGATGCCTATGCTTATCTCTACCCTCCTAGCCCTGGTGCGCTGGTAGTTGGTTATCAGCTCGTTGAATACTGTCGAGTTCGGTATTCTCACTATATAGCCGTCCCATGTCCTCACTCTGGTGGAGAGGATGTTTATATCGACTACAACGCCGCTCACATCCTTCACGGTTACAGGATCGCCTATCCGTAGCGGCTGCTCTATGAGCAGGAAGATGCCGCTAACCAGGTTCGACACCGCCTGCTGGGAGGCCAGACCAACCACGAGGCCTGCGAAGCCGCCCGCCACCAGTAGGCCGGAGAGGCTCACCCCGAGGGGGGCGAGGGCGGCCACCACCCCGGTGACTATAATGCCGTAGAACGCTATGTTCTCCAGCGGCTTGTAGACATAGCTCGGCAGCTTGTGCTGGAGACTCCTCCTCATAACCTGCCTTATGAACAGCGCTATCAGTATAGTGGCGACCAGTATTGCCAGCGCCACAAGCATGTCGCCAAGCCTTACACCTGATAGGTTTAGGGAGGGTGCGGAGCCCGAGGCCACGGCGACCACCCGCAGTCAATACCCCTCAGATGGTCACCACGAAGACCTGTGGCAGTATGCCCCTCTGGCGGCTGCGCTGGACCCCCCGCGCCCCCTCCACCGGGGGCCTCTGGTCAACCCTCGAGGATACCCTTGAAGCGCCCACCTCGGCCCTCACCAGGGGGTAGTAGACCCTGCCGTCCTTCACGTAGAGGGGTATGTCCGCCACGTGGAAGCCCACCCCGGGCACCCTGCCGGGCGCCCCCCTGAACTCTATGGCTGCGAGGGCCTCCTCCATGCCGGCCTGCAGCTCCCTGGGGTCGGTGGAGGCTCTGGAGCGGTGGTAGCGGCACACAGTGCCCTCGACGACGTCGCCTACCAGCGTGTACTTGACGCGGAGGGGCGAGAGGTAGCCGAGCAGGACACCGTTAGCGTAGATAGCTAGCTCATAGGGCACTGTGGCCCAGAAGACGGCGTGCTCGCCGGGGGTTACCAGCTGCTCCTCGAACTCCAGGTAGAGGCAGTTAGTCATCTGGGAGGGCACGTGGACCGGAGGCACGGGCTCCAGGCGGGCCGCCGCGCCACGGGGCAGCCTGGCTCTTATGCAGTTGTAGCCGTCGCAGGCTTCGAGGAGCCCGTTCGTGCCGAGCTTCGCCTCCAGCCTGCCGAGGCTCAGCTCCCCGCCGGGCTCCAGTGTCAGCCGGGGCTGCTCCCCGCCGGCGGGCGGAGGGCCTCCCTCATGATGGCCTCCGCCGGTCCCCGACATCCTCCACATGCCCGAGAACAGCATTATCCCTGGCTTCACCCCATTCCTAGCTAGCTGCTCTCCGGCCCTCGGCTACGCCGAGCCAGTGCTATGAGCAGCTAAATACATTACTATATTTTCGGCGGATCCCGTACTGCAGCTGGACAGGGCAGAGCCATGGCTGTCGGGAAGGGCGTTGAGGGGTCGAGAGGGGCTAGGGGACGCGGCCAAGGGCCCGCCTTTGGGCTCCGCGACGCCGGGCTCATAGGCGTTGTCGGCGCCGCCGGCCTCGTGGCGGGTGCCGCGGGGAACGCGCTGACGGGCTCCGCGATGGGCGCGGCGACGGTTGGCTGGCTCTTCACCAGCCTGGCCGGGGACTCCCTGGCCCACCGGCTGGGGAGGCGCCGGGTCTTCCACCTGCTAGTGGTCTCGGGCATCGTGTGGGTGGCCGCCATGGGGTTCCTCCGGGCGGCTGCCGGGGGCCAGGGCGCCGCGGCAGCAGCTGCGGCCGCGGCCTTGGCTGCTACAGCCGGGCTGCTCCGCTCCAAGGTGGCAGGGGCCTCGGGCGAGATTGTGGGGGTGTTCGCATCCATAGCCCGCTGGGCCTGGGTCTTCACAGCCGTTGCGGGGCCCGCCCTGCTGCTCGCCTACGGGCTCTCGCCGAGCCGCGTCCTGCTGGAGGAGGCGGCGCTGGCTCTCAGCGTGGGGCCGCTGGCGGAGGAGCTGTTCTGGGCGGCGGCTGGGCGCAGCGGCTAGGGCCCATGGCGCTCATGACCGCTCAGAACCCGGTTATAGGAATGCTTAATAACACCGTTTTTAGATGCTGGGCTAACGGTGCCACCGGGCCTTGGAGGAGTTCTACCCCCGGGAGATCGAGAAGCTCTACAGCGAGGCGGCGCTCGCCCGCCTAGCGCTCCAGGCGGCCCTCGAGAAGCTCTCGAGGGCTGTCGAGGCCGATGTGGCGATAGCCGGCGGCGGGCCGGCGGGGCTCACCCTCGCCTGGCTCCTGGCCGAGCAGGGGCTCCGCGTCACCCTCGTTGAGCGGAGGCTGGGCACTGGCGGCGGCATGCGGGGCGGCTCAATGCTGCTCCCGGTGGGCCTCGTCGAGGAGGGGCTGGCGGCGGAGGTGCTCCGGAAAGCCGGCGTGAGGCTGAGCCTGGCCGCGGATGGCATCTACACGTTCGACCCTATGGAGGCGGCGGCCAGGCTCACCGTCCGCGCCCTGGAAGCCGGTGCGGTCATACTCCCGGGCGTGGAGGTGGAGGACCTCATAGTGAAGGGTGACGGTGGCTCGGCCCGGGTAGCGGGGCTCGTGGTCAACTGGGCCCCGGTGTCGGAGGCCGGCTGGCACGTAGACCCCCTCTTCATAGAGGCTAGGGCCGTAGTGGACGCCACCGGCCACGACGCGGCCCTCGCCCGGCTGCTGGAGAGGAGGCTCCCCGGGAGCATCAGGGTGCCCGGCATGTCGAGCCTCGACGTCTGGACTGGTGAGCGCCAGGTGGTCGAGCGCACGGGCGAGGTGTTCCCCGGCCTCTACGCCGCCGGCATGTCGGTGGCCGAGATATACAACACGAGGCGCATGGGCCCCGTTTTCGGGGGCATGATAGCCTCCGCGGCCAAGCTGGCCCGGATTCTCTCCGAGAAGCTCACGGGCAGGAGCATAGGCCTCCCCGAGGTGAAGGCTCATGGCTAAGACTATAATGATGTCCGCGAGGAGCGGCTCCACACCCGAGGAGATCGAGAAGCTGGCCAAGCTCGAGGGCCTCCCGGTGGAGAAGCTCAGGACGAGGATCGCCGAGGGTAGGATAGCGATACTCCGGAACGTCAGGCGCCTGGACCGGGTGAAGATTGTGGGCGTGGGGGAGGGCCTCTTCACCAAGGTTAACGTCAACCTGGGCACTAGCGGCACGGTAGTGGACGTGGATATGGAGCTGGAGAAGGCCAGGATAGCGCGGCGCTACGGGAGCGACACCGTGATGGACCTGAGCATGGGCGGGTCCCTGGACGAGATAAGGAGGAAGATAATGAGGGAGGCCGAGCCCCTCCCCCTGGGCACTGTGCCGACCTACCAGGCGTGGGTCGAGGGCATCCGCAAGTACGGCGGCCTCACCATGCCCAGCGACTGGTTCCTCGGGATAGTGGAGAGGCAGCTGCGGGACGGGGTAGACTACATGACCATACACGCTGCGCTGACCAGGGAGCTGGCGCTGAAGGCTGTCCGGAGCAGCAGGGTCATACCGATAACGAGCAGGGGCGGGGCGCTGCTGGCTGCATGGATGCTGGAGAACGGGGAGGAGAACCCCTATAGGAAGCACTGGGACTACCTCCTGGAGCTCTTCGCCGAGTACGACGCGGTGATAAGTGTCGGTGACAGCCTCAGGCCGGGCGCGCTGGCGGACCAGCACGACGAGTTCCAGGTGGGGGAGCTGATCGAGGCCGCCAGGCTGGTGAGGAGCGCCAGGGAGGCGGGGGTGCAGACTATAGTCGAGGGCCCGGGGCACATGACGCTCGACCAGATACCGGCCAACGTGAGGCTGATGAAGGCGCTGACCGGGGGCGCGCCCTACTACGTGCTCGGCCCCCTGGTCACCGATATAGCTATGGGCTATGACCACATAGCCTTCGCTATAGGCGGTGCGGTCGCCGCCGCCAGCGGCGCTGACTACCTATGCTACGTGACGCCCGCCGAGCACCTCAGCCTGCCCAACCCCGAGCAGGTGAAGGAGGGCCTCATAGCGGCCAAGATAGCCGCCCACGCGGCGGACCTGGCCAAGTACGGGGCCCGGGCTGCGAGGCGGGACGCGGAGCTGAGCCTGCTCCGCGCCCGGCTCGACTGGGAGAGGATGTGGAGCTACGCGCTGGACCCGGAGCACGCGAAGAAGATATACAGCCAGTTCCCCTCGGCCACCAGGGCCTGCAACATGTGCGGCCAGTACTGCGCCTGCCTAGTGCTGGGCAAGTTCGCCCGGGGCAGGAGGGAGCCAAGCGCCGAGGAGCTCCTCCGCCGCTTCAACGACGGCGGCAGCGAGGCCATGGAGGCGCTGGAGAGGCTCCCCGCCCCCTAGCCCCCGTAATTTTACCCCGCGCCCCCGGGCCCCGGGGACCCGGGGGGTCACGAGGCCGCTGTGCCGCGGCTCCTCTACTACGCGCTGCTCAGCGGGCTACATGCCAGCCTCCCCCAGGCCGAGCTGAGGGGCATACTGGAGGCGCTGGGCCACCGGTACCGGGTTGTGGAGGAGCTGGACCAGCTGGTGGTTTTCGAGTGCAGCTGCGGCAGCAGCCGGGGGGTGGCGTGGAGGGCCGGGCTGGTGCACGAGACCGGCAGGGTGCTGGCCGTCTCTGAGGCCAGGCTGGGCGACGTGCTCGACGCGGCGGCCTACATAGACTGGTGCAGCCTCGCGGGCCCCGGGGACCGGGTGCGGTTCGAGCTCCACCGGGTCCGGGGCTATGCCCGGGCCAGCCTCCCCGACGACGCGGCGAGGAGGCTCGCGGCCGAGGCCGCGCCCCTGCTCCGGCGCTGCGGCGCCGAGGCCGGGGCGAGGAGCCCCACTAGGACGGTGAGGCTGCTGGTCACGGAGGGCGTCGCCGTGCTCGGGCTCAGGGAGGACGAGCAGCCCAAGAGGATGCTGGAGGGCCACCGGCCCCAGAGGAGGCCCTTCTTCCACCCCGGCAGCCTCGACCCCAGGCTGGCCAGGCTCTTCGTCAACCTCGCCCGCGCCGCGCCGCCCGGGCCCTACCTCGACCCCTTCTGCGGCACGGGCGGCTTCGCCCTGGAGGCCCAGGAGATGGGGATAGAGACGCTCTGCGGCGAGCTCTCCGGGAGGCTGGCGGAGGGGGCATGGGTGAACCTGCGCGCCTACCCGCTGGACGCGCTCTCAACCCCGGCCCAGTGGGACGCGGCGAGGCTCCCCCTGAGGAGCGGGAGCGTGCAGAGCATAGGCACCGACCCCCCTTACGGCAGGAGCGTCTCGCTCCACGGTAGGCCGCTCGGGGAGCTGCTTGAGGGCTTCCTGGCCGAGGCCTCCAGGGTGCTGCGGCCCGGGGGCTTCCTCGCCTACGCCACCCCCCACTGGGCTGAGGAGAGGGCGGTCGAGGCGACCGAGGCCAGCGGGCTCAGGCTGGTGGAGAGGCACTACATGAGGGTCCACGGCAGCCTCACACGGGTCATAGTGGTGGCGCGGAAGCCCGGCTAGAGGGTCCTCACGTCTACCAGCCCCGGGGGTATGTGGACGTAGACCTGGTCCCCGGGGCCCGGCAGGCGGCCGAGGAGGGCCAGGAGGGGCCCCCGGGCCTGCTCGCTCCTCAGCACGAGGCCCCCGACCTCTAGTAGGAGGCGCACACCATGCCGGGTCACAACGGCCTCGGCGACCCGGGCCCGGTAGGTGTTGGTCCTAGCCACGGGCCTGGCGGAGACAACCAGGTCGTCGGGCCTCAGGGCGACCAGCACCCTGGAGCCCGGCTCCAGCCCATCCACGGCTGCCTCCAGCAGCCCGAGGCCGGGAGCCTCTAGGGAAGCCCGGCCCCCCTCCGCCCGGAGCACCCGGGCCTCGAGCACCATGTAGCCTAGGAACTCCGCCACCCCGTGCCTCAGCGGCCTCAAGGCCAGATCCCCGGGGCTAGCCTCGGCTACCACGCGGCCCGAGTCGAGGACAGCTATCCTATCCCCCAGGGCCCAGGCGTCGGAGAAGCTGTGGGTCACGATCACTGCTGGAACATTCAGCCTCCGGAGGAGGCTGCGCAGCTCGGAGCGTAGTCTCTCCCTGCTAGGCGCGTCTAGAGCGCTGAAGGGCTCGTCGAGGAGGAGTAGCCTGGGCTCTACTGCGAGGGCTCTGGCGAGCGCCACCCGCTGCCTCTCGCCGCCGCTCAGCTCCGCGGGCCTGCGGTCGAGGAGATGCTCTATCCCGAGGACCCCGGCGACCCCCCGCACCCTCCTGTCCACATCCTCCCCGGGGCAGCGGCGGGCCCGGAGGCCGAAGGCAATGTTCTCGTAGACAGTCATGTGGGGGAAAAGCCCATAATCCTGAGGAACATAGGCGACGCCTCGCCTCTCTGGGGGCGTATTCACCCTCGGGGGAGCGCTGGAGTAGACGGTCTCCCCGGAGACCACTATCCTCCCACGGCTCGGCTTGACAAGCCCCGCCACGGTCTCTAGCAGCGTGGTCTTCCCAGCCCCGTTGGGCCCGAGCACGACGAGTATTGAGGGCTCCTCCAGCTCCAGGCTCACACCCCGGAGCACGAGGCGGCTCTTACGCTTCACCCAGAGATCCTCCACCCGGAGGGCCGGGGCGGGCGCCATCCCTAGGTCTACACCTCCTCGAGCACTAGCATAGTTGCCACCGATGCGCCTGCCACGAGGACCGAGACCGCCATGAGAGCCACCGCTAGGTCCAGCTCCCCGCCGCTTATGGAGAGGTAGATCGCTATCGGCAGGGTCTCTGTCCGGAGCCTCGTGGCCCCCGCGAGCGTGACGGAGGCGCCGAACTCGCCGAGGGCCCTGGTGAAGGAGAGCAGGAGGGCTGAGAGCACCCCGCGGCGCGCCAGGGGGAGGGATACATGGATGAGCGTCTGGAGCCTCGTATACCCCAGTGTCCGTGCCACCGCCTCGTACCTGGGGTCCACCGAGGCGAAACTGCTCTTGAGGACTCTCAGGGCTATGGGGTAGACCACGAAGAACTGTGCTACCACGAGCCCTCTGGGGGTGAAGACCACCCGTAGGAGGCGGTCTAGCAGGCTTCCCGGCCCCGTGTTGGTGAAGAATATGAGGAGTGCTGCGCCCACGGCCACCGGCGGCATGCCGAAGGGGATCAGGAGCAGTGTCTCTAGAGCCTTGCCCCCGGGCAGGAGGCCGCGCGCCATAGCGTAGGCTACCGGTATGCCGAGCAGGACGGCTAGTATCGCCACGGCGAGGGCGGTGGAGACACTGAGCCATATAGCGTAGAGGGCCTCCTTCGACGCCAGGGCAGCTGCGACAGCGGATGGGCTGCTCCAGGCGAAGACGGAGACTAGCACGGCAAGGGTGGCCGCCGCCAGCAGCACCGCGGGGGCGCTGAGGACTAGCCCGCCGAGCCTCACCCTCCGGGCCACCTCCCCGCCACGGCTGGAGCCTCGGGGCCGGACTAAGCACCTTAAAGGCGCCAGGAGGCCTTGCAGGGAACCGGGCCCTCCATGGCCGGGCGGTTTGGCCTCCTCACCCACAAGCAGGCCAGGGTACTGGCCCTACGGGAGGGAAGGGGGCTTGGCTTCTCGGAGATAGCGAGGCTGCTAGGCACGACGAGGCAGGATGCTGCAGCCACCTACCGGAGAGCGTTGGCGAACGTGGAGGCCGCCAGGGAGACTCTGAGGGTCTACCGGCTAGCGACCGGCATAGTGGTCGAGGCTGTAAAGGGGATACCCCTTGACAGCCTCGTGGAGAAGCTGCTGAGGGAGGCGGACTCGCGGGGGGTGAAGCTGCGCTGGGCCAGGGCGGAGCTACGCATCCTCCTCCACGGCCTTCTCCGCGACTACCTCGAGGGCTCAAGGCTCTCCAGGCCCCTGGCGCTCGTAGCAGGGAAGGATGGAAGCATCGAGGCGTACCCCCTCGAGGAGGCTAGGCGCGTGCTCAAAGCCCTAGATGCCGGCGGCTCCAGCCCCTAGCCGCCCGAGTGCTGCAGCCTCTCCTCAACCTCCTCGATGCTCGGTATACTAGCGCCCGGCGCCACCTTCCAAACCTCCTGAGGGCTCGTGAAGTAGTGGTATTTACTCCACACCTTCCTAGCGTAGTCAGACCCGGTGACGAACTCTATGAACCTCCTGGCCGCCTCAGGGTTCCTGCTAGTTTTCAGCACTCCTATCGCTATGTAGCTGGCCTCCGGCACCTGGCCAGGCTTCAGCCACACGACCTCCACCCTGCCAGGGTACCAGTAGCCTGCAACATGCCAGCCTATCGCCGCGTCTACAGCCCCGGTAGCCACGAGGGCTACTAGCTTCGCGAAGTTCTCAGCGTAGACGACTATATTTCTCCTAGCCTGAGGCCAGAGCCCGTTATGCTTGAGCACCTCCACCGCATACTGACCCACCACAACATGGCTGGGATCTCCTATAGCCACGCGGATACCGGGCTTCAGCAGGTCCGCGAGCCCCCGGACCCCGGCCGGGTTGCCCTGAGGCACCAGTATTACGGGGACCAGGTAGGCTACGGGTCTGACGCTGTCAGGGCGGACGAGGCCATCGAGCACAGCCATAGCCATGTAGAGGGGCGAGGCCGAGGCGTAGACGTCGCCCCGCCGCGACATCCTTATCATGGCGTAGAGCCTGCCCGAGGACCCGTAGATCGCGTTCACCTTTATCCCTGTCTCGTGTTCGAACTCCTTTATTATCTCCTCCCAGGGCTTCTCGGCGGCCGCGCAGAGGTAGACGGTGATCTCCCCCCTCCCGCCTGGACTGAGGACTCTAGAGCCGCCGTAAACGTGGAGCGTTGCCACCAATGCGGCTGCTGCGAGGGCGGCGAGCAGTGCTGGCAGCCGCCTGGCCAAGTAAACTCCACCAGATTCACAATACAGTATCACGCAAATAAAAGCGTTACCAACCTAAGTAAATATCGCAATATTTACATGTAATTAATAATGCTTACTGGAGCCCCCCGGTACCCTATACCCCCGCTGCTTCAGGCAGCGGAGGACCGCGCCGCCCACCTCCTCGTAGTAGCCGCCCGGGGCGAGCACGTACCTGAACAGCTTGACCCCGCGGCCCCGGTAGATGCCCGCAACATTCTCGACGGCGTCGGGGGCTGAGGGGTAGCGGTTGACGGCGGCAAACACCTCCATAGGGTGCCGGGGCCTCGGCTCCGGCCGCTCCGCGGGCTTGCCGATGCAAAGCCCCACCACGGGGACAACGTAGCGGGGCAGGTTTAGTATCTCCGCGACCCTGCAGGGGTCGGCGTAGAGCGCGACGAAGACTATCCCGTAGCCCAGCGTCTCAGCCGCCAGCGCCGCCCAGCCGGAGGCTATGCCGGCGTCGAGCACGCCCACGATGAAGTGCCCGAGGCCTGGCTCGGCAGGCTCCACGCCCACGCTCCGGGACGCCTCGATGAGCTTACGGTAGTCCACGCTGAACACTAGGAAGACGGGCGCCTGGGCCACGTGCTCCTGGCCGCCAACAGCCTCCGACAGCCTCCTCTTAAGCTCGGGATCAGTGACGGCGGTCACTACGATCGGCTGGAGGTTCCACGAGCTGGGCGCCCGGCGGGCGGCCTCGAGGATCCGCTCCAGGTCCCCCTGATCCAGGGGCTCGGGCAGGAACTTCCTGACACTGGCGTGGCTGCCTATAACGTCCAGGCAGCTCCTGCACTGCACGGCTGGGGTCCTCCGGGGCCCGGGGGAGGAGGTCTTAGTGGTCTAAACGTCTCCGCCGCGCCTGCCCACAGCCGCAGCCCTGAGGAGGGGGGAGTCCTGGGCGGCTGCGTGGCCGGGCTCGATGACGGGTTCTTCCAGCGGGGGTGGCGCCGCACCCTCCTCGCGCTCGCTGTCCACTGCAGGAGGGAGGGTAGCCTCTGCCCCTGCCGGGTCCTCCTGGACACTGTCGAGGTCGACGGGCTTGACGCGACCTGGAAGGCTGCCCGGCTAGTCCGCCGGGCCCTCGGGGAGGGGTTCCGGCTCGAGGCGGTGCTGACCGACACGGTGGTGTTCGCGGGCTTCAACATCCTCGACCCGGAGAGGCTGTACCGTGAGACCGGGGTCCCTGCCGTGGCCGTCTACATGTACCCGCCTCGCCGCGAGGCGGTGGAGAGGGCGCTCCGCCTCCACTTCCCGGATTGGAGGGAGAGGCTAGCCGTGCTGGAGGAGGCCTGGTCCAGGCTACGCTCCGCCGAGTGCAGGAGGGGGCGCCTCCTCCTAGCAGCTTACGGCATGGAGCCGAGGGATGCGTGGAGGCTGGCGTGCAGCCTCCAGCTCTACACGAGGCACCCGGAGCCCCTCTTCACAGCCCACCAGGCAGCCTCCATGCTGTCAAGGACCCTGGGCCCCCTCTAGCAGCGGGCGCCAGAGGCGCTCATGACAGCCGATAATCCTTTAGATTCAGCATTACACTACTACTATATCGAATGTTGCACTCATGCAAAGCATTTTTACCTTATGCTTAGCACCCGTTTACGAGGAACTGTTGACCGAGAGCAGGGTTGATAACGTGGCCAAGCGGATTCTCGTCTTGGGAGGAGGAACAGGGGGCTATGTTGCTGCGCGCAAGCTTGCTGAGGCTGCGAGGAAGCAGGGCCTAGACCTTGAAGTCACTGTTGTGGCTGATGAGCCTTGGCACGACTTCCGCCCCCTCTACGCCGATGTTGCCTTCGGGACTGCTGTGCCGGATGAGGTTCGCGCCTCTATTGTTGATGCTGGTAGGAGGTTTGGCTTCAGGGTGCTGGTTGACCGGGTTACCCGGATTGATGCCGGCGAGAGGGCTGTTGAGACTGAGAAGGGTGGGAGGCTGGGCTACGACTACCTCGTCGTGAGCCTGGGGGTCCGCTACGGCTGGGAGGCCTACCCAGGCCTAGACCGCTACGGGTACCACAACTACACGCTCGAGGGGGCCACCGAGCTAGGTAAGGCACTAGCCAGGTTCAAGGGCGGGAGGATAGTCCTACTAGTACCCGAGACGCCTCACCGCTGCGGCATGTACCCCTACGAGGCGGTAACGCAGCTTGCAGAGACTATGAAGAACCGCGGCATAAAGGCCGAGGTGGTGCTGCTCACACGGGAAAGGACGGGGAAGCCGCTGGCCGCGCTTGGCACAGACGTGTCCAGGGTGTGGTGGGAGAAGATACAGGCTGCTGGCGTGGAGATGGTGCAGCATGACGGTAATGTCGAGGTTGATGGTGAGAGGGGTGTTGTTCGTGCGGGGAATGTTGAGGAGAGGTATGATTTGTTGATTAAGGTGCCTCCTAGTAGGCTTCCGGAGCCCCTGGCCAGGAGTGAGGGCTTCCAGCTCAAGCAGGATCCGAGGTGGGCGCCGGTGAGGCCCAGGAACTTCCGCCACCCAGACTACGACGACGTATTCATGGTGGGAGAGCACTCCATGCCGCCCGCGGGGCTGCCGACTGCGGGTATCCCAGTGCACTTTGCAGCCGACTACGCAGCCGACCAGATAATCAGCGAGATAACCGGCGGCTACCCGGTGGCAGGGTACGCAAAGACCATGACCTGCGTCGGCTACTGGGGCACCTCGGGCTACGCGGGCACATGCGAGATCCGGTACGACGAGAAGGAACAGCGCAACAAGCTCTACTGCTACACCATAATGACCTCCCCCATTATAAGGCTTATGAAGGAGGCTTTCTACAAGTCATGGATAGCCGCAATGAAGTAGCACTATGCGAGGGTGAGCCAGGATGACCGCCCAGGTCCAGGAGGCTGAGGGAGAGGAGAAGCTCAACCTCGACGAGGAGAGCATGAAGGCCCTGGAGGAGCTCGTAGAGGTCGCTGTATACCTCAAGAGGAGCGGCATACTCGACATGCTGAGAATTATAGCGGAGAAGGGCATGGACCTGCTCGCCATGATCAGCAACGACCCCGCCATATACAGGGCAATGACCGTTGTTGACGCCGCCTCCAGGGGGATGCTCCGCCTCCACCCGGAGGAGGTAATCTCGGCGAAGATGAACCTCGAGAAGATCAGCGAGTGCACGCTGCGCTCGCTAGCCTCCGCCGACCCCGCCAAGGCCAAGCCAGTAGGCCTCTTCGGCCTGCTAGGAGCCCTAAGCGACAAGAACGTGCAGAAAGGCCTCGGCCTATTGATAGAGGTCGCCAGGAACCTGGGCGCCTGCACCTCCCGGGGAGAGGGCTGAACGCCCTACGCAAGGCGTGAACCTCCTTCTTTTAGCCTCCAGAGGCCCGCCGCCTCACCTCCCTCTATACCCGGTGCGCGTGCGGGATGCAGAGCCTCCGCAGGATAGGTGGGAGGGCGTACCTCCTCCCGGGGAGCCCCAACACGGTGATAGTAGCCGGCTCCTCCGGCGCCGTGGTTGTCGACCCCGGCATCGGCGAGGGCCGTGGCACGGCGATCCAGGAGGCCCTCCGGGGGCTGGGCCTCGGGCTAGAGGCTGTGGTGCTGACCCACGGGCACAGCGACCACCTGGCGGCGGCGCCGGGGCTCGGGGGCCCGGTGTATGCGGCGAGGCTCTGCAGGGGCCTCGTCGAGTCCAGCGTACTCCGCCGCCTCGTAGTCTACGGCGGCCTTGTCACGGAGAGGCTCGCCGCCATGCCCATGGTGGAGCTGCGGGTGGACCGGGAGGTTGAACCCGGGGAGGGGCTGCCGGAGGGGCTTCGCTCCATCCCGCTGCCGGGGCACACGCCGGGCCACTTGGGGGTGGTGGATGAGGAGTCTCGGGTGGTGGCCGCCGGCGACGCTGTGCTGGGGGAGAGGGTGCTGGCGAGGTTCGGCGTGCCCTTTGCAGCCGACCTGGAGGGCTGGGTCCGGAGCCTGGAGAGGCTGCGGGAGCTGGCGGAGGAGGGCTACACGATAGTCCCCGGCCACGGCCCGGTGGCCCGGGGGCGCCGCGCCGCCGCCATGGTGGAGGCTAATATCGCCGCGGTGGAGAAGCTGCGGGGCTGGGTGCTCGAGAGGCTGCGGGAGAAGCCCCTGACCCTCGAGAAGCTCACCTACATGGCCACGGTTTCGCTGGGGTCGGCGGAGCCGACGCCGAGGCAGCTCATGCTGAACCGTACCGCGCTGGCATCGCTGCTCGCCTGGCTGGAGAGGGAGGGCCTCGTGGAGCCGGAGACGGGCGAGGAGGGGGTTGTCTGGAGGGCGCGGGGCCAGCAGCCTAGGTGAGGGAGGGCCGGGCCGTGGGCCCGATAGTGGACACCTGCCTGTTGGAGGCGTAGCGGGCCGGCCGGGATTCGAACCCGGGACCAACGGGTTAAAAGCCCGCCGCTCTGCCAGGCTGAGCTACCGGCCCTCCATGGAGACTCACCGGCCGCCACGCCGGGCCTTATTAGGGTTAGGGGCTAGGGTTCCAGGGGTTCGCCCTCCCCCTCCCCCAGCGCCTCCCCCGGGGACGGCCACCTGGCCTAGGAGGCGGCGGAGCCGGGGGTCTCTGGAGAGGGCCTCCACGATGGTCTCGGGGTCGGCTGCGAGGCTTATCATCCTGGTTTTCCCGTAGCGGCCGCGGTTCACAACCCTCGCCGAGAGTACGCCGAGCATGTCCAGCTCGTTCACTATGTCGCTCACCCTGCGCTGCGTCACGCTCTCCACCCCTAGGGCGCTGGCCAGTTCCCGGTAGACGCTGTAGAGCTCGCCCGTGGTGGTGTAGCTCCTGCCCGCCGCGGCTATCACCGCGGCTAGGACGAGGCGGGCGTGGAGCGGGAGAGTTGAGACCACCTCGTAGACCCGGTCCCTCTCCAGCTGTCCCCAGGCCTTCTTGACATGCTCCACCGTTACCCTGGGAGCGTTCTCCCTCTCCGCCACCTCGCCCGCCACGCGGAGAAGGTCGAGGGCGCGGCGGGCGTCGCCGTGCTCCCTCGCCGCGAGGGCCGCACAGTAGCTTATGACCGACTCGTCGACGGCGCCTGGCTGGAAGGCCTCCCGGGCCCGCTCCCAGAGGATGTCGCGGAGCTGCTCAGCGTTGTAGGGAGGGAAGACAACCTCCTCCTCTCCGAGGCTGCTGCGGACCCGGGCGTCAAGCATCTCGACAAACTTCACGTCGTTCGTAATCCCCACTATGGATACCTTCGCCGCGTCCCGGGGCAGCTCGTAGCCTATGCGTGTAAGCTTGTAGAGCAGGTCATCCCCCTTCCTCCGGACAAGCCAGTCCACCTCATCAAGCACCACTATCAGGACGCCGCTGGCCCTGGAGAGGGCGCGGACGAGCCGGGTGTAGACCTCGGCGGTGGAGAGCCCGGTGAAGGGGACCCGGAGCCCTATACTGGATGCTATGTCTACGAGCACCTTGTAGGGCGTATCCCGCTGCCTAGTATTAACGTAGGCGTACCTCACGTCCACCCCCAGCTGCCTCGCCTTCGCCTCCAGCCGGCGGAGCACGTAGAGGGTTACAGCCGTCTTACCCGTGCCCGTCAACCCGTAGATGAAGAGGTTGTTGGGCCTACTGTTCCTCAGCGCCTGGGCGAGGACGCTAGCTACCCTCCGTATCTCGTTCTCCCTGTGAGGCAACCTGTCCGGGATATAGTCGGGGTTCAGTATGTCCCTGTTGCGGAATATCCTGGACTCCACCACTCGATCAAAGATCTCGTCCAATATGTCCTCCACTAGAGCCCCCACATCTAGTGCTTCGGCTGGAGCGCTTTGGCCGGGTTAAAGCCCCGAGGGCCCGGTAGGAGGCTCCCGGAGCCGCCAAGCGGGGTGGTACAGGGGAGGAGCCGGGGTGCTACCGGCTGCCGGGGAACCCGGAGGGGCTGGAGAACGCGGGGCTCCGGGAGAGGCTGGTGGGGGTGGTGGACCGGCCGGGATTTGAACCCGGGACCTCTCGGATGCCAACCGAGCGCTCTTCCAGGCTGAGCTACCGGCCCACCCTCCTGCCAGGGGAGGGTCTCAGCCATGCCGACCCCGGGAGGCCGGGACATTTTATAAGCCTTGTGGCGGGCCCGGGCCTGGGCCGGATAGGATTAATATAGGGAGCCCAGGGCACCGGGCCACCATGGACTATGCGGGTCCTGGAGGCTGGGGCGCTGAAGGCCCCGGCCAGAAGCCCCATGCACGCCAGCCGGGAGACCCACTGACAGGCATCAGTCCGCCCATGACGATCATGGCAGCCGTGCGGAGGGAGGTGGTGTACCTCGGTTCAGATACCCCTTGACTACGTCTGCGTTAAGAGCGGCGTTCTCTGCCCCAGGTGCCAGGGCCTCATCGACAGCGGCGTTGTGGATGAGCGTGAAGTAGATATAATGAAGGCTCTTATAGAGCTTGAGGAGGACGAGGGCATGCGGATACTGAAGAAAGCCACCTACTACAAGGCCTACTTCATAGACGACGACATGGTTATAATAGTGATGGACCTCGGTGTCGGCACGAGCGTGCCCGTGTTCACGAAGTACGCCAGGGAGCTTGAGCAGCGGCTGAGGGAAAGGCTCGGGAAGAGGGTCAAGATCATACCGAAGGCCAGCGACGTGAGGGGCCTCGCCACCCACTTGCTCTACCCGGTAAGGATACTGGGCGTCAACACGCTCTGGCTGCCCGATGGCAGCATAGAGTACGTCGTGAGGATACCGAGGAGGGATGAGAGGAGGCTGGGTAAAGCCAAGGAGATGTACGAGAGGATACTCAGCGAGCTGCTAGGCAAGAAGACCAGGATAAAGTCGGGCTACTAGGCCGGCCGGGCTCTTTCTTCACCCCTGGAGGGGCGGGCAGCCTCCTCCCCCGCTGCGCCCCTGGGCGTCCTTCCGCCCACCCTACACGCAGCCCGGGGGCTCGGCCAGCTCACGGAGGAGGAGGGTGGCATACATACCCCTCTCGAGGCTGAATCTCACCGCCAGCCTGCAGCCGGGCAGCCGCGCCGCGGCCAGCCCCTGGGGAGTCGTGTAGACGGGGCGCCAGTAGGGCCGGAGCCTGGGGAGCCCCGGAGGCGGCTTGGCCAGGTCCTCGGGGCTCAAGCCGATCGAGCCGATGGCCTCCTCGAGGAGCTCCCGGGCAGCCCCGCCAGTGCCGAGCCGGTAGCCTATCCCGGGCACCGGGGCGTAGGGCCTCCCGCCGAGAAGCCTCTCCCCGGGCAGCTTCTCCCCGAGGCTGTGGCCCATGGATATGCGGAGGCTTAGATAGCGGTTGAAGATGTAGGCCTGGAGCGCGGCCAGCTGCAGCTCTAGAACCTGCCGGGGGACCAGGTGCCGGAGCCACCCAGGGCCCTTGGCCCCGGCGGCCCGGGCCTCGTAGAGCCTGGATCCGCTGCAGCCGGGGGCGCGCCAGAGGCTGCGCCTGCACCTCCTCGCCGCGGGCGACTCGTCGGGGTAGGGGCTGGCGAGCAGCTCCCGGGCGTAGGCGGCTTGGTCGCCGCGCAGGAGGGCTAGGCCCTGGAGGTGGGTGTCCGGCCTCCTGGTGCCGAAGCGCTGGTAGCCGTAGTACGCCGGGAGCCTCGCGGCCCGGAGGCTCTCCAGGGCCTCCTCCAGCTCCCTGCAGGAGCCGAGAGGCTCAAGGACTATGGTGAACCTGTTGCCCCTCAGCACCCCGCGGCGGGGGCAGCGGCTGGCCCTCCCGAGGAGCCGGGCCCAGAGCCTGCCGGGCACCGTGACGAGCACCGGGGGGTCGCGGGGGCAGGGGAGGCAGGCGTACTGGAGCGTAGTCGCCTCCGTGTCCTTGAGCCCGGCTATCATCGCCGCCTCCGCCGGCGCGCCTATGAGCCTCGCCAGGAGCCTCGCGGCCGCGCCGCTGGGGAGCCCCCTCTTGGCGAGGAGGTAGACGCAGTAGCGGCCCCGGGGCTCTAGGGCCAGCTCCGGCTCCTCCGCCACGATGAAGCTCCTCTCGCGGGGTTTCGCCACGCAGGCCAGGGGCTCGCCGCAGCGTACCCGGTACTCGAGGCCTAGGAGGAGGTCTAGCGGGTTCCTGCTCCTGCAGAGCCCTATAGCCCACCGCCCCCGGCGGCTAGAGGAGCTTGAGCCTCCCCGTAACCCTGTCCACCAGCTGGCTGGGGGCTGGCCCCACGGCGGCTGCTGTCCTGGTGCCCGGGGGGAGCTCGGTGCGGCCGGCGTCCGCCACGAGGGAGGCTGGGAGGCCTAGGCGCCGGGCCTCCTGGTGGACCCAGAGCAGCTCCTGCTCGCTCGAGACCTTCACCACCACCTTCTTCTGGCCCTGTATCCTCCACTCGCGGAGCCAGCGGCTCCACTCCGGGTTGCCGCTATCTATTATGAGCAGCACCGCCTCCACCGCGGCGTGGGCCACCTGGGCGGCCAGCTTCCCCCTGCTCATCCTTATATCAGTCCTCACGGCTATGACCTGCTTGTACTCCTGCCCAGGCCCCATCATACCGGCTGCCATCCCCAGGGCGCCGGGCGCGGCGCAAGACAGTAATTAACTGGCCGCAGCCACGGGGCCGGGGCGGGGTCGAGGCCGTGTCGCTGAGCCTTGAGGTGCCGCGGAAGCCCAGCATAGTAGAGGCCACCAAGGTACCCGTGTGCACCAGCTGCAACAGGCCAATATCGCCCTGGGAGAAGGGAGTGGCGTTCCTCTGCCCCAACTGCGGCGAGGTAGTGATCTGGCGCTGCTCCCGCTGCAGGAAGATGGGTGTCCCTTACCGCTGCCCGAAGTGCGGGTTCGAGGGCCCCTAGGGCACGGCAGCATTCTAGCCCCGGGATTGGCGTGGACGGTCCTGCAGGGGTGTGGCAGCATGGCGAAGGTACTGGTAGTAGCGTCGGTATATCCGTCTAGCACGGACATAGACCTGGAGCAGCTCGTAAAGAGGATAGAGGAGAAGCTGCCACGAGACTACGAGGTGACCCGCTACGACAAGGTCCCGATAGCATTCGGGCTCAACGCCCTCAAGCTATACATACTGATACCGGAGGAGAGCGAGGGAGGCACCTCTAAGCTCGAGGAGCTCCTGCGCGGCGTCGAGGGCGTCGAGGAGATAGAGGTAGAGACTGTCCACAGGGTCTCCAGCTACTAGCCGCCCACGCCACCGGGATGTTTTGAGGCCCCGGGGGGCCGGGCCTCGGCGCCACCCGTTCCAGGGCTGGCCTGCTAGACGCCTCTTCCTCGCGCGGCGGGGTATGATATATACCAGGCTCCAGGGCTCAGCACGGTTAATGAGGGGCGCAGTGTAACCATACCCTTACTCACCAGGGTGCGCCCCCAGGCCGGAGGGAAGACGGTGTAAAAGGGGTAAGCCATGGTGCTGACGGGTTCTCGGCGTAAGAAGGAGGTAGTGCTAAGGGTTGTTGAAGCCAAGCAACGCGACGTCGGCAAGGGGAAGGTGAGGATAGATATAGACATACTCAGGATGATAGGCGTCGAGCCGGGCGACATAATAGAGATAGAGGGGAGGAAGAGGACGGCTGCCATAGCGTGGCCGGGCTACCCGGAGGACAAGGGCCAGGACATCATAAGGATGGATGGGCTTCTCCGCAAGAACGCCGGCGTGAGCATAGGCGATAAGGTGATAGTCCGTAAGGCCGACGTGCAGCCCGCCTCTCTGGTTAAGCTCGCTCCGGCGAACTTCTCGATAACCATTGACAGCGGGTTCGTGAACTACGTGAAGAAGAAGCTGCTCGAGTACCCTGTGGTCGAGGGCGACACGGTGCTGATACCGGTGCTGAACCAGTCAATCCCCTTCGTGGTCATACACACCAAGCCCCAGGGCGTGGTCGTGATCAACCATGACACGAACATAATACTGCTGGAGAAGCCGGTAGAGCAGGGCAAGATACCGAGGGTCACCTACGAGGACATCGGCGGCATGAAGGACATCATCCAGAGGGTCCGGGAGCTGGTTGAGCTGCCCCTCAAGCACCCGGAGATATTCAAGAGGCTTGGCATAGAGCCGCCTAAGGGTGTGCTGCTCTACGGACCGCCGGGGGTAGGCAAGACGCTGCTAGCTAAGGCTATAGCTAACGAGACCAACGCCTACTTCATAGCCATCAACGGGCCGGAGATAATGAGCAAGTACTATGGCGAGAGCGAGCAGAGGCTCCGCGAGATCTTCGAGGAGGCTAAGAAGCATGCGCCGAGCATCATATTCATAGACGAGATAGACGCGATAGCGCCGAAGAGGGACGAGGTCGTAGGGGAGGTCGAGCGCCGCGTGGTGGCGCAGCTACTGGCCCTCATGGATGGGCTGGAGAGCCGCGGGGACGTGATAGTGATAGCTGCCACCAACAGGCCTAACGCGCTGGACCCAGCCCTCCGCCGCCCGGGCCGCTTCGACCGCGAGATAGAGATACCGCTGCCGGACAAACAGGGTAGGCTTGAGATACTCCAGATACACACTAGGAGCATGCCGCTGGCCGAGGACGTGGACCTGGAGAGAATTGCCGAGATGACCCGCGGCTACACCGGCGCGGACCTAGCGGCGCTGGTAAGGGAGGCTGCGATGCACGCGCTGCGCCGCTACCTTCCGAGGATAGACCTCAGCCAGGACAGGATACCCCCGGAGATCCTGGAGGAGATGGAGATACGGATGGAGGACTTCATGGCCGCTATGAGGGAGATAGTGCCGAGCGGGCTGAGGGAGATCTACATCGAGGTTCCGGAGGTCCACTGGGGGGATATCGGTGGGCTTGAGGATGTTAAGCAGCAGCTCCGCGAGGCTGTGGAGTGGCCGCTCAAGTACCCCGACGTCTTCCGGCGCATGGGGATAACGCCGCCTAAGGGTGTGCTGCTCTTCGGCCCGCCCGGCACCGGTAAGACGCTACTCGCTAAGGCGGCCGCGACGGAGAGCGGTGCGAACTTCATCGCCGTGAGGGGCCCAGAGGTGCTCAGCAAATGGGTGGGCGAGAGCGAGAAGATGATAAGGGAGATATTCCGGAAGGCTAGGCAGCATAGCCCTGCGATAATCTTCTTCGACGAGATAGACGCGATAGCCCAGACGAGGGGCGCCTTCGACACCAGCGGAGTAACATACAGGATTGTGAACCAGCTGCTCGCCGAGCTGGATGGCATAGTGCCGCTCAGCAACGTGGTTGTGATAGCCGCCACGAACAGGCCGGATATACTCGACCCGGCCCTCCTGCGGCCCGGCAGGTTCGATAAGGTGATCTACGTGCCGCCGCCGGACCGGAAGGCCAGGCTCGAGATACTCAGGATACACACCAGGAAGATGCCACTAGCAGAAGACGTAGACCTAGAGCTGCTGGCGATCAGGACCGAGGGCTACAGCGGCGCAGACCTAGCGGCGCTGGTAAGGGAGGCTGCAATGCTAGCGCTCCGCGAGGATATAAACGCTACCAGAGTGCGTATGAGGCACTTCATGAGGGCGCTCGAGATAGTGAGGCCCTCGATAACCCAGGACATGGTGAAGTTCTATGAGGAGTGGTATCAGCAGGCCCGCCAGCAGCTGCCGGGGAGCAAACTGCTGCAGGCAAAGTCTACACTGTTCACTTAGACACGCCGACTACCCCCTACCGCGTTTCCCCTCCCCGCCCCTGCTCCTACACACCCCGCCCCCGGCCCCCGGGGCAGGGCCTGCATTGAGGTAGGCTAGGGAGGTGTCTAGCCGGCATGACCGCCTCGGATACCTGGAGGAGCCTACCCCTCCACTACGCCATAATAGAGGAGCTTGAGCGGAAAGGCGGGAGCGCCAAGGACGTGGACCTCTACAAGGCTCTTAGGGATAAAATGGATATCACGTTCGCCGAGCTCCTCCACGCGCTGATGAAGCTGGAGATGCAGGGTATAGTCTACGTCTCTGTGCTGAAGGAGAACCTCAGGAACGTGGAGCTGCTTAGGAAACCTTAACGGGGCCTCAAGCCTATCCCCCGGGGTATAGGGGGAGCCGTGGGCGTCAACCTCCGCGAGATCATACCCAAGGAGGCTGTAACGGAAATAGAGCTCGACTCGCTGCGCTACAAGGTTGTAGCCATAGACGCCTACAACGCGCTCTACCAGTTCCTCACCGCGATAAGGCAGCCGGACGGCACGCCGCTCATGGACTCGCGTGGCAGGGTCACCAGCCATCTCAGCGGCCTCTTCTACCGCACCATAAACCTGGCCGAGCACGGGGTAAAGGTGGTCTACGTCTTCGACGGGAAGCCGCCGGAGATGAAGTATCTCGAGATAGAGAGGAGGAAGCGTGTCAAGGCGGAGGCTGTGCGGAAGTACGAGGAGGCAGTGAAGAGGGGCGACCAGGAGGCGGCGAGGCGCTACGCCCAGGCAGCGGCGAGACTCACCGACGAGATGGTGGAGGACGCTAAGAAGCTGCTGGAGGCCATGGGGATACCCTACGTGCAGGCGCCGGCGGAGGGGGAGGCGCAGGCCGCCTACATGGCCCGGAAGGGCGACGCCTGGGCCGCGGCGAGCCAGGACTACGACTCCCTGCTCTTCGGGGCCCCGAGGCTTGCCCGGAACCTCGCTATAACGGGTAAGAGGAAGCTGCCCAGGAAGAACGTCTACGTAGAGGTTAAGCCGGAGCTGGTGGAGCTCGAGAAGCTGCTCAAGGCACTGGGCATTACGAGGGAGCAGTTGATAGCCCTAGGCATACTCATAGGCACCGACTACAACCCGGACGGCGTCCGGGGGATCGGGCCCAAGACGGCGCTGAAGATGGTGCAGACCCACCGGGACCCCGTGAAGCTCCTCCAGGGGCTCCCGCGCCACGAGTTCCCGGTCGACCCACTGAAGATCTACGAGTACTTCCTGAACCCCCCAGTGACCAGCGACTATAAGCTCGAGTGGAGGGAGCCCGACGAGAAGAGGGTCCTCGAGATACTCGTGGAGGAGCACGACTTCAACCCGGAGCGTGTTAAGAACGCGCTGGAGAGGCTGCGGAGGGCGTACCGCGAGCACTTCCAGGGCCGCCAGATGGGTCTGGATGCGTGGCTGCGCCGCTAGACCCAAGACTCGTGCTCCCGCCACCCGTGCTCCCCGACGAGGGGCACGAATATGCACGGTGTAACTGGGCGTTTTTTCAGCCTGCCATCAGGCAGCTTCTCGACTACATAGAGGTACTGCATGTACCTATCCCCTATGGGTATGACTATTTTCCCGCCTGGCCGTAGCTGCTCCGGCAGGGGCCTGGGCACCTCGGGGGCCGCGGCCGTCACGATTATCCTGTCGTAGGGCGCAGCTGAGGGGTAGCCCTTGCTCCCGTCCCCCACTATCACTGCGACGCGGTCGCTGTAACCCGCCCTCTCCAGGTTGAAGCGGGCGCGCTCCGCGAGCTCTGGGATCCTCTCCACCGTGTAGACGTGGCCCCACTTCTCCCTCGGCGTGCCGCTGGGCGCGACCACCTCCGCTATCACAGCCGCGTGGTAGCCGGAGCCCGTTCCCACCTCAAGCACCTTCATTCCCGGCTCGAGCTCCGCCAGCTCCGTCATCATGGCGACCATGTGGGGCGCGCTTATAGTCTGCCCATGGCCTATGGGGAGCGGGGTGTCCTCGTAAGCCAGGTGCCTTAGGTCCTCGGGGAGGAAGAGCTCCCGGGGCACCCGGAGCATAGCCCTCTTGACGTGCTCGGAGCGTATATAGCCCTCGTGGACGAGCCTCTCCACAAGCCTCTGGCGCGCCTCCTCTAGCTCCCGCTGCATTCCCCGGCCACTCTCCAGGCTTGACGGGCGCGCCTGCCCTATCTAAGCCCCCTGGCCCCCAGGAGGTGCCTGGAGGCCCGGGAAGAGGTTGGCAGGGGCGTGCATCAGGCTGCTGCGGTGCAGGGGCCATCCCAACGTGCAGCTGGCCCACCCCTCTACGCTCGAGCTGGAGAGGGAGCCGAGGCTCACACCCCGGGGCGACTGCGTGGCCTGCGTCTCCTGTCAGGGCAGCATCGCTGGATGCAGCTCCGGGAAGGGGCTGGCCGCCCTCTACATAGCTGCCCTCTCCCTCCATCCCCCCGGCGCGGCGGGTGCCGTGGTTGAGGGGCTCTCGCCGGCGGCTGAGCCGGGGAGGCTGATAGCGAGGAGGAGCTGCCACCGCCGCGACAGCGTGGTGATCGCTGCCGATAAGGCGGCGCGCGACCTGCCCGAGGGCCTCCGGAGGCTGCTGGCGAGCAGCTATACGAGGTGCCTAGCCCTCTACGTCGTCTTCACCCCGGACGGGGACGTCGACACGGTATATGAACTTGCGGGGTGCGTAGTCGAGGACCCTGGTGGCGGAGACCCCGCCCGGAACCCTGGCTAGCGCCTCCTCGCTGCTAGAGGCCAATGTGTAGACGTGGAGTATGCAGCCCCTGGGGCTGCAGAGCCTCCTCGCCACAGGGATGAACTCCACCGCGGAGTGGGGCAGGTTCATTATTATCCTCGTGAATATGGGCTTCAGCAGCTCCGGCAGGAGGCGGGCGTCGCTCCTCAGCACGACTATCGGCGTCCTGAGCCTACCCTTGTTCATCTCGATGGCGCGGGCCAGGCCCGAGACCGCCCAGGGGTTGGCGTCGTTGGCTACTATCAGCCTTCCCCTGCCCAGCGCCGAGGCGACGAGGCTGAAGCCTCCAACACCGCTGAACATGTCGAGCACCACCTCGTCCCTGCCTATCATCTCGGCGACGCGGCGGTGCTCGGCCGCGAGCCTCGGGTTGATGTAGACCCTGCCGAGGGGCACTGGTATGCGGAGGCCGTGCTCGACGTGCATGGTCTCCTCCACCCTCTCGCCGGCGAGGTGGATGAGCCTCTGGGCCCGGTACTCCCCCACCGTGGCCTCCTTGCCGTAGACCGCCACTATCCCCGGCACCGTGCGGAGCAGCTCCTCCGCCACCTGCCTCTCCCTGCCCCGTAGTCTCTCGTCCAGCGAGACCACCGCCACCCTGCCCACCAGCACGTATGAGACCGGCGGCCGGCGCTCCTCGAGCATGGTGCAGCTGGTCTCCACCACCTCCACGAGCCCGGCGCAGGCTGCGAGCAACTCCTCCCTAGCGCTCCTCAGCTCCTCCCCCGCCGCCTCCGCCGCGAATACTGGGGCGGGGCCGCGGGTGCAGCATTGTTTAACCGGCCGCATCCGCCGCGTTGATAGCCGGCGGCTGTGCAGCAGCCCGCGCGCTGCCTCGCCGCATTGCCGCCCGGTGACGAGGCATAGGCAGCGGGCCGGTGACCCCTCCATGCCCCGGCGCGTCGCCATATACGCCAGGCCCGACCGCGTGGAGGCGCTGGAGCTGGCTAGAGAGGCTTACCGCCGCCTCCTGAAGCTGGGCGCGGAGCCGGCCTACGACATCTCCATAGCTGGGCCGCTGGGAGGCCCAGGGGTGGACCTACGCTTCGACGACGTGGAGGGCGTGGTGGTGATAGGCGGGGATGGGACGCTGCTCCGCCTCCTCCAGCTCCTCGGCGCCAGGAACCCGGTGCTCCACCTAGTCCGGCTGGGGCGGCGGGCCTTCCTCTTCGACGAGGGGCCGAGGGCGTCTATGGAGAGGCTAGCGGACTTCGTGGAGGGCCGGTTCCGGGTGGAGGAGCACCCCAGGCTCATCGTCCGCGCCAGAGGCGGCGTATCCTACGCGCTCAACGAGGCCGCCGTGCTGGCGCTTGGCTCCAAGGTGGCCGGGCTCCGGGTGGAGCTGGGCGGCGAGACGGCCTACGAGGACCTCGAGGGCGACGGGCTGATAATCGCCACCCCGACCGGGAGCACCGCCTACTGCTACAGCGCCGGGGGCCCCGTGCTCCACCCAGGGCTCGACGCCGTGGCGGTGGTGCCGGTCAACCCTCTGGACAGGAGGATAGGGAGCATAGTCGCCCCCGGCGGGGAGCCGGTGCGCCTGGTTGTGGAGCGGACCACGAGGCCGGTTAAGCTGATTATAGACGGGGTCCGGGAGAGCCTCCTCGCCAGGGGCGCGGTGATCGAGGCCGTGCTCCGCGGCCCCCCGGCGCGCATAGCGAGGTACCGTGGAGGGGGGAAGCTGAGGCTGCCATGGAGAAGGCCTACGTGCTAGACACGACGGCGTTCATAGCCAGGTGGCCCCTCTACGCCCCGGGGAGCGGGAGGCTCTACACCACCAGCCTCGTGGTGGAGGAGGTGCGGGACAGCTGGAGCAGGGAGGGCCTGGAGCTGGCCCTGGGGCTCGGCAGGGTGGAGGTAAGGGACCCGAGGCCGGCGGCTCTAAGGCGGGTCCTCCGCGAGGCCGCCCGGGCCGGGCTCCACTCCTCGCTCAGCCGGACGGACACTAGCGTGGCCGCGCTGGCGCTGGAGCTGGCTGAGGAGGGGCTGCCCGTGGTGGTCGTGACAGACGACTACGCCGTCCAGAACCTCGCGGCCATCCTGGGGCTCGAGTACATGCCGCTCCGCACCCGGGGGATAGAGAGGGTCGAGGACTACATCGTCGCCTGCCCCGCCTGCGGCTACGTCTCCCGGAGGCCAGGGGAGAGGGTCTGCCCGGTATGCGGCACCCCGCTCCGGAGGGTGAGGAGAAGGGGGAGGAGGAGGTAGAGGCCCGGGTGCACCGCGACGGAGGCCCCTGGGAGTGGTACGACGAGGGCCTCCTCGGGGAGCTTGAGAGGGTCTATGGCCGCCACGGGCTCCCCAGGCTCCTCGAGGCCCTCGCCGCGCCGCCGTCCCGCTACTACTTCCGGGTCAACACCCTCCGCGCCGACCCCGGGGAGCTGCTCGACGAGATGAGGAAGGAGGGCTACCCGGTGCACCGCGACGAGCTGCTGGAGGAGGCGCTCTGGATACCCGTCGAGGGGCCAGCGAGGCTCCGGGACCCGGGCTGCAGGGTGGTGGTGGACAAGAGGGCTGCCGAGAGCGTTATGCTCGGCGCCCACGTGTACGCCCCCGGCGTGGTCCGGCTCGAGGACTGCGCCCGGCCGGGCAGGGAGGTGCTGGTTGTAGCGGAGAACGGCGCCGCCGTAGCCCTGGGGGTGGTGGCCCAGGAGGCTCCGGCCGCTCTCCGGGCGCGGCGGGGCCTGGTGGTGGAGAACGTCCAGCCCCTCTACCGGGTGCCCAGCCTCAGGGAGACCCGGTGGTGGAGGAGCGGCGCGATATACGAGCAGAGCATCTCCTCCATGATGGCCGCCCACGTCCTATCCCCGGAGCCCGGCTCCCTGGTCGTAGACATGTGCGCGGCGCCGGGAGGGAAGACCGGCCACGTCTACGAGCTGGCCGGGGGCAGGGTGCGGGTGGTGGCTGTCGACCACTCCAGGGGCAAGGTGGAGAGGCTCAGGGAGGAGGTGAGGAGGCTGGGGCACCGGGTGGAGGTGCTGCGCGCCGACTCCAGGAGGCTTGACAGGATACTGGGCGCCGGGGTGGCGGACTATGTTATCCTCGACCCTCCCTGCAGCAGCCTCGGCGTGATACCCAAGGTCTGGGACCGGAAGACGCTGCGCGACGTGGAGGCCGCCGCCCGGTACCAGAGGCGGTTCCTCCGCGCCGCCCAGCGGCTCCTCCGGCCCGGCGGGGTGCTGGTCTACTCCACCTGCACCATGACGCTCCGCGAGAACGAGGAGAATATGCGCTACGCCGTGGAGGAGCTGGGCCTCCGCCTCGAGGAGGCCTGGCCCAGGCGCTTCAGCCGGGGCATAGGCTTCTACGGCGAGCACGCCATAAGGGTGCACCCGAGCATCCACCGGGCGACCGGGTACTTCATAGCGAGGCTCCGGAAGCCCGGAGGCTAGCCCTCCAGGAGCCCGGCCAGCCTCTCCACGAGCCCGCTCGCGTGTACCAGTGTCTTGGACACGCAGCGGGCCCACCTGGCCTCCTCCCGGAGGCCCCGGCACGGCTTAACCTCTATGCAGGCCTTCCTCGGGCCCCTGCCCTCCACGAGCGCGTCTATGCAGAGCAGCGCCTTCCCCGGGTCGAAGCTGTAGCCCTGGACCTCCACCCTCCGGCCGAGCGCGTCACTGAGCAGGTAGGATAACTCGAAGCCCAGGTCCACCACCATAGCCGGGCCACCCCGGGGGCCGGGAGGGCGGCGCGGCCTATAACGCGGCCCTCGGGCATTCCCTGTAAGCCCTGCCGGCCTCCTCTAGGGGTAGGCGCGGGGTAGGAGGATGACTCCACAAGGCCCCGGCCACGGCCTTGCCGCCGCCTCGCCCCCGCTCTCGGCGCACGTTCCAAGGTCTATGGCTGTCCCCCCCCCCCCCCCGCAGCGAGGGCGCGGGCCCCCGGGTTACCTGGAGCAGCCCCAGGCATTGACGATAAGCAGGGGTGCCGCCGGGACGGGGGTGCCCTGTCAAGCGCAGCCCCCCGATGGCTCGAGTACCGCGCCGGCCACGGTGCAAGGCTGGCGGTACCCGTATCTGCATTCATTCCGACACTAATTCCACTTGCATTTTAACAGGGCTTAAAGAGGCGGCGCCCCCCTCTGGGTTCTGGAGGTGGTGGCTGGAGTGCCGGCCGCCGGGGGGAGACGGGGCTGCGACGTGGTAGCAGCCCTCGTGGGCGCGCCCAACAGCGGGAAGACCACGCTGTTCAACAGGCTTACCGGCTCCAGCGAGCTGGTGGCCAACTGGCCGGGGGCCACCGTCGAGATGAAGGTAGCCCACATAAGGCTCGGGGACCGCGTGGTCTGCGTCGTGGACCTCCCCGGGGTCTATAGCACCAGCGGCACCGGGGCAGAGGAGGAGGTCACGAGGAACTTCCTCCTGGAGAACCGGCCTGACGTGATAATAACCCTAGCCGACGGCGCCGCGCTGGAGAGGGGGCTCGCTCTCCCCCTAGAGCTGCTGGAGGCATTCGACAACGTGGTGGTTGTGATAACTAAGGCTGACATGCTGGGCGAGCGCGGCATAGAGGTGGACGTGGAGGGCCTGGAGAGGGAGCTCGGAGTCCCAGTGGTACTGGTGAGCGCACTGAAGGACTTGGGTATCGATAAGCTGCTGGAGGTGGTTATCCGGAAGCCCGTCCGCCGCGGGAAGGGGCCGCTGCTGGACATGCTGCTCGGGGACCTGAAGCCCTACGTGGAGAGACTAGCCGGCCTCATAACAGGCTCGGATGAAGGGGTGCTGGAGCCTGCGCGTGCGCGCTGGCTGGCCGTGAAGCTCCTGGAGGGGCATGACTGGGTCCCGCGCTACCTCGAGAAGCTGCTAGGGCCGGAGAGGGCCAGGAGGGTGGCCGAGGAGGCTGAGAGGATCCGGGAGGAGCTGCGGGGGAGAGGCATAGACCTGGCCATAGAGCTTGTCAAGAGGAGGTATGACTACGCCTCCAGGCTCTACGAGAGGTACGTGGCCCACAGGCCCAGGGCCCGGGAGGAGGGCCAGGCGGCGCTGGGGCTGTCGAGGCTCGACCTGGTGTTCCTCCACCCGGTGCTGGGCCCCCTGGTCAGCCTCGGGACACTCTTCCTCATCTTCCTCGCCACCTTCTCCGTGGCGAGCGGGTGGCCTCTCGATGATATATTGAGGCACCTGGGCTACACGGGAGCCGCCGACTTGGTTGATGAGTATAGCCTGCAGAACCTGGTAGCCGTTGTTATGGACTGGCTGGCGGAGCAGGTGGAGGGCGCTATACCCAACCCGGTGCTGGCCCGGATGCTGGGCGAGGGCCTGCTCTCCTCCGGCTACGGCCTGGGCCTGGTGCTCACCTTCATCCCCTTGGTAGCCGTGATAATGGCCTTTATAGGCGCCCTCGAGGACTCCGGCCTGCTGCCCAGGTTAGCCGTGGGGGTTGATAGGCTCTTCCGCCTATTCGGGGTCAGCGGAAAGGCCGTCTTCCCCGCCATGCTCAGCCTGGGCTGCAACGTGCCCGGCGTCATCTCGGCGAGGATAATGGACTCCCCTACGGAGAGAAGGGCGGTCGCGTTCGCCCTGCCCCTGGTGCCGTGCAGCGCCAGACTCACAGTGCTCCTAGCACTGGCGACCGTCTACTTCCACAGCGCGGTGGAGAGGGCGCTGGCTGTGTTCACCGTCTACCTGATATCGATAATCCTCTTCCTGGTGACGCTTAAGCTGTTCACCAGGCTTAAGGGCGGGAAGGCCAGCGAGATAGCGATAGAGCTGCCTCCCACGAAGAGGCCGAGTGGGAGGGTGGTGTGGTGGTTCACCTGGGACAAGCTCCGCCACTTCCTCGTGAGGGCCGGCACGGTGATAGTGGCGGTGAGCATAGTGCTCTGGCTGCTCGCGAACTATGGGCCACAGGGCTACCTCGGCGAGGCCGGCGGCGCAGCCGAGAGCTACGGGGCAAGCATAGGCAGGGCGATGGCGCCGTACGTGCAGCTCATGCTGGGCGTGGACTACGAGAGGGCCTGGAGGATAGGCTTCGGGCTCCTCGGCGGCTTCATAGCCAAGGAGGTGTTCCTCGACTCCCTGGCGGCGGTGGCGCCCGTCCAGGGGCAGGCCGCGGGCGAGTACGCTACGCTGAAGGCCTACGCCCTCCAGCCGTGGCAGGTGCTGGCGCTCATGCTCGCCACGACCCTATACATACCCTGCGTCGCCACCCTCGGCACGATCTACGGGGAGACTAGGAGCTGGAGGCTAACCCTAGCGGCGCTGGGCTACGACCTAGCCCTCGCCACCGCGGCCGCCTTCGCGGTGAGAGCGCTGGCCACGATCCTCTAGGGCGCCGGCGCCCCAGGGCCCCGGGCCTAGGGCGGGGGAAGCCGGTGGACCCGTGTCCTCCCGACATCTTTGACCACGTCCTCGAGGCTGTAGGCCCCCCTCCCAGGGCTCGCCGGCCAGCTCGCGGGCGTAGACCACGGGCACCGGGCGTAGCCCCTCCGGGCAAGGGGGAGGTGCTCGAGCTTAGCCTCGAGCCTTGTCATGGTCCCCGCGAGGTCCCTGGGGCCTAGCCTGCTCCACTCGGCCTCGAGCCCGTAGACCTTTTCCTCGGTCACGACGACCGCGTCTATCTAGACCCCGCGGTGCCACCAGGGCCCTGCAGCCCTAACCTCCTCGCCCCTGGACTGGAGCAGGCGGAGGAAGTGGCGGAGGCTCTCCTCCCAGGCCTCCGCCACGCTGCGCTCCAGCTCGCCCACGGTTGTCTCGAGCACCTGCTCGCGAGGTACTACAACCGCTCCGTGCTGTCCAGGGGAAGCTTCTGGCTAGGCTTCAGCCACGAGAACGGCACGCTCGTGCTCCGTGTCGAAGCGATCCCCATCCGGGCGCCGAGGGTGAACGTGAGCCTCGCCGGCGGCACGCTGGCCGTGAGGCTCGGCATCAACGGGACCGGTATAGACCCCTACCGGGATGTCGGGCTGCCCCTCTACACCCCGCATGGGAGCAGCGCGTGCGCCGGCATCACGCCGCCCGGCTGGCGCTACAAGGGTATCCCCTATATCGAGGCAGGCCGCTGGGCCCTGGAGGGAGGCAGCCTGGTGATAGAGGTAGACGTGGAGAAGCTCGCCGGGCTCACCGCCAGGGCCTGCGGGGCAGCAAGGAGGCATACCTCGTGGTATGGGCTTGGAGACTACCCCGCCTACGCCTACAGGCTCCGGGAGGAGGCTCGGGGCCGCCCGCCACCCCTCATGGCTAGCAGGGTGGCCGCGGCAGCCGCGAGGAGGCCAGGACCCTCAACCCGGGCTACCACGCCCCTACCCTACCCCGCACGGTGCCGGACCCCTTGTCCACAAAAGGGCCCGGCTCTCTGCCATCGACTGGGGGTGATGCCCTCCGCCGGCGGGGATGGGCGCAGCAATCCATAGCCGGCTTGGGGGAGGGGCCTGCCGCAGCGCATGGAGTTGGAGGAGTTGAGGGTGGCGGGCCCGGGGGGATTTGAACCCCCGACCACCGGCTTAGGAGGCCGGCGCTCTATCCTAGCTGAGCTACGGGCCCATACACCCCTCCAGGGCCCGCCTCCAATAGGCCACGAGGAACCCTGGGTCCTAGGTTATATTCCTTGTGCCCTCCTGGGCCCGCTGAGCCTCCCGTCCAGCCCCGGGGCCCCGGGATGGGCAGCGGCATCCCTTCCCTTAACCCTCCCCCCGGGGCCACTACTACCCTGCGCTGGCTGGCTAACCTCCTGGGTGCTGTGGGCTTGGGGCTTGAGGACCGGCTCCGCGGGTTCCTGGTTGAGCTTATCCGCCTGGCTACCACCCGGCTCCCCCGCGACGTGTACGAGGCGCTGGAGAGGGCGCTGGAGGCTGAGGATAACCCGCTGGCGAGGATGCAGCTGGAGGCCATACTGGAGAACTCTAGGCTCGCCGCCCGGCTGGGGAGGCCGATCTGCCAGGACACCGGGGCCCCGTTCTTCTACCTCCGCGTCGGCGACGGGTTCCCGCTGCGGAGCAGGCTCTACGATGTGGCCCGGGAGGCGGTGAGGGAGGCCACGAGGACGGTGCCCCTGAGGCCTAACGCCGTGGACCCGCTGAGGGGGAGGAACAGCGGCGACAACACCGGACGCTATACGCCGTGGGTGGAGGTGGAGCTTGTCCCCGGCGAGAGCCTCGAGGCGGTCTACGCGCCGAAGGGCGGGGGGAGCGAGGCCCCGACGGGGCTCTATATGGCCCTCCCCCTGGAGGGCGTGGGGGCGGTGCACCGGGCGGTGCTAGAGACCGTGGCGGGGGCGGGGCCGAGGGCCTGCCCGCCCTTCGTGGTGGGCGTGGGCGTAGCCGCTACGGGCGACCAGGCGCTCGCGCTCGCCAAGCGCGCCCTGCTCCTCCGGAGGCTCGGGGAGAGGCACCCCGACCCCGAGGCGGCTGAGCTAGAGGAGAAGCTGCTCCGGGAGGTCAACGAGCTCGGCCTGGGGGCCCACGGGTTCGGGGGCCGGGTGACGGCGCTGGACCTCCACCTGGAGTACGGCCACCGGCACCCCGCTACCTACGCTGTCGGGGTCGTGCTCAGCTGCTGGGCGCTCCGCCGCGCCTCCGGGGTTTTCATGCCGGACGGCTCCTGGAGGATAACATCAAGCCACATCTAGCCAGGCCCCCCTGCCCCGTGAGGTGTGCCGCAGTGCCTCGGGTCTACCGGCTGGAGACCCCGCTCGGCGAGGAGGAGGTGCGGAGGCTCCGGGCGGGGGACGTGGTCTACCTCTCCGGCCTCGTTTTCACCGCCAGGGATGAGGCGCACCGCAGGATCGTGGAGACGCTGCGGAGGGGCGGAGGCCTCCCCTTCCCAACCCGGGGGCTCGCCGTCTACCACTGCGGCCCCGTGGCCCGGAGGAGGGACGGGGGCTGGGAGATAGTCGCGGCCGGCCCCACCACGAGCGCCAGGATGGAGCCCCTCGAGCCCGAGTTCATCAGGCTCACGGGGGTCAGGATGGTGATAGGGAAGGGTGGAATGGGGAGGGGCACCGCCGAGGCCTGCCGCCGCTACGGCGCCGTCTACGCGGTCTTCACCGGGGGCGCGGCCGTGCTCGCGGCCAGGGCCGTGGAGAGGGTGGAGGCGGTCTACTGGCTGGAGGAGCTGGGCATGGCCGAGGCGGTCTGGCTCCTCCGCGTCCGCGACTTCGGCCCCCTCACCCTGGTGATAGACTCGCACGGCAACAACCTCTACGACCAGGTCATGGAGGATGTGCGGAAGAGGCTCCACCAGCTCCTAGAGGGAGGGTGAGCGGGCCATGGCCGAGACGCTGGAGCACGACGTCCTCGTCACAGGCTCGGGGCCTGCCGGGCTCCGCACCGCCCTCGAGATCAAGAGGAGCAGCGGCGGCGACGCTGTGGCTCCTCATGAGCTGGGCCTTGCTCACCACCGCCACGTCTACGCGGTCGCCGCCGGAGAAGCCTCTCCGCAGGATCGAGGCCCGCTACCCCACCGAGAACCTGGTGGGGCGCCAACCCCGAGGAGGAGGCCCGTCCCCCTCGACGCGGAGCCCGAGAAGCTCTAGGGGCCAGGGGCACCCTAGGCTCCCCGGAGGAGGCGCAGGAGGCTGCGGAGCCCGAGCACCCTCGCGGTATGCCAGAGCGTGGCCCTGACAGCGGCCGCGGCACGGGTCTTCCCCAGTGCATCCCTCACGCCGGCGGTGGACCATTCGTAGCGTAGCCCCCTTAGGATGACAGCGGGTATGCCCTCGGCGTGCTGGCCCGCCAGGAGACTGGCCGAGGCGCAGACAGCGTTAGCGAGGTTATCCGCGCCCCCGAACTTCGGCTTACCATACCTATCGGGGTCGCCAAACCTCCTCATGAGAACCGGGAAGCCGTAGGCGCCCCGGGCTATGTCGAGAGCACCGCCGGGCATGACCTCTGTGTCGCAGATAACCACCGCCACCGGGCCGCCGGCCGCTCTACTCAGCTGCTCCGACAGCCTCCTAGCATGGCCGTCGAGGTCGCGGGGCGGTACGCTGTAGACGCCCGGGGGGTGGTTTGACCCGTCTATCCCCGAGTCGGTCCAGAGCATCCCATCCCTCTTGGTGAGGAAGATTGTAGGGAACTGGTCCAGCGCCCTGAACAGCTTCTCCCTGCTCCTCGCCAGGGTCTCCCAGGCGACCACGCCCTCCTCTACCAGCCTCTTGAACGGGATGGCTGCTAGCACCTCGCCGCTCTCCCTTAGCAGGATCTCGACGTATCTCGGGTCGAGACCGGCCCTCTCGGCTATCCTGCGCGCCCTAGGGCTCGGCTCCACCTTGTCGAGGCGGTAGAGGAGGCCAAGGCTCTTCGACAACACCTTACTCGCCACAGCCACCACGTCGCCTGCCCTGAGGCCGCCGCACTCGCGCTCGGCCGCCCCGGCTATGAGGGCTGCCAGGTCGTCGCCCGGCTCAACCTCGGGGAGGGGAAGCCCGCAGAGAACGGCCCGCGGCAAGCCGTGCTCCACCCCGGGGCTAGGGCCGGGAGCGCGGCCTATACCGCTCTCCCCTCACGGCCTCAGGGCTCTGCACGAGTCCCCCGGGGGCGAGGCCCGGCGGCCGGGGGCAACTCCTAATTACAGCCCCCCGGCCGCACCGCTGACTATGCTCTGGTAGCTCGTCTTGAGCGGGGAGAGGGTAGACTGGTACACTATATCCCGCAGGCTGCATAGGCTCTACGAGGGGAAGATAGAGGTCATACCCAAGGTGCCGGCCGAGAGGCAGGAGGACTACGCCATCTGGTACACCCCCGGTGTGGCCGGCCCTGCGCGGGAGGACGCCGAGGACCCGGAGCAGACCTTCCACAACACCTGGCGCTGGAACACGGTGGCTGTTGTGAGCGATGGCACCAGGGTGCTGGGCCTCGGCAGCATCGGGCCCGAGGGAGCGCTCCCCGTCATGGAGGGGAAGGCTCTCCTCTTCAAGGCGCTCGGGGGAGTCGACGCCATCCCCCTAGTCCACCGGGCCAGGGATCCTGGGAAGTTCCTCGAGCTGCTCGAGCTCGTCGAGCCGAGCTTCGGCGGGGTGAACCTCGAGGATATCGAGAGCCCCAAGTGCTTCTACATCCTGGAGGAGGCGAGGAGGAGGCTGGACATCCCCGTCTGGCACGACGACCAGCAGGGCACCGCCACAGTCACGCTCGCGGGGCTGATAAACGCGGCCAAGCTGACGGGGCGGAGCCTCAGGGAGATGAGGATAGTCCTGGTCGGCGTTGGCGCCGCCAACGTGGCCCTCTACCGGCTGCTGAGAGCCTACGGGGTGCCCGCAGGCAACATAGTTGCAGTCGACTCGCGGGGGGTGCTCCACCCGGAGAGGAGTGATATCGAGGAGCTGAGGAAGAAGAACCCGTGGAAGTACAGGATAGCCATCGAGACCGGCGGCGGGTGGCGCGGGCTCCGCGGGGGAGGGATACCCGAGGCCCTCGAGGGCGCCGACGCCGTGGTCGCTGCCTCCAGGCCCGGCCCCGGGGTGCTGAAACCGGAGTGGATAAGGAGGATGAACCGGGACCCCATAGTCTTCGCCGAGGCCAACCCAGTGCCGGAGATCTGGCCCTGGGAGGCCAAGAGCGCTGGAGCGAGGGTGGTAGCCACGGGGAGGAGCGACCTGCCCAACCAGGTTAACAACAGCCTAGCCTTCCCCTCGATCTTCCGGGGGGTGCTGGACGTCAGGGCCCGCACGATAACGGATGAGATGGCTATCGCGGCGGCGGAGGAGCTGGCAAGGTTCGCCGAGGAGCGGGGGCTCCGCGAGGACTACATAATACCGAGCATGGAGGAGTGGGAGGTCTTCCCGAGAGTGGCGGCCGCCGCGGCGGCGAAGGCGGTGGAGCAGGGGGTTGCGAGGCTACGGCTGAGCTACGAGGAGGAGCTGGAGAGGGCCAGCAGCATAATTAAGGCGACGCTGGAGAAGATGAGGCTGCTCCGCGAGGCTGGGCTGATCAGGCCGCTGCCGGAGGACGTGGAGAGGGCTATAAGAGGGCTTGGAAGGAGGGAGCGGGGCTAGCCGCTGCCGGCCGCCAGGCGGCGCAGCTCCTCCCTCAGCCCGCCCGCGGCGAGCAGCCTGCGGAGCATGGGGGGCAGCGGCCTGGCCCTGGCGGCTAGGCGGCCGTCCACCCTTATCTCGCCGGTCTCCAGGTCTATCTCGACCAGCGAGCCGTCCCGCGTCGAGCCGCGGAGGCTCGCCTCCACCACGGGGAGCCCGTTGTTCAGCGCGTTCCGGTAGAATATCCTGTGGAAGCTCTCGGCCACCACCGCCGCCACCCCGGCCGCCTTGAGCGCGAGCACCGCGTGCTCCCTGCTGCTCCCGTAGCCGAAGCCCCGGCCCGCCACGATCACCACCGGCTTCTCGAGCCCGTCGAGCCTAGCCCGGATGCCAGGGGCGTCCTCGAACACGTGGCGGGCAAGCTCCCGGGGGTCAGTGGAGTGCAGGTAGCGGGCCGGTATGATCGTGTCGGTGTCCACGTTGTCCCCCACTACAAGCGCACGCCCCCTCACCAGGCCTGCCTCCTGGGGCAACGCCTCGCTCCACCTCGGTCAGCGCTGCAGGCCATGAGACTGTAGGCGTGGAGCACGCTCCCCCTCTCCGCCAGCCTCCGGTGCCTCTCCGCCACGCTCTCTGGCACGCGCCACCGCTTCCTCCTCTCCTCCAGCTCCTCCTGGTCGACGAGGAGGTCTATCCTCCCCCTCTCCAGGTCTATGACTATCCTGTCGCCGTCGCTCACCAGGGCTATCGGGCCCCCCGCCATGGCCTCGGGGGACACGTGGCCGACCGCGAGGCCCCTCGTGGCGCCGCTGAACCTCCCGTCGGTCACCAGCGCGACCCTGTCGCCCAGCCCCATACCGTATATCATCGAGGTCAGCTGCAACATCTCCCTCATCCCGGGGCCGCCCGCCGGGCCCTCGTAGCGGACCACCACCACGTCGCCCTCGCGTATCTCGCCCCTCTCCAGCGCCTCCACCGCCTCCTCCTCGGCCTCGTAGACCCTGGCCGGGCCCTCGAACCTGGTCCTCGATATCCGGACCGCCTTGATCACCGCGCCGCCGGGGGCCAGGCTGCCGCGCAGGATGCGGAGCGGGCTGCGGGGCTGCAGCGGCTGCTCAGCCCTCCTCACCACCGGGGCCCCCGGCGCCGGGGGCAGGCGCTCGAGCACCCTGCTCCAGGGCTCCCCGGTGGCGGCTGGCATGGACGCATCGAAGGCCCCTGCCTTAGCCAGCTCCCTGACTATCGCGGGGACGCCGCCGGCCTGGTAGAGGTGCTCCATGTAGTAGCGGCCGCCGGGCTCGAGGTCGGCGAGCCAGGGCGTCTTGGAGAGCAGCTCCTCCACCTCCCCCATGTCTAGATCCACGCCCGCCTCCGCCGCCACGGCCGCGAGGTGGAGGAGCGTGTTGGTCGAACCCCCCGCCGCAGCGTCAACCGCGAGCGCGTTTAGGATGGAGCGCTTGCCGAGGAACATGGAGGCCTTCCAGCCCTTGAGGGCTGCCCTGACCGCCAGCCTCCCCGTCTCCCTGGCAACGTGGATCCTCCTGGAGTAGACTGCCGGGATCGCGGCCGCGCCGGGGAGTATGAAGCCCATGGCCTCCGCCGCCACCGCCATGGTGTTGGCGGTGTACATGGCGGCGCAGCTGCCGGGTGTGGGCAGCGCCCTCATCTCTATCTCGCGGAGCTGCTCCCCCGTTATCTTGCCGGCGAGGTAGGCGCCGACGGCCTCGAACACGTGGCCCAGGGCTATGCAGCAGCCCCCGCCGGCCCCCCGGCCCGAGAGCATGGGGCCGCCGTTAACGATGTACACCGGTATCTTGTCCCTCAGCCTGGCCGCCGCTATCAGGGCGCCGGGGAGCATCTTGTCGCAGGCCGTGACCACCACCACGCCATCGAGCCGGTGGGCCTCCGCGAAGATCTCCACCGCGTCCGCAACGTTCTCCCTGGCCACGAGGCTGTACCTCATCCCCTCGTGGCCCATCGCTATCCCGTCGTCCACCGAGACCGCGCCGGCGTGCACCGGCACGCCGCCGGCCTCCCGTATCCCCTCAGTCACCGCTGCTACCAGCTTGTCCAGCATCACGTGCCCCGGCACTATCGTGGAGAAAGTGTTCACAACCCCTATCAGGGGCTTGCCGGTGTCGTAGACGTCGCTCTCGTCCAGCCCCGCCGCCAGCATCAGGCTGCGGTGGGGCGCCCGGCGCGGCCCCTCCCGGATCTCCCTGCTGCGCAGCGCCGGCACGGCCTAGTCGCCCTCCTCGCCGAAGAGGAGGCGGCGCATCTCCCTGCCAACCCTCTCTATCTCGTGGCCGCGTATCTCGTCGAGCAGGCTCTGGAGCCTAGGCATGCCCCTCCGGTACTCCTCCACCCACTCCCTGGCGAACTCGCCGCTCCTCACCCTCTCGGCAGCCCTCTTCATGTTCTCCTTGACCCTCTCGTCTATCACCCTGGGGCCCACGGTGAGGCCGCCGTACCTCGCTGTGACGGAGACACGCTCGAGCATGCCGGTTATCCCGTACCTCCATATCAAGTCCATGATGAGCTTGGCCTCGTTGAGGACCTCGAAGTAGGCCACCTCCGGCTGGTAGCCGAGCTCCACAAGGGTCTCGAACCCCCTCTTGATCAGCTCCATCAGCCCGCCGACCAGCACGGTCTGCTCGCCTATAAGGTCCGTCTCGGTCTCCTCCCTGAAGGTTGTCTCTATAACCCCGGCCCTGGTGGCGCCTATCCCCTTCGCTATCGCGAGCGCCGTGTCCCTAGCGTGGCCCGTGTAGTCCTGGTAGACAGCGAGCAGCGCGGGGACCCCGCGGCCCGCCAGGAACTCCTCGCGGACCTTCGCGCCGGGGCCCTTCGGCGCAACCATTACCACGTCGACGTACTCTGGGGGCTTTATGAGGCCGAAGTGCACGGTGAACCCGTGGGCGAAGTCCACTGTCATGCCCTCGCGCAGGTGGGGCGCCACCTGCTTCTCCCACACCTCCGGCTGCACCATGTCGGGTATCAGCATCATTACAACATCGGCCCGCTTAACCGCCTCGTCCACCCTGTAGACCTTGAAGCCCTCCTTCTCGGCCCTCTCCCAGCTCTTCCCGGGCCGGAGCCCTATTATCACGTCGAGCCCGCTGTCGCGGAGGTTGAGGGCCTGGGCTCTGCCCTGGCTTCCGTAGCCCAGCACGGCTATCGTCTTGTCCTTCAGGGGGTCTAGGCTCGCGTCCCGCTCGGTGTATATCCGGGCCATGCCCATCCACCTTCCCCTACTGGGCTCGTCGAGTGCCTCCCGACACGCCGATACTACACATGGAAGGCTCATCCATATAGCCTGGGGTGTTGTGGGGCCTCCCGCCCCGCGGGGGGAGGGGCAAAACAGCGGCTAACCTGGGAAGCCGGTCCAGGGGGTCTAGGCCACCCTCTTGTAGACCACCGAGTAGACCTCCGGCATCTTCTCGATCTTCGCCGCCAGCCAGCGCACCTCGCTCTCCCTCCCCGAGGCGTCTATCCGGAGCCTCACCACCCTCCCGTCGAAGCTGGCGCTGAGCCCATGGTACTCCAGCTTAGCCCTCCTAGCCATATTCGCCAGCCTCATCACGGCATCCATGCCGTTGAACGCCGAGACCTCTATCACGTACCGCCCCGCCTCCATCAGGGCTCACCCACTCCTGGCGGTCTTGGCTGCTATCGCCGAGGCCACCTTCTCCCACTCCTTCTCGTCGTAGACGAGGCTTACATCCTCCATGCCCGGCGGCAGTATGGCCTCGGTGAGCCAGTCGCCGGGCTTCACCCAGGGCAGCACTATATCCTCCTCCCGGTCGATATCAACTATAGCTATCAGCGGCTCGTTGTTCCTGGCGGCACGGCGGACGGCGGCCTCGAGCTCCTCGAGGCTCGCCGGCCGGACAGCATCTATGCCATACGCCTCGGCTATCTTCTCGAAGCAGGGCCACCTGCTGTACTCCGTGGCTACTATCCTCCGGTCGTACATGTAGATCTGCCACTGCTTCACCAGCATGAGGGCCCGGTTGTCGAACACAGTCACTATTATCGGGAGGTCGTAGTCCCTCACCAGGGCCAGGTTGTTCATGGTCATCTGGAAGCTCCCGTCGCCGTCGATGCAGAGCACCGTGCGGTCCCGGGCCGCTATCTTGGCCCCGAGCGCCGCTGGGACGCAGAACCCCATAGTGCCCAGGCCGGCGCTCGTAATCCATGTACCGGGCACGTAGACGTCCCAGTGCTGCTCGGCCCACATCTGGTGGCTGCCGACCCCGGTCACCGTTATAGCGTTCCGGGGCACGGCCTGCCTCAGCGTCTTCAGCACCTTCCAGGGCGGGAACTTCCTGAACCTGGCCGCGAGCTTCTCCATGGCCTCCTCGTAGCGGCGGCGGATCCAGTTGAGCCACTCTAGGAACCTCGTGTCGCGGAGCGGCGCTGCCCTGATCTCCCTCAGCAGGGCTCGGAGGGCCTGCCTCGCGTCCGCCACCACGCTGACTGCGGGGGGCACGTTCTTCCCGTGCTCGCTCGGGTCCGCGTCTATATGGATTATCTTCTTCTCCAGCAGCTCGGGGCCGAACCTCCCCACCGTGCGGTCCGAGAACCTGGTGCCCACGGCGAGCACCACGTCGGCGTTGGCGAGGGCCGCGTCAGCCTCGGCACGGCCGTGCATCCCCGCTGGCCCCATCACCAGCGGGTGGTCGGCGGGCACCGCGTTCTTGCCCGGCAGCGTCGTCACTATCGGGGCCTGGAGCCTCTCAGCGAGCTCCAGCACCTCGGCGGTGGCGCCGGACCAGTAGACGCCGTTGCCAACGAGTATCACGGGGCGGGCCGCCATTAGGAGCAGCCGGGCCGCCCTAGCCACCGCCTCGGGATCGGGCGGCGGGGGACGGTACTTGGCGAAGTTCAGCGGCAGGTAGTCAGGCTCGTCGGCCGGCTCGTGGCTGCTCAGCTGCACGTCCCTCGGGAAGTCGACCAGGGTAGGGCCGGGCCGCCCCTCGATGGCGAGGCGGTAGGCGGTCCTCACCGCGGGGCCCGCTTCCCCGGGGCTCCTAACCTGGTAGACGAACTTGGTGATTGGCGCGGTGACGCCGACTATATCAGTCTCCTGGAACGCGTCGCGGCCGAAGACGCTTGTCGGCACCTGCCCCGTTATCGCGAGCACCGGCGCGGAGTCGAAGTAGGCGTTGGCTATCCCGGTCACTATGTTGGTCGCGCCGGGACCGCTGGTCACCGACACGACGCCCGGCCTGCGGGCCACCCTGCCGTAGGCGTCGGCCGCGTGGGCGGCGCCCTGCTCGTGCCTGAACATGTAGATCTCGATACCCTCGAGGGCCAGGGCGTCGAAGAACCCCATTATACTGCCGCCGGTTACGCCGAATACCTCCCTAACCCCGAGCTCCCTAAGGACCCGGGCCACGTGGTCCACTACACGGCTCATACGAGTTCCATTTCCGGCTGCACCCCCTACCAAATGTTTGACATCCGGACCACCTCCTGCTACGCCGGGACGTTTGACATCCAGACCACCTCCTGCGCCTAGCGGAGCCCAGAAGGGCTGAGGCAGGTAGACTTGCGCCCACCAGGCTCCCCCTATTAAAACTTTGCCCAGGCACTTTATCATGTAGAAAAGACTTTAAAACAGCCTAGGCGTGGCCGGCTAGGCCCACGCGGCCCGGGGCCCGTTCAGGGCCTGGGGCCGCGCGGCGAGGAGGTGCAGCCGAAAGTGGAACTCGCGTAAGGGTGTTCGATACAACCCTCCGCGACGGAGACCAGATGCCCGGAGTCGAGCTGGACCTGAAGGACAAGATCGAGATACTGAGGGCGCTAGACGAGCTGGGCGTCGACATCATAGAGGCAGGGTTCCCCGCCTCCTCCGAGATAGACCGGAGGGCTGTACAGGCTGCTGTGCGCGAGGCCACGCGCGCCAGGATAGCTGCCCTGGCCAGGGCCAGCCCAAGGGACGTTGACGAGGCCGCGGCGGCGGAGGCCCATATAATCCACGTGTTCATAGCCACCAGCGATGTGCACATGAAGTACAAGCTGAGGATGACAAGAGAGCAGGTGATTAAGCGCGCCGTTGAGGCCGTCGAGAGGGCCCGTAGCTATGGCGCCATGGTCCTCTTCTCCGCCGAGGACGCTACCAGGAGCGACCCCGGCTTCCTCGTGCAGGTCTACAGGGCGGTGGTGGAGGCGGGCGCCAGGTACATCAACATACCCGACACCGTGGGCACCGCAACCCCGTGGTACATGGAGTGGCTGGTCAGCCTGGTCCGCGGCAGCCTACCCCCGGGCGTGTGGATAGACGTGCACTGCCACGACGACTTCGGACTGGCTACCGCTAACACGCTGGCAGGCCTCCGGGCCGGGGCCGACGGGGTCCAGGTGACCGTGAACGGCTTCGGCGAGAGGGGCGGCAACGCGGCGCTGGAGGAGGTTGTGGCCGCCCTCCACTTCCTGATGGGCAGGAGGACCGGGGTGAGGCTGGAGCTGCTGACTCCCGTCTCGAGGCTTGTAGCCAGGAAGTTCGGCGTCGAGGTCCCGCCCAACAAGGCTATCGTCGGCAGGAACGCGTTCGCCCACGAGGCGGGTATACACGTCCACGGCGTGCTCCGGAACCCCGCCACCTATGAGCCGATAGAGCCTGAGGCGGTGGGCAACAAGAGGAGGATAGTGCTGGGCCGCCACAGCGGCAGGGCGGCGGTGGAGTGGGCGCTGAGTAGGATGGGCTTCACCCCGGAACCCGGCCTGGTGAAGCACATACTGAACAAGCTGAAGGAGGCGGCTCCAAGGATGAAGAAGGTCGACGAGGACACTCTTGCAGGCTGGGTGGCCGAGTACATGGCCGAGAGGGGGCGCGTGGCGGTCCCCGGGCAGGTGTAGCCCCCGCCCCCTCGCGGCCCGCGACACCCCTCTCTTTCACCATCACCGAGGGTTCACCGGTGTAGCCCCCTAGAGGCACATGATGCATATACGTGGAGCCCTGGTGGTGTGGGAGTAGGCTCGCGCTCCGGTGGTGCCGTGTCTTGGCTCCCCCACGGGTGCTCGTGATACCCGGCGACGGGATAGGCCCGGAGATAACCCGGGCTACCATGCATGTGCTTGAGAGGGTTATGGACCGCTACGGTGTGGAGCTTGAGATGCGCTACGCCGAGGCAGGCGACACAGCTGCGGAGAAGTATGGTGAGCCGCTCCCCAGGGAGACCCTCGCCCTCGCCAAGAACTGGGCCGATGTCGTGCTGAAGGGCCCCGTCGGCGAGACCGCGGGGATAGTGGTTGTGGGGCTCCGTAGAGAGCTGGGGGTCTACGCGAACATTAGGCCGGCCCGCAGCCTCCCGGGCGTGGCTAGCGTGGCCCCGATAGACCTGGTTATAGTGAGGGAGAACCTCGAGGACGTCTACGCGGGGATAGAGTTCAGCGTGCCCGGAGCCGCCTTCGCGGTCAAGGTGGTCACGGAGGCTGAGACGAGGAGGGTTGCCAGGATCGCTGCACGCTACGCCAGGGCCCGCTCGGGCAGGGTGACGATAGTCCATAAGGCTAACGTGCTCCGGGTCGCCGACGGCCTCTTCCGCAGCGTTGCCCGCAAGGTGCTGGAGGAGGAGGGCGTGGAGGTCGACGAGATGTACGTCGACGCGGCCGCCATGGAGATGGTGCGTAACCCCACTAGGTTCGACGTGGTGCTCACCATGAACCAGTACGGGGATATACTCAGCGACCTGGCCGCCCAGGTGGCGGGGGGCATAGGGCTGGCCCCCTCCGCCAACCTGGGCGACGAGAAGGCTCTCTTCGAGCCCGTCCACGGCGCCGCCTGGGACATAGCCGGGAAGGGCATAGCGAACCCAACAGCCATGATCCTCTCGGCGGCCATGATGCTCCGGCACCTCGGCTACCAGGAGGCGGCGCTCGCCGTGGAGAGGGCCGTGGAGCAGGCCCTCGAGGAGGGCTACTCGACCCCCGACCTAGGCGGCAGCCTCACCACGATGGAGTACGCGAAGGCTGTCACAGAGTTCCTAGGGTAGGCCCGCGTTGCCGAGCCTCGCCCAGCGCATCATAGAGGCCCACGCGGTGGAGAGGCCCCGGGGCGGCCTGGGGCCCGGCGACATAGTGGTGGTGGAGCCCGACGCCGTGCTGATGAACGACGTGACCGGGCTGCTGGCGCTCAGGGTGCTCAGGGAGACCGGGGCTGAGAAGCTCCTAGACTGTAGGAGGCAGCAGCCGAGGGTAGTGCTTGCCTTCGACCACTACAGCCCCGCCCCGACCGCCGCCGCGGCGACGGGGCATAGTATGCTGAGGGAGCTGGCCAGGAGCAGGGGCTGCCGCCTCTGGGACGTGGGCTACGGGATAATGCACCAGGCGGCGGTGGAGGAGCTCGTTGAGCCGGGCTGGCTTGTGCTCGGCGCCGACAGCCACACGATAACCTACGGGGCTCTCTCCGTGTTCTCCACGGGGATAGGAAGCACCGAGGCGGCCTACGCCGCTGTAACCGGGAGGCTCTGGCTGAGGGTACCCGAGCCCGTCTACATAGAGCTGACCGGCTCCCTGGGGGAGGGGGTTACGGGGAAGGACCTGGCGCTCCGGCTCCTAGGCTTCTTCGGCGGCGACGGCCTCCTCTACCGGAGCGTCGAGTTCCACGGCCCGGGGCTCGCCCGCCTCGGGGTGAGCGACAGGCTCACCGTGTCGAACATGATGGTGGAGGCCGGGGCTAAGACGGCCCTCTTCCCCTTCGACGGGGTGGCGGCTGAGTGGTACCGGGCGACGAGGGGGAGGGAGCCGCCGCCCGGAGCCGGGGAGCTGAGGGTGGAGCCAGGGCCCGGGGAGGAGAGCGTCGAGATCAACCTGGGCGAGACCGTGCCCATGGTCGCTAAGCCCCCGGCGCCCTACAACGTGGCCCCCGTGGAGGAGGTGGAGGGCACCGAGGTGGACCAGGTGTTCATAGGTAGCTGCACCAACGGCCGCCTCGAGGACCTGGAGGCTGCAGCCAGGATACTGAAGGGCCGGAGGGCCAGGGCCAGGCTGATAGTGACGCCGGCGAGCAGGAGGATCTACGACATGGCGCTCCGCAGCGGCCTGCTCCAGGTCCTCCACGAGGCGGGGGCTGTGATCACCCCGCCGGGCTGCGGCGCCTGCTTCGGAGCCCACATGGGGGTTGCAGGCGAGGGCGAAGTGGTGGTATCGACGAGCAACAGGAACTTCCCAGGCCGCATGGGGCCGCCCAGCGCGAGGGTATACCTGGCCAGCCCCTACACGGCGGCCGCGGCGGCTGCGACGGGGAGGATAACTGACCCCCGCGAGCTGCTCCGCTAGCCGCCCCCAGCCCGAGGGCCAAACTCTTATACAGGGTCCCGGGTCCCGGTCACCGATAGGGATCCCCCGGGGACCTAGGAGGCTGTACCCGCCATGCCGCGTGGGTGGTGGAAGGGCTGGCGGCACGGCTGGGGGCGCTGGCCAGGCTGGGCCTGGTGGAGCCCGCCGGCCCCGCCCCTGGAGGCTAAGCCGAAGGCCAGGCCCGAAGAGGCTCTGCCCACGCCGCCTGTCTGGCCCGTGTGGCCCGGCCGGGGGCCGTGGAGCGGCCTGCCGCCCTGGATGAGGCCGGGCTGGGTGCTGGGCAAGGGCTGGTGCCGCTGGCTGGCCTGGCAGGCCTGGCTACGCGCCGTGAGCAGCGGTGAGGGCGGGAAGCGGGCCTAGCGCCACGGTGGCCTAGGCTATCCTCCTCCCGCAAGCCATCTTTTCACTCGCCACTGCCCCCGGGGCTATCCTGGCAGCACCCCTAGTAGTACTGGTCCCCGCCGGGACCCCGGATCCGGTAGAGGATGGGCTGGCGGAGCCCCGCCGCCTCCTCGGCGAGGAGCCTGGCGTTGCAGGTGTAGAACTCCTCGGCCAGCCTGAGCACGTTCTCGAGTGTAGGGCTGCGGCGGACGCGGTGGACCAGGCGGCGCAGCCCCGGGTTGGCCTCCTGGAGCACCCGGGCGAGCCTCTCGAAGAGCCTGCGGCCGTCGCTGTTCAGCTCCTCCCGGTGGAAGTAGCTGGGGTAGCCGCGGAGGAGGGCCTCGAGGAGCAGGCAGGCCTCGGCGGGATAGCCCTGCCTGCAGCAGCGTGTCATGGCTGCTCCTCCCCGGGCAGCTCGCCAGCTATCTCCACGCGGCGCAGCCTCTTGTAGCTAGCCACCCTGCTGTTGACCCAGTCGAGCAGCTCCTCCCTGGTCGCGGATGCGCCGCGGCGGAGCCAGACCCGGGCCACCGGCACCTGGCCGAGGTCGCCGGCGGGCTCGCCCTCGACGACCGCGCGGGCCACGGCGGGGTGCTGCTCGAGCAGTATCTCCAGGTCCCTGGGGAATATCGGGTAGCCCTTGTACTTGAGCATCCTCTTGCGCACCCCGCGGAAGTAGTAGTGGCCCTCCTCGTCCACGGCGAGTATGTCCCCGGTCCGGAGCCAGCCGCCGGGGAGGATAGCGCGCCTCGTCTCCTCCTCGTCCATGTAGCCTTTCATCACCATGGGGCCGCGGGCCAGCAGCTCCCCCTCGCGCTCCGCCCGCCTCGAGGGGTCGCCCGGGTCGGCGAGCCTCGCCTCGACCCCGGGCATCGGCCTGCCTATGCTGCCGGGCGGGTTGTCGCCGGGGAGGGTGGCCGTGAGGGGGGCCGCCTCCGTCATGCCGTAGAGCTGGAGCAGCTCCACCCCGGTGGCGCGGCCCCACTCCTCCTGCGTCTCCCTCGGCAGGGGGGCGCCGGCGCTCACCGCGTAGCGCAGCCCCTCGTGGCCCCGGTAGCCCGCGGAGAGGATTGCCTGGTAGAAGCCGGGGGCCCCGAGCACCATCGTGGCCCTGCTGGAGGCGAGCGCTGAGGCCGCGTGGCCTGGGTCGAGCCTGCCCCTCTTCGTGTAGAGCACCGCTGTGCCGCCGGCGTAGAGGGCGGAGAGCAGGGAGAGCTGGAGGCCGAGGGCGTGGCTTATGGGGGCGGAGGCGAACACCCGGTCGTCCCGGCTCAGGCCGTAGTGGGCCACGAGCGTGTGGGCTGAGGCCGCTATCCCGGAGTGGCTGTGGAGGACCGGCAGCGTCCGCCCCGCTATGCCCGCGTAGAAGTATATGATGGCCGTGTCCCAGGCCCTGGGCCTGGTGTAGCCCTCCCATGGGGCGCCGTGCCCGGCCTCCTCGACCAGCATCTCGGCCGGGAGGCAGCGGGCCCCCAGGCGCTCCGCCACGCCGCAGTGCAGCTCCTCCATCCCCCGGTGGGTTATCATGACGCGCGGGGGTTTCTGCCTCAGCTGCATCTCCAGGTCCATGCTGTGGCTCAGGGGGTCCAGGACCTCGGCGGCCGCGCCGGCGAGCCAGACAGCGTAGAGGGCCACCACAGCCTCTGCCTTGTTTACCGGGGCTATGGCGGCTACGCCGCCCTCGCCGAGCCCGTAGCGCTCGGTGAGGACGCGGGCGGCCCTGGAGGAGAGGGAGAGGAGCCGCTCGTAGGTGAGGCCGGCCCCCTCCGTATCCACCACCGCCTCGCGCTCGCCCTGGCCGCCGGCGTGGCAGAGGAGCACGTCAACCATCGTGCCCGGGTAGCCGCAGGCCACAGCCCGCCACACCTCCCCGGGGCCCTACTGGGGCCGCGGCCACCTTTGTGTACTGTCCAGCCACAACTAGAATGATAAAAAGATGCTTAAAAGGGCGTGTGCAACACGGGGACGCTGGAGCGGCACTACTCCGGCTGGGGTGCGGCGAGATGGTGCGTTTTGTTCTCCGCTGCTAAGGAGCATGGGAGGGTGATGGGCTTCGATTACCGCTCCCTCTGGCAGGAGGGCAGCCTGTACCGGGAGAAGCCCCAGGCTGGCATAGACTACATACTGGAAGTCGAGGACGTGAGGGTAGAGTTCGGCGGCGTAGTGGCTGTCGACGGAGCCGGCTTCAGGCTCCGCCCAGGCGAGATACTCGCGGTTATAGGCCCCAACGGGGCGGGGAAGACCAGTCTCCTCAACGTGGTCTCGGGCTTCTACAAGCCGAGGAAGGGCAGGGTGGTGTTCGAGGGCAGGGACATCACGAGGCTCCCGCCCCACGCGAGGGCCAGGCTGGGGCTCGCCAGGACCTTCCAGCACAGCGAGCTGTTCCGCCACATGACCGTCGTGGAGAACATAATGGCCGGGCTGGAGCCGTGGAGGAGCTACAGCATCATCGACGCCGCCTTCTGGACGCCGAGGGCGCAGCGCTGGGAGGAGTGGGCCAGGGAGAAGGCCGAGAGGGTCATAGACCTCCTCGAGCTCCACGAGTACCGTGACCGGGTTGTGGAGGGGCTCCCGCCGGGCGTGCAGAAGCGCGTCGACCTGGCGAGGGCGCTGGCCCAGGACCCGAAGGTAGTCCTCATGGACGAGCCCATGGCTGGGCTGAGCAGGGAGGAGAAGGAGGACCTGGCACGGGCCATAGTGGAGGTCAACGAGACCAGGGGCATCTCCTTCGTGCTCGTAGAGCACGACCTGGAGGTTGTCATGGACCTCTGCGACCGCGTCGTGGTGATGGACTCCGGCCGCGTTATAGCCGAGGGCCCGCCCTCCAAGGTGGCGAACGATCCCCGCGTGATAGAGGCCTACATAGGTGGCTGAGCCGTGGCGGAGGTGGGTAGGGGGGCGAAACCCTACGAGACGACCTTCCCCTGGCTCCTGGAGGCCAGGGCCAGAGAGTGGCCCGGCAGGGTGGCGTTCCGCTGGAAGCGGTACGGCGTCTGGCGCCGCTTCACCTGGAGCGACTACTACCGGCTCGTCCGCTGGGCGGCCCTGGGGCTCTACAGCCTCGGGATAGGGAGGGGCGAGAAGGCCGCCTTCATAATGGGCAACAGGCCCGCCTGGCCGATCTACGAGGTGGGGGCGCAGAGCATCGGAGCAGCCACCGTCGGGATCTATAAGGATAGCCTGAGCGACGAGGTAGCCTACATCCTCCAGCTTAGCGACGCCAGGGTGGTGCTCGTCGAGGGCCAGGAGCAGCTCGACAGGGTGCTGGAGGTCATAGACAAGACTAAGGTGGAGAAGATAATCGTCGACGAGGCCAAGGGCCTCCACATGTACAGGGACAAGCTGGGAGACCTCATAATCACCTTCGCGGACCTGCTTGGCATGGGGAGGAGGCTGGAGGAGCAGAGCCCGGGGCTCTACGACAAGCTCACCGGTGACCTGGACCCCGAGGATGTGGCCGGCCTGTTCACCACGAGCGGCACCACTGGGAGGCCCAAGCTGGCTATGCTGAGCCACCGGAACCTGCTGGCGATGGCTTACCAGCTGAACCAGCTGGACCCTGTGGAGAGGAGCTGGGAGTACGTCTCCTTCCTGCCGCCGGCCTGGGTCGGGGAGCAGATGATGAGCATAGCGCTCCACTTCATGGCCGGGTTCCGGTTGAATTTCCCGGAGAGCCCGGAGACGCTGTGGAGGGACTTCAGGGAGATAGCACCCCACTTCCTCTTCGCGCCGCCCAGGATATGGGAGAGAATAGCCAAGGACGTAATGGCCAGGATGGAGGACAGTGACCCGGTTAAGAAGGCGTTCTACCGGCTCGCCATGTGGGTGGGCTGGAGGGCGGCCCGGTCGAGGCTCCGCCCCGGCAGGAGGAGGCCCAGCCTCGGCTGGAGGCTGGCCTGGTACCTCGCCTACTGGCTGGCGCTCCGCGGCATACTCGACAAGACCGGGCTGAAGAGGGTGAAGAGAGCCTACACCGGCGGCGCCATGCTGGGCCCCGACTACGTGGAGTACTTCCACGCGCTGGGGGTCAACCTGAAGCAGATCTACGGCCAGACGGAGGTGGCCGGCATAGCAGTGGTCCACCCCGACGACGATGTTAGGCTGGACACTGTCGGGAAGCCCCTGCCGGAGACGGAGATCCGGATAGCCGAGGACGGGGAGATACTGCTACGCAGCCCGGCAGTGATGAAGGGCTACTACCGCAACCCAGAGGCGACCAGGAAGACCCTCGACCCCGACGGCTGGCTCCACACCGGGGACGTGGGGGAGCTGACCCCCGACGGCCACCTGGTGATACACGACCGCGCCAAGGAGATTATAACGCTGAGCGATGGCACAAGGGTGGCGCCGCAGGTGGTGCAGAACAAGCTGAAGTTCAGCCCCTACATAGCCGAGGCTGCCGTGGTCGGCGAGAGGAGGCCCTACCTGGCTGCGCTCCTCAACATAGACTACACCACTGTCTCCAGGTGGGCGGAGAGGAGAGGCATACCCTTCACCAGCTACAGCGACCTGAGCCAGAAGCCGCAGGTGCTCGAGCTGCTGAAGAGGGAGGTGGCCAGGGCTAACTCCAGGCTGCCGGAGCGGCTGCGTGTGAAGAGGTTCGTAAGCCTCTTCAAGGAGTTCCACCCCGACGACGGGGAGATGACGCGGACTAGGAAGCTGAGGCGCAGGGTGATAGAGCAGCGCTACGCCGGCCTAATAGAAGCCATCTACAGGGGCGAGGAGTGGTACGAGCTTACCGTGGAGATGAGGCTGGAGGACGGGAGGAGGGTGAAGGCCACGAGGAGGGTGAGGATACTCACAGCCGAGTAGCCCATCCCCCAGGGTTTCTCGCCCACCAGGGGCCATGCCGCAGCCCTGCCTAGCGGTGACCGGGTCCACGCGGGAGGGTGCATGCCTTGAGCGTGCTGGGGCAGCTCGCATCATATGCGGTGTCGGGCATAGTGATAGGCGTGGTCTACGCGGCGCTGGCGCTAGGCTACAATATAGTCTACCGTGTGAGCAAGTCGATAAACTTCGCCCACCCGGCGCTGGTCCTGCTCACAGCCGTAACCGCCTACCTCGCCGCGGTGAAGGCCGGGCTAGGGCTGGCGGCAGGAGCCCTCGTGGCGGCGGCGGTGGGCTTCGCCGTCGGCGCTGCGGTGGAGAGGCTAGTGGCCAGGCCCCTCCGCGGCAGGCCGCCGGCGGCGCTGATAGCAGCCACGCTCGGCGTCTACTACGTGCTCAAGGGCGTCTCGATGTACCTCGGCGGGGGTAGCGTGCCGCAGGCGAGCCTGCTCAACAGCAGCTTCAGGGTAGCGGCCGGCTCGGTGGTGCTCTCCGCCTCCGACCTGGCAGCCCTCGCCGCGGGGGCTGGCGTGGTCGCGCTGGTGGCCGCTGTACACAGGTTCACCAGGCTAGGGGTTGCAATGAGGGCTGCCTCGGAGGATGCCTACGGGGCCGCCGCCTACGGGATCCCAGTGAAGGCGTTGACCATGCTGAGCTGGGGGCTGGCCGGCGCGGCGGGGGGCCTGGCGGCGGTCGCGGTGGCCCTGGAGGCCAACCTGAGCCCCGTGCTGGAGGTCTACGCGATCAAGGCGCTGGCCGCCAGCCTGCTCGCTGGCCTCGACACCGTGGCCGGGATAATAGTCGGCGGCCTGGCGCTCGGGCTGTCGGAGCAGCTGGTCATGTTCCTCGAGCCCTACCTGCGGGCCGCCGGCCTGGACCTGGTGGGGGTCCACGAGGCCGCAGCGTACCTCATCATGCTGCTCGTGCTCCTGGCCAAGCCTTACGGGATCTTCGGCACTGAGAGGATAGAGCGCGTCTAGAGGGCGGGTGGCCGTGCCTGCCGGAGTGTTCAAGGAGACGTACCGCGGCCTCATGGCCCACCTCCGGTACCCGATCCACGTCTACTCCACAGCCGCGGCGTTGGCGCTGCTGCTGGCCCTGCCGTTCATCGCGGGCAGCTTCATAGTGGACAAGCTGGTGCTCTACATGGCGTTCCTGGTGGCGGCGATAGGGCTCAACATAACCACCGGGCTGGCCGGCCAGATATCCCTGGCGCAGGCCGCGCTGATGGGCGCCGGCGCCTTCACGGCCGCGTGGTTGACGCTCCACGGGGTGAACATCCTCCTAGCGATACCCGCGGGGGCCCTCGTGGCGGCGGCGGTGGGCACGGTGCTGGGCCTGCCGTCCTTCAGGCTGAAGGGCTACTACCTGGCGATGGCCAGCATAGCGGCGCAGGAGCTGCTCTACTACATCTACCAGCGCTGGGTAGCCTCCAACCAGTACATGCCGGTCAACGACTCCGCGAAGACCCTGCTGGGCGTCTACCTGGGCGGCGGGAAGCCCCTCTACTACACAGCGCTCCTCATCACGATAGCGGCGGCGTGGGCGGCGGCCAATATTGGGAGAAGCAGCCTGGGCAGGGCTATGAAGGCCGTACGCGACAACGACATATCGGCGGAGATAATCGGGATAAACGTGGCCAAGACCAAGGCCATCGCCTTCGCCCTCGGGAGCTTCTACGCCGGGCTCGCCGGCGGCCTGCTGGCACTCCAGCTCGTAGCCATAGACTACGGCAACTTCTCGCTGGAGCAGTCAATAAACCTCCTAGCAATGGTGCTGGTGGGCGGCGCCGGCCGGGTAATATGGGGCAGCGTGCTCGGCCTAATAGCGATAATGGCTACGCACAGCATCCTGGAGATGGTGTTCCAGGGCAACCCGGTATACGACTACCTGGTGCTCGGAGCAATCATAGCGTTCTTCGTGGTCGAGGAGCCGGAGGGCCTCATAGCAGTGCTGAGGAGGGTGAAGGAGTACTTCAGGCTATGGCCCTACAGCTACTGACAACCCTACGGTGCCGGGCCCCCAGGGCTCTTTTCCACGCTCTCAATCCGTATAAACAATATGTTGAAAAGATTTAAGTATGGCCGTAAAGGTTCGGAGGTGGGCCGGAGGTGAGCCTGATGTCCAGGAGCGCCGCGATAGCCGTAGGAATAGTAGTGATAATAATAGTGATAGCCGCGGCGGCCGTTCTCATGAAGGGTGGCGGGGGAGCCAAGCCCGCCCCAGCCGCGGCCAGCCCGTCCACCACGGCAGCCCCGGCGACCACGCAGACCACATCCACGACCACCGCGGCAACCACGGCCACAACGGGCACGGCAGCCGCGACCGCTACGGCCGGGAAGACCATGAAGATAAACGTGGGCCTCCTGGTGGACCTAAGCGGCCCCACCAGCGACGTCGGCAAGGACTATGCTAGGGGTGCAGAGCTGGCGTTCAAGTACTTCAACGAGAAGGGGATATACACGAAGGACGGGGTAAGGGTGGTGATAAACTACATCAAGAGGGACTACGGCTATCAGCCGCCCAAGGCCGCTGAGTTCTACAAGGAGTTCCGCGACCGCTACCATGTGATAGCCATAGTGGGCTGGGGCACCGCTGACACCGAGTTCCTCTCCAGCCAGGTGGCCAAGGACCGGATATTCTACGTGTCCGCCAGCTACTCCGCCAAGCTGGTGCCGCAGCCCTACAACTTCTTCCCGGCGCCCGACTACAGCACGCAGGCCTGCGCCGCGGTAGCCTGGATGGCCCAGAGGAAGCCCAATGCAACCCTGGTGCTGCTCTACGACCACAAGGTGGCCTACAGCAAGAGCCCGATACCCGCCATAAAGGCTATGGCCGAGAAGCTGGGCATGAAGGTGTACGATGTGGACCTACCGCTGAAGGCTAGCGAGGCCGACGCCACCAACGCCGTGAAGCAGGCCATGACCTACAACCCCGACTTCCTGTGGTGCGGCAACACTATAGGCAGCTGCAGCCTAGCCGCCCGCGCCATGGCCAAGCTCGGGCTGAACGCTGTGATGGTTGCCAACGTGTGGGGCTTCGACGAGAGGTTCCCGGAGCTCGCGGCCGCCGACATAAGGGGCAAGGCGGCGGGAGTGTCGCCCTGGATATGGCCGGAGTACGCTAAGGACAAGCCCGGCTACCAGGAGCTGTACGAGGCCGTGAAGCTCTACGGCAAGGACCTGGGCATCAGTGAGAAGGACGTCAACCTGAGGATAATGCAGGGCTTCATAAACGTGTGGCTCCTGGTGAAGGCGATAACAATGACCACCTCTAAGGACCTGCAGGAGAAGGGCGGCGAGGCGCTGAAGATGGCGATAGAGTCCAGCTGCAATGGCGAGCCCATAAAGCTTGGCGACATAACGCCGCCGATGAGGTACTGCCCCGGCAGCCACCTGCCCTTCAGAACGGCGTACATAGTGGTCTACGGCGAGGACGGGCAGTTCCACTTCGAGGGCCCGATAGAGGCTAAGGGAGTAGACTGCGTGAAGGCCACCCTTCAGGGCGGAGGCTAGGAGCCGAGCACCCCCGGGCCTCTTTTTCGCCCACCCGTGGGCCGTGCTGCCCACTCACCAGGCCCCTGGGGCGCGTAGCCTTGCCCGCAATGCTGGAGGTCAACAACATAGAGGTGGTGTATCACCCCTACATACTGGTGCTCAAGGGGATAAGCATAGAGGTTCCGGAGAAGAGCATAGTAGCGGTCCTCGGCCCCAACGGGGCCGGGAAGACCACGCTCCTCAAGGCGGTCTCGGGCCTCGTCAAGCTGGACCGTGGCAGGGTGACGAAGGGCTACATCAGCTACATGGGGGAGCGCATAGAGAACCGGGACCCCGAGGACGTGTCCCGCCGCGGCATAATCTACGTGGTTGAGGGCAGGAGGATATTCCGGGAGCTCACTGTCGAGGAGAACATAGAGGCCGTGGCCTACGCGTGGAGGAGCCGCCGGCCCGACCCGGAGCTTGTGTACAAGTACTTCCCGAGGCTCCGGGCGAAGAGAGGGACCAGGGCCGGCTACCTCAGCGGCGGCGAGCAGCAGATGCTGGCCATAGGCCTGGCGCTGCTCGCAAGGCCCAGGCTGCTCCTCCTCGACGAGCCGAGCCTCGGCCTAGCCCCCAAGGTGGTGAGCGAGGTCTACGAGTCAGTTAAGAGGATGCACGAGGAGGAGGGGGTCACCATTCTCCTCGCCGAGCAGAACGCCAGGAAGGCGCTGGAGATAGCGGACTACGGCTACATAATAGAGAATGGGAGGATAGTGCTCGAGGGGCCGGCGGAGAGGCTCCGGGAGGACAAGGACGTGAAGGAGTTCTACCTGGGCGTCAAGGGCGCCGAGGCCGGGGGCTACAGGAGGGCGAAATGGTACCGGAGGAAGAAGCGCTGGGTCTAGCCCCTCTTCCCCTCCTCCTTTCCCCCGGCCTCCGGGCCCCTCCTCTCCCCCAGCCTGGACGCCTTCTCCACTATTATCCAGTCGCGCAGCAGCGTCACAGCCGCCGCCGTGAAGGTGAAGCCTGCGAGCCCCGCCATCAGCCCCGCCGTCACCCTGGGAGGCTCCTCCGCCAGGTAGCCTATGCTGTAGAGGAAGAACCTGTAGCCCAGGTAGGCCATGGCCAGGCCCACGCCGAGGGATACTATTATCCTGGCCAGCTCCTTCACCGCCTGCACGCGCTGCAAGTCCCCGGCTCACCCCCACAGCAGCTCGGAGAGGAGCCTTAGAATGTACTCGGCCCGGTCAAGGTCCCTGCCGAGGAGCCTGTCGAGCTCCCGGGCTGCCGAGGCAAGCATATCCTCCCCGGGCAGCGGCGGAGGCTCCCTGCCCGTGGCTGTGCCGGCTGCAGCGCCCAGGAGCCTCTGGAGCGCCCCGTGGACGCCTGCGCCCTGGTGGATGAGGAGGAGCATGTAGGCCGCGAGGAGGGCTGCGAGCGCCGCGGCGGAGCCTAGGGCGAGCCTTCTCCACTCGATCCTGCCTGTTGCGAGGGCCTCTAGGAGGCGGCGGGCTGCCAGGTAGCCTGGGGTGGAGGCCGCTAGCCCCGGGAGGGTGCGGGCCAGGGCGGCCGCCCACCAGGGGGCGGCCTGGGGGAGCCTGGAGGCGAGCGGCTGGGCCGCGTGCGCGGCCAGGTAGCCTATAGCCGCTGCCGGCGCCGCGCCGGCCGCGGAGAGGCCGTAGCGGAGCATCCTGTGGTACCACTTCCTCATCGCCAGGGTCTCGCGGGCCTCCTGCTCCAGGAGCCTCTCCAGGCTCCGCGACAGCTCCTCCGGGGCGGCGGCGAGCGCGTAGACCATCGGGGCAGCCAGCCTCTCCACAGCGTAGTAGAGGACGTAGACCAGCACCGCGAGCACCGCCGCCCTCACAGCCAGCATGCCGCGGGCGGTGCTCCAGACGCCTGCAAGGGGCTCGGGGAGCCCGGGCCTGGGGCTGAGAAGGTACCGGTAGACGCTGGACGCCAGCAGCCCCCCGTAGACCGAGAGGGGTACGAGCAGCGTGTAGCCCGCCAGCAGCGAGACAGCCGTGGCGGCCACGCAGCGCCTGCCACACTCAAGCCTGCGCGACGCAGCACCCTCAGCCTCCAGGCTGTAGCGGAGGGAGAGCGTGTAGAGGGCGCTGGACGCCAGCAGCGAGACAGCCGGCCCGAGGGGGCCGAGGCCGAGGACGCCGGCGACCCCCACCGCTATGCCTGCGAGCGTGTAGGCCTGCTGAGCCCAGCCAGCCATAACCATGGCCGCGACCAGCACGGGGCCCAGGACGGCCAGCAGCCCGGAGGCCGGCACGCCGAGCCAGGGGGCCTGGGCCAGCGCCGGGGCCAGGCTGCCGGCTATAAGGTGGAACGCCGGGATAACGGCAAGGGCGGCCGCCAGGGCCGCCGCCGTGCGGACAGCTATGTATAGGGCCGCTGCCCTGGTCAAGACACGACTCCCCGCAGCCTCTCCAGCCTATCCAGCAGCGCCGAGACCGGGTCCCTGGGGCCCAGCTCCACCACCTCGACGCCGCCGCCCCGGAGCAGGGAGAGGGCGCTCCTAAGGGCCCTCAGCCTCTCCAGGGAGAGCAGCAGGTAGGCCGAGGCCCTGGAGCCCTCCAGGGCCGTGGACTCGAAGAGGACGGGGGAGAGGTGCACGAGGTAGACCCTAAGCCCCCTCAGGGCCGGGCGGAGCCCGGCCAAGGCCCCCGCGTAGGCCCTTGCAGCGCCGGGGTCCCCGCCCAGGTCGCTCACCAGTATCAGGGCGGCGCCTCCCCTGGGCAGGGCTGAGAGTAGCCCATTGCGGAGCGCTGAGGCCCTGGAGCCCGGGTCCGGCGCCCCCAGCCGCCCCCGGGGCCACGAGAGCCGCTCCGCTATGAAGCGGCGTGCGGTCGCCCCGCTCCCCCGCCCCCTGAGCCACGGGCTCAGGCTGGAGCCGCCGTCGGGGCCCAGGATGTAGAGCCGGTAGGCGTCGCCGCGGCGGGCCAGGTACTCCGCCAGCGTGGCGGCCAGCCTGGCTGCGTGCTCTATCCTTGTCCTGCCGAGCACGCCGGTGAACATAGAGGGCCAGGCGTCGATCACGAGCAGGACTCGGAGCGAGGACTCTTGCTCGAACACCTTGACCACGAGCCTGCCCCGCCTCGCCGAGGCCTTCCAGTCCACGAGCCTTATGTCGTCGTCGGGCGTGTACTCGCGTAGCTCGAGGAACTCGACGCCGAGCCCGCGGCGCCTCAGCCTCTCCACCCCACCCGGCTGGAGCACCGTGGGGAGCAGGGCGCGGCGGAGCAGGGCCTCCAGCACCCTGGGCTGCACCGCCACCTCCGGGAGCCCCTCGTAGACAAGCCTCTCCGCCCTGAAGAAGCCGAGGAAGTCCTCCGCGGCCAGGCGCAGCGGGCCGCCCCACCCGTGCCTGCCCACAACCGGGACGAGGGTGTACTCCACCACGGCCCTGCCCAGGGCCGGGAGGCTGACCACCGCCCTCGGGGGCTCCCTCCAGCGGAAGAGCCGGGGAGGCGAGTCGTAGACCTCCACGTGCTCCAGGGCCACCAGCGACCGGTTCTCGAGCACCAGCCTCACCCTCGAGGGCCTGCCCTCGGCCATCGGCGTCTCCAGCTCCCAGCGCACCCCGAGCCTCTGGAGCGCCGCCGCCTTGGCGAGGAAGAGGCTCCGCTCAGCCAGCACCAGGGCGAGAAGCGCCAGCCCCGCGGCCACCAGGGCCTCCGCGGCGCCGGGCCCCGCGAGGAGCCCCGCGGCCACCAGGGCGGCGGAGAGGAAGAGCGCCGCGTGCCCCCGCGGGGTGAGGGGGGCGGCCTCCGCGGCTATCTTCTCGAGCGGGCTCTCCCCGGGCAAGCTGGACCCCACGGCCTCCAGAGGCTAGGGGACGGGGACCCTCACGCGGCGTATGATCTCCTCCACCACCTCCTCGGGCCGGCGGCCCTCAGCCTCGGCCTCGGGGCTGAGGATGAGCCGGTGGGGGAGCACGTGGCGGGCAGCCCTTTTCACGTCGTCGGGTATAACGTAGTCCCTCCCCTCCATCGCGGCCAGGGCGCGGGAGAGCTGCTGCAGCGCTATAGCCGCCCTGGGGCTCGCGCCGAGCCTCACGTCCGGGTGCTGGTGGCTGGCCTCCACGATGTCTATTATGTAGTCGAGCACCGGGTCGCTCACCTCGACACCCCATATCGCTTTCCTCGCCTCGATCAGCTCCTCCCGGCCCGCCACCGGCTCCACCGGCCACCTCTCTATAGTCTCGAGGCCCCGGAGGATGCGGCGGAGCACCTCCCGGCCTGGCAGGGGGATCGAGACCTTCACGAGGAAGCGGTCCAGCTGGGCCTCGGGGAGCGGGAATGTGCCCTCGAGCTCCACCGGGTTCTGGGTGGCTATAACCAGGAAGGGCTCGGGGAGGGGGAGCGTCTCGCCCTCCACCGTCACCTGCCTCTCCTGCATCGCCTCCAGCAGCGCGCTCTGCGTCCTGGGCGAGGCCCTGTTGATCTCGTCGGCGAGAAGCACGTTGGTGAATATGGGGCCGCGGCGGAGCCGGAACTCGCCGCTCCTCTGGTCGTACACCATGGTGCCTATGATGTCGCTGGGGAGCAGGTCGGGGGTGAACTGGATCCTCCTGAACCCCAGCCGGAGGCTCGAGGCAAGCGCCTTGGCGAGCGTTGTCTTAGCCACGCCCGGGACTCCCTCGAGGAGCACATGGCCCCCCACGAGGAGGGCCGCCAGGATTATCCTGAGCTCCTCCTCCAGCCCGTAGACTACCTTCGAAACCTCCCCCGCCACCCTGTCAGCTATATCGGCCACCAGCCTGACCGACCGTCCCGCGGTCAATGCGCGTAGCCTCTCCGGGAGCCACTATGGCCTCGAGTAGGGGGCCCAGCCGCTCCAGCAAGTAGTATAGTCTACGCCTCCATGGCACGAGGCGGCTGAGGAGCCTGCTCCCCGCGAGCCTGTGGAGCCTCTCAAGCTCCGCCAGCAGCTCACGCAGCTCGCCCTGCCCGAGCCCCAGGGAGCGGGCCGCCTCCTCGAGGAGGGCGGGGTCGCCGAGGGCCTCTCTAACACCCCCGCCGAGGCGGCGGAGGGCCTCGTCCAGGAGCAGGTAGAGAGCCTCCAGGGCCTGGGCTGCCTCACGCCTCGTTAGATCGCCGGAGGCTATCCGTTGGAGGAGGGGGCTGGAGCCTACCGCCACAGGGGGCCTGGGCTGCCTGGGGGGCTTCTCGGAGGCCCACCGGCCGCCCGAGGCCTGGACGAGGGCGAGATAGAGGAGGGACGAGAGCGCGGTGGCTAGCAGCACCACGCCCAGGGGGTTGGAGAGGAGTGGTGCCAGCGCGCTCTTCTCCAGCTCGGCGAGCCACTCCACGAGGATGGATGCGATCAGGCCGGGCTGGAGGTACACCACCAGGGGCACCGAGGCGTTTACAGGCCTGTAAACCATGGGCGGGATCAGCACCAGGGGCTCGCCGCCGAGCCTCTCGGCAAGCACCGCCGCCAGCTCCGAGTTGCCCAGCCCGGTCTCGTTGGCGGCGCCCAGCACCCTGTTGCTGAACACATGGCTGTCGGGTATATAGACCACGTCCACCCGGCCCCGCCACTCGAGCGCCGCCGGGAGCCCCGGCGGGTATAGCGTGGCTGCCAGCGTCCTCCAGCCCTCGCCGGGGCTCACCAGGGCAACCGTGCTCATGGCGTAGAGGATGGGCTTCCCGCCCCGGTAGAGGGCTATAGCAGGGCCGCTCAGGGACCCCGGCTGGAGGCGCAGCGGGGGAGCACCGAGAGCCTCCAGCAGGCTGCTAGCGCAGCCGCTCTCATCAGCCACTACTACTCCCACCCGGTAGCCCTGGGAGGCGAGGCCCTGGACAAGCCCCGCAAGGCCACTCATTATGCTCGCGTTGCACTCCGTGGGCCCAGCGACAAGGTAGACTATGCTGGAGCCGTTCCATCCCCCCGGCGGGGCGGCGGCGTAGTAGACGGGGAGCCCGCTGCGGGAGAGGGCCTCCGCGAGCAGGCTGTGGCCCTGGGGCCCCTTGTCGAGCGGGGAGCCCTGGCGGGGGAGGAGCAGGGAGCCCAGCTTAACGGCCTTGGGGGCGGCGAGTATCGCCGCTACAAGCGCCACAAGGGCCAGGCCCGCCAGGAACGCCCTGAACCCTATCACCGCCCTCCACCCAGTAGCCTCGAGAGCCTTGAGGCCAGGCGGCGGCCCGCGCCGCCCAGGCCCCTCCTCGCCTCCTCCACGGCGCGCCGGAGCCTCTCCACGTCCTCCCCCGTCACCGGCTTGCTGCTGAACCTGGCCTTCTCGTATACGGCGGCCGCGGGGTTGTAGCGGCTCCTCTCAGCCTCCGGGAGCCTCCCGCCGTACTCCCGGTGGGTCTCGCTAGGCCTCCTGGCGCCGTAGACTGCCTCGTAGAGGTGGAGGAGCCTGCTGAACGCCTCCACCACGAGGCCCCGGGCCCCCTCGGGCCCAGGAGCCCGGCCCGCGAGCCTGCGCTCGGCGGCCACGAGCCGCGCCCTAGCCACCATAGCCTCTATCTCCCTGCCCCGGAGGACCAGGAGCGCCACTAGGAGAGCTGCGGCAGCCATGCCGGCTGCAAGGGCCAGGGGCCAGCCCGGGAGCCGGGCCCTGGGCAGCCTCGGCGCCGGTGGCCGCGGCGGCTGCAGCGGCTGCGCCCCGGGCTCCCGCCCCTCCTTCCGGGAAGTGTTGCCGCCGAGCCTGAGGGCTACCGGCGGCCCGCCGGCAGGCTGGGAGGAGAGGTTGCCGCCCGCGAGCGCCTGGTAGAGGAGCGAGACAAGGTCCCCGAGGCCGTGGACCTCGAGCACCCTGGCCGGCTGGCCTCCTGTAGCGGCGCCGGCGCCGCTGGAGCCCCTGCTCCGGCTGCTGGCGGCGCTGGCCCGCTTACGGTTGGCTGCCGACACCGACTCCAGAATGCTGCGCAGGACCGCCCGGCTCTGGTCCTTATAGGCATCGAGCAGCTTCTCGGCCAGCCTGGCGGCGTCGGCCAGGTCTACTGTGTAGCCGTTGCCGATCCTGATGCTGGCCGCCTCGGCTAGGGTTGATGCAGCCTCCCCTGGGCTCACCCCCTCCCTGGCCAGCGCCGCCAGCAGGCCGGCCGGCGGCTCGCTGGCGAGTATGTCGCGGAGAGCCCTGCTCGCCGCTGCAGCCTCGGCGTAGTCGCCGCTGCGGAGGCCCTGGGAGATCCGCCGTAGCAGCTCCGCCACCGCCTTGGCCTGGCCGGTGGCGTTGCTCTCCTCCACCTTCTCGGCGAGCTTCTCGAGGCGGTCGGCGAGGCCCTGGCCGGTGGCATTGCCCCCCGCCCCCGCTGGCTGCAGGCCCTGCCCCGTCTCCCGGGGCTTGCCGGGCTCCTCCCCGGCCGCCGTGGAGGCCGCGGGGGGCTCCAGGGTGGTTGAGTAGCCGAGGGCCCAGTAGAGCATGGTGCCCGGCTCCGGGGGCTGGCCCGGCGCTGGCGGCTTCTCGCCGCCGCGCAGCCAGGGGTACATGTGCACCACCAGCCAGGATACGGTGCGGGCCACCGCGTAGTCGATGACATAGCCCCCGCCAGTGGGGCGTGCCGCTGCGGCGCGAGCGAAGAGGCCGAGGCGCACGAGAGGGGGAGTAGCGTTGTCCCCCACGATGTCCTCCACCACCCTGGCCGGGTCCAGGGAGGCGAGCAGGGCGTCCCTGGGCGAGTCCACGCCCGCTGCCCTGAGGAGCCTCTCCGCCTCCATGCCGCTCGCGTTCACCAGCAGTGGGTTGAGGCCCTCCCGCACCGCCTCGAGCCCCGCGGACACGAGGACGTGGAGCAGCTCCGCCTCCCTGCCGGAGGGCGGGTTGAGGGCCTCTGCCTCGGAGAGCCTGCCGCTCCAGAGGAGGCTGGCGAGCCTCTCAGCGTAGCCCCTGACAGGGCCGCTGGCCCCGTGGAGCCGTGCTGCCTCGGCTAGAATCCAGGGGTCTATCTCGGCGAAGGGCTGGAGGACCAGTAGCAACTCCACTGGCTCCAGGGAGCCCGTCTCGGCGTAGCATAGGGCCGCGGCGGAGGCGGCCATGCTCCACCCCTGCTGCGTCTCAGCCGCGCCGGGCCCGAGGAGGCTCTTGACAAGCGCCTGGTAGACGAGGCAGTAGCCGGTGGAGCCGGGGGCCGCTGGCGCCCGGAGCCTCTCCGCGCGCACCAGCGCGGCGGAGGCGGCAGGGCTGAGGACTATTTCCCCGTCCATCCTGGCCAGGGAGGGGGTTATACCCTCCCGGATCGAGGCTGCCAGTAGGCGTAGACCGTCCACGCCCCCTATCCTGGAGGCGTTGGAGAGCGCCAGGGGCGGGGTGTAGCCGGCGGGGAGGGCGGGGAGCCGGTAGAGGGGAAGGATCCTCTCGACGTAGCCCCTGTAGGCGGCGTCGAGGAGGCTCGTGAGCGCAGCATAGCAGAACACGTCGCCGCGGCGGAGCGCGCCGGCAGCGAGGTCCAACACCGCGCCGGGGCCCCTGGCGTAGCCTCTACCCGCCGCTGCGGCGAGGGCGCTGCGGGCTGCGGTGCTAGGCACCGCGTCGGTGGAGGCGAGGGCGTAGATGAGGCAGAGCCCCCTGGCGCCGGCCTTAGCGTTCACCGTGGCCCAGTAGCCCGGGTCCGGGGTGCCCGCGAGCCCCGCGAGGAGGAGGCCCGCGTATGGGTCCTCCCGGGCCAGCCGCGCCGCCTCCGCGGCCAGGCTCCTGCTTCCCGTGGCGGCGTAGACCACGCTGCTGGCGAGCCTGGAGGCGGCCTCGGCAGGCAAGCCAGTGGCGTTGCCCGGGGGTATAAGGCCGAGAGAGGTCGGGGTGGAGAGGGCGAGGAGGAGGCTGCGGTACACCATGCTGGAGCTGCAGTGCTCGACCGCACCGGGGCTCTCAGCCACCGCGTCGAGGTAGGCTCTCAGCGCCTGCTCCAGACCGGGGCCCGGGGAGCCCGTGGCGTTGGCCTCCAGGAGGGCCTCCGCGGCGGCCGCCGCGGCCTGGGAGACCGGGGGCTGGGCGCAGCCGGCGACACCCTGGTAGATCTTGGCCGCCTCCCCGTAGCTGGTGGCTGAGCTGCGGAGCTGCTCGAGGATCTCGCGTAGCTGCCGGGCCAGGTTCCCCGCATCCCCGGCCAGTGCCCTATGGAGGGCGACGGGGAGGCTCGCCGCCAGGAGGGCTAGCAGCGCGGCCGCCAGCAGCCGGCGGGGCGGGTGCAACACGTGGCTCCTCCACCCCTCGGGACGCGGAATCACCAGGGATAAGGGCTCCGCCGACGGGCTCTATGGATTTAGCCTCGCGGAGGGCCGCGCCGCCTCCCGGAGGGTCCCGAGGCCGTGGGGGCAGGGGCTGGGCTCCGGCGGTGGGTGCCCTACGCCGCGGCCGGCGACCTCGCCTACGGGGGCAGGCTCCACGGGCTCATGGCCGGCGCGGTGTTCGCCGGGAGGGTGGGGCTGAGGGGCGCCTGCCTGGCGAGAGCCGGCGACCTGCTCCTCCTCTCGAGGTGCCGCGGCGGCCGGGTGGAGGCGGAGATCTACTACCACGACGCGCCCGGGCTACGGCAGCTGGACTCCAGGCTCTGGAGCCTGGTGGGCGCCCGGAGGGCCTCGCTGGAGGCTGTCCACGGCGACCTAGTGTTCCCCGTGGAGGCGCACGTGGTGGAGGCCCCGGCCACCAGCCGGGTGGAGAGGTGGGTCAGGCTCCTGCTCCTCATCCCCCCGGCCGCGCCCCCACCGGCGCAGCCGCTCGCAAGCTACCCGGTCGAGGCCCTAGGCGTCGAGCCCTGCGCCGACGGGAGGCTCTTCTGCAGGGGCGGGGAGGGGGAGGCGGTGGCCGCTGACCTAGTGGTTTCAGGGGAGAGGCTCTCCTCCTGGCTCGAGGAGCTGGGGGCGGCACTAGCACCCGTGGCTGCGAGGAGCAGGCCGCTCGGCCTCAGCCTCTACGCCCACGCCCCCGTGCAGAGGGGGCGCTGAGGCCCGGGGCTGGACGCTGGGCTTAATTCAGCCGATCCCAGTACCCCCGGGTTGGAGGAGCAGAGGACCCCTTGTCAGGCCGACGGCCCGCCGGGTGCAGCAGCCTACCCGGGGCGGCTGCGCTGAAGGACGGGAGCAGCGTCGAGATCACCGAGCCCGAGCCCAGGGAGGCGCGCAGGCTCCTCCTAGGCCTCTTCACCAGACTGGGGCCCGAGACTGTGCTGCTCCGCTTCCTCCGCCCGATCAAGTGCTGGGACACAGTGGTGAGGGAGATCCTGGAGAACGCCCGCCTAATCCTACTGGGGCTCCAGGGGGGCGAGGCGGCGGCGAGCGCCGAGGCCTACGACACCGGTATACACGGGGTGGCTGAGCTGGGGATAGTGGTCAGGGACGATCTCCAGGGCAGGGGCCTGGGCACGACGATGACCGCGCTTGTGGCACTCTGCCTCCTGGAGAACGGCTACAAGGCCCTCGAGGCCTACTTCGATCCAGGCAACATACCCATGAGGAGGATAATGGTGGACAAGCTGGGCGGCCGCGTGATCGGCTACGGCCGCGACATGGTCTTCACGCGGCTTGACCTGGAGCCGAACCGGGAGAGGATACTCTCCGTACTCCGGCAGCGCTACAGGCCGGCCCGCGGGAGCCTGGGCTAGAGCCCGTGCTAGAGCTCGTATACGTAGACGCTCCTGGACCTCACCTCCAGCCTGGCCGCGTGGAGCGAGCCCCTGTCCCCCTCCGCGGGGTAGTCGAGGCTTAGGAGGGGCGCGTGGAGCCCCCGGAGCGTGTCGAGGAGCCTCTGCACCGCCCTGGGGAGGAGGTAGGCGTAGACGGCATCCACCCTCCGGGGCCTAAACACCGACAGGTCGCCCACCACGGTGTCCGCCAGGAGGCCCCGGAGCCTCCTGGCAGCATCCGCCGCGAGGTACTCGTCCAGCTCGAGGCACACCGTGTAGAACCCCATCTCAGCCGCCTTGGACGCCACCCCGCCGGCGCCGCAGCCCGGCTCGTAGTAGATGGGCTGCCGCTCCAGGCCCCGGGCCCGGAGCCTCCCCACAGCCATGGCGTGCAGGATGCGGAGAAGAGGCTCCACCATGTACTCCTGAGTTGGCACGTAGGGGGAGAGGCTTCCCCCCACGGCCTCAAGGGACTGGAACGCGTTGTAGAGTATCTCGATGGTCTTGCCCAGCTCCCTCTCATCGAGCCTAGGCTCCCGGCCGCCCAAAACCATGCCCCAGCCTCGGGCTGAGCGCCTCTAGCCGCTAACATGCACGCCGGCGAGCCTGCCCAGCGCGTCGCCGAACGCGTAGCTCCCTAGCGCGGTTGCCAGCAGCAGGCCGGCGCTCTCGACAAACTCGCGGAGGAACGGCTTATCCTCAACCACCGCGCTGTAGTAGGTGAAGCCGCCGCTCAGCAGCATAGCCATCGCCAGCGAGGCCGCGAACGCCAGGGCCATGCTGGCTGTCAGGAAGTAGGGGAGCGCCAGGAGCACCACCGAGAATATGTAGGATAGCCCTGTCACGAGAGCGCTGGCCGAGGGCCTCTCCTCCCCGCCGTGCTTCGCCTGCAGGTACGCCGCCCCCGCCATGGAGAGGGCCGCCGAGAACCCTACCACGAGGCCCGCAATGCCCGCCATCAGCGTGCTAGCGGTCGCGCCCAGGAAGCCGGCGTGCACGCCGGTGATCTCCACAATAGCATCGGCGAGGCCCAGGGCTATATAGCCCATATACTTCACCCTCAGGTCCTCTATGCCGCTCAACAGGGTCTTCTCATGCTCCTCTTCCTCCCTTATAATCTGCTCCAGAATCTCCCTAGCCTCGCCCCTCAACCGGTTCGCAAAACGGCGGTAATGCTCTATCGTAGACTTCTCGCCGCGCTCGAGCAGCCTAATCATGAACGAGGGGCCGAGAATCCTGTAGACCAGAGTGATCCACCCCAGCGAGGCCCGAGAAGGCTTGCACCCGTGGCCCAGAATACTGCTCCAGAACATGTAGTGTCTCCTCTCCTGCTCCGCCAGCCTCAGCAGCTGCTGCCTCCTCTCCAGGTCCCTCTCGGCAAGCCACCTGTAGATATGGTGGACCGTTATCTCCTCCCGGCAGAACCTCTCGGCAAGCCTACGGGCCTCCTCGTCCAGCACCCCTGTGGCGCCCACATCCATCCCCGGAGTATTACCTAGTTAGAATTAGAAACGGCATCCAATTAAAAATATGTCTGAACTCCCTGGCAAGCCGTAAGAATGAATACGGCCACGCCCGCGCGAAGCCCCCCAGGGGCCCGGCCATAGCGGCCGGGCAACACCCGGACTCATGTCGAACCCGGAAGTTAAGCCGGCCGCGCTGGGGGATGCTGTGGGGTCCGCGAGGCCCCGCAGCGCCCCCAAGCCGGGACCCCTCTCCTCGCTTCACTCCACATCCCCTCCCGGGTCCGAAAGGGGGCTCGGGCCCGGCTCCCGCCGATAAACAGTTTGTTGAACCGGCGGCAAGATCGCTGCCCAGCACGCAGGCCCCGTGGCGCGGCCCTGCCCCAGGTTTCTAGGGGGCTTGCAGAACCCCCTCCGGGGAGGGGGTTGAGGGGCCGGGTTGCGCGTCCCCCTATGGGTCGAGATGAGCGGCCGCCGCGTCCTAGTCGTCGGGGGCGGCGGCGTCGGGACCAGGAGGGCTCTCTGGTTCCGCAGGGCGGGCGCCATAGTGAGGGTAGTGGGGCTCCAGTTTAGCGGCGAGCTCGAGGACCGCGCCAGGAGCGACCCGGGCCTGGAGCTTATTAGGATGGATGCATCCGATGCCGAGGGGCTTCGCGGCCACGTGGAGTGGGCCGACATAGTCGTGGTGGCCACCGACAACCCCCGCGTGAACGAGACTGTGTGGAGGCTGGCCAGGAGCCTAAGGCGCTGGGTGAACGACGCTACCGACGCGGCGAGGACGGAGATCGTGGTGCCCTATACCCTGGACCTCTACGGAGGAGGGCTCCGCGTCGCGGTCACAACTGAGGGCCGCACCGGGGTGGCGGCGCGGCACGCCAGGGACAGGATAAGGGACTGCCTGGAGAGCGACGCGCGGCTCCAAGCCCTCTACGAGGCGATGTGGAGGGTCAAGCCGGTGCTTAAAACACTCATCCCGCGGGCCAAGGACCGCGTCCCGATCTACTACCGGGTGGAGGAGGACCCTGGCTTCAGGAGGGCCGTGGAGAGGGGCGACGTGGAGGCGGCGCTGCGCGAGGCATCCAGGGTGATAGCGGAGGAGGCGGAGAGACTGGGGATACGCGTGGATGCGGACACCGTGTATGCTATGCTGGAGAGGGTGGAGAAGCCCATAGAGCCGCTAGAGGGCTGACGGCCCGCCCAAGCAGCCTGCTCCGGGGCCCTTGGAGCCCCGATACCCCTCCAGCAGAGCGGGGGCCTGCCCCTAGCCGCTGCCGCACTTCATTTTCTCCACTACAACGTAGTGCCGGCCGCCCCTGGGATCCTCCCGGAAGTAGACCACGACCTCCGGCTTTACGCGGGAGCAGAGGTACTTCTTCATAGAGGGGTCCGCCAGCCACTGGGCACGGCGGCCGAGGGCCTCCAGGGCGCCCGCGATCGCCGCGAGAAGGGCTGCCCTGAGCGTCAGGGAGCCTGCCATCCTCTCCGCGCGCTCGCCCTCAGAGAGGAGCAGCATACACTGGTCCCAATCGCACTCGACGCTCCTGAATACCTGGAAGGGGTGGAGGAGGTTCCCGCCCTCCGGCTCGAGGAACACGCTGAGCCAGTGTTCGATCCTTACCCCGGTGGGCTCGAGGCCCAGGCTCTTCACGAACTCCTGGAAGCCGTGCCTGCTGCTGTTCTGCAGCATCCGCCCAACTAGTGCCACGCCCTGCCTCTCGCCGACCATGTTACCTATTACTCCGGGGAGGTCTTCTAGCACAAGCCTTTCAAGCATTGCCAGGAGGCTGCGTATTACGGCGTCCTTCACGCGCCGGTCCTCCGGGCTCGGCAGCCATCCGGCGGCCCGCTCCTCCACCTGGCCCAACGCTCCCTCCCCAGCCACCCACCAGTCACCAACGCGGTGCTCAGGATCAAGGCTAGGTTGAGGGAAGAGTGGAGGGTGGATGACTGGGTGTCTAGATCCTGGGGGAAGGTGGGAGAGTAATGGGATGAATTATAGTATTCTGTCGGATCCTAGTATCCGATGTTGTAGACGGGCTAGCTGCAGGGGTTCTTCTCGACTATGAGCCTGCAGGCCGGCGGCTCCACGGGCTCCATGTAGACTAGGAGGTCTGGAGGGTTCTCCCAGCAGGCGTGCCTCCGGGCTGAAGGCGTCGCGAGCCAGCGTACACGGTAGCCGAGGGCCTCGAGCACCCCGGCCACAGTGCCCACGATCACCGCCATTGTGCTGGGATGCTTCCTAGCCTCCTCGGCGTAGGGGCAGCCCCTGGCCTCCAGGATGCAGCGGTCCCTGCTGCAGCTGAGGCTTGTGAACACCTGGTAGGGGTGGCGCTGCTCCCGGCCCCCAGGCCTCACGAATATCTCGAGTATTCTGTCGGCGTCTATGCTGCCCGGCTTCACGCCCAGCTCCTTCATGAAGGCTGTGAAGCCCTCGCGAGCGCCGCGCTCGAGCAGCCTGGCTACAAGAAGGAATCCCTGCTCTCCTAGCAGGTTCTCCGCCTCCGCCGGGAGACTCTCAACCAGGATCCTGTTGCACATGACTGAGAGGCCGCGGGCCACGGCCTCAACGTTCTCTAGAAGATGCGCCAAGACCCCCACCAAGTATTTCCCTCAATTACCGGGTACTGTAGTTTAAATGTGTTCCCATTCTTTTTAACCTGTGTTTGCTCGGATGCTGCGCCGTCATGGGGCCGCGCTAGCTTGATAGAATAGCTGGCAGACGCCGAGGGTACGCTGAGCCGGGGGGCCAGGGGGTAGTGGTGGAGGGTGAGGGCCTTGGAGAGCGCTGGCGGGGCGCTGGAGGGGCTTGCCAAGCGTGTATGGGAGGCTGTGGAGGCCGAGAGGAGGGGGAAGCCGAAGCTGGCGGTGCCGGCCAAGGGCCTCCGGATACTAGTCGAGACGGTTAAGGCGGCGGAGGAGTTCAAGCCAAGCCAGCATGCCAAGCGTATCGTGTTCCGGAGGCACGGGATACTCGGGACCGGGCTGGACAGGCTGCTCACATCACTATTCTATGATACCATGAAGAGGATTGGGCTCTTGGACCGTGTGGCCGCCGAGCTGACCGGGGTGGAGTCGCCGCTCATCCTCGACCCGTGGCTCCGTGCAGCGCTCCGCGTCGCCGCCGACATAGTGCTCTTCCACCAGCCCGATAAGGCTACGCTGAACAGGCTCAAGTGGAGCGTGGCGGACTTCCTCTCCGCCAAGACCCACCCGTACGTAGGCATGTACTACTGGAGGCTTGTCGACCGCCTCGCCGAGTACCGGCCGCGGCCGCGCAGCGTCGAGGAGGCGCTGGAGTGGCTCTACCTCCTCCCAGCCTGGTTCATAAGGAGGATGAGGCAGCTGCTGGGCCCCGGGGAGGCCGAGGAGCTGTTCAAGGCGTTGAACGAGAAGCCGTTGATAAGCGTCAGGGTCAACACTCTGAAGGCCACCGTGGAGGAGGTTGTGGAGGAGCTTAGGAGGGAGGGCAAGGACCCCATTGTAAGCGAGCGCGTACCCGTCGTGGTGAAGTTCAAGGGGCCCTACGACTTCGACCGCAGCAGGCTCTACAGGGAGGGGAAGATAGTGATCCAGGAGGAGGCTAGCGCGGCAGCCTCGCTCATCCTAGACCCTAAGCCCGGGATGACTGTGGTCGACCTGGCCGCGGCACCCGGGGGCAAGACGAGCCACATGGCCGAGCTTATGAGGAACCGGGGCAGGATATACGCTTTCGATATAGACGAGAAGAGAATTGAGCGCATGAGGATGATCCTGCGCCGCATGGGCATAACGATAGTGAAGATATTCAGGATGGATGCCCGCAAGGCGCCCCGGGTGCTGGGCGGGGAGGTAGCCGACCGGGTCCTCCTAGACGCGCCCTGTACAAGCACCGGCACCATTGCTAAGAACCCGGAGCTCCGGTGGAGGATCCGGGAGGAAGGGCTAGGGGAGATAGTGAAGCTTCAGAGGGAGATGCTGGAGGCAGCGGCCAGGCTGGTGAAGCCGGGCGGCCGGCTCCTCTACACCACCTGCAGCCTCCTACCCGAGGAGAACGAGGAGAACATAAGATGGTTCCTCGAGAGGCACCAGGAGTTCAGGCTCGTGCCGCTCCAGGGGCCCTACGACCCCTCCCCGCTGCTGCCAGGCACCATGAGGGCGTGGCCCCACCGGCACGGGACCATAGGCTTCTTCTACGCCCTGCTCGAGAGGATTAGGAGCCGCTAGGCCCTAGGGCCCGCTGGTTTACGGGCTAAGACTATTCTCACTAGGGCGCTGTCCTAAGCCTGCCACCCGGTGCCTCGGGGGCAGTATAGTTTTTGATTGTTGTTGGAAAGTTTATATTGGTTGATGTTTAAATGTTATACATGAAAACCCTGGGGGGTGATGGGGGCAGTGCTCCAAGCCCCTCAGGGCATAAGATCTTGGATGGGAGCCCCGTGCCGTTGGGCTCGACAGCCACCCATGACCCCATAACTCTAAGGAAAGAGTTATGGGCGAGGTGGAACTCCCTAGATGCGAACATAAACCCATATAAAATTGGGATGAACATCTAGGGAGAAACGGTGGAGAAGGGCGCGTGGAGCGGGACGGCACTCAGCCTCGGGGCCGCCCTGATGGCGGCCGCCGGGTTCATGCTGGGCCTGAGCGGCTCGAGCCGGGCGGCTGGGCTCGCCGCCGGCATCGCTAGAGCGCTGATGGCGGGGCTGGGGTTCACCTCCTTAGCTGGGAGGGGTGAGCTGCCCGGCCTCGGCGCCTTCGCCGCCGGGCTGGCCGGGTTCCTGGGGGCGGCCGCCGGGCTGCTCGTGCTAGCAAGCGCCGTCACGGGCTCGGACCAGCCCCTGGGCCCCGCCGCCATGCTGCTCGTAGCCGCCTGGCTGTTGGGCTCGGCGGGGCTCCTTGTCCACGGCTACGGGGTGCTCGGCTCCCGGCGGGTCGTCGGCGGCCTCTACCTGGCCGCCGGCCTGCTGCTGCTGGCTACACCACTGCTCCACAGCCCGGCCCCCGGGCTGGCTTTGCTGGCCACGGCGGGTGCGGCGGCCTCTAGGCGCCGCGGCGGGGCGACGGGGGGCACGGGAGGCGACGGCTCCGAGGGGCGGAGGGGCTCCGGCCCCTCCTAGCTCCTCTCGGGCCGTGTCCTCCCAGCCGCTGGGCGGCGGGGCAGCTTAATGGCCTCGCCGAAGTACACTGCAATGTCCGGCTTATAAGGCGTCATAGAGCAGCTCCCTCATGGAATACGATGGCTCTATTAGCCGGTACACCTTGTACCCCCACAGCCTCCGCCACACTGCTGGCACGCAGAGTATCACCCCCTCCAGGATGGGTGTCTACGCGCTATGGGGGTGTAGGGGCAGTTGCCCCCAACCATGTACATCCTCTCGCTGCAGCTTATCAACTCGATACTGGAAGGAGTACTAGAGCCCGTGGCCAGGCGCTGGACGGATATTCGAAGCGACCCTCGAGCCCCAGGGCTCCCTAGGTCGATGCCGTGCTCCCACGCGAGCTCTCCGAAAACTCTCAACTCTCACGGGCTCTCCGGCGAGAACCCCTGGCTACCAGTTGACTGCGCAGTGCGGCCCAGCAATGTCCCCCGCCATTGAAACCGTGTCTTCCATTACTGGTTTCCAGGGCATCACTAGGTTACGCGGGAGCGCTCACCGCTCGGGGAGGGGGCCTCCACGATGGACGCCCTTTCCTGCCTGATTTATCGTGGGAATCCAAGAGCATAAATTTCTTAATAAGTTGACTTAATAGTTAACTGTGTAAGGTATGATATGTAGTATCTGCTGCCGGCGCCGCCGGGGCACCCAGCCATGCCCCTGCGCCGGCGCGCGGCCCTCACGCGCTTTTACTCCGGGCCAGGAGGGGTGCCGGCCCGGGAAGGGGCGCGGGAGGCTGGATCCCCTCTTGCTGCTTGCAGCCGTGGTTCCGCGTGGCAGGGTTGACGTTCTCCTGGAGGCCCTCCGGGGGCTTAGAGGGGGCGGGTTCCTCGTGATGGCCTACCGCGAGCGCGGCGGCCCCCGCGAGTGGAGGCTGAGGGTGTACGAGGGGGCCGGGGTCCGCGAGGCTCTCGACGCCGCCTCCTGGCTGGCCGGGGGCTCCCTTGGGGTCTACGCCCTCTGCGGGGGAGTCCACACGCTGATGGCGGGGTTCACGAAGGCTGGCTTCTACGCTAGGACGCTGGCCTGCAGCCTCCGGAGGCTCGGCCGGCAGCGGTGGTCACGGGGTCTCCCCCGGCCCCGGCTAGGAGCGTCCCGGAGGCGGTGCTCTACGCCTACGCTGCCCGCCTGGCCCGCGACGGAGCGGGCGCGGAGAGGCTGGCGGCTAAGATCGCTGAGAGGGCCGGCGGCGGGGCCGGGATGATTGTCTCGCTGGTGAGCAGAGGCCAGAGGGTGGCGCCGGCAGCGGTGGTGGCGGCGGGCGGGGGGCGGAGGCTCTGCAGCCTCTACCGGAGCGGCGCCGCCGTGGCCGCCGTGGCCGGCGCCGAGGGGCCGGGCTGGAGCTGCCGGGAGGGACTGGTGGCCGTCCTCTACCCCTCGGGCGGGGTGGCGCGGCTCGAGGCCAGGGGGATCGACCGTGTCCTCTACGGGTGAGCGCCTGGGGCCGGCGGGTGTTACTAGGCCAGGGGCTTCTAGGCTCCTCGGGCTCGGGTGAAGCATACGAGCCCGGGGTCGTGGCCGTGGATGCTAGCCGTGAGAGGCTGGCCGCTATACTCGAGGCCATCGTGTCCAGGGACGTGGTCTCGCCGGGGGACGTGGTGGTTAGGACCGGGCTGCCCCGCTACCTGGTGCTAGCGGCCTTCCAGTGCCTGGAGGCCCTCGGGGTCGTGGAGCCCGTGTTCGCCAAGGGTAGCTATAAGGCCTACACCGCCACCGTGTACGCGAGGAGGCTCCTCGAGGCACTTCGCTCGGGGGCTGAGAGGCCCCTGCTGGCAGCCGTCTCCACCCCGGCGGCGGGCGCTGTCTCCAGGCAGGAGGCCGAGGCCACCGCCTAGCCGTCCTAGAGGGGCCCCTTCCCTCCGGCCGTAGCCCCGCGCGCCTCCCGCGGCGCCGGGCCCCGCCAGCCATGGTTCTCGCCGCCTCCACCATGTAGAGGAAGCCCACCACCTCGAGCCTGCCCAGCGTCATGAGCGCCATGAGCACTGCCTTGGCGAGCCAGGGCGTGGAGGCCGAGGTCACTCCAACGCTTAGCCCTGTTGTGGCGAGCGCGCTGGCGGCCTCGAAGGCCGCGTCCGCTAGGCTGCAGCGGGGGAGTATGACCAACAGGGCAAGCGTGCCCGCCGCATGGGCCGCGGCGAAGAGCGTGGCCACGCTAACTATACTCCGGAGCTCGTCGTCGGTTATTATACTGCCTCCAACCCTGCGCACTGTTATCCTGTCCGCCCCATGGACGGTCTCCCTCACCGTCCAGGCTATGTTCTTGAAGAGCACTAGCAGCCTGTACTGCTTTATCCCGCCCGCCGTGGAGAACGCCGCGCCGCCCACCAGCATCAGTACTGTGAGGAAGGCTTTCCAGGCGATCGGGGCCTTGGATAGATCGCTTATCCCGAAGCCCGTGGTTGAGACCGCGGAGGCCACGTCGAAGGCTGCCTCGCGGAGCGGGGCGTAGGGGTGCCATCCCAGCCGCCCGAGTATCAGCGCCCCCAGCAGGGTTGAGGCGAAGGCTATCACTATGAGGGATGCGGTTTCCTCGCTGAGCCTCCTGGGCACCCCCCTGATGATCGCGTAGAGGTCGGCGAAGTTAGCGGCGCCCAGGAGCATCACCACCATCGTGGCCAGCTCCACGGCCACAGAGTGGTAGTGGGCTATGCTGTCGCTGTAGGGGCTGAAGCCGCCGGTCGCGATGCCTGTCATCGAGTGGTAGAGGGCGTCCGCGGGGCGCATGCCGGCGAGGTGGAGTAGTATCGCGCCGAGGAGCGTTAGGAACGCGTAGAGGCCCATGAGGGCTCTTATGCTCCTGGCTATACTGGGCTCGAGGCGCTCGAAGCGGCCCTCCGCAAACCCGACCAGGTGGGGCGGGAGCCCGCCGAGCCTGGCGAACACGAGGAACATGACCACTATGCCGAAGCCGCCGAGCCACTGCGTCACAGCCCGCCACCAGAGGATGCTCGGGGGCAGCTGCTCCATGGAGGGCACGTAGACGCCGAAGTCCTTGTCCACTCCCCCGGTGAAGATTGTGAGCCCGGTGGTGGTGTAGCCGCTTATCGACTCGAACCACGCGTCCACCAGGGGGACGCCCAGCGCGTAGGCGACGGGTATAGCTGATAGAAGGGGGGTTACGACCCAGCTGTAGCCGACGAGCACCAGGGCCTCCTCCTTGGAGAGGCTGCGGGAGGGCTTGAGGGCCAGCAGCCAGGCCGCGGCCACGGCAAGGTAGAGCACCGCCCACAGGCCGAGCACGGCAGAGTACTCGGTGTCGCCCTCGAGGAGGCCCGCCATGGAGGAGAGGAGGTGGGTGAGGCCAGCCATCGCCGCTGGGAGGATACTGTAGCGGAGGAGGGGGGACACTCTTACCCCGGGCTCCCTGCCCGCCTCCAGCCTCCCAACGGCCTGGCGCTTCACGGCTGCTACCCCACCGCCAGGCCCTGGGGACCCGGGATGCCAGGGTTATACCGGCTCCTGCACCCACTCGCCAGCCCTGCCGCCGTCGAGCAGCGCGTAGACCCTAGCCGGGGCGCCGCTTCCCCCGCTGAGGCGGAGAGGGGCCACTATCAGCGTCACCTTCTCGCCGTCGAGCCAGCGGGGTATCTCGAGGTTCTCGACTATCACGGCCCCGCTGGAGAGGAGGACCCGGTGCACCGGGTAAGGCGGCCCGTCGGGGCTCGGCGCGTCAACCCCCAGGCCCCCGAGGCCTAGGCGGGCCATCCACTCGGCGGCCTCCACTGACACGCTCCTGCAGCCGCGGCCTATGCGGAGGAGCAGGTACCAGCCGCGCCGGGGCAGGGGCAGGCGGCGGAGCCGGAGCCCCGCTATAATCTCGCGGCTCGAGACGGCCCCGCAGGCGTTGGAGAGGTCCATCGCCAGCGCCGGGGCTATGAGCCTGGAGGCCTCAACGCTGTCCACCGGGGCGCCGCCCTCCACCATGTGGGCCGGGGCGTCCACGTGGGTCCCGCTGTGCTCGCCCAGGCAGACCCTACGGTTGTAGAAGCCGTCCCTGGGTATCACAGCCACGGTCTCCACCATCACCGGAGGGTCGCCCGGGTAGACCGGGGTGCCGGGCCCCAGGGGCCTTGTTAGGTCCACCACACGGAGCGGCAAGCCCGTTTTCACCGCACAGCCTGCCCAGAGAGGCCCGGTGAGCGGGCGCTGGCCCCGCAGGCTGGTGCTAAGAGGCTTACCCCGGAGAGCCTCGACGGGCTGGTGCTGGTCTCCAATCCCGCGGTGGCGGGCAGCGGAGGCTACGTCCTCTACACCGTTGCCAGGGTCAGCCTGGAGACGGACAGCTACGAGTCCAGCATAGAGGCTGTGAAGCTGAGCGACGGCGAGAGGCTGGTGCTCCAGAGCGGGCCCCGCGACTCCTGCCCGGTGCCCGCGCCGGCCGGCAGCCGCTACGTCTTCACAAGGAGGGCTGAGGCCAGGAGGGGCCAGAAGCAGAGGCTCCCAGGCCTAGAGCTGAGGACTGCCAGCATCGAGGCCCCGGGCGCCAGCAGGCTCCTCGCCAGGGTGGATGGGCTGGTCTCCCTCTCCTGGAGCCCCAGCGGCGACCTAGCCGCTGCCGCCATCCCGGTGGGGAGGCCGGACGAGGACGTGAAGGAGGTCGAGACGCTCCCCGTCTGGTTCAACGGGAAGGGCTTCGTGTACAGGACGCGTGTGGAGCCATTCATACTCGACGCGGACTCCGGGGCTATGGAGAGGATGGAGCTGGGGCTGGACTGGCTGCAGGTCTCCGACGTGGCCTGGAGCCCGGACGGGAGGAGGATAGCGATCAGCGTTGCAACGGACATGCTCAAGCCATACCTCCTGGACGTCTACATATACGACGTGGAGAAGGGGGATGCTAGGAGGATAGCGAGCGGCCTCATGGGCTACGGCGAGCTCGCCTGGAGCCCCGACGGGAGGATGCTGGCCTATCTGGGCCACCGGGGTGAGAGGGGGTTCGCGAGCCACCAGAAGGTCTGGCTCCTCGACCCCGAGACGGGGAGGATGGAGTGCCTCACCTGCAGCCTCGACCGCAACGCCGCCAACACGGTTAACAGCGATGTCAGGTTCCAGAGCTGCTTAAAGCACCTCCAGTGGACCAGCCGCGGGATACTCTTCCAGGTGAGCGACGCGGGCAGGGTGCTCCTCTACCGCGTCCAGCCCGGGATGAGGCCGGAGCCCGTGCTCGACCCCGGGGAGGCAGTGGTCGACGAGTTCCACGCCGCCGGAGACGGCTCGGTCATAGCCTACACCCTTATGACGCCGGTGGAGCCCAAGGAGCTCTACGTGCTGCAGGGCGGCGGGCCGCGGAGGCTTACACGCTACGCCGAGGCCTGGAGGAGGCGCTACCGGCTCGCGAGGCCTACGGGCTTCAGCTTCCGCGCCAGCGACGGCGCGGTGGTGGAGGGCTGGGTGCTCCGGCCCCCCGAGGGCGTGGAGGCGAGGGGCTGGGTGCTCTACATCCACGGCGGCCCGAAAACCATGTGGGGCTACGGCTTCATGCACGAGTTCCATGTGCTTGCCTCAAACGGCTACACCGTCGTCTACATCAACCCCCGCGGGAGCGACGGCTACAGCGAGGAGTTCGCCGACATACGCTGCGGCTACGGCGAGCGGGACTACATGGACCTCATGGAGGCCGCCAGGTACGCTGTGGAGAGGCTGGGACTCCCCAGGGACAAGGCGGCGGTGATGGGAGGGAGCTACGGGGGCTTTATGACCAACTGGATAATAGGCCACACAGACTTCTTCAAGGCGGCGGTGACCATGAGGAGCATATCAAACTGGATAAGCATGTATGGCACCACCGACATAGGCTGGTTCTTCGTAGAGGACCAGCTCTGCTGCACCCCCTGGAGGAGCCCGGAGACCTGCTGGGAGAAGAGCCCCCTCAGATACGCTGACAGGGCCAGGACCCCGACGCTGATAATCCACTCGAGCGAGGACTACCGCTGCTGGCTCGACCAGGCCCTCCAGCTCTACACCGCGCTGAAGGTCCACGGCGTGGAGACGAAGCTCGCCATATTCCCCGGCGAGAACCACGACCTATCCCGCAGCGGAAAGCCTAGGCATAGGGTGAAGAGACTGCAGCTGATACTAGACTGGCTGGACCGCCACCTCGCGGGAGAGAAGCCGGGAGGAGCCGGGGCCGGCGGGGGCTAGCCCCCGCCCTCCCGGTAGTCCCCCAGCACCGCGCCTGTGTCAGCGTCCACCAGGAGTATCCTCTGGAGCCCCTGAGCCCGGAGGGCCTCCCTCGCAGCCTCCACTATCTTCGCCCAGGCGACGCTGCTTATGAACCGGCAAGTGCTGCAGCCCGGGTCGCTCTTCTTGTAGCCCAGCACGACCATTACGCTGTAGCCGTCGTAGCTGACGCGTATCCTCTCGACAAGGCCTCCAGACACTATGTCGACGTCGTAGCCTGGTATCATCACGCTCTGGAGCGCCTCCTCGGCGGCCCTAATCCTCTCGGCTAGCACGCCGGGCGCCCCGCCGGCGGCACCCCCGGCCCCGCTGGAGCCGGGGCGGCGGACCACCAGGCCGCGGAGGAGGCTCGAGAATAAACCCACTCTAGGCCCACCCTCGCCCCGGCCCATGGGGCCGGGGGTTAAGAGGGTTGCTCTGCCCCGCGGGGCTGCGGGTACGGGCTAGGGGCTAGATGTCTATGACGAACTGGACCCTCCAGCAGCCGTTCTCCTTAACTATCTCCATCATGGCGTAGGTCATGGCCTTCACTATGGTTCTGTGGAGGTGCTTATCGGGGTTGAACTTCTCCCCCCAGGCACGGGCCCTCAGCTGGTACTCCGCCTCATCTCCCTCGCCGACACGCTTTATCTCCTCAACCTTGAACCTGGAGAACACCAGGCCCTCGCTGTCGGTGTAGAAGAGCAGGTCCTCTATCCACCGGTAGAGCAGCTGGTATAGGTCCATGCCGCTCGTCTCCACCCGTCTCTCCACCCGGGGCTCGACCTTGCTGGTGTCCGTCACCACCTCGTAGACGCCCAGCGCCGCCTGCTCGAAGGCCTCCTCGAGGCTCCGGCCCCGCGCCACTATCAGCACGTCGGCGGTGTGGGGCGCGTGGGCGAAGCCGGGGCACGGGAGCTCGGCGAGCACCTTCCGCAGTTCCTTCTCGATATCCTCGTAGGGGCCTTCGCCCGCCGCCATACTCTCCCCAGGGGTGCCGAGGAGACAACAGCACTGAGGGTCTTAGATGGTTACCCGGGCTGGCCCCTGAGGAGAGGGACTCCGGAGGGCCTGGCCGCGGAAAACTGTGGAAGAGGGGGCAGGGCCTAGCCCTTAGTCACGGCTATGGGGCGTAGCCTGGCCACTATCTTGGCTATGCCTACCTTCTCGGCCACGAAGGCCACGCGGTCCACGTCCTTGTAGGCCTCGGGCATCTCCTCAACAACGGTGGCGCGGTTGCTGGCGCGTATAAGTATGCCCCTCTGCTCCAGCTCCTGGACGACCTGGTGGTAGCTCTTCGTCCTCTTCGCGGCTGCGCGGCTCATCCAGCGGCCGGCGCCGTGGGGTGCTGTGTACCAGGCCTTGACGCCCGTGGGCACGCCGGCTAGGATGTAGCTGGCGGTGCCCATGCTGCCGGGTATTAGGACGGGCTGGCCCACGCTCTGGTAGTCCTTAGGTATCTCGGGGTGGCCGGGTGGGAACGCCCTGGTGGCGCCCTTGCGGTGGATTATCATCTTCATCCTCTTCCCGTCCACCTCGTACTCCTCGAACTTGGCTATGTTATGCGCGACGTCGTAGACTATCCTCATGCCGAGCTGGTCGGGGTCGCGGTGGAACACGTTGCGGAAGCTCTCGCGGGTCCAGTAGGTGATGAGCTGCCGGTTGGTCCACGCGAAGTTGGCGGCGGCGGCCATAGCGCGTATGTAGTCCTGGGCCTCGCGGCTGCTGTAGGGTACGCTGGCCAGCTCGCGGTCCGGCGGCCTTATGCCATACTTCCTCATAGCCCGCTCCATTATCATGAGGTAGTCGCTGGCCACCTGGTGGCCCAGGCCCCTGCTGCCGGTGTGTATCATGACCACTACCTGGCCCTCATGCGTTATACCCATGGCCTTGGCCTTCTCCGGGTCGTATATCCTGTCCACCACCTGTACCTCTAGGAAGTGGTTGCCGCTGCCGAGGGTACCCAGCTGCTCGGCGCCACGTCTCTTAGCGCGCTCGCTCACCTTGCTGGAGTCCGCCAGGCCCCAGCTCCCCCTCTCCTCTATGTGCTCCGGGTCCTCTGCCCAGGCGTAGCCCCTCTTGACCGCCCACTGGACGCCCTCGTCCAGCACCTTGTTCAGCTCCTGCACGCTCACCTTGATCTTGCCGGTGCTGCCGAGCCCGCTGGGCACATTGCGGAACAGCTCGTCTATCAGCTCGCGCAGCTTGGGCTTGACCTCCTTGATGTCGAGGTCTGTCCTTATTACGCGCACGCCGCAGTTTATGTCGTAGCCGACGCCGCCGGGGCTTATCACGCCGTCCTCGTCTATCGACATAGCCGCGACGCCGCCTATCGGGAACCCGTAGCCCTGGTGGCCGTCGGGCATCACGATGCTGTACTTCTGTATCCCGTGGAGGCAGGCCACGTTAGCGGCCTGGACCAGGGTCAGGTCGCCCTTCATCTTCTCCAGGAGGAACTCGTCGGCGAAGATGAGCGCGGGAACCCTCATGCAGGGCTTGGCGCCCTTAGGTATCATCCACTCGTAGTCCCCGACCCTCTTGAGGGGCATCCTAGCGCTCATGCCTGTTTGCACCTCCTACCTGCCCGTCCTCGGCCGAGTAGACCCCAGAACCTCTTTCGGGGCTCAGCCCCGTATTATAGCGTGCGTCCCTCCCGGCAGCTCGGGGGCCCCCGGGGGGCCTCCAGAGGCCCCGGGGGGACAGAACCCCTGGAGGGGGCTGCGCGTTGCCCGGCCTGCCGAGCGGCTACGTGGATGCCGGCGAGAAGTGGTACCGGGTCCTCTCGCCCCGCCCCGTCTACGTCCTCGTGGCCGAGGCCCGTGGCAGGGTTAACCTGATGCCCGCATCCTGGGTCTCGCCCTTCAGCGAGGAGCCCCCGAGGATAGTGGCGGCGCTCGACAAGGAGGCCTATACTACCGAGCTAATACTCGAGTCCAGGCTCTTCACGGTCAACGTGGTCACCGTGGGCGAGGTGTACTTCGTCTACACGGCGGGCACAACCAGCGGGAGGAGGGTCGACAAGCTGAGGCTCCTGGGCGCCGAGGTCGTCCGCGACACTGTGACGGGGGCGCCCCGGCTGGCCAAGCCGAGGCCCATAGGGGTGGTGGAGGCCAGGGTGCACCGAGTGCTCAGCGACCTGGCGGAGGACGTGCACCTCGTGGTCGCCGACGTCGAGGCCGCCTACACCGACCCGGGGCTCTACAACCAGCGCTACGGCTGGGAGCTTGGGAAGGCGAGGATACTCCTACACAGCGCTGGCAGAGCCTTCACAACGGTCTGCGGGGTGTACACGCCGAGGAGGAGCAGGGGTAATGCCTAGGCGCAGGGGCGAGCTGGAGGAGGCTGTGGCCAGGTTCTTCCACACCCGGGCCAGGGGCTTCATAGTGGTGGCCGAGAGGGGGACGGCGACCGGGCTGAGGAGGATACCGCGGGAGCGGGTAGCCAGGGTCACGAGCAGCCACATAGTGCTTGATGACGGCACCGTTATACCGCTCCACCGCGTCGTGGCGCTCGAGGACGAGGCGGGGAGAACCATCTGGCGGCGCTACCGGCGGGCAAAGAGGGACTAGCCCCGGGCCCTCACCTCCCGGAGCGTCCTGTACACGGGGCCGCGGGGGGTGAGGATGCTCTGCTTCAGCCTCACGCTCTCCAGCACCACCTCCCCCGCCTCGACGTCAGCCATCTCCTGGAGAAGCTTAACCACCCTGTCCAGGTTCCTGGAGCCCTTCAGCCTCGCGAGGGTAACGTGCGGGACGAACTCCTCCCTCTCCGGCCTGAAGCCAAGCCTCCGAAGGCCCCGCTCTATCTCGCGGTAGAGCCTCTCCAGCTCCTCGGCACCCTCGGAGACGCCCACCCATATCACCCGGGGCCTGGCGACGCTGGGGAAGGCCCCGACGCCCCGGAGCCGGATCACCACCCGCCTGGGCGCAGCCTCCGCTATCACCTTCTCAATCTCATCGGCCATGCTCAACGGTATATTGCCGAGGAACCTGAGGGTTATATGCATATTCTGGTCCTCGACGGGCTTCATAGGGGCCCCGGTGGCGACGAAGGCGTCTCGTATCTGGACAAGCCTGGCGACAACCCCCGGCTCCTCGATATCAACCGCTATGAAGGCACGAACCCTCTCAACGCTCAAGGCCCGAGCCACGCCCCTCCCGGGGCCCCGAGAGAGCCGGGAAACCCTATAAACCCCGGGACCAGGGTATGGGGCCATCCTAACGGAGCGGCCGGGCACAGGCCCATGCGGGCCTAGACGGGAGCGGCGGTCGTCTAGCCTGGACTAGGACGCCGGCCCCCCAAGCCGGTGATCCCGGGTTCAAATCCCGGCCGCCGCACCAACCATCTTCCCCCGATCCTCCCCGCGTGCCCGCCAGGCAGTGCCTGGGGCCGTAGACGGGGCCTGTCGTCCACCGTGGTTATAATGCAGGGGCTCCCACCGCTCCCGGCTGCAGGCTTGATCTCCACGCCCAGCCTTCCGGCGGGCTCCCTGGCCTCCGGATCCACCAGGCCCGCCCAGCGTCACCAGTAGATCTCCGCTACGTCGCTCCCACTCACCCAGGGCTTGACCTCCACCAGTATGTGCCCCATCCCTGACCACCACTTCAGCCTCAACCACCGCCAGGCGGCCGTAGACTAGGCCCTCGCTGTCGAGGCCTCCACCTGGACACTCTCGCCGCGCCGGGAGCCCCTCCATGACATGCCTCATCGCCTCCCCGAATGACTCCTCGCTTATCACGCCGGGCCTATGCGCTATGGCTGCCGGCACGCTGCGCGTCTCGGCCATCTCCCTCTCGAGCCCCTCCTGCCTCTCCCCGAGCTCCAGGAAGCGCTCCTCCAGCCTCGCAAGCCTCTCCTCAAGCTTCTGCCGCATCTCGTATAGCTCTGCAAGCCTCTTCTCGAGCCTCGTTATCTTGTCCAGGATCTCCTTGTAGCCTAGCAGCCCCATTAGGGCGTAGCGGGGCTCCCTGCCCCTCGAGGGCTCTAAGGATCCTCCCTCCTCCCTACCGAGCACAGAGTCACCCGAGGCCCTCCTAGCCCGGAGGGCTGGCCGTCTCCTCATCGTAATAATCCTCTGGGCATCGCCGAGGCGGCTGGGGCGCCGTTTGGAGGGCTATGTCTCGCCTAGGGCCCGGGTGCTCGGGAGGCTTGGGCCCGGCGCGGTGGTGCTAGGCCCGAGCACTGTTGGCGAGGGGAGCCTGGTCGACGGCGGCGTGGTGATCGGGTACCCCGTCCGGCGGGGGCTCCGGGGCCTCCTCGGCAGGAGCGGCTCGGTAGGGTGGGGCGAGCTCGACGCAGCCAGCAGCGGGGCCAGGATTGGGAGGGGCTGCGTCATCCGCCGGGGCAGCGTGGTGTATGAGCGGGCCGTGCTCGGCGACGGGGTGGAGACGGGCCACAACGTGGTGGTGAGGGAGGACACCATCGTGGGCGAGGGGACGGTCATAGGGACCGGGGTGGTTGTGGATGGGAGGGCCAGGATAGGCCGGGGGGTGAGGATAGAGACAGGGGTCTACATCCCCCCGGGCACGGTTATAGGGGACAGGGTGTTCATCGGCCCCAGAGCCGTGTTCACCAACGACCGGTACCCTCCCTCGAGGAGGCTCGCCGGCGCGGTGGTTGAGGACGAGGCGGTGATCGGCGCCAACGCGACAATCCTCCCCGGGGTCCGGGTGGGCCGCCGGGCGGTGGTCGCCGCCGGGAGCGTGGTCACCAGGGACGTGCCGCCGGAGACCGTTGTGGCGGGGGTTCCGGCGAGGCCAGTGGCGTCGAGGGAGGAGTACGAGGAGAAGAGGAGGCGCTGGGAGGCCGGGGGCTAGCCACGGCCAAAAAGTATTACTATGCTCTATCATGCGGATACTGGGCGGAGGGCGGCGGACCATGTGCCTATGGGTCCCAGAGGTGACCGTTGTCAAGAGGGACGGGAGCAGGGAGCCCTTCATATACGAGAAGGTGGTTGTCTCCTGCCTCAAGGCGGGCGCGACCCTCGAGGCGGCCCGGAGGATAGCAACCAAGGTCCTAGCCAGGCTGATAGCCGAGGACCGGAAGGAGGTAGCAGCCAAGGAGCTCACACGCTGGATCCTGGGCATGCTCCGCGAGGAGAACGAGGAGTGGTACCGCAACTGGGTAGTCTTCGACCGCGCGGTGAAGAGGAGGAAGACGGAGGAGGAGCTCAAGCAGAGGGAGGAGAGAGGCTAGAGAGGGCGCCCAGGAGCCGGGCCACGCTACTGTTTTCCTCTCCCCCCGGGGGCCTGGCCCCCTGCACCCCCGATGCCCAGGGCCTCCTAGCCCCCGTCGAGCGGGACTACTCTACCCCTCCTCCGGTAGCCCTCAAGGTCCTCTGACCCTATGATGTGAAGCTCCACGGGGGCGTAGAGGGGTAGCCCCTGCCTCTCCGCCTCCTCTAGTATCCTCGCCCGGAGCTCCACTGCCTCCGTGTAGGAGGGCCTCCGGGGGAGGACCACTAGCACGTCTATGTCGCTGGCCACAGTGAGCCTGCCCTCCGCGGCGCCCCCAGCCAGGTAGAGGCGTGCCCCGGGCACGGTCTTCTCCACGGCCCTGCGGACCGCCTCGATGTAGCTTCTCCAGCCCGCCAGCAGCCTCAGCGGGGCCGGCCTAGCCCCGCGGCTCCTGGAAGACTCTCTCCTCGACACGACGGGCCAGCCCCACCACCTTCCTCGCAGCCTCTAGTATGGCTTCAGCCTGGCTGCGGGAGTACTCGAAGGGACCGTAGACTGCACGCACGCGGGCCTCCTCCAGCTCGGCTAGGATCCTCCGGCTGGAACGCACGAAGTCCTCCACCATGCCCGCCAGCTCGTCGAACCCGCTCCCGCGGAGGACGAGGGCTAGGGCGCCCAGTAGGCTCCGGATGCTGTGCCCCCTCCACTCCTCCCCGGTGAGCCTGTAGAGAAGGGCCTTGAGGTAGAGCTGGGCCGCGTACTCGGCGTTCAGCACGGCCAGGTCGTGCTCCCCCTCGGCCTGTAGCCTCTCGGCGTTCCGGAGCATCGCCTCCGCCCGCCTAGCTAGGAGCCTGGGGTACTCGCCGCTCAACCCCCTGCCCACCTCCGGGGACGCCGCTCCCCGGCCTCCCGGAGCACCTCCTCCACGGTCTCCGCTATCCAGCGGGCCTGGTCGACCGTGACCCCTGGGTGGACGGGGAGGCTTAGCACCTCCCTGGCCGCCCTCCGGGCCTCCGGGCAGCCCCTGGGGCAGTCTATGCCCAGCCTCCTGTAGAGGGGCTGGTCGGGTATCGCCCTGGGATAGTGCACCGCCGTTCCTATCCCCCTCCTCCTCAGCTCCTCTGCTAGCTCGTCCCTGCCGAGGGGGGCCTCGGGGGTGACGCGTACCACGTACTGGTGGTAGACGTGGCGGGCCCAGGGCATCTCTACCGGGGGCTCCACCCCCTCCACGCGGCTGAGTATGCCTGTCATTGTCCTGGCGTTCTCCCTCCTCCTCTCGTTCATCCACTCGAGCTTGCGGAGCTGGACCCTGCCTATAGCGGCCGCTATGCTCGTCATCCGGAGGTTGTAGCCCAGCTCCACGTGGAGGTACTTGGCCGCCTGGCCGTGGTCGCGGTGCATCCTAACCTTCTCCGCCACCCTCCTGTCATTAGTTGTCACCATGCCGCCCTCGCCGGTCGTCATGTTCTTGGTGGCATAGAAGCTGAATGCAGCCGCGTCGCCGAGGGAGCCGGTCCTCCTGCCAGCGTAGAGGGCCCCGTGGGCCTGCGCGGCGTCCTCTATGAGCACCAGGTGGTGGTCCTCGGCTATCTCTCGGAGAGGCCTCATGTCCGCCGGGTGGCCGTAGAGGTGGACTGCTATAATCGCCCTGGTCCTCGATGTGACCAGCTCCACAACCCTCTCGGGGTCCAGGTTGTAGGTAGCCGGGTCTATGTCGGCGAAGACCGGCCGGGCGCCCTGGTGCAGGATCGCGTTAGCGGTGGCCACGAAGCTGAACGGTGTGGTTATCACCTCATCCCCAGGGCCGACTCCGTACGCCCGGAGTATAAGGTCCAGCGCCGCGGTGCCGCTGGAAACGGCTACAGCATAGTCCACGCCGACGTACTCGGCGAACTCGCGCTCGAACTCCTCCACCTCCGGGCCGTGGGCCAGCACCCCGGAGCGGAGGACCCTGGCTACAGCCTCCAGCTCCTCCTCCCCGATGAAGGGCCTGGCCACCGGTATCAACACTGGAAGCCTCCGTCAAGGGTCATGGAGGCCTCCCCGAGGAGTTAAAGCCTCCGGCCCAGGGGCCCCGAGAACCCCCCGGGGGCTTGCAGAGGGGGAGTCGAGGGCCGCAAAACCAGGAGGATGGATCAGATAGGCCGCCTAGGGGCCAGGGGAGAGCGTCTCAAGCCTCCTGGCCCGCCGGCTCGCCGGGCTCCCCGGCCTCAAGCCACTCCTCCAGCTCCCGCTCCTGCCTCTCCAGCTCCTCGAGGTTCCCGGGCATCTTCCTGACCCTGAACACTCCTATCCTGTAGTCGTAGAACTCCTCGCTGCTCGGCGGCTCCACCACCGCGACCAGCTCCGCCTCCGCTCCGAGGTCCTCAAGCACGTAGCGGAAGTCGTCCACCCAGTCGTTTATCCCGCAGGTCTCGCAGAAGCTCCCCTCGAACACCACATAGGCCGTGTCGCCACGCACCTTCAACACCCTGGCCCTGGCCTCGGCGCCCCGGTACCTGTTGTACCGCCTCACAGCCAGGTCCAGGAGCCTCCGCAGCCGGTCCTCGAACCCCTTTTCCCTCGGCGCAGCCAGCACCATGGCCGAGAAGCCACCCCCGGGTGACAAGTAGTACACACTTTGAGAGCGCTGAGGACCGCCCCAGGGTTATAAGCATGCGTTCAAGCCCCCGGGGGCCAGCAGCACGATACTTATACAAGAATCATATAATACCCATGCTAGTGCTAGACTAAACAACCCGGGGACCCGGCGCTATGACCGAGCCCCAGGAGGCCAGGGCAGAGCTGGCCTCCACGGAGGAGGCGGGAGAAGGCCTCTACACAGCAAGGCTGCTCATAAGTTACAGGGGGAGACGCTACACGGTGGAAGCCAGGAGGCTCATCCGCCGCCCCGCAGCCGCGTCGGCAAGACAGCAGGGAGACTACCTACTCATAGAGCTCTACGACGACCAGGGCAAGCCAGTGGCAACATGCTGCATCCACCGGGGGCACCTGGAGAAAGGCTGCCTAGACTGCCCAAGCCTCCTAAACCCGCCACGAGAGAGCCAATAAACCCCACAGCAGGGCTAGACGCCAGAGAGACGCGGGAGCCGAGGAGAGCCCCTCCAGGCAAGGGGGCTCCCCCGGCCCCGCCCCGCCGACAGGGCCGCGTACACGGCCCAGGCGTGGGAGGACGCGGGGACCGGCAAGGCCGGCAAACCCCTCCCACCCCCTACTCGCCCCAGCCCACCGCCCGCGCAAGGCGTGGGGGGATGAGGCAAGGGCGAGGGACCAGGGGTACACGAGGAGGCGCCGTTACGGCAGCTGCGTGAGAGGCCCGTTTCTACATTGGGCTTACCTCTCGCCACGGAGACCTCCAGGTTGACTCCGTCGAGGGGCTTGGCGGCCTGTCTTCCCCCATGGCCTTCCTCGGGTGCCGCCAGGACTGCGCGGAGCTAGAGGTGTGTAGGGTAGCGGGGGAGATCCGGGCTGGGGGCCCCGGATCCCATTCACGCATAGGATCCCCGGCCTCTATTAGACCAAGCCTTCTCAGGTCATTGACGAGCAGCGGGTAAGAGGAAGCGGCTACGTACCTGGCATGCCTAGCTAATCCAGCCTCGTTCAAGGAGATCTTTAAGATCTCAACAGCTTCACTCCTTGGATAGCTCCCTGGCCGAGGCTTTAGCCGGCCTCAGCGCTGCCCTGCTCAAGACTTCCAGCAGCTCCCCGGCGTCAAGCCTCTTAAGCGGCCGCAGCAGGTACGGGTTATACCTCTGGCTCAAAACTCGTCAGCCCTTCCTGAGCAATCGTTGCTCCCAGCCCTCCAAGCCCCCGGAAGCATCAATATTAGCATCATCAATATTAGCATGAGGCCCAGGGGATTCCACCGGAAAAGCCTCATCAGGGAGGGCTAAAACCGGCGCCGCCCCGAAGAGCTGCCATGAGCCTTGGACGGCTCTCCAGCAGGCATAGATCCATAGATCGCTGTCCGGGGTGCTGTGCTGGTCTTGGATGCCCGTGTCAGGGGGGCCTTGGAGGGGTTTGCCGAGGCTGTGCGGGGATCGGGGTACCGGGGGCTCGTTGTGCTCCACTCCCGTAGCCCGGGTGGTGTTGCTGCCGAGGTTGTCGAGCTCCTGGGTGCCAGCGGCGGCTGCGTGGTTGTCGCCCCCCGCAGGCTCGTGCCGTCCTGCCCCGGTGGGTGCCGGTGCTTCTCGCCCGGCGGCTTCCGGCGGGCTCTCGGGCTTGGAGCCGGGCTGGTAGTTGTCGCCACTGATGGGCTTCTCCGCCCCAGCCTTGTAGCCGGCGTCTCGGGCATAGTCTCGGCGGGCGGGCTGCTCGTCGTCGCTGCTCCCCCGCTGGAGGAGTGGGACCCGGGGGTTGGGGGTGGAGGTTACCGCGGGTACCTCCTGTCCAGGCTGAGAGCTGCCCGTGTCCTCTTCTGGGCTGACGCCGACTCCGGAAGGGTCTACGCCCACCGCTCTCCCCGCGGCCGCGCCGGCGGCTGGGCCCGGGGCCCCGGGGGCTATCGTCCCCGGGGCCCGGTTCCCCGCGGGCTGCTGGAGCTGGCCGCCACGCCTGGCCAGGCCAGGGCGCTTGACGAGTTCTCCCTGTTCCTGGGCTCCCGGGCCCGCAGCTTCCTGGTGACGGGGGACCGTGGGAGGGGGAAGAGCTTCCTCCTGGGGCTCGCGGTGGCGCTGGCTGTGAGGCGCGGCGCGGTGGGCGAGGCTGCCGCGGTCGCGCCGGAGCCGTGGGCTCTCGAGAGCTTCTTCCGGGGCCTCGTGGAGGGCCTCGGGGCGCTCGGGGTCGGGTATCGTGTCCGCAGGCGCGGCGGGGACGTGGTGGCTGTGACGGGGCCCTGGTTCCGGGTGGCCTACTATCCACCGGGGGAGGCCCGGGCCGCGGGCATGCTCGTGGTAGATGAGGCTGCGGCGGTGGGGGCTGCGAGGCTGAGGAGGCTCTCCTGGAGGAGCGGGAGGACGCTGACGGCCACCACGGTGCACGGCTACGAGGGGAGCGGGATGGTGTTCGCCCACATGGTGGGGGAGATCCTACCCAGGCCCCTGGTGCGGGTCGAGCTTGCCGAGCCGGTCCGCTACCCGCCGGGGGACCCGCTGGAGGAGTGGGTCTACGAGACCTTCCTCCTCCGCGCCGAGCCCGGCGAGCCCCCGCCGCCCGAGAGGCTAGGCGGCGTCGCCTACGAGAGGCTCGACGCAGGGAGGCTCTCCCGCGACCCGGGGCTGCTCCGCAAGGCCTACGGGCTGCTGGCGCTAGCCCACTACCGTACCGAGCCCGACTACCTACTGGTCCTCCTCGAGCCCGGCGGCCACACGCTCCACATGCTCCGCGCCGGCGGCAGCCTGGTGGCCGTGGCCGACACCGCCACCGAGGAGCCGGGGGCCGGGGGCGGCGGGAGGCTGCTCCATAGCCTGCTCCGGCTCCACGCAGAGGGGGCCGCCGAGGCCCGGGCCGTGAGGGTTGTGAGGATAGCCGTCCACCCCAGTCTCCAGCGCCGGGGGCTCGGCTCCACGCTGCTCCGCCGTGTCGAGGAGTGGGCCCGGGGCCTGGGGGCGGACCTTGTGGGGGCTGTGTTCGCGCGCCACGACGTGCTGGGCTTCTGGCTCCGGGCGGGCTACACGCCGTTCTACGTGAGCCCCCGGTACAACAGGTTCACGGGGGAGAAGAACATCGCTGTGGCGAAGCCTCTCACGGGCCTGGGGGAGAGGCTTGTACTGGAGGCTGCTGGGGAGCTCCGGCTGAAGCTCCTCCTCTCCAGCCACAGCGTCTACAGGGACCTGGCGGCGGAGAAGATAGCGGCTATGCTGGAGAGGCTCCCCCGCGTGGAGCCCCCCGTCAGCCTGGCGAGGGGGCAGGCGAGGAGGCTCTGCCTCTACCTCCGCGGCGCACTGGAGGCCGAGCAAGCCATGGACGCGCTCTACCTGGCGGCCGTCATAGCCCTCTCCAGGCCCCGCGGGGTGGAGAGGCTGCGGGGCAGCCTCCTGGTGCTGGCGGTGGCTAGGCTGCTGCAGGGCAAGCCCCCCCGACGAGGCCGCGGAGGCGGCAGGGCTGGGCCTGGAGGAGCTGCCCGCCGCGCTCCGGGAGGCTGCGGGGCTGCTCGCCGGGGAGGCAGGGCTGGACTGCGGGGGCACCCAGCCCCGGGACGGCGGTGGAAAAGGGTGGAGGGGAGGAGGCCTCTAGGGGCCCGAGGGGCTAGTGCATGTAGTAGTAGCCCGGCAGCGCCAGGAACACCAGTATCGACACTACCAGCAGCACCGCGCCCAGCGTCGTCGTGATCCTGCCCCACTTGAGGCCTGCGATGAAGCCGCCGAAGGTGAAGGCTATAATGTCCAGCACGTACGCCACCGCCGCGTACTTCGTCGCGCCGAGCGGCAGGGCTGCAAGGGCTAGGATGAGGCCTATCACGAAGACCGTGGCTGCGAGAGCCCTCTCGCCCACCGGCCATCACCAGAAGCCGCACAATCCATACTGTTTAACCGCAGGCCCCTGAACTATTTCTCTCCTCCGCTCTGGGCCCGCTGGCCCCGAGGGGTGAGCAGTATAGGCCGGTGGAGCCTCCCGGAGGCCACCCCACGGGGCCCGTGAGGAGGCACCTCCACACCCCGGCGCGGCAGCCCCCTAGAGGGGAGGGGCTGTGGCGACTGGGCAAGGTGCCGAGGCCCCTGGTTTAATTGCCGGTTCGAGAGCCGTCTAGCCTCCCCGGGGGCCGCGCTGTGGAGCCCAGCGGCTGCAGCTACAGGCACGCGCTGGTGGGATTAGACCTATCCAGGGTATCGGATCTCCTCGTCTCCTGGCTCCCGAGCCTCCAGAGGGTGGGCACGAGAGTGCTCACCCTCGTCCACGCCATACCCCTGGAGGAGGTCGAGCACGTCGCCGCCGGCTACCCCGTGGACAGGCTGGAGGAGGAGTTGAGGCAGGAGGCCTTGGAGAGGCTTAAGGCCTACGCGGCCGAGCTGAGGAGCCGGGGCTTCGAGGTCGAAATCCTCAGGCCCGTGGCCGGTGTGCCCGCTGTGGTGCTGGCCGAGGAGGCGGCGAGGCTCGGCGCCGACTACATAGTGGTGGCCGAGCGGGGCCAGGGCTGGCTCCGCCGCATCCTCCTAGGCAGCACGAGCGAGGAGGTGGCCCAGATAGCCGACCGGAGCGTCCTGGTCTCCAAGCCCTACGTCAGGGCCGAGGGGGAGAGGAGCCTCCAGGCCCCCGGCGACCCCTGGGGCGGCCCCCTCCTCGCCGCCCTGGCCCTGGACGAGGGCGACGAGCCGGTCCTATGCAGGGCCGTGGAGGCCGCCTCGAGGACGGGGGCTAGGCTGGTCCTGCTCCACGTGCTCGAGGAGGGCGAGGACGAGGAGGAGGCCCGCAGGAGGCTCGAGGAGCTGGCCGAGAGGGCCCGCTCGCGGGGAGCGGGGGAGGTGGAGGCCATGGTAGCCAAGGGTAAGCCTTCGCGGGCGATACTAGGCGAGGCGGCCAGGCTGGACGCCAGCATCATATTCATAGGCGCCGGCGGCGAGAGGGGCAGGGAGCTGGGCACGACGGCTGAGGCCGTGCTCCGGCGCGCCAAAGTGCACGTGCTAGTCTGCAAGTAGGTAGCCCGGCGAGACCGCCACCCCCAGGCCCGCCAGCCTGGCGGCGCAGCGGCTGCAGTACCTGGGCTCCTTCGCGTCGACCTCCACTATGCTGTTGCTGAAGCTCATCACGCAGCGGGGTTGCTGCAGTGGCCGAGGCCCAGGGCGTGGCCTAGCTCGTGGAGCGCCTCCTTCAGCAGCCTCAGCCTGTAGAGGGCCTCGTCGGGCGCATGGCCGTAGAACTCGGGGCGGAGCCTGGCGGTGTAGACCACGGCCGCGCCGCCGCCGAGGACGGCCTGGCCGAAGACGAAGTTGAGCCCGGGGCTGTAGGCATCCGTCCGGGCGACGAGGAGCAGCAGGTCCGCCCCCGTGGCGCGGCGGAGCCTCACCGCCTCCTCGAGCAGGGCCTCGCTGAGGTACTGGCCCCGCCCCGGGTCGTAGGCCCCTGGGGGCAGGGGGACCTGCCTCTCGAGGACCCTGGCCGCAGCCCCCGTGTAGGCCTCGGAGAGCCTGGCGGCGAGCCACTCCAGGCTCTCCCACGGCTCCCCCGCGGCCCCTGCGACGAGTATCATGAGTCCCATGGAGGCGCCCCTCTGGCTACCTAGCCGCCCTCCAGGCGGCGTAGTGGAGGCCTATGGCTAGGAGGAAGAGCAGGAGCCCCACCACCGCTGCTGCTAGCTGGCGGCGCGTCAAGCCCGCCGCCCCAGGGCCCCTCTGGGAGGAGCCCTGGTTAAAGGGGGCCCCGGCGGCACCCGGGCCCTGGGGCAGGGTTATGGGCGTCTACCGGCTGCCGGGCTGGCTTCTCCGCGAGAAGCTCCTCGAGGGCGAGATAGACCCGGGCGAATACGTGGCGTCCGTCTACGAGAGGATTGAGAGACTTAACGGGAGGCTTAACGCATACATAACGGTGAGGCCCCGGGAGGAGGTGGAGAGGGAGGTTAGGAGCAGGCTGGAGGAGGCCAAGAGCAGGGGAGGCCTCCCCCTGGCGGGGCTCCTGGTAGCGGTCAAGGACAACATCCATGTCAGCGGGCTCCCGGTTACCTGCGGCTCCAGGATGCTCGAGAAGTACATAGCAGTCTACGACGCCACCGTGGTGGAGAGGCTGCGCGGGGCCGGGGCCGTGGTGGTGGGGAAGACCAACATGGACGAGTTCGCCATGGGCTCCACCGGGGAGACCAGCGCCTACGGCCCCGCGAGGAACCCCTGGAACCCTGACAGGGTGCCCGGGGGGAGCAGCAGTGGCACCGCCGTGGCGCTCGCAGCCGGCATGGCTACGCTGGGGCTCGGGAGCGACACCGGCGGGAGCATAAGGATGCCCGCGGCCTGGACGGGGGTTTACGGGCTGAAGCCGACCTACGGGCTGGTCTCCCGGTACGGCCTCGTCTCCTACGCCGACAGCCTCGAGCAGATAGGCCCGATGGCCAGGAACACCCGGGACCTCGCCGCGGTGCTCGAGGCGATAGCGGGGTTTGACCCGAGGGACTCCACCAGCCTCCGGACCAGGCCCCAGGGGCTGGTGGAGGCGGCTGAGAGGGGTCTACGGGAGGGCGCCCATGGGCTGCGGGTGGCGGTGCTCCAGGAGTTCATGGAGCACCCCGGTGTAGACGAGAGGGTGAAGGGCCTCGTAGAGAGGGCCGCCGGGCTGCTCCGGGATGCCGGGGCCGTGGTGGGGGAGGCCAGGCTGGGCAGGGAGGTGGCTGAGTACAGCCTCCCGGCCTACTACGTGATAGCCATGGCGGAGGCGAGCAGCAACCTGGCCCGCTACGACGGGGTCCGCTACGGGCCCCGGGAGCCGCCCAGGCCCTGGGAGGGCTGGAACACCTACTACTCGAGGATACGCGCCAGGTACCTCGGCGCCGAGGTCAAGCTACGCATAATGCTCGGCTCCTGGATGCTGAGCGCCGGCTACCGCGACCAGTACTACATACGCGCCCTCAGGCTCCGCCGGCTGGTCCGCGACCGGCTGCTCAGGCTGCTCGAGGACAACGATATCCTGCTCGCCCCCGCGGTTATAGCGCCCCCGCCCAGGCTGGGCGAGGTGGCGGACGACCCGGAGAAGATGTACGCCCTCGACCTGGCGACGGTGGTGGCAAACCTCTCCGGCGTGCCCGCTGCAGCCGCGCCGGCCGGCTGGGTGGAGGGGGTACCGCTCGGGGTACAGCTGATAGCTAAGCCTTTAGCCGAGGACAGGCTGTTGCAGGCGCTCGGGGCCCTGGAGGCCGCGAGCGGGCTCCACGACCTGGTGGCGGAGCCCGCCGGGTAGCACGAGCCCCCTGGCCCCTCTGCCCCTCCGGAGGGGAGATCTGATATAGGGGGAGCAGAGTGGGGCAGCCCGCCCCGGGGCGCCTCCCCGGGCCCCTCCCGAAGCACCCTGGTGGAGGGATCTTGGTGGCTAAGGAGCTGAATGGAGGCTCCAAGCCCAAGAGCTGGAGCCCCTCAACCCTGCTCGAGGCCCTACGCACAAGCTTCGACGACCTAGAGGCCTACGCGTACATAAACGGGGGTGACCTCGTACTCCGCTCGGAGTACGAGGTCCTCGTCATCCGTGTCCCGGGCAGCCTCGTCTACTGGGACCTCGAGGCCTACCTCTACAAGCTAGGTGCCCAGGTCTACGAGTGCAGGAGGGGCCTGGGCTTCATCCTACCCACGTCCTCGGGGCCCAGGCTGGTCTTCCACGCTAGGATGATACACCGGGAGAACGGCATGGCCTACATAGCTATAGAGCCGAGGGGCGTCGCCGCCCGGGGGGAGAGGCCCAGGCTCTGCTAGCTCCACCATCTCCTCTTTTCAAGGGAGGCGGGGCCGGCCCCGGGGCTCTAGGAGGACCCGCCCCTGCCACCCTCCCCGCGGTAGCGCTCGGCTATCCCGGCCAGTATCCTCGTCTTCTCGAGGGCGTACTCCAGGGGTATCAGGTCGAGCCAGGCGCTGGTTGTTATGAGCAGCTTCTCCGCCCCGGCAGCCTTCACGGCCCGGTCGAGCACATCCCTAGCCTTCTCGTAGCTGTCCGGGTATATGTCGCGGGCCTGCACCACTCCAGCCCCGAGGCCGTGGCCCCCGATGCCCTTTGCCTCTAGGAGCCCCAGGGCCTTGGAGGGGTTGTCTGCCATATCCAGCACTATGTAGTCTGCCCTCACGTCTAGGAGTTTCTCGTACACCTGGGGCTCCGGCACGTTGTAGGGTATAGCCAGCCTCGTGGCGGCGCCCTTGGAGGAGGCCTCCGAGAGTATCCTGGAGTCCAGCTCGGCCGCCAGGGCTGCGTCGTCCGGGCCAGCGTCCAGGTCCGCGAGGAAGGGCTCGTCCACCTGCACCACCGCGGCGCCTGCCTCGGCCGCCTTGGACGCCTCCCTCGCCAGTATCTCCGCTATAGCCTCTGCTAGCTCCTCCAGGCTCCTACCAGTATTGTTCCTGGAGAGCCTGGCGAAGGTCACGGGGCCGGGGAGGACCACCTTGAGCCCCGCGAAGCCGGGGAGGACCCTGCGGATCTGGATCACCCTGGGGGCCAACACGAGCCTCTTAGGGTCAGGCATGTCCGTGAAGACCGGGATCCTGTAGAAGAAGTTGTTGTCGAACCAGCGCAGGAGGCCATCAACCGCCACACCCCTCCACGCCTCGGCGAAGGGGCGGAGAGGGTCGTGCCAGTCCACCACCGGGTCAACGACCGTCCGGAGCCCGGCGCCCAGCTGAGCCCCAAGTATCATGACTGTGTCCTCCCAGGCCACGCGGAGAGCATCCATGAAGCCCTCCTCGGCCCTCTCCTCCAGCCTGCGCAGGGTCTTACGGAGCCTCTCGCTCCGGGGGTAGCCGCCCAGAACCTCAGCCTCCACAACCAGGGCCACGGCCACGCCACCCGAGACGCAGAAGCCCCCGGGGCCTGGAGGATTAGAAGCACTTCCCCAGAGCCACGGGAGAGGACACAGCCGGGCCCTCCAGCGCACGAAACCCACAGTGCCCCGGCTCCTGGCCGGCCCCCGGGGCCTGGGCGGGATGCTTGCCGCTATGGCTGGGGCGGTTTGCCGGTGCTGCTTCCGCCTGGTGGAGAGGCTGGGGTCTCCCCGGGGGCTGTGGCTCCTCTGTTAATCCTGGCTGCACCCTCTGTGGGCGGGGCTAGAGGGGGGTGTAGAGGAGCAGGAAGAAGATGGCTAGCAGCGCTATGCCGAAGGGTATTCCTATCCGGGCCCACTCCTTGGAGGTTATCCCAAGCCTGCCTGCGGCGACTATGTTGGGTATGTTTCCTGGTATCAGCATGCCGCCGGAGACTATTAGGCCTAGGAGCGCTGCCTTGATCTGGCTCAGGGTTAGGAAGGGCCCTATCTCCGCGGCAGTGAGGGTTGCGTTGTCCACCACCGCTGAGATCATGTTGACCCAGTAGAGGATGTAGGGGGGTATCCTGGTGAAGTACCACTTGACGAGGGGTGTGAAGCTGGTGCCCAGCAGCTCCAGCGCGGCCACGAAGATGTAGACGCGGACCGCGCGTATTATCACCGTGTAGAGGGTCTCCCCGTACACCACGCCGCCCACCATGCTCTCCCTGGCCTCCTCCCCGGCGCCCCTGGAGACCCGGAGCGCCGTGTAGGCCGCCACCGCGACCACCGCGGGGACTATGTAGGGGCCCAGGAGGCGGAGGAGGAAGTCGAAGCCCGCATGGTATGGCGGGACGGAGAGCTTGCTCACGGCTATGGTGGCCAGGGGCTCGCCCACCGGGGTCAGCGCGGCCCCCATGCCCAGGGCGAAGGCTGCCAGCACTGTGGCCTCCACCTTCCTCTCCCGGGGGAGGGGTACCGCGGCCATTATCTCTGCGAACACGACGGCAGCCACTATCACCGATATTATGCTACTGGTTAGGCCGAGCAGCGTTATCATAACGAAGAGGAATCCGCGGAGCCCCAGCCTCTGCAGCAGCCCGCCTATCCCACGGTATATGGGGTCGTGGTACCGCCAGAAGATGAGGCCGGCGATGAGCACGACCTGGGTTATCCCTATGGGCACCCCGTGGAGCATCACCGGGGTTAGGAGCGCCTTCTTAGCCAGATCCGCGAGCCCGCTCGCCGGGAGTATGCCTGCAGCGTAGATGGCTGCCACGGCTATTATACCCATTACCAGGAAGAATGGCTCCAGGTTCTCCTCAACCCTCTTGGAGACCATGGGCAGGGCTAGCACTGCCAGGAGTATCGAGACGAGGACGCCTACCACGCCCGCCACTGGCTCCTGGGGGATGTGGAGCACTACCTCCTCCACGGAAGACACCTTGACAGCCTTTCGGGTCCCCGGGCTCCTCGGCCTCAGAGTGGCTCTAACCTACGGCCAGGGCCTGGGGGTAGAAAAGCAGCTGGGGCCAGAGGGGCTCGGGGAGTGCAAGGGATCATCAGCCCCGCGGGCGGTCAGGAGGCTCAGGCGGTCCTCACTGCCGCCGCGCCCGAGGATGGCCCGCCGGGTGTTTTTGACTCCTACAGGCCGGGCCGGGGCAGCATCATTAGCGCCCCTCCGGCCCCTGGGGCAGCCCGGGGGGCTAGGGGCTGTGGCGGTGAGGGTGCGGATACTCGGCCAGGGGGAGAGGCTGGTGGAGCATCGTAGGGGCATGACCGTGGGGGATGTCTTGAGAGAGCTGGGGCTACTTAGCAACGAGTACGTGGTGGCCCGCAGGGGGAGGGTTGTGACTGAGGACGAGCACGTGGAGGACGGGGACGAGTTGATCCTGTACCCGGTGGTGTCTGGTGGCTAGGTGCAGCGTCTGCGGCAGGCGCGCGGTCTACGTTAACCGTGCGGCGGGCGTGGCCTTCTGCGAGCGCCACTTCCTAGAGTACTTTGACAGGAAGGTGCGGAGAACGATAAGGAGGTATAGGCTCTTCCGCCCCAGGGAGCACATAGTTGTAGCGGTCTCGGGCGGCAAGGACTCGATGGCACTCCTCCACTACCTCCGGGGGCTCGCCAGGAGGGTGCCGGGCTGGAGGGTTACGGCGCTCCTCGTGGACGAGGGTATAAGGGGCTACCGTGAGTACACTGTGAAGAGGCTCGTCGAGTACGCCGAGGAGCACGGGGTCGACTACCATATAGCCAGGTTCAAGGACTACATAGGATACACGCTCGACGAGATAGTGAGGAGGGGGAGGGAGAGGGGGCTCCCCTACCTGCCATGCACTTACTGCGGCGTCTTCCGCCGCTACATAATGAACAAGGCTGCCCGGGAGCTTGGGGGCACGGTGGTGGCCACGGCCCATAACCTGGACGACGTGGTGCAGACCTACTTGATGAACATTATCGGGAACGACTGGGAGAAGGTGGTTAGGCTCGGCCCGGTCTCAGGGCCGGCCAGCCACCCTAAGTTCGTCCGCAAGGTCAAGCCCTTCTACGAGGTTCTCGAGAAGGAGACAGCGCTCTACGCTGTGATCAACGGGCTCTACACGGGGTTCGAGGAGTGCCCCTACGCCAGGCTCAGCATACGCTGGAGCGTGAGGAGGATGATAAACGAGCTGGAGGAGAGGAGCCCGGGGGTCAAGTACTCGCTGCTGAGGAGCCTGGAGACGGCGATAAAGCTACTCCGCAGCCAGGGAGCCGGGGAGGCGGAGAGGCTCTACACCTGCGCCCTCTGCGGCGAGCCTTCAGCCCACCCGGTGTGCAGGGCGTGCCAGCTGAGGCTGCAGCTCGGCATAATGGAGGTTAGCAGGGAGAAGCTGGAGAGCCTGCCGCCCGAGGCCCGCAGGATGGTCGAGGAGTCGCTGCGGCTTGCGGAGAAGAGGAGGCCCGGCGGACGGGGAGACGGGGGTGGCGGGAGCGGTGGCCGGTAGCGGGGGCTGCTTCTACCGCCTCCCCCGCCTCATGGACGTGAACGTGGCCTCCCGCTATATCCGGGGGAGGAGGAAGCTGCTCATAGTCGGGAGGTGCATCGAGGCCGAGAAGCCCTGGGCCCTCGAGAGGTTCCCCGAGGAGGAGTACGTGAGGCTGAGCGTCTGCCTCGAGGACGACCACGTGAACATGGCGGGCTTCAAGCTGGCCGGCATACTCGGCCGCCTCGAGTTCGAGGAGGTGGCTGTGCTGACCACAGATGGGAGCATGCACTGCATCCAGCTCCACTTCATGGTGGAGGAGGTGTTCCGGCTCCTACGCCCCCGGGCCCGGAGGCGCCACTTCGTCGTGGAGGGCGGCCGCGTTGTAGAGGTGCCTCCGGAGGCCGTGAAGACCGCCCGCTACCTGTCGCGGGTCGCGCGGCTGCTCTCCCGGAGCCGCGGCGAGGGCTCCTAGGGGCCTCCCTGCCCCTCTCGGGGACCAGGACCACCAGGGCCCTGAGGATCTCCGGTATCTCGTGGACAAGGAGCCTGGCTATTCTCATAGCCTCCCGGTGGGCCTCGCCGAGCGTCATGTCTGGGGGCGCTTCCAGCCAGAGCTCCACCTCGCGGAAGGTGCCGTAGCTCTCGACGCGGAGCCTCCTTATACGCTGGTGCCTCGAGTAGCGGCGGAGCACCGCCTCAACCTTCGAGAATGTGGAGAGGTACTCGCTCCTAGGCACCACGCCCACCAGGTGCATTGCTGCCTCCCTGGCGGCGCCCAGGAGGCTGTAGGCGACGTAGACGCTCATAGCGGCCACAGCGGCCTTCTCGGGCAGGACTGTGCCAATCATGTTCGAGGCGACCACCGCCAGGCCGCCGGAGACCTCGAACACGGTGTCGAGACCGAGCTTCTTGGCTATCATCCTCACGGCCACCATGTCTATGCCGGCGCGGTCTAGGCTGCGCAGCGAGAGCCTCTCGAGGAGGTAGCTGGCAGCGCCGCTCGCCAGCGGGTAGGCCGCCAGGAGCAGCGGCGTGGGCCCCGAGCTATCGTGGAATAAGTTGCGGGTGGCTGCCGCGAGCGAGACCGCTAGGGACGCCAGGGCTGCCAGGAGGACGGCCAGCGACTCTATCCGGAGTATCTCGTAGCGGGCACGGTAGACGATAGTCCTTGAAGCCGCGACCTTGAAGGCCAGGGCGAGCCCGCCGAAGCTCATAGCCTCCACGAGCCATACAAAGGACTCCATAAGCACTACGCCGGAGGGCCTCCAAGTGTAGAGGGCCAGCCCTGCGGCCGAGAGCAGCAGCGAGGCCAGGGACACGGTATAGGCTGAGCGCAGCGCGGCGGTAGCAGTCAGTATCTTCCTGACAGCAATCCTCCTCGCCATCCCCACCACCCCTCCCCTATGGCCGCGGGAAGGCGAGGAGCCATGCAGGGCCCCGGAGGCGCCCCCTGGAGCTGCAGAACCGGTGGACGCTCAGTGACGACGCGGGTCGAGAGAGGCTCCCTCTTTAGCCTTGCCCTAGCACCTGCCCGGCCTGCACCCCTACAGGCCCCGAGGGGCTGCGTTGATTTATCCCGGCAGAGCCCCGAGAGCCCAGGCCCTAGGAAGGGGAGCAGGGAGGCTTCATGGAGGCGCCGTGCATCCTCGAGAACCCCCACACGCTGCCACCAGAGGAGGCTGCCAGGAGGCTCGGCGTGGACCCCTCCCGGGGCCTAAGCAGCGAGGAGGCTCGGGAGAGGCTGGAGCGCTGCGGCCCCAACGTGATCGAAGCCGGCAAGAAGAGGGGGTTTCTCGAGACATTCCTGGAGCAGTTTAAGAACATGTTCGTGGTCATGTTGCTTGTAGCCACCGCGTTCAGCTTCTACGTTGGCGAGACCGTCGACGCGCTGCTCATACTAGCCATAGTAGTGTTCATGGCAGTGATGGGCGCGGTGCAGGAGTACCGGGCGGAGAGGATCCTCGAGGCGCTGCGTAGGCTGGCCTCGCCCCGGGCTAGGGTGCTCCGCGACGGGAGAGTTGTGGCTGTGGACGCATCAGAGGTGGTGCCCGGCGACATAATAGTTGTGATGGAGGGTGACAGGGTGCCCGCCGACGCCAGGCTGCTGGAGGCTAAGAGCCTCTACGTGGACGAGTCAATGCTCACCGGGGAGAGCGTACCGGTCGCCAAGAGGGCTGACGTGACCCTGCCGGGTGACACAATAGAGCCCGAGCGCGTCAACATGCTCTACGCCGGCACCTTCATCGTGAGGGGGGCCGGGAGGGCCGTAGTCACGGCCACCGGGCGGAACACCTACATGGGCCGCATAGCCCGGATGGTGGCCGAGGCAGGGGAGGAGAGGACCCCGTTCCAGCTGGAGCTCGACAGGCTAGCGAAGAGGATAGCAGTGATGGTCACCGCCATAGCGGCGGCCGCCTTCACTGTGGGCTACCTCCTCCGCGAGGCGAGCCTCGTCAACCTGCTCCTTACCAGCATAGCCCTAGCCGTTGCCGCCGTGCCCGAGGGGCTCCCCGCCATAGTGGTCATAGCGTTCTCCATCGCAGCCTGGAACATGGCGCGGAGGAACGCTCTGGTGAGGCGCCTCGCAGCGGTGGAGGCGCTGGGGTCCGCCAGCGTGGTGGCCACGGATAAGACGGGCACGCTGACTATGAACGAGATGACGGTGAGGCAGCTACACACCCCCGACGGCGGAGTCTACACGGTGACAGGGGAGGGCTACAGCCTGGAGGGCGGCGTCTACGAGGGCGATAGGAGGGTCACAGTGGAGGACAGCCCCCTACTAAGGCTGGCGGCGCTGGTGGCAGCTCTCAACAACAACGCGGCCATAGAGGACGGGAGGGTCCACGGAGATCCTCTCGAGGCAGCGCTGCTCGTGCTGGCGCACAAGCTTGGCCTGGACCCGGGCGACGCCCGGAGAAGGTATAGGAGGCTCCGCGAGATAGGCTTCAGCAGCGAGAGGAAGCGGATGACAGTGGTGGTAGAGGGGCAGGAGGGCATACTGGTTCTCTCCAAGGGCGCGCCCGAGGTTATAATCGAGAGGTCGTCGAGCTACATGACCCGCGGGGGCTCGGTGAAGCCCCTGGGCGTGGAGGAGAGGAGGGAGCTGCTCCGCCGCGTAGAGGAGGTGGCGGCAAGGGGGTTCAGGCTGCTCGCGCTAGCCTACCGGAGGGGCGGCGCGGAAGACCTGGAGGCGGGCGAGGACGAGGTGGAGTCGAGGCTCACCCTGCTGGGCTTTGTAGCAGTCATAGACCCGCCTAGGCCCGAGGTGCCGGAGGCCGTCCGGAGGGCCCTGGAGGCCGGGATCCGGGTGGTGATGGTTACCGGCGACCACCCCTCGACGGCGAGGGCTGTGGCTGAGATGATAGGGCTCCCCAGGGGCAGGGTTGTCACTGGCCAGGAGCTGGAGAGAATGAGCGATGAGGAGCTGAGGGATATTGCAGAGGAGGTGGCCATCTTCGCGCGTGTCACGCCGGAGCACAAGGCGAGGATAGTGAAGGCCTACAAGGAGAGGGGCCACATAGTGGCTGTGACCGGGGACGGTGTGAACGACGCGCCCGCGCTGAAGCTCGCGGATATAGGGGTCGCGATGGGGAAGAGGGGTACCGAGGTGGCAAAGGAGGCGGCCGACATTATACTCCTCGACGACAACTTCGCAACCATAGTTGCGGCTGTGGAGGAGGGGAGGAGGAGCTTCGACAACGTGAAGCGTACAGTGCTCTACCTGCTCTCAGCCAACCTGGCGGAGGTTGCCACAGTCTTCTACGCTGCTGTGAGGGGGATAGGCGTGATATTCAACGCCGCCATGCTGCTCTGGCTCAACGTGGTGACAGATGGGTTCCCCGCCGCGGGCCTGGCCTTCGAGCGGGCCGAGCCAGACGCTATGAAGCGGCCGCCCCGGCGCCGGGGGCAGCCGATACTCGGGAAACCCCAGTTCACCTACCTGGCCCTGCTAGCCACCGTGGAGACGCTGCTGACGCTGGGGCTCTACCATCTCTACGCGCCACGGGGCCCCGGCTATGGCAGGGCCGCCGCCTTCCTGGGCCTCATGTACGCCGAGCTCGCCCAGAGCCTCGCGCTCCGGAGGCTCAACACCCCCATATCGCTGGGCATGCTGGCCTCCAACAAGCAGTGGCTCCTAGGCTACCTGGCCGGGGCCGTGCTCGCCGCGCTGGCTGTGACCGCGCTGGCAGGGCTCTTCCACGCCGCGGGCCTCGGCCTCGGGGATGTGGCTGCGATCTACCTGCTAGCCCACCTGGTAGTGCTGGGGTACGAGGAGTCCAGGAAGAGGCTGGGGCTCCACGTCTAGCCGCCCTTCTCCATCCTCACCCGCGCCTCCAGCAAGCCCTGGTCCGCTATGACGAAGTAGGTCCAGCCCTGGGATATAGGCACGCCCTTCGCCTTCTCTACCAGTATCTCCCCGACCGCCACCCCGGCCTTGAGTGCCTCGCTGTGGTAGCCCACGACTATGAACACGTCGACCATGTGCTCCAGCACCGCCGCTATATCGGCGTGGAGCTGGGTCGGCGTATGGAGCGTCGCAACCACGGGCACTCTGCGGCGCTTAGCCAGGGAGACACGGAGCATGTTCACGAAGTCGTAGACCACTGTCGGCTCGTAGTAGAGGAGGAAGGGGGTTCAGGCTGTCCAGCACCACGAGGCCCCGGCCTCTCATGGAGCCGGAGTCGACCAGCCTCTGGAGAGCCGCCGCGACCATGCGGGTGTCGAGGCTCGGGAGCCTCTCGCCTAGCAGGGGTATGCCCAGCTCCACGTTGCCCCCGGGCAAGGGGGGCTGCAGCCTCCAGGCTGGTTAGATGCGATCGCCCGGAAGAGATATTAGGAGGAGCACGGCGCCAGGCCCCCGGGGCTTCGTGGAGTGGTCTAAGGAGTATAGCCCCGCCTACACAGTCCTCAAGGTCCGCCTCGACCCCGGGGAGGAGCTCTGGAGCCAGCCCGGCGCAATGATGCTTATCCGGGGCAGCGTCGAGGTGGGCACCGAGAGCGGCGGCCTGGGCAGCGCGCTCCTCCGCAGGCTCGTGGGCGGGGAGAGCTTCTTCCTCAACCGGTTCCGCGCCGAGTCCCCCGCGGAGATCTGGCTGGTCCCGAACCTGCCCGGCGACATAGAGGCGCTGGAGCTGCGCGGCGACGAGTGGGTGGTGCAGGATACCAGCTACCTAGCCCACCACGGGGACCTGAAGGTCTCGGCCAGGTTCCGGGGCATCCGCGGCCTCGTCGCGGAGGGCGAGCTCTTCTGGCTCAGCGTCCGGGGCACCGGCACCCTCTGGGTGAACAGCTACGGCGCTATAGACAGGGTGGAGGTGCCGGCGGGCGAGAGGATTACGGTGGACAACTACCACTTCGTAGCCATGCCCGCCGACACGGAGTACAGGGTGAGGAAGCTGGGCGGCATGAAGACCCTATTCTTCGGCGGGGAGGGACTGGTGATAGAGGTTGAGGGGCCGGCGGTTCTCTACCTGCAGACCCGCACCCTGCCCCAGCTGGTGGCGGAGATCGCTAGGAGGCTACCTGGATCCAAGTAGAGGGGCCGAGGCCATGGGCGGGGTGTACTTCCAGAGGGAGATGGGCGAGGGCTCGACCAGGCCCGGCCGGTTCTCGCCCCGGCGGAGCCTCTCGAGAGCCCTCCGCAGGGGCTCGGCGTCGAAGCCTATGGTGGCGTGGAGCGCTGCCAGCCCCCTCCACCTGCCGAAGCGTCTTGAGATCTCATCCGCCGCGACCTGCTCCGGCACCTTGTAGGCCTCTGCCGCCAGCCGCCGGAGCCACCGGTCCATGGGGAGGGCTGAGTAGTCCCTGCACGCCAGCAGCCGGACGAGCGCGTAGGAGTAGGGGCCTATCCCATGTATCTCCCGGAGCCTCTCGAGGCTGCTGCAATCCAGCTCATGGGCCCTGCTCTGGGCTAGCCGGTGCACCGTGTGAGCCCGGTAGCCCAGCCTGGCCTCATGGAGCACCTCGAGGCTGAGGCTGCTGGGCCGAGGCGTCTCGAGGTAGACGCCGTGAGGTGTGCGGAGCCTCCTGGAGGCCAGGAGGTGGAGCCTGTAGAGCATACCCCAGCCCTGCTTGAACCCCGCGTTCTGCTGGCAGACCGCTACGAGGGATGCGTACCAGACGCTGGTGCTTCTCATCCTCATGCCCGGCATGGTTTCCACGACCCCGCCCGCCAGGGGGTCCCCGCGGGCTAGCCGCTGGTACTCGCCAAGGTCCTCGCCCATCCCCATGATCCACTGTATCCTGCTTATCTCCTCCTCCCAGCACTTCTCGCCCCTCTCCGCGTAGACCTCCAGGAGTATGCGGTCCCCCTCCTCCCTCATAACCGCCACCGAGCCGGTGCACAGCTCCACCTTCACCAGCTCGCCGTCGAACATCCAGCCGAAGCTGTAGACCCTGCCGGTGTCGCGCAGGCTGTAGCCCTCGGGCCTCTTAAGCTCCAGGGTATAAGCCTTCTCCAGGACCAGCGACGCGCTCTCCAACCCCGAGCTGCTCCCCACACGTTAACGAATACCGGTGGCAGCTGGCTTGCATAAAAACATCCAGGGACCCCCCGGGGCGGCGGGGAGTAGGGCTCTTTGGATAGGACGGCGCTCATGCTGGCCCTGGCTGGGCTGCTACCCGGATTAGAGCCACGCTACGCCTTCCCCCTCCTAGCCGTGAGGCTCGGCCTTCTCCCCGCCCTAGCTGTGGCGGCCGCCGAGACGTTGGCACTGGCCTTGGCGCTCCCCCTGGTGGCCGAGAGGGCCTGGCTACTGCTCGTTAGGTGGGGCGGGCGCCTAGGCATCGCGTCGAGGGTGACCGCGAGGATCGAGAGGGCCAGGGAGAAGGCACGGAGGCTGGTATCGAGGTACGGTGTCCCAGGCCTAGCCGTCTTCGTAGCCATACCGCTCCCCGTAACCGGCATCTACACCGGCGCCGTGGTTGCCGCGCTCCTAGGCGTGCCCAGGGCGAAGGCCGGCGTAGCGCTGGCCGCCGGGGGCATGGCGGCACTGCTGCTGGTCGCCCTCCCCGCGCTAGGGGCAGGCCACCTAGCCGGGTGAGCAGCCAGGAGGCCGGGGGCACGGAGGCCTTGGCGGGGGAGCCGCTCTCGGCCGTGAGGGTCAGGGGCGAGGGAGCCAGGGCGGTGCGCGAGAGCGGGGCGCTGATGGTCTACCGGAAGTGGGTGGAGGCGCCCCGGGGCCTCGCCCCAGGCAGCCTCGTGGTCGTAGAGGGCCCTGGAGGCGATGTGCTGGGCTGCGGCTTCTACGACACCGCGGGCCCTGTAGCGCTCCGGCTAATCGAGACCGGGGGCTGCAGCTACGGGGGCAGCGAGGAGGCAGTATACTCCCTGGTGGAGCGGGCCTACCGGGCGAGGAGGAGGCTGGGGCTCGCCGGGGACCCGGAGGCCGGGTACCGGCTGGTGCACAGCGACGGCGACATGATGCCCGGGCTGATAGTCGACGTGTATGGTGACCTCGCGGTATATCAGTCAAGCAGCATAGTCTGGGACATCCACGGGCCCCTAGTGGCCAGGGCCGTGGCCGAGGTGGCTGGCGCCCGGCACGTCTATGAGAAGAGCGCGCAGAGGACGAGGCGGGACATAGGCCTGCCGCCGAGGGAGGGGCTCCGGCTGGGCGAGAAGACGAGAGCGGTTATACGCGAGGGGGAGGCCCGCTTCATAGTCGACGCCAGGATCGGGCAGAAGACCGGGTTCTTCCTCGACCAGAGGCTCAACAGGCTGGACTTCGGTAGGCTCGCGGAGGGGAGGGTGCTTGACCTCTTCAGCTACACCGGGGGCTTCGGCATCCAGGCCCTGGTGAACGGGGCCGAGAGAGCTGTTTTCGTGGAGGAGGATGAGAGGGCGCTGAGGCTGCTCCGGGAGAACCTGGAGCTGAACCGGGTGGCCGACCGGGCTGAGGTGGTGTGGGATAACGCGTGGAGCTTCCTTCGCAGGGCGGCCGCGGAGGGCCAGAGGTACGACTCTATCTCCGTGGACCCGCCGGCCTTCATACCCCACCCCGGGGCGAAGCGCCAGGGAGTGAGGGCGTATGAGAGGCTCTACAGCCTCTCGGCCAGGCTCGCGGCCGAGGGCTCGCTGCTCGTGCTGAGCAGCTGCAGCACCCACCTAGGCCGCGGCGAGTTCATGGCGGTGGCTGCGAGGGCCCTGGCGAGGGCCGGCGCTGGGTACCGGCCTCTAGGCGGCGTCAGGGGTATGCCGCCCGACCACCCGGTGCGGCCCTCCTCGCCGCACCTGGAGTACCTGAAAACCCTCTTCGTGCTCCTGGGCTAGGCCAGCTCGTCCATATAGAGGTAGTGGCTCTCACTGGGCGTGTAGAGGCCCGGGGCCGGCTGCTCATCCTCCACGAGGGCGGCCGCCGAGAAGAGGGCTAGCGCGGCCAGCGCCGCCACCAGGGCTGCCGGGGGCACGGCTGGTCCCACAGGTATCCCACCCTATAGGGCTAGAAGAGTTTTACGCCGCGCAGCCCACGGGCACGAAGGGCTACACCCTATCTAGTATTCCCCGACGGAGAAGCCCGTGGGGCAGAAGAGTCGTGCCTATACCCCTTCCACGGGTAGCGGAGGAGGTGGGCATAGTCCTCAGTGGCGCCAGCGCCTCCATAGCGCCCATAGTCCTGCGCCGCGACCGCGAGCTGAGGGTGCTCGAGGAGGACTTGGTGCTCCTAGCCGACCCCCGGCTCGAGGGCTACTACATGCTCGGCGTTGTGCGCTGGATAACCAGGTACGAGCCCTTCCTGCGCCGCAGCGTCCACAACATGTACGTGGAGCACCCGGACGCCCTTGACACGGAGACGGTGATGCCGTTCTCCAACGCCTATGTGGAGATATACGCAGGCATATGCGATGGAGGCCCCGTCTGCAACGGGAGCCACAGGGCTGTGAACAACGTGTACGCGCCTACCCCGGGCAGCAAGGTGTTCAAGCTGACCGATGCCGAGCCCTTGACAAGCTACCTCACAGTCTCGGACCCCATAACCGTCGGGGTGCACCGCTACAGCAGGTGGCGTATCCCCCTGGACAGCGCGTGGCTCAACTACCATGTAGGCGTCTTCGGGGCGACCGGTACCGGGAAGAGCAGGCTGATCCTCCGCCTAATAAGAGAGATTGTTGGGAAGGGCTACAGACTGATAGTGTTCGACCACAGCGGGGTCGACTACACGCCCTACGCCGGCGAGCTAGGCGCCACGGTGGTGAAGTCCTCCGAGATAAGGATAGAGCCCCAGATATTTGCATCAATAATAGCAAGGCTCACGGGGGTCCAGCACCAGCAGCGTGACGCGGTGGAGATAGCGTCACTATGCTACGCTATGAAGGTCTATAGTGAGAACGGGGGAGGCGAGCGGTACCAGAGCGAGGAGTGCAGCGAGATCCTGGGCCAGGGGAGGAAGGGCCTGGCACGCTACACCAGAGGCCCCAGGGCGGACGAGGATGAGCGGAAGAGCGCCAGGGAAGAATTCCTAGAGTTGCTGAACAACGTGGTGCACCACCTCAACATGCGCGCCTCGAGCGCAGTGAAGCTCCGGCTCCTGGTCCGCCTCACCGTGCCGGAGAGGCTGTTCGAAGGCCTGCGGAGCCGGCTCCGGGAGCCCTCCGATATAGTCGACATGGCTCTCCGGGACCGCCTAGTCATAGTGGATATGAGCGACGAGCAGGACATAGAGGTTAAGAGGGGGATCGTAGCCTCAATAGCCGAGGCGGCGTGGGAGAAGATAGCCGGGGAGAGGAAGGAGGTAAACCTGGGCCTCGTCGTGGACGAGGCGCAGAACTATGCCTGCGAGTACTGCGGCGAGGCAGGCCGCTCCCTGGAGACTATAGCCAGGGAGGGGAGGAAGTGGCGCTACTTCGTCATAGTGGCTAGCCAGCGCGTGGCGAGGGACATAAGGCCCGGGGTTCGAAGCAACCTGGGCACAGTGTTCTTCTCGAAGCTCCAGTCGACGGGCGACCTGCAGGAGCTGGCGGGCTACCTAGACCTGGGCAGGGTCACCGAGGCGAGCCTGGCGATGCTGGGGCGCCGCGAGTTCTACGTGGCCGGGCTTATGAACCCGCTGAGGAGGCCCCTACTGCTCCACATCGACAGCGTGGGCGGGGAGGACTAGCCCCGGCGTCGCCGGGGCTCGTAGACGTATCTTTTCTCCGGGTTCGTGTGGCTTAGGAGTACCAGGGCCCTGGTGCCGCCCACCTCCTCCAGCATCTCCGCCAGGTGGCTTATTATCCTCCTCCTGAGCAGCTCGAGCATCCTCGACTCGAGCCTCGTGTACTCGTCCACCAGGTCTATCGGGTAGGGGAGCCCCGTGGCAGGGTTTGTCAGCGTGTTGAGCATCGAGAGCAGCTTCTTGAGCCCCAGGCCGCCGTAGTCTAGCACCTCGACGCGGACCGCCTGGAGCCCCGGGCGGGGCAGGGAGGGCTTGTAGAAGGCCACCGTTACTCTCCCGTACTCGCTGCGCAGGCCCAGCCTCTCCTCGACTATACTCCGGTATTTCCCCGGGTCTAGGCCCTTCTCGGCAGCCACTATCTCGGCGTACCGGGGGAGGATCTCCTGGAACTGGCCTGCCACTAGGTACTCGCCGCGGCTCAGGAGGAGGCTCATCAGCGCCTTGTCGTTTATGCTGAGGCGGCGGCCGAGCCGGGCGCCCAGGAGCCGGGAGTAGCTCCGCTTAACCACTCCCACCAGGGTCAGCCGGAGGCTCCTAGCTCTCTCCAGGAGCCTCGCGACCTGCTCGTCTAGCCTGACTAGCAGCCTGCTCCTGGCCACGGTCTTCTGGCTCTTGAAGAGGAGGGGGTAGGGCACCAGCTCGCCGTCGAAGAGTATGACGCGGGCGTTCATAGAGCCGTCCTCCACGTAGCCGAGCACACGGTGGGCAACCGCCTTCTCGACTAGCTTGGCGTAGAGTGGCAGGATGCGCTGAGTATCCTCGGTGTCGACAAACCGGGCCTGGGCGTATACGTCGTGGCGCCTCACGCCCCTCGCCGCGAGGCCGCCGAAGCTCACGTAGCCGGCTACCACGGCTATGAGGCGGCCGCCGACGAGTTCCACGCCGCCGTCAATGGGGAATGTTGAGTCTATAGCGACGCCCGGCTCCGGCTGGGCCTCGCCTAGCCGGCCGCGGGGCAGCGAGCCGAGCTGCCGCGAGAGCCCCTCGTCGCTCGTGTACTCCTCCCTGAAGCCCAGTATCTTGCTGGCTATCTTCTCCGCTATGTAGCGGCTGGTCTCCAGCAGCATCTGCACCGCTGGTGTAAGCTCTATCTCTTCCTCATCCTCCTCCGGCGCCGGGCCGCCCGGCAGGGGCCCCGGTGCTCCGCCGGGCCAAGCCATTGCTCCCACTCGTCCCCTCTACTAGGACTCACACCCCACGTACTACCTTGAATACCCGCCGGGGGCCCTGGCGCGGCCCGAGGGGCAGACGAGGGCATGGGGCCGGGTTGAGGCGCACGCTGCTCATAGCAGTGCTCCAGCTGGTGCACATAGCGAGCTGGGCGGCCTACTACGCCCTTACGAGGGAGCTGTACAGCGGGGAGCCCGGGTTCCTAGTGAGGCTTGCGGCCGCCGAGACGCTTCCCACTGCCGTGGGGCTGCTCGGCGGAGCGGTTGCGGAGAGGAGGGGCTACCGTACCGCCCTCGCCCTGGGGCTCCTAGAGGGCCTCTTCCTGGCATCCGCGGGGGTCTTCATCCATAGGCCCCTGCTGCTCTGGGCCAGCGCCCTACTGGCTAGCCTCTTCTGGTCCATGGCCGGCCCCCAGGTGCTGGGCTACTCCCTAACCATTACCCGCGGGAGCGGCTCCCGGCTAGGGGTTGTACTGGCGGGTGGCACGCTGGGCTGGAGCCTTGGGGGCTCGGTCGCCCCCCTGGCGGCCAGGGTTCTGGGCCCCGGCCGGGTGGTCGCGGCCGGGGGAGCGGCCGTTGTGCTCGTCTACCTGGTCCTTGCCCTGCTCTCGGGGGGCACCCGGCCTGCCCGCAGAAGCGGGGAGGATGCCTCGCGCTCAACGCTGGCAGCCATGATGCTGCTCTCCAGCCTCGTGTTCACCGGGACAGAGGTAATAGGCTCGGTATACATGGCTAAGCTGAGTGTGGAGGCCGGCAACCTGGGCTACGCCGCGGCCAACGCGGCTACAGGGCTTATGGCTGCCGCCGCGCGTCCCCTGGCAGGCAGGGTCGTCGATCGGGCTGGGAGCGGGCTGGTGCTGGCCGCGAGCCTGGCCGCCTACACCGTCTACACGCTCCTCCTCCACAGCCTCCACGGGCTCGGCTTCGTGGCCGTCTGGCTCATCCCGCTCTACCCGTTCCTGGACACCAGCCTCTACAAGCTGGCTGCAAGCCTCCTCGGAGACGCTATGGGCACCGCCGCCGTCATCTCGGGCTATAGCCTCGCAGGGGCAGTGCTCCTCGCCGCCTCCCAGAGGGGCCTGGGGGTCTGGGGCTACACGCTGCTGGCGGTCACGGCCTTCCAGCTAGCCCTTGCGCTGGCGGTCCTGCTGGCCGGGAGGGCTGGGGAGCTGAGGCTACTAGCCTCAGCCTTATTAAAGGGGGGTGGTGAGGGGAGGCCCGGGGAGCGATAGCGATGGCCAACCCGCGGGACCCTGAGGTCGCGAAGATAGTCTACCAGCGTGTGCTCAACAAACTAGTGTGCAGGAAGTGCGGCGCCCTCAACCCACCTGGCGCTAAGAAGTGCAGGCGCTGCAAGAGCAAGAACCTGAGGCCCAAGAGGCTGCTTGCGGGCATAAAGAAGGGCTAGCCGCCTGGTTTCTCCCCCTCGCCGCCTGGCTCCTCCCTGGTTCTCTCGAGCACCCTCCTCGCGCCCTCGACTACATAGAGTATTGCCTCCCTCAGCTTCCGCGCGTTATCAACATAGTCCCCGGGGAGATCATAGACTACCGTTATGAAGCCCTCGTAGTCCAGCGCATACTTGTACGTGGTGCTAGTGAAGTTCTCCTCGAGCAACACCCGGAGCCCCCTCCCTGGTGGGCTCCACGTCTAGCGGGGCCGCGACCCGGACTACGCCGGTATCCCCCTCATAGCTCACCACCACCCCTATCCTTTCGCCCTCCCTCGCAGTATACTCCAGGACCAGGCTGCCCTCAACCCTGCTATAGGAAAGGCCCAAGGCTCTAACGTAGACCTCTAGGTCCGACATGCTGCGTACCATGCTCACAACCCCGGGCTAGGTTATGGGCTCGGGCTGTAGCCCGCGGCTCCTCAGTATATTCTCCACCAGTCTCACTGCCTCGCTGAGGGTGCGCTCTAGGCTGGCCCGCACCGAGGCGCCCGCTGCCTGGGCGTGGCCGCCTCCCCCGCCGCCCAGGCTCCTCCCCAGGGGCTCCATTATGTCGCGGCCCAGCTGTATGCCGAGCTTCTCCACCACGCCTCGCTTGGCCCTACCCACTACCCTGGTCTCCGAGCCCCTCTCGGACACGATTATCACCATGTCAGCCCCGAGGTCGAGAATAGCGCGTGCGACGCTAGACTCGTAGGCGCCGACATGGGTGAAGGCCACTATGTAGTCGCCCGCCCTGACTGCATGCATCCTCTTGGCCCCCTTTATCCTGGCTATCCTCTCCGGCAGCTCCATGGGGGGCGACTGTAGGGCCTGTAGCACCCTCTCGAGGCTGGCTCCTGCCTCGAGCATCTCCGCCGACACCCTGAGCGTGCGGGCACTCGAGAGTATGAAGTGCCTGGTATCGTAGACTATCCCGGAGAGGAGCAGCTCCAGGTGCTCCCTGCCCAGCTCCACGCCGAGCACGTGGACGGCCATGAGGTATACTAGCTCGGAGGTTGCGCGGGCCGAGGGGTCGTGTATGGCCAGGGCTGCGCGCTCGACAAGCTTGTTGGAGGAATGATGGTCTATAACCACCAGCATCACGTTGAGAGCAAAGTTGGCCAGGTCCCCCAGCTGCTCCGGCGAGGCTGTATCAACCACTACGGCCATCGCCGACTCGTCAGGCGCTTCGTCCTCCACGTCGCCGGGCTCCTTGCCTAGTATGGCCTGGACCACCCGCTTGCTAGCCTGGCTAAGCCCCTCGGGGAGCACTAGCCGGGCGTCGTAGCCGTGGCGGCGGAGGATCTCGCGCACTACATAGGCTGAGGCGAAGGCGTCGGGGTCAGCGTTACGGTGGGCTGTAACCACTATAGGTGTGCCGGCGGAGCTAGCCAGCTCCAGCATCTTCCTCGTCTTCTCCTTCAGCTGCTCTAGAGCGTAGCTGCTCGTAGAGCCATCGCCCCGCCTCGTCAATAGCCTCAGCCACCACCTCGTCATAGGATAAGGGGGCTATCAGCCTACCCGTGACACGTACATCGATGTAGACCTTTAAGCTCCTCCCGTTAGGGCTGAGCTCGCCCTCAACTATGACGTCCATCTCGTCTAGCCGGCGGCGCAGCCTCCGCTCAAGAGCCTCAGCTATGACCCTCTCCACGCCGGAGAGGAGCCTCTCGAGCTCCTCGGGGCTCAGCGGCTTCTTCTCGAGCCCTACGCTGACCACACGGGCCATGACGGCCGATATCCCCTGGACCGGTGCGTGTTCACCGCTGAGGGGCCTGCCGGCATGCCTCCACGGCTCCACCCCGGGGGAGGCGCGGGCGGGGACGGGCTCTGCGGTGCTTAAAAACCCGGGGCTGTGGAGGGGCTAGCCGCCGGCGCCGCCCTGCTTGCCTAGGGTTAGGTGGGCCTGCATCTGTTTTATCTCCCCAGCGAGCTTGTCCAGCTGCTTCTTAAGCTCGCCCTCCTGCTTCTTTAGCTTCTGGAGCCTCAGCTCCAGTATCTCGAGCCTATCCTTCAGCTCCTGGATGAGCTTCTCTCTGTCCACGCGCACGAGTATACCGGCCTTCATGCGGTAGACAGGGGCGCCCTCGCCCGCTTCCTCGAGGAGCTTGAGCACCTTCTGGGTCTCAGCTATCTCGCTCTCCACCGCGACGCGCTCCTGGGCTATCCTAGTGTACTGGGCCTGGAGGCTCTGTAGCCGGGCGAGCTTGTTCTCGATCTCCGGTGGCAGCCGCTGGGCCACAGCTATCCACCTACCGCTTCAACCGCTTCAAGAGCTGCGGCGGCGAGGCTAAGATAAGCGTTTACTAGCGTCCTAGCGGAGGATAGGTCGCGCGCCTCCAGGCATATCTCGAGCACGCTGGGCCCCGCCCGCACCACCACCCTGCCCCGGCCAGGGTCCGGGGGGTTGCGGGCCTCCGTCTCCAGCGACCTAGCCAGGGCTTTGGCCAGCTTCTCCGAGAGCCCCCTCAGCCTTATGCAGCCTGACACCCGTGTCATAGTCCACGACCCCCGCTATGCGGAGTAGGGGGCCGCAGGCACGGCCCGTGCTGCAGCGGAACTCCACCTCCGCCAGGCTGCGGCTACCCTCCCTGACAACGGCTACCACGTCGAACCTGGCAAGCGCCTCCTCGTAGTCTAGCGCTACGCGGGCCAGGAATGCCCTGGAGAGCAGGTCCGCCAGGCTGTGGAGGGCCTGGCCGGCGGAGGGGGCTACGTGGACCCCGAGGCTACGGGCCCCGTAGGCCCTTTGAGCTCCTGGGGTCTCCCGGGAGAGGCGCACGCCGCGGAGCAGGATCCGCGCCATGAGCCGCAGCTCCATCTCCGGGGGCTCTAGGGGCTGGTAGACGTTAACAGTGCCCGGGTTGCCCTTCCAGACGGAGACCACTATGACCCTCTTAGCGCCTCTCGCAGCGGCCTCGTAGTAGAGGTCGCGGAGCGTGGCCTTCCCCCTGGTGAGCCTCTCAGCCCCTGGCAGCACCGACACCAGGTCCTTCACGAAGCTCCTCACACGCTGGGTAGGCCGGTGGGATGTTGTCACGAGTATGAGGCTCCTGCCGCCGGGAGGGGTACCGGTGCGCGCCACGACGCTCCCCTTAGGAGATGCCACCCGTGCTGGAGGGGCGGATGAACCCTGTAGAGCCGCTGCCCAGGAGCGGAGGCCCCGCTAAAGCCCCGGGAGGCCGGGTGCCACGGGGCGGCTAGTCCTCGCGTATAATCACCTTGGGGAAGGTCTTGCTCAGCCCCGTCCTGGGCACGTAAGCGCCGCCCGCCCAGACGGCGCCGCACTTGGTGCAGGTCCACACGCCCACGCTTATCCTCTTAACGTGCCCCCGGGTGCCGCAGAAGGGGCACACGTGGTCTGCATAGCGGCGCTCCATGACGTCCTTCCAGCGCTTCCTCAGCGTGGAGCCGTAGCGCGGGCCGAACCTCCCCGCGATGCCTACAGCACGCGTCCGCCTAGCCACTGCCCAGCCACCCACCATGCCGCTGGCAAGCCCAGGGTTATAAGACTATAGAGGAGCGCCTAGGCCGCCCCTACTCACTCCTCGTACTCTTCACCGCCCTCCCCGCTCTCCTCAGCAACCTCCTGGACCTCAACAGGCTCCTCATGCTCCCTGTGCACTGCCGGCTGCGGCCTGGCTTCCCCGCCGCCCTGCTCGCCTAGCTCCCTCTCTAGCTTGGAGCGGTAGGGGAGCACCATATCCTCCAGGGCCTTCTGGTAGACGGGGGCCTTGTTGAGAGCTATAGAGGTGGCCGTGAGCACCTCACGGTATGACAGGTCTCCCATGCCCGTCTTCTGCATGCCGGCTATCCTGCCGTCCTCGCTCACCGCCACCACGAGCCTTGTATCAGCCACCTGCTCCTCCTCATAGGTTGGGTCAACCAGCAGCTTCCCGGCGATCTTGGCAATGGTTACCGTGACCACCCTATGGTTTATGGGGACCAGGCCAGTGAACCTGCTGCGGTCCACACGGTATCCATCTTCGGTCTTCACCGCCGCCGGGAGCCTAGCGGAGAGAAGCGCGGCCATAGCGGCCAGCATTGATGCGTCGAACAGGTTACCGTCGTGGTTCAGCACATATATGTCTACGTAGAGCCTCCAGACATGCTTGCCGGGCTCCAACACGAGCTTGTCGAGAACCACCGCCTTTATCTCGCGGAGGCTCCGGTCCACAACACGAGCCAGCTCTATCGCATTCTCATCCGGCGGCCCCGGCTCGAAGGTCGGAGACGCCAGCGGCACGAACTCTGCATGGACCACCAGCACGCCCTCATTAGGCGTATCGGGGAACGGCGCCACTATATCGGTCTTAACACCGGCAAGCACCACTGTCTGCCCAAGCTTCACCAGCGCCGAGCCCTCTGCACGCTCCACGTAGCCGGGCACTATCTCTATCTTCCTTACCTCGTCCAGCTTACGGCCGTCGAGCCGGACGCCGCGGGAGAGAAGCGTCTCCATAGTGTAGCGCTTTAGCTTAGGCACCACCGGCTGCGCAGATGGGGTCACGCTCACTGCCCACCGCCCTCCTGGACCGCCTCGGCATACTTCCTACGGAGAGCCTCCTTCTGAAGCTTGTATATTGCATGGATGCCCTTACGGGCAAGCTCCATTGCCTTCACAAACTCCTCATGAGTGAGGACGCCATTGAGCTGGAGGAGCAGGACCTTATCCAGGTTGGGTGCCATGGCCACAGGCATGTCTGCCTCGGCGTAGTTGTCCTCTATCTCGTCTATATCCAGCACCAGCACCCCGTCAACCTTACCCACGGCGACACCGGCTACGAGATCACGCATAGCTATACCCGCGTCGGCGAGAGCGAGGCTGGCAGCCGTTATCGCAGCCGTCCTCGTGCCCCCGTCGGACTGGAGAACCTCCATGTAGACGTCTATAGCTGTGCGCGGGAACAGCTCCGTAATGACTACGGCCTCGAGCGCTTCGCGTATAACCTTGGAGAGCTCTACCTCCCTGCGGGTCGGCGCAGGTATCTTACGCTCCTCGGTAGAGAACGGCGCCATATGGTACCTGCAGCGGATAATAGCCCTGTCGGGAAGCGCCATGTGGCGCGGATGCGCCTCCCTCGGCCCGTAGACCGCTGCGAGCACGCGTGTGCCGCCATACTCCACCAGGGCGGAGCCGTCAGCATTGCCTAGCACGCCGACCTCCATCCTTATCGACCTCAGCTGCTCGGCCAGCCTGCCGTCATGCCGGACGGGCACCCGCTGCCCATCCCGCTCCTCCCAGCGTATGAGGACGGGTCTCTCGCCTCCACCACCAGCCATGGCCTATACACCCCTACGGGCTCTTTCACTGCGTATAAACTCCCGGACCCTCTCGGTCAGCCCGCTTGTATGGGCCTCCGCCTCAATCTTCTTTATAGAGAGAATAACTATCTCCTCCAGGTCCTTGTTAGGGCAGTTAACAAGTATACGGCCATTCTGGCCAACGACTATCTCGCAGCCAGACTCCCTCATAAGCATGTTTACCATTGAGCCCTTCCTGCCGATAACGCGGGGAATCCTGCTGGGCTTAATCTCAACAATGGAGCCCTCCACCACGCGGCCCAAGCCCTTCCCCTTAATGGTTAGGAGCGGGTCCCTGGCACGGTCAAAGGCCACAACCTTAGCCACTATATAGTCGCCGACATCGAGGTACCTCTCCAGGCTGTCCACGGCAGGGTTAAAAGGCCTATCTAGAACCTCCTGCACCGTCAAGATGCCCTTGTAGGGGGATGCTATGTCGACCTCCCAGTGGGTCAGCCCAATATCCTTGACCAGACCTATGACTATGTCGCCGGGCCTCGGTATATAGGCGCCCTCTAGCGGGATTATCCCTATCTTGTACTTCCCGTCCTCGAGCTGCTGCACAGACACCAAGCCGGCTATTGTGGCGTAGTAGGTGTTGCCCTCGCGCTCAATATATATGGAGTCTACTATCACATCATTTCCCTCAGCCAGTACGTCACCGGGCAAAACTATCGACTTGGGTTGAACATATATGCGCGCCACGCTACACCACGCTCACTACCTTGACATCAACGTTACCACGGGTGAGCTTGTTTAGCTTGTCCATAACCTCCTGCTGCAGCCCAGCCGGGATCTCCAGCTCGGCCACGAGGCTGCCGTCACTGCGCCAGTCCATATGTTTTACCTCTCCAAGCTTGGAGAGAGAGCCGGCCACACGGCCCGAGTACTCTGGAGGCACTACGATGCGCAGCAGCGCCTTGGCTATCTTGATCGGGATTATCCGGCTTATGGCGCGCACTATCTGCTGAGCCTGCTCCTCGACGCTCTTAAACGGGTCTACGCCGACCCTCGCCTGCTCCATAGCGGCTTCTATCCTAGCAGGGGGTATGGGGAGCTTCGTCTGCGGGTCAATGGCGTTGCGCGCGATGTAGTTTATGATCTGGCGGCGCTTAGCCTCTATGAGCCTCCTGCGCTGCTCCGCCGTGAGCTGCAGCTCGCCCCGCTTAACTATCTCCGCAGCTATCTTCACGACATCGTCTGTCCCGAAAACCTTGCGGAGAAGATCGGGGGAGGCTCGGAGGCCGCGGCGGAGATCGGTGTAGACGGCGTCGCTTATAACGAGCTCCTCAAGGTTTACCTGCCTACCCTGCTTATACTCGAAGGCTAGCTCAGGGTTTACGAGGACCTCAAAACGCTTGCCGCCGACTTCAAGCCTCGCGACGACTGGTTCGTGCTCGCCCTTGCTGCCCCGGCGCGTCATAGCGGCTAGGCACCGAGTTTTTCTAGGAACTTCTGGAGCTCCTCTTTAGACAGTTTTCTGAATTTCCGCGTCTTGGCCTCTACTACGCCGACCTCCAGGGTCTCGGTGGACGGCTTGCCCTCCATCACGGTTGTGACCGCCTTCATGCCGAGCAGTATCGCCTCCTCCAGGCTCATATCGTCGCGGTACTCCTTCTGGAGCACCTCCACTGCCTGGCTACCGCCCTGGCCCAGGCCGTGGGCCTTGTAGCTTATGTACTGGCCGCTCGGCTCGGCTACGTAGAGCTTGGGCCCGGCCTCGTCCACGCCGGCTATCATAAGTGTCACTCCGAAGGGGCGCACGCCGCCGTGCTGGGTGTAGACCTGCATCAGGTCGCACACCTGACGGGTCAGGTACTCGACGGGTATGGGCTCACCGTAGACGAACTTGTACTGGACGGCTAGCAGCCGGGCGTAGTCTATCAGCACGCGCCCGTCGCTCCCGAAGCCAACGAAGCCTGCGCCTATGTGCTCGTCGACCATGTACACCTTCTCCAGCTGCCCTATATCTATGAGGGGGCTTGTCTTCCTCTTCTCAGCAACTATCACCACGCCCTCCGCGGTCCTCACGCCCACCATCGTCCAGCCGCGCTTGGCAGCCTCCATAGCATATTCTACCTGGAAGAGGCGGCCGTCAGGCGAGAACATTGACGTGGAACGGTCGTATCCCATCATCGCTGGCGGCGCAGGGAAGGACATACCTGCATCGACCCTCCAGGCCCTTGGGGCAGCATGTCTACACATAAAAAGCCTTATCTGGCACGAAATAGCTGGCCGAGATACGCTTGGGCCGGTGAAGACGAGTCCGAAAACCGAGCAGCCTAGAGGCGCTGGCTGATGCGGAGTCTTCTCGCCCCAGAGGCCCCGCGCGGCGCTGTTTATACCCAGAGGGGCACGTTATCATACTCCCGGGCCTCTCGGGTGCCGCCGGGCCCCTGACTGCCCCGCAGGCCCTCTGGGGCCTCTGGGGTGAGGGGGCTCTGCGCGCCGGAACACCCATACCATGCAGCTCCTCACGCTCGGCCTAGGCCTCCAGCCGCGCGCAGGCCCTCCGGGGGCGGTGATGACCGCGTCCTTCGTGAAGAGCGCTGCGATGACCTTGAGGCCCCATTGCTGAGCATGGGCTGCGCGGGGGCCAGGGGGTATGGCTGGCAGGGGCTCCGGCGCCGCGGGCAGGGTGCTGCGTGCGCTGAGGAGGCTGGCCTCTAGGAGAGGCTGCGCTACGCTGGCGGAGCTGGCGGCGGAGACGAGGCTGGCCCCGAGCGAGGTTGAGGAGGCGCTGACGGAGCTTGAGGAGAGGAGGCTAGTAGTGGTGTCGGGGAGCCGTGTCTGCTACACGGGTGGCGGCTGGGAGGAGGCTGAGACGGGTAGGGAGCTGCGCAGGGTCCTGGAGGCACTGGCCTCCAGGAGGAGTATCATTGCCTCGGTGAGACGGGCTGTGCTTGGCCCGTTCCACGTGGTTATAGCCTCTAGGAGGGACGGTATAGTCTACGTCATCCTCCCCGTGGAGGGTAGAGAGCCGCCGGAGAGGCTGGTGGCCTGGGCGAGGAGGCTCGCGAGGCTGCTGCGCCGGGAGGCAGAGGAGGGCTGCCAGGATCTCCCCGGAATCGGGGTCGAACCGAGGCTCCTGGTGCCCGTGCTCGCCTCCGACTATGGGGCGCCGAGGATTATTGAGGGCGTGGCCTACAGGCCTGCAGCCAAGCTGCTGGAGCTGGCCGCGGAGCCGGAGACGCTCCTCTCGGACCCCATGGCCAGGTTCTACGAGTGCAGGCGCAGGGCTAGACGAGGGGAATCTCAATATATTGCCTAGTGCTCTGCTCCACCACGCTCTCAACCTTGGCGTACTCCTCTGCGAGCTTCCTGGGGCTGCCCCGGGTGGTGGCCGGGCCGCTGGCTAGGCGGCAGTACTCCCTCGTCCTGGACGCTTCCTCATAGACCCCTATCCGCCTCGTAAGATCCACTATCTCCTCCTTGTCCAGGCCGGCGAGGGGCCGGATAAGCGGGACCCGTAGGGGCCTGGCGCGGGCGAGGGCGCTGAGGTTCTTCAGCGTCTGGCTCGAGACCTGGCCCACGCTCTCCCCCGTGTAGAGGGCGTCGTACCCCAGCTCCAGGGCCATCTTCTCCGCGGCCACGTACATGGCTAGCCTGAGGACGAGCTGGGCGTAGCTACGCTCGACGAGGCCCGCTATAGCCCTGGTGACGGGGCGGAAGTCGATGGCGTAGAGCCTTGGCCGGTAGCCGTAGAGCCAGGAGCCGGCGAGCCGGTAGCCCACACGGAGCGCGTCGCCGAGCGAGGCGGGGCTGGCGAGCACATAGTGGAGCAGGTCCACCTCCGCGCCCCTCTTAGCGGCCATCCAGGCCGCCACGGGGGAGTCGAGGCCGCCGGAGAAGAGGGCGAGTACCCTCCCCTCAACACCCACGGGGAGGCCTCCGGGGCCCCTCCGCGTCTCCCGGTAGACGTAGGCTCTCCTGCCCCGGATCTCTACATGGACCTCCACTTCGGGGTTCTCCAGGTCTACGCCGGCGGAGAGCGGGTAGAGGGCGGCGCCTATCACCCTGGCAGCCTCGAGGCTTGTGAAGCCCTCAGCCCCGCTCCTCCTGGCGCGGACGGCGAACTTCTTCCCGCGCACCCAGTCCCCGGCTATCTCCCTGACACGCTCAGCCAAGTCCTCGAGCACCTTATACTCTACCACGTGAGCCACCGTAGCCCAATGGACCCCGAAGACCCTGGTAAGCGTATCCACAGCCTTCTCTAACTCTCCGTCGCTGCAGCCGGAGACGTAGAGGCGGGCGGCGTGTATCCACACCCTCCTACAGCCGACGCCGCTCCTGGAGAAGGCATCCAGTATGTTCCTTATGAGCCTCTGCTCGAACCTAGGCCTAGTCCTCTCGGACTTGAGGACTATCTCGCCTGAGACGCTGGCGAGAACAACCCTATCCTCCATGGCGCGGTCCCGGAGGCGGCCGGCTCCGACAAGGCAGGCTGTCCAGATTTAGACCATTAATAGTTAGGCCATTAATAGCCGCGGGGGCTAGCAGCTGCAGCCTGCACGCTGCTTAAGATGAACCCTCATTAAATCCATGTTGTATGCGTCTATTATTATCATGCGCCCCTTGCTGACCTCTCCCACACCGGTGATCAATTTCATAAGCTCGGTCACGGCTATTGAGCCGACGAGCGCGACCACGGGGCCCACTGCAGGTATCTTGGCCGGAGTCTTGAGGGAGGGGGGCAGGAGGCAGCGGAGGCAAGGGGTCTCGCCGGGGACAACAACTATGACCTGGCCCTGGAGCCCGTAGACCCCCGCGTGTACAAAGGGCTTACCTCTCCGGTAGGCGGCCCTATCGAGTATGAACCTTGCCTCCCAGTTGTCGAGGCCGTCTATAACGTAGTCGGCCTCGGAGACGAGTCCATCCACGTTGTCCTCGGTTATACGCTCGGATACAGCTACTATCTCGACATTGGGGTTGAAGCGTCTAAGCTTCTCGGCGGCGGCTATGGCCTTTGGCCTACCTAGGTCATCCACCGTGTAGAGCACCTGACGGTTGAGGTTGGACTCGTCCACCACATCGCCATCCACAAGGACTAGCTTCCCTACACCGAGCGCCGCCAGGTAGAGGGCCTCGAAGGAGCCCAGGCCGCCTACCCCAGCCACCAGCACGCTAGCCTTCTTCAACCTCTCCTGGCCCTCGACCCCGAATATCGGTATCTGCCGCTCGTAGCGGAGAAGCTCGGAGGGCGAAAGCGGTGAATTGCTCCTACCCTCGACGTCCACAGCGCATCTCTCCCCCAGAGCGATGCTTAGGGGCGTGCAGCTGGAGCCAGGAGCCTCACTACTGGGCACAAGTAATGGGGGTATTAAGGAGCGGCGCAGCCGGCTCACCCTACGTCGCAGCGGTCGGATCGTCGTGAGATCTTCATCCGGGTGGGCCGCTCTGTCTGGGACGGCGTCCTCATCCCGCAGCCCCTGCTGGCGGCGGGCAATCGCTAATTCTAGTTACGCCCGGTGGCCGGGGCAGGGCAAGGCTCTTGGCAGCGCTGCTGGAGCTTCTCGGGTCCGGGGAGCGGGTGGAGCTAGTGGTACAGCCGATAGCGTCTATCGAGAACCATGGGGTGCTGCCGCTGGGCTCGGACCTGCTGATAGCCAGGTGCGTGGCTGAGAGGCTGAGGCTCCCCCGGGGGGCGGCTGTAGCTCCTCCAATACCGTACTCGACGGCAATGGAGCATGAGGGGTTCCGCGTATCCCTATCGCCCGAGACATTCATACGCTACCTCGTCGAGGCTGGCTCCTCTATCCTCCAGGGCGCCCGCAGCCTCGTGTTCGCTGTGTTCCACGGAGGCGCCTTCCACGCCGCCTACCTGGCTGCCAGGGTGCTCCGGGGCCGCGGCCATGACGCCTACCTCTTCAACTTCTGGGATACAGTCTCCAGGGCCCTCGGCAGGGAGGCGTTGATCCACGCGGACTGTGTGGAAGCGAGCATCCTCCTAGCCTGTGGCCACTCCAAGGGCGTCAAGCCGGTAGAGGAGCTGGGGGAGGAGTGCCTCCGTAGCTCGCCTGGGTTCCAGCCCTGGGTGGCTAGGGACGTCCCCGGCATCTACCCGGCTGAGCCCGTCCCGGCCTCGAGGAGGCTTGGGGAGAGGCTGCTCGGAGAAGCGGTCACCCGGCTAGAAGAGCTTGTAGAATCGATACTGGGGCGCCGGAGAGCCTCTTCACCAGGGTGACCCGGAGCGAGCCGCTCCACTGGGCCTCGGGGAGCGCAGCCGCCAGGAGCCTGTCTGCGGGGGCGCCTTCCTCCACCGCCGCCGCCTCCAGGCCGAGGAGCCTAGCACAGTCCAGGGTGGCTGCCCGAAGGAGTGTCTCGGCCAGGGCCTCGGCGCTGCTTCTGCCGGGCGAGTGGGCGGCTATGTACGCGAACGCCATCTCCTCCGCAACCCTAGGGGGTACCCAGGCGGCGTTATCGGTGCCGAGCGCCACCATGGTCTCCCTGGCCAGGGCTGGGATGAGGCTTAGCGCCGGGAGCCGGCCCAGGTGGTACATGTTGGAACGGGGGCAGAAGACCAAGCCTATCCCGGCCCTGGCCAGCTCCGTCAGCTCCTCGGGGCTCAGGTAAGTGAGATGGATGGCTGCGGAGGGCCGGGTCTCGAGGACCAGCTCGTAGTCCCTGGAACGGTAGAGCTCAGGTGTCTCGGATACGTGCACGTGCACGTGGCCGCCTATGCGCCTCGCCTCGCCGGCGAGCTGTTTAAGCTCCCAGGGGGCGAGGTCGAGGGCCGTGTCCAGCCCGACGCCTCCCACCTCGCGGAGGAGCCGGCTGTAGGCCTCCAGGCTCTTCGACTCCGGCTGGGCCAGTATCCTGGCCGAGGAGCCGGGCGCGGACATTATCTTCCTGACCAGCTCTACGCCCCTCGCCCCCAGCTCGGCGTAGACGCCGGCGTACAGCGCCCCCTCCGATGCAGCGCGGGCGGCGACCGTGGAGGCCCTCTCAGCTATCTCCTCGTCGCCTAGGCTGGAAAGGAGCCGGTACTTCAGCCCCGTGGGCAGCTCCACCAGCTCGTTGAGAGGCAGCGTCTCCCCGGCCTCGGCTATAGAGGCGTCGAGTATGTGGAGATGAGCGTTGCAGAGCGCTGGGAGGACGACAACCCCCGGGAGCAGCCGTCTCGAGGGGCTGCAGCCCTTCCCCAGGCCTCTTACCACGCCCTCGTCGTCCAGGTCTATGCATGGCCTGCTCACTGGCTCGAGCTCGCCGCCGGCTAGGGCGGCCAGCACCTCCACCTGCACACTCTTACTCGATGTAGACCGTCTCCCCCTCGTACTGGGCCTCATCAAGCGCCCTAAGCCTCCTCACTAGCTTGACGGCGGCCTCCACTGAGCGGCGCGCATAGTCGTCGACGCGCTCAAGCGCCTGCATCCTGTTCATCCCGGGGCCGGAGATTCCGAGGGTGACAGGCTTCCCATACTTCTCCGCGAGGTCCATGAGCTTCCTGGCTATCTGATGCGCTATAACCTCGTCGTGCTTGGTGGCGCCGGTTATTATGGCGCCGAGGGCCACGACAGCGTCTACATCGTCCTTGCGAAGCAGCTTCTCAACCAGGAGGGGCATATCGTAGGCGCCCGGCGCCCTAGCCACATAGGTTACCGTGGCCCCGAGGAACTTGGCGTGGCTGAGCGCGCGCTGGAGCATAAGGTAGGTGACATCGTGGTTGAACTCGGACACCACTATAGCCAGCCTCACTCCCTCCCCCGCAGCCACTCTCAAGACACCTCGAGGCTAGGCGCTACGCCCGAGGATTTTAAGGAGGAGCCCAGGGGTTACCATGTTATCGGGCCTGCGTCTGGATAGCCCTGCCTCCTCCCCGTCCCGGCGCGCTCGGTGAGAACGTCGGGGCGGTAGAGGAGCAGGTAGAGGTTCTCCGCATGCTTCCGCGCCCGGTCAACGGCTATCCGGTATAGCTCCTCCTCGCTCTCGGCCTCGTCCTCGTGGACGGTTACATCTATTATATGCTTCTCGAGCTCGAGCTGGACAAGCTGCATGGCCAGGCTGTAGACCCCGTAGCTTATCTTATCGTTAAGCGTCCTGCCCACCCAGCCGAAAACCATGCCTGCATCACAGTCCTCCTTCTTCATCAGCCTCTTGATCTCTACTGGTATGTCCTTAATACCCGGCACGGTGCGGCGCACTATCCTGGCGCCCGGCATCAGGTTTAGGAGCACGTCTATAGCGTGCCTAGCCATGTCAACCCTGGCAAAGGTTGTATCTACAATACAGATCTTCACCAAGCCTCTCCACCAGGTCTATTATCTCGCTACCCTCGACCAGGGGGATCCCCTTTTCCCTGGCGAGTCTCCCTGCCTCCTCAACGCTGAGGACATCCCCCTTTGAAAGCATCTCCACCACTACGACTGAAGGCGTCATCCCAGCCAGCATTGCCAGGTGGAGGGAGAGCTCCGTATGCCCCCTTCTCTCGCGGAGCCTACGGCCCAGGAGTATGGGCACGTGGCCGGGCGCCACGAAGTTCTCCAGGAAGTAGCGGCGGGCCTCCCCCACCCTGCCATCCACAATCATCGAGAGCACCCGGTCCAGCTCCCTTATAGTGGTGGCTCGGTCGCGGTCCCGTATACCGGTCCTCGCGCGCACGCTGTTAACCCATATGGAGAAGGCTGGCTGGTCGCCGTACCCCAGGGTGCGGCTGGCCAGCGGCGCCAGCTCCGGTATACTTGCTATGATCTCGTAGCCGTAGCGCAGCCCGAGGAGCCTGCCGGCCTGGAGCGGCATGGCGTAGCAGATGAGGCCTCCCGCTAGCATCCGCATCTCGTAGATGTGGTCCACTGTAACCCTTGAGGCATGTATAACGTAGTCTACCTCGTTCTCGCGGGCCTCGTCATCGTGGACTAGCACTGGGAGGCCCCTGCGGAGAGCCTCGAGAGCCTCATCCAGGCTGCCCGCCAAGACCCTGCATGCACCCCGCGGAGAGCCTTCTAGGGCGCGTGGGCTCCCTGGAGTTAGCAGCGGCCCGGGCTCCTGAGCGCTGGCTTTTCCCCGGGCCCGATTATGTAGAGGCTGAGGTCCCTCCTACTCCTTATCACGGATAACGCGTGGGCGGCGCGGGCGAGCGCTTCCCTAGGCGACGCGGCGACGCCGACACCGAGCTTGTAGCCTCCGCCATCTATGAGCCTCTGGACAAGCTCCAGGGCTTCTTCAAGCTCCTCCGCTGGTGCAAAAACTACCAGGTTGTCGCCGCCCAGATAGCCCGGTATGTAGCCCCTGGGCAGAGCCTTCTCCACGAGCCGGGCGTGAAGCTTCGCAACCTCGGCGAACGGGGTTATGAAGCCCTTGCGGAGTCTCTCCGAGCTGACACCGTTCATGTCTATATGTATCGCTGCCACTTCCGAGCCGGGCTCCTCCGGCTCCCCGTCAAAGACTACACCCGGCTCGAGAGGGGGCATGCTCCAGCCGGGGCGGCTGGTGCTGGTAACCCTAATGGCCACGGGGACCGGGGACTCTCGGGACATGGCCTTGTATAGGCTCTCCACCGCCCTGAGGGGCACACCGTTCAGCAGCGCGATCATTATATCGTGGCTGGCCGGGATGACGTGGCCTCCATGCAGGGCTGCAGCCTCCACGGCGGCCCGGTATATGGCGGCCTGCCTCCCCTGGATGGCCCACTCTCTGTCATAGCCTAGGCTCTCGGTCCACTCCCTGTACCCTAGCAGCGCTATCACACCGACCAGCAGCGGCATTCCCGTTCACCACTCGTAGAGCTGCTCAGCCCTCGTTGTAAGCCCTCTAAGCTTCTGGGAGAGGCAGGGTTCTATGTAGGGCCCGGAGGCAGGGGGGCAGCAGGTAGACTCCACCCGGTAGGCTGCATGGACGCAGTTGCCGCAGGGGCATTTCTCCATGCATACTAGCCTCAGCCTGGGGGACTCGCTGGTTGTGGCGAAGCCCCGGGCCTCTGGATCGTCGACCACGCTCCTCCCCGCGGCGAATACGTAGGGGGTGTAGGTTACCCTAAGCTCGTCCACGAGGCCCTCCCTTAGCATGCTATAGTTGAGCACTCCCCCGCCCTCGACAAGCAGCCGGCGGACACCGTACACTGTCACAAGTATCCTCATGGCCTCCCCGAGGTCAATGACGCCGTCATCCCCGACTAGGTGGACGCGGGCCCCACGGGACTCTAGGCGCCTAATCTTCTCAGGGTCACGGGTGGCCGTGAACACTATGACCGGCGGCCCCGGCTCCCGGAGGAGGCGTAGATCCTCGTGGATCCGAAGCCGCCCGTCAACCACCACCCGGTAGTACCGGTCGCTGCGGGGCTCGAGCCTCTTCCTGAGAGAGGGGTTATCTAGCAGAACGGTGGACGCCCCCACCATCACCGCCTCGGCGGCGCCGCGGAGCAAGCGGAGCCTCGTCAAGTCGTAGCTGCAGCTCAGCATGCTGTAGCCTGTTGAGGATGCTATCCTCCCGTCGACGGTGGCTGTCGAGAATATAACCGTGTATGGCCGTGCACCCACAGCCCTCATACCTGCCTCCGCTTGTCAGCTGCAAGAGCCTGCTTAGCCCTCTTTATAGTGCCGCTAGTCCTCACGGGGATTATCACCGCGCGTCGGCCCCCAACGCGCCTCACGAGCCCGAGAGCGGCCAGCACCAGGTACTTGGTGTCATGAGATGCTCTGAGCACCCCGGCGGCTCTCTCGGGGTCGTAGTAGACTAGCTGGAGCCGCGAGAGGGCAACTGTTAGCTGGCCTGCCAGCCTCTCTACGGCCCTCTTCACCGCTTGCTCGACCTCCTCGGGCGAGGGGGGCTCATCGCCCTCGTAGACTATGTAGAAGGCTATGTAGCGGCGCCGCCTCTTCCTACGCAACCTCTCCAGGAACTCCTCGGCCTCCATGCTCTGGAGCGCGTAGCTGGCAGCCTTCAGCACCCTGTCCATCTCCCTGGATACAGCCTTCAGCCTCTCCTCAAGCATCCTATACCGGTCCTCAAGGCGCCTCCTCCAGAGGCTACACCATGCCGCGAGCCCTGCCACCAAGGCGGCGAGAGCCGCTGGAGCGGCGAGGGAGGGGTCCAAGGCCTACGCAGCCCCGCTGGCGTCGAGGCGCCTAGCCTTAGCGTTCACAACAGCGGCCGGGTATCCGGTTACCGCGAGCCTGGCCACAAGCTCTGGCAGCCCAAAGGCTGCCAGGAGAGCCTGCACCACGCGGGGGTGCCACATCTCCCACCGGGTCCTAGCACAGCTAGTGACGGTGAAGGGGGCCTCGTAGGCTGCGGCCCTCCTAGCTATGATCATGGAGCCGCGGAGCCCGCCGCGGGGGTCACCGCCATGGAGGAGGAGGTGGAGCTGGATCTCCACCGCTGCGCCTCCCTCGCGGAGGAGATGCGCCTGGCTCTTATCCATGTACCTGGCCATGCCCGGCGGCAGCACTACTAGGGCAATACGAGGATGCCTGGCCGCCAGCCGTGCCGCCTCAGCAGTCCTGGGCTTCACCGCCACAAGGTCAAAGCTCTGAGCAAGCCTCCTGACTAGGCCCACCGCCTTGCTCCAAGACTCGGCCTCTACCGTGGCGCGGGTGAGAGCCTCGATACCCTCCTCCCGGAAGATCCTGGCGTATTCCCTGGCGTGCTCAGGGTCCCCCGCCTCTACAGCGACGACCCTATACCCCATGACGCCTGCCATAGATGCCATCTCCGCCGCGTCTTTAGAGCTGCGCGGCCTTAGGCATAGGTCTATGTACTTCAAGCCTTAAGCCCCAGCTCCTCTAGGGCTTTGAGAGCCTTCTCTGGGCTCGGAGAGCCGCGGAGCGTTATCACCACGTGGACCACGTCGTCGCCGTCGTGGAGCCTCAGCTCGCCCAGGAAGGCGTCCTGCTTGCTGAACCTTAGGTAGAATTTCCCCTGCCTCTGGTCGTAGCGGTTCTCCAGCATCATTGCCAGTATTCTCCTGCTCTGCTCATCAAGCCTCCTGGCTAGGCCCCGGACAAACTCCTCCGCGTCCCTTCCCTCGATTCTCGCCACGATCCTTGTTATCGGGTTGTTGTAGTGGCCCTCCACTGTACGGGTCTCGAGCTTCACCCTGCCTCTGAGGCCTTCAGGAACAATATTGAGCACTGCCTGCTCAACTCTCTCCACATCCTCCGTGGCATGGGCATGGGCTGCTATCTCTACTCTGATAACCCTTGTAGGCATACCCATCTGCTTCTACGCCTCCAAGCGGCCAGGGCCCGTGGCTAGAGCGCTAAGCTGCCTGCCGGGATCCTCCAGGCACCAGCCCTGTAGGGGTAAAATCCCTCAGTAACCCGGGAGAGGCCGGCAGAGGGAAAGTGCGGGAGAGAGGCTAGCGCACGCAAAAACCTGCAGCAGCCCGCGTAGGAGGCTACTGGAGGTCGCCGCGGTGGTACTTCTCGCGTATCTCGTCGGGGGCAATGAGCCTGGCGCCGCGGTGGGCCTCGTGGCGCTTCTTGAGCCTGCGCTCCTTCTGCTTCTTCTTCCACTTGTACTTGTGGGTGCCGCGTAGCCCGCGTGTCTTCCGGAGCCCGCGCATCTTCTTGCCAGCACTGGTGAGGCCGCGGAAGGCGCGGCCACGGTGCTGCTTCTCACATATCCATCCCAGGTCCTTGTCCCTGCAGACGGCGGGGTGGCTACGGTCTACAAGTATGACCTCATACCACTTGTACTTGCCATCCTCCGCCACGTAGTAGCTATTGAGAACCTCCATGTTGGGATACTTCCTGGCCGCACGCTCCTCCGCGATGAGCCTCGTAGACTTGGCTGGGGCGTAACCGTAGACACCCATCCTCTTGGGGCGGCGGCCCTTATTGGGCCTAGGCCTGTTAAGCCCGCCCTTGCGGACGCGGACCCTGACCACTATGATGCCCTGCTTGGCCTTGTAGCCGAGGCTCCTTGCCCGGTCGAGCCTGGTAGGCTTCTCTATCCTTACCACGCTGGGCTGCCTGCGCCACTCCATTAGGCGGCGCCTCCATAGCTCGGCCAGCTCCGGTACCTCGTAGCGCTGCTTCCACGTCTCGCGGAGGTAGTGGTAGAGGCCGCGGGCCATCGCCTATCCCTTCCCGTCCTTAATAGCCCAGAGAGCGGCTAGGCCGTACACCCTGTTAAAAACACTACAGCCCCGCTGCCCTAGAGGGGGTGAGGACCTGCCCGCATGGCCGAGCCGGCCCGGGGGCGCCGGGGCCGGGGTGGCGAAAGGGTACGCCCCGTCCGACCCTTCCTAGCCCCTCTTGGCGGCCGCCGCCACGATCTTTATCACATCGTTATCCTGGAGCACGTAGTCCTCCCCTACACGGATCTTAGTCTTGACATTGATAGCGTAGAGGAATGTCCTCCCCAAGTCGGTGTGGATCATGTAAGCTAGCTCCCTGGCAGTGGTGCCGCGGGGGACGAGGTAGGCGTCGGGGAGTATTCTCCCACGGGAATCGCTATACTTGTTAGCATCCTCAACAGGGTACACGACAATCATGTCTAGCAGCTCCAGGAACGCCCTGTTTATAGCGTCCTGGACCCCGGTGGAGCCCCATTTGCGGAGAACCCTCTCCCGGATATACTCGAGCGCCTTGAGCTGCTTCTCCGAGAGCCTGGACTCGTCGACTATATGGAAATCGCTGTCGCCCGGAACATACTCTATGAGACCGGCGCGGGCGGCCCGGCGGAGAGCCAGCTCCGCCGCCGCGCTGGTAGGCACCACTATGTAGTCTCTCAGCTCGCTTCTCATCCTCCTTATGTTGTCCTCCGCCTCCGGTATATCAGCCTTGTTAGCCGCTATAAGCATTGGCTTAGACCTCCTCACAGCTGTTGCAAATCTGCGCAGGTCCTCCCTCGTCCAGGAGGTTAGCTTCTTCCCCTCAAGCCCGCTGGTCTTCAGGGCTTTCTCGACGTGGCTTCTCCCTATACTGAGGCCGCTCAACCTCTGAGCGAGCGCCTCTACAACGCTGACACCCGTGGTCGAGACCTTCATAGCGAAGCGGTCCCAGCCATCGAGTAGTATACCGTATATCCACTCGTCCAGCTCCCTCTCTAGCCAGCGCACCTCCTCGACGGGGTCGTAGGTGCCTGGAGGCACGGGGTTCCCTGCGGCATCGGTGGAGCCCGAAGCGTCTACCACAAGTATTATCGCGTCAGCCCTCCTTATCGCATCGAGGAACCTGTTGCCCAGGCCCTTGCCCTGGTGAGCCCCGGGGATGAGGCCTGGTATGTCTATGAGCTTTACCGGGATGAAGCGCCACCCGTTGATGCAATAGCCGGTGGCAGGCTCGCAGCGCGGCAGGCCGAGTTCTACGTGGACGCAGCGTTTCCTCACGTAGCCCACGCCTGTGCTCGGCTCTAGGGTGACGAAGGGCCTGTTGCCTATATCCACTGTGGCCAGCGTGGCGGCTGCGAAGAAGGTTGACTTGCCCACGTTTGTCTTCCCTACTATGCCCGCCTGCCTCTCCGGTGGAGGCATGGCCTCCCGCTGCACCCTCAGGGCGACGTGGCCGCTAGAGTCTAAATTGATGTTCCGGCTCCCCAGGGAGCCCTGAGAGGAGCAAACTGAGCCGGCGGCATAGATAGAGCTGCGGGGTAAATAGGGCTGGGGGTCTAGTAGTCGCCTACTATCTCCTCGTCGCTGAAGAACACTTTGTACTCGCGTTCGAAGGATTCCCTGCTATCGCTGGCATGGATCACGTTGGCTCCTATGTCGAGGGCGAAGTCCCCACGTATGGTGCCTGGCGGAGCCTTCCTGCCGTCGGTGGGCCCTATCATAAGCCTCACAACCTCAACAGCGCTGTCGCCCTCGAGTATCATAGCCACCACAGGGCCGCTTGTTATGAAGTCCACGAGCTCCTCGAAGAACGGCTTGCCCCTGTGTACCTCGTAGAGCTTCTCCGCCTCCTCCCTGGTGAGCCACTTCATCTTCAGCGCCTTTATCTTGAGGCCCTTCCTCTCGAACCTGGATATTATCTCCCCGACTAGGCCCCTCTTGACGCCGTCAGGCTTTATCATTACGAAGGTGCGCTCCACCGCCAAGGCTGGGCGCCTCCGCCAGCTGCCCTGCTCGTTCATGCAGGGTGGCGGTGGCCGCCAGGGGCTATAAGAAGGACGCTCCTAGCCCACGCAGCTCCTCCCCGGGGCCGGCCGTGACCGGCTGCATAGCTGTCCTTGGCACTGGACGCCTAGGCTCGGCTATCGCGAGAAGGCTCGCCTCCAGGGGCCACCGGCTGGTACTGTGGAACCGTACCCCCGGCAGGGCCCAGGCGCTGGCCGGGGAGATAGGGGCCCGGGTCGCGTCCTCCCCCAGGGAGGCCGCCGAGCAGTGCAGCTACGTGCACATAGTGGTCTCCGACGACGAGGCCTCGCTCCAGGTGCTAGCCGGGGAGAGGGGTGTGGCCAGCGGCCCCCTGGACGGGAGGATCGTGTATAACCACACCACCGTCACACCCGGGCACAGTCTCGCGGCGGAGAGCCTGGTCTCGAGGACCGGGGGCGTCTACGCCGAGGCGCCGGTGGCCGGCGGCCCCCGCAACGCGTTGGAGGGGAGGCTGGTTGTACTCTGCGGCTCCCGCTCCAGCGAGGCTTGCGGCGCGCCACACCTCCACGATCTCGGCGAGGTGGTGTACCTCGGGGAGCCTCCCCGGGCCTCGGCCGCCAAGCTCGCCTTCAACCTCTCCTTCCTCTCCATAGTGGCCGGGCTCGGCGAGGCCTTCGCCCTCGCAGAGGCCTACGGGGTGGGCGCGGAGGTCCTCGTCAGGGAGGTGCTCGGAAGGACCTGGCTGAAGACCATTATTGAGAGGTACGGGGAGAGACTCTGGCCCCGCGGCGAGGCCAGCTTCACCGCCAAGCTGGCCGGGAAGGATGCCAGGTACGCCTTCGAAGCTCTCTCCGCAGCAGGCCTGCCCGGCGGCGTAGCCGCGGCGGTTGCAGATCACTACGCGCTTATGGACATGATGGGCTACGGCGAGGAGGACTACCCGTCGATAGCGGGGTTCCTGGCCAGGCTGGCTAGAAGGGGGCAGGGCTAGCACGGCGCCTATACCCGGGCCCTGGGGCTGCACAGCGGTGCTAGGCCCATGGAGGCGGCAGGGCTAGCAGCGATAGCTGTGACCGTCGCCGCCTGGAGCCTGGCCCCGGTAATAGTGAGCAGGGCTGCCGCCAAGCTAGGCCACATCGACCCACTAGCCTTCAACGGGTGGCGCATGCTCATAGCAGCTGCGGCCACTATACCTCCCGCTTATATATACGAGCGTTTTCCCTTGAAGACGCCCTGGCTCGACCCCATGTTCGAGCTAGGCGTGTGGCTTGGAGGGGTAGTCGCCACAGTGCTGGGCGATAGCCTCTTCGTCTACAGCGTGAGCGGGGTAGGGGCTAGCGTAGCGATGCCCGTATCCTACCTCTTCGTCATATGGACCGGGGCTTACGACTACCTCCGGGGGGTCGCGGGGCCCCAGGTCCTGCTGGCGGCCGTGCTGGCCGTCGCAGGGGTGTGGATCGTCTCTACAAGCGAGGGCGGGAGGACGGGTGGCTCGAGGAACAGGCGGCTGGCAGCCCTTGCAGCCGCTGTGGCTACCTCGCTAGTCTGGGGCGGAAGCATGTACGCCTACCAGGTTGCCCTCTCGAGAGCTGGCTACCTCAGCGTGGCCAGCGCCCGCGCCGTGTTCACTACACTGGTCCTCCTGCCCCCCATGCTCTCCTGGCGCGGGGCCGGGAGGGTGGCGGGGGAGATCGTGCTGAGCTCTCTGCTAGGCTACGTGGTTGGCGCGCTAGCCTTCCTGGAGGCCTTGACGCTTATGCCGGCGAGCCTCGTCGCCCTAGGCATAGCTATGACGCCGGTGGCCAGCCAGGCTCTAGCAGCGCCTCTAGCCAGCGAGAGGGTGGAGAGGCGGCTGCTCCTGGGGGGAGCGCTCGTGGCCGCAGCCCTAGCGATAGCCGGCATGAAGTGACATGAACGGCGAGGAGCCCCGTCACGGGCGGGGAAAAACCCGGGATGGCTAGTGGCGGAGCCTAGTATAGCGCCTAGTCCACTTGAGCCGGCGGGGATCGCGGCCCATCCTCCAGAGCTTGAAGCACTTACTGCTGCAGAACCAGAACACAGTGCCATCATTCCTCACGTACATTAGGCCAGTGCCCGGCTCTATCTCGCGGCCACAGTATGTGCAGGTGTGGACGGCCGGCATGCCATTGAACACCTCCAGGGACCTGGGCTGGCTTGGCCCCTGCTTCTCATCTACTACCTCCTTCTCCTTCCTAGCCTCCTGGCCTCGCGCTCGGTCTCGCGGAGTATGACTATGTCGCCTAGCCTCACCGGGCCTAGCACGTTGCGGGTCAGCACGCGGCCCTTGTCACGGCCCTCGAGGACCCTCACGCGTACCTGTATTACCTCGCCGTGCACGCCGGTACGGCCTATGATCTGTATGACCTCCGCCGGGAATCCTATCTCCTCTATAATGTTGAAGTCCCTGCTCTTGTCACTGCGCTGGCTCAACCTGGGCTACCCCGCGGAGCCCCCGTGAGTGGATACCGGGCTATAAAACAAGATGCCCTCCTCCAAGGGGCCCGCGGCCTGGAGGGGCTGCGCAGTGGCGCGCGAGGCGGTGGAGGCCCTCCTCTCCAGAATCCCTCGTGCCGCCTCCAGCAGGCTGCTGGAAGGGGCTAGCCCTCACGCTATCCTAGCAGCGTTCTACGCCGCCAGGCTCTGCAGGCTGGAAGGCTGCAGTGAGGAGACAGCAGCTGCTGCAGCGCTGGCCTACAAGAAGGGGGCCGAAGAAGTGCTTAAGGCGGGTTTGCCACAGCACATAGCCCATCACGTCCGCGGGGCTGTCGAGGAGGCAGAGGAGGCTTACCTGCGCTCTCCTAGCTCGCAGTACGCAATGATCATCCTAGATGCGGACGCGCTTGCCCATATAGGCGCGTTCACTCTATTCAATATATCGACGGGATATGCAGCCTCTCTCGAAGCCCTGCTTCAGGCTGCTTTGGAGTCGCTGAGCTATGCCGTGGCGTCAGACTACATACTCTACACCCGCGCGGCCAAGAGGCTGGCCTCCAGCATGAAGCCCCACACCCTGGCCTACTTCAACTGGGTCGCCGAGGAACTCACCAGCCTCGGCATGAAGGCGAGAGTGAGAATAGAATCCACCATTGGGGGGACAGTGGCCTACCTGGATCTCGAGACCTGCCCCTGCGGCGGGGAGACGGTGAAGGATAAGGTCGTGAAGCCTCTGGCCAACTGCACAAAGTACATCATAGGGTTCAGCTGCAGCGGGTGCGGCTTCAGCGCCAGGGCCGAGACATGTATACCGGAGACCACCAGGGCCAGGTAGGGATGCGCCCTCTGCACCAGGGAGCTGCTGAGGGGCCTGGAGGAGAAAACCGCTGCAGGCTGCGGCCCGAGGGAGGGCCAGGGGGCTTAGCTGGCCTTGGCCTTCAGCTCGTTAACCGCCTTGATTATCTCGTCCACGAGGCTCTTGGCCTCACCAGGGTCTATTATGCAGGCGCTGGCGGCGGCAACCTCTATCCCAGCGGCCTCGCCCAGCCTCTTCTTGCTGGGAACGTAGATGTAGGGTATCTTCTTTTCCTCACAGAGGAGTGGGAGGTGTGCCACTATCTCCGGCGGGTCAACGTCCTCGGCTATCAGCACCAGCTTGGCTAGGCCGCGCTCGACACACTTGGTGGTCTCGTTGGTGCCCTTCTTTATCTTGCCGGTCTTCCTGGCTATCTCGAGAGCCTGGTAGGCTTTCTCGGCTAGCTCCTCGGGTACCTCGAACCTCACGTAGAAGGGCTTGCTCATGGCTCATCCTCCTCCCGTGCCGGTCGTCGCCGGCTCCGCTTCCAGGCCACCGCCTCGTCTCGGGTTTACAAAACTAGCGGGGATGCCGCAAGGGGGGCTACTCGTGGGCAAATATAGCTACTATTTTCCTTGCAGAGCCGTCCTCCGTCTCAAGCGCGTCGACGCGGGCAAAGCCCATGCGGACAAGCTGCACTACCTCCCCAGGCCTCAGCTCCGCCGCCGCTGCCTCGACGAGGCCGCGGCGCTGCACCAGGTCAAGCCCCTCGGGGACTAGCAGCTCCAGCTGGAGTGCAGCGTCTCCGGGAACCCACTGGATTATTGGAGCCTGGTGCTTCCTGGCCTCCTCGAGGCCCATGCTATGGAACCTGGCCACCACGCGGCTCTCCGATGCATCCACAACCTCGATGTTAAAGGCCTCCATCAGCCTCACTACTCTTCCCGGCTCCAGTAGACCTCGGTCGCTCCGCGACACATATATGGTCGTGGATGGACCCTTCACCAGTATCCTCCTCGATCCCAGCTTGCCGGATGGGTGGTAGGGTATCTCGAGCCAGCGCTCCTCCCAGGGTATATCATTTACAACGAGGGGCAGCGGGGGTATGGCCGCCATGATCCTGCGGGCTGCCGGGTCCACTATAGCCCGGTTGACGGCGGCTAGGTTAGCGTAGCTGATGCTCGCATCCGTGTACTTGACGCCTACGTCGAGTATAACCCTCCTTATGGCCTCGGCTGTTATGCCGCGCCTCCGGAGCCCCGCTATAGTGGCGAACCTGGGGTCGTCAAGACCGGCTCCTATACCCTGGTCGAGAAGCCTCTTAAGTGTAGACTTGCTCATTATGAAGCCTTCCAGCTTCAGCCTACCAAAGTGAATGACGTTCGGGTACTTCCAGCCCATGTAGCCGTATATGTATTTCTGCTTGATAGTGTTCTGCATATGCTCCTTGGCCCTCAGTATGTGAGTGACACCCATCATGTGGTCATCTACTGCCGCTGCCAGGTTGTAAGTGGGCCACACAACGTAGCGGTCCCCCACGAGGGGGTGAGGGTGGCGGCTAGTATCTATAATGCGGAGGGCTACCCAGTCTCTCACGCTGGGGTCTGGATGGCGTGGGTCCGTCTTAATCCTGACCACAGCCTCGCCCTCGGAGAGCCAGCCCTCCAGCATCCTGTCCCATAGCTCTAGGTTCTCCTCCGGCGCCCTCAGCCTGGGAGGATACTCCGCCAGCTTACCAGCGTCACGGTACCGGCGAAACTCCTCCGCGGGCCTATCATCGACGTAGGCGTGGCCCTTCTCAAGCAGCTGCCTGGCAACCTGGTAGTATATCGGGATGCGCAGGCTCTGTATGTATTCCTCGTCCCACCTGACGCCGAGCCACTTGAGATCCTGCTTTATGAGCTCGTAGGCCTCCGGGAGCGGTGTCTTGGTCCTTGGATCTGTATCCTCGAAGCGGAGAATCATCCTGCCCTTGTACATGACCTTGTACTCGTAGCTCAGTATTGCTGGTCTAGCGTTGCCCAAGTGTATTATGAAGTCCGGGTTAGGGGCGAAGCGTGTTACAACCTTACCCTCCTCGGCGCCGGGGAGCGGTGGCAGGCCCCTCTCCTGCTCTCTCGGCTTCGCAAGCCTCTCCTTAACCCAGCTATAGTGTTCCTCCAGCAGCCTTTTCTGCTCCTCGAGAGGCAGCTTATTTACCTCTGCAACTATCTCGCGGACTATGCCGGCTATCTCCCTAGCGTGAGCCCTCAAGTCGGGCCGTTCAGCCATAATCTTGCCCATTACCGGGCCTACTGCCGCTCTCCCCCCATGCTCTACCGCGTTGAGCAGCGCGTACGCCCTCGCCAGCTCGCGCACCTCGTCAGGATTGTACGTCAATCTCCTTCACCACCTCCTCGGGGGCTACCAGCACTATGTTCTTATCAGGCCCTGCCTCAGGGGAAGAGTAGATATAGACGACGACACCCTTCACGTGGCTGCGAATACGGCGTACCTCCAGCTTCCTAGTGGCTATGAAGCCCAGGGTGCTCTGCACACCGACCCTACTGCCCTCGCATACCTCGAGAACTACACGCATACCCTCCAAGGGTATAGGCTCCACGGGGCTGCCTGCCTCGACTAGCAGGCCTCTCCGGTACTCCCGGGGGAGCACCACTATGAAGCTCCTCCTGGACTTCTTGGCCACCAGGTCCACTATACTCTCCAGCTCCACGCCGTAGATGGCCTTGCCGAAGCACCTCTCGCCCTCCGGGCAGCCCCTGGAGCGCTGAGCTACACCGTTCCTCAGCACAAGGTAGTCGCTGGACTCGAGCCCCTCGATAAAGAGCTGGGGTATAAGGTAGGGGTACTTGTGGCAGCTATCGTCCCCCGGCACGCCGACACTACCTCGTTCTGGAGACGGCGAAGCTTGCGAGCTCCTCAAGCATCTCCCGGTACTCGTTTTGGGGGAGCACGCGGAGCGCTGATAGAGCTTGCTCGCTATAGCGGCTTGCTAGCTTCTCCGCATAGTCTATGGCGCCGCTCTCCCGTATGAGCCTGGCAGCCTCCTCCAGCTCCTTCCTCGTGGCCTCGTTGTTCCCGAGCACGGAGAAGAGCTTCTCCCTCGCCTCCCCCTCGAGGCGGGAGAGGGCATAGATTATGGGGAGGGTCTTCTTGCCCTTCCTTATATCGCTTCCAACGGGCTTACCCAGCTCTTTCTCGTCGCCTATAATGCCCAGTATATCGTCTCTTATCTGGAACGCTATGCCAAGACTCTTGCCGTAGCTCGCGAGGGAGGCGAGGATATCCTCGTTGTCTGTCGCCACAAGCCCGCCGAGGACCGCCGAGGCCTCGAAGAGGGCGCCAGTCTTCTTGTGTATCATCTTCAGGTAGTCCTCTATATCTACCTCCTCCTCTTCCTCAAACATTATGTCCATGGCCTGGCCCTCCGCTATCGTTGACGAGGCCCTGGCTAGCACCTGGACGGCTCTCGCCACTCGTTCGGCCGGGACCCCTCTGCCACGGGCGTCTATGAGCGTCTCGAAGGCCTTAGCGTAGAGGAGGTCGCCCGCAGTTATCGCTAGCGGCTCCCCCCACAGCTTGTGGACTGTGGGCACCCCGCGGCGGAACTCGTCCCGGTCCATTATATCGTCGTGGATGAGGGTAAAGTTATGCACTAGCTCTACCGAGGCTGCGAAGGGTAGAGCCTTCTCAGCCTCTTCCCCCAGAGCCTCGGCGACAGCCACCACTATTACTGGGCGTAGCCTCTTCCCGCCGGCTCGTATCAGGTGGAGTGCCGCGTTGTATAGGTCCTCCGGCTCGCCGTAGACCCGGGCGTATATGTAGCCGTCGACCAGGCTTGCTACCCTAGCTATGTAGTTTCTAAGCCTCTCGGACAGCTGGGGCAAGGCATTCGACCTCGCCTAGCATCCTCTAACCGGGGCCTCGCGGCAGCGGACTACACGGGGGAGCAGCCGCTGCCAGGCTTGTACAGTAGCCGGGTGCCATTAAGGTATAGCTGAACATCCACGCCCCGGGACTCGAGGATGCTGCGCAGCCCTGGTTTAAGGATGAGGCTCGTGCTGCGCAGCTCCTCTAGGCTGCGTGACCCGGTGAGGAACATGGCTGCGCGGATCTCGGCCACTATTCTTTCTAGGAGTGCCTTCACCCCCTGCTCGCCGCCCCGAGCGTAGGCGTTTATCACGGGGAGGGCTACGCCGGCCAGGTCGGCGCCGAGCGCTATGGCCTTGGCCGCGTCGAGCCCCGAGCGTATGCCCCCGCTAGCTATTATGCAGGCGTCGGGGGCGGCCCACCTGGCCTCCACCACTGCCTGCGCGGTGGGTATGCCGAAGCTGGAGAAGGACTCCGCCGCCTCAGCTAGGATCTCGTCACCCTTGGCCCGGGCGCGGTAGCTCTCCACCCTGACCCAGCTTGTGCCGCCTGCGCCCGAGACGTCTATTATCCTTACGCCGGCTGAGCGGAGGAGCATGGCAGCCTCCATGCCGATGCCGTGGCCCGTCTCCTTGACTATGACTGGCTTGTCCAGCTTCTCTACAAGCTCTCTTATCTTCTCCACCGCTCCCAGGTAGTCGGTATCGCCCTCCGGCTGGAAGGCCTCCTGAGCAGCGTTTAGGTGTATTGCTATAGCATCAGCGTCCAGCATCTCTATAGCCTTCCTGGCCTCTCCCACGCCATACCCCTTCACCAGCTGCGGCACACCTATGTTAGCCACTATCACCGCGGAGGGGGCGCACCTACGAGCTATGGAGAAGGTTTCCGCGAGACCCGGGTCCTCTATGGCGGCCCTCTGGCTCCCAACCCCCATGGCTAGGCCTAGCTCCTCAACCGCCCTGGCTATGGCGCAGTTGATCCGCGCAGCCGCGGCGTGGCCTCCGGTCATGCCCGTTACCATTAGCGGTGCTGAGAGCTTCTTACCCAGGAACCTTAAGCCCATGTCTATGCCGTCTAACGATGCCTCGGGTAGAGCCTTGTAGACTATCTCTACCTCCTCTAGCAGGGTGGTTACGCCGTGCTCTACAATGCTGTCTACCGTGACCCTTATATGGTCGAGCTTCCTGGGCGATGTAGCCGTCAACGACACCCCACCCGTGCACCAGCCCTTGAAGAGGCCTCGGGGCCCGCGGGGTGCTAGAGGATTATGCGTGTGCCTACACCGCGCCCAGTGAGGGCGCTGTAGATCCTGCCGGGGCGGAGCCCGTTCACCACGAGCACCTCGTGTAGCCCCGGGCAGCGGTTGGCCTTCACCGCCTTGATCTTCCTCCTAAGGCCGCCCGTTACATCCACCTTGTCCCCAGGCTCCCTCAGTGTCAGGCCCTCAAGCTCCTCCAGACGGGCCTCTTCGACAAGCCTTCCTCCAGGGTCCAGGATACCGTCTACATCAGTGACATATATCAGCTGTGGGCTGCCGAGGCGGCAGGCCATCTCCACAGCCAGCTCGTCGCCGGATACTATGCACCACCCCCCGCTGCAGGCGTATACGTCGCCGTACACGATAGGTGTTATGCCTACGGCCATGTCGCGCTCTATGCCGGCCCAGTTGCACCGGGGGACTAGGCCCTCGGGGCTGCAGAAGCTGTGAGGAGGGTAGATGAGCGGGTTAACCCCCTTGGAGGAGAGGATATCCGCTACCCCCATAGCAAGCTCAAGCATGTACATGGCTACCAGCGAGAGAGCCTCCGCCGCGGGGGCGCCGAGGTTTTGAGCATTATGGGCCGTGATGTGCCCATAACTGCCGCCGCCCAGGACTATCCCGAGGCGTGTCCCCTCGTCTAGCGCCCTTGCCACCTCCTCGGCCACGCGGTCTACCACTCGGTAGTTTAGCCTGAAGCTCTTCTTGTCGGTGAGCACGCTGCCGCCTATCTTTACAACACGAACTCCACTGGGTCGCCCACGCCGGCCCCCGGCCTGCATACCCCATATACCCTCTGAAGCGATGGAGTCCACTTGCACTCTGCCCTGGGTGTCTCTGCGCCGTAGAGGAGGTAGAATACAGCGTTATCCACGCGCTGCACCAGCCGGAAAACGTCTGTATCACCCTCCCGGAGCCTCTTAGCAGCCTCTACAACCGCTAGCCCGCTGAGCCTGGTGACAGCTGAGCCTATAGGATCCTCCAGGACCTCCTTAGCCTCCTCGCCTATATCCTCCTCCCCCACCAGCTCCAGTTCAAGCCTAGCCCCGGTTGAGAGCCCTAGCGGCTCCTCCCCTCTACGGTAAACAAGGCTCCTACCAGTCGTCAGCGCCTCCCGGAGCCCATCCAGGTAGTCGAGCAGCACCCCGGCCTCCTCGTCCACGCTGCTCGCCGACTCGAGCACCTCCCGCTGGTCTAGCTCGTAGCCGGCGGCCTCCGCCACGGCCTTGACGACCGCCAGGCTTGTAGCGGCGTAGACGGATGCAGCCGGGGGGTAGGAGAGGGGGCTCTCCACCTCCACAACTACCTTTAGCGGCTGCTCAAGCCTCGCCGAGAGGGTGTCCACAAAGGACTTGACTGCGAGCTCGTAGCGCCAGCCGAGCTGGAGCCCTCTGACAGAGGCGGAGGAAACCTCTGCCTCGTCGATGTCAACGTCTATGTAGACGAGGGGGTTGGGCGAAACCAGGATTATGTAGGGGTTCTCCCTCCCCGGCAGCGGGACGCCTGCGAAAACGAGCGCTAGCGGGAACTCGTACAAACCCTCCTGCCTCCCCCGCTCCCGGCAGCGACGCGTCCCCGGGAGGGCTAGTAAAGAGGACTAGTAAACCTGTATGGCGGCGTAGCCTACGACACTGCTCTTATCCCCGGCTACGTCGCCGCTGGTGGCGTAGCGGAGCAGCCTGGCCGTGCCGGCCCCCTTTCCACGGGCATAGTACAGCATAGCCATCACAGCGCCCGGGCCGCACATCGTTATATTATACTTCGTTATGGTCTCGTAGAGCTTCACGGGGTCGAGCTCGAGTATAGCATCTATAGCCAGCTTGTCCTTCGACGAGGCGACGTCGTGCGGCTCGTAGTGCGTGAAGTCGCTACTAGCCAGGACTACAATATCACGGCCAGTCTTCTCCACAGCCTCTAGTATCGCCCTTCCAAGGTCCTCAGAGACCCTGGGCGTCTGCTCATACACCACTATGGGCACTATGCGGAACCGGTTGCCGAAGAGGTACTGGAGGAAAGGCACCTGGACCTCGACGCTGTGCTCCTCGCGGTGCGCTAGCTCGTCGGGCGCAGCGTAGCTGCTAGCCTCTATTATGGCCCTGGCCAGCTCGGCGTCAACCTCTACCTCGCCAAGAGGAGTAACCCAGACGCCACCCGGATACACCGAGACTATCTCGCCGAGCCCCGTGTGGTTAGGCCCAATTATCACGTAGGTCTCGGCAGGACCCTCCAGAGCCAGCTGGTAGTAGGCATGCGCGGCCACAGGGCCGCTATACATGTAGCCTGCGTGAGGCACTACGAAGCCCTTGCTCACCGGCTTCCTCTCACTACTTACCTCGGGGAGTTTGCGCGGGCCTAGTGGGTGGCGGAAGGCCCACTCTATCTGGGCCTTCAGCGCCTTGGGGTCGGCCTCGTAGAATAGCCCCGCCACGGCGGGGAGCCTCTTTCCGCCTGCAACCCGGCTCGTGTAGGCGGCCATCACCGTCACCCCTCATAGAGGCTATGCGCGCCTAGAGGGGGTATCTGTGCAGCCCCTACGTTATGGTAGGGTTTTCGGGAGCTGGATAACTCTGCCGCAGAACAACGCTGAGCTTAGAGGGAAATAGATCTAGGCGCTGAGGGAGGGCAGGTGGGTAAGCCCTAGCGCCGGCGCACCTTGAACTCAAAGGCCTCCGGAGGCTCCGGCAGGTCCTGGCCGGGCTGGAGCTTACCCTGCTCCCTTAGTATCTCCCTGGCGAGTATCCAGTAGGTTAGAGCCAGGCTCCTCCTACCCTTGTTGTTAACCGGTATCACGAGGTCGATATTCTCGACTCTGTTATCGGTGTCGGCCAGAGCGACTACAGGTATACCCATCCTCGCCGCTTCGTCCACAGCCTGGCTGTCAGCGCGTGGATCGCTTACCACTATCACCTCAGGCTCTATGTACCACTCTAGGCTCGGGTTGGTAAAGGTGCCCGGAAGAATCCTCCCCGTGAGCGCCTTGCAGCCTATGTAGGTGCAGAACTTCTGCACCGGCCTCTGCCCGTACTGCCTCACAGAGACAGCCACTATCTTTGAGGGGTCAAAGCGCGCGAGGAACTTAGCAGCCACCCAGAGCCTCTCGTCGGTCTTCCTTATATCGAGTATGTAGAGGCCGTCGGGCCTAACGCGGTAGACGAACCTCCTCATGTATGCTGTGCAGATATGCGTGCCGATGTGCATGCCTGCTGAGAGGTAGCGCTCCAGCGGTACTAGCAGCTCGACTGTCCTACCAGTACCCTGCTGCCTGCCCGCCTCCTGGCTCATAACCACGCACCCGGCGGGGGTCCATCCGGAAGGAGCAATATAGGCGTGGCGGCTCGCCCCCTAAAGGAGCTAGAGCACACGCTTAAACCTGCGCACCTCGTATATGGCAGGCACATGGGTTAGCAGGGTCTTCCTGCAACAGTACCTCCTGACGCCAAGATCGTCTAGAACCTTGGTGGGATCCTCGCCAGCCTCAACCCGCTTACGGAACTCCTCCCAGTACTGGGCGAGCGGGGCTCCGCAGGTAAAACAGCGTATAGGGGTAATCATGGGGCGTCACCTGTAGCTCTTCTGCCAGCGCCTCCTCGCGCTCCTCCTCATGGGCTTCTCTGGCTCCGTCTGCCTCGGGTCGCCGGCCAGCATGGACCGGTCGTACTCCTCGTAGATCTTGCGCAGCTCCTCGCTCCCGGTATAGGCTACGAGCCCCCTTGCTATAGCCATGCGGACTGCGTCGGCCTGACTCATGTAACCGCCGCCACGAACTGTTACACGTATATCAACACTGTTGGCTATCTCCTCACCCGCAAGGAGCAGCGGCTCCATCATCTTCCAGCGGGCCATCTCTATAGGCCAAATCTCCACCGGGACCCCATTGACCCAGACCCTGCCCTTCCCAGGCTTGATCACGGCCCTAGCTATGCTGGTCTTCCTCTTGCCCGTCGATACGACTATACGTATTGGCTTCTCAGCCTGCAGGTGGGCGCCCAGGAGCCTCGGCGCCCGGGACTCGCTGCTCAAGGCCTAGGAGCCACCCCCTTCCATCCCAGCCTCTGGGCCAGCTCTCCTACTCGTATAAACTTGTGACCAAGCCTTCTCGCATCGGCGAAGGCGAACCTCACGAACTGCCTGCCCTTCAGCTCCTCCGGCACACCTATGTAGACGCGGAGACGGCGGGCAGCCTCACGCCCTTTCTGCTTGCTCCTAGGCAGCATCCCGAGCACAGCCTTGCGCACTATCGCTATCGGGCTCCGCGGCCTATGGGGAGCCCACTTGTAGGGGTTGACGTGGACCTTTATCTCCCACCAGAGCTTGTAGCTGCGTATAACCATGAGCGGGTCGCCGCTTACAACCGCCTTCTCAGCGTTGACTATGTAGACGCGGTAGCCTTCCAGCAGCCTCTTCGCGGCCTCTGCAGCCAGCCTACCGAGTATCTGGTTGGCAGCATCTATGTAGAGCACCCTCTCCGGGGGCTTGGGCGCAGCCACCCTAACCGCCATTGTGGAGTCCCCTCGCAGCCCTTCGACAGGCCGGGAACATAAATAGGCTATACTATGATTCTTACCCGGCTGCCTCGGGGGTTCTCCTCGAGCAGCTGGAGTATGTGCAGAACCCTGCCGCCGGCGGCGCGTATCTTCTCCACAGCCTGGCTGCTGAAGCCTAGGGCTGCCACGGTCACGGGATGATCTATGCTGCCGGCGCCCAGAACCTTCCCTGGAACCACTACTACGTCACCAGCCTTGGTATAGCGGTTTATCTTGCTTATGTTGACCTCTACACGGAGGCGACGGGGCCTGTCAATAAGCTCCGCCACATACCTCCATATGGGCGCGTTATTCCGGTGGGCGGCGCTCCTCAGCGCACGTATAGTCTTTCTTACCAGTATGTTTGTCGGTCCGGTCCTCTTCACGGCCTGCACCGGCGTTCACCCGTGCTAGCTCCTCTCCCGGCGTAGCCGCGCTATCTCTGAGAGCAGATTTTCAGCCTTCCTCGCAATGGCATCTGCTGCCTCGCGAAGGATCTCCTCGGGCTCGAGCGCACCCGTAGACTCTATCTTTAGGAGGAATGTATTCTCGTCGAAGCGCAGCTGTACGGCTTCCCCACACTTCTTGGTGGCGCACCAGTAGAGGGCAGAAGCGTTTATATCATCGACTATCCTTATCTCGCCCTTACCGGTCTTCCTCATCTGCTCCACTATCTGGGGGTAGGCAGCCTCTATACACTCGAGGCACTCATTGCTAGCCTTCTCCAAATCGAAGACCAGCACCGGCAGGTACTTATGCGCAGCCACGCTCACCGGCATCCACTTCGCATGCTCCTTGCCATAGCCTAGTCTAGCATAGGCCTGGAGCCTGAGCCTCTGGTCAGGCGCCATCACAACTATGGGCATGTTGTCGTAGACCGGCTTCACGCCTGGATCGCTGGTCTCCAGGTCTCCACTGTATACTATCCGCTCCTCCTTGGGGCCCGTCTCGGCCTCCAGGCGGAGAACCACGTAGCAGTCGGGGTCGCCCAGCTTGGCGTCCCTGCACTCCTCGGGCCGCTTGTACTTCTGCAGGGCCTCGCTGCTCGTGAGAGGTATGAGTCCGAGCCGGTGCGCTATCATCTCGTCATATAGCACAGTATTGTTGTCAAACACCTCTACAATGTCGACAGCCATCACGGGTACCTCGGTGAAGCATGCACGCCTTATAGCATTGATTAGGGGGAGCGGCGCGTCTCTAACCATAACCCTAAGCCGGTTACCCGCCTTCTCCAGCACACATACCTCCATGGTCTTTACCTCTCGTAGCAGCCCGGAGCACGGCGCCGATGGAGCCGGGGAGAGAAAACCGCCCCAGGCCCTAAAGCGGGACAGGCTCGCGAGGGCTCTCCGAGCCAGAATAACACGGAAAGGGGAGATGGGGGTGCCGCGTTCTTAGACGCGGCGGCCTCTCCTGCCTCCAGGCCTACGGGTGGTGTCGTGAGGTATTGGGGTCACATCCTCTATCCTGCCTATGATGAAGCCTGCCCTGGCGAGCGCTCGTATGGCGGCCTGCGCCCCAGGCCCAGGCGTCTTTGGCCCGTGGCCCCCGGGGGCACGCACCTTTATGTGGAGCGCCGCTATGCCCTTCTCCATCGCCTGCTGCGCAGCCCTGCTGGCGGCCAGCATTGCGGCGTAGGGGCTCGGCTTCTCCCTGTCAGCCTTTACCACCATGCCACCACTGGCCCTGGCTACTGTCTCCGCCCCGGTGAGGTCCGTGATGTGTATTATCGTGTTGTTGTAGCTGGAGTATATGTGTGCAACACCCCACTTTATCTCACGAGCTGAGAACGCCATTCCAGAACCACCCTCCACCGCCGCTGGCTATATCCACGGCTATTCGGAGCCAGGGGCCTCCTCTGATTGAGCGCCCTCCTCCGCAGCCCGCTTGGCGAGGGGGCTGGTAGGTGTGTAGCTTATAAGCTCCTCCTCGTCTCTCTTGACGAGGTAGCCAGGGCTCCTTATCCTACGGCCTGCTATGGCTATGTGGCCATGTACTATAAGCTGGCGCGCCTCATGTATTGAGCGTGCGAGCCCCTTCTTATATACTATGGTCTGGAGCCTCCTCTCGAGGAAGTGCTCCGCCGTAAGTCCGAGCACGTCGTCAAGCGTAGCGTTCTCAGGCAGCACGCCCAGCTCGTGGAGGCGGGATAGGAGGGCCTTCTCCTCCTTCTCGCGAACCTCCGGCGGCAGGGCCAGAAGACCGCGTGCGCGGTGCCTGAAGTACCTAGCTAGCGTCTCTAGCTTCCACAGCTCCCTCTTGTTACGGAGCCCATACTTGCCCATCAGCTCTATCTCGCGGACCAGGCGCTCCTTGATCCAGGGGTGTTTAGGCCCCATCCACTTCTTACGCGGCTTCTTCGGGTCACCCATCGCCACCACCCCGAGTTTAACACTACTTGCGCCTCTTCACGCCAACGGTCATGCCTATGCGGCCGGTGGTAGCGGTCCTCTGGCCGCGCACCTTGAGGCCGAGGGCGTGGCGTATACCCCTCCAGCTTCTAATCCTCTTCTCACGCTCTATATCCCTCCTCACATAGTATATTAGATCAGCGCCTACTAAGTGTAGATCCTTGCCTGTCTCGTAGTCCTTACGGCGGTTCAGCATCCAGGAAGGTATACCCACCGCGGTGGGATTGGCTATAGCGTTCTCTATCCTCTCTATCTCCGCGTCTGTGAGGAAGCCTATCCTCTTGTTCGGATCTATGCCCAGGAGCCGGCAGAGAGCGAGGGCAAAGTTAACACCAACACCCTTGATCAACGAGAGCCCATAAACAGTCTTAATATCGCCCGGTATGTCCGTGCCGGCTATTCTAACAATGTACCTATACTGCTGCTCGCTCAGGCCAGCTCACCTCAGTCCACGCGATACCTGCTCCCCAGGCGCCCCGGCCAGAGTGAGCCCCTCTATAAGTAGCACTGCCCTGGGACCCCGAGGGGCAGGCAAGAGGCTTGCAAGAAGCCTCAGCCGCCACGGTACCACGTCAACGCCCCTCCTCGAGGGGCTCGCATGGGCAAGTCCTCATCACCGGGCCTCTCTAGACGCTGGGAAGCGAGAAGCAGAGGGGAGCATGCGGACCGGGCGGCACCGATGGTGCCGCCGCGGGGATTCGAACCCCGGACCGCCCGGTCTTCAGCCGGGCGCTCTCCCGCTGAGCTACGGCGGCACCATGTCTAGGGGGCACGCCGCCAGGGACTCTTAAGGCTAACCACTAATGGTTCAAGCGAGGAGGGTCTCAGCTTTTCCGGCTCTCTTCATCCCCGTCTTCGGGGGTCAAGAGACCCTCTTCTCAGCACAGGCCCCCGGCATCAAGGGATATAATCCGCCGGCCTTTTAGGGACAACATCGGCATGGAGCGCGGCGGTCGTCTAGCCTGGACTAGGACGCCGGCCTTCCAAGCCGGCGATCCCGGGTTCAAATCCCGGCCGCCGCACCAACCCTCAAAGCCGCAGCCGTAACCCTGGCTTCAACCGTATTATGGCGCAGATGCCCGCCACGGCCTGGTTTACAGCTGTTCCCTGACGCCGTTCCTGCGTTACTCCATAATATACGTTGCCTAATCACGCTATCCTGATCCCTATCACGCTGCGACACCGGAATCAAGCGGATGTAATTGTTCGCCTCGGCCAGGATGTATCGATACTACGTTGATGCCCGGCCCGGTCTTCATCCTGCTTCTTCTGTTTCCTTGTGAGCTTAGCATATATCCGCATACATAATTCTACATGTTCTATAACTCTTTATACTTTTACAACTGGAGTAATTAGTTTTAAATACTTCTACCGAGAGTACGTCGGGAGCCGGTGCGAGGTGACTTGTCAGCACTAGCTAGAGTCGACTATGAGAGGTACAAGAGGGCGTTTATGCTAGCGACGCTGGTCTTCTTCCTGGTATGGCTGGCAATAGCCTTCGGCCTACATCTGCCTGCTAAGAGCCTCTACGCGCCCCCAGGTAGCCCTGCAAGGATCAATGGCGCGCCGCTGAACTGGTGGATGATACAGGTAAGCATAGCGCTTGGCGTTGTCCTAGCCTTCGCCTATGCTTTTACCATAAACAAGCTCGACGAGAAGTATGGTATAGAGGCCTAGGGGGTGGGCGTGGATGGATGTACTCGCGGTATCCTTCCTAACGGCCACCATAATAGCTTATATCCTAATAGCTTATAGGGCCCGCGCCACTAGCACGGAGGAGTTCTACGTAGCGGCCCGCAGGGTCTCGCCGCTCCGCAACGGCATGGCTACTGCCGCTGACTGGATGAGCGGTGCTAGCTTCATATCAATGGCGGGCGCCGTGGCTATTCTAGGCTACGATGCCAGCGTCTTCCTGATAGGCTGGAGCCTTAGCTACGTGCTGCTTGCCATGCTTGTGGCACCGTTCCTGCGCAGCTACGGCAAGTACACCATACCGGACTTCTTCGAGGACCGCTACTACAGTAAGACTGCCAGGCTATTCGCTGTCATAATGCTCTACGTAGTGTCGCTGACCTACCTGACCGGCCAGCTGCTGGGCGTAGGTATAGTGCTGTCCAGGGCCTTCGGAGTCGACGCCACCATAATGACTCTGATAGCGCCTCTGCTAGTGATACTCTACAGCAGCCTCGGCGGAATGAAGAGCATTACCTGGACCCAGGTGGCGCAGTACATCGTGCTGATAACTGCCTACTGGATCCCGATAGTGCTCATAAGCCACCTATGGCATCCAATACCCCATATAGCCTACGGGCAGCACGTGGAGAAGGTTGACGAGATAGTCGAGCAGCTAAAGGGGCATGCATGGACCGAGCCGTTCTGGCGCCCCTATGCCAGCGGTACTGGGCAGCTCAACTGGGTGCTCAGCACACTGGCGCTGATGCTTGGCACCATGGGGCTGCCGCACGTGCTGATGAGGTTCTACACTGTGCCCAGCGTGAGGGATGCACGTAAGAGCGTGGCTTGGAGCCTGCTATTCATCAGCCTGCTATACCTCACAGCCCCGGTGTACGCCGCGCTGGCGGGTGAGAAGGAGTACCAGCTGACCGCGCTGGTTAAGAGCATGGATGGCCAGCCGTTTGATGCTGTGAAGCAGAAGCTTATGAGCATCAGCTGGGTTAGGAAGTGGATGGAGGCTGGGCTAATAAAGCTTGTAGATGAGAATGGTGATGGCGTGTTCGAGTACGGTAAGGACGTGTTCAGCATCCATAAGGACATAGCTGTGCTAGGCCTACCCGACATGTACGGCCTAGGGCCCGTAATAGCCTCGATAATACTGGTGGGCGGTATCTCCGCCGCGCTATCCACGGCTGACGGTCTGATACTGGCCATGACCACTGCTGCCACGCGTGACATCTACAAGTCGATAATCAACCCGAGGGCTAGCGAGAAGAAGGAGCTGATGATAGCAAGGATATCAATGGTGAGCATAGCGTTCATATCTGGCCTGCTAGCGTACCTGATGGCTGCCAACCCCGTGATAAAGGCCTATATAGCCAAGACTGTGGCATGGGCCTTCGCCTTCGCTGCCTCAACGCTGACTCCCGCGATGCTGCTGGGCCTGCACTGGAAGAGGGCCACCAAGGAGGGTGCTATCGCCGGCATGCTTGCGGGGCTGATAGTTGCTGTGCCGTACGTCGTGGGCGTGTCGCTGGGCTACATGAGTCCCGTAAGCATAGCGGGCCAGAAGATAGGCACTATAGCATGGGGCGTTATCGGCTTCCTAGTAAACTTGATAGTGAACATAGTGGTGTCGCTGGCCACCAGTGAGCCTCCGAGGCAGGTGCAGGAGCTGGTGGAGCGCATACGCGTACCGGTCCGTACAGAGAGCGCTGCCACCGTTGCTGCTAGGGGTGCCACCGATGAGGAGGCGCGTGCCGCGTGATCTCCTAGTTTTTTTGCACTCTAAGGTGTTTCCCCACTCTCCTCCCAGCCTTCTCGAGAACATGCTTGCCTGTAGCCGTGTCATGCTTCTCCGTGAGGGCGAGGAGGCGCGGGAGCCTGGGCTCTACATAGTTTATAGCGGCCTGCTATCTGTTGGGCAGCAGGAGTTTGAGCCGGGTGACTACGTTGTCTCGGAGGGTGGTGTAAAGGCTGTACGAGAGTCCGTGGTGATTTACGCCGATACCGAATGTGCTCGCGCGGTTCTTGCTCTCAGCGATGAGGAGTCGTGTTCGGTTAGTGACCTTGTGTATCGCAGCCCGGTGACGGTTAGCCCCGAGACTCCGGTAGTTGAAGCGGTCGGCATAATGCACCGTGAGGGTGTCTCCTCGATAGTCGTTGTTGATGGTGAGCGGAGGCCTTTGGGCATATTCACTGATACTGATCTTCGCCGGCTGGTTGCGCTTCACATGGATTTATCGAGGCCCGTGTCCGAGTATATGACGCCTAACCCGCTCTCCGTGAGGACCTCAGCTACATGCATGGAGGCTGCCTATCTCATGATGCGGAGGTATGTGAAGCACCTAGTCGTGGTTGACGATGATGGCAGGGTGAAGGGGGTCGTCAGTGTACGTGATATAGCCTACGCGGAGGCCCTAGGGCCCCTCTATATGCTCCGGCGCATACGTAGCGCCTCCAGCGTGGAGGAGCTCGCCGAGCGGTATCACGAGCTTGTCCGTGTACTCCGCCGGGAGGCTCGCCGCCTCCGCCCGGGAGAAGGCAGGGAGGCTGCGCATCTCGTGCGTATGGCGAGCCTAGCCCTTAGAGGCGTTATGGAGAAGGCTGCTGATCTAGCAGCTAGGAGGCTTGGCATCGGACAGAGTGGAGTTGCCTACCTTACTCTAGGCAGTAATGGGAGGCTTGAGCAGTTTCTCGCGAGCGATAGGGATACCATGCTGGTCTACTGGGGCCTAGGGGAGGGCCGTGCACGTGCATTTGCCGAGGAGGTGGAGTCTATCCTCGATAAGGCGGGCTTCCCCGGCTGTAGGCAGGGCTATACTGCTCGGCGCCTCCTATACTCTGGAGACGCCCTGGCCGAGGCTATAGGCTCTATGGCTGCTAACCCCCGGGATGAAAACCTCGTCATGCTCAGCATGATGTATGACGCCGCGAACGTCTGGGGAAGGGAGGGTGCGGCCGAGTGGGTTCGAAGGAGTATAGCCGAGAGCCTCCGGGGATCCAGCAGCTACATCCTGGAAGTGCTCCCCGCTTATAGGCCCAGGCTGGGGCTGGCTGGCAGGCTTCCACGCGAGCTAGACCTCAAGGCTCACGGGCTCGCGCCAGTGGTCTACGCGGTCAAGGCGTTCGCCATGGCTGAGGGGGTTTGGAAGCCGGTTAACACGCTTGATAGGCTACGTGAACTGGCAGCTATTGGCGTGGTTCCGGGGGACCTGGCGGCCGACGTGGCTGAGGCATACGAGCTACTGCTCTCCTTTACCTTGTGGATCCAGGCGGTCCATGGCGGGACTAGGGTAGAGACGGGCGAGCTGAGCGGCCTGGAGCGCTCGATTCTCCGCTCCGTCCTACGCACAGTCCAGCGGTTTGTGGACTATGCCAGGAGCCGGGGTATGGGGCCGTGAGGGGCCGGGGCTACGCCGCGGTTGATGTAGAGGCCACCTGCCTCGACCCTAATAACTGCAGGCTGGTCTCGGTGGCAGTGGTGCCTTTCGACGGCCATACTCTGGACCTCTCGGGGGTCGTGTACTACTCCGAGCCGCCTCGCACCGTTGGCGCCTCGGCGCTGGTGCATGGGGTCACGGGCTCCTGCCGCGCCGAAGGCTGGTTTGAGGACGTGCTTAGGGCGGTGAGGGGCAGAGTCCTAGTGGTATACGGGCGTCATGACGTAGAGTTCCTGGCTGCCGAGGCCAGGCGTAGGAGAGTTGGCGCCGAAGAGCTCTGCTACGTCGACGTGCTCTCGTGGCTGCTGAGCGTACCGAGTATTAGGGGCAGGGCAGTGGAGGCGGGGCGTCTCACCCTTGAGGATGCGCTCTCTGCAACGCTTGGCCTGCACATGCCCCCACGGAGATTCCACGATCCTGTGAGCGACGCTGTACACGCCGCGCTGCTATTCATACATCTTAGGAGGGAGTTTGGGAGGCCGCCCGTCCGGTGCATGCCGAGGGCCAGGAGGCCTAGGCTGCGCTGGCTATTCAAAATGCTCGGCCGGGGCTCCTAGGCAGTTTCGCTGAAGCGTATCCCGGGCCCACGCCGCGCACGCGGAGGTTCTGACGGGCGTCTATTGCAGGCGCTGGAGCAGATCCGCAGGCTGCTCAGCCGGGCCAGCATCCTAGAAGTGGCCGGGGTCCGGGAGCAGTTTGTAGACTACATGGACGTGTTCTACAAGCGCCTGCTAGGCGCGGGCGGCCGCTACGTTTTCGAGTGCCGCTCGGGCTCATGCAGCTCGAGGATAGAGCTGCCGGCACGCGAGTACCAGGCCGCGGTCACGGCTCCAGGGCTTCTGCTAAGCGAGCCGGGAAGCCAGAAGGGGGATGAGGGGTACACACTGCTACCGCCTCCCCGCGGCAATGAAATACTCTGGTGCAATGGGTACCCCGGAGGGGCGGAGGCTGGAGGCCTGGTCCTAGGCTACTGTGCCGGCTCCCCCCTGGTGCTTGACGAGGAGGCTCTCCTGCGCCACGTGCTCGTTGTGGGGGCGACGGGCTCCGGTAAGAGCCACACCGCTGCAAGGATAGCTGCATGCAGCAGCAGGATAGGCTTCAAGCCGGTTATACTCGACTGGCATGGAGAGTACGAGCAGCTACTCCGGGAGCAGGGCGTAGATGAATACAACGTTTTCTCCCACCCCAGGCTGCCCCCCGTGGCCTTCACGAGCCCCAGCATCCCCCTCGAGTCCTCCATCTCAGTGCTGGAAAGCGTGCTGGAGCTTAGCCCCTTCCAGTCGAGCATACTGGCCGCGTTCCTAGCCCTGGCAGCCAGCCAGAGCGTTAACACGGCTAAAGGACTACTCGACGCCCTAACCAGCCAGCTCGAGCCAGGTGTCATTGAGGAGATCCAGGGTATTCTTGAATCGGGGAACACTGTGCACGAGCTGCTACGGGCCATATCCTCTGTAGTAGCCAGGAAACGGGATGAAATGACGAAGGCAGAGAGGGAGATATGGCTAGCCCTCCTGAGGAGATTAAACCTGATAACAACCAGCGGGTATGCAGACCTATTCACGATAAGGGGCACAAGGAGGTTTGAAGCCATAGCGAATCTCAAGGACCCAATGCCGACAGTAATCCGGCTCGACTCTATACGCTCAACACGCATAAGGAAGATGTACGCCATATATCTTCTCCAAATGCTCTACACCCTCGCCACCTCTGGACAGCCAGCCAGGATCCTCATAGTTGTGGAGGAGGCTCACAATCTGCTAAACAACAATGTAGTCCCCGAGCTGCTAGCTGAAACACGCAAATACGGTATAGGCTTCGTAATGGTTGTCCACACCCCACGCCTGCTCCCCGAGCTGAGCGAGGCTAACTTCAATACGATAGTGGCACATAGAATAGTCTCGGTAAACGATAGGCTTCTCGTTGCACGTGCAATAGGCCTTGAGGACGACTCGCTGCTCTCAAGCCTGGAAGAAGGTACCGCGATAGTGAGGAAGCATGGAGCCCCGACGCCCGTACCAGTTGAGGTGGACGTGCAGGCTCCCTGTACCCACTAACTGGTGCGGGGGGTGGGATTTGAACCCACGCAGGCCTACGCCAGCGGGTCTTAAGCCCGCCCCCTTTGACCTGGCTCGGGCACCCCCGCGCCCAGCAAGCTCCGTGTAGCGAATACTATGTCAACAGGATGTGCCAGATATTCTTTGTTAATGTTAGTCAACGAGGATACCGCTCATAGCAACCGAGGATCGCGAAAAACAATGCGTAATGGCTTGGGCGCTTAGAGTGAGGAGGCACGGGATCCAGCGCTACTCCTCGCCTTCAAGCTCCTCCTGGAGTAGCTCCTGAAGCACCTCCTTGTACTCATCACGCTCCTGCTCCCACTCCTCAAGCGACTTGGGGGGCTTGCGCTTGGCCTCGCTCACCTTTAATGTTGTTATAGTGCGCTCCTCCTTCGGGGTAGCGCCGACTATGGTATAGTCCCTCAGCTGGCTGCTCTCCACGGTCATAATATAGCCGCACCTTGTACAGCGTAGCACCACCTTGCCATCTTCACGCTTAACTGGTATCATTAGTCCGCCACAGCGGGGACAGAATTGCATAGCTTTACCTCCATCCACCGCTCTACATTAACAAGACCTTGCCGGCGCTGCCTCACAACATAAGCTCTCTATATATGCTTATCCGTCCCCCGGAACTGTTCAGGGGAAAAGCTTGACCACTACCCCCTCTATTATTACCGCCTCATGCTCCTCAACCACCCTCAGCGCCTCATGTAGCCGCGCATCGCTGGAAGAATATATAGTGAGCAAGGGGTCGCCCTTCTTCACCCTATACCCCGTCTTAACATGAAGCCTTATGCCAGCCGACTTGTCATCCGGCGCGCCGGCAGCCCTAGCCGCGAGAGTTATGGCAACATTATCTATCGTCGACACCACCCCGTCCCGCGGCGCCCTTAGCGTTATCTGCTTACGCCCCAGGCGTATGTCCTCAGGCTTAATGTCGGGGTCGCCCTGCTGAATATCTAGTATCTCTCTAAATTTCCTGTAGGCTGCCCCGCTTCTAAGCGATTCACATGCCAGGCTATAGCCGCCGCCACGTGGGGCCACGCCGCCCAGCTCAAGCACAAGACCGGCCAGGCTGCACGCCTTTTCCACAAGGCTCAGGGGGCCATCACCCTTGATGAGGGTTTCAAGCGCTTCACGAGCCTCCAGGGCTGGGCCGACGCCATAGCCTATAGGCTCGTTGCCGTAGGTTATTGCTACCCTCATGTTTATCCCGAGCCTGCCCGCCTGCGAGAGGAACAGGGAGGCCATGGACGTGGCGTCCTTCTCGTTCTCGACCTTGGCTCCACGGCCCACAGGTATGTCTATAACAAGCCTTGAAACGCTCATGGCAAGCTTCTTGGCCAAGATGCTGGCAACCATCTGTGTTGGAGGGTCTATGCCGAGTCTCCTCTCAACCCGTATGAATATGTCGTCGGCGGGCGCGAGGTTGAGGGCACCGCCCCACACTATGAGCCCGCGAGCCTTGAGGGCCATTTCATGTATCTCTTCTGGGGTGAATGTCACCCTTGCAAGCACTTCCATTGTATCCGCTGTGCCGGCTGGGCTTGTTATGGCTCGGCTGCTCGTCTTGGGTATGAGCAGCCCTCGGGAAGCCACTATAGGCACCACTAGGAGCGCAACCTTGCTATTGCCCGGGACGCCGCCTATGCTGTGCTCATCGTACACGGGCTCGCCGAAGGCTACGACATCGCCGGTGTCAACCATTGCCCGTATTAGGTAGACGAGCTCATCCTCGGTAATCCTGTAATGCATCTGGCTCACTAGGAACGCTGCTATCTGCGCGTCATCGTAGAGCCCGGCCACAATGTCGCCTATGAGCTGCTTGTAGTCATTTGCATCGAGGCGCTTACCTTCAAGTCTACGCTCGAAGGCATCAAAGCTGGCAGGGAACTCGAGGGGGTATATCTCAGCGGCTCTGCACTCGCCCAGCCTCTCGAGAGCCTGGCGGGTAAGCGCCAGTGAGCCGGGCTCAACCCGGGTACTATGGAGCGCTACCACACCAAGGCTCCGGCCACCGCACACCACAACTGCGCGGGAGCCTGCGGGGATACCCAGGTTCTCAGCATCCTTAGGGTTGAGGAGAGCAGCGGAATCACCAATATCTATGTCGGCCTCTTCTACGTGGAAACCACCATTACGGCTAGCCATAGCAGGCCACCAGTAGAGTCTGAAGAGACGCCGCATTCCAGGGGACACGAGCCCAGGGTTAGATACGCTTAGGCAGGTACCAGTGGCCGCAGATGCAGCTTCAATGCTAACAGTTAGCTCTTAAGCGGCATTGGTGCACGGGCACGCGTCGGCGGAGCCTCCGCCATGTGCAAGAAACCGTTATTGATAATATTCACGCTACACGGGTCAGCACTGAGGCTGAAGGCCCACTATCATCCGAAGGGCTGTATGAGGGCTAGGCAGAGCCACGTAGATCTTCCATGCAGCATAGAGCCGCTCTGCAGCCTGGCAGCCAAACGGGGAATGAAGCTCGCCTGCCGGAGCCTAGAGGGCTGCATAACAGTAATGGAGCCGGTGACCGGGATCGAGGCGAGACTCTGCAGCCAGAGTGGCAGCCTAGCCTGCTCTAGGCAAGTCTACGTAATGAGGACCAGGGGCGGCAGCCTCTACATAGGGCCCGTGGTGTACAATGGAGGGTAGGTAGGGGTGGTGCGGGGGGTGGGATTTGAACCCACGCAGGCCTACGCCAGCGGGTCCTCAGCCCGCCCCCTTTGACCTGGCTCGGGCACCCCCGCGCCCAGCAGGCCCTCCCGGGGGATGGACAGAGCCCCCCGGGAGGTTTTGAAGCTTAAGTGTGGCGCCGGGGGCGGGATTTGAACCCGCGCGCCCCTCCACGGGGCAGTGGGTCTCCCGGAGCCTTGGGCAGCCGGAAAGGGATACATGCAGGTCTCGAGCCCACCGCCTTGGACCGCTCGGCCACCCCGGCGCCCAGGTGACCGGATAGCCTTAACATCGGACTGGGGGCTTTTACACTTGCTTCCCCCGGGCATAAGCCCACGCAAAAACCCAGCACAGCCTATACAGGAACATAGACGGGGTTACTATCGGTGGCTACGTCGGTGTAGCGTTCAAGGCTGTCACGTATGGGTTTTGGCAAAGTGAACATCCACTCGTGTGTAGCGCCATCGTAGAAGCGTAGAGTCCCCCTAATCCTCTCCCGGATCAGCCTGTCCACATCTGCGGCCCGGAGAGCCGCAGGATCAACGGCGTCGGAGGCTGCCACAAAGCCCCAGAGCCCATTATAGCTTCTCACATAGGTAACATAAGGCCTTACAATACGGAACACCGAGGCCATGGTGTTCCTTACAGTGGCGTAGACCCTTGGAGTGAGCACCGGCGAGGATGCCTGAGTCACCACTATCCCGCCGGGCTCCAGGACGCCGGCGACGAGCTTATAGAACTCAAGCGTGTAGAGGAGAGCCGCCGGTCCTCCCTCCATGGGGTCCACCAGATCAAGTATAACTGCGTCGAACCGCTCACTAGTCTCAGAGAGGAACTTGCGTCCATCCTCTAGCACTAGCTCCAGCCTCTCATCGTCGAAAGCTCCCTGGTGCCACTCGGGCAGATGCTTCTTAGCAAGCTCCACAAGCTCCTTGTCTATATCAACCATGGTTACGTGCTCCACACAGCTGTGCCTCAGCACCTCTCTGACAGTGGCGCCCTCTCCACCACCAATTACCAGAACCCGCCGGGGGCAGGGATGAGACAGCAGCGTCGGGTGTACCAGGGCTTCATGGTACCAGTGCTCGTCAAACAAGCTACTCTGCACCTTGCCGTCGAGGACAAGGGCCTTCCCTATGCCTGCAAGCTCAGCTATAAGGTATTCCTGGAACCTCGTAGATCCTGCAGCGTATATCTTCTTCACACTACGTATACACGCCTCTCCTTCATCCGTCCACTCGGCCACTATCCTCCAGGGAAGCTTATGCGCCAAGACGCCGCCCCCAAAGCCTCGCCTTTCTTAAAGCTCTGGAGCCCTCCCCTAAGCCCAAGAGGGGGAGTGCGTCTTGAGGGGGAGTAAAAGCATGGTGGAGAAGCAGCTATGAAGCGCAGGACAGGACGCACCAGAATGAGCGCAAGGAGCCTCTGAGAGGAGGCTGGAGAGTGGTGGGCCCGCGGGGATTTGAACCCCGGACCTCCGCCGTGTAAGGGCGGCGTCCTAACCAGGCTAGACGACGGGCCCGCCCGCGGGCCTCCATGCACCAAGGATGGCATGATCCTAACTCGTGGTTATAAGCTCTACGCCGGCTCCCCAGGATGAGGGTGAGGAAGCATAACTCGTCCAAGGGCTCTCATAGCTCAATTTTAAGCGCCAGCCCTAATGCCTTGAGGGAAAGCGGTGATGACGTTCGCTAGGGGCGAGCGCAGGCGATGAGCGTGTATGGCGGAGGCTGAAGAATCTCGTTAGCTTCATCCTACAGGTGGGTCTCAGCCCAGGCTCCCGCGGAGGACGCCTGCACGGGCTATGGCCTTCTCCGCAGCCTCCTTAAGCCCAAGCCTTATAGCGCGCTCAGCGCTCTTGAGGGCTTCCACATACTCCTCGGTGGGTTCCGGCGGGTCGCCTCCGACAATGCTCTTGGCCATCTCAACATCCTGCTCAAGGAGGCTAAAGGCTTTAGGATCCTTTATGAAGCTAGCTGCCACCTCAGGCACGTAGAACCTTAGATCATATTTTATGTCTTGCTTTAGCAGCGGCAGTGCATGGAGTAGATGCTCGACAGCATCGCTACCAAGCTCCTTCTCTACGCGTCTAAGCCCTCGGCCAAACCCTATGAGTGACGGGGGTATACCCATTGTGTATAGGCTAGCAGCGTAGGATATGGCTCTTGGGAGCTTGAGGCTCCTAGGAGGCTTCATGGAGAGAAGCTCCCGGTCCGCCGCGAATGCCGGGCTGGCCTCAATGCTCCGTGGATACTCTCCGTGGGAGAGCCTAGCCCTTCTACGGGGGACAAAGCTGGCTATATAGGGTATTATGTCGACTATACGCAGCACTAGGCGTAGGTACTCCGCGGTGAACACCTTGGCTATGCTTATTAGCAGCCTCTCCTCCTCCTGGCTAAGCAGCCTAGGCTGCGCGTGAAGATTACGGTGCAGCTCATCCACCACCTTCTCTACGGCCTTCGGCCCCTGGTCGTAGCGGAGGCCAGACTGGATGGTTACAGTCGAGTAGCCGGCATACTGCTTGACGAACTCTCTAACACTCCAGGGCGAAAGATGGCCGCGGAAAGGAAGCGCGCCAACACCCATTATAGGGTGTACACGTGTATTCTCCTTCTCGGCCCAGCGGTGGAGACGGGAGAGGGCATAGACCATAGCTATACTGGAGGCCACGTGGCCGTAAGCTAGCGCGGTGTCCGACTTGCCTAGGAGGACGCGGTAGTGGCTGTAGTGCAGTCCTAGGTAGGTTAGCAGCGCGTTCTTCATGCCCTCTAGTATCTTATCGACATGCAGGAGTGACTCCATGTCCTCAACGAGCGGTATAACCTCTATGTGGCCGGTCTTTACGCCGAGCTCCTCCTCTGCGAGCCTCTGAATCTTGAATATCCTGCGCTGAAGCACATAAACCTCATAGCCACTAGAACACATAGGAGTTATTATATACTTGACTGCCTGGCTGCCCGTCCTGACTATCGACCTCTTGTTGGCTGTTAGAACGCCCCAGAGCACCATTACCTGGCGCTCCGGGTCCTCAAGCCTCTCCGAGGGTATCCTAGGCGTTATGAGGAAGTCCTCCCCGGGCTGCAGCCCATAGCGGAGGGTCTCCTCAACAACCCACGCTACCTGGTGATAAGGCGTGAGCTTCCCCTCATAATCTATCATCTTCTCATCCAGCCCTAGGCCTCCACGATCCCTAGGGAGCAGGTCGCGCAGAGCCTCTTCGACCTCCTCCTCCGCGGTAAACCCTCTGCTTGCGGAGTCTGGATGCTGGGTAGCCATTGCTAGAGGCACTGGGTACCCTAGCACAGCCTCACTACCCCCAGCATCCCGGGGGGAAAACCCACATTTAAGCTACTCTCCTAGAGCTAGGGCTCCCCGAGGCATAGGGGAGTGACACTAGCAAGGAAGGGCCTCGAGGTGCCGGGGGGTCATGCATGCACGGAGGCGTGAGGGTTAGAGCATATTCCAGCAGCGCCAACCTGGGCCCGGGCTTCGACAGCCTAGCGATAGCCCATACGGCGTTCTACGACGAGGTGGAGGCTCGCCTCACCCCGGGGAGGGGGCAGGTGGTTGTAGAGTCCGTCTATGGCCCCTACGCCCATGGAGCTGGCAGAGCCGAAACCGCCCGCAGAGCGGTAGAGGAGCTGCTAAGACTCGCCAAGAGGAGCATTGAAGGCCACAGCATAGTTCTCCGCATCTACAAGGGTGTGCCTCCTGGCCGGGGACTTGGGAGCAGCGGCGCCTCCGCAGCAGCGGCGGTAAAGGCTGTCCAGATACTCCTAGACCTCAAGGTTCCTGACAGCATTCTCGTCGAGGCTGCCGGCCGGGGGGAAGCGGCTGCCGCCGGTGAGCCGCACTACGATAACGTGGCTGCAAGCCTACTAGGTGGCCTTGCCATAGCAGCGCTTGACAAGAACGGTAGGCTTCATGTTACCAGCATAGACGTGGACGCTTGGATGACCCTCATAATACCTAGGGCCGAGGTAGGCTCCGCAAAGACAAGGTTCATGCGCCAGGTACTCCCCAGGGAGATGGAGCTAGATAGGGCAGCCAGGAACTGGGGTAGACTGGCGCTGCTGGTTGCTGCGGCGGCACGAGGAGACCTCAGAACCTTCGGCGCGATGATGATGCAGGACGAGATAATAGAGCCCGCCAGGTCCAGGTTCATACCATGCTACGACGTCATAAAGAATGCTGCCCTCGATGCAGGAGCTCTCGGTGTCACAATAAGCGGCGCCGGGCCCTCCATGATAGCGCTCACCGAGACTCGGGACAAGGCACTCAGGGTAGCAGACAGCGTGCTTAAGAATTGTAAGTGCTGCGATATAGAGGAGGTGAAGGTTGCGAGAACGGCTGGACCGGCCAGCGCGATAAGGTAGAGGGGAGAGGAGCAGGGATGAAGCGCTACAAGGCTACCAGAGCTATACACGGGGTCCATGAAGGACCCATCACCGCAGAGGACGTAGTTCCGCCTATAAACATCTCCGTGGTATACCGGTTTATCGAGGCAGCAACCAGCCCCGATGAGGAGATAAAGTACGGGCGCGAGAATAATCCAACCACAATGCGTCTCGAGTCGACGCTCGCCGAGGTAGAGTCGGGAGAATGGTGCCTTGCATTCAACACTGGCATGGCAGCCATAGCCACGCTTATTCTCAGCTTAGCGGGCCCGAGAAGGAGGATTGTCGCGAGCAGGCTTCTCTATGGCTCGACGAGAACGCTTCTCGAGAAGCTTACAACAGTGGGTAAGGACTTTGAACTTGCCTACGCAGGGCCACCATGGGACGAGCTGCTCGCCGCCATGAAACCCGGAGATATAGTGCTTGTAGAGACTATAGGCAATCCCACCCTCCGAGTGCCACCCCTACGAGAGATGGCAAAGGAGTGCATTAACAGGGAGTGCACGCTCGTGGTCGACAACACATTCGCGACCCCCGTTATCTACAGGCCGCTGGAGGATGGCGCGAGCATTGTTGTTGAAAGCCTAACCAAGTACATAGCCGGTCATAACGATGTGCTGGGCGGCGCCATCTGCGGCCGCGAGCCAGGCCTCCGCAAACGCGTCTGGGAATGGAGGAAGCTCATGGGGACCATACTCCAGCCTCTAGACGCCTACCTGGCCGCCAGAGGGCTCAAGACGCTCCACCTACGTGTTAGATACTCCTCCGAATCAGCTATGACTATAGCAAAATGGCTTCGGGAGAGGCCCGAGGTGGCCAAAGTCTACTACCCAGGCCTCCCCGAGCACCCCGACCACGGCACCGCGGAGCAGCTATTCAACGGCCTCTACGGCGGTGTCGTATCCTTCGAGCTGAAGGGCGGGGCCCAGGCCGCCAAAAGGTTCCTCCAGGCGCTGAAGACGGTAACGCCGTCCCCGAGCCTGGGCGGCGCCGAGAGCCTCGCAGCCTACCCCTATGAGAGCAGCCACCGGGACCTCAGCGAGGAGGAGAAGAGGAGGCTAGGCATAACCCCCGGCCTCATAAGGCTCAGCGTGGGGCTAGAGGACCCGGAGGACATAATCTCTGACCTAGAATCAGCACTTATGAAGGCACGGGGCTAGGCTGGAAGCGCGACCGCTACCTGTATCAGAGGCCCGGGGGCTGGAGGGCCCTGGGGCTAGGGCAATGACGCCAGGTAGGCCTCTAGTGCTTCTCTCACTCCTCTTCCTCACTATGGCTACCATAGTAGCCCCCGTCGCGGGATCCACAGCCCCCGGGTACAAGTGGATTAACACTGTTGTAGTTAATGTACCCGGTGTTGTAGAGACGCCGGAAGGCTACAAGGGGGCTATGTCGCGGCTTATAGTCACCGTGGCCTGGCCGGGTAGCGGTATAGTCTACTTCTCCGCTAACCCGCTGACCGAGCTGGACACACAAGCAGCCGCCCGCATGGCGGCTCTCGTAGCCTCTATACTGGCTGGGGTTAACTACTACTCCTACGACTACTTCATAAGGCTCGAGTCCAACGCGACAACCATTGGCGGGCCTAGCGCTAGCGGGGCCATGACAGTCGCGATAATAGCCGCGCTGAGGGGCAAGAGGATACCGGAGAACTTCTCGATGACGGGTATGGTAGACCCCGATGCCACCCTCGGCCCCGTGGGCGGTGTACCCGAGAAGCTTGAGGCCGCTGCCAAGGCTGGTGTGAAAGTCTTCGTCATACCCGCCGGGCAGCGCTACAGCATAGACCTTAACACCGGGGATAGAGTGGACGTAGTTGCCCTTGGCAGGCAGCTTGGGGTCAAAGTAGTAGAGGCGGGCACCATAGCAGAGGCGTACGAGGCCGCCACTGGGGATAAGCTCTATACCCCGAAACAGCTCAACCTTAATTACCCTGCATGGCTGGCGGAGTCTCTTAAGAGGAGCATAGAGGTATACCGGGAAGCCGCCTCCACCAATCTGACCTGCGCCGAGGAGCTGCTGGCAAAACTGCCAGGTTCTATAGCAGACCAGCTCCACGGCATAATAGATGATGCCGGCCACAGCGTTAACGTGGGCCGAAGCCTCGATGCGGCAGGCAAGCTGTACGCTGCAGCCTCGAGATACTTTGCAGCCGCGATAGAGGCTACCTATGCTTGCGGTATAGCTAAGGCCTTCTCCAGCGACCAGCCGGCGACGACGATAATCGAAGAAGCTAGGAGCTACATAGACGCTGCCAGCGCCATGCTCGGCGACGCATACAAGCTGATGCATAGATTCCTGGAGGGGAAGAGAGACATCAGCGATGTAGAGCTGCAGCTGCTCACAGCCTCCGCTTCGAGGCTTTCCGATGCAAATGAGAGCTTAGAGGAAGCTGCCTCACTGCTGAAGACGGCGAGCAAGTCCTCCGGGCTTGCAGCGGCAAGCATTCTTGACAAAGCACTGCAGGAGGCTATCTACAGCTACTACCGCTCAATGACTGCAAGCCAGTGGCTCGAGCTAGCCCTAGCTGCGCCCAGCGGAAAGCCGATAAACATAGATACCTTGCCCAGGGTAGTGGATACCTACACCTACTTTGCCGAGTCAGCATTAAGCTACCTGCAGACCCTCGGAGTGGACGTGAGCGACGTAGCTGAAAGGGTGGCGGAGGCCAAGCAGCTCGCGGCCCAGGCGGCAGAAACCGGGGATAGGGTACAGCTTCTCCAGGCACTAGCCTACTCGGTGCAAGGGCTAGCCCAGGTCGACGGGAAGCTCCACCAGGTGTTCAACACCGGGATATCGGTGCTCGATGCATCCAGGAAGAGCCTAGACATACTGGTCGAGAAGCTGCTGGGCCTCGGGCTCACCCCACTCCTCCCAATGATGTACCGAGAGTACGCTGAGACCCTCGTCGACGTCGGAGGCAAGCTCGATCTCTACGTGCAGGCCTCAAGCTATGCACTGCTCCTGGCCATCATAGGAGGAAGCCGCACGGGGGCAAAGCCGCCAGCCGCAGCCGGGGCCACTACGGGAGGAGTGGGTGGGGCAGCAACCACCGTTACCATAACACATACGGTTACGGCGAAGGAAACGGTTACAGTAACCAAACCCAAATACTATACGCGCACAACGGTAAGCACCACCACGTTAACTAAGACGCTGGAAAAAACCACAACATTAACCATTAAAAGCACGACAGCAGGGGTTGCAGCAAACAATACACCTACACGGAGAGGCGCGGGCCTAGGCACGCCGGCAGCCTGCGTGGCCTTTGCCGGGATAGCGCTTGCTCTAGGCGCCCTGCTGGGGAGAGTGCTGAGAGGCTAAGAGAGCCAGGGCACATCCTCCGGCTTTCTAACCCTTACCACCGGCTCCACATCCACGCCCATAGTAGCGAGTATCGAGGCAAGACCTTTGCTCAGCTTCCCATGGTCTACCTGTGGTATCCTGCGTATCGCCGCCGGATGGGATCTCCTCGGAACCCATATGGTGAGTTCTAGAGCCACTTTCTTGCCGGCCTTCCTCGCCGCCATGCCCGCCACAGTGTAGCCGGCAATGTCGGCTAACAGCCGTGCCGCTCTGGCCAGGGACGTGTCAAGCTCTAACGCGCTGCGGAACAGCTCCTCCGGCTCAGCGCCCAGGTAGGAGGATAGACTGAGAGAGAGCAGTGCGGCATACTCGGGAAAGGGGTCGTCGATATCGCGGCTCCTGGAGAGCTCGCTGGCAGTACCGCTTCTCACAGCGAGCGAGTAGGCCTCGAGAACACTGCGCTGGGGCAGTGTCTCAAGCCCGCAGCCCGTCGTCCTGACGACCTCCGACTCGGCTGCGAGGTACGGCCTCACACCCATCTTCGCGACGAGCCAGGCGGCCGCCACAGTGGAGCTCCTCCCACAGCCTCGGAGACAGTGGACGAGCGCAGGCTCCTCAATGGACTCTATGATGTAGGACAACTCTACCAGTGTAGGCGCGTTATACTCGCCTATAGGCCGCCAGACGAACTTCACGCCACCCATGCCCTGAAGCAGCCGGGGGTCGTAGCCCCCGCTGAAAGCGTGCTCGGATGGAGACGCTAGAGAGACTACTGTACGGAACTTGGACAGCACCTCCTCTAGGTCGTCTGGCCTCGGCATAGGGGATACTGCTAGCCTGCCTTCAACCACCCAGCGGGGCTTCAAGCCCTCTGCGGGAGTGAAGTGCTCCATCCATGCAGGCACCCCCAGGGGGTAGGAGCGGCGCTCCCGGCGGGGCTAGTCCTCCAGGCCCCCATGCACGGTCGCGAATGGTATGTATCTCACACTGCATCCCTTTAGAGAGGAGAGCTCGGAATGCATCTCGGCTATCCTCTCCGAGGGCCCCTTAACAACTACTATCTCAATACAGTGGCTGTTAAGGTGTATGTGAGTTGTGGTCATAACTATATCCTTATACTTGTCTAGTAGGGAAGCCACCATGCCGGCATCGAAGCTGCTAACTATTATCATTACACCACTGCATACATGGTCGTTGAGATAGTGGCGGTACTCGTTTAGGAACGATATGAGAGCCTTCTCTACTAGCTTAGACCGGTCTACCCTCATCTTCATGGCGAGGGAGTCAAGCTCGTCGGCCACCGCCCTGGGGAGTGAGACGCCGAAACGCCTCCTTCCGGACAACGAGATCACCTCACCGTGCCAGCAGTACAAGCCCTATGTAGATGGTGAGCATGACTAGCCCCGTGGCGCCGGCGGGCGATATTCCTAATAACAGGCTTAGGGCGAGCCCCAGCCCTGCCGCGGTTACCGAGGAGACCACGGATAATAGTATTGCATCGCGCGCGCTACGGGCAGACATCGCAGCCGCTGCGCCAGGTAGGAGCATTAGGACATGCTCGAGCACGAAGCCTACAACCCGGACCATAACGCTCACTACCAGGCCCATTACGGTGAAGAATGCTAGGTCGTAGAGCCAGATTGGGATGCCGGATATCCTGGCCAAATCCCTTTCTATTCCTATGAGTATTTGCTCCCGGTAGCTTAGAGCCGCCAGGACCAGCACGAGGAGAGCCACTATAACGGTCATCCAGGCCTCAAAGGGAGTCACGAGCAGAGGGTCGCCAAACACTACCGCTGTGATCTCTGCGCCGCTGCTCACAGCCTCAGCATAGTAGACCAGTACTACGCTAAGCGACGCCGAGAACGATACAAGCACCGAGGTAGCCACATCGGGGTCAAAACCCCTAAATATCATATAGCCTGCCACGTATATCAACACTACTGCCAATGGAGTTGCAACAACGTAAGCCCTCGCGTTGAGGTCCCCGGCAAGTAGGACGGCGCCTATAGCAGCCAGTAGGGCCGAGTGGGGACTAGCACCCGCCAGGAAGAAGAGGCGGCGGGCAGCTATAAGGCCGCTCATAAGCCCAAAGGCCAGCCCAGCCGCAAGCACCGAGACCGCCGGGTAAACTGACACAGCCTGCCAGTAGCCATATAGGGAGAAGCCTGCAATAGAAAGGACCAATGCTATAAGGACGGCTCTATGCCTCCCCTTCACCGCTGACACGCACCCCCATGAAGCGCTCGGCTAGCTCTCCTGGATCGCGCTAGACAGCTTCTCCACATCCGTCACAACAGCTCTCAGCTTATTGACCATAGTCCCCGGGCCGAAGGGCGATGGCACACGGAGTACTGGGACATTATGCTTCTCTGCTAGTTCGAGAAGCTTCTCGTCTGCAGGAGTTGCAGGCTCACCATTGAACACAGCTATTACCGCAAGCTTAGCCTTACCCTCCTTCATCAGCTTCTCTACCTCCTCTATATCCTTTGGCGTGACTTGGACACCCGCATCCTTCTTAAGCAGCTTAACCACACGTATTCCCATCCAGCTTACCGCATACTGCGTGTAGGGAAGCGATGCAACCGCGGTAGCGTTTAGCTTAGGAATACTAGACATTAGAGCTTTTATCTGCTCCTCTATCCACGCGGCCTTCTCTAGATAGTGTTTCCTGCAGCTTGGCCTCAACGCTGAAAGCTTCTCAGCAACAGCCTTTACGAACACAATGTAGTTGCCTGGATCGTATATTATCATGTGGGGATTCCTCTTCCCGGTATCCGGGTTGATGAGAAACCTCATACCAGGTATATTGGGGACCTCTAGCAGCTTACTGCTCTCAACGATGTCCCTGAGCTTAAGCTCGAATGGTGCATGAGCTAGTGAGATGACGAGGTCTGCCTTCTTTACATGACTTATATCCTCCGGTGTGAGCTGGTACTCATGTGGATCAATAGCCGATGATGCTATCGGATAGACGCTGTCGTCGCTGCAGAGCAGCTGCTCTACGTCATACTTTAGGTTGGGGAACGTTACAGCTACTAGCAGGCCTTTACCGCCTCCTGTTACGGTGGTGCTCCCTAACGCAGTGGACACCGTCGTGGCCGTGGGGGCGGCCTTCCCGGTGGTTGCAGCGGGGGAGCTTCCACCACTGCTCATCATATATGCTGCTACGGCTACAGCTACTATTACGGCTACTAACGCTATCGCCATGACAGCCCTAGAGGTCATTGCATGCTGCCCGGATCCGCCTCCTCATGCACAGTACTTATAATGTTTACCCAGCTAGTGTGCACAACAGGGGCCTGTGTTGGAGCGCTGCAGCAGGGCAGAGATAGACATACACTCGCTCCAGGTAGGTTATGGGTCCGAGACTGTGCTCACAGTTGACCACCTGCACTTAGAGGGGCCAGCCCTGGTGCAGGTGCTAGGCCCTAACGGGGCCGGCAAAACCACCCTCCTCAAATCAATCCTCGGGCTGGCACCCCTAAGAAGCGGCCAGGTACTAGTATGCGGCCGAGATGTAACCGCCAGGCCTAGCAAGGCGGGGCGGTTTATAGGCTACGTGCCGCAGATAGTAACGACGGCTACACACTTCCCCGTAACCCCCTGGGAGCTTGTAGAGTATGAGATACATGCCCGGCGCCGCCTCCTGCAGAGGAGAGGCTGGAGAGAGACGCAGGCCCTAATCGAGGACTCTCTAAAGGCCGTCGGCCTGCCCCCGGAGGCATGGCATAAGCCGCTCCGCAGCCTGAGCGGGGGCCAGCGCCAGCGGGCCTTCATAGCCAGGGCCCTGGTGTATGAGCCGCCAATACTGCTGATGGACGAGCCGCTCTCAGCCGTGGATCCTAAGGGGAAACGGGACCTGGCCAACCTCATAGCATCGCTTGCAAAGAGCCGTCTCGTCGTCCTGACCAGCCATGACCCCATTATGTTTCTCAAGTATACAGACATGATAATACTTGTTAATCGTAGGGTAGTGGCCGTTGGTCCTCCCGAGATCGTGCTAAGGGAGGACATTCTCAGGGAAGTGTATGGCGAGTCTATACTATACGTCAAGGAACATGTACACATAAGCGACGAGCATAGGGTAGTCAGCTACAAGCACTGATTTCACCCCGCCCGGTACTACACAGCCCTCCATGCAGAGGATGCTGTGTTGAAGCCCCGATGTAGCCCAGACCTCGTGCCGAGGGATAACCTGCTCCGGCGAGCCCTGGAGACTTCTCTAAGAGCTGTAAGGGAGGCCTACCCTTCTCTCGACGAGAGGATCGAGGAGATAGTGCTCGCAAGGAGGTTCATTCTCGTACGTCTCCGGGGGCCTGGAGTGGGGCTAGCCTTTGTAGGCGACTACGAGCCTCCCCCCGAGGAGCTTGTACTCAGGGAGGTACGGGTATCCGAGCTGGTACGCTATGCCTGGGGCCACCCTACTCTGACGGGGCTGGCCCTGGCTGCAGTCAACGCAGCCACGGACGCTCTAGTCAAGGACTCTCCTAGTCTACCCGGCCTAGTTAAAGGCGGGGACGTGGTCGAGATAGTTAATCCGGGCCCCGGCGAGCTGGTAGCACTTGTGGGCTATATTGAGGGCATTGCACGCCGGCTGGCCGAGAGAGGAGCCCGTGTAGTAGTATACGAGGACAACCCCACCCATAGGGCGCTTGCTCGTAGAGACGGGTTTAAAGTAAATCCTGGAAGCCAGCTTCTCCTCGACGCGGATGACTTCGATATAGTTCTTGCAAGCGGGGCTAGCCTGGTGGAGCCACGCATAGGCCTAGTACTCCAGGCGGCTAAGAGGGCCCGTCTACGCGGCTTCGTAGGCCCTACGTCAAGCTTCCACGCTGCTGGGGCCGAAGCTCTCGGGGTAGACTTCGTGGCGGGAGTCAGCGTCCCAAGGCATAATGAGGACGTCGTAGTTAAGCTTGTAAAAGCCGGGTACGGGTTTAGGCGCGTATCAAGCCATGTTACCAAGTGGGTCTGGCTGAGCAGGCAGAGCTACTAGAGCTATAAGGCCCTCAAGGAGTAGAGCGCCTACCGGCCGCGTAGTACGCTATATATTATTTTCTCTAGCTCCCCCCTCTCCACCTCGCTTATTGGCGGCCTTTTACCCGGCGTGCAGCCCTCTATCCTCCCTCTGCTGCAGTACATCGCCTCGCTCAGCTGTCCTCTGAGCTCGACAGGAGGGAGTATCGCCACGGCTCGCAGGTCGCCTTTCCTCACATCCTTTATGTTTGTAACCACGGTGTAGGTGAACACGCCCCGTGCACGTGTGATGTAGAGGTTGTCGGCGTTGGGGTGCTTTGCCACGCTTAGCACTTCAACACATTCTATGTCAACAGCGTGTAGGGGGTCGTTATCGTCTCCGAGGCTGAGCCTTGCGGGAAGCCCGTAGAGCATCCTAATGGCGTACTTTACGTCGGCCATTACCCGCCTGGCCCTCTGGTCTAGCTGGGCTCTCTCAAGCCACTCTCGCGGCAGTAGTATGGAGGCTAGCTGCCGTGAAATCTCCTGGAGTTTCCTGGCTTCCTCGCTGCGGGCGAGCATCGTCGGCGGCATGAAGCTGTACTTCATCTGCATTAGGATAGAGCGCGCCTGGGCGTGTAGCTCCTGGGCCTTCTTCCAGTTTACGGGCAGGGGCAGCTTCTTGGACTTTATTATGGACTCCAGCATTCCGAGCGCGTGCTCGGCCATGAGTATCCGGTAGTCGCTCCGTGTATCGCTCAAGAGGACTGCACCCCTGGGGCTTGGTGCTACTCCTCGACCGCGGCTAGCTTCTCGAGCGCCATTCTCATCTGGGCGTAGACGAGGGGCTTCTTCTCCGCTATCTTTCTGGCAAGCTCCTCCACGTTCTTGGAGAAGCTGTAGAGGCCGTAGGGCGTGTAGAAGACGTCGCTACAGTGCCACATGTGAGGCTTTATAGCGCCCTCCGCAACGGTCTTGGCGTAGACCCAGTCGTAGTAGCTCGCGGCCGCTATCAGCATGCCGTCCTCGTCGCTGCAGTAGAGGAGGATGCATTCGCTAGACTCCTCTACCTCCACGACCTTCCTGCATACCCCGGTTTTCTTCAGCGTGTCGGCAAGCTGCTCGCGCGGCACCAGCCACCCCGGGGGGAGCGGGAGGGGCGAGCTGGGGACCTAATATCCTGGCCTCATACGTGCTAGTATGCGTGGAGGCTGCACCTGGCCAGTCCATGGCTGCAGAGCCGGAGTGCAGCCTCTAGCCGCTCCCTGCCCTGCCGGTACACCTCGAGCAGGTCTAGCACGTCGCGCTCCACCAGCTCTATGAGCAGCTCCTCCTCCTGGGGTGTTAGCCCCAGCCGCTCCCTGCCGGCAGCTATAGCCTCCATAGCCTTTCTCATGCTCGAAGCGGCCACGCCCACGCCGGCCGCCGATGCAATGCTTGAGGACAGCTTCTCCAGTAAGCGCCTTGTAGCGCTTAGCCTCTCGTAGGCTTTCCGTATCCTCGCTGCAACCGCCACGAGGTCCTCCAGCCCGCTCAGATTCATGAGGTCGGAGGCGCTATCATATGCTGACAAGATGCTCCCGATCACCCGGGAGAGCCAGCGGCAGAGCGGCGTCTCCGCGCCCATGCCCTCACGGCATATGTTGAGGGCCTCTGAGAGATCGCTCATACTGGAGCCAAGGGCTTCGAACAGCTGGGCCACCTCGGTAAGCCTGGCCGCCACCGCCTCAAGGTGCTCTAGAGCGGCCTCGAAGCTCTCAGCCTCTACCAGCTTTGACGCCAGCAGTACCACATCATGGATCTTCGCCAGCTCCCTAGCCTCGAGGCTACGGCCTGCATTATAGATGCTGAGTAGCTGCCTGCTAACGTCCTCCCAGCGGGTGGCTATGCGTCTAGCATTATATGCTACGTCGTTAAAGGTTGTAGCGCCTGCCCTAAGGAGAGAGCGGGTAACGGGAGCCAGCGGGCCGCTGGCATTAACCACAGCCACTACTGCCTTGACGGCATCCGGGGGAGGGCACTCCTCCACCTCGACATGGGCCTCCGCCACCGCTCTGGCTAGGGCCTGGAGGGCCTGCCTGCATACCGTTGAGGCCTCGAGGCGTGCCTTGTCGTAGCTCGATGCAGCCACGTAGTCCCTGACCGTCTTGAGCCTCGCGGCTATCTCGTAGCGCAGGGTCTCGGGCAGTGCCGTGAGGGCTGCCCTAGCCGTCTCCAGGCTTGCCTCTATACCGTGGAGCGCCTCTTCCATCGACTTCTTGGAGCTGAGGGCTGCCTCGTACTCCTCTACGAGGCTTTCAAGCGCCCATACCATAGGTATCACCCTGCTAGGGCTTCTTCTCTAGCCTCCTGGCCGGCGTAGCTAGCCTGGGTATAATCAGAAATTATCGAGTCAATTAGGCTTATTATCTTGTTCTTGAGGTCCTCTATCCCAGGGCCCTCCTGCTCGGAGAGAGTTCTCAGCCTCCCCACGAGGCTGACAGCCTTCGCCAGGTAGTCCATTGCCTCGGATAGGCTCTTAACGTTAGAGAGGTCGCTGGCTACCGCTTCCTCCGCTCTTCTGCGCAGCGCCTCCGGCAGAGCTGCCAGCTCGGCCTCAAGCCTCTCGTAGACCCTGCCGAGGGAGGCCAGCTCCTCGACAAGCCTTGAGGCTGCCGGGATAAACGGCGCCATGACCAGCCGTGCCAGCGCCTGCGCAGGGCCGCTGCTCCCTACCTCTTCCATGAGCGAGGCTGCTTCTTCAGCAAGCCTAGCCGCCTCGGCGAGCACACCGTGCCTCGGCAGGCGGCGGGAATAGGCTAGCAGCTTCTCGGCCAGCTCCGCCAGGTCCTCCGGGTTCTCCTCCGGCCGGTAGCTCTCGATGCCGAGCAGCAGTGCGACAATGCGTGGAGCCCGTATACCCTTGATGCCGGTGCTGCAGGATCCGGCTACGCCGGCTACAGCAGTGTACCCATTCTTCTCGAGCAGCGAGTAGATCCCCTCAACCTCGCTGAATACCTTGGCCGGGCTTGCCTGCCTCGGGGGAGCGGGGCCACCTAGGAGCTTAGCTATCCTCTCGCCCAGGCTCCATGCCCGCTGCTGGAGCCTCGCCGCCTCCTCGACCATCCTCCTCGCTGGCTCGACCCCCACAGAGCCTATGAGCGCTGCAAGGGCGTATGCCGTCTCGCCGTACTCGCGCTCCACGAGCCTAGCCCTAGCCTCTATGCTGGCTAGGCCGCGGCTGCCCCTAGATGCAAGCACCTCTATCAAGAGGCTACGCAGAAGATCGGCGTAGAGATTCACAGCCCGCCGGTCGTTGCCAGACAGGTTCTCGGGCAGGCAGCCCGATGTAGACACCGAGAGGCCGTAGAGCAGAGAGTAAATGAAGAGGCTCAGCCTTGGCCCCGCCTCGGCTACTAGGCCGCCGGAGAGATCGGCTACCGCCTCGAGGAGTCTAGGCAGCTTAGCCTCCCTGCGCTCCCGCCTTGTGTCTACTACGAGTACCGCCAGCCGCTCGCCGGAGAGCATCCTGCAGGCTATGCTCCGGGCTTGAGACTGGGCCAGCCGGAGAGGGAGCACCGCCAGCTTCATGCCATGCTTCCCGATCATGCTCTCCAGGCCTAAAACCTCGGACAGCTTAGCGCTATAGTCTAGCAGCTCGCTGAGGGACAGCGTTTCAACGACCTCTGCTACCTGGCTCGGCCCTACCCTCCTGGCGCATCCCACCAGAGGCGAGCTGCTGGCCACGGGGTAGATGCGGGCCACCATACCTGGCTTGAGCGCCGCCGCTGGCTCGTCGAGCCTCTCCAGCGGCGGGCTTAGGAGGTCGGGGCTCAGCGCCTCTATGAGCTGAGCCGCGTGGGGGTCGTCACTGTAGATCTCCCTGGCCACGTCGGCCGCCAGGGAGAACAGCTCGCGGAGCGACTGGGGCTCGTAGATCATGAGGCCGCCGCGGCTCCAGGCCTGCGCCACATGCTCCAGCGCGGACACCGCGTGTTCTACTGAGGAGGCCTGGAAGCCCTTCGCGCGCGCGTAACGGGTAATCCAGCTCTCCGCCTCAGAGAGGAGATCCTCCACCCTCACAGCCGTCCTCGAGTACACCACGGCCAGGCTGGCCTCGGGCAGCACCTCGCGGCCCAGCATCTTCTCGAGGAGCGAGAGCGGGACGGGGCCTACAAGGGCCGCGAGAAGCGGTACCAGCGCCTTATCCTCGACAAGCCTCCGGACCTCCCTGTAGCCCGTCTTGTCAAAGAGCGGCACCCCCTCGACTATCTCTCGGGAGAGGGCCTCCTCGCCTAGAAGCAGACTCTCCACCTTCTCGGGGCCACTCCGGAGCGCGCTAGCCAGCTTAGCGGCCACGGTGTCTACCAGCATCCGCGCCCAGGCTATACGCCCCTTAGAGGCCCACCAGACCGTGTTGGCCAGTAAGTCCGTGGCCTCGCCCAGGCTGTCGCCGAGCTTCTCCCTGACCATCCTCTCTATAACCTGCTTGGGGAGCAGGGGGAGTGTGAAGACGCGGCTGCGCCAGGCCACGGGGCCAAAGACGGCCTCCTTGAGGGTTGAGGAGGGGCCGAAGGCGAGCACGAGGTATACACTAGTGCTACGGGTCCTTATCGCCTCGGCGACGCCGCGGAAGGGGGAGGTCTCATACTCCACCACTCCGCGTAGGAGGTCGTAGCTCTCCTCCACCTCGTCCACGAGGAGTACCGTTACACCGTCTCCTCTGCCCAGCTTCTCTCTAGCATACTCCTCCAGAACTCTAGGCAGCTCCGACTCATGGACGCTGCCATGCCGCTCTATGATATACTCGACTATGTCTGATAGCTCGACCCTCAGCGCTCTGGTCCCTATTCTCCCAGCGTACCACTCCAGGTGGCGGAGCAGCGTAGTCTTCCCGGAGCCGTAGGGAGCCACTATAACCGGCATCCAGTACTCGTCGGCGTCGCCTCTCACATAGCTGGCCAGGAGACCCTCGAGAGCAGCCCTTATCCTACGGTGCTCCTCGCTTAGATCACACCAGCCCGTCTCAAGGCAGCTGGTCTCCATCCAGAGGGTCCCTTAGCGAGGTATAGTCCTAGCCGCCAAGCCGGAGTAGTAAAAACCCTCAGACACATAGGGACTTGTAACGCTGGATGTGATGACCCCGCGCCTACGGAGCCCTGCACCGAGGCAGCGCCGGGCTGTGAAGAGGGTCTTGAGTGCTGATTCCCCCTAGCCGGGTGGAGCGCCGGGAGAAGCACAGCCCGTTGGCCCTATGCCTAGAGAAGCCGTACAGAGAGTGGGCGGGACGGCGCGGCCGTGCAGTACAGAGGTGGAGGCTTATACAGCCAGGGCGCGGTGTCCGGCAAAAAGGGCCTCTCGGCGGCCGAGGAAGCGGAGAGGCCGGGCCTGCAGGAAAAGAAGTACTTGGGGCTCTTCACTCTACCTTTATCTCCTTGCGGGACTCCCAGAGGCCGTGGAGGTTGCAGTAGCCGAGCGCATAGAGGGTGCCGCTCTTCTCCAGCTTAATAGTTATAGTTATCTCGGGCTCTGCGTACACCGGCTCAAGGTCTATGGTGGCTATATGTATCGGGTTGAAGGCGCGGCCCTCCTCCTGGAACCATATCTCGAGGCGGCGTATGGAGTGCTGCACCTCGTTAGGGTGCGGGCCTACCTTAATGGTCACATTGAAGGGCTCGCCCTTCCTCACCTTCTCCGGCGCCTCTATCTTGGGCGCATGGGTCTCTGCCTTAGACGCGGCCGGGCCCCCGGCCTCCCGAGTGTATATTAGCTCGCCAAACGCCTTGGCCATGGCCCACAGCCTCCGGTTTAACAAGAGTTAACTTGATACAGAATAAAAGGGTAGCGACGCACATGCATGTCCGAGGCTCAGCGAGAAGGGAGGCGCAGTGTTGAGCATAGTACTGCAGGTTGACAATCTGATAGAGTGTAGGCTGCTGCGCAGGGTTAACCGCTTCGTCGTCGAGGCGGAAGCCGGCGGCGAGAGGATACTCGCCCACAACACCAATACCGGAAGACTTGCCGACGTGCTGGCTCCGGGCCGCCGAGCCCTCTGCATACCGGCCAGGAGGCCTGGTAAAACGAGGCTCAGGCTTATAGCAGTGGAGTACAACGGTGGCTACGCCGTTGTCGATACCAGGCTACAAGAGGATGCCTTCGCCGCCGCCGTAGACAAGGGCCTGGTGCCCTGGGCAGCCGGCTGCAGGGTGGCCTCGAGGAGGCCCCGACTAGGGGGCTCGGTGCTCGACTTCCTGCTCCGCTGCCCGGCTGGAGAAGTCTACGTGGAGTCCAAGAGCGCCGTGCTTATGGGGCCCGGCGGCCTAGCCATGTACCCGGACTGCCCGACTGAGCGCGGTAGGAGGCACATACGCGAGCTTATAGAGCATGCTCGGCGGGGTGTAAGGGCTGCCCTTGTATTTATAGCCGCGCTGCCCGGGGCCCGGGGCTTCGCCCCGAACCCCGAGGGCGACCCCGAGATACCGGGCCTCGTGGAGGAGGCCGTTAAAGCGGGCGTAATTGTGAAGGCGCTGGGCCTGAACTTCGACGCTGAGAGGCGGGGGGTTAGGCTATATGCACCCGACCTCCCGGTCGTGCTAAGGCGGCCCCGAGATTCCAGGAGCCATAGAGGGCTTCTACGGGGATGAGCGTGTTGGGCCTGGCCGATAGATATAGGCTGCTCCTTGTCGATCTTGACGGCGTCGTGTGGAGGGGGTCTAGGCTCCTCCGGGAAAACATCGAGTGGCTGCAGAGGGCGAGGGAGAAGGGAGCCTCCATAGTATTCGTCTCCAACAACTCCACTAGGAGTAGGAGGGTGTACTCGGAGCGCCTCACAGAGATAATGGGATTCAACGTGGCTGTGAACGATATAGTTACTAGCGGCTATGCCGTGGCGCGCTGGATCAGAGAGCAGGAGGGCCCCTCAAGAACACTCGCCCTGGGCGAGGAGGGGCTTGTCGAGGAGCTACTAGCCCAGGGCCATATAGTGTTGAGCGCTGCGGATGGAGGCCGCTGCCCGGTAGACTATGTAGTCGTGGGCCTGGATAGGAACCTCACCTACTCCAGGCTTAAGGCTGCCCACACTGCTGTGAGAAGGTGCGGGGCCAAGCTAGTGGCAGCCAATGACGACGCCTCAATGCCTGCCGAGAAGGGCGATGTGCCCGGCGCGGGGGCAATACTAGCGGCGCTCGAGAGGTCCACCGGTACAAGGGCGTTGTTTGTGGCCGGGAAGCCCAACCCCTACATGTACCGTCTTGTGCTTGAGGAGAGGGGCGTAGAGCCGGGAGAGGCTCTGGCAATAGGGGACCGCTGCGACACCGACATAGAGGCCGCCAGGAGGCTTGGCATAGACAGCGTGCTCGTGCTAACTGGTGTAGCCGGAGAGAGGGGAGACCGCTGTAGCGCCACTTACAGGGTGGAGACGCTCTCCCGCCTGCCCCTCTAGCCCCCGGGAGGGGCTACACGCACCCCGTCATAGCCCCGTCTATGACTATCGTAGAGCCATTGATGTAGCCCGACACGTCGCTCAGCAGGAAGGCTACAAGCCCCGCTATCTCCTCCGGCCTGCCGACCCTCCTCATAGGGGTGAGCTCTATCACCCAGCGGCGCCACGCCTCCTCAAATTCGACCCCCTTCATTTCGGCCAGCTTCCTTATGTTGCTCCTGGCGCCAGGGGTATCGAAGCTGCCCATGAGTATGGTGTTCGCCCGTATACCCCTGCCGCCGTAGTGGCGGGCGAGACTCTTGGCGAGCTGCACCAGCCCCGCGCGGGCCGTGTCGGCGAGCGTGAAGTGCGGCATCGGCTCCTTAGCGGTCACCGATGAGAGGTATATGAGCGAGCCGCGGCCCTGCTCGAGAAACCTCGGCAGGAGGAGGCTCGTCAGGTAGCCCGGGGCTATGAGGTGGAGCTGAGCAGCCTCCATCCAGTCCTCGTAGCCCGCCTGGTCCAGGTAGCATGGCTCGCAGGACACGTTGCCAACATTGAATACGAGGGCGTCTAGGCCTCCCAGGCCGCTCCACGCCTCATCTACGAGCCGCTCCAGGTCCTCCCTCCTCCTCATATCGGCTATGAGCGCTAGGGGCTCCTCCCCGGAGGCTTTCACTATCTCCCTGGCAGCTCTTGTCAGCGACTCTCTGCTGCGCCCCACTATGGCTACCCTGGCACCCCAGGATGCAAGGCCCCGGGCCACGTAGAAGCCTATGCCCCTGGTGGAGGCTGTTACCAGCACACGTAGCCCGTTGAGGCTGAACTTCGCGCTCAATGCGGCCCCTGCCCCGGGCCCTTCTCTTAAACGGGGGTCTCCATGCCCTGGAGACGTTCAATCCTCTTTATGCACTCTGGGGGCACATGGGAGGCGAGATACATCACGTGGCTAGCCCTATACACAGGGATGCCCCGGCTGGCTAGGCACTGGGGGTCTATATGCAGCAATACTACGCGGTCTCCATGCCTCCTGGCCGCCTCGAGGGCCTCCTGGGGCCTGGCGGAGAGGTGCACCATTAGCCTCTTCATGGGCTTGAGGCCCTCCCTCAGTATTGGCCGGAGGTTCTCCACAACAGTGCCATGGTAGAGGACCTGGGGCAGCTCCCTACTGCTGAGGGGGCGGTAGCCGAGCCTTAAGCGGATACTATGGCCGTAGGCTGCCCGTATGCGGCGCATGTCCTCGGAGAGCTGGAACCTTCCCTTCGGGTCGAGGAGGGCAACCGCGACTATATGCTCCGGCGTTACCCACTGGTAGAGGTCGCGTCGCCTCCACCTCTCCCTAATAGCCCTGGCCAGCTCCTCCACCCTGACCCATCCCTGCTCGTCCAGCTGGAGCCCCGCCTCATGAGGTATGTGGCGGAGGAGGGCGCTCATCAGCTTACTCAGCCGGAGCCGCTGCTCAGGCGTCATGAATAGCTCGGCAGGCTTGCCGCAGTGCACCGGCTCCTCAGTGAAGACGCCACAGACCCGGCAGCGGTAGATGGGCCTAGGAGCCCCCATGACCCCGCTTCCCTGCGGAGGATATCAGGAGCCCTGGCCCCCGGATAGCCGCTCGGCCTCAACTAGCCTAGAGGCCTCAGCTGCCCTAGACACCGCCTCCTCGTAGGCCCCGCCCACGACCTCGCCTATCAGCTCCACCGCCTCCTCGGGCGTCACCCTCTTTGCCCTGGGCAGCGGGTTGACCCAGAGGCTGCGATACGCTGCCTCCAGCCTGCTGCGCCTTATCTCCTCCAGATCCATGCCTTCAACCGTCTTCTTCACTCGGTAGAGCTTCACCGCTACAGCGGGGTGATGCCTCCAGAGGTGTTGACGGCGGAACTCCTCCCAGGGGATCCCGGTATCACTGTAGTAGCGCCGGTAGCTAGTCTTAATCGCCTCCTCTATGAGGCCCGGATCCTCGAGTAGGTCCATCTCATCCTCGCTAAACTCGTGGAGCGCCTTGTAGGGGCACATTAGGCATGCAACGCGGGGCAGCCCCTGGAGGTAGTCCGGGTGCACTAGGCCGAGGTCCCGCACGATCTTCGCAACGTCCAGGAGAGTCCATATGTATATCGGTCTTATCCTGCCTCCATCATAGAGCCTGGGCCTCCTGGGGGACATCCGGTACAGCCTGTTAAACCTCTTGAACGCCTCTGTCATCCGGTCCCCGTCGGCTATAGCGTCGGGCCTCCTAGCCTTCCTCAGCCTCTTTATAGGCCGTAGCTTCATGTAGGTGCACCAGCGCTTCCCACGGTAGGGGAGCCCCTCCTCCAGCAGCCTCCTCCTCATAAGCTCCCTATCAGCCTCCACAACCTCTATCTCCACGCCGAGCCTCTCCGCAGCCTTGACTGCGAAGTCTATGTTCCTGGGCGGCTCCAGGTAGGAGACGTGGCTGTAGACCGCGTAGACGTGGAGGCCGCGGACACGCTCCTGCAGCCGCGCCAACACCGCCAGCGCTGCAGTGCTGTCCTTGCCCCCGCTGAAGTTCACCATCACGGTCTTGCCTTCGAGCTTCTCCCCGTACTCCCTGTAGACCCAGTCAACGTACTCATCCAGGTCCCAGGCCACGTAGACGAGGGGCCACGGTATGTCCTCGACCAGCCTCGCGTACTCCACCTGGACGCCGCCAGCCCCAAGCACGCCTCCCGATAGGAAGCTGTCTATCCTCACAGCCTCCTCGGCATCCAGCCAGAGGTAGCGGCCGCGCAGGCTACCATCCGGCCTATACAGTACACTGAACTCCACCGATGAAACAGCGTACCCTGTTACCTCGCCGCTACTGCTCAGCGCCGGATACCTCTCCATTGAGAGCCCCTAGCTTCTTGGCACAGCGCTAATCCCTCTATAAAGTCTGGCTTGAGCCCTCGAGGCTGCGCTGGCCCGGCGGGCAGGGGAGGAAATAATGGATTTAGAAATTAGAACGGGTTGTAGCCCTCGCGGAGCCATCTCGCCACGTCGAGCGCATGGTAGGTTAGTATTAGGTCCGCACCGGCCCTCTTGATCGCCGTGAGTATCTCGAAGGTGACCAGCTTCTCGTCGACCCAGCCCTTCTCGGCCGCAGCCTTCACCATCGAGTACTCGCCACTCACGTTATAGGCTGCCAGCGGGTAGTGGGGAAAACTCTCCTTGACCAGCCTTATCACGTCAAGGTAGGCCAGGGCAGGCTTGACCATCAGTATGTCGGCGCCCTCCTCAACATCGAGCATAGACTCCTTTATAGCCTCCATAGCGTTGCGGGGGTCCATCTGGTAGCTCCTCCGGTCCCCGAACCTGGGGGCGGAGCCGGCAGCCTCTCGGAAGGGGCCATAGAAGCCGCTAGCATACTTCACCGCGTAGCTCATTATGCCTACCTCGCTGAACCCCTCCCGGTCGAGGGCCTCTCGTATAGCCTTAACCATCCCATCCATCATTCCCGAGGGCGCTACGAAGTCCGCGCCGGCCTCCGCGTGGGTGACAGCCATCCTGGATATGACCTCGAGCGTCGAGTCGTTGTCTATCAGCTTCCTGCCTCTCTTTTCAACGGGTATCCCGCAGTGCCCGTGGCTCGTATACCCGCATATGCATACATCGGTGAAGATCAGGGGCTCCTCGCCGAAGTCGCGGCGTATAGCCTTAATGGCTCTAGGCACCGGGCCCCGGGGGTCGTAAGCGTAGCTGCCCGTATGGTCCTTCTTCTCGTCCGGGACCACCCCGAAGAGGATGAAGGCCTTGACGCCGAGCTCTAGAGCGCTCGACACTATATCCGTTACCTTCTCGACAGGGTAGCGGTACTGGCCGGGCATTGCCGCTATGGGCTCGGGCTCGTTGATGCCCTCACGGACGAATACGGGGTATATGAGGTCGTTCACCGTGAGCGCCGTCTCTGCCACGAGGTCCCTTATCGCCTTGGTCAGCCTTAGCCTACGGGGACGCAGCTCGGGGAACCTGGGCATGGCAGACACCATTGCTAGGGGCAGCCTGGGCATCCACGAGGTATAGGCGCACCACCAGGGATTATAGGTGCTGCCACAGCGCTAATCTATTACATAGCGCCAGGGCTCAGCAAGAGGAGTTACCGGTTACTGGGTCTGGACGCTATGGGGGAGCCAGAGTTCCTCATAGTCTACCACGAGCCCGGGGATCCCTCGGAGCACCGGAGGGTGCAGGAGCTGGCTGCACGTATAAGAGAGCTGGCAGGGGTAGAGCTGGAGGCCATCCCGCTCAGGGAGTTCAAGAGGTGTAGTAGGTGTAGACGTGTCTACCTGCTCATGTTCACCCGGGGTGGGCACTGGCTCAGCCTCCGAGAGAAGGGGGTTAACGCGGCCCACATACCGCCCTCGGTCACCGCCGCCGCCGTGGCCGAGGAGCTTGAGAGGCGCGGCCTGGACCGTGTAATGCTTGTGGCGTTGAAGGCCCGCCGGCTAGTGAGGGGGCAGTCCGAAGACCTGGAACTGATTGCCAGGCTCCTCCAGGCTAGGGGGCTCCGGGCGGAGGCGAGGATACTCGATAGCCTTGAGCCGCCGGAGAGGCCGGAAACCCGGGAGCCCGTGGCCCCGGTAGCGCTGCTCGCGGGCAGGCTTGTGAGAGCTGCATGCATGCTCACCAAGGGGCCCTGCCTAGGCCCCTTCATCGACTATGGCTGGTGGCACCTACTCGCATGGATTACAAGCGATATAAGAGCGGGCCTAGGGGAAAATCCCGGGGGGCCGAGGAGGGCTCCGCGCGGGTAGGGCCGGGGGCTCGCCCTCCCCCGAGCCCCGAAATGGGCGTAATGCGGGGGCCAGTAACCCGCACGTCGGCCGTAGTGGTCCAGGGCAGACCCGGCCGACCCATGACCCCCGTCCCGCGGGGCCGGCGGCGGCGGAGCCCCCTCCGGAGGGAGGGAGGCTACCGCCCTTACCGGGGGAACCAGGCCAGGCCCGGAAGGGAGCAACCTAACCCCGGACGCCCGGCGTTCGCGGGGCCACGGGGTGAGGCAACGGCCGGGCCCCCTGCCCTGGGCCCCTACGGCTGGCGTGCGGGGGCCGCGCGGGCCCTCGGCAACCCCCTGCCATCTGCTCCTCCTGGCCGGTTCACAGCCTAGGCGCCAGGCTACGATTTAATTAGGAGGGCCGGGAGCGGTAATTGGTCATGGCCCGGGTATCGCCCGGGGTGACTGCGCCGCGTAACGGCGCAGAAGGGGGATGACCCCGGGTATCCGTTCCAGGCCCCGTAGCCCTGGGCACAAAACGCTTGGAGAGGAGAACCTACTCCGTCACAGCGATGTATTCTGGCAGCCATGTAAGCAGCTCCTCTATAACCTGGTCGGGGTCGCTTATCTCCTCTACTTCCTCCTCCTCGGCCGAGAGTATGCCCTGCAGAGCATGGATTATGGCGGACAGGGTGAGCGTATAAGACTCCTTCATCAGCCTTGAGAGCTTGTCGGCTGCATCGGTTATCCTCTTCCAGGCGTCCTCTGCCTCAAGGGCTACGCAGAAGTCGTCGGGCTGCTCGGTGCCGAAGTGGCAGGCCAGGTAGAGCTTGTCTGTTATCCTTACCCCGACTATCCTTGAGCCCCTGTACTCCTCAACGCCCACTACCGCGTGGCCTAGTCCCTTCTCCACTATCTCGCGGAGCGGGAGCCTCGAAAGGGGAGGCCCTTGAATGCTTCCACGGAGCTTTATGCCTCTCAGAGGCTCGAGCGCTTTATATACGTCGTCATACTTCACTGTAACCTGCATAGACAAGATGGAGTCTCCCTCCCGCTGCCCGTGTCCCCCGGGGCTGCGGCTGGAGAGGGCGGAGGGCTATACATGGATTTGCCGCTAGAGCTTGACCAGCTTGGCTATGAAGAAGCCCTGCGTGCCGTGCAAGTGGGGGAGTAGGCGCTGGCTCCTGGGCAGCCGGCGGGGCCTCTCCCCTAGCACCGGCTCCGGCTCCACAAGCTCTAGCTCCTGATGGCGCTCAAGGAGCCTCCTCACAACCCATATAGTCTCGCTTCTGGTCAGCGTGCAGACGCTGTAGACTATGGTGCTGCGTGGAGGAGCTGCCTCCGCCACCGCCGAGACTATGCGGAGCTGGAGCCTGCGGAAGTAGTGTAGGTCGCCGCGGCCAAGCCAGAGCTTAACCTCGGGCTCGTACTGGAGCCTCCCTATATCGGTACACGGCGGGTCCACGATTGCGGTGTCGAATCTCCTTAGGTAGGGGCTGCGGGCGTCTCCAGCTACGAGGTCTACCAGGTGCCCGATGGAGAGGCGGGCCCGGGTCCGTTTAGCCTCGACCAGCCTGGAGGGTTTAACATCGCCTGCAACGACGTAGCGGGCGCCCAGCCAGGCCATGTGGCTCGCTTTCACCGCCGCACCTGCTGTAGGGTCTACGGCCACCTTCCCGCTGGGCGAGGCCACCCAGGAGACCAGGGCTGAGGCCTTGTCCTGAATAACGTAGAGGCCCTTCTGGTACTCCTCGGTCCTGGCGGCCATGGAGTCGCCGGATACTATCCTGGCAACGTCGGGGAGGTCCCTATCCGGCTCAATAACCACCCCCTGGCGGCCGAGCCTCTCCCTCAGCCGCTCCATGTCCACGCCGGGCTTCACGCGTATCCAACGCACGGGGTCCCGGTTGAGGGCCGCAAGCAGCTTGGGCAGCTCGGGTATCTAGGCCTCCATAAGCTCCTCTATCATCCAGCGCGGAAAGCTGTAGAGGACGCTAAGCCTCTCAACCCCGCTAAGCCCCCGGACGAACTCCCCTGGATCCGCGCCGCGCAGCTCAAGGATCTTCTCCGGGTCGAGGCCTGCGCGGGGTGCCAGCCTACGGGCGCGGCTCGGCTTCAGCTTACCGCTTATCGCCTCGTAGGCAAGCGTGCGGGCAAGCATCCACCTCGTAGAATGGCTTGCTGGGCCATAACCGAGGCTGGTGAGGACCCTGTCAAGCAGGATGTAGTTACGGGCAACGCCCAGCGTTAGTACCCTCACGACAGGCTTCATATAGTCCAGCTCGGGGTGGCGGCTGAAGAACCTGGTCGCTGTGTCGCGCAGCGAGGTGCGGCTCCTCACCGTCTCGGCTAGCACTCTAGCGGCGACCTCCTCCGGAAGTACCATGGCGTCTACACCGTGTCCTCCAATCGCCGGCAGCCGCCTCTTCAACCCCATGGATTCTGGGCGGCTCCCAGGCAAGCATAAGAGCCATATTTGGGTTACAATACAATGTGATCTAGTGTACATCAATTCAGTGTAGGTGTAGTAGAGAATATCGAGGGCGGGGAGCTATGCCTGCCCCGGAGATGGCCGGCGCTAGGAAGAGGATCCTATGGGCCCTGGTGGGCGTCGTAGGCTACATTCTCAGCCCGCTCTCCTGGTGGAACGACGCGTTCGTAAACGTGCCCATAGCGCTGGCTGTTGCATGGGTTCTCGAGAGGCTGTTTGGACTAGCCAAGCCTCTGGGCTTCTACATAGGCTACACAGCGTCCAACGTGCTCGGCCTCTACCTGCTCGCCCTGGGTGTTGGCGGTGCGGCGGCTAGGAAGCCTACATGGCGTCAGCTGCTCAAGATCGCTGTAGTGGGCGCAGTGTATACTGTGATAGCAACACTAGTCCTCTCCTGGCTCGGCCTCCTCTAGCCCCATGAGCCTTGCCGCGAGGGGCTGGAGCCTGAGCAGGGGCAGGAGCCTGCGTACCTCCTCTAGATAGCCCCTGTCGACCTCAGCCTCCACATAGCCTTCGCGGGCACCCGCGTCTACAACCACGAAGCCCAGTGGATCAACAACCATGCTACGGCCGGTGAAGTCGGGCCCCAGAGCCGAGGCCACAGCAAGGTAGACGGTGTTCTCCGAGGCCCTAGCCTGGGCGAGGAAGCGGAGCTGCTCCTCCTTACCCGGGCCACGGTACCATGCAGTAGGCACCGCCACCAGCTCGGCGCCGCGCAGGGCCAGGCTGCGAGCCACCTCGGGGAAGCGGAGTTCGAAGCAGATGAGAGCGCCCACACGGAGCCCTGCAGCATTAACGATTCTCGGCGGCTCTCCTCCCCGGCAGAGCAGGCTCGACTCCCTGTAGCCCAGCGCGTCGAAGAGCAGAGTCTTCCGGTAGAGAAGCTCGACCCCGCCACTAGGCTTCACAGACACCACAGAGCTGTATAGACAGTCCCCGCCCCTCTCCAGAAAACCTGATACAATATATGCACCATATTCTGTCGAGGCCCTGCCCAGGGCTTCCAGGAAGACACTGTCCCCCAGGCCTTCGGCCCTTTCCCTCAGCCCATCACGGGAGAGGCCGGCGGGGTAGACGTTAGCGTACTCTGGCAGCAGTATCAGCCCGGCCTCCACCCTCGAACGTGACAGTATCTCTAGGACACGCTCACCACTCTCGCGGGGCTCGCGGCCCGGCTGGTACTGGAGCAGCCCAACCCTAGGCATGCTGTCAAACCCGCACGCGAGACGGGAACGCCGGAGAGGTGATCGCGATCGCACTGGGGCCTGCTCTGGCCCCTATACGTGTACCGGAAATGGGGCAGCGAAGAGGCCAGATATTGTAGTCCTTGAGCTGTCCTCAACCTCCTTGAGGATATCGGGAGACAGGGCTCTCGATATAGTAGCCATAATGGCCTTGGCTTCAACGTCGCTGGAGCACTACTTCCCAGGCATGTGAGGCATCGGGGCAGCGGCATCGGAACCATCCGCTCTATGGTGGATAAGGTGGTTTAAGGAGGCGTCACACGTCATAACCTTGTACCCTCTCAGCTAGCACTGTAGGCGCTTCCATCCCTGTCAGCTTCTTCTCAGAGACAGCCGGTGCATCCACCGCGCGTATAATAGTACCGCCTCACGGGTATGAGAGCGTTCTATTGTCGTGCTTCGAGCCGAGCTGCGAGAGGCTAGAGCAGGGATTATTGGAGACTACCCGTCTAGGAGGAGGGAGCTACTGGAGAAGGACAGGACGTGGTTCATGCGGAGAGCCGGGGAGTGGAGGAGGCCGAGGAGAATACCAGAGCTTGACGCTGGCGGAACCAGGGTTCTCTTCGCCGATGGTAGAGTCTTCGAGCACCAGGGCGTGAAGCTCAGGTTTACGGGGCCTCTATTCCACTGGGTGGAGTTGATGGGCCTCCGATGTACCTGCTAGGCTACATGCTCAACCGGGCGAAGCTTAGGAGAGCCGTGGAGAACGCTGTAAGGATAATCAGGGGCCTCTAGGCTGGATCTCGCTACATATGATCACCACTGGCTAGGGAGCCGAGGTCCCGGGAGAGGACTATGGAGGTTTGGAGGGAGACGGAGAGGCAGGAATGAGGCTTGTAACCGCCGCCGAGTATCCGGGTGGAGCCGGTGGCGCTCCGCTACCGCTAGCTGGTCCTCCTCTGCTCAGCCGGCTTCTTCTCTGTAAGCTTTAGGTAGCGGCCGCTGCGGCGGAGCCACTTCTCCTTCTCCTGGGGCGAGGAGACGTGTATATGGAGGGGGTGCAACTGGAGCCCCGCCTCCCTCCTAACCCTGGCCTCGAGCTTCCTGGATGACATCTTCTCGCTCGTGGCTACAAGGAGGTCCACGTCGTGCGACTGCTCTAGCTCCCCACGGGCTATGCCGCCCACGAGATAGAGCTCGAAGTCCCTGAGTACGCGGTTGAGCACCGCCACTACCCGTGGGATCCACTGCCTCCACCCCATCTTCAGCCTCTCCCTCTCAACGAGCCGATAGTCTATGTAGCCGGCTATCCTCCGGCCAGTAGCGGCCCGGTAGAGCCACTCCGCGGCGAACGAGCCCGCCAGGAGGAGCAGAAAGAGCGCCGCCTGGCCCGGCTCGCGGGCAGCAGTGTAGCCCACCAGGAGCGCCAGGACAGCCAGCGATGAGAGGAAGCCCGTGAGGGCTAGAAGGGGGTTAGCCTTGGCCTCTCTACGCAACCTGTAGGCGGCGAGGTCCACCATGGCGAATATGAGGAGGAAGCCAGCGCTGCCCGCGAAAGCTATGGCCTCTAGTCCCTCAGTGTTCACGAGCACGAGGGAGGCCAACGCTATTATTAACAAGCCCTCGGGGGCGTGCCTCCAGACGCTCTTGGCCATTACGCGCGGCAACTGCCCATACCTAGCCACCACGTAGCTTATCCCCGCTGTACCATATAGGGTAGCGTTTATCGCTGAGGCCGTCGAGGCCAGGGCGGCCGCAACAACGGTATAGAAGCCCGCCGAACCCATCTCCCTGGAGGCCACCTCCGCGAGCGCGTAGTCGCGGGCCCTCACGACCTCAGAGGGCGAGAGTATGCCGGCGGACACGAGGGCTATAGCGATGTAGACAGCTGTCACAGTGGCCACCGAGGCGTAGTAGGCTTTTGACAAGTCCTCCAGGGAGGAGGCCTCGCCCGCCGCATTGGCTATTAGCTCAAACCCCTCATAGGCTAGGAATATGATCATCCCTCCTACAACTATGCTTGATAGCTGCGGCCACCTGGAGGGGGAGAACCTGCTCCACTCAACCATCAACAGCCCCGGCAGGGCGACCAGGAGGAGGACGGCCAGCTTAAAGAACACGAGCGCATCCTCAACCCTGCTTGACACTAGCCCGCCGAGCGCATTGACGAGGGTGAATACGACTATAACCAGGCTAGCCAGGAGGTGGGAGAGCAGTCGGCCGCCGCCGGCCAGGCTGGCAGCATAGCTCCCGAAAGCGTAGGCGTAAAGCGATATCATAACCGTGTAGCTCACTATGAGGAGGATGTTGAGCCCGCCGGCCACCAGCCCGGGGCCATAGCCCCGGACGAGGAACTCCACCGTGCCGCCGCGGCTCGGGTACCTCATGGTGAGCCTTGCGTAAGAGTAGGCCGTAGCAAGCGCAACGAGCCCGGCGAGGAGGAACGCCACCGGGGCCCCGGCCCCCGCCAGCTGCAGGCTGAGGCCCAGGACGGCGAATATACCGCCACCAATCATGCCCCCAACTCCGATGCTGAAGGCCTCTCTAAACCCCAGTGTGCCCCCTTCAGCAATCCTGCCGGACAAGGCCAGGAAGCCCTCTCTAGCAGCCCGGGTGGATGGAGATATCAGAGCTGCTTGGACCCACATGCCACGTCTATGCCGGGGCGGCCGGGAGCCCTCTAGGAGTGGCGTGGACCAGCAGGGGCGTGTGGCGGGCCCGCCGGGATTTGAACCCGGGACCTCCGGCTCCGGAGGCCGGCGCTCTATCCTGGCTGAGCTACGGGCCCAGCCAGCCCGGGGTGGCCCCGTGGCTTCCGGAGTCTCCACCGCCGGGGGGCTCTATACCCCTTCCGCCCCCCGGGCCGGCGGACTCTATCCCTGCTTCTCAGCAGCCTTTGCCAAGGCTTCGGCCAGCTCCAGCATCTTAGCCTCCGGGTCCTTGGCCTTCATAACCGCTGAGGCCACTAGCACGCCGGCTGCCCCAAGCTCCAGCGCCCTGGCCGCGTCCTCGCCGCTGGTTATCCCTGCACCGGCAAGCACCGGCACCTCAGGGTTGATCATCCTAACCATTCTTATACTGGATGTTATCACTTCCGGCTTAGCCTTGGAGACAGGTAAGCCCGTACCTATAAGCTCCGGCGGCTCCACAGCCACCATCGTAGGAGCGAACACAGCCGCAGCAGCAGCGGCAGCGGGGGTGTCCGCGCAGACAAGCGTCTCCAGCCCGAGGCTTGTAGCACGCCTAACCAGGAGGTCTATGTCGCTGAGGCGTAGGCGGCGCTCGCTATGGTTGAGCAGCGTGCCCTTTGCTCCAGCCTCCTTGACCGCCTCTAGCGGGATAAAGCCCGTGTAGGCGCCAGGCTCTACTGGATCCACGTGCTGCGCGTATACAACAACCTTGTCCAGAGCCTCGCTTATCCTAGCTATCTCGGTAGCTGGCACCGCCAGTATGAAGCGCACTATACCATCGTACTGCTCCGCGAGCTTCTCGGCCGAGAGCGCTATGGCTAGCCCGGCACTGCCGAAGGCTGTTGGATAAGCCTTGTAGTTCACAGCCAGCACCGGCAGCCCCCGGGGCTCCGGGGCGCCGCTGGTCTCCTCCTTCCTGTGCGACGTGTACTGCGCATGTAGCGAGGAGAGAAGCACCGTACCCATAATGCTACGCCCCCAGGCCAGGAGAGCCGGCGCCACAGCCTCAAGGATTTAGGGCTTAGCGCCCCGGGTAGGCGCGGTGGACGAGCCAGCTGAAGGACTAGACTCAGTGCAGTGGGGACGTAACTTTTAGGCTATTGGCTCAAAAACCCGGGGAGGAGCGCTAGTCGTGGGCCTCCGACTCCGCCTCCTTGACTACACCGCGCAGCTTCACGTGGACGTACTTGGTGTAGTACTCGGCGTCGGTGAACCTGTTCTTGAGCTTCTCGAGCACCTGGGGTAGCGTGGTGTACTCCATCTCCTCTGGGCCCAGCCTGTGGGGCATGAATGGGCCATGGCGCCTCATGTAATCGGCTATCTGCTGCGCGAGCCTCCTGGTCTCGTCAAACGCCGGATCGTCGAATAGATCTACCGGGCCTATCAGCCTACCCTTGGTTATGTTGAAGCCCAGCCCTATTATCCTTGGAGGGCCGTCGAATCTGGTGCACTTAGCGTCGCGCAGGCCGACAGGCATCAGCGGGCCCCAGTGGCTGCCCCTCATCCAGCCAGCCACGAGGTGGGGGAAGCTGAAGGGCTCGAGTATCTCGCCGAGCGCCGGGAACCCGCTCTGGGCACGCACGATAGCTACTGGATCATCCTTGCCCACGTAGCGGCCTGCTATCAAGTTGAGCCTCTCGCTGCTCACAACAGCTGCTATCTCATCGTCGCTCTTCCTATACACCCTCTTTATCACATAGCGGCTGGGTGTACCTATGAGAGCCAGCAGGTCATACATCTCCTCGGGCGAGTTTAGCACAACGTACTTGCCCTCATAGAGGTCGAGCACCTCAAACTTGAAGCCATCATGCATCCTCGGGTCTATCACAAGACCGGCAGTGTTGAAGGGATCCGCAAATATCTTGAAGAGCGGCAGGTTGAAAGCGCCAGGCTCGGTCTTGTCAGCCATGAACACTACTATTGGCTCGCTGCGCCTCTCCACTATCTCCATCTCGGCTACGCCGGGGCCCAGACCCCGCACATTGCCGGAGAATGCGTCGCTGAGCAGATCCTGCCCGGCAGCATAGAGGCCTAGCTCCTTAGCCACCTCAGCCGCCTTCTTGAAGGCCTCCCAGGCGAGGCCATGTATATCAGAGCTGTCAACACCCTTACGGTGTGTCATTATGAGCTGGAGGTCGTCACCAACGTGGGTTACATAGTAGTCTATGATGGTGCCCTTTCTCTTAGCCTCGGCGAGGACACGTGCCGCTGCAGCCATGGTGTCAGGGTGAACCTTGTGGTGGCCGGCTATACTCCCTATATCAGCCTTTATCACGCTTATCGTTACACGCCTCTCGTCGGACATTGTGGACTTCACCACTCTAGCCACCATAAATGCGGTTGTATAAAGCCTCTTCTAGCCAAGCAAAATTCCATGAGCAAGGGGTGGGGTGCTAAGAGTCAATTGTCAATTCCAATTAAGAGGAAGGAAGAAGCCTCGAAGAAGAGTACCTGGTAATACCCTTGCTGGGAAGGACTCTATCCTGGGTAGCCTCATAAAACCTTAGTATGAAGAAAATTCTTATTATTACATACTGCTTGATGGAATTTAAAGAGGTTTTGCTGCCTGGACAGGCGATTGGCGCTGGCATGCAGGCCTCTTGCTTAGCCTGACAGGCTACGTGCACTGTTAGCCCCTCCCTGCAAGGTATCATAGCGGCGCATATCTCATGTTAACCTGTTATGCATTTATGTAACAATTATAGAGAGTTTACCTATATATTAGGCGATATGAACCCCGTACCATAGGGATTACGGTTGATCCGGGAGAGCCCCTGCATGCACCCGCACAGGATAGAAGCCCAGGCCTATATGAGGGTATGATGCTCCATGTAGCTCGAGAAGAGAAAATTTGCTGCAACCACTCCACTTATTAGATACAAAAATTTATAAATTATGGTAGTTTATGATAGTAGTAAGTGTTTCATCCATTAGCGATGATCGTTGATGGACAGCCTGGAGGCTCGCCGCATCTTTCACGCGCTTCAGGGAGGAGGACGAGGGATCCAGACCTGCAGCCTAAGCATAATCATGTCGGGGTAAGCTTCAGAGGTAGCTCATAACCAGCACGGGCCCTACCCGGCTCCTAGTGGGGTGGAATAGCGGAGTTACATAAAGGCGCGCTGTCTTGGGGGATGGGGTCTTTAGGGCCATCCCCGCGGTTAAATGGTGCCTCCCCTCTCTGCAAGCTTGACAGCCAGTTCTCTGCTCACCAGCCTGGCCCCGGCTCCTAGAGAAACCGTGAGCTCCTGGAGCGCGTATAGGAGGAGAGGTACTTCGCCCCATATCCTCCTGCCGCGGAGCTTCTCCGTGAGCCTCGCAAGCCTTCTACCCACAAACCTGGCAAGGGCCTTTATGGCGTCCTCGATGCGTGATGCTAGGTTCACTGCTTCTCTCCGGGCCATCCTCCTCGCACCTACCGTAAAGCCGCGTGGAGCGTAGATTATGTATACTAGGTCGGCCCTGTTGAACACCTTGCCTCTCAAGCTGGCTACACGGCTGCGGAGCCTCCTTATGCGGCGTTGCAGCTGGCTCGGGGAGATGGGCCTGCTCTCCTGCGTGCTTGTGTAGAGCGCTACTACCAGGGGGCTGCTGGCCGGAAGCTGCAGAGTCACCACGGTGACCGTGTAGTCGCTGGACTCGTCTACCCTTGAGACGCCTGTCAGGAGCGGGTTGACCAGCCTCCATGCAGTGTAGTACCGTCTAGCACCCCTTAGTAGGGGTAGTAGTAGCTGGTTGACAGCCTCGAGCCGCCGCTGGCGCCGCTGTAGGCTGTGCATAGCCACCGTGTCCCCCGGGTTCGACCCCCCGGGGCCTGTGGTAGATGATGCGTTTCTGGCTCTGAGGATCCTAGCCGTCCTGACAGGGAGTGGTAGGGCTCCGTCCCCCGGTATCAGAGTGCTTCTCTCCTGTCAGGGTCTATGGACTATCGCGCCAGGCTTAAGGCGCTGCCGTCCCCGGCCGGGGCTACTCCTCCGTCTCTCCCTCCTCCTTCTCGCTGGGCCTCGGTAAGTAGTAGTACTTGCCTAGCCTCTTCTGCATCCTGTCCAGGAAGCTTCCCTCCTTGTTGATCCTAGGCCTCCCGGTTTCAGGGTCCTTCCTTATCGTTATGCCCAGCTCCTTTAGGAAGAGGTTCATGCCCTCATGCAGGGGGAGGGGTCTTGAAGCCTTTCCATGCCGCCCTGGGGTGCCGGTGAACACTAGTATCTTGCTGGCTATGTAGTCCTGCACCGCTATATCGTGTTCAACAACGATGGCGGCAGCGCTTCTGGCCTCTGTGAGCCTCCTGATAGCCTTGGCTACGGTGAGCCTCTCCTCCACGTCGAGGTATGCTGAGGGCTCGTCGAGTAGGTAGATGTCCGCTTCTCTCGCCAGCGCGGCGGCTACGGCAACCTTCTGTAGCTCGCCGCCGCTTAGCTCTCTAAGCTTCCGGTCCAGTAGCCGGTCTATGCCGAGCCTCCTCACAATCTCTACGTTAAGCCAGGATCCCGGCGAGAGTGTGGAGGGGTTGGCCTCTCTGAGTAGCTGCTCTACAGTCTTCTCCTCGCCGAGCACCTCGGGGTTTATATACTGGGGCTTGTAGCTCACCTTGAGCTGCCCCTCTGGCTTCTCCACGCTTCCCTCTGCGGGCTCCAGCTCGCCGGCTAGTGTGCGCACGAAGGTGGTTTTGCCTATGCCATTGGGCCCTACTACGCCGAGCACCTCGCCCTCGTGGAGATCCCCGGGCTCGGCCTCTAGGCGGAAGCCGTTCAGGCGCACTAGGAGCCTACTCCAGCCGATGTAGCGTTTCGCCTCAGCGCTGGCCTGCCGGGTGAAGCTTATAGTGTATCTTATTGGCTCGCTCCTTATCCTCATGTTCTCGGCTGGCAGGTAGCCTTTGAGGAAGTAGTTTATACCGGCGCGCACACCGTAGGGCTTGGATGCTATGCCGTAGACTCCCGGCTCGCCATACATTATGGCTACGTGGTCTGACAGGTAGTCTAGCATAGCTATGTCGTGCTCCACCACTACGGTGTAGCTATCCCTGGGCACATAGCTGCGGATGGCCTTTGCCACTCGTATGCGCTCCCTTATGTCGAGGTAGCTGCTAGGCTCGTCGAAGAGGTAGAGGTTGGCGTCCTTGCTCAGCACAGCTGCAACCAGGAAGCGCTGTAGCTCGCCGCCGCTGAGCTGCCTCACGTCGCGGTCGAGAAGACGCTCCAGGTTAAGATCCCTGGCCAGGTCCCTCCATAATCCACGTTCGTCGGCCCGCTCTAGCAGGTCCCGCAGCCGCCCCTTTACCCTGCGCGGTACAAGGTCCACGTACTGTATCTTGTGTGCGGCTCTTATCTTGCCGTCCGCGAGCATTTTAAAGTAGTTCTGCATCTCGGTGCCACGGAACCTCTTGATTATCTCGTCCCAGTCGGGTGGCGCCCCCTCAACTATACCCAGGTTGGGCCGCAGCTCGCCGGCGAGTATGCGGAGGGCGGTAGACTTCCCTGTGCCGTTCTTACCTATTATGCCTAGTATCCTCCCCTGCCGGGGCACGGGTACCCCGTAGAGCTTGAATCCATTAACCCCGTAACGGTGTACCAGCATGCGTTCGAGCTCGTCTGGAAGGTTCACTATGCTTATGGCCTTGAAGGGGCACTTCTTCACGCATATGCCGCAGCCTATGCAGGTCTCCTCATATATGACGGGCTTCCTCCTCTCTGGGCTCATCTCTATAGCCTTGCCTCCTGTCAGGTTTACGGGACAGAACGCTATGCACTCCTGGTGGCACTTGCTGGGCTTGCATAGATCATAATCTATGACAGCTATCCTCACCATTCCAGCGCTCCCTGAGGAGAAGGCCCACAGGCCCAGCGGCTCATAAGGCTCTGGCGGCGCGTACATCCTAGAGGCAGATGACGGTACCTATATAGGGCTCTAGGAATGGCCCAACTTGGGGGTATGGGGAGTGGTGACGGCACCGAGCCGCTCCTCGGCCTGCTAGTTGAGAGCCCTTGCCTTAAAAACCCGGGGAGACGGCGGTGAAGAAAGGCAAGGTATGCCGACGCCCCTCGTTACCTTACCACTCCTCTTCCTCCCACTCCTCCTCTTCCTCCTCTTCCCACCATTCCTCTTCTTCCTCTTCCTCTTCCCACCACTCCTCTTCCTCGTCTAGTATGAGCCATTTCATTATGCCTCACCATGCTTGGCGGGCTCCATGCTCCCCGCTCTTGGCGCTTTTCTTTAACTCTTATCCTAAAGGCCTCCCCGGAGGCTATGAGGAATCAAAAGGGGCCTACTCGCCCTGCATCCGGTAAACCCGCTCGCGCAGCGGGAAGACAGCAAGCCTCGTCTCCCTAGTCCGGTCGCAGCTGCCGGCGGTGCAGGAGCTTGGAGGCTCTAGGACGCCGGGGATAAGGCTCTGTGGCAGTCGGTTTGCGGGGTAGACGGCTACGATCAGCACACGGCCTCCTGGCCGGGGCTTGTAGCTATGTAGGACGTCCGCTATGTTGCGCTGGCCGGCGAGGTATAGGAGGAGGTCTATCCCGGGGTTCCTAGCTATGCCAAAGCCCCTTACCCTGGCAGCGTACACCGCGAGCGCGGCGGAGGCTATCTCCTCCGGGCAGTAGCGGCGAGCCAGGCTCTCCGCAACCAGGGATACCAGTGCTTCGCGGCCATCGGCAGGGCTGAGCTCCTCCTCCAACCCCTCCCGGTACCGGGTGCAGAGCAGCTCGACCTTAAGGTTGCCTATTCCCGGCAGCAGCTGTACCCAGCTGGCGCGTGTTGAAAACCCTCTTGAGGAACCCAAGGTCTTCACCCGTTATTCTCGCCGCCTCCTCGAGGGTTAGCCCCCTCTTCTTTACAAGCTCCTCGACGGTCTCCGCCTTATCCCAGGGGAAGATTATCCAGGCATCAGTCTCCTCGGCGTAGAAGTCAGGCCGGTACATTGACCAGGGCTTGAGGTAGAGGGCGGCTGTGAGTATCCTCCGGGGCCCGTAGTGGGAGAGGAAGCTCACAGCCATGTTGAAGGTCTTCCCGGTGTCGGCTACATCGTCTACTACCAGCACTACCTTATCCCTTATGTCGGCTATAAGGGGCTGGGTGACTACGGGCCTCTCAGAGGTCTCGCCGATCCCCCGGTAGAACTTAATCTCGAGGGCCCCCATCACGGGTGTGCCTAGATAGTCTGAGAGCAGCCTGGCCGGGATCCATCCGCCCCGAAGGACTCCCACGATGACGTCAACCTTTATCCCCTTACTTAGCACCTGCTCGGCTATCCTCGCGCAGCCGTCCTCTACCTCGCGCCAGGTTACAGGCTTAAACTTGACAGGCTCTGGATGGCCTTGACCCGCCAAGGCATCTGGCGCCCCCGGTTGCCGGCGTCACTCCCATCCCATGGCTCGTGGGCTCAGGCCCCCGGGCTTTTGGGCCTCAGGGTGGCCTAAGGGTGCTGCGCGGACGGGGGTAAAGGAGCCGGGCTCCCTAGTGCGGGCCCGGGGCTGTTGTAGAGGCTTATGTCTAGCTCTCCGCTGCTGGCTGGCCTTCGCCGGCCTGCTGGGGCTGTTGCTGCTGCCCCGCCTCTGCCGGCTGCTGCGCCGCCTGGGCTAGCAGCGCTGCCCTGGTCTCCTCGGCGTGCTGCTGCTCTATAAGGTACTGCAGCTGCCCCGTCCTCTTGTATATCTTATATAGCCTGGTGACGTAGCCTGCTATCTGGTTCCTCAGCTTCTTCGAAGGCGTCTCTATAAGGTTTGATACCACGCGCTTGTTATGCTCGAAATCCTCTGTGAAGAGGTCGGGATACATTGACAGCAGCTTACGCGCGGTGCGCTTGACTACCCCGATCCTTACTTTACCCATTACATGCCCCCGGGACCGGCCCCGGCTCTTCCGCGGGAGATATACCTTGTGGAAGCCCCGAGAGCAAGGTTTATATAGAAGCACTCTGAAGGCAACCTACCCGGACGTAGCGCATCAAAGGGATGGCTAGAGGTGGAACCATGTCTGCGCCCGCGCGCGCGGTCACAGTGGAGCCCACCGGTGTGCCGGTGCTCATACTCAAGGAGGGCACCCAGAGGACCTACGGCCGCGAGGCTCTACGCGCTAACATAATGATAGTGCGGGCGATTGCCGAGACTCTGCGCACCACCTACGGCCCCAAGGGCATGGACAAGATGCTAGTCGATAGCCTCGGCGACATAACTATAACCAACGACGGCGCCACCATACTTGACAAGATGGATGTCCAGCACCCGACTGCCAAGCTCGTAGTACAGATAGCTAAGGGCCAGGACGAGGAGGTGGGTGACGGCACCAAGACTGCCGTGATACTCGCTGGTGAGCTACTCCGCGTAGCCGAGGAGCTCCTCGATAAGAACGTGCACCCCACAATCATAGTCAGCGGCTATAAGAAGGCGGCAGAGGAGGCCATAAAGAAGCTCCAGGAGCTGGCCGAGCCCATAGACATAAACAACGATGAGATACTCAAGAAGATAGCCAGGACCAGCCTCACCAGCAAGGCTGTGCACGGCGCCCGCGACTACCTGGCAGAGATTGTAGTCAAGGCAGTCAAGCAGGTCACCGAGAAGCGCGGCGACAAGTGGTACATAGACCTGGACAGCATACAGATAATAAAGAAGCATGGTGGCGGTCTCCGCGACACCCAGCTAGTCTACGGCATTGTGCTCGATAAGGAGGTTGTGCACCCAGGCATGCCCAAGAGGGTTGAGAACGCCTACATAGTGCTGCTCGACGCCCCGCTTGAGGTGGAGAAGCCGGAGATCGACGCCGAGATAAGGATCAGCGACCCGACCTACCTGAAGAAGTTCCTCGAGGAGGAGGAGCGCATACTAGAGGACATGGTGGAGAAGATCTACAACGTTGCCGTTGAGAGGATGAAGAGGGACGGCATGGAGCCTGGTAAGGCCGGCATAGTGGTGATAACCCAGAAGGGCATCGACGAGGTGGCCCAGCACTTCCTAGCCAAGAAGGGCATAATGGCCGTGAGAAGGGTCAAGAGGAGCGACATAGAGAAGATATCCAAGGCCACCGGAGCCAAGATAGTGAGCAACATTGAGGACCTAACTCCAGAGGACCTGGGCTTCGCCAAGCTAGTTGAGGAGAGGAAGGTCGGCGAAGACAAGATGGTGTTCATAGAGGGCTGCCCCAACCCCAAGGCGGTGACTATAGTGATACGTGGTGGTCTCGAGCGGCTGGTTGACGAGGCTGAGAGGAGTATACAGGATGCTATGCACGCAGTAGCCGACGCTATAAGGGACGGCAAGATAGTCGCGGGCGGTGGCGCTGTCGAGGTAGAGCTGTCCAAGTATCTGCGCGAGATCGCTCCGAAGATTGGCGGCAAGGAGCAGCTAGCGGTAGAGGCCTTCGCCCGCGCCCTTGAGGGCCTGCCGATGGCGCTGGCCGAGAACGCGGGCCTGGACCCCGTGGAGAACATGATGAAGCTGCGCGCCGCCCACTCCAAGCCGGACGGCAAGTGGTATGGTATCAACGTGTTCAACGGCAACGTTGAGAACATGATGGAGCTTGGCGTAGTGGAGCCTGTAAGCATCAAGGCTAACGCCATCAAGGCCGGCACCGAGGCTGCAACCATGGTGCTGAGGATAGACGACATAATCGCCGCCGCCCGCCGCGAGGAGAAGGAGGAGAAGGAGAAGGAGAAGAAGGAGGAAGGGGAGGAGTAACCCCCTATTCATCCAAACTCGTTTTTAAAGGAGTAGAACCACTCTATAAGGGGCTTTCTGTCGCCCTGCCTACATTAGTCTCTTAGTAGGGTCTTAGCCTCCACCTGCTCCACGGGAGCGTAGCGTCTTGATTGTTGTGGCGGGTGTGCCCGGTACCGGCAAGAGTCTTGTGGGCTCGCGTGTGGCCAGGCTCCTCCTGCGCCGCTTTACAACACTCTCGTGGATTGTCCTGGAGAAGGGGCTCTGGACGGGCTATGATGCTGATAGGAGAAGCTTCATAGCAGACTATGATAGGCTTGTAAGGGAGATCCGCTACTACCAGGACTATGTTGTTGAGACCCACTGGCTGGAGCCCTTCGAGACCATTCTCGATGCCATTGAGGCTGTTGTAGTGACGAGATGCAACCCCCTGGTGCTCCTGGAGCGGCTGCAGAGGCGTGGGTGGCCTCCAGCAAAGATTGCCGAGAATGTTGAGGCCGAGCTGGTGGGGGTAGTGGCTGCCGAGGCCCGGCGGCTGGTGGATAAAGGCGTCCCGGTGGTTGAGATTGATACGACCCAGATGGATCCCGATGACGCTGCAAAACTTGTGGTTGATATGATCGGCAGGGGAGTGTCTCGCTGCTGTATAGACTGGCTCTCCGTGCTAGAGGGGGATGAGCTAGGGTTTTTGCTTGAAAAGCTCTCTAGCCTGGGTGGTGCCCCTCTGCATGAGCGGCGCGGGAGTGCCGAGGCTGGCTGAGATACGTGTAGACGAGCTGGCTCAGAGGTTTCGCGGCATTATATCCGAGATAGACGCTGTGCTCTCCAGGAGGGAGGAGGCTAGGGATAGCCTGATAAAGACCGGCCGGGACATTATCAAGATGTCCGGCTGGGCTATAAATGCTCTTCACCGGGGCCTCGTCGATGAGGCGCGTGGCTACATTGAGGATATGGATAGGATTGTTAAAGAGTTCCTGAAGCTTGCCAGGAGCGATAGCTTCCTGCTGGAGAGCGGCTTCGTTTACAACGTCTTAGCAGAGTATGTCGAGGCCAGAGTGTTCTACAGCATAGTGGTTGAGGGGAAGATACCCAGCCACCACGACCTTGGAGTGGGAGAGGTCCCCTACCTCCAGGGGCTGGGCGACGTCCTAGGGGAGCTCCGCCGCCTTGCACTAGACCTTATGCGTTCCGACAGGCTGGAGGAGGCAGAGGTAGTACTTGACCTAATGGAAGCCCTCTACTACGAGATGCGTGCACTAGAGTACCCTGATGCGCTCATACCAGGCGTCAGGCATAAGGTTGACGTAGCACGGCGGCTCATAGATGATACTAAGTCTCTGCTCCTCAGCGTAAAGGCTAGGAGGGGATGCGGGTAGATCGGCGATGAGAAGCTATCGGATGGACCCGCTCACGGCTTTTATGGATACCTTTTGCCGCTATCTACGCGACCGGGGGGTAATGGCTCTCTCGATGGCTAGGGCTACTGGCCAGAGGAGGCTTCGAATATCCCTCTACGGCCTCTGGCGGCGCCACGAGGCAGAGGAGACAGGATATATGAGATTCATGGATGTTGTAGAGGAGCTGCTAAGATGCGGGGAGTGCCTGGAGAAGCTCAGGGAGAAGGGAGTGGAGAAGATAGATGCTTCGAGCAAGGAGCCCTACATGGTTGTAGATGTTGATAAGCTCCAGCAGCTCCTCCGGGAGTGCAGGTAGGTGGGATGATGCGGGAGAACGGGAAGGCGTCTGGGCCCTCTGCAGCTCGGTGGCGCCGGGGGCGGGATTTGAACCCGCGCGGGGTGGACCCCCACCGGCTTAGCAGGCCGGCGCCCTACCAGGCTAGGCGACCCCGGCATCCATTTCGAACTATAAGGCTGAGGGCATAGGGGTTAAATCCTTTTCTGTAGATATTAGGGGTGGTATAAGAGAGATGGTCGAGCCCTCCTGGCCCCCGCGTGTGGTGCTCGAGAAGATAGCTAGGCATATCGCTGGAGAGATTGTCATGAGTGAAAGTCCTGGCAGCGTGCTCAGGAAGTGGAGAGAGATATTCGCCGCCAGCCAGCTTGACGTGGCAAGACACATGGGCGTCACCCCCAGCGTTGTAAGCGACTATGAGAAGGGCCGTAGGACGCCTGGCTCTCAGTTTATACGGAGGTTCGTTGAGGCGCTGCTGGAGATCGATAGCGAGCGTGGATGGAGCGTTGTCTCCCACCTGGCTAAAATGCTTCAGCTAAACTACCTTGGAGCCGTCATAGATATGCGCGAGTTTGAGAGCGGCGTTGAGCTGGAAAAGGTGGTTACTAGCGTGAAGGGGTTCCCCGTAAACTCATACCTGTTGAACGAGCGTATATACGGCTACACTGTTGTGGACAGCCTCAGGGCCATAATGAGTCTTAGCGGGAGCGAGTTCCTTCACCTGCTGGGCTCTACTACGCAGCGCGTGATAGTCTTCACTAGGGTCACCACGGGCAGGAGTCCGATGATAGCTCTACGAGTATCAACGATTAAGCCGGCAGCCATGGTGCTGCATGGGCCGCGTAAGCTGGACTACCTGGCCCTCTGGATGGCTGAGAGCGAGAGGGTCCCAGTGATACTAAGCCTGGCGAAGAGCGTCGACGAGCTCGTCAGCGGCCTTCGCCAGCTCGCTTCCTCTCCTCGATAAGCATTATTGCCGCTGCTATGTCGCCCTCGGCTTCCTCTAACGCCTTTCTGGCCTCCTCGAGGCTTACCCCAGTCTGCTCCGCCACCAGCCTTACGTCCTCCTCGCTAACTTCTGCTCCCACGGTCTCCAGCCCTGCCTCCCTCTCCTCGACCTGCTGGGCAAAGGCCTGCAGCATGAGAGCCCCGCCGGGCATCTTAACCACTAGGGCCTGGGGGGTTATGAGGACCAGCTCTCTGCCCTCACGCTTCCTTATAACAATCTCCTCAGCCTCAAGGGTCTCTATGTCAACATTCTTCAGTCCAAGCCTCTTGAGCTGCTTCTTAAGCTCATTCGGGTTGAACCTAAGCAAGAGCCGGGCGCACCCCGCTTACCCTGCTACGGGTCAGCGGCGTGAGCCATTATAGTATATAATGGCTAGTTTGCGTTGCATGTTCAGGGGTGCCACAATTCGTTGTGGGAGTGTGTGAGGTTATGCCTCCTCCGGCCCTTGAACACATGTCGTAGAGGGGGTAGCCTTGGGTAAACCTGTGATCAGAGTACTAGGTGGAGGCAAGGAAGTCGGCAGAATGTCAATACTCGTGAGGAGAAACAGTGGGGATAAGAGAGGCATACTACTTGATGCGGGAGTCAACTTTGATGACGAGGATAGGCCGGTATTCGCAGCCACCTATCCGCCAAAGTACATTGACGCCATTATACTCAGCCACGCCCACCTAGACCATATAGGCACTGCGCCGATGTACTTCATCTCCGGCAATCCACGGGTCTATGCTACGCGCCCAACGATCCAGATGGCGAAGCTCATGCTAGAAGACTTCCTCAAGCTTAACGGCTACTACTCGCCCTATGAGCACCGTGAGGTGCAAACGCTCCTCGAGGCGGCAGAATACATAAGGTACGGCCAACGTGTCGATATAGATGGTGTCGAGGCTTCAGCCTACTCGGCGGGCCATATACCGGGCAGCACCTTTGTTGTGCTCGATATAGATGGTGTCAGGATAGGGTTCACGGGAGACATAAACACTATCGAGACGAAGCTGATGAAGCCTCCGCAGCTCGACGCCATAGGGAGAATTGACGTATTAATAACCGAGGCGACTTACGGAGCCTCCCTTCACCCGCCGAGGGAGAGGGCGGAGAAGCGCCTACTCTCAATAGTAGAGGAGGTTGTAGACCGCGGCGGTACCGTGCTGATACCATCGTTCAGCATAGCTAGAGGCCAAGAGATGATGATGATCCTCGCCGAGCACGATCCCGGAGTGCCTGTGTACGTTGACGGTATGATAAGAAAGGTGACAGAGATATTCCTGGAGAATAGCGAGTACATTAACAACCTACATCTCCTCCGCAAGGCCTACGAGGAGTTCAATATAGTAAAGGGCTGGCGTGATCGTAATAGGGCTTGGAGGCAGCCCAGCGTAATAATAGCGTCGGCAGGCATGCTTAAGGGGGGACCAAGCCTCTACTATCTAAAACGTATAGGCGGAAACCCCAGGAACGCAGTAGTCCTAGTTAGCTTCCAGGCGCCAGGGTCCAATGGCCGTAGGATAGTGGAGGAGGGACTTATGCCAGGAAGCGAGGAGCCTGTAAGAGCCAGGGTTGAATGGCTAGACTTCAGTAGCCATGCTGACTACAAGGGGCTGCTGGAGGTTGTGAAGGCTACCAAGCCTAGAATGGTGGTTATAGTGCACAGCGAGGAGGACGTGGCTAAAGAGTATGCGAAACACGTAATGGATACGGGGATACCTGAAAAGATCGTAATAGGAGAGAATAATAGTGATATAGCGGTGGATGCCTAGCTTCACCGCTTCAAAGCCTTGGACCCTATACATGCTCGCGTGCACAGCCGCTATCTAGTTTTGTCGGCTGAACCCCCTCCGGGTCTGGCAGCTCGTGGCTTGCAGGCCGGACTTCTACTACCTATTTAAATCGTTCAAGACCCTAGCTGCATCAGTGGTTTGCACCGGCTCTCGCCGGTGGCATGTGGCGTGAGTGTGGTCTAGGAGCTAGCAGGGGGTGGGATGGGTTGCCCGGGCGGTGGTCCCGCCGCGGGGATTCGAACCCCGGACCGCCCGGTGTCTGCCCCCAGGCCCCCGTGCCGGCGCGCCCTCATCCAGGCCCCCTGCGGGGGCGTCGGGCGCGTGGGGGGCCTGAGCCCCACCTACAGCCGGGCGCTCTGCCGCTGAGCTACGGCGGGATCCCTCCAGTGGACCGCCATGTAGGGTACGGACAGCTAGACCGGGTTTAATAGTGTTTCTCGTATTGGTGTTTTAGATCTTCAACCCCCTGCATGGAGCAAGCTTGTTCGCGTAGTCGCTGTACTGGGTTATCACTATGCATTTCTCTACATTGTAGTCTTCGGCCAGTCTCGAGAGAATATTTGCGGGAAGGTCAAGGGGCTCTATTATAACGAGCGTGCTCGGCCCGGCTCTCTCTAAGGCGGAGAGCATGCCAGCTATCTTATCGCTTATATAGAGCTTGTTTCCAAGCCTCTCTACAGTAATCTTGCCAGCCCCATCAACTTGCAGGCTGGCCAGAATGTTTTCGTCCAGAAGGTTCTTCAGATCTATAATGAGTACTGGGCCCTTGCTGGCACCCGCCAGCTTTCGCAGGAGCGGTGCGATCAGCTTTGCTCTAATCTGCGTGGCACAGCACTCCGTGTTGGTGTGAGCTTTCGCCGTAGGCCTTGTACATGGAATCGCCTTTATGCTATCCATGTACGAGTTCAATATCTCAATGAGTTCGTGCTGCGTTATTGAGGCTCCTTCTACGAGGAGCAGGGCCCTCGGAGGAGGCCCCTCTACGTTGTACGTAACCCTTCTGGATGTAAGGGATAGCCGGCGGATCAGATGCTCGAGATTCCTTGCATCATTGATGAGGTTTTTCTTGGGGGCTATCTTTGAGGATATAAGCTCTACGCATATGGCTGCTTTCCGCCTGCTCCGAAGGTAGTAGCCGGCCAGCACGGCCGCCAGGCCCGCTGCAAGGACCCCGGGGTGTAGATGGTGCGCGAGACCTGGAAGCATATGTGCTATACCAGTTATGGGCATCCCTACCCCGTATGCAAGGAGCGCTATAGCCGCTGCCGTTGCAAGCGCTGGCAGCTTATCCACGGCAGGGTATTCCCCGGAGGCTGGGCCTTGTTGTGAACCCCTCTTACACTGGTCAGCGAAACAAATGATACTCCATGTCCCTAGGGGTCTTCTCCTCTAGAGCTTGGAAACCTTAACATAGAGCTTCTCAGTCGGCTTCACGTCTAATTCCTTTGAGGACCTAAGTATGAAGAGGAGCCCCCCTAGTGATATGAGGACTGCTTTGCGCCCGCCCTCATCCTTCATCGAGACAACAGTGCCCCTCCCCACGAGGTCCTCTCCATCCTTATAGGCTGGCAGCTCTCTCGAAACGGTTACCTCCACCTCCGTGCCAGGCTCGTAGACCACAAGGTCTCTATGTATATCCATTTCAACCTCATAGACGCCGTCAAGGCTCTTAATACGGGCCAAGAACATTCGCGGGATAAGCTCCCGCTCAACAGACTCAACCCTTCCCCGGAACTGTGCTATCACGTTGCCCAACTCTCTATTGCACCCTGGACGCCCCCTGGCCTGCCGAGCTAAAATCCCCACCCTCCATGGGGGCTGGAAGGCTGATGCACCCTCTGTAGCTATAAAACTCCATGCGTCCCTTGTGTACCAGTGGTGCACCCTAGATGGCCTCAGCAATCGCCCCGGCTGCGGCGAGACGCCTAGTCGCAGAGCTGAACAATCTTCTGGGAAAGCGCGTCGAAGTAGTCCTAATGGATGGACGTAAGTACAAGGGAACCCTTCTCGGCTTCGACCACCCCGAGATGAACCTGGTCCTCGGCGACGTGGAGGCGGGAGAGACAAGGATACCCAGGCTCTTCATAATGGGCAGAGTTGTGGCCGAGATTAGGGCCTATGAAACAACCATGTTTGACCCGCGGGAATTCGCCAACTACGTCGCAAGGAGACTAGGACTGCGCCCTGATGCGATAAAGGTGTTCCAGGACGCCGGTGTCGTGGTAATATACAACAGTATAAGGGTCACAGCCAACGGCGTTGAGGGCGCGGGGCCCCTCGCGGCCAAGGTAAGCTACGTGCTAAGAGAGTATATTGAGGCGAAGAAGAGGGGAGAAGAGCTCCGTTGACCCGGATAGGCGTATTCGAGGTAAAGGATAAGGATCTTGCAGGGAGAATAGGGAGGCTCTACACCCCACACGGGGTCCTCGAGACCCCCGCGCTACTCCCAGTCATAGATATAGCTAGGCAGGAGGTCCCACTAAAGGATATAGAGTCGATGGGCTTCAATGCGGTAATAACCAATGCCTACCTGCTGTGGAAGAGGATGAGAAGCAGGGCGCTCGAGCAAGGCGTACACGGCATACTCAATTTCAATGGCATAGTTATGACTGACTCGGGAGCCTACCAGATACTCCAGTACGGCAGAGTCGACATAGATCCGCGCGAGGTGGTAGAGTTCCAGAAGGGCATAGGCAGCGATATAGCAGTGATCCTGGACGTGCCTACCGGCAACGCTGGGGACCCCGTCCAGGCCCGCTATAGTGTTGAGGAGACGCTACGCCGGGCTCGTGAAGCCCTAGAGCACATAGATGACGAGAGAATATGGACCCTACCGGTGCAGGGTGGACCCTTCCGGGAGCTTCTGGAGAAGAGCGCCAGGGAGTCGGCAAAGCTACCACGCTACCGCCTCTACGCCCTTGGAAGCCCCACAGTCCTCCTAGAGCGCTACGATTACTCCACGCTTGTGGAAATGGTGTTTACCGCGAGACGCTATCTTCCAAGAAGCAAGCCTCTCCACCTCTTCGGCGCGGGGCACCCCATGATAATTCCCTTCGCCGTGGCCCTTGGCGTGGACATGTTTGATTCAGCCTCATACATCCTATATGCAAGGGACGGCAGATACATGACCCTCAGCAGAACCTATAGGCTGGAGGAGCTAGACTACTTCCCCTGCAGCTGTCCAGTCTGCAGCAAATACACGCCACAGGAGCTAAGGGAGATGCCAAAGCAGGAGAGAACAAGGCTCCTGGCACTCCACAACCTCTACGTGCTTAAAACAGCCATAAACGAGGTAAAAACAGCCATAAAGGAAGGGAGGCTCTGGGAGCTCCTCGAGGAGAAGAGCAGAGCCCACCCATCCCTGGCCAAGGCCTTCAGCAAGCTCGCACAGTACAGCAACTATTTAGCCAGGCTGACGCCACGAGCCAAGGGCTCGCAGGCCAAGGGGATATTCCTCTACGGTAACGAGAGCCTCCACCATCCCAAGCTGGTAATCCACCGCGAGAGAGTCGTCAACTACTACAAGCCCAGGAAGGGGAAGGCCCTGCTAATCCCGGTTGACCCCTCGGAGAAGCCCTTCACGCACTCAAGGATATACAGGATGGCGGTCCGCGGGCTCGACCGTGGCTATCACGTGGTGGGTTATAGCCCCTATATAGGGGTGATTCCAGAGGAGCTCGCGGAGACTTACCCCCTCTCCCAGTACGAGATGAATGATTCTCAATACAGCGACGTCGTAGAGCGGACAGTAGGCTATGTTACAGAGTACTTCAAAAGGCATATAGATACCTATAGTGAAGTTATAGTGATAGAATACTCGGAGCTGCCCTGGAGCACCAGGCTAGCTCATCGCATAGCCCAAATGCTCCGAGAGCTGGGGCTACGTGTGGAGCTAAGGAGAATCGACCACCTCGGAGAAGATTAGGGAGCCCTCATCCGGCCCCTCGGGAGGGGAGGAAAAGAGGGCTACATGTAAGCCCGTTCGCTGCTGGGCGGCGTCATCATCTCCCTCTGCTGCTGCTCCATCATAGTAATCATCTCCTCTATCTTCTTTGCCTGCTCCAGCAGCTCCTCAACGCCGAAGCTCAGCCCGTAAAGCTCGTTTATCTTCTCAATGGCCACAGCGGCTGCCCTAGGATCCGGCCTAGCCGCCTCCGTGTAGGGGAGCACGGCCAGCGTCGGATAGCTCCTCACCTCTGCATAGAAGAGCAGAAGGGCCAGAGGCCCAACCACGTAGAGGCCTTTATCCATACGGGGCTCCTCAAGCCCACGGCTATAGGCGGAGGTAGCCACCCAGCGTAGCTTCTCCTCGCCCTGCCTGAACCTGGAGTCAAACCCGCCTATGAGAACAGCCTCCTTAACCTCGGCGGCCTGTAGGAAGTCCACTATAGCCTCGGCGAACCTGCTCCTCTCCTGGACAACCGGTATATCATGGTTGACGAGCAGCGTTATGCGCTTCCCAGAGTTCTCGCAGTAGTAGAGCGTGAAAGGGCCAACAACGCCACGCGAGCTGGGGGTAACGGCTTCGGGCATATACTTTGTTATTACATAGCCAGCTTCCCTGCAGTCAGCCGTGTCGGCAAGATGAAGCGTAGCTATATAGCCTACAGCCCCATAGCCCTTGAACCCTGTGATAAAGAGATCGGAGCCCCTCACATCCTCGGCGTACGCTACGCGGATAGTCCGAAACCTGTGAACGTTATACCTGCTCACCCTGGCTGCACCTCCCGCTGCCCAGGGGATACAGCCTTCTCAGCAAATTTACGTACACGGATAGCCTCTCCCCAGCACTCTTCCTCCAGAATCTCCTCGGGGGAGAGGCGGAGCCTACCCACGCCGAGCAGCACTCCACGCTCATCCAGAACTATAACCTCATCCCCTGCGAGGAGGCTTGTATCCAGCCTCCTTACCGCCCTGCACGGTATACTCTTCCGAAGCTCGCCCATGGCGTCCGGGGAAACCCATGCCCGCAGCCGGGGCTCAGGCAGCGATAGCAGCCGGCGCGCACCCCTCGGCGACAGGGAGAAAAGATAGTCGTGGGCCCGCAGCACCGCTAGAAGCCCTTCCTCGCCGTACACCTCCCTTATTCTCCGCGTCCCCGGCGAGACCCCCACGACAGCGTCATCGGGTATGAGGAGGTCGCCGGCAGGGTAGCCGAACTGGTAATCCGCTATCCCCCTTAGCCTTAGAACCTCCTCCCTCGTGGCCGGCCTAAGTATCATAGCCATCGAGCCCCTTAACGACCGCCAGAACAGGGCGGGTGACCGGCGGCTGGCGGAGGAGATGGTGGGCCCGCCGGGATTTGAACCCGGGACCACGGGGTCCCGAGTCGGGCACACCCCCGCCCTCACGGCTTCCCGGGCGGGGCTGTGTGTACCCCGCATCCTACCAAGCTAGACGACGGGCCCACCCACGCCGCCAGAGACTCCAATTACGGGGGATTCCAAGACCCTGGGGCGCTGTTATTTAGCTTTCTGGCCAGGGGCTAGGGCCGGGGTAGATACCGATTTAACCCCCAACAGGATGCATACCCAGCGTTGGCCTCTTTAAAGCCGCGTAGGAGCCCTATTGGAGATGGTGGCTAGGGAGTGGCAGGCAACGCTACCAATGTAAGCTCTCTCACAAGCCTGATAGCCGCAGCCAGCACTAACCCGCAGCTACTGGTAGCTGTAGTTCTGCAACTTCTCCTAGGCTTCGCGGCGGGCTACTATATGGCAAAAATAGCAAAGTACATTATAGCGCTCATAGGTGTGTTCCTGCTAGGTACATTGATAGGCGTGTGGGGAGCCTCTGGTAGTGTTAACGACCTAGCATCGAGGATAGAGGGACTGGCGAAATTCAAGGATCTCATACTAAACGCTGTAAAAATGCTCGGCTTCATAGCCGTAGGCCCTACGTCGATAGGCTTCATTATAGGTATAATAGTGGGCGTCACGCGTAAATAGGGACAAAACTACAGCATTTTCCCTCCCATCCCGCCCTTGAGGATGAGGGATGCCCAGGGCCCATACCGTAAAGACCCGGGGGCTAGCGCGGGATAAGCTAGAGTGTTGAAGCTAGAGCGTTATCTACAATTCACTTAAGCCTATCCTCCATCTCAGGGTCGAGAACCCGGAGGCTCTTGCACCTGCCCTTTATCGACTTAACGAACTCTACACCCTCGTCAATATTGTTGAACACCAGGGTGTAGAGATAGCTGGGGGTCCTGGCCTTAACCTTCAGCACCTTTATCCTCTTGGCCCCTTCCCCTGTTTCAACCCTCCGGTATCCAAGCTTGACACGGCACTCGCTAGCCCTCTCGACAACCTTGAGGAATTCCTCCTTGCTCTTTAGCTCGACGGGCATGCCGGCAACCCTCCGGGCTCCGTGACGCCCGTGGAGACCCCTTCTTAAAGGGAACTCTCTGCCCCCTTAGAGCGGCGGGCCCGAGGAAGGGAGAAGGCGGGGAGGCCCGCGACTGGAGCCGCCGCCGGGATTCGAACCCGGGACCTCCGCCTTACCAGGGCGGCGCTCTGCCGGCTGAGCTACGGCGGCGCCTCTCCAGGCTCAGCCTAGCCCGTCCCGCTGAGGGGTAAATCCCTTACGGCCTACTAGGCGCTCGGCCTGGGCTACGTGCCTCCGGGGTAGTAGAATTATATGCCGGTTCGCTCCTCGCCCTTCTCGGGTGTTTCCATGGGCTACGAGCTTCCCAAGGCTCTTGTAACGACGGTCGTAGGCAGCTATCCCAAGCTGCCCGAGGCGGAGCAGGCCATACAGAGGAGGAAGCGCGGGCTCATAAGCGAGGAGGAGTTCCATGAGCTCGTAAAGCCTGCTATAAAGGCGGTGGTTATGGACCAGATAGAGGCCGGCGTAGATGTAATCAGCGACGGCGAGCAGGCCCGCGAGGACATGGTTGTATACTTCGCCGAGCGCATTGAGGGCTACCAGAGCGGCGACTGGGTGAGGATATTCGATAACGTGTACTTCCGGAAGCCGATAGTAGCCTCCAGGCTCGGCTACAAGGGGCCCATGGCGGTCGCTGACTGGGAGTACGCTAGGAGTATAGCAGAGGGCAGGCCGGTGAAGGCCATACTGACAGGCCCCTACACCATGGTTGACTGGAGCTTTGACCTAGCCTACGGCGATCGCCGCGAGCTAGTGCTCGAGATGGCTAGGGTGCTGCGCCGCGAGATAGAGGAGTTCGCGCGCCGCGGCGCCGAGTTCATACAGGTCGATGAGCCCGCTCTCTCTACAAGGCCCTACCGCGAGGAGGCCGAGCTGCTCAGGGAAGCGCTCGAGATAATGTTCAAGGGTGTAAGTGCGAAGAAGATAGTACACATATGCTTCGGGAGGATAGAGAGGATACTCCCCTACGCCCTCGAGTTCCCTGTAGACCAGCTTGACCTGGAGTTTAAGAACAGTAACTTCCGGCTGCTCCCCCACCTTAAGGAGTATGGCTTTGACAAGGAACTCGGCTACGGCGTCATAGACGTGCATAGCACCCGGGTGGAGACGGTGGAGGAGATAAAGAATGATATATACAGGCTGCTAAAGATGGACATACTGCCTCCCGAGAAGATATACGTAGACCCCGACTGCGGGCTCAAGAGGCTCCCGAGGGAGATAGCAAAAGCAAAGCTCCGCAACATGGTTGAAGCCGCCAGGCAGGTCCGCCGCGAGCTGGGCTACGAGTAGCCGGCAGACCCCCTGGAGCAACTAGAGGCCTAAGGGGGCCTGGGGTCCCAACGTCATAGTGGGGCCAGCTGGTATGGTGGCGCTGCATGAGCTACCCTACCCTACTAAGAGGATACGAGAAGGCGGTGTAGAGATCCTGATCCCCGACCCCAATGCATACCGCCGCAGCGATGGCGTTTACGAGCCCGCCTGGGCCCCGGTCTTCTACAATCCCCGTATGGGGTTCAACCGTGACATAGCGGTTATCCTCGCAGCAGCCTACCGGGAGCTGGCTGGCCTCGAGAAGCTAGTTGTCGTCGAGCCTCTCGCAGGGAGCGGTGTGAGGGCTCTGCGCTACGCAGTGGAGGCGGGCGCCTACGTCTACGCTGCCGATATAGATCCGGACGCGGTCCACCTGGCGAGGATAAATATTGATATCAATGGCGTGACGGACCGCGTGAAGATTGAGAGAGCAGATGCCAACGAGTTCATGGCCAAGCTCCGGAGGAGCGGGGTAAAGCCCAGCATAGTAGACCTAGACCCCTTCGGCAGCCCTGCCCCCTTCATAGACGTCGCGATACAGTCTATCGGCGTTAGAGGAGTCCTGGCCGCGACAGCCACCGACACAGCACCCCTCTCCGGCGCCCATTCCAGGGCACTCCGCAGGAGATACGACGTAAAGCCCGCCAGGACTGCCTGGGAGAAGGAGCAGGCTGTGAGAATACTGGCAGGCTACATAATCAGGAGGGCAGCGAGCCACGAGTATGGCGCAAGAATCCTCCTAGCCTACTACGCCGACTACTACGTACGAGTCTACGCCGAGCTTCGGCGCGGAGCGGGCAGGGCCGACGATAGCCTCTCAAGCCTGGGCTATGGCGCCTACTGCCCCTACTGCGGCTACACGGGCTACATACAGCAGCCGGACACCCGCTGCCCCTACTGCAGCGCCCCGCTCCAGGCCACCGGCCCCCTCTACACCGGCCCCCTCTGCGACCCGAGGCTGGTCCAGCTCATGAGAAGGATTGCAGAGGAGAGGAGGCGCACACTCTCGGACTACGAGCGCGTTGCCAAGCTTCTCAGCCGGCTAGGAGAGGAGTGCAGCATTGTGAAGCCCTACTACAGGCTGGACCGCCTATGCAGCCTGCTCCGCATGAACATGCCCAAGCCTGCTAAAGTGGTTGAAGCCCTCCGGTACAAGGGCTACCGAGCCACGCTCACACACTTCGACCCGCGGGGCTTCAGGACGGATGCTCCACACCCGGTGGTCGTGAACACGCTTGTTGAGATGAGGGCCAGCGGGACCCGCCAGGCATAAAAAGACGGAGGGCTCGGGGAGGCTATAAGCCCCCGAGGGCCTACCCTGGGCTCCGGAACACTGCTGTATAGCCTGCTGTGATCCGGTGGAACCTATCCCCATAGACCTCCGCCAGCCTGCTCTCAGCTCTCAAGCCCGTACAGTGACCCGGGTAAACCTCCTCTACACCGATTTTGCGGAGCATGCCGGCTATCTCATCTATGGTGCCCCGCTCGGCCGCGTAGAGGTGGAAGCCGCCCATTACAGCCTTAACATCGTCTTTTAGGGCGCGGGAGGCATGTACAGCTATATTGGTTATACCCGAGTGCCCACAGCCACTAACAACCACGAGGCCATAGCCCTCAATCCTTATCGCAACACCTGTGTCGTCCCTCAAGCTATGAGGTACGAGCTCACCGTCTACAATGGTATAGGCGCCCGGGAGGCCTGGGGCCAGGTCCTCCCTCTCCCTCTCCACCTCCCCCAGGTAATAGACCCCCGGCACCACCTCGAGAGGCCTCCGCGCCTCAACGAATATAGCACCGGCTCTCTCGGCCTCCCCCCTGCTCCAGCCCGGCCCGAGATCCATGAGGCCCTGCCCCCCGCCAACGTAGATTGAGGGCTTGAACACGTCAGGATGAACAACCACCGGCACTCGACGCCCTATCTTCTCCAGCACGCCTATAAGCCCGCCAGTATGGTCGTAGTGGTTATGCGAAAGCACTATGGCATCAACGTCTTCGAGGCTAACGCCGAGAAGCCTGGCGTTATGAATGATTGCTTCAGCATACTGGCCCGTATCGAATAGAACTTTATAGCGCTTCCCCTCGCTGCCCTCTACCTCTATAAGGGCTGAAAGCCCGTGCTGGCCCAGTATGTTGCGCTTTGTTGCTAGGAAGGAGCCTGCAGTATCCTCCGCGAGAAAAGTTACGCGGGCTTCCTGGACCGAGCCCGGCGAGGTTAACACCCCTACACATGGCTTAGAGCATACATGTATCGTTCACATACAGCGCAGAACCCACAGATATATCATTTACTATTTCACGCTTGATAGCTGTCAACCATTATAGAATCAGTGCGGAGAGGAGGGTATAGAGTCACGCCAAGTACAGCCCGCGAGCCGGAAGACCGAGGAGCCCTCCAGGACCACCTGGGAGACACTGCGACGGAGGGGCTGCGGGATGAGAACACGGCTCCCGGCGCCAAGGCTAGGGGCGATGCTATGAGGACATGCTGCGTTTCAGTCTAGCTATCTTCGAGGCCAGCCAGTTAACTAGTATAGGGCAATTAGTTGGGTCGAAGAACCCGCCTATGTGGCAGCGCTCAAGGTTCTTACAAGTAAAGCAGGGCACCTCGATGACACTGCCAATCTTGATGTCGACGCTAACCGGCTGCCTCGTCTGTTCTGCTATATACAGCTTGTACGTATGCCTGCCCTTGTGTACTGTTGGCTCTCGCCGGATAAGCCCCTTCTTCAACAATCTTAGTGCCAGTCTTGAGCCTTCCCTGCTGTCCAGCCCCAGCGTCTTCCACAGTTCATGCTGGTATATACCCTCGTCACCGTGAGCCTTTATTATCTCCAGCGCCTTGGCTTCCAGCTCCTCGAGGCCCTTCCTCCCACTGCCGATGGAGGGCTCCATGGCAGCCGACAAGGGTATCCAACCCCTTTGCTACCTTCCGTTGCCTACATAGTGTCTCCCGAGATGCCCGGGGGACACCAAGATGTTATCTAGTGCTAAGCCCCGCCCCTATATCCTTGTCCCGATGTGGGCCTCATGCCCGTCATTCGTAGCCTTCTTAAGCTCATGGAGTGACCGCTTCTATAAAAGCCGTTGCCTGTGTGTCTCGTGTGGTAGCTGCGGAGGCTAGAGCCTCACTTCTATGTAGAAGTTGTCCACTATGTCACGGTACCTGTTCCGTATTGTGGCGTCTGTAACGCCTATCGACTTTGCTACAGCTAGCTGGTTCCTCTTCTCGTCCAACAGTATGGATGCCACGTAAACCGCTGCAGCTGCCAGCGCCTCCGGAGGCTTGCCCTGAGCGAGCCCGCTCCTAGCCAGCATGAAAGTGAACCTTGTGGCTAGGGCCTCGACCTCCCCGCTTAGCCCGAGCTTCGAGACTATCCTGGATACATACATCTGAGGCTTAGGAGGCGCTGTGATGCGTACTTTGAGCCTTGTTACTATGCGCCGGTATGCTCTCCATACATTCTGGGAATCGAGGCCCAGAAGCTCGGCAACGTCGCGCATAGTAAGGGGATGCCGCTCTATTCTGGCGGCTATGACTGCCGCGGCGGCTAGGTAGTCATTTACATTGTTCCTCTTTATGACGCCCAGGGAGTGCAGCTGCCTAACAATCCTGGCCATGGTCTCGGCTACGCGGGATGGCAGCTGAAGCTTCATAGCTATCCGGTTAGCCTCCTGGAGCACCTTTATGAGCTTCTTCTGCCCGTGGGTCCTCAGGCTGGCCTGTATCGCCATCAGCTTCCTGGCACGTATATCATTCCTTGGAGCGTATATGTAGGTGGTTAACCCCTTGTCATGAACCCGCTCCGTGAGCGGAGCCCCTACACGGCTCCTCCGGGCCCGGTCCTCCTCCGTGAAGCTCCTCCACTCCGGCCCCGAGTCTATGGGGGACTCCTCGATCACGTACCCGCAGCGCGTACATACCAGCCTTCCATCGCTCTGCCTACGTGCATAGAGGCTCAATGGGGCTCCACATACGGGGCATCTCTCATCCTTGTGCATAATCATCCCTTCTATCCCTCCTCTGAGGCCTCCCGCCCCCGCCACCCCCTCTGCCACGCTGCTGCCTGCCCCTCTGCCCCCGCCCGGGCCTCGCCTGGGGCTTCTGCCGTGGAGATGCGGCAGCCCTCCTCCCGCTGGGCTTCCGCCTAGGCTTACCCCTGCCCTTGCCGCGGCGAGGCGTCGGCGGCCGGTAGTAGAGCCGGGTCCCGGCCTCTACCTTCACGTTGGGCGAGGACGGCTTTACCACGGCGTAGGGGGAGGATACGGAGCCTATAACGTCGAGGAGTACTCCCACCCTGTTCACATTCTCGTCGTAGACAATAGTGTTTAGCGGCGGTAGCGTGTCGTCCTCCTTCTCAAGCCTAGCTACTATGTATCCATTGGGTGCTGCATGAAGCACTGTGCCGAGCTTCTTCAGCATAGGATGCGCCCTCGTTCCAGGGGGTGGCGGGGCCGGCTCCTATTATGTTGCAGTAAGTACCATAGAATGGAGCATATGGCTCTGGTTAAAAGCAGGAGGCATGGTAGTACCTCAGCATCCAGGCGCCGGGGCTTGGGCAAGGAGGTTGCTGTAGCGGGCTGCGGGCCTGTGGGCCTCTTCCTGGCTGCAGGCGTTGCCTACGCCGGCTATACACCGGTACTCCTATGCCTCAGCTCTGAAAGCGCGGCAGCGCTGCTTCAGAGGGAGATACGCGTCCACTATAAGGGCGGCGAGGCCCGGGCACGTGCCTCAGTAGCCCACATACTGGCGGCAAGGAGGAGATTCCAGCACGTAATTGTTGCTGCCAGGCTCAACTACTTAGACCACGCCCTCGAGGCGGTCAAGAGGGTGTTAGAGCCTAGCGGCGGGGTGGTTTTCGTCCAGCCCTCGCCCTACGTGCTCGAGCTAGCCTCCTCCCGGGGCTTGAAGGTCTACGGAGCCATAGCCCTCTACACTTGCGTGAGAAAGATAGGCCCAGGTGAGATCGAGTGGCCGGGTGAGGGGGCTGTACGCGTAGCAGCGGGCCCTGGGGCAGAGCACCTGGCGGACATGATGGCCCTGCCCGGCGTCCCCATTGAGCGCGTGGGGGGCCGTGTTACCCAGCTTCTCTGGGACTACAGCATAGCGGCTGCCTCGCTCCAGCCCCTCTCGGCGCTGCTAGGCCTGCCCTACTCTAGAGTCTGGAGGCTTAAACACGCCCGTGAGCTCGCGCTACGCGTCGCTGAGGAGGCAGGCCGTGTGGCGGAGGAGACAGGTACAGAGCTGTGGAGGAGCCCCCGGGAGGCACTCGAGGAGCTCGCGGAAGTGAAGGGCTGTGTGCCCAGGATGCTTCAGGACGTGAGCGAGAGGAGGGAGACGGAGGCAGACTATATGCTCGGCTACCTGCTGGGCCAGGCGCTTAGGCGCGACCTCTATACCCCCTACATAGACTCCCTATACCTGATGGTCAAGTCTGTCGAGGAGTCTATGAGGAGCGTGTAGAGGGTATGGCGCTGAGAATAGCGAAGAGGCATGTTAAGGCCCTGGTTGAGGTCCTTGAGGAGTCTGAGAGGGTAAAGCCCTTCCAGGTGGTGAAGAGGAGGGTGTTCTCCAAGTACGGCATCCTGGGGACAAGCTATGATCGCGTGTTCACTGCCCTCCTCTACAAGATGTACAAGCTCCAGGGTATATTGGATAGGATAGCGCGGGAGAGGCTCGGTGTCGAGCCCCGCCGACTCCCGGCGGGCCTCCGCCAGGGGGCCCGGCTCGCGGCGGTGCTAGCGGCCTTCGACGAGACAGGGGATGAGGAGCTGGCCAGGGCCATAATAGATGGGCTCAGTAGGCTCCTCCGGCAGCGCTTCGGCGACAGAGCAGGGATGATAGGGAAGCTCTACAGAAGCCTCCTAAGGGAGCCCTGGAGCCCGCGGAGCAGGGTGGAGGAACTCGAGCTGCGATACCTCCTTCCAGGCCTCCTCATAGAGAGGCTTCAACGGCTACTAGGCAGCGAGGAGCTTGAGCGCTTCGCAGAGGCGGTGAACACCCGGAGGCCGACGCTGGGCTTCCGGGTGAACAGGCTGAAGTCCAGCGTAGACCGGGTGCTGCGGAGCCTCCGGGAGGCTGGCGTAGAGGCGTGGGCAAGCAGCCGGGTACCCTACCATGTCCGGTACCGCGGCCAGCTCGACTATAGGCGCTTCGAGCCCCTCGCGAAGGGGGAGGTGGTGCCCCAGGACGAGGCCAGCGCCGCTGCCGGCTGGCTGCTCGGGGCAGAGCCCGGCGAGCTTATTGTGGACATGTGCGCGGCGCCGGGAGGGAAGGCCACGCACCTAGCAGAGCTCTCCGGCAATATGGCTAGGATAATTGCGGTGGAGGTGTTCACTGACAGGATGGATAGACTGGTCGAGCTCGCCAAGCGGACCGGGACCATAGCCCCGATAGAGCCTGTGGTGGGCGACGCTACACGTGTAACCTACCTACTCCGCGGCCATGCTGACCGCGTACTACTAGACCCACCCTGCACGAGCACCGGTGCGCTCGCCAAGCATCCCGAGGCTCGGTGGAGGCTCACAGAGGAGGGCATACAGAGGCAGGTGGAGCGGCAGCGCGCTATGCTCCTCCAGGCTGTAGAGGCTCTCCGGCCGGGCGGCCTCCTCCTCTACACGGTGTGCAGTGTACTGCCGGATGAGGGCGAGCATAATATAATATGGTTGCTCGAACGCAGGAGGGATGTGGAGCTGGTGCCGCTAGACGGGCCCTACGACCCCTCCCCGCTCCTCCCGGGCACCATGAGAGCCTGGCCCCACCGCCATGACACCGCCGGATTCTTCTACGCCCTCCTCCGCAAACGCCCGTCCATAGGAGCCTAGCGGTAGCATACAATACTCAGCTGCCAGGCGGCTGGCAGTACCGGGGTACTGGGAGCCATGGTAGGGCAGGGCGCCTGCCTGGTGGCGGTGGGCTCCTCCAACCCTGTAAAGGTGAACGCTGTGAGACGCGCCATACGCCTCCTCTGCCTAGCGGATGTGCACGGCGTGGAGGTGGAGAGCGGTATCCCTAGCCAGCCGCTGGGCCTGCGCGAGATAGTCCTAGGGGCGGTCAACCGGGCAGTGAACGCGCTGAGGAAGCTTAACGCCGACTACGGCGTGGGCGTCGAGGCAGGAGTCATAGAGACAACAATAGAGCCGCTAGAGCTGCAGGCGGCAGCTATAGTTGACAGGGAGGAGAGAGTCACAATAGGGCTGAGCCAGGCATTCCCGGTACCGAGAGACTGGATGAGCAAGCTCAGAGAGAGGATTGAACTCGGAGACATAGCATCAAGGATCACAAGACGTGCCGACATAGGCGAGAGGCTGGGCCTTATAGGCTACCTCACCGGGGGCCATGTAACGCGCACCGATCTAACCTACAACGCGGTAGTAATGGCGCTAGTGCCCAGGCTCAACCCGAGCCTCTACACGCAGGCGCCGCGCGTAAGGGAGGTCCTCGTGAAGCTGGAGAAGGGGGGACAGAGCTTATAGCCGGGTAGGCGAGGCCGCAGCCCCTCCACGGGGGAGCTGGATGGGCGTATACCAGGGCAACGACTTCAAGAAGCCCACTGGAGGAAGGAAGTGGCCGCACCAGAAGGTGAAGAGAAAGTACTGGATGGGTAGATACCCTACCTACACGAGGCTAGCCGGCGAGGAGGTCCGCGAACTGATAAGGGTGCGCGGCGGCAACTACAAGGTTAGGCTAAAGCGCGCTGTCTACGCCAACGTGGTCGACCCGGAGACCAAGACCACCAGGAAAGTTAAGATACTACGCGTGCTCGAGACACCGGCCAACCCGAACTACGCCCGTGCAAACATAATAACGAAGGGCACTATAATAGAGACGGAGCTCGGCAAGGCTGTAGTGACCTCCCGCCCCGGCCAGGACGGTGTAGTAAACGCGGTCCTGCTGGAGAAGCGGGGGAGCTAAACCCCGGAGGGCCCCGCTCCTTTAACGCGGCAGGAGGCTCGCCAGCCTCCTAATCCGCTCGAGCACCCTCCTTCTAGCCTTCTCATCGATCCTAGCCTCCTCCACAACCTTCTCGAGGAACTCTATGACCTTCTCCGCGTGGTCTCTCCGGAAGGGGTAGGGGACACCGTCTTTGCCTCCCGCCACATACGCGTACCGGAATGGGTCTATCGGGCTATTTGCCGGGTCCCTGTGGCTTACCGGCACTCCGTACACAATCTCTGCGACGAGCGCAAGGCTCCGCAGCGTGGCAGGGCCCACACCCTCTATCATGACTAGCTCCTCTATGCTTCTTGGCGAGGCCTCGTAGACCTTGTTGAGCACCCTCTCTATGTGGCGGGGAGGCCTGCTCTGGGGCCTATAATACCTCGCGTATCTCCTCAACTCCTCCAGGCTGATGCGCGGCCGGGAGCCCTGGAAGGCGGTTAGCGGCGCCACCCCACGGACCAGTGCGTAGGCCTGCCTGATCTGATCCAGTACACGCCTGGGCCCCTCCCTGGCCAGGTCGACTATGGTATTACGCGCCTCTATACTCATCCTACTGGTTAGGTCTACAACGAAGCTCTCCCTCCTCCCCGAGGCTATGGCGTTATGTGGCTCCAGCGTCGGGACCGGGGGCAGCGGCCTCGACCAGTGGTAGCGGCGCGCCATCCGCGCCTCGGTATTCATGCCCTGCTGCACTACGGTCCACCTCCCGGTAGCAGAGACTATCACCGCGTGGTGGTAGAGCTGGTAGCCGTCCTGGAGCAGCACTGAGTCGGTTTTTGCCGAGAGCCTTGACGCCAGCTTCAGCTCCTCCAGGGCCTGGGAGGAGAGGTTGAGCCTCTCAGCAGCCTCTTCTATCTCGAGGGGCGCCTCCCTAGCCTTCTCCCCCTTGCCCCCGGCCACCGCTATGCCTAGGCTTGGGTCCTCCCTTGCAACCTGTTTCACTATGCCTATTGTTACCGTGGTCGAGCCGCTGCTATCCCAGTCCATGCCTATGGCATTGTTGAACGCTTGGAACCAGAAGGGGTCGGCGAACCACTTCACAGCCCTATCAGGGCCGTGCAACTCTACAACAGCAGCCAGGATCGCGTGGGCGAGCCTCTTCATGTACCTTGCAAGCCACGCCGGCACATGGCCGCCGTGGAGGGGCAGCTCTGCGACCCCGTACATCGGCTATACAATCCCTCCCCCGGGTGCTGTAGGTAGATTGTACAGGGAGCTCTACTCTAAAAACGCTCTAAGACGGCTTCCAGGAGCCCTCCGGGCAAGCGCTACCATAGCACGGAGGGATACCTCGTCAGCAGCCTGGCACCACGCTGTGTTACCAGAACCATCTCCTCTATCCGTACACCAAACTTGCCTGGTATGTAGACGCCAGGCTCTACGGTGACCACCATGCCCTCGCGTAGCTTTGTCTCGCTCTTGTAGGATACGCGAGGCTTCTCATGTATCTCTATCCCGACGCCGTGGCCGAGGCTGTGGATGAAGTACTTGTCCAGCCCATGGGATGCGAGTACCCGGCGTGCAGCCTCATATACCTCGTGGGAGGTTACTCCAGGCTCTATGGCGTCTATGGCAGTGTAGGTGGCCTCGTGGACCGCCTCTGCTACCCTGCGGAACTCCTCCCTGGCGCCCTCCATAGCGGTGCGTGTCATATCGCTGCAGTAGCCCTTGTAGACAGCACCGAGATCTATTAGCACCGGCTGCGGCTCGTACCCCATGACTCTGCGCGGCGAGGGCTCGGCGTGCGGGTATACGGTGTTCTCGCCGAAGGCCACTATAGGCGGGAAGGAGTGGTCGGAGGCTCCTCTCCTCCTCATCTCATACTCTATCATGGCTGCTATATCGGCCTCGCTGACCCCGGCGTCAATGCTGTACAGGGCTGCGTTGAGCGCTGCCTCAGCTATCGCCGCAGCCTCCTCCATCCTCTCTATCTCCCACGGCTCCTTGACAGCCCTCATATCAGCTATAACGTCCCCAGCCTCCTCGACATTGTATGTACTAGCCAGCCTCTTGTATAGGGCGAGCGAGTCGGTGTCTACGAGTAGCCGGCAGCCCTTAGGAAGCATCGACACTATTATATCGCCGAGCCTCCCGTAGACAAGCTTGTAGTCTCCCTGGCTATCGAGCTCTAGGCCTCCAGGGAGCCCGTAGGGGGCGAACGCGGCTAGCTCAATCCTCCCCAGAAGCCCCTCCTCCTCAAGCGCGTGCTTAGCCCTCAGGTACTCGAGCGCCGGCACGAGCAGCGTGTATGAGCCAGAATCCCTGTCATAGACCAGGTGGCCTGGGCCACGGAACCCTGTAAAGTAGAAAACATTGGCCTCGCTCGACACTACAGCGCCGCAGCCCCCCTTCTCCTCGACAAGACTGGCTAGCTTCTTGAGTAGAGAATGGCGCATACCTGAACCGCACCTCCATGCATGCCTTCTAGGAGCCCGCCGCGGGCCGCTCTATAGGGTTTGCACCAGCCCCTAGCCCCGGCGGAGGCCCAGGCGCCGGCAGAGCGCCTCAAGCAGCTCTTCTACGGAGTCAAAGTACTCTATACACCTGCCCACACGGGGATCTATAGAGCCCTCGGCGAAGCACTCGGCAAACCTGTCACTCGGCAGCCCGTAGCCTCTAAGGTAGAAGACTGGAACCCCGTAGCTGCAGGCAAGAAGCACCTCAGCCAGGGTCCCCACGCCTCCGCCCAGCACGACCAGGGCGTCGCCGCTCCTCACGAGAACGCTGCTCCTCTCCCGCGGCCCAAGCCCAGTCCTCACGACCAAGGAGCCTCTGGGATAGGGATCCTCCTCATACTCTCCCGGGATAACGAAGGCTAGCTGGAGCCCAGCCTCAACGGCGGAGTCCGCTACAACCTTCATGAGGCCGCGGTAGCCGCCAAGCAGCACCGCAGGCCTGGGCTCACAGCCTGCAAGTCCCTCGACGAGCCGTCTTGCAGCCTCTACAAGCCCAGCTGGAGGCTCGCCACTATAGGCTGCAACAACAACCTGGCGCCCCATGCCCCGGGCCCCCCGGGATGGGAGTTCCTGCAGCCTCTTAGCCGTGGGGACGGAGCCTTTGAGAACCCCGGGGGCAGGAGGAAGTCTAGCCTATAGGGCAGATGCCTTGGGGATACTCTCGGAGCAGCTCCTCTACCCCGTCGACATAATCGTGGACAGCAGGGAAGCCTCGAAGAACCGGGACGTCGTGGAGGAGCTTAGGCGCAGGGGGCTGAGAGTAGCGGTCCAGGCCCTCGAGGCCGGCGACTACTACCTCCTCGCGAGGAATCCCCGGAAGGCGTTACTGGTAGAGAGGAAATCGGTCACCGACTTCGCCAACAGCGTGCGCGACAACAGGATATGGGAGCAGGCGAAGCTGCTGCGGCAGGCGGCGGAGAAGGAGGGCGTGCGCCCAGTAATCCTGCTCGAGGGCTGGCTAGGAGTCATAGAGAAGAGGACTAGATGGAACATAGCGGCAATACTGAGGATACTGGACGAGATAGTCCTAGACTGGGGTATACCCGTCATACCCGCCCATAGCAAGAGAGCCACAATAGTATGGCTCGCAGCCAAGGCTAAGAGCCTCGGCAAGACCGAGGAGAAGCGCATCGTGAGGCTAAGGGTCGAGAAGAAGCCCCCGACTATACAGGAGAGGATTCTCTACGTCGCGGAGGGGCTGGCCGGCCCAGTGCTAGCGCGCCGCCTCCTGGAGAGGTTCGGGACACTGCGCAGGATAGCGAACGCCAGCATAAGAGAGCTAATGACGGTGGAGGGTGTAGGCGAGAAACGCGCAAAGGAGATATACGAGATCTTCAACACCGAGTGGAAGCCCTCAAGCGAAAACAGGGCGGAGAAGAAGGAGGAGAAAAGGGCCTAAGGGCCCCGGGCTCTTAGACCTCCTTCTCCTCCCAGTGTATGATGCTAACCGGGCAGGCCTCAGTAGCAGCGTTGACACAGTCCTTGAGGTCCTCAGGGACGAGGCCATGGGCGGGATCGTTGTCTATACGCCACTTAGCCACTATCTGAGACTTGCCGTCCTCCTCGCTCATCTCGATCACATCGGGGCAGAGGCTCACGCATACCATGTCAGCTATGCACTGCTCGCGGTCTATCCAGACGTGTATCTTCTTCTCCGCCACAGCTCTTCACCGGCAGCAAGGAGTGCCGCAAGGGGAGCTTTAATAGCTTGTCTGGCCTAGTTCAGCCCGCAATCGCAGCCAAAACCCGTAGAACCCCTCCAAAAATTAACAAGTGTGATGCGGGGGAGGCCCCTTCCGGCCTCATGCCTCCGGATCATGGCCTGGATATGCACGTGCCCGGCTTCACCATGTATACAGTGTCGCCGGCCTCCCGAACCTCGAGGCCGCAGCCCGCTTCCACGCAGTACGCTACAAGTGCTGCAACCAGGGCGTCTCTCTCGTGCTTGGAGAGGCCTCCTGGCTCCTCTACGCCGAAGGCGGCGTAGAAGCGGCTGTGGGAGCCGCAGCCACTGAGCCGGAGGACAGTCGAGGGATGTGTCTCCACAACCCTAACGCCTTTACCCTCAAGGAGGCCTTGGAGTCGTATAGCCCTCTCAGCGAGCTTCCTCATAGGCTCAAGGCTCAGGGGGAGGAGTCGCCCACCCATGGAGAGGAGTCTTCGCTCCACCGGGCGGAAGCCCTGGCCGGGGGGTGGGAGGGAGAGGGGCGCATCTACAGCGGCTACGAGAACCCTCCCGGCGGGGATGAGAGCTAGAATCTCGTGATCGGAGTACGCTATTCCCACCGACTCCAGCCCGAGCCTGCCCCCGCCGCCACCACAGACTATAGCGACGCCGGTGGGCCTACGGGGCGAGGCGGCAAGGTCTATTCCTGCGTAACAGGGCATCCGCCGATGTCCTCCAGCACCTGCTCTATGAGGTGCTTCGCGTAGTAGAGCCTAGCCTTCGGCCAGAAGAAGGCTAGGAGCCGGTAGCGGAGGGGCATCTTCAGCGGCGCCCCCGCGGCTCTTGGGTGGCCTCCCCCGCCGAGCCGGAATGCTATCTCCCTCACATTCACTCGGCGGGAGCGCAGGCTTATACCGCGCCCTCTGCGCCGCACTATGGCTACCACGTCGGCAGAGAGCCTGTCGATGAGGCTGTTGCCTAGTATGCTGGCGTTCGGGGGCCCAGGCCTCTTCAGCACTAGCACGGCCCGGCAGCCATGCATATCCGCTACCACTACATTCCTCAGCGCATCGTTGAAGCCGCTGAACTCCCTCTTAAGGTACTCGTTGAGGGCCTCGTCCAGCTCAGGCCACCAGAGGCTGCCCTCCCAGAAGCCGCGGAGTATCTCCCTCTTCCACCGGTCGCCCCTCGCCCCGTGATAGCGGTCGACAACGCGGTAGAGCCTGGGGGCGAGAGGGTCGTCCCACCTCCAGAGGTCGGCGGCACAAGTGGCCCGGGCAAGCCGCTCGATGACCCCGTCGGGCTCCGCCTCAAGCTCTGCAGGCGCGTACTTAGCCACAACCCCGGCTCCACATGTAGAGGTGTCCACATGCATTCTCGCGCCCAGCGAGCTTAGCTTCTCCACCCACTCCGGCGCCCAGCGGTGGTGATCGTACCACTCCACCCTCACCCCGCTCTCCACGAGCCTGGCCACGGCCTCTACTAGATCGTTGAAGGTATCGGCGTTAGGGCCTAGATCCATAATCGCGAGCCTATCCACACCGTCTATGTTCTGTAGCACCCGGTGCAGCTTGTAAGGCTCAGTGAACGTGATGCTGGCATCTATATCCGGCTCCGCGCCCGCGAGCCTAAGGTATATGGCGGCGGACGCCACTCCGTCAAGATCGGTGTGGGTCACCACCGCGTAGCGCTGCTTCACAGAGGCCTCACCCCTAGGAGCAGTAGCGCAGCAGACCCATCCCTATAGACGTTTAACCCCCGTCATCAAGGAGGGGGCCGTTAAGCCTCGGCGACGCCGACCCTGCTCATAGCCCTCCGCTCACGCCTGCCAGGAGGAGCGGGGGCTCACGCCGGTGTCTATCCTCACCGGCTCCCCGGGCCCGGGTACGTGGGTGTCCTAATATAATATAATATGTGCGGTGCCCTTGACCTAGCCTGGGAGCCCGGCAGCGGTGCCGCAGCCTTGGCCATTACGGTGAACGTTCACAGGGTAAAGGCTTTAGCCTCGGTGCTCCGAGAGGCACCGGCTTCAGCGATAGACGTGATAGAGCTGAATGACCCCCAGTACCACGCGGTGAAGAAGCTCGTATCGATCCACGGCGAGGCGGCGGTTGCGCTAGCAGCCGCTAACGCGCTGATAAGCTACCGCCTCAGCATGCCGGGCGAGAAGTACTGGATGGAGTTTGCCGGCTGGGCCTCGAAGCGGCCCCGGCCGGGTAGTGGCAGGGAGCTGGTCACAGAGATGAAGGAGTTCCTCGCCGAGAGCCGCGGAAACCGCATGGTTGGCCTACAGAAGGCTCGTAGGCTTGAGCGCGCCCTCCCCGCGCTGGAGAAGCTGCTGAGGGAGCCCAGGAAGTACAGCAATCTCGGGCTCCTTGTCCGCGAGCTGGCAGGGGCTCTCGGTGCACGCCTAGAGGAGAAGACCATAGTCTTCGCGGCCAAGATGGCCTACTACGCCTACCGGGCTCTCGGCATCGAGGTCTCCGGGAAGGACGACATACCACTGCCTCTCGACCGGAGGATGGCAGTGCTAACCTCGGCCTCGGGGCTTCTTGACGCGCCCCCCGACCGCGTGTTCACCCGGCACCGGGCCGAGGCGGTTAAGGCATGGCAGATGGTGGCCGCTGAGTCCGGCATACCGGGTATACACTTGGATGCGGTGGTCTGGCTCCCGGCGCAGGGGATAGAGAGGAACCTGCGGATAGGCCTTGAGTATGCCCGCGAGGAGTACGCCTGCAAGCTGGTAGACTATAGCAGGGGCGTGATAGGCTGGGGGCTAGCCAGGAGGGTGGCCGGCGAGATACTATATAGGGACCCGTACTCCATGCACTCCTAGTGATCCGCTCCCTCGAGCGCCTCCTCCACAATCCTGTAGGCCTCCTCAAGCCTCTCGGCAGCCCGCCAGGCCAGCCTCCAGTAGGCAGTGCGTAGAGCCTCTCCAGCCGCCTCCACGGCCCTGGCCAGCCTGTCGCAGCCGCCCCGGAAGCTGGCCAGCAGCCCGCCTGGCGCGGGCAGCGCCTCGCCCCCCGCGGTTACGCGGGCAACGTCCATATCCCTTGCTAGTGTCAGCGCCTCCTCGCAGCCTCCCCTTTCCAACGTCTTCCTTAGGGCGTTAAGATCGGCTAGATCGCGCTGGAGAGGCTCCAGGACAAGCCCCGCGTCAAGCCAGAAGGAGCCGTCCGGCCTCTCGCCGTACACGGCTGTCCAGAGCACCTGGTTCACTACCCTATACGCCCTAGCCAGCACCCTGTGGAGCCTCCTCTCCTCGGCAGCCCTGGTCGCCCGATAGAGCTTGTAGAGCACTGCAGCCAGCACTGGCGTGCTGCTCAGCCGCTCTAGCATGCTCCTAGCGTAGTCCGTGTAGCGGAAGCTCTCCCATCCTCTCCTCAGCAGCTCGGCCGCAGCCTCAGCATAGAGCCTCACCCCCCGCTCGAGCACGCCATAGTTGAGCCTCTCTGGTGAATCGAGGCTACTATGGTAGTACTCGAGCCACTCATCATACCCCATGAGCGTGGCTGCCTCTATCCCCTGCATTGAGAAGCTAAAGCTGTCCGAATCAGTTGTATCGTAGCCCGTGGCGTCTAGCCCCAGGCCCAGGCGGCCCGCCAGCTCCAGGAGAAGCCCGGCAAGCAGCGGGGTTGCATGTATCCGCACCCCCGGCGAAGCCGCCACGTCGAGGTTGAGCGCGGCGAGAACCTCGTCCAGCAGGCCCATAGAGCGGAGCGAGTCAACGTAGAACCTCGAGCCGTAGGCCCAGTACCAGCCCGGGAGCCCCGGGTCCCCGAACTCCTCGGCAGTGAAGCTCACAACCCTCACACGCCCCCCGGCGCCGCGGAGACGCTTGGCGAGAAGCTCTGCCAGAGCCAGGACCCCAGCCACGCCTGCAAGGTTGTCGTTGGCGCCGCCAAGCCAGTGGTCGTGGTGCGCGGTAATCATTACCTCCGGACCGTCGGCGCCGCCCTCGATGACGGCCTCCACGATGTAGCCGTAGCTCCTCCACATTCTGCCGCCGTGGACGACGCGGAGCCTCCTGCAGCCGAGGAGCCTGGAGGCGTCCTCCCGTCTAACATGGACTGCAGGCGCTCCCGCAAGCCCGGCCGTGCCCAGGGACAGCGGGGCCTCGGTCACGACTATCCTACGGAGCCTCCCCGGCAGCCAGTCGTAGAAGACTATGGCCGCGGCTCCGCGCCTGGCCGCTGAGCGGTAGAGGGCGAGCGCCCTATCGGGATCCCGTGGCAGCTCGGCCACGAGAACCCTGCCTTCCAGGCTCTCCGGGAGCGGGGCGTCAGGCTCCCGGAGTACCACTGCCTCCCCCTCGGCCTCGCCCCCGAGGCTGCCGGGCCACGCAGCCGCCTCAGCCTCGAAGCCGCAGCCAGCCACCAGGGAGCCCTCATCGCTCCAGGCGGCTACCGGGACTGGTAGCAGCCTCGCGTCAGCCCCTACGCCTTGCAGGAGGTCCCTTACCTCCCCGGCCAGGAGCCGCTCCGCCCTGGTGCCGGCAGGAGCCTCGCCGAGGATGTAGAGTCTCTCCACAGTATTCCGGAGCCTAGCCGGCAGCCCTTCTCCCACAGCCACGGGGCCAGCCCTCTGCCGAGATTATGAGGGAGAAGGCGCCTCGAGAGAGGTGGCGGCGGAGGGCTTGCGGTAGAAAGCCTTGGCAGCGGCTATATTGTGAGAGCGAAGGCGGGATTCTGCCTCCTCTTTATCTTTATTATCTCCTTGAGGACTACCTTCTCGTCATCGCTCAGCTCGCTCTTGTACTTGGTAAGCCACATTATAGCATGCTTCTCAGGGACATCAGTGTAGAGTACATCGCCTTCATCTATATGCCTCCCCACCATCACGTGCCCCTTTATCGATATGGCCACCGCCATTCCGGCCCTAGCTTCCGGCACGGTCTTGCCGCGATCCTGGATCTGGTGGATTACTCCCATCCTCTTCCCATCCTCCCTCATCAAGGGGTAGCCGGGCTTTATTACCCCGCCGAGGACCTCTATGCCTACTATAGCCGGGTTGCTGCGCCTGAACACGTAGCCAGGCAATATCCTTATCTTACCCGGGCGTACCAGCTGCTCTAGCTCCTTCCTCCTCTCGGCCTCCGTCTGCTCCCGGTACCACTTCTCGAAGTCCTCCAGCAGCTGGTAGATCACGTTATGCCTAAATACGGGTATTTCATGCTTCTTGGCTTCCTCCTCCGCCTCGGGGAGCGTCTTGACGTTAAATGCCAGTATCACGGCGTAGAACTTGTTTATCTCCTTGCTGGCTACAGCCTCTATGACATCGCGCTTAGCCACGGGCCCTACGTCGGCGTATCGTATCGGTATACCCCGCCTCCGGAGTGCCTCGACCATAGCCTCTAGGCTTCCAAGAGTGTCGGCCTTGACTATAACGCCCTCGGCCTCAGTCTTGATGCGCAGCGCCTCTATCTCCTGCCTAACCCTCTCCGCCAGCTTCTTGGCCTCCTCCTCGCTGGTGGCGACGTAGAGGGGTGCACCGGCCACAGCCTTCTCCAGCTCCGGTGCTACGACACGCACTCCCGCGGCCGCGTAGACCTCCCCGACGGGCTCAAGCTCCCTCTTAGCAATACGTATCTCCTGGAGGGGCTTAGGCATCAGCAGGGCTCGTACCCTGGTTATAATGGGGCCCTCGAGCCCGCCGGTGACTATCAGGTCGCCGCGCTTCAACACACCGTCATAAATTATCACGTCGGCTGTGGTACCCAGGCCTGGTTGCTCGCGCAGCTCCAGTATAACGCCCCTAGCCGGGCCCTCGGCGAAGCGCAGCCGGTGCTGTAGATACCTCTGGGCAAGGCCTGCCAACACGGCTAGCAGCTCTGCTATCCCCTCGCCGGTCTTAGCGGATATTGGGACCACGGCCACCGTCCTGGTGAAGTCCTTGACTCTGTCGAAGCGCTCGGCCTGGAAGCCGAGCTCGTAGAGCTTAGCTATAACGTTGTCCCATAGCTTCTTCTCGAGCTCCTCCTGGACCCACTTGGCCTGCTGGCGGTAGGATATTATGAAGGGCGTGTCGGGGTGAGGCTTCCAGCCCGGTATCTTGTCTATCTTGTTAGCCGCTACTACGAATGGGACGCGGCGCTGCCGAAGAATCTCTATGGACTCGTAGGTCTGAGGCTGGAAGCCATCATTGATATCAACCACTAGTATAGCGAAGTCGGCTACGCTGCCGCCCCGGCGCCGTAGGTTGCTGAACAGCTCGTGCCCAGGGGTATCAATGAACAGCAGGCCTGGGATAATGAGCTTGAACGGTATTATCTTCTTCAGCGGCTCGGCCAGCCTCTCTATAACGCTTGCCGGCACCACGCTGGCGCCTACGTGCTGGGTTATCAGCCCCGGCTCCTTGGCGGTCACCGCTGTGCCGCGGATCTTGTCCAGGAGCGTGGTCTTACCATGGTCTACGTGGCCTAGTACAACAACTATTGGCTGTCTAAGCCGTTTACCGGGCTGTTTTCCTGCCTCGTTACCGGGCATCACCCGCCACCCAGAACGAGGAGCAGCAGACACCCCACTATAACCTGCACCTAGGCAGCCTCCTCCCGCGGCTATGGGGCCAGCGCAAATAAGGGGAGGCGACGGCGGCCCTGGCACGGCCCCTCCCGCAGAGGGAGGGGATGCTGGGCCCCTGCAGGGCCCGGGGATGAACCCCCTGGAGGTGCAGAAGGGCCATGCCGGAGTTCAAGATAGTAATATCCGACCCCCAGGCTAAGGCCGACTCCCCGATAGTAAAGGTCAAGGTCAAGGGCGACGGGAACATAGAGTACGGCGAGGAGGAGAAGAGCCAGCGTAAGCTGCCTACCTGCAAGGCCAATCCCAAGCTCCTCGAGAAGCTGGGGGCAGTCCACAGAGTAATAACCATTAGGATAAGGAAGGAGGAGAAGAAGATAAAGCATACCTGCAAGGCGGTGGCGGACGCCGAGGTTCCCGAGGACGAGGTGCGTGTAAGCCTCGAGTGGCTGGGCGACGCTGTTGGGGCTGAGGAGGCTGAGGGCGAAGCGTTCCGCGCCAAGGCGTGGCAGGTGGCTATAGGCAGCCCGCAGGCTGATCAGCTGATAGGCCTTAAGATAGGAGATACGTTTGACGGCAGTATAGTCGGGCTTCGAGGTTACCAGCTGAGGATACGTGGAGGCAGCGACAATAGCGGCTTCCCCATGATACCCTCCATTCCAGGCCCTGTGAAGAAGAGGGTGCTGCTATCCGGCCCGCCGGGCTTCCACCCGCGCGAGAAGGGGGAGAGGCGCAGGAAGACCGTCAGAGGCAACACGATATCCCACGATATAGTACAGATAAACACTGTGATAGTCTACTCGGAGGAGCGTAGGTGAGGAGCACGCTCCCAGCCTTATTTTTAAGCCCCCTTCGCCCCTCCCAGCGTCCGTCCCCAGCGGGGCCGAGCCTTCTTTACTCCCTTAGCGGCTGCTAGGCCTCTAAGCGGGGTGTAGCAGTATTGGCGAGACTCGACATGGACGAGATCGAGGCTCAGCGGCGGCGCCAGCCGGAGGTGAATATAGGTACAGCGGGCCATGTCGACCACGGCAAGACCACGCTGGTGCAGGCCCTCACCGGAGTCTGGACAGCCAGGCATAGCGAGGAGCTCAAGAGGGGTATGACAATAAAGCTCGGCTATGCCGAGGGCGAGGTCTGGTACTGCGAGGGAGCCGAGCCCCCGGAGGCCTACCAGCCCTTCCCGGAGAAATGCCCGGAGGGTACGGTGCCCAAGCTGCTTAGGAGGGTATCCTACGTGGACGCGCCCGGCCACGAGATACTGATGGCCACAATGCTCTCCGGCGCGGCGCTTATGGACGGGGCGCTGCTAGTGATTGCCGCCAATGAGCGCTGCCCCCAGCCCCAGACCTACGAGCACTTGATGGCTCTCGACATAGTGGGTACCCACGACATCGTGATAGTGCAGAATAAGGTAGACGTGGTGACCCCGGAGAGGGCCAGGGAGAGCTACCGCGAGATAAAGGAGTTTGTTAGGGGTACATTCGCGGAGAGCGCTCCAATAATGCCGGTCAGCGCGCTCCACAAGATAAATATAGACGCCGTGCTCATGGCCATGGAGTACATCATACCAACTCCCAAGAGGGATCCATCAAAGCCTCCACTAATGTTCGTGGCAAGGAGCTTCGATGTAAACAAACCCGGAACACCGGTAGAGGAGCTGGAGGGAGGCGTGGTGGGTGGCTCCCTGATACAGGGCGTCCTCCGCGTGGGCGACGAGGTCGAGATAGTCCCAGGCGTGAGGGTCGAGGATAAGGGGCGTGTACGCTACGAGCCCCTAGTAACCGAGGTGACCAGCCTACGCTTTGGCAGCCTGGAGGTGGAGGAGGCTAAGCCCGGCGGCCTCGTCGCCGTCGGCACCAAGCTGGATCCATCCATAGCTAAGGCCGACAATCTTGTCGGCAACATAGTGGGGAAGCCTGGCCACCTGCCCCCGGTCCGTGATACCCTGAGGCTCGAGCACCATCTCCTGGAGCGCGCTGTCGGCGCACGCGAGTTCGTCAAGGTGACGCCGATACGCCCGAAGGAGATACTGATGCTGACTGTTGGGACAGCGATAACCCTAGGCATAGTCACCAAGGCGGGCAGCGGTGAGGTCGAAGTGAAGCTCCGCAAGCCCGTGGCGGCATGGGAGGGCGCCAGGGTAGCGATCTCCAGGCAGATCCTCGGCCGCTGGAGGCTGGTTGGATGGGGGTTGGTAAAAGACTAAAACGGGTCATTTACGACACCAGTATGCTAATGCTCCTCTATGAAGGCGTTCCCGTGTTCGAGGAGAGCGCCTCCCTACTCCTATCAAATCCCGAGTGCGTGGTGCCGCGCCAGGTTCTAGAGGAGCTGGAGCGCATCGCCTCCGGCCCTGGCCCCATCCACCGCCGGCGGGCCGCCCGCCTCGCCATAGAGGCTCTAAGGAGGGAGAGCTGCCGCGTTGTAGACACTAGCGCCGAGAGCGCCGACGAGGCTATCCTGGCGCTTGCCCTCTCCGACCAAGAGGCTATAGTGGCTACGGCCGACAATGAGCTCCGGAGGAGGCTCCGGGAGAAGGGGCTCCCCAACATTTACTACCGCCGGTCCCGCCACGGCCTCATGCTCGAGGGGGATTAGCCTGAGGGCCCCTATCCTTATTTTTAGGCCTATACGGACACGCTTAATACTTCCCAGCCTCCAGTCAGCCCTCGGCGCTGCTAGGGTATCGTATAGGCGATACTGAGGCTCATGTGCGGGTGACAGCTTGTACATGGTATACCGTGTTAGGGACACTGTTAGGATCCCGCCAAGCATGTTCGGCATGCCCCTTGAGGAGGCTGCCTTCCAGGTGCTGACTGAGAAGTACGTAGGCTATGTGCACCCTGATATGGGCATCATAGTGGCTATATTCGATGTAAAGGTTGGCGAGGAGGGCCGCGTAATACCGGGCGACGGCGCCACTTACCATGAATCGGAGTACAGTGTGCTGGCCTTCAAGCCGGAGGTCAAGGAGGTCGTCGAGGGCACTGTGGCCAATGTGCAGCAGTATGGCCTCTGGGTAAACCTTGGCCCTGTCGAGGGGTTTGCCCACATAACACAGCTGATGGATGACCGTGTCGTGTTCGACCCACAGAGGAAGGCGCTGATAGGAGAGCGCACGCGGCGCCTGGTAGAGATAAATGATGTGGTGAGGGCAAGGGTGGTATCCGTATCGATGCCCTCCGAGCCCACTATGAGGCCCAGGATACAGCTGACGATGAGACAGCCTTACCTGGGCAAGCTGGAGTGGTTTAAGAAGACGGAGGGCAGGGAGAGAAGCGCCGAGGCGGAGAAGGCGGCCTAGCCTACAGACCGCGTTTTATCCGTCTCGTGTGGCCCGGGAGTTCGCGTACATGGTATCGCCTGTGTCACGGCACCCTCATATGGGATAGTGTCCACGGAGGTATTGGGGCGCTATGTCCGCGCGTAGGAGCAGAACTCCCCCTTTCAAGGCCTGTCGTAGGTGTAAGAGCCTAGCGCCTCGCGAGGCCACCCGCTGCCCTGTATGCGGCTCCACAGACCTCTCCGAGGACTGGGAGGGCGCGATAATAGTTATAGACCCGGAGAACTCGCTCATAGCGAAGAAGCTGGGCATTACGAGGCCGGGCAGGTATGCCATCAAGGTTAGGTAGGCCTGCGGGAGGGGGACGCCGCCGAGGAGCATCCGCGACGCCCCTGGGCGACGGGTGATGTTCTCCCGGCCCCTCTGCCTCCGGGAGGAGCTCCGGCCCCTGCTGGCCTCGAGAGTTCCACGCGGCGAGCTGGTTCCAGGCCTGGGGCACGTTGCCGCCGGGCTCCGCTACACGAGGCTAGTGACCGTAGGGGACATGGTGTCGAGGACCGCCTTCCGGCTAGGTCTCCGTCCCTTCGTGGCGGTGTATGACTGTAGAGAGATGCGCAGCAGCGTCGGCTGCCCCGAGCCTCCCCCGGGCTATGTCCGCATCAGGGCTCGTAATCCTCGCTCCACAATCCAGCCGGAGGCGGCTGGGGCAGTCCGGGAGGCCCTCCGCCGCGGCAATGCAGTGGTGGAGGTTGATGGGGAGGAGGACCTACTAGCACTGCCAGCAATACTCTACAGCGACGTCGGGGTTGTGGTGGCTTATGGGCAGCCGGGGGAAGGCGTGGTGCTGGTGCAGGTCGACCAGGCCGTGAAGAGGCTTGCCGCCGCTATACTTCGCAGGCTCGCCCCGTGCAGCCCGGCTGGGAAAGGCTAAAGAGCAAGCCTGACAGGCCCTGGGGCTCCCACGGGCTAGGTAGTAGGGGTGTCGGTAGTGGCGCAGGAGGCTGCCCCCATGGATATAATGGAGCTACTGAGGCCTAAGGACGCTAAGAGGCTTGAGGTGGATCTGGGCGAGGGCTACGAGGTATACGTGGTGAGGGACTGGTACAACCCGCTTATCAAGCGCCGCGAGCTGGACCTTGTGATACTCCACGTGGGCAAGCCTACTCCCAGCCGGATGAAGCTCCGCCATGCCTTCTCCAAGGCGCTCAACGTGGATGTGAAGAGGCTCTACGTGAGGAAGGTTGAGAGCGAGTACGGTGTCGGGAGGAGCAGGGTGGAGATACACGTCTACGACTCCCCCGAGCGCGCCCTCCAGTTCGAGCCCAAGTATATTATCGAGCGTAACAAGCTGCCGGAGGAAGAGGAGGAGTAATTAGCCCTGCATAGCTCCTCCGAGGCTCAGTGGGTGAGGAGGCATGGCGAATAAGGAGCTGAAGCTGTACGTGCACAGGCTCTACGAGTACGACTACAAGACTGGGACCATTAGGCGCAAGAACAAGATATGCCCGCGCTGCGGCAGCTTCATGGCCTTCCACAAGAAGCCCGTGCCGAGGTGGCACTGTGGCAAATGCGGCCACACCGAGTTCGTCAGGGAGAGTAAGTGACCCCCGTCTCCTCTACCGTGGCCTTGACTGGGACCGTGAGGTATACGTGCTCGGGATAGAGTCTACCGCCCACACGTTCGGGGCAGGCGTGGCCTCCACGAGGCCGCCCTACATACTTTCTAACGTGCGTGACACTTACCGCCCCGAGAAGGGCGGCATCCACCCCAGGGAGGCTGCTAGTCACCACGCCCGTGTGGCCCCCAGGGTACTCCGGGAGGCGCTTCGGGAGGCAGGGCTCAGCATACGCGACGTGGACGGCATAGCTGTCGCCCTGGGCCCCGGCCTGGGCCCCGCCCTCAGGGTTGGCGCCACTATAGCCAGGGGGCTCGCCGTCTACTACTCTAAGCCTCTCATACCGGTGAACCATGCGCTGGCTCATATCGAGGTAGGCAGGCTAGTCACAGGGCTCCTCGACCCCCTGGTGCTCTACGTGTCCGGCGGCAACACGATGGTGGCGGCCTTTGCTAAGAAGAGGTACCGGGTGTTCGGGGAGACGCTAGATATAGCCCTGGGGAACCTGCTAGACACGTTCGCCAGGGATGCCGGGCTCGCGCCACCCTACGTGGTGGAGGGGCTCCACGTGGTCGACCGCTGCGCCGAGGACGCCAAGGAGCCCGCTGACCTCCCCTACGTGGTTAAGGGCATGGATGTCTCGTTCTCGGGGCTCCTCACCGCCGCGCTCCGCATGTGGGAGAGGAGCGGCCCCAGCGAGCATCCCTCTATCTGCCTCGGGCTCCGCGAGGTGGCCTACGGCGCGGCGGTGGAGGTTGCGGAGAGGGGGCTCGTCCACATGAGGAAGGACTCGGTGCTTCTCACGGGCGGCGTTGCCGCGAGCCCGGTGCTCCGTAGGAAGATAGAGGAGATGGCCAGGTACCATGGAGCTGCTGCAGGGTATCCTCCCCCAAGCCTAGCTGGCGACAACGGCGCGATGATAGCCTGGGTCGGGCTTCTCAACCTGCTAGCCGGGATCACGATAAGCCCCGAGGAGGCCGTGGTGAGGCAGCGTTGGAGGCTAGACCTGGTGGAGGCCCCCTGGCGCTAGGAGGCTTCGAGGAGCTCGGAGAGCCCTTCCACCGAGGCGCCGAGGCCTACCTCTACCTAATCGACTGGCTCGGCCGCAGAGCGGTGCTGAAGCTTCGGGTTGCGAAGAGCTATCGCCACCCTCTCCTGGACCAGAGGCTCCGCTGGCGCCGCACCGTGAACGAGGCCAAGGCTGTGCAAGCAGCGCTTGAGGCCGGTGTAAACGCTCCAGCGATATACTATGTCGACCCTGCAGCGGCGGCGATAGTGATGGAGTACATCGATGGCGTGAGCCTCCGCGACCTCGTCGAGGAGAAGCCGGGGGAGGCGGCCCGCTACGCCCGCATGCTCGGGGAGGCAGCGGCAAGGCTGCACGCAGCCGGAATAAGCCATGGCGACCTCACTACCAGCAACGTGCTAGTCAGCGGCGATAGAGTCTACCTCATAGACTTCGGCCTGGCATCCCTCCGGAGCGAGGAGCGGGACCAGGCGGTGGACGTCCACCTCTACCTCCGTAGCCTCGAGTCAACCCACCCCGAGCACGTGGACGAGATGCTCCAGGCCTTCCTCGAGGGCTACCGGCGGGTTCGCGGGGGCGAGGCAGCGGATAGAATAATGAGCCTTGTCAGAGAGATTAGGCTGATGGGCAGGTACCGGGAGGAGAGGAGGACGGCATGGCGCCAGGAAGAGTGATATACGCGGCAACATCAAACATGCATAAGATCCGCGAGCTGGAGAGGGTCCTCTCAGAGTGCGGCTACCGGGTAGAGCCCATAGCGGCGCCCAAGGTGGAGCTGCAGGGCGACCTTAGGAGCGTGGCCCTCTACGCGGCCTCCCTGGCCTACAGCATCGTAGGGAGACCGCTCATAGTAGAGGACGCGGGCCTCTTCATAGAGGCTCTCAACGGGTTCCCGGGCCCCTACTCCGCCTACGTCTACAAGACGATAGGCATCGAGGGCGTGGTGAAGCTCATGGAGGGCGTGGCCGACCGGAGGGCCTACTTCTACTCGGTCATAGCCCTGGCCTATGACCGGGGAGTGGCTCTCTTCGAGGGTAGATGCGACGGCAGGATAGCCGAGGAGCCCCGGGGCACCAGAGGCTTCGGCTTCGACCCGATATTTATCCCGGAGGGCGAGTCCAGGACCTTCGCGGAGATGAGCATTGAGGAGAAGAACATGTATTCACACAGGGCCCGCGCCGCCCGCAGGCTCTGCAGCTGGCTAGAGAGCGGCGAGGAGCTGGGAGGCGGGCGCTGATAGCGTTTATTAGCCTAGGCCCCGGGAGGCCCGGCCCATGGCGAGCCCCCGGGACACCCGGGGGTAGGGGCTCGCCCTCGCTCGATGCGGGCTCCTACTCGCCGGGTAGCAGGGGTGATGCCCTGTGCCAGGTAAGAGGAGGAAGAAGGGTAGGTCGCACTCGACCAGGCCGGCTAGCCCGACCGTGCCGAAGTGGGTCCAGTACGACCCCGAGGAGATAGAGGAGATCATAGTCGACCTTGCCAGGAAGGGCTACGGCCCGAGCATGATAGGCATAGTGCTTCGCGACCAGTTCGGCATACCCCTGGTGAAGCCGATACTAGGTAAGAGCATAACCGAGGTCCTCGAGAAGCATGGTATAAAGATGGTTGTCCCCGAGGACCTCTTCAGGCTAATAGAGAAGGCTGTGAACCTCCGCCGCCACCTGGAGGAGCACCCGAAGGATACCCACGCCAAGAAGGGCCTGCTGGACCTGGAGGCTAAGATACGCAGGCTAGCCGAGTACTACAAGAGGGTTGGCAAGCTGCCGAAGGACTGGCGCTACGACCCGAAGCAGGCGAAGCTGCTGGTGGCTGGCGGCCTCTACCAGGAGTAAGCAGGTGGCTAGACCCCCACTCTTTTCCAGAAACCCCTTAGCCTCCAGCTTCTCTCGGCGGCTAGGGGCGTCAGGGCTTGAACCTTGACGAGTTCATCTCCAGGTTTGTCGGCGAGAAGGAGGCCGCCCTCCTCCACCCCTCGGCTAGCCAAATAGCCGCGGCCACCAAGGACTACGGGTACATGGAGGTATACGCCTACCCCTCCGTGGACTCCGTCCTCGCTGCGGCCATACTCGCCAGCACTTTCGCCAGGAACAACGTAGGCTTTACCCTCTACTTCACAGCGGCGCCTCCCGCCGCCAGCGATGCACCCATGCTCCTCCTAGGCTACCCCTCCTCCCTGGCCAGCGAGCTCTCACCCCGCAAACCCTCCGCCCTCATAGGCTTCGGAGAGGTACCCCAAGGCCTCCTATCGGTGGCTGTGACGAGCCATACCTCCTCTAGCATAGCGGGCCTCCTAGTCGGGGTTCTCTCCGAGATAACAGTCGTAGGGCCCCCCGCGGTCTACTCGGTGGTTGCGGGCTACTGGCGCGGCCTTGACGTGGGCAAGAAGGGCGAGTTCACCGGCATAGAAAACGGTATCATAGAGACACTTAAGCTCGAAAACAGGGTGGAGGAGCACTTCAGCCTCAGGCTCTTCCGCTGGCTCTTCGAGCCGACGGAGGAGGCCCTTCACCTGACCCTTGAGCCCTACCTCCCGGGCATAACGGGTAGGCCGGAGGAGGCCCGCCGCCTCCTGGAAGAGGATCCTCGCCTCTCCCCCCTAATCGGCAAGACCCTGGAGGAGGCGCCGGAGCAGGCGGTGGCAACCCTCGGGGAGAAGCTCTACGTTATGCTGAAGGAGGCCAGCAGCGTGCCGCGCAGGCCCTCGGAGCTGATAGGGATAACCCACTACAGCCGTCCCGCCCCCCTGCAGGACCTGCGCGAGGCGGCTATAGCCCTAGCGGTCTACGGCGAGAAGCACGGGGCAGCCGCACTAGCCTCCCTAGGCGTGGCGGAGGACCTAGTTGCGGCTGCAGCCTACTACACCTACCACGAGAGTATACCCTCCATAGTAGATGCCGTGGAGGCCAACCTCTCCAGAAAGAGGCCCCCACTGAAGAGGAGCGGCCCCTTCACAGTAGCCCTCCTCGAGAGGGTTGGGGACGCCCCGCTGCTCCCAGTGGAGCGTATACTCCGCAAACTGGGGGTGATCCGGGGCCAGGAGGTGGCCGGCTACCAGCTGGATGGCTCCACAGCCCTCGTATCCATGGAGAGCCTCCTCTACAGCCAGGGGCTGGGGGCTGTGAGAGAGGCTATCGACTCCAAGTGTCTACGCTATCGGGAGGGGGAGCTGCTTGGCGAGATCAGGCTCGGATGCCAGTAGGGCCCTGAAGGTGGAGATCCTCCTGCGCATAGAGGGGCTTGGCGAGGAGGCTGCTAGAGCGCTCCAGGCCGCTATACGGCCCGACGACGCCACAGCGCCTCGATGGATGAGGATTTCTGAGCGTGTGGAGGACGGAGACCTGGTCCTGGAGCTGGCTGTAGAGGCCGGGGATCCTAGGAGGCTTGGATCTCTACGCAACACTGTGGACGAGATACTAGAGTACCTATACTCGCTGCTGAAGGCCATAGAGGAGACTACTAAGACTTTAAAGCAGCCCGGGGCAGGCCACGGCGGTACCCGGGGCAGCAGGTAATGAGCCGCAGGCCTGCTAGAACGAGGGATAAGTGGCGCCTCAAGAAGTGGTACGAGGTAGTGGCGCCCCAGGTGTTCGGTAGCGTCACCCTAGGCACGACCCCCGCCGACGACCCGCGCAAGCTCATAGGCAGGGTGATGGAGACCACGCTCTACGACATAACCGGCGACTTCTCGCTGATCCATGTTCACCTCTACCTCCAGATAATCGACGTGGATGAGGAGAACCTCAAGGCCTTCACGAGGTTCAAGGGGCACGAGCTGGCCCGCGACTACATGAAGAGCCTCATACGCAGGAAGAGCAGTAAGGTGCAGGGCATATACAATGTGACCACTAAGGACGGCTACGGGCTTAGGATAACCGGCGTGGTCCTCACGACCTATAGGTGTAAGACCAGCCAGAAGAGGGCTATAAGGAAGGTGATGGGAGACATAATAGTCAAGCGCTCCGCCGAGATGACTCTAGACGGGCTGATAAAGGCAATGCTGTTCGGGCAGCTAGCCAACGAGGTATTCGAGGCGGCCAAGAAGATCTACCCGCTACGCAAAGTCGAGATATACAAGTCCAAGCTGCTTACCGTGCCCGGCCCTGACGGGAAGCCGCAGCCCGCGGTAGTGGTGTCGCCCCTAATGTACGAGATACGCTAGAAGCCCGGAATAGCGCATTGTTTTTACCCTCTGCCAGCCCGGCTCGGTGCAACATTCTCCCCTGTACCTCCAGTGCACTAGCCATAGCTCTGGCCGCCTCTCTGGGCCTTTGCCACAGCTAGAGGGAGCGGAACAAGCTTAGACCGTCGTCCCGGGGAACGGGCGCTGGGCCTGGGGGGTGGAGGGTCTCCATAGGATGCAGGGCTCCAAGTGTAACCTCGTCCTCATGAAGACAGTGCTGGGGATGGAGAAGGTGGCTGCGAGCTACGTAAAGGAGATAGACCCCGGCGCTCGTGTCGAGCCTTCTCCCCGCGGCTTCCGCGGCCTAGTACTAGTTGAGCCCTCTAGGGACAAGTATGAGGTGGCCAAGGAGATAGAGGAGAGGGTGCCCGAGGCAGAGAAGGTTGTCGTCGCGGAGGCCTGCACAGAGGCGGACCCCAGGAAGATCGCTGAGATAGCTGCCGAGTTAGCCCCCAGGTTCATATCAAGCAGTGAGACCTTCGCAGTGCGCACCGTCCGGCGCGGGAGACATGGCTTCACGAGCATAGATGTGAACGTTGTCGTGGGCGACGCTGTGAGGCGGGCAACCGGGGCGCAGGTGAACCTCCGCTACCCCGACAAGGTTGTAGCGGTTGAGATCATCCAGGACCTTGCCCTCATAGCCTTCTACCCAGGCTCCCGTGAATGGCGGAAGATGAGGCCCGGCAAGTACCCGCTCTACAAGCTCTTCCGCCGCCTCTCGGTAGTCCAGATGCCCTACCTCGGCCCCCTGGACGCGTGCCGCACCATGGGTGTCAGGGTAGGGAGGGAGGTCCAGAACTTCGAGGTAGGAGAGCTGGTCGTCTCCCCGATAGGCCTGGTGGACGCGCTCCAGCTTAAAACCTTCCTGGATGGCGTGTTTGAGGGCATAGAGTCTAGGTACCAGGTGCAGAGGAAGAGCTACGGGAGGGACGTGCACCGGGTCCCGGTTTACGTGCAGGACCTCTACCAGCTCGTCCGCAGCCGCTATGACGAGCCGGTGATAGTATTCGAGCCCGAGGGAGACCCGATTTCCAAGAGGGCCAGGGACATACTAGAGCTGGTCAGGAAGGGGAGGAGGGTGAACCTGCTCTTCGGCTCCAGGGAGGGCATACCCGAGGGCGTCTACCGGTTCGCCGACCTCGTGCTCGATGTTGCTCCCGGTATAACGCTGTCGACAGAGTACGCTGCGGCCGCCGCACTCATAGCCATAGGGAGCGTCATCCATGACCTGCTAGCTGTAGACCGGGAGCCGGCTGGGGAGCAGGGCTCCAGGAGCTAAGGGGCAAGAAACCACGCTCCTCTCGCCCGGGGGGCTTAGACGGGTAGGCCGCGTGCCTTCAGAATCCTGGCTACCTGCTTGGCAAGCAGCGGGTCGCGGCGCCCCAGCTCCCGTATGAGCCGCCTTATGTTCTGGAGAGGGTCTGGCCTCCTGGGCTGCCTCCTCCGCCTCCGGGGTATGGCGGGCTGCGGCGGCTCCAGGTAATCTCTAACCTCGTTGAAGACAGCCTCGCGGGAGTCGTCGAGCCTAGCTGGCTGCATGGCTGCTGAGACCTTCTCGAGTATAGATTTGGCCTCTTCAAGCGGCTCATCGGATTTAATGGTTTCTTTGAGCTCCTGCATTACAGACTTTATGAACTCCTCTCCCTTGTTGCTCGCCGCATTGTATATGAAGACGTTGGCCACCAGGCTGGCGAAGCTTGTAGCTATCCTCCTAGCCTCTCCCAGGCCCGAGTCTATGGGCTTCAGCGGGGTGTAAAGCGCGTCTGCTGCAGCCACTAGCGCCTTGGCGCACCGGGCTGCGTCGGCCTCCCCGCTGGTGCACGATGCCTCAATGTGATCCAGCGCCGCCTCCAGTATTGATGCCATTATGTTGCGCCACGCCACGTCGCAGCGCCTCCACGGGTCCAGGGCCCCAGGAGGGAAGGTGCGTGCCAAGGGCTTGCCTACAAGGAGTAGATCTTATCTGTTCTCATCTGAGCGCGTAGTGCGCCGGCGAGACTACAACCACCCCCAGGGGGCCTGGAGCCCCCGGGAGGTGGCCTGCCGGGTTGGTCAGACTGCTCATAGTATCGGATATACACGGGGCCGTCGAGAAGGCTAGGCGCCTGGCCAGGATCAGGAGAGACGTGACAGTAGTAGCGGGGGATATAGCCCGGTGCGGCTCCATCGAGGAGGCCCGCGAGGTGCTCTCAGTGCTCGCGGCCCAGTCCCCGGTTGTCTGGGTTCCCGGCAACTGCGACAGCCCGGAGTCGCCGGGGATACGCGTGGAGAACGCGGAGTGCATCCACCTTAAGGCCGTCAGCATGGCGGGGCTCGTATTCGCCGGCGTAGGCGGCTCCGTGGCAACCCCCTTCGGCACCCCCTTTGAGTATAGCGAGGAGGAGTTTGCTAGGATGCTGCAGCAGCTGAGAAGCATTGTGAAGGGTTATGAGGATAGACTCGTGCTGGTATCCCACACCCCGCCCTACATGAGCGGGCTTGACAGGGTGCGCGGGGGAGAGTACGTCGGCAGCCCCAGCCTCCGGAGCTTCATAGCCGAGGTCAAGCCGCTGCTGGTGGCTACCGGCCACATACACGAAGCCTGGGGCTCAGCCTGCGTCGAGGGCGTGCCCGTGGTTAACCCCGGGCCCCTAGAGGCTGGAAGGTACGCTCTGGTCGACCTCGACCCGGGCCGTGGCATGGCCCGCGTACAGCTTGCGAGGATCTCTGAGGCGCTGTAGAGGGGCTCGGCAATCCCAGCCCGTTCTCCCCAGCAGCCCGTCGGCGAAGAGCGCTCTCCTCACCGCCCCTCCTCCCAGGGTGGCAGCACAGTATTAATTTCGGTCCTTGCCGCCGTCCGGGCCCCTGGGGGTGCGGTGGAGAGTTGTCCACGGCAGGGCTCAAGGGGATAAACGCGGTCGGCCACCGGGGCTGGGTCGAGGTAAAGTGTAGGATATGCGCCAAGAAGCTCGATATAACGCTCGACATAGTATACGTCTGCCCCCACTGCCGTGACCGCTATGGGGCCTACTTCTGCGCGGCCGATGCCAAGAGGCTCCACTACCGCTGCCCGTTCTGCGGCCGCGAGCTGCAGCCCATAACCCCCTGGATAGCGCAGAAACGCCGCTAGCCCCTACCGCCTAGATGCTTGGGCTACAGCCCCGGCCCCGCGGCCCCTCTTTCTCCCGCGCCCACCCCGGCTGCGCTCCAGGGCACGGTGGACGCGTATGCCTGTCCCCCCGGCGGCTGAGCATCCAAGCATAGTGGAGGCCTGGAGAGGGGTAACGGAGTACTGGTACGAGAACTTCCGACGCGTGCTGGTCGTGCGTGCCGGGGGCTGTACGGTACTCTCTATAGACGTGTACAGGAAGCTCGACGGCATACCCCCGGGCTACCGTGTGGCCGGGAGGCTCCAGGCCCCCGACGCGCCTGTGGAGCTGATCTACCTCGAGGCCCCCGAGCTCGCCCGGAGCCTGGAGAGCCTGGGCCTGAGGCCAGACCGTGTCGAGCTAGTAGTCGTCCATAGCAGCGGCGAGGCCGGCGACCGCTATGAGGCGGGCAACGTTAGGATAACCTGCTGCAGCAGCGCCTGCGGTGGCCTCTCCTACAGCGATGTCTACCGCCTATACCGCCGTATCGTGGAGGCTGTTGAGGGGAGGGATCCCGAGGAGAAGCCGCTCCGGGCCCCCGAGCCTGTTGAGAGGGTCTATATGCACCGGCTCTCTAGGCGCTAGCCCTGGCCCTCGCCCCCGGCACGTTATAAGGGGGCAGGCTCCTTTGCTATACTACGGTAAGGGTAACGCGAGTCATGCCCATGCCGTTCTCCATACTCGCTGATACCTTTGAGAAGCTTGAGAGGGTTACAGCGCGTACCCAGATGCTCCTCTACCTGGTAGAGCTGTTCAAGAAGACGCCGCCAGATGTTGTGGATAAAGTGGTCTACTTCCTCCAGGGTAAGCTGTGGCCGGACTGGAAGGGGCTCCCCGAGCTGGGCGTGGGGGAGAAGCTGCTGATAAAGGCTGCATCTATAGCGCTCCACGTATCCGAGCCCCAGCTGGAGCAGCTGGCTAAGAAGCTCGGGGACATAGGCCGCGCCATAGAGAAGGTGAAGGCTGAGAAGGCTAAGAAGACGCAGGCGGTGGGCCTCCTAGCCTTCATGAAGGCCCCAGGTGGGCAGCAGACGGGGCTGACGGTTGAGAAGGTGTACGATACGCTGGCCAAAATAGCCATGGCACAGGGCGAGGGGAGCCGCGAGATAAAGCTGAAGCTTCTCGCCGGCCTCCTGGCAGAGGCCTCCCCCAAGGAGGCCAAGTACATAGCCAGGTTCGTGGAGGGCAAGCTGAGGCTCGGAGTCGGCGACGCTACTATCATGGACGCCCTAGCCGCTGTCTACGCAGGCAGCGCCTCGATGAGGAGTATAGTGGAGAGGGCTTACAACCTCCGCGCGGACCTCGGCATGATAGCTAAGATACTGGCCACCAAGGGCATAGAGGAGCTGAAGCATGTGAAGCCGGAGGTAGGTATACCCGTACGCCCCATGCTGGCGGAGAGGCTGAACGACCCGGCGGAGATACTCCGCAAGCTCGGCGGGAGGGCGCTGGTCGAGTACAAGTATGACGGTGAGCGGGCGCAGATACACAAGAAGGGAGAAAAGATATGGATATTCTCCCGTAGGCTCGAGAACATAACCTACATGTACCCAGACGTAGTAGAGATGGCCAGGAAGGGGATAAAGGCCAGCGAGGCTATAGTAGAGGGCGAGATAGTAGCAATAGACCCGGAGACCGGGGAGCTGCGGCCCTTCCAGGTCCTCATGCATAGGAGGCGTAAGCACGACATACACGTGGTGCTCTCCGAGATACCCGTCGCAGTATTCCTATTCGACACCATATACGTGGACGGCGAGGATCTAACCGTAAAACCCCTGCCCGCTAGGCACGAGATCCTCGAGAAGATAATAGAGCCCAGCGACACGTGGCAGCTAGCCAAGGGGATAGTGACAAGCAGCCCCGAGGAGCTGGAGAAGTTCTTCCTCGAGGCCATAGAGAACGGCGCCGAAGGCGTCATGGCGAAGGCCATGCACGAGCGCAGCATCTACCAGGCCGGCTCCAGAGGCTGGCTCTGGATAAAATACAAGCGCGACTACAAGTCAGAAATGAGCGACACCGTGGACCTAGTGGTTATAGGCGCGTTCTACGGCAAGGGCAGGCGCGGCGGCAAGTTCGGCGCCCTGCTCATGGCGGCCTACGACCCCGACACGGACACGTTCAAGAGCGTCTGTAAGGTTGGCAGCGGTTTCACCGACGAGGACCTGGACAAGCTCGGCGACATACTGAAGCCCTACATACGTGACCGCAAGCCGGCCCGTGTTGACAGCCAGCTGAAGCCCGACGTATGGGTTGAGCCGGCGCTTGTGGCCGAGATCATAGGCGCTGAGCTGACTCTCAGCCCGATACACACCTGCTGCTATGGATGGGTGAGGAAGGGGGCCGGCATATCGATAAGGTTCCCGAGGTTCATACGCTGGAGGCCCGACAAGGGCCCCGAGGACGCGACCACAGCTAAGGAGCTCTACGAGATGTACAAGAGGCAGCTACGGAAGATAGAGGCCTCCAGCGCCCAGGGGTATTAGGGCCAGCGGCGCGGCCAGCACCCGGGGGCTGTGAGGACTACCCGGCAAGTAGGAGCCGCCCTTCCAGCGGCCATGACTGGTCAGGGTTTCGCCGAGCCCCATTAACCCCTATCCCGGCGGGGACGCTGGCCCCGGGATTACTCGTAAGAGGCTTCCCGGGTCCTCGGGCCTGAACCCCCTAGGGGGAGGGGCGGTGACGAGGGACCCTATCGCAGCTCGCAGTGCTACCTAGAACTCGGGGGAGCGTCCCGCCCTCCCCGAGGATGTTGTGGGGCCGGCGCTTCCGAGCCCCTCCCACGCCGCTGCGAGGCCGCCCCCTCCTTCTGGCCTATGAGTAGTGAGAGCAGCGTCCTAACCGTTATAGTGCCCACCACCTCCCCCTTCTCGTTGACCACGGCTATTATAGGCTCGTGGAGCAGGGCCGCGTTTGAGAGTATCTCTACAAGCCTTGTGTCGGCGGTAACTATAGGCACCTCGGTGCGCGTGAAGAAGCGCACGGGCAGGCGCCGGAGCAGCTGCGGATCAACCCCTACAAGATCCTCTGCAACCACGTAGCCTGCAGGCCTCATGTGCTCGTCCACTACTACAACGGCCCCCTTCTCCGAGACGACCCGGGCCGCGTACTCAGCCGTCTCGTCGGCATGGATAACGTTCATTTGGAGGTCTACGTCGCGTAGCCTCAGCCGCAGTATATCCGGCCGGCGCTCGGTCACGCGGAGCGACAACGAGGAGAGTATGGTAGACGCCACTATAGCCATAAGCGCTGCAGTGTAGGCGTCATAGCCCAGCAGCCCGTCCTGGAGGAGTGTGAGGAGCAGCGCGGCGTCAACCCCGCCCTTAGCCAGGTAGAGGAGGCTCTCCCTCCCCCGGAACCCCTCGAGCATGGCTACCGCTATCTTAGGCGCCGAGGAGGCCGCTAGGAGGGCTAGCGAGAGGAGCAGTGTGGGAAGGCCGGGCCTAGCAGCGTTAACGCCTATGCCTATGAAGAATAGCGGCTCGAGGAACCCGTAGGTGAACGCCCTCACGCGCTCCAGGTAGAGCGGGCGTAGCTCCATATACTCGGAGAGCGAGACGCCGAGCAGCAGGGCGGTCACGGCGGCATTAAAGCCCAGCACCTCGGCTATATAGCCAGCCATTATAACGAGCGAGACCACTATAGCGAAGGGCGCCTCCCTGACAGCCATGTGCCTCTCTATGAACAGCATGAACTTGTCCAGGTAGTGCCTCCCGAACAGGTAGATCAATATGATGAACGCTGCGGACTCCACAAGCTTGTCGACGCTCAGCCCCTGGGCCACAGTGTTGAAGAGCGTCAGCCCAGCCACCTCTGCTATCAGCGCGATCCTCATAGCAGCTACATCCTGCTCCCTGAGCGTCCCCTTGGAGAGCAGTATCTTCATCAAAGGCCCGGCGCTTACCATAGCCATTACTATAGCCAAGGCCAGCTCTACTCGGAGAGGCATCGAGGCTATCACGTGGAGAAGCGGGAGAACGGAGGCAATCGATAGCGAGAGGAGCAGCAGGGACACGAGAACTTCTCTCACTCTTGGACGGAGCAGCGAGGGGTTCGAGAGCTCCTCCACGCCCGCCAGGAAGAGCGTGAAGTTTATACCGAGCATGAAGAGGAGAGACGCCTGGCCCAGATCGCTCGGCGAAACCAGCCCCGTCACAGCCCTGCTCAGGATAAGCCCCGCTAGCACAGAGCCCGCAAACCCGGGTAGCCCTAGCCGCTCTGCAGCCTCCTCGCTAGCCTTGGCTGCGAGCAGCAGTAGCCCTAGCAGTACTGCAGCCCCAGCAGCCTCCATGCCTCGGGGCCTCCGACCAGCACTCCCCCGGGCCTCGGCGTAGAGGAGAGCCGGGGAGCCTCCAGTCCTCTAGGGCCTGGAGGGAGAGGCGGGGGTCTATGGCGGCGGGATGGGGCCTATAGCTGCTTGGCCCCGTCACCCGCAAGCCTGGAGCCTATATGAAGGACTGGCTCTGCGGCTCCTTGCCAGCCACGGTGCCCGGGAACCTCTCCCAGAGTACAGCGTTAACCATGAGGAACAGGTTGACAAGCCTGGCCACATCGTCCATAATCCTCTGCCTGGAGACCTCGTCCCCGGATAAGAGCACCTCGGCTACAATAGCCTCCGGAGAGTCTATACTACCATTGAGCGCCACGCGGCAGTATGGGCACACCGCTATTAGCCTTTCAAGCAGCTGGGCGGTAAACCTCACACGCTCCTCAACCGGCATCTTCCTAACCTCCTCCCTATGCTGCTCCGAGAAGTTGACACCAATGCTGAGGATCACGTCGCCATTCTTCAGCCCTATGACGCGCAGCTTGACCTGGAGAGGAGGAGGCGTTGCAACCAGGAGGCCCCACTCGGCGTTCGAGGGCATCGGGGCGTTGAGGGGCGCCACCACGAGCCCAGCGTCGGTAAGCCATGCTGTAATCTTCTCCCTGGCCTGCTTGGCCAAAACCCCGGCCCCTCCACGGGCCTCTACAAGGATTCTCGATAAAGGGTCTAGCGGCCCCCAGAGGTGCTATGGCGATTCTCTTTATGGATATCATTTTAACCTAGCCATATACCCCTAGTAACTCCCCGGAACGGGTGAACCCGGCCATGGCTGAGCGTGTTAAGACGGGTATACCCGGGCTTGACGAGATACTCTACGGCGGCATACCCCGGAGGAACGTTGTCCTCCTCAGCGGAGGCCCGGGCACCGGCAAGACCATCATGAGCCAGCAGTACCTCTGGAACGGGCTCCAGATGGGGGAGCCCGGGGTATATGTCGCGCTCGAGGAGCACCCCGTCCAGATAAGGATAAACATGAGCCAGTTCGGCTGGGATGTGAGGCCCTACGAGAAGGAGGGAGTCTTCGCCATTGTAGATGCCTTCACCGGCGGGATAGGAGAGGCTGCTAAGAGGGAGCGCTACGTCGTACGCGACCCCAGCGACGTGGGGCTTCTGATAGACGTGCTTAAGGAGGCCATAAGGGATACCGGAGCCCAGCGGGTGGCTATAGACTCCGTGTCCACACTCTACCTCACCAAGCCCAGTGTGGCGCGCAGCGTGGTGATGATGCTGAAGAGGGTGCTAAGCGGGCTCGGCACGACGAGCTTCCTGGTGAGCCAGGTGTCCGTCACCGAGAGGGGCTTCGGCGGCCCCGGCGTCGAGCACGCGGCTGATGGCATCATAAGGCTAGACCTTGACGAGATCGAGGGCGAGCTAAAGCGCAGCCTCATAGTATGGAAGATGAGGGGCACCAAGCATAGTATGAGGAGGCACCCCTTCGAGATAACCGACAAGGGGATAGTGATCTACCACAACAAGGTGCTCCGCATAACTAGGCGGGGCGTGTTGGAGGAGGCTGTGGGTGGGCCCTAGAGTGGCTGGACGGCTTCGGCACGGCTCTTCATCAGCATCCCGCAGCCCCGCTCAGTGTGGGGCTGCGGTATCGTCGTCGCAGGCGCACCACACCGCCGTCCGGTGGTAGGAGGGCCGGTAAGAGCGTTTTATGCCTTAAAGGTGTGTAGTCCAGCGCTGCCCGTACTGGTGTGGCTGGGCCATGGGCGAGACTGGGGAGATACCATACCGGGCTAAGAGGATGATAGTCTCCGAGGCTCCTAGGGGCGGTATAACGCTCGCGGGGGTCCTGGCGTCCCTCTCCAGCCTTGTGCCCCTACTGCTCCTCAACATGGGGGCGCGCACCGGCCTTGTAGAGGATGTGTTTGCTGCACTCTACCTCTCCAGCCTCCCCGTGGTGGCCTCGGGGGTCTACCAGTTGTATAGGCTCGCTCTAAGCATCTCCGAGGCCTGTGGGCTTGCGAAGCCCTCCGGCCTCGTGTTTGCAGTCGGTGCCGCCCCGCTGGGCTACGTGGTCCCGATATACTACACGCTGTACCTGCTCAGCCGCTGCGACGGCTTGAAGGGCAGGGTTAATGCTACGCCTCTAGACATAATGCTCAACCTTATAACCTTCGGGCTCCACTCAGCGCTCTACGCCTCCCTGTTCAACAAGGTGCTTGACAACGCGTTGAAGATGCTGGGCAGACCCTACTAGCCGCATCTCTCGCGGAAGGGGCAGGAGGCGCACCAACGCCCCCTCCTTACTGCAGCTTGCCTCTCTCCCCTCCAGTACGCCAATAGGGGTGCAAGCATCTCCAGCTCCAGGTCCGGGTCGTGGGCCAGCACATGGAGTGCAGCCCCGTCGCCAGCCACGGGCCTCACCCTGGATAGGTCGAGCCCGGAGAGCAGTGCGATCAGGCTCCGATTGTCGCGGGCGGCTGCGAGCACGAGCCTGGTGCCACTGCTCATCGGGAACCCTGCGCGCTCCAGGGTGAGGGCGTAGGCGTAGAGCCTCACCTTGTCGCTTGGATAGAGCCTGCCTGGCCTCCCAGAGATCTTCCCCACGACCACAGCCGCCACTCTGCCATTCCTCACGTGGACTGCGTGGGGCCTGCCTATCACCGGCACCCCCTCAACCACAGCGGCCACGGGTATGGAGAGGGTGAAGGAGCCCGCTCCCGGGGGTATGCGGCGCCTCGCCTCGAGGAGCACCTCGACGAGCTTGCGGGCCTCGCTCGCCCTCTTCGCGCCCGGCTCCTGCTCCCCGAGCAGCTCGTACTCCAGCCTCTTCTCGCAGAGGGCCTGGCTGGCCAGGAGCCCGGGGGTGACATAGGGGAGGCCGAAGCGGAGGCAGCAGTACTCGCCCTTGGAGACAGCCTCCAGCACCAGCCTCACGTTCTCAAGCACTTCCTCGAGGCCATCCGGCATAGCGGGTCCTCGTGGCGTGGCTGGGCGGGTATCACGTGATAACCTTTGGCGCCGAAGGGCTGCGCAGCGGGTAGTGTTTAAGAATAGCCGTGGGGGCCGGTGAACGGGGTGCCTTATGATGGTGGACTACTCGAAGTTCTACTCCTCCTACGCGAGGGAGGCTAGGGCGTCCGATATACGTGAGCTGCTCAAGGTGGTCGAGAAGGGCGGCGTGATAAGCCTTGCGGGCGGCCTGCCGGACCCCAGGAGCTTCCCCCGCGACGAGATAGCCCGTATAGCCTCCGAGGTTGTGGAGAGGTATGGCGAGAAGGCGCTCCAGTACAGCCCGACCAGGGGTGTCTCCCACTTCCTCGAGGCGGTGAGGAAGTTCTCCGAGCGGCACGGGGTTGCGGTGAGCGACTCCGACGGTATAATAGCCACGGTGGGCAGCCAGCAGGCCCTCTACCTCGTCGGCCAGGCCCTGCTGGATCCCGGCGACTACGTGGTGACGGAGGAGCCTACCTACCTGGGCATGCTCCAGGCCTTCCGGGTCACCGGCGCCAGGTTCCTCACTGTGCCGATAGACGAGGAGGGGATGCGGACTGACAAGCTGGAGGAGGTGCTTAGGAGGGCTAGGAGCGAGAGGCTCAGGATTAAGTTGATCTATACTGTGCCCACCTGCCACAATCCCGCCGGGACCACTCTGCCCATGGATAGGCGCCGCCACCTGCTGGAGCTCGCCGAGGAGTACGACCTCCTCGTGGTGGAGGACGACCCCTACAGCTTCATAGCCTTCGAGGAGAGGGATGTAAAGCCGCTCAAGACGCTGGACAAGAGCGGCAGGGTCATATATATGAGCACTGTCAGCAAGATCCTCGCCCCCGGCCTGAGGCTCGGCTGGGCCATAGGCCCGGAGCCCGTGATAGCCAAGATGGAGCTAGTGAAGCAGAGCATAGACCTCCACACCCCGAGCCTGAGCCAGTTCATAGCGGCGGAGGCTATGAACCGCGGCGTGATAGACAAGCATATACCGTTCATAAAGAAGCTGTACAGGGAGAAGCGGGACGCCATGCTGGAGGCCCTGGAAGAGTACATGCCGGAGGGGGCTAGGTGGACAAGACCCATAGGCGGGCTCTTCGTCTGGGTATGGCTGCCGGAGAGCATCAACAGCCGTAGGCTGCTCGAGAAGGCTGTCGAGAAGGGCGTGGTATTCGTGCCGGGGGACGCGTTCTACCCCAACGGCGGCGGCGAGAACACCATGAGGCTGAACTTCAGCTACCCCAGCGTGGAGGAGATAAGGGAGGGTGTGCGCCGCCTAGCAGAGGCTGTAAGGGAGATGGTGGGAGCCTAGGCTTCTCGTCCAAGCCGGTACACGTAGCCGAGGAGCGGGCCCCCGGCGAGGGGCGGGGGCTCAAGCCCCTCCACAACCCCTATATTGCTCTCTATCAGCCGCCTCGCCTTCTCCAGCAGCCTTCTAGCGCAGCCCGGGGCTCCCCCCTCCAGCACCACGGCCTCCAGCCTCCTGCACCTCCTGCAGCCCGGCCACGCCTGCTGCGTGTACAGGGGGTGGAGGAGCAGCTTCCCAGGCACCGTGGCCTCGATAAGCTTCTCAAGAGTATAGAGGCTCGCCGTGGCCGCTACTACAGTGTCCACCCTGGATTGGGGCTTCTCCACGGCCTCAAGTCCCAGGCTCCGCGCGGCCTCCCTCGCCTCCCTCCTACCGGCGTATACTACCACGTGCCCACCCTCCTCCCAGATGGCGAGCGCGGCTAGGAGCCCGAAGGGCCCTGCCCCCGCTATAAGCACCCGGTGGGAGTCCATGGCCTCTCTTGCGGCCTCGCAGGCCAGGGAGGCCTCGGGGAGGAAGGTGTAGATGGGGTCGGGCCCCTGCACCTCGGCTAGGACACTGGAGGGCGCGGCGGTGTAGGCCGCTAGGAACCCGTCGCCAGTGAACGGTGGGAGGTGGTCAGCGCTGAGCCTTGCCGGCGCCACCCGCCTGCCGGCCAGGCCCGTGTCCGCGTCGACCCCGGCCTCGAGCACAATGCCCACCCCGGAGCAGCCGAGCACCGTGCCGTTCTCGAGTGGCATGGCGCCGGCCGCGGCCAGGGAGTCGAGGGGGCACCAGCGAGCGTACTCGACGCGTAGCAGCACCCAGCCCCTAGGCACGAGGGGCGGCAGCCTCTCCTCCCGCATCGGCTCGCCTCTCCAGACTATCGCGGGGTTAGCCGTCGCCAAGGCCTCCATGCTCCTCTACTGCGGCTCTATCGTTGCCGGCGGCTTCGTTGTGACGGCGTAGGCCACCATTGTTACGCCGGGCACCTCAGAGGTTATCCTCCTTGATATACTGTCCAGCACATCGTAGGGCAGCCTCGTCCAGTCAGCCGTCATGCCGTCCTCGCTCTCCACGACACGCACTATCACTATATGGCCCTCCTCGCGGCGGTCGCCCTTCACCCCGACCCAGCGGTCATCCCCCACGACGGCGAAGGCTTGCCAGACCTTCTCGTAGAGCCCCGCCTTCTTCAGCTCCTCCTCGACTATCCGGGAGGCCCTGCGGGCTATCTCGAGCTTCTCCTCTGTAACCTCGCCTATAACCCTGACCGCCAGCCCGGGCCCAGGGAAGGGGTGGCGGTACGCAAGCTCCCGGGGCAGCCCCAGGGCCAGGGCTAGCCTCCTCACCTCGTCCTTGTAGAACTCGCGGAGGGGCTCCACCACCTCTAGGCCGAGCCAGCTAGGGAGCCCGCCCACGTTATGGTGGCTCTTGATCCTGTCCGCGCCCGGCGCGGCGCCCGACTCTATGACGTCCGGGTAGAGGGTGCCCTGGGCCAGGTACCTTATATCAGGGTTCTCCTCGACTATCCTCTTGAACACCCTGGCGAAGGTCTCTCCTATCCTCCGCCTCTTCTCCTCCGGGTCCCTGACCCCTCTAACCGCCTCCATGAACTCCCTCCTGGCGTCGACGAGCAGCGGCTCAACCCCGGCCTTCCTCAACATCCTAAGGGTCTCCTCGACCTCCCCCTCCCTGAAGAACCCGTGGTCTACGAGGACCGCGAGGAGCCGGTCCCCTATAGCGCGCCTCAGCAGCACAGCCGTGACGGTGGAGTCTACGCCCCCGCTGACGGCGACCAGCACTCTGCCCTCGCGGATTCTCTCCCGCAGCTCTCTCACTATAGAGTCCACAAGGTTCTCCGGCCGCCACCAGGCCTCGGCGCCCGCCAGCCTAGCGAAGTTGGCGAGCAGCAGCCTCCCCTTCGGCGTGTGGGAGACCTCGGGGTGGAACTGGACGCCGTAGATCGGCACGCCCTGCCGCTCGGCCCGGAAGGCGGCCACGTAGCCGTTCTCGCTCACCGCTAGCAGCCTGGAGCCCGGCGGGGGCTCGCGGACGCAGTCGCCGTGGCTCATCCAGGCCTGCTCCTCGCTCCCCCAGCCCCTGAAGAGGGGGTCACCGGGGTCCAGAACCCTCACAATGGTGCGGCCGTACTCGCCGCAGCCTGTCTCGACCCTGCCCCCCAGCATGGCGGCTAGAAGCTGGAAGCCGTAGCAGATGCCTAGCACGGGCTTGCCGAGGTCCAGGACCCAGTCGGGGATCCTCGGTGCGCCGGGGACGTGGACGCTCGGCGGGCCGCCGGAGAGCACTATAGCCTTTACCCTAGGGTCCTCCAGCTCCTCCTTCCGGATAGCGCTGTGGGGCACTATCTCGGCGTAGAAGCCCTGCTCGCGCAGCCTCCGGGCTATGAGGTGCATATACTGGCCGCCGAACCCGACTACTAGTATGCGGTCCCCCTTCTCCAGGGCACGCCCCCGGGGGTGGAGCGGCGCCACCCGCCACCCGGATATTATTAGCCCCGACTCCCTGGAGCCCCCGGGGCTACATGGGGCAGGGCTGTTGGCGCAGAGCCGTGTGGTGGACGAGGCCCTCAGCTTCGACGACGTCGTCGTCCTGCCCGGGCTTAGCCCCGTAGAGCCCTGGCAGGTGGACCTCTCGAGCAAGGCGTCGCGCAGGGTCCAGGTGAGGATACCCCTCCTCTCGGCACCCATGGATACTGTGAGCGAGTGGAGGCTCGCCGCAGCCCTCGCCCTGCTCGGCGGCGTGGGCGTTATACACAGGAACATGCCGGTGGAGGAGCAGCGCCGCCACGTCGAGATGGTGAAGAAGCACCCTCTCGTGGAGCTCTCGAGCGCGGCCGCTGGCGAGGCCGATGAGTGCTGCAGGGTGAGAGAGTACATGAGGAGCCTTGGCCTCCGCCAGCTCCCCCTCGTCGACTCGTCGGGCGCGGTGAAGGGCTACGCCGAGTTCTCGGATCTAGAGTCATGCGGCTGCGGCACGCCGGTGGGGAAGCTGGCCCGGCCCGGCCCCGTCTTCGAGGTGGGCGAGGAGGCGAGGGCACTGGAGGAGGTTAAGCGCGGCAGGAGGGACGCTGCGGCGGTCACCCTTGGAGGCAGGTTTCTCGGCACTATAACGGTGCAGGAGGCGCTGGCGGTCTACAGCCCCGCCCTGGACGAGGAGGGCAGGCTCCGTGCGGCGGCAGCGGTCTCCCCCTTCGACGCGAGGAGGATAGAGGCGCTCGACGGGCTCGCCGACATACTGGTGGCTGATGTGGCGCACTTCCACAATGTTAACGTGCTTGAGGCTGCGAGGAGGATAGTAAAGAGCCTGGAATCGGACTTTGTGGCCGGCAACCTGGGCACCAGGGAGGGGGTCATAGACACTATAACGAGGCTGGAGAGGGTTGACGGGCTCCGGATGGGCATAGCCGGGGGCTCTATCTGCACCACGAGCGGGGTGGCGGGGGTAGCGGCCCCCACGCTCTTTGCGGTGATGCAGGCCCGCGGCGCCCTCCGCGAGATGGGGCTAGGGCTCGAGGAGGTCCCGATAATAGCTGACGGCGGTATTCGCGGCCCCGGCGACGCGGTGAAGGCGCTCGCCGCCGGGGCCTCGGCCGTCATGACGGGGTACATGCTCGCCGGCACCGATGAGGCGGCGGCGCCCCTGCTGAGGATAGGTGGGAGCCTCTACAAGCCCTACCGGGGCATGGCTAGCCGCGGGGCGCTGGAGAGGAGGTTCGCGGCCGACCGCTACTCGAGGGCTGCTAAGCGTGTAGAGGAGGGCATCGAGGGGCTTGTAGAGTACCGCGGCCCCCTGCGCCGCGTGGTGCTGGAGTTCGTGGAGGGTGTCAGGGCGGGGCTGGGCTACGCCGGTGCCTCGTCTATAAAGGAGCTGTGGGCTAAGGCCCGCTTCGCGAGGCTGACAAGCAGGATAGGCGCATACACGGGGGTCGTTAAGACAAGCGTCTAGCCCCCAGACCTAAGGGGGGCTGCGGCCGCGCTGGATAGGATGGTGCAGAGCTCTCTTGCCTGCGGCGGGCTTCATAGCGTCTACGCGCACCCTCCGCCTGCCTTTAGCGGAGGCTGTCGAGAGGCTCTACGACATGGGGTTCAGGAGGATAGACGTGAACTACGCCAACCTCGAGAGGAGCGGAGTCGACGACCCCTCGGTGCTCAGCCACTTTCGCTGGGCCCTCCTCACCGCGGCTAGGCTAGGCGCGGACCCGGTGACCCTCCACGCGCCCTGGGAGGACTACTTCCTCCTCCCCCTGGGCCAGGGGGTTGAGCGGGCTCTGGCCGAGGCCAGGCTGCTGCTCGACATGGCCTACAGCTACGGGGTGGAGGTGGTAGTCTTCCACCCCCTGCCCGCCAAGCACGTGGGGAGCCATAGGGTGGAGTGGCTCAACAAGAGGATATTCTCCGCGCTGGCCGAGTACTCCGAGCGCGAAGGCCTCTCCATCGTGGCGCTAGAGAACGCCTCCAGGAGCGGGCCCTGGAACAGGCTGGAGCGGCTAGCGGCGCTCATACGCTCCGTGGCCAGCCCGAGGCTCAGGGTGTGCTACGACACTGGCCACGGGAACCTCAACGGCTACAGCCCCGGCAGGGCGGCGGAGATCCTGGGCGACATGATGGCATGCATACACCTCCACGACAACGACGGCACGAGGGACGAGCACGCTCCCCCGGGCACCGGCGCCATAGACTGGAGCCAGGCCGGGATGCTGGACAGCGAGGCCCTGAAGCGCGTGGTACTGGAGATAGACTGTATGGCCGAGCCCCGTGTCTGCGGCCTCCACATAAAGGCCGCAGAGGCCGCTGCTAGGCTCCTCCTGGGCCCCGGAGGCTGAGAGGGCCCCGAGCACCTTATATTGAGCCCCCGGGTGGCCGGCAGCCACCCGGTGCATGCGGGATGCAGGTTCCGCCTCTCTGACCTGACTGTAGCCGTCCTCGGGGCGGGCAAGATAGGCAGTATAATGGCCTCCTCCTTCTCCAGCTGCGGCATGCACGTCATAGCCACGGCCCGTAGCAGGGAGAGGATAGAGAGGCTCCGCATGCAGGGCTTCGAGGCCACGAGCGACAACGCCTACGCCGTCAGAAAGGCCTCGGCAGTGTTCATAGCAGTGAAGCCCTACCAGTACCCGGCCCTCGCCCGGCAGATAGAGGGCCACGTGGCCGGGAAGCCTGTGGTATCCGTAATGGCTGGCATCCCCCTCCGCCTCCTCAGGAAGACCCTGCCCGGGGCAGAGGTCTACCGCGCCATGCCCAACCTGAACGCGGCGGTGAAGAGGAGCGCCACCGGGTTAGTGGCCCCTCCCGGGGCCCAGTACAAGGAGCTGGTAAAGAGCATACTCTCGTGCATGGGCAGGGTATACGAGCTGCCCGAGCAGCTCATAGACGCCTGGACAGCCGTGGCGGGCTCCGGGCCGGCGATAATAGCGGAGTTCATAGACTCGATGATCCTAGCCGCCCTGGCTGTCGGGATCCCCCGGGACCTGGCCTACGACGCGGTGCTGGAGTCCATCATAGGCACGGCCGAGTACCTCCGCGCGAGGCCCGTTCACCCTGCCCAGCTGCGTGACGAGGTAACGACGCCCGGGGGCACCACTATAACGGCTCTAAAGATTATAGAGGGCAAGGGAATGAAGTCGGCGCTGATAGATGCTGTCGAGAAAGCCACGGCTAGGGCGGCGAGGCTGGCCAGGGAGATAGAGGCCATGCTCGAGGAGACTGCGGGGGACCCGCAGGGTGGAGGGGGTCAGCCTTGAAACACCTCCCCATCCCCTCCCCGGTGGGGAAGGGTGGGGGTTCACGGCCCGCATCATCCCCGGAGACTTCTCCCCGGAAGAGCTACTCGGGCGTTATAACGTAGTCCTCGTCCCTGTAGGCCACCACGTACATGCTAGCCAGGCTCGTCAGAACGGCTAGCAGCGCCATAGACTCGATCAAGGGCTTCGGGCTCTTCAGGGCGGTTAGCATCAGTCTGGCCTCCACGCTGGCAAGCTCACCCATCGCTATCACTGTGGCCTGGGTGTAGCTGTTCTCAAGGAAGCCGGCCTGGTTATACCTGCCCTCAAAGTAGAAGGGTCTCACCAGGACGCTAACAGTCTGGAATGGCGAGACCGGCACCTCTACCTTCACGCTCCTCAGCTGCTCGCTGCCGAGCACCAGGTGGCTGCCAGCCAGCCTCGGGTTGTAGAGGAGCCCATTATACTCGAGAGCCTTTACGAGGACACGGGCTGGGAGCGTCTGGGTGGCCTCCAGAAGCGGCGTGGCCAGCTCCCGCGCCTTGGCAACCCCCAGGAAGGCTATATCCTGGTGCACCGTGCCGCCGCCGGGCCTCCATGCTATCGAGTAGCTGGCGAACTCTATAGGAGTGCTACCCGTGAACGCTAGGGCGGCCGCAGAGCCGGCAAGCAGCATGCCGATGAGCGTTAGGAGCACAGCCTTCGTGGGCGCGTTGAGGCCCCGGTGGCGGTAGAACTGGGGCAGGAACACTATTACGCCGAAGAGCCTCCTCGCCCCCGCGTAGAGCCTCATCGCCTCTAGCCTGGCCCGGTCCGCGAGGAGCGGCAGCAGGGCCATCCCGGCTATGAAGCCACCAGCATGGGCGAAGAAGGCCACGGTTGACGTAGAGGAGAAGTAGCCCTCCAGCACCTGCAGCGCGAACCAGAAGACGAGGTAGTAGGCTGCCAGCAGCTCGAAGCACACCGGGAAGATGAAGAGGAAGAAGCAGGCTGCGAGCCTAGTGCCCGGGAACAGTATCATGTAGGCTCCCAGCACGCCGCTTATAGCGCCGCTGGCCCCAACGCTGGGTACAGCCAGCCCGTTCGGGTCCTGTATGAACATGAACACGGTGTGGAAGAGCGCGGCCATAACCCCGCTGAGGAGGTAGAGGGCCAGGTAGCGGGCGTGGCCCAGGACCCTCTCGACAGCCCTCCCGAAGAGGTAGAGGAAGTACATGTTGAAGAATATGTGCAGCAGGTTAGCATGGGTGAACATGGCGGTGAATATCTTGTAGACACTGTATGGGTTTAGAAGCATGTAGACCGGCTCGAAGCCCAGCTTGACTATCCAGTACTCAGTGCTTGCCATGAACCCGGTTTGCCACGAGGTTACAATGTAGACCAGCGTGTTCAAGGCTATCAGCAGGTACGTTGCCCATGGGGCCTCGGGGCTGGGTACTTCCTCCTCGACGGCTATGGGCAGCTCGCGGGTTATACGCGGCAGGCGCGGCGCCTCCCCAGTCTCCAGGATGCCACACCCCGTACGTGCACTGCCCCATTGGACGCTTGGAGCCTCGTGCCTAATTAGGCTGGCTGCGCCGCGGCCTCACCACGCCCCAGCCCTTGCACATCCTTCATCCCCGCCAGGCGGGGCCCGGCCCTCCTTTTTATTACGAGGGCTTCTTCGCCCCGATACGCCACGGGGTGCCGCCGAAGTGAGCGAGGTAATGGACCTACTATCCTCGGCAGTATCCTACGCCTCGAGGCTTGGGGCGGAGTTCGCCGAGATAAGGCTCGAGCGCACCAGGTTCACCAGGATAGAGGCTAGAAACGGCGTCTACACGGTCTCCTCCGGCACCGACTACGGTGCGGCCGTGAGGGTCTACGTTAACGGGTCCATAGGCTTCGCCTTCGCCACCAGGATCAACCTGGACTCTCTACGCCGCGCCCTCGAGCAGGCCTACTCCCTAGCCCGAGCCGCCCCCGGGAAGCAGCCCAAGCCCCTCCTCCTCGACCCGGCCGAGGACTTCCACGAGCACCCGGTGAAGAGGAGCGTAGAGGATGTACCCGTAGACGTGAAGCTGAGGGACGTGACTGAGCTGGACAAGCTGGTGGCCGAGAAGAGCTTCGTCAAGTCGAGGACGCTCGTCTACCATGAGAGGGTGGAGGAGCGCTACTATGCTAGCACAGAGGAGAGGCTGCTGGGCGAGCGCAGGGAGCTAGCCTACCTCTACGCCTCCGCCTTCGGCGAGGAGGCGGGGGTCAGGGGCTCCGCCCACGTGAACAAGGGTACTATAAAGGGCTATATTCTCTGGGAGAAGGCGCCGCAGGAGAAGGTTGCAGAGGAGCTCCTTGGCAGGCTGCAGCGGCAGCTGCGTGCTAAGACGCCCCGGGCGGGCAGCTTCCCCGTCGTCATAGCCCCCGAGGCCCTCGGCGTGTTCGTCCACGAGGCCTTCGGACACCTGGCCGAGGCGGACCTGGTGGCGGCGGGCAGCGCGCTCCAGGGCAAGAAGGGCCAGCAGGTGGCGTCCAGCTCGGTAACCATAGTGGACGACCCCGATATCGACGACGGGTTCGGCACCATCCGCTACGACGATGAGGGCGTCCGCACGGCTAAGGCGGTGATAGTGGAGAAGGGCATACACCGCCAGATAATGACGGATAGGATACACGCTGCCATGCTGGGGGAGGACCCGACCGGCAATGCCCGCGCGGAGTCCTTCCGATACCCTCCCCTGGTGAGGATGAGGAACACTGTAATGCTCCCAGGCGACCATAGCGTGGAGGAGCTCTTCGAGGACATAGACTTCGGCTACTATGTAGTCTCCACGGGCGGGGGCCAGACCAATATCGACGGCAGCTTCCAGGTGGGCGTGGAGGAGGCCTTCGAGATAGTCAAGGGGGAGATAGGGGCGCCCGTCCGCAACCTAAGCATAGTCGGGAACACTCTGGAGACCCTCCTAAGAATAGACGCTGTGGCCAAGGACTTCGGCCTCTTCTATGGCCGCTGCGGCAAGGGCCAGCTAGTCTACGTCTCCGACGGCGGCCCCCATGTGAGGGTCCGCAGCATGACCATGGGCGGCCGCGAGTAGGCTCCCCTGGCCCTCCCCATTTACCCCGTGCCGTGCGTCTCCTAGACCAGGCCCTGGAGGGGTGCTGAGAGGTGTCCAGCCGCATAGCCCCGGCCGAGCTGGCGGTAATGGCGGCCCGCTGGGCTATGAGGGAGGGCGCGTCCGAGGCCGAGGTCTATGTAAGCTCGTCTCGCGGCTATAGCGTGAGCATAAGAACCAACGCTATAGAGGCTGTCGAAGCCATCGACGACGTGGGCGTGGGGATAAGGGTGGCTGTGGGCAAGAGGGTGGGCTTCTCCTACACTACCGGGATGGACCCGGCCGGTGTGAGGGAGGCGGCGAGGAGGGCGGTCAAGCAGGCTAGGGCCTCCCCTGAGGACCGGTGGTGGCAGGGCTTCCCGGAGCCCAGTAGCCGGTACGCCGAGCCCGGTGGCATATACAGCCCAGTTCTGGCCCGCGTCTCGCCCGGCACGGTGGTCGAGCACGCCCGTGGGATGCTGGAGAAGGCCTCCGGAATCAAGGGCCTCGTGCTCGGCCGCGGCGGCGTCAGCGTCTACGTGGTCGAGCGCGTGGTGGTGAACACTAACGGAGTGTACCGGGTTGATGTAGGCACAACGGCTCACGTGTACGCGGGGGTAGTTATGAGGAGGGATGGGGCCACAACACCGATGATATACGAGTTCGACTCCAGCAGGGTGGCAATACCCGATGGTGGCCGGGTGGTGGAGAGGGCCGCTGATACCGCCAGGCTCTGCACCCGCGTGTACAGCGGCCTGGAGACGGGCAGGTACACGCTCGTCCTCTCCCCCAAGGTGCTCGCGGAGCTCATGGAGGCTACTGTCCTCTACTCCCTCCGCGGCGACATCTACGTGCAGGGTAGGAGCTACTACGGCGACAAGCTGGGCTCCCAGGCGCTCTCGGAGAAGGTTACGATAGTCGACGATGGCACCATGAAGGGCGGCGACGCCACCTGGAGGTTTGACGGCGAGGGGGTGGCCACGTCCCGCAAGATCCTGGTCGAGAAGGGCGTGGTCAAGGGCTTCGTGTTCGACAGCTACTGGGGCAGGCGCGCCGGCAAGGCCAGCATCGGTAACGCTGCTAGGAGCGGCTACACGTCCAAGCCCATGCCCGGCTTCACCAACGTGGTAGTTGAGCCGGGCGACGCGGCCCCTGAGGAGCTGCTGGAGGGCCGCGTGCTAGTGATACACCAGGTCCAGGGCGCCCATACCGCGAGCAGCGATACTGGGGAGTACAGCGTCCTAGCCAACCCAGCCATCTACTACGAGAACGGGGAGCCCAGGGGATGGGTGCCCGGAGCGGTGCTCTCCGGCAACTTCTACCGGGAGATGCGGGACAGCCTAGAGGCGCTGGGCAAGCTAGTGGAGAAGGCCTACCCGGGCGTCTACATGCCCTGGGCCAGGGTAGCCGGGGTCACGGTGGCGGTGAAGGGCTAGCAGAGGTATTTTACCCAGATCTCCCCGGGCCCCTCCACCCTGTACTCCACCACCAGCATGTCCCCGGCCCCGCAGGCCCTGCCCCGGTCCATGCCTGCTGCCTCCAGGGCGCGGGCCCTCAGCATCTCCAGTATCGCTCCAGCAGCCTCCTCCAGGGGGAGCCGCATCTCCATAACAGCCCTCCTTATGGCCGCCGGGTCGGGGAGGACGGCGACCCCGCTGCCAGGCGGGTCTACCCCCGCGGCGTGGAGCCCGGCCGCGGCTAGGACGTGGAGGGAGCTGGGCACTGTTATAAGCACCTTCCTATCATCCCTCTTCATGAGCAGTGTTTGCTGGCCCGGGGCCCTCCGCAGCCCCCTCCCGGGCCAGCAGTCCAGCCCAGCCCCTTCAAGCCCTAGCCCCATCACCGCGGCTGCTAGTATAGGCTCCGCGTGGAAGACAGTGGAGCTATCGGCCAGCCTCTCCTCGAAGGCTGCCAGCGCCTCCACCTCCTCCTCGAGCGCGTGGAGCCAGGGCTTGAACCTCGGCTCCATGGTGGGCGGCAGCTCTCCGGCAGAATCCTTTAGGTCGTAGTAGGCTTCAACCACGTAGTCGAAGAGCTCCTCGTAGCCGGTCGCATGGGCCGGGGGTATCGCTGCGAAGACGGGAGCCAGCTCCCCCGGGGCGCGGTAGCCCAGGCTCTCGAGCCTCCTCCGCGAGTAGTCCACCAGCGGCTGCAGCCAGCGCGGCGGCTCGAGAGAGACAGCCTGGGGAAGCATCAGCAGCCACCCCTTCCCGGTACCTGCGCCTCCGCTGCCCCGTAGCGGCCGCTCGGGGCCCTAGTAGTCCTCTGGCACGGCCACCGGGAGCCCCGCCCTCATAGCCCTCAGGGCCAGCTCCGCCGCCCTCCACGGGTCGTCGAGCGCCGGCGCCTTGACACCCTCGAGCCACACCCTCCGGTAAGCCTCGGCGACCTCCCTGGAGGAGACCTCCTCCAGGCCCTCGGCCGACTCGACGGCCTTCTTGGCGTTGAGGAGGAGCCTCGCTTCACCGGAGCCGAAGCGCCACAGGTGCTGCTCCCGGAACACCTCCAGGCTGGTCCAGCTGTACCACCGCCTCCACGTCTTCTCCAGCACCTTCTCTATAAGCTCGGGGTCCTCGAGGGGAGGGAGCTTCTCGAACTCGTGGAGCGCCTTGTAGGGGCAGAGGGTGCAGGCGACCCGGGGCACCCCGTCGAGGTAGTCGGGGTGCACTAGGCCGAGGCCCCTGACAACCTCCACGATGTCGGCCAGCGTGAACATGTAGGTGGGTCTGAACTTCCTCCCGGCGAGCACCACCCGGTTGGCAGCCGCTTTGGATAGCCTCTCGAACCTCTTAGGCGACTCCGTCAGCCGGTCCCCCACCACCTCTAGCAGCCTCGGGTCCTTCTTCCTCTCCTCCCTCATCGGCCTCGCCTTGTACATGGTGCAGAACCGGTAGCCCCTCCTGGGCATGCCCTTCCATTTCAACAGGCTCTTCATCTCCCTCCTAGGGGCAGCCCTCATGTCTACCTCTACGCCGAGCCTGGCGGCAGCCTTCTCCACGAACTCTACGCTTCTAGGGCTCTCTAGGAAGGGTATGTGGACGAACATCACATGTATCTTGAAGTCTATGTACTCCTGCAGCCTCAGGAGCACCGCTAGCGCCGCCATGGAGTCCTTGCCGCCGCTGAAGCCTAGGAGCACCCTCCTCCCCCGTAGCTCCCTTCCCACCCAGCGGGCCAGCATCCGGGCGTACTCGTCCAGGTCGGGCACGGCGCGGGCGTGCACGTAGGGGGGTGAGAGGAGCCAGGGCTTAACCGGGGCGAAGCCCCTGTCTCCGCCCTGCCCCGTCTCCAGGATCCCCCGGCGGTCGAGCAGCCCGGTAACGTCGACTCCACTGCTCTTCGAGATCCAGAGGTAGTAGCGGCAGCCACCCTCCACGCTGCACAGCTTCGTGGCCTCGCCGCCGCTGCCCAGGACGCCTGCCAGCTCGCCGCGCCGGAGCAGCGGGTACAGCTCGGTCAAGGCTCAACGCCTCTCTGGCGGGCCTCTGGGGGCGGTCAGGGAGCTGTAGGGGGCGGTCCCCACAGCCCCGGGTCGGTGGCTCAACCCTTCATCAGCCCGCGGGGTCCCCGGGAGGATGTTTTGCTGTGGCAGCGTAGCTGCCTATATCAGCGCGCCCCGGACCCGCTACAGCCTCCGGGCTGGCAGCGGAAGGTGCCCTCCACGCCATGTTCACGATCATAGTTAGGAGTAAAAGGGACGCTGACGCTGTAAAGGCTATGCTCGACCGCTTCTACCCCGGCTGGGGGGTTGAGGTAAGGACGCTCCACGGCGCCCGCGGCGGTGAGGCCATGCTAGCCGAGCTCTCCGGCATAGTCGAGCCCGACCGCTTCTACATACTCCTCCTCGGCAGGGAGGACGCGGAGGCAGCCAGGCTGGTGAGGGAGGAGGCGCCTAGAAACGTCGTGATGCACATGGTGCCCCGCCGCAGGGTGCGCAACGCTAGACTAGAGCTGCTCTACGCCGAGGTGGCCCGGGCGCGCTCGATGATACGCGTCTCAGCCTCCTGGGACCCCTCGAGGAGGGTGTTCCTCCTCGGCCCGCGGGCCCCCGGCCAGCCCCTGGAAGGCCTCGAGCCCAAGCCGAGCCTCGAGGCCTTCATAGGCGTTGGCAGGTTCTCCGAGATACTCTCCAGGCTGGCCGGGGGCAGGGTGGGTAGGAACCCGCTGGTCGTGAGGGCCTCGGGGAGCCTCCACCTGGTCTACAACGGGGCCCGGCCCCGCGCCGAGCTGGACATTGTGGATGAGGGGCCGGCGCCCCGGGCTAGGCTGCTCGAGGGCTCCGAGCCCGTGGACGTGGACCTCCCCCGCATGGTTGAGGCCAACCGCGGGGTGCTGGGGCTCTACGAGCGGGCCTCGGCCAGGTTCCTGGAGGGCCTGGGCGAGTTCGACACCGTGATTGTGCCCTGGAGTGGGGGCAAGGACAGCACGGCCACGCTGCTGCTCGCCCTCAAGATCTACGGGCGCGACAGGGTGCGCGTGGTCTACGGGGACACCGGCACGGAGTTCCCCCTCTCAGTGGAGTACGTGGAGCAGGTGGCTGACAAGCTTGGGATAGACTATGTGCGGGCGTACGCCGGCATCGACAAGGCCCTTCTCAAGGGGGCTGCGCCGATGCCGAGCCACAGTAGCCGCTGGTGCACGGGCCTCAAGGTGGAGGCTGTAGAGAGGGCTGTGAGGAAGCTGGCCCGGGGAAGGACCCTCCTGCTCATAGGCGACCGGGACGCGGAGTCGCCGAGACGCAGCGCCCGGCCCCCCGTCCGCCCGGGCCCTGCAGAGGGCATCATGGCCGCCGCGCCCCTCAAGCTCTGGGGTGGCGTCCACGTGCAGCTCTACATACTCTCCCAGGGGCTCCCGCTCAACCCCATGTACGAGCACGGGTTCTACAGGATAGGCTGCTACATGTGCCCGGCCCTCCGCAGCTGGGAGGTCTACGTGCTCACCTCGACGCCGGGGCTCCACTTCAGGCTCCTCCGCAGCCCGATCTACCGGAGGTTCATCGCATCAAGGCTGAGGCGCGGCCCGGCGCCTGTAGGGGAGGGGGACGGGTGCAGCCTGGAGGCCGGGCTCGCCGGCTGCGGCTAGAGAGCCCGCCCGGGAGGCCGTGTTAAAGGGTCCCCAGGGGGCCTCTCTGGCCGGGCTGCGGTGCTGAGAACCCCTGTTGCCAGCCCCTCGTGGGCGCGGAGCCCCTAGGGGCGGGGGGCGGTGAGGACTTCAGCGGCGGCTGAGCAGCCCTCCGGCGGTGCAAGGCGCTGCAGGGAGCGTGGCTAGCTGGATGCGTGTTGAGGAGCTGGACCTACCCCAGGAGGCTAAGCGTGTACTCCTCGCGCAGGGGTACAGGGAGCTCTTCCCCCCGCAGGAGGAGGCTGTGAGGGCCGGCCTCCTCGAGGGCAGGAACCTGGTAGTGGCGTCGCCCACCGGGTCTGGGAAGAGCCTGGTGGCGCTTCTCGCGGCTCTACGCGTGCTCTCGGGGCCGCATAGGGGCTGCCGGGTTGTATATGCTGCCCCTCTCAGGAGCCTGGTCTACGAGAGGGCGGAGGAGTGGAGGAGCATCCTCGGCGAGCTGGGCCGCCGAGTCGCCGTGTCGACGGGGGACTATGACAGGGTGGAGCCCTGGCTCGGCGAGGCCGACGCGGTCATGGTTACCTACGAGAAGCTCGACTCCCTGCTGCGGCACGGCGCCGGCTGGCTACGCGAGGTTTGCGTGCTGGTGGTGGATGAGATCCACTACGTCGGGGACCTCCGCCGCGGCCCCGTCCTGGAGACGGTCATAGCCCGGCTCATGTCGATGAACCAGGGCATGCAGGTAGTCGCGCTCAGCGCCACGATAAGCAACGCGGGCGAGATGGCGGCCTGGCTCGGCGCCGGCCTAGTCGAGAGCGGCTGGAGGCCCGTGAGGCTAAGGGAGGGCGTGATGAGCGGCTACACTATAGTGTGGGGGGACGGCGGCGAGACCCGGGTGGAGAGGCTCGTCAGGAACCCAACCCTCGATGCAGCCCTGGACGCCGTGGCCTCTGGAGGCCAGGCCCTCGTGTTCGTGAACTCCAGGAGGAAGGCTGTGGAGCTGGCGGAGAGGCTCGTAGGGGCGGCAGCGGGCAGCAGGGAGGTTAGAAGCCTCCTCGACCCGGGTGGCGTTGAGCCCTACATAGAGCTGCTGAGGAGCCACGGGGAGCACAGGGAGCTTAACGACAGGCTCGCCCGGCTCATGTCCAGCGGGGTTGCATTCCACCACGCGGGGCTGGCGAGCTACCAGAGGGACGTGGTGGAGAAGGCCTTCCGGGCCCGCGTCCTCCGCGTCCTAGTCGCGACCCCTACTCTCGCCGCGGGCGTCAACCTCCCGGCCCGCCGCGTGGTCGTGGACAGCCTCTACAGGTTCAAGCCTGGGCGGGGCTCCGAGCCGATCAAGGTGTCGGAGTACAAGCAGCTGGCCGGCCGCGCCGGCAGGCCGGGTCTCGACGCGGTTGGCGAGGCTGTGATTATTGCCAGGTCGGGCGAGCAGGCCTGGGAGGCCATGGAGAGCTATGTGAGGGGCGAGCCCGAGCCCATAGTGTCCAAGCTGGTCTCCGAGGCCGCTTTGAGGAGCCAGGTGCTCGCCGTGGTCTCGAGCCTCGGGACGGCCACAGTCCAGGAGGTGGCCGGTATCTTCAGGCGCACCCTCTACGCAGTCCAGGCCGGGCCGCCCCGGGAGGAGATAGACAGGGTGGCCTGGCTCCTCGACGAGTATGGGTTCCTGGAGCGCGTCGGCGACGTGCTGGAGGCGACCGACACCGGGCGCAGGGTCTCCGAGCTGTACATAGACCCTCTCACCGGCTACCGGATGCTCCGCGGCCTCGACGCTCTCCGGGAGGAGAAGCCTCCCATCGAGCGGCTCCTATTCTTAGCCCTATGGAACCCCGACGCCGCCAGGGTAAGGCCTCCCCGGGGCATGCACCTCGGCCTAGAGATGGAGGCTGAGCAGCTCCTTGAGGACCTGGGGTTCACCCCTTACGAGGAGGTGGGCGAGGCCGATATAGCGGTGGCAGCGGAGGCCCTCCACACAGCCGACATGCTCCTCGACTGGGTCCTGGAGAAGCCCGAGGACGCCATACTGGACAAGTACGGCGTGGACCCCGGCGACCTGCGTGCAGTAGTTGAGACGGCCAGCTGGCTGGTGTACTCCATGGCGCAGCTCGCGCGGCTCAGGGGCCACCCGGCTGCGGGCTACCTGGACCGGCTGGCCGTAATGGTGCGGCACGGGGTCCAGGAGGAGCTCGTGGATCTCGTGAAGCTCCCTGGCATAGGCAGGGTTAGGGCCCGCCTCCTCTACAACACCGGCTACCGCGACCCAGGGAGCCTCGCCGGCCTCAGCCCCGAGCAGCTGGCCTCCCTGCTCCGCGGCCTCGGCGAGGAGCGGGCCCGCAGGGCTCTGGCGGAGGCCCAGAGGATGGCTGCCAGGGAGAAGCCCGGGGGCGGCGGGGAGGAGGCCAGGCGGCGGGGGAGGCAGAGGAGCATACTCGACTACCTCGGCTAGCCCCCGGGGCCCGCCTCCCCCTGGGCTGTGAGGAGACCGCCAGTGACCGAGCCCCGGGAGCCCCCCGGGGCGGTGACGTGCGCTTCGCAGCCCGAGCCCGTTCAAGGGTAAGGTTTTTGTAGAAGCGCGGCCTACGACCCTCCATGATGGGGAGGAGCACCATGGCGGCGATAAAGGAGGTCAAGCCGGTGAGGAAGGAGTTTAGGAGGGTGGGCGCGCATAGCCATATCAGAGGCCTAGGCCTAGACGAGAACGGCCGCGCCAAGTTCATGGCCGACGGTATGGTGGGCCAGGCCGAGGCCCGCGAAGCGGCCGGCATCGTGGTGCAGATGATACGCGAGGGCAAGATGGCCGGCCGCGGCGTGCTCATAGTGGGGCCCAGCGGCACCGGTAAGACGGCAATAGCGGTCGGCATAGCTAAGGAGCTGGGGGAGGACACACCGTTCGTAGCCATGACCGGCTCCGAGATATACAGCAGCGAGATGAAGAAGACAGAGGCTATGATGCAGGCGCTGCGCAAGGCCATAGGTGTGAGGTTCCGCGAGCGCCGCACCGTATACGAGGGCGTCGTGAGCAGGATACGCATAGGCTATGTGAAGCACCCGTTCAACCCCTACGTCAGGGTCCCCCATGAGGCCGAGGTAGTCCTAGAGACCAGGGATGACAGTGTGAAGCTCCGCGTGGGCGAGGAGATAGCCGTTCAGCTCCTCCAGCTCCGCGTACGCCGCGGTGACGTTATCTGGATAGACGCGGAGACTGGGGAGGTCCACAAGACCGGCAGGATATGCGAGAAGAGGGAGTACGACATATCGGTATACAAGTGCGTCGAGAAGCCCAGCGGCCCGGTTAAGAAGGAGAAGGAGATAGTGCACCTGCTAACCCTCCACGACCTCGACGTCGCCTACGCCGCCCAGCGTGCAGCGGCGGCGAGCTTCCTCGGCATGCCGCTGACCCGCGAGATCCCCAGCGACGTGAGGCAGAGGGTGGATGAGGAGGTGAAGAAGCTTGTAAGCGAGGGCCGCGCCGAGCTAGTGCCCGGCGTGCTGTTCATAGACGACGCCCACATGCTCGACATAGAGGCCTTCAGCTTCCTCACAAGGGCTATGGAGAGCGACCTCGCCCCGATACTGGTGCTCGCCACTAACAGGGGCATAACCAAGATAAGGGGCACGGACATCGAGTCGCCGCACGGCATACCGCTGGACCTGCTGGACCGCCTGCTAATAATAAAGACAAGGCCCTACAAGCCCGAGGAGATAAGAGAGATACTCAGGATAAGGGCTGACGAGGAGGAGGTGCCGCTCACCGAGGAAGCGCTGGAGGAGCTCACCAAGCTCGGCGCCGAGCGCAGCCTGCGCTACGCCGTGCAGCTGATGGAGCCGGCCCGCATACTCGCCGAGCGCGAGGGCCGTGCAAAGGTGACCGTCGAGGACGTGAGGAGGGCGGCGGAGTACTTCGTGGACGTGAAGGAGAGCGTACGCTACATACAGCAGTACGAGGAGAAGTTCCTCAAGTAGCGCTGCATCCTGGAGGACCTCCTCCAGGGGAAGTTGGAATAACCTCGCCCCCTAGCCTACCCTCTTCTCCCCTAGGAGGCCCCCGGGGGCCCGCTCCCCGGCGCAGAGCACCACCTGGAGAGCCCCCCGGGGTAGGCCCCGTCACCCCCCGGGCTGCTGGAGGTCTAGGGCCGGGTATGGAGGATAGCCTCTGGCTCAGCAGGTACATAGCCCGTCTCAGGGGCTTCATACGCGAGCTAGCCGGGCTCCCGGCCGGCCAGTTCGCCGAGGTTGTCAAGGCTCTAGAGGAGCCCGGCACACTGGACCTGGCGGTCCTCTACGCGGCCAGTGTTCCGAGGATAACAAGCCTATGGCTGATATGGGAGGACTACTGCAGGGGCAGGGGCTCGGGCCGGCGGGTCTGCAGGGAGGTGCAGTCAATAGTCGAGGGCGCCGGGCCCGGCATGGGTGTCGTGACCTTCTTCAACCGGGAGGTCAAGAGCCTCATAGTCAAGTCCTTCAACGACCTGTCCCCCGGCATACTGGTGCCCGGCTGGGTGCTCGCCTACTCTGCGAGGATGGGCCAGCCCCTGGCGGAGCGGCTCCGGGGCCTCGGCCCAGTCGAGCAGGCTTCAAGGCTCCCCGGCTTCGTGGCCGCCTTCTACACCCTAGAGGCTGTGGAGAGGGCTATGCTAGACTACTATGCCTCGAAGCGCTCCGACTTCGCCTACACCACCGCCGGCTACGTCTACTGGGAGATAGTGAAGCCCTCCAGCCTGCTCGCGGAGGTCTTCGCAGAGGCCTTCGCCGGGTCTACACGGCTCCACGAGGCGTGGCAGGAGGCCTACAATGCCGTGCTCGGCCGGCTCCGGGCCAGCGACTCTGAGCCCCCGAGGCTGGACTACAGGAGGATGGTATCCAGGGTGTTCGAGGAGGCGAGAAAAGCGCTGATAGAGGAACTGAGGAGGGAGAGGATCCTGCAGCAGGGCTCCAAAAACATGTAGCTCCCGCGGGCCCGGCTCCGGGCTGAAGCCCCGGGGGCGTGCGGCGCTAGAACCCGAAGAGGCTCTCGAGGCCGGCGGCCAGCTGCTCCTCGCTGACCTCCTTCTTCTCCTCTTCCTTCTTCTCCTCCTCTTCCTCCTTCTTCTCCTCGGCGGCGGCAGGGGCGGCTGCGGCCGGAGCGGCCGCCGGAGCCACCGGCATGGCGGTGGCGGACTTTATGACCTCGTCTATGTTTATGTTCTTGAGGGCTGCTACTACAGCCTTCACGCGGGCCTCGTCTACCTCTACGCCGGCCGCCTCCAGGACCTTCTTAAGGTTCTCCTCGTTTATCTCCTTGCCAGCCGCGTGCAGCATGAGGCTAGCGTATATGTACTCCATCGCGCGACTCCTCCTGCTAGCCTTCTAGGCTCTAGCCCGGATCGCTCCCTGGGTCCCGGCGGGATTCTTTATCTTTCCGCTCCCCGCCGCTCCTCCAGAGCATGAGGGCTAGGGGCTCGCTTCTCTCCCCCTCGGCGGCTATGGGCATCCCCTGCGTGTTCATAGCGGCCGCGGCTGCACCGCTGTGGTCAAGCAGGATGAGGCCGAGCGTGTCGGGGCCGAAGAGCCTGGTGTGCCTCGCGACAGCGGCGCGGGCAGCCTCCTCGACGGGGACCCCCTGGGCCAGCAGCTCGACAGCGTATACGCAGGGGCGGCCGAGGATGATGGTCTCCCCTATACCGGTCGCGGCGCAGCCGCCCACACCCTTCTCTACGTAGAACCCGGCGCCGGGCACGGGGGAGTCGCCCACCCTGCCCGGGTGCTTCAGCGCTATACCCCCGGTGCTCGCGGCCGCCGCCAGCCTCCCCCTGGAGAGGAGCACCGCGCCCACAGTGTCGCCGTAGAGGCGGTGGACGGCCCGGGCCCAGCTGCTGCCCCCGCCCCTGGCCAGCTCCTCGCGCAGCATCCTCCAGCGCTCCAGCGCCCTCCTGCTCGGCCCAGGGTGCTTCTCGAGCCCCAGGCGCTCGGCCAGCCTATCCGCGGCGGGCCCCGCGATGAGGACGTGGGGCAGCTCCCTGGCCACGTAGGCCGCCAGGCGGATAGGGTTGCGGGGGTAGGTGACCGCGGCGACCCCGCCAGCCTCCATCGAGTCCGTCATGAGCCCGGCGTCCATCTCAACCCTGCCATCATATGTCAGCACGCTCCCCACGCCAGCGTTGAGTACCCCGCTGTCCTCGAGGGCGGCTACAGCCTCCACGAGCGCCTCCAGCAGCCCGCGGCCGGTGCTCGCCATCCCAGCCCGGGCCCCGGAGCGGACGGCCTCGAGCACCTCCCCTGTACCGCTCACCCCGCGCCAGCCGCCCGCGCCGCCGTGGACGATGATCGCGGGGTCTCCCAGCCTGAGAGGACCGTGGACGGTTACCTCAGCCATGGCCTCCCACTCCTCGCCCGCTGCTTCTCCTCCTCGGCCAGCTTTCGCAGCTCCCTTACAAGCTCCTCAACCCGCTCCCGCGCGTCGAGCCGGTACCATGGAGCGCTTCCCCCGGGCTCCCCGCGGAGGGCCCTGGCCAGCCTGGCCACGGCCACGCCCACGTTGTAGGCGTCTAGCACGGCCTGCTCGTCGTCGAGTACGTCGCCCCTGCCGTGGTAGTATGCAGAGCCCCAGGCGGGTATGTGGAGGCCCATCATGTTGAGTGTGAGGATGAGCCAGGATAACGCGTTGGCGGCGCCGGCCTCCTCGCCGGCCGCTATGACGCCGGCCACCTTTCCGTCCAGGAGGCTCCTACCCGTATGGTATATCATGTTCTCCATGGATGTCAGCCTCTCTATGAAGGTCTTCACGACAGCGGACGCCATGAACCAGTAGACCGGCGTAGCTATTATCACTGCGTCGGCCTCGAGCACCTCCCTCGCAAGCTCGTGGAACATGTCGCCCCGGGCCTCGGCGAGCGGGCACCTCTTCGGATAGTAGCACTCGTAGATGTTGTCAGAGTAGCAGGCCATGCATGGCTCAGGCCGGTAGTCGTAGAGGTTTACCAGCCTCGTCTTAGCCCCCTGGTCCTCGGCCCCCCTGAGAGCAAGCCATAGCATCTTGAACGTGTTCCCGTAGGTCCTCGGGGAACCATTGAACCCGACAACCCTCAGCCCTGCCACGGGCCAGCCCCCCGGGCCCTGAAGCAGGAGGCACGCTAAATCGCTGCACCACAGGCCCGCGTAGCCGGGCCCTCCGAGAAGGGGTGCATGGTGGCCGCCTTGCCGGGGCGCCGGGTGGGGGCATATGTGGTGCTCGAGGGCATAGATGGGGCCGGTACAACAACCCACAGCAGGCTCCTGGCGGAGGGGCTCCAGGCCCTGGGCTACTGCGCCTGCCTGCTAGGGGAGCCCAGCCGGGGCGAGATAGGGGGCTTGATAAGAAGGGCGCTCGCGGGGGGCCCCTTCAGCCAGCGGCTCCTGGCCCTGCTCTTTGCCGCCGACCGGCTAGAGCAGGCGGGCAGGGTACGGGAGTGCCTCAGCGAGGGCTGCGTGGCTGTAGGCGACAGGAGCTGGGTGTCCAGCCTAGCCTACCAGAGCTATGACGGGTTCCCCGACCCCGCTCCCCTGGACTGGGTCTATACGCTGAACCGCTACGCCCCCAGGCCCGACGTACTGGTGTTCCTCGATGTCGACCCCCTGGTGGCCTACCGGAGGATCGTGAAGCGGGCTGGCCGCGAGCTGCCGGAGAGGCTCAGCCACCTCCAGGGCCTGGCGAGGCAGTACGAGAGGGTCATAGAGATCCTCGCGGGCCTGGTCCCGGTCATAGTGAGGGTTAAGGGCACCGTTAAGGGGTACGAACGCCCGATAGACTCAGTGTCGAGAGATGTTTTAACTGCAGTCCTCGCGGCCCTCAACTACCGGGGCCTCCAGGGCGACGTGACGCCCTAACGGGGCTCATGGGTTGGTCGGCGGGAGGCCCGTGTCACGTGCTTCCAGCGCTGCGAGGGGGGCACGGTTTGGGCCAGGGCGCTGCGAAGGGGGTTGTAACGCTAGACATGCTCCCTCCAGGCTCCCGTGCCCGCGTTGTCCACATAGACGCGGGGACCAGGGCGCTGCGCCGCCTCATAGAGATGGGGATAACCCCCGGCACAGTGCTGGAGATTGTGAGGAACTACGGGGGCCCCATACTGGTCAGGGTTAGGGGCACTATCATCGCGCTCGGTAAGGGTATGGCCAGGAAGGTGCTCGTGGAGCCCCTCTAGACCCTCCTCAACGCCGCGACAAAGCCGCCCGTGGACCTTGAAACGTGCGGGTAGAGCCTCTGGGCGCCGTTCACCCTAGAGTGGTAATGTCCACTCTAGGGTTCATCACGGTCTCCGCTGGGCGGGCTACGGGAGCCTCCTGCAGGAGGCTCCCCTCGCGCACCCAGCGGTCACCACATAGTTTATAAGGCTTATATGGTTTATAAATTTTATGTGGGGACTCCCCTTCATAGTCCTAAAGGACTAAAAACAACCAACAACTGATATAAAAGTCTCCAACAACAATCAAAAACTATACTGCCCCGGGGCACCTTGGGCCTAAGCCTCTCAACCACGTAGCGTATAGAGTATAGCCTCGCCTCCACCCTGCCAAGCACCAGCGAGCAGGCTTCCTCAACGGTCTCCAGGGCTCCTCCCCGCCCCAGGCCCCCCGGGGGGCCGCAGGCCGGCCATCCCTAACCCAAATAACGGGTGGCCTTGGCCGCACCCCGGCGGATGGGTGGAGCACTGCTCTAAGGACTCCCGGGGCTTGGGTGCTGGGGCAGCCGGGGCATGGGGTACCGGGTGCTGATAATAGGCGGTGTCGGCTACCTGGGCTACAACCTGGCCCTCGAGCACAGCGACAGGGGGTGACACGGTCTACATAGTGTCTAGGAGGAGTAGCGCGGAGCGGAGGCCGAGGCTTCTCGAGGAGGTGAGGGATCTCGCAGACAGGGTCCTGCTCCCGCTGACGCTCGACGACCCAGCTGACATCGAGGCAAGCATTGACAGCTCCGGGTGCCCGGACATAGCCTACATGGCTGTGGGCAGGCTGCAGGGCTCCCGGGAGGAGCTGCTCCAGGCCAACGCGGTCATCCCGAGGAGATGGGCCCAGGTGCTATCGCGCCGCTGCAGCAGCACCCTGTACGTCTACGTGAGCAGCACACTCGCCGTGGGCGACGCCGGCGGCTGCAGCATGGGCGACAGGGTGGTGGAGGAGAGGCCCCACCTCTACGGCTGCAGGCCGCTGGGGGCCTACGGCTACTCGAAGATGGAGGGCGAGCGCGGCGTCATAGATGTCTGCCGCCGCTCCAGGCTGAGCGTCGCCGTGCTCCGGCCAGGGCTCCTAGTGGGCGGCTGGTGCTACCACGCGGAGTGGCGCGCCATGTACCGGCTGGCCAGGCTCCATATAAGGATAAGAGGCGGCCCATACATCCACGCCACCCCCGCCCGCGACATAGCCGTGGCCGCCAGGCTCCTCCGCGACAGGATGGGGGACAAGCTCTGCGGCTGGTTCTACGCAACCCCCTGGAGGGGGAGGCTGGGCAGGCTCCACGAGATGCTCGAGAGGCACCTGGGCGTCAGAAGCGCCATCCCCCTCCCGCTCCCCGGCCTGCTGCCCCGGCTGCGGCTCCCAGGCCTCCCCGAGGCGCTCGTGGAGCTCAGCGGCCAGAAGGACAGGGTTTTTGAGCCGCTCGCGCTCGAGAAGCTTGGTATGAGGTGGCGCAGCATGGACGAGGCAGTGCGGGAGGCCGCGCAGTGGCTTAAAACACACATGAAGGGCTCCACAGCCCCCAGCTAGGCTCCCGGGGAGGCCTGGCAGCCTTGACCGAGCAGGTGCGCCCGGAGGAGCTCAGCCCGGAGGAGGGCGAGTACCTGGTCCGCCTGGCCAGGCGGTCGGTGGAGCACTACCTGCGTACCGGTGAGAAGCTCCCCCTGCCCGGGGACGCCCCCTCCAGGCTCGGGAAGCCCGGCGCGGCCTTCGTGACGATAACCACGTACCATGGCCCGGAGTACCGCGAGCTACGCGGCTGCATAGGCTACGTTGAGCCCGTGAAGAGCCTCCTGGAGGCCGTCAGGGACGTGGCGCTCGAGGCGGCATTCAATGACCCCAGGTTCCCGCCGCTGAACCCCGACGAGCTCCCCCGCGTCACCTTCGAGGTGAGCGTCCTCGGGCCCCTAGAGCCTCTGCCCAGGAGGCCCGAGGAGAGGCCGGGGAGCTTCAGGATAGGCCGCCACGGGCTCGTAGCCCGGCGCGGCGTGTTCCAGGGCCTCCTCCTCCCCGAGGTGCCTGTCGAGTACCTCTGGGACCCGGAGACCTTCCTCGCCGAGACCTGCGTCAAGGCGGGTATGGCGCCCAGCTGCTGGCTCGACCCCGAGACCGAGTTCTACCGGTTCAGCGGCCGCGTCTGGCGCGAGAAGACGCCCAGGGGAGAGGTGGAGGAGCGGGACCTCGAGGAGGAGTACCGGCGCCTCCTCAGCCGCTACCTCCGCGGCTAGCCCACGCGGATATAGGGCCCCCGACGGTCCTGCAGGGCCTCCAGGGTGGAGCAGAGTGGCGAGGAGGCGCCGCCAGCAGGCCGCCGCGCCGCCGGCGCTCACCGCGAAGGGCGAGGAGCTCTACCTCATCTCGATACGCCCCGTCTACGCCTACCAGATATTCCGGTCCAAGAAGCGGTTCGAGCTACGCCGCAACGCAGCCGGCAGGATACCCGAGGGGGCGGTGATGGTGGTCTACGCCTCGGGCAACGTGAGGGCAATTATAGGCGAGTTCACTGTGGGCCGGGTGATAGAGGGCACGGCGGAGCAGGTCTGGCGGAGCGTGACCGGGCAGCCGGGCGCCGGTGTGGGCGGCGACGCCTGGCGCTACATCAAGGGGGCCCAGCACGCTATGGCCCTGGAGGTGGTGGACCCCATACTCTACCCCAGGAGGGTCACCCTGGAGGAGATAAGGAGGGTGATACCAGGCTGGAGCCCGCCTCTGAGCTACAAGCAGCTACGCGAGGGGGAGCCGGTATACGAGCTGATCATAAGGAGGCTCCGCCGCCTAGCCGGGCTGGAGCCCGAGCCCATCGAGGCACCGGCCTAGCGGCGGGAGTGGATCTCCACCACGTCCCCGTCCTCCAGCACGTGGTCCAGCCCCACCCTCTCGCCCGGATACTTCGCCGAGGGGCCCCAGACCCTGGCGTACTGGAAGTACTCTAGCAGGTCGCTGTGTATCCTCTCCGCCAGGTCCCGGACCGTGGCTCCGCGGCGCAGCACCACCGGGGTCTTGCTCGGCTCGCTGTTAGGCCTCTTAGTGTAGACTCTTATCACCTCGAGGCGGCGGAAGAGCAGCTCGCCAAGCCTGTCCAGGTTGTACCCCGTCCTCGCGGAGACTGGGAGGAGCCAGACGCTTTTCTCCCTCCTGGAGGCGAGGTAGCTGTAGAGCCTCCGGTAGTTCTCTGACGCCCCCGGCGCGTCGGCCTTGTTGGCGAGCACTACCGCTGGCCTGTAGACGCTGCTCCGGAGCACCGCCATCTCGATATCGTCCAGCGTGACCTCGCCCTCTATGTAGACCTTGGCCCGGTAGACCCGGTAGCGGGCGAGCAGCCTCTCCACGTCCCTGACCGTGCCGTCCAGTATCCTCCCGGTGCCTAGGACCTGCACGCCGTGCTCCCCGCCCTTCTCTATCCTCACCGTGCCCCTGGGCTTCTCTATGTAGACGCCGTGCTCGGCCAGTATGTCCCTGACCTTTCGGTACTGTTCCAGCGCGTCCTCATCGAGGCCCACAACCACTATCACGGCGTCTGCGTTCCTGGCTATACCAGCCACCCTGGGTATGTACTGGGGCGCGTCCTCGGACAGCGGCGGGGTGTCCACCAGCTGGAAGTAGATATCCTTGTAGGGCAGCATCCCGGGCACGGGGATGGTGGTGGAGAACGGGTAGTCCGCGACCCTGGTCCGGGCCCCAGTGAGCCTCTGGACCAGGAGGCTCTTCCCCGTGTTAGGCGGCCCTATTACAGCCACCTGGGCCGCCCCCTCCTTCTCGACGAAGATCCGTGGCCCCCCGCCGCCCCTGCGCTTCCTCCTCTGCTCCTCCAGCTCCTCCCTCAGCTCCGCCAGCCGGCGCTTGGCCCAGAGGAGGAGGTTCTCGGCGCCCTTGTGCTTGGGCGCCGCCGAGAGGAACTCCTCGAGCGCCCTTATCTTCTCCTCGATAGTCTTGGCCTCCGAGTACTTGGCCAGCTTCGCCTGCGCCTCTGGCGGCAGATTGGCCGGCATCGCCGCCGCACCCCTTCCCGCTGCGCCCCCAGCCCCCCGGGGGGAGGGGCTACCCGGCCGGCGCCCCGGGCCTCGTGGGATGCGGGAGGCGGGAGGGGATCCTATAACCCTGCCAGGGGCTCGCCGCCCCCGGGCCTCGGAGGGTTTATAGCAAGCAGCCCAGCCCCCAACGCCCCTGGGTCATTGGGTGGAGGAGGAGTGGCTCGTCGACGCCGCCGGGGCAGAGGCAAGCTCGTGGCAGCGCTGCTGGCCGGGGTCTTCATCGTAGTGCTCACCCTGGAACTTATAGCAATGTTCTCGCCCGCCCTCCTCGGCCTCGTGGGCAGCCGCAGGCACAGGTACAGCGTCACAGTCTACGCCCCCGCGGGCATGGAGCAGCAGGCAGCGCTGCTCGCCAGGCAGGTGGCGGCGAGGCTCGGAGTCAAGGACTACCGTGTAGAGCCCGTGGCCGCCAATAGTAGCAGCGGGCTGATGTCGGTGGTGCTCTACGACAAGGGGGAGCCGGTGCTAGTACTCTTCACCAGCAGTGTTGAGGGGATAAGCAGCCTGGTCTACCAGCTAGCCTCCCAGCTGCTGCCCAGGGTGGAGCAGAACGCTACGCTGCGGAACGCGACGCTCCTCTACGCGGGCTCCGCGGGGATATTCCTCCTCCCCAAGAACGCTACCTTCGTGGACCAGTTCGTGAGGAGCATCATATCCTCCCACGCCTCCACAGAGTCCAGCACATCCTCCAACACCACCTCCACCGCTGCGAACGCTACCGCGCCCGGCTAGCACCTCGGCCCCCGGGGATGGGGGGCCTCGCTAGGAGACGGGCATAGGGTAGAGGCGGCGTGGCGGAGAAGAATGGCGACGGGCTCTCCAGGCTCCGGGAGCGCATCCTCTACCAGCGGAGCATCCCACGCCTCCTCCTATGGCTCGCCGCCCCCCTCATGGTCTCGGGCAGCGTTAACGCGCTCTACCAGCTCGTGGACACCCTCTGGCTCTCCAGGCTGGGGAGCGCGGCCCTCGCAGTGCCCTCGGTCTCCTGGCCCTACCGGGACATACTGGGGAGCATAGGCTTCGGCCTCGCCAGCTCGGTCTCAGCGCTCGCAGGCCAGTACATCGGCGCCCGGCGCTTCGACAGGGCCTCCCGGGCCGTGGGCAGCGTGCTCGGCATCCTCCTGGCGATAGGGATCCCGGCCTCCATACTGCTCACCCTGGGCCTCGGCCTCTACCTGGACGCGATGCACGTGCCCCCGGACGTGAAGCCCCTAGCTGCCAAGTACCTGGCGGTCCTCATGCTCACCGTGCCCCTGACCTACATCTACCTAGTCTTCTCCTTCGCGCTGAGCGCGGCGGGGAACACGAGGACCCCGACGAAGGTAAGCGTGGCCTCCACCCTGTTCAACGCGGTGCTAGACCCCGTCCTCATATTCTGGGCCGGCCTCGGCGTGCTGGGCGCGGCCCTGGCCACCGCGGCCGCTGCCGCCCTCTCGGCTGGCTACGCCCTCCACAGCTTCGCCACGGGGCGGCACGGCTACCGCCTGGGGCTCCGCGACCTGGTGCCCGAGAGGAGGCTGCTCCCCCTCATAGCCAGGGTCTCGGGCCCCTCCGTGGCCCAGAGGCTTGGCACGAGCCTGGGCTTCGTGTTCATGGTCAGGATTATATCCGGGCTCTCCACGCCGGTTATAGCAGCCTACTCTATAGGCCAAGTCATACTGGACATAAACTTCATGATAGCTATGCCCCTGGCCAGGGCTACGGGCATAGTGGTGGCCCAGAGCCTCGGCGCCGGCATGAGGGAGCGCAGCCGCCGCGCCGTGGCGGCGGGGGCGGCTATGAGCCTGGCCGCCTCAGCGGCCTACATAGCAGGCCTCCTGGCGCTACGCGGGCCCTTCATAGGCGTCTTCACCAGCGACCCCCGGGTCGCGGGCGTGGCCAGCGACATGCTCGCCGTGTTCGCCCCCAGCATACTAGGCTTCAACCTCTTCGCGCTGGCCAACGCGGTGGCTAGGTCGAGCGGCCACACCCTCTTCATATCCATGGTCGGGATAGCGAGGCTTTGGCTGCTGCGCATACCCCTCTCCTGGCTCCTAGCCTACCACCTGGGCCTAGGCGAGCGCGGGCTATGGGCCGGCATGGCTGCCAGCAACTACGCCGCGGGCGCAGCCTCCGCCGCCTGGCTCCTCTGGGGCGGCTGGGCCGAGGCAGTGGTAGAGGAGGCGCGCCAGGGGGAGGCCAGGCCCAGGACGCGGCGCCCCTGGGGCCTGGGGCGGGAAACCCGGGAACCCGGTAAGCCCTGAGAGCCTTGGCTAGACGCTGCGCAGCCTCTCGGCTCCGAGCAGCTTCTTCAGCTCCTCCTCGCCCACCTCGCCGACCCGGTTGCCCTCCTCGTCGTATATGTACAGCTTGCCCTCCTCCTCGTCCCTTGTCTTCAGGTGGCTGCCGTCACAGAAGGGGTACTTCTTGCTGAGCCCACACATGCATATAGCAGCTACGGTCACGCCGCGCCGGTCCTTGACGGGCACGGGCCCCCTGGCCCGGTGTATGATGAGCCGAGCCATCCCCCTCCACCGGGGCCCCGTGGCCCAGGCTCCCGGGTATCAGCGCTGCCCCGCCCGCTACCCCTGCTGCTCCGCCTGCAGGGGGCGCCGCGGCCCCGGCTGAGCCTGGGGCAGCCCACCAGCCTGGGCCGGGGCCTTGGGCTCCAGGATCCTCCTGCAGGGCTTGACCAGCGTATCCTCCAGCCCCGCCCGGGCCTCCGCCGGGTGCCGGGCGTAGCGGGGGCTGCCCCGGGGGGCCACCGCTGCCCCGCCGGCGGGGCCCCGGGAGCCCGACCGGGGCGAGGGCCGTGGAGCTGTAGACACGGGCTGCCGTAGGGGCCCAGTGCTAGCTACCGGGCCGCCGGGGCCAATACCCGGGGCTAGGGCTTCAGGAAGCTCGACTCTAGCAGCCGGACGCTGAGCCTCTGCGGCCGCTTCAGCGCCCCCCGGACCTCGGCCTCGAGGCTCCGGAGCCAGCCGGCCTCCTGGTCCCAGGAGGCCCTCACCCGGAGCACAGCCCCCATGAACCTGAGGCTCTCCTCCGCTGCCCCGCCGGGGAGGCTCCCGGGCTCCGTGTAGAGTATCCCAGGGCCCACGCCCCGGGTGAAGAAGGAGGCCAGGTCGACCCTGTTGCCGCGGGGGATCCTCTGCTCCCCCCGGAGCCCCCGGGCTACCAGCTGGGCCAGCGGGTCCCGCAGCCCCCGCACCTCCTCCGGCCGGACGCGCACCAGGAAGCCCTCCTCGTCCACCCCGGTTATCTCCACCCGGATCCTCATCCTGACCCCGGTGCTAGTCTCCACCCCGTAGATGATGTAGTCCCCCGGCCTGGGCACGCTCCGGCGCCTCCACGTTCCCTCCAAAGCCAGTGGTATGGGGAAAAACCGCTACCGGCCCAGGAGGCGGTGGAGGCCGAGGAGAGGCACCGGGGTGGCCCGGCGTGGGGGAGCAGCATCGCTGCAGGATAAGGCTAGCCGTCTTCGACGTCGACGGGGTGCTGCTGCCCATCAGAAGCAGCTGGGGCTATATCCATGAGAGGCTCGGCACCAGGGAGGCCAGCAGGCTGAACTACAGGCTGTTCATGGAGGGCAGGATAGGCTACTGGGAGTGGATGTTCCTCGACACGCTGGCCTGGATAGAGGCGAGGCCCGGCATAACCCGCTGGGATCTCGAGCAGCTGTTCGAGAGCATCCCGGTCGGCGAGGACGCGCGGGAGGCAGTCCGCATACTCCGCGAGGCCGGGATAGAGGCGGCCCTGGTCAGCGGCGGGGTAGACGTGGCTGTGGCGAGGGTGGCCAGGGAGCTGGGGATACGGCACTGGGTCTCCCCGGCCCTGGCCTTCGACCCCTGGGGCCGCCTGGTCCCCGGCGGGGAGCCGAGGCTGGAGGCCGACAGGAAGGACCGCGCGGTGCTGAGCCTCGCAAGGCGCCTGGGCTACACTATGAGGGAGGTGGCATTCGTGGGCGACAGCCGCTGGGACCTGCGGGGGATGCGCGAAGCCTGCCTAGCGGTAGCGGTCAACCCCCACGACCCCCACGTGGAGCAGGAGGCGGACTACGTGGCCAGGGACCTGGTCGACGCGGCCTACTTCATACTCGAGCACTCGACGGCCTGGAGGGCCGGCCGGAGGCGGCCGGGGCGGTGAGGCCAGCGGAGTCCAGGCCGGCCCTCCAGGCTGCCGGGTGGGCAGCGGCAGCCCCCCGGGGCATCCCGGGGGCTCCGGGCTGCAGCCGTAGCCCTGAAGGGGCGCCACGGGGTGTTGAGAGGGGGCTAGCCCCTGCGGGGCGCCCCTGGGAGCCTGGCTAGGGCGCGGCGGAGGGTGGCGCGCACCAGCCCGTCCACGGCGATGCTCAGCGCGGTGTAGAGTGTGTAGGCCTCGGCCAGGGGCGCTGCTAGGAGGCGTAGCTCGCTCCAGAACCTGGGGGCCGGCGGCCCGGGGGGCGCCGCGGGGAGGGAGGCCAGCGCCGCGAGCGCCGGGTAGAGGACGAGCATGCGGGCCAGCCCGGCCAGCAGCCTCCCCCTCTCCCCCGGCGGGAGCCTCCGGTACGCCTCCACGGCCGGCACCAGGAGCCTGGCGGACGCCATGGCGAGGAGCGCAGCCGCCCAGGCCGCCACGGCGGCGGCCCGCCCCCCGGCCAGGGCCAGGCCCAGCGCCTCCGCGGCAAGGTAGACGGCGGGGGCCAGGAGGTACCGCGTGTTGAGCCTGGCCACGTCGGCCGCCGCCTCCCCCGCGGAGCCCCTTATCAGGCCGAGGGCTAGCTGGGAGAGCCCGTCGCCGGCCACGAGGAGTAGCCCGGCGGCAGCGGCCAGGGGGACGGCCCCGGCGGCCCAGCTGTAGCCGGGGTTCAGCAGGTAGACGTAGTGCAGGGGGTGGAGGGCCGCGTAGACCAGGAGAGGCGCCGCCGCCCAGACCGCGAGCCTCACAGCGTTAAGCGCCGAGCCCGCGTCCCCCGTGGTGAGCACGTAGGAGTGGAGGTACCGGAACCCCCAGAGGAAGGCCTCACCAGCCACGAGGAAGAGGCTGGTGGCCGCGAAGAAGCCCGCCACGGCACCCGGGCCCCAGAGGCGGTAGCCCAGCACCACGTCCAGCCCGTAGAGGAGCTGGGCCAGGGCCCCCGGCGCGGTCGAGTAGGACGCCCGGAGCCACTCCCGGAGCAGCCCTAGGGCCCTGGCGGGCCCCGGCCACGCCAGCCCCCTCCCCCGGGCCCAGCGGAGGGCGGCCAGGGAGCCCGAGGCGTAGGCCACGGCGACGGCCAGGAGGGCCCCGGGGAGCCCGGCCCCCAGCAGGTAGACGAGGGCCACCACGCCCAGGCTGTAGAGGAGCCTGACGAGCAACACGGCGGCGGCCGAGCGCACCGGCCTAACCGCGTCCACAACCGTGGCGGCCATGGGCCAGAGGGCCAGCGCCGCCAGAGCCGCGCCAGCGAGCAAGGCGGCGATGCCGCCGCCCACCAGCATCCAGGCCGCAGCCGCCCCCGCCGCGAAGCCCAGGGCGCTGGTGGCGAGCGCCGCCAGCAGCCCGGCGGCGGCCGCGCCCTCCACCCCCTCGGCCACGTACCTGTAGACCCACATGGCGATGAGCGCCTGGGGGAGGAGGATGTAGCGGTTAAGCCTCTTGGTGAGCGTCTGGTAGGCGGCGTAGCCCGCGGGGGGCAGCCGGCGGACAAGCACCAGGGAGGCGGCCGTGTTGAGGAGCAGCGCGGCCCCGTAGAGGAGGACGCGGAGCGCAGTGGAGAGGAGCACCCCCATCCCGTGCCGCCACCGCCCTTGCCTCCCCTCCCCGGGCCCCCGGGGGGCTTCTAGCCCGCGCAGCCGCGGGGCCCGCTGCAGGCCTCCACGGCCTCGCGGTACCGGCGGTAGCCCTCCAGCGCCCTGGCGAGCAGCTGGCCGTGGTCCCGGTAGGCGCTCGTCTCCTCCAGGGCCAGGTCCCTGCCCCTCACGGCCGCCTCTAGGCCGGCGGCGCAGACCAGCATCGCCGCCAGCCCCTGGTGGATGTCCACGAGGGGGCTCCTCCCCTGCTGGAGGGCGGCTAGGGCGTGGAGGTCCTCGAGGTATAGCGGCTCCTCCTTCTCCACCCGCACCCGGGTCTCGCCCAGCTCCGTGTAGAGCCGGAGCTCCTGGGCCATGTAGTCCAGCGTGGCCGTGCCCCTGCTGCCGGTGAGGTAGAGGAGCCGCTGCTTGAACGGGGTTATCCTGTTCACCTCGAGGCTGGCGTAGCCCCAGGTGAAGCCTAGGACGAGGAGGGCGTAGTCGTTCAGCCCGGAGACTATCCTGCCAAGCGTGTAGGCCCGCACCACCCCCGGGGCCTCCAGGGCGAGGGCGAGCGCGTTATCGGCCTCGTGCACCCCGAGGTCGTAGACCACGTCCGTGTCCCCCGCCCTCGGGGCGAAGGGGCCGACCCTCCTGGCCACCAGGGTGAGCGGCTCCCCGATCAGCCCCCGGGCGGCGAGCCGGTGGAGGGCCCAGACGGCGGGGTTGAACCGCTCCACATGCCCCACCGCGGCCCAGGCGCCGGCCTCCTCCACAGCCTCCACGAGCCTGGCCGCCTCCTCCAGGCTCGCGGCGAGCGGCTTCTCGACGAGCAGCCCCCTCACGCCCCGCTCCAGCAGCTCCACGGCCACTCTGTAGTGGTGGCGCGTCGGCACAGCCACTATGGCCAGGTCCACGGAGTCCCTGGGCAGCTCCCCCACCCGCTCCAGGGGCCTGCCCCCGTACCGGGCCGCGGCCAGCCCCGCCCGGCCGCGGTCGACGTCGACTATGTAGGCTAGCTCCACAAGCCCCGGGTGCTCCCGCGCGATCCTCGAGAGCACCCGGGCGTGGGCGGACCCCATGTAGCCTGCCCCGACCACGGCGACCCTGACGGCCATCCAGCGGGCCCTGCTCCGGCGGGCCAGGGGCTGGATGGATAATAATCCCTCAGCCCCCGGGGCCACGGGCACGGGGCCTGGTAGGGTCTTGGCCGGCGCCTGCCCTAGAAGGCTGGCCGTGATCGGCGGGGGCTTCGTGGGGCTCCACGCCGCGGTCCACGCCGCCCTCCGGGGCGTGGAGGAGGTTGTGGTGGTCGACATCGACCCCGGGGTGGTTGAGAGGATAGAGTCGGGTGACGCCTCGAGGCTCCACGTGAGGGAGCCCTACGTTGTCGAGAACTGGCCCCGGGTCCGGGGGAGGATTAGGGCGTCGACTAGCTACGAGGCCGCCCGGGGCGCAGAGGCGTTCATAGTAGCGGTCCAGACCCCGCTCCGCGGGGGCAGGGTGGACTACACCCCCCTCCGCCGCGCAGCCGAGGGCCTGGCGGGCGTGGTCGAGCCCGGGGCCCTCGTATCCTCCGAGGTTACCATCTACCCGGGCGGCACGGTGGAGCTGCTGGCCGAGCCCCTCTCCCGCCTCACCGGGCTCCGGCTGGACGAGGAGCTGCTGGTCGCCCATGCCCCGGAGAGGCTGAGCCCCGGCTCGGCCCGCTGGACCCCGGAGAACATCCCCCGGGTGGTGGGGGCCGTCGGGCCCCGGAGCCTGGAGGCGGCGCTCCGCCTCTACCGCGGCTGCCTCGGCGTCCCCGTCCACCCCGTCGACGATATTCGCGTCGCCGAGGCGTCCAAGCTCCTCGAGAACTCTTTCCGGCTCCTAAACATATCCTTCGTCAACGAGCTTAAGAGGAGCCTGGACAGGCTGGGGATAGACGTCAGGAGGGTTATAGAGGCCGCCTCTACCAAGCCGTTCGGCTACATGCCCTTCTACCCGGGGCCCGGGGCCGGCGGCGCCTGCCTCCCCAAGGACGCGCGCATGCTCGAGGAGTACACCGGCTCCCTGCTGCTGAGGATAGCCCGCCACGTAAACGAGACCCAGCCCCTCTACTACGCGGCCCTCCTCCTCAAGAGGATACGCAGCCACGGGGCGAGGAGGATCCTCTTCTACGGGCTCGGGTTCAAGCCCGGCTCCCCCTACCCGGCCAACAGCCCGGTGCTCCGGGTGGCCGAGGAGCTGGCGCAGCTCGACCCCGGGCTGGAGGTGAGGAGGTACGACCCCCAGATACCCTGGCTGAGCGACTTCGCGGGCGAGGAGGAGGCCCTCGACTGGGCCGAGCTGGTGGCTCGCTGGGGCTACCGGGGCCGCCCCACCAGGGGCAAGCCGGTGGTGCAGATCGAGGACCTCTAGCCACGCCCAGGGGGCCCGGGAGGAGGCGTTGGGGGAGGTGCTGCTCACCGCCGCGCCGGGCGGCCACAGCGGCTACGCGGCCGCGATAGCCCACCACCTCCGGGGGATGGGGCTCCAGCCCGTCTTCATAGCCGCGAGGGGCGACGAGCTGGCCCGGAGGAGGCTCTCCAGGCTCGGCAGGGTCGTCGAGATAACCATGCCCCGGCGCCCCGGCGAGCCCCTCGCGGCGACCATCCACCGCTGGCCCCGCGCCCTCGCCGAGGCCCTGGGGCTGGTCGAGAGGAGGCACCGGGTCCTAGTCAGCTGCGGGGGCAACCTCAGCATAGCCCCGGCGCTGGCGGCGAAGCTGAAGGGCCTGAGGCTCGTGAACCTCGAGAGCATCGTGAGGCTGACCACGCCCGGCCGGACCCCAAGGCTCCTCCGCCCCCTCGCCGACGCCACGCTGGTCCACTGGCCGGAGCAGCTCCGAATCCACCCCGGCGCCCTCGTCGTCGGCCCAGTCTACGAGCCCCCACGCTACCCGCCGCGCGACGAGGGGTACATACTCGTCACAGCGGGCACCATGGGGCACCCCAGGCTCTTCGACGCGGTGGACAAGCTGGCCCCGCCCAGGGTGGTTATGCAGACCGGCCGGGTCGACCCGGAGCCCTACCGCAGGAGGCACCCCGGCTGGAGGGTCTTCCGCTACGACCCGGACCTGGACAGGTGGATAGCGGGCGCGAGCATAGTGGTGACCCACTTCCCCGGAATGACCTCCGCGACCGCGGCCCTGGCCTACCGGAAGCCGGTGGTGCTCGTAGCGGCGCCCCACCTCAGGCTATCAGCGAGCCAGCGGGACGGCCCACCCTACGCCGAGAAGATAGGGGCAGTCTACCTGCCGGACCCCACCCCCCAGGCCCTGGCCAGAGCGATGGAGGAGGCCCGGAGCCGGGAGCCCCCCAGGCACCCCAACGGGGCGGAGAAGGCGGCCGAGATAATAGCAAGGCTGTACCGCGGCCTCTAGCCGGCCCCTATGGGGCCTGCACCGGGTGCCCAGGGGCGGCCGGGAGAGTGGAGGGAGTTGAATAGTAGCGGCGTGAGGATAGGTGTGTACTTCGACCGGTACGAGCCCGCCCATGAGGTCAAGGACCCTGGGCAGATAGTGCTGGGGCTGAACGACCTGGGCGTGGAGGCAGAGCTGATAACGGTGGAGAAGCCTAGCCTCAGGGGCTACCAGCGGATCCCGCTCAGGTTCGTGCAGGCGGGGGAGGCGTCCCGGCCAGAGTACTGGCGCAGCACACCCTACGACGTAGTCATCATCTACACGTGGCTTGGAAGACCCTACCTGCCCATAATAGCCGCGCTGAAGAAGGCCGGGAAGAAGGTCATAGTGAAGGGGGATATAGACGGCAGGCTATGCTACCCCGCGTTCCCCAGGAGCGTTTACCGCACCAGGAAGGTCGGCAAGCTGCTGAGGCACATGCCCGGCCCGCTGAGAGCACTGGCCGAGAAGACCATAGCTAGGCTGAGGACGCTCCCCAGAAGAATAATACCGCACCTGGAGGCCGCCGACGCCCTGGTCCTCGAGTCCCCGCAGGCCAAGGCCAACCTGGCGTACATCCTAGTGTACTGGGGCAGGCCGGACCTAACCGGGAAGATCCACTTCATACCCAACCCCGTGGCAGATGATATAGCGAGGGCCCCTATACCGGCGAGGAAGAAGAGGAAGATAGTGGCTGTCGGCAGATGGCATGACGTGGCGCAGAAGAACACCGGCACCCTGGCCCGGGTGCTCTGCAGCTTCGCCAGGGCCATGCCGGACTACGAGGCCGCGGTGATAGGGCCCGGGGAGGAGACGGTCAGGAGGTACATGGCGGAGGCCTGCAGAGGGGACCCCGCCCCCTCCATCAGTGTTCTCGGCCGGGTCCCACGCGGCGAGCTGGTCAGGCACCTGGGCGAGGCCAGGATACTCTTCATGCCCTCCAACTGGGAGAGCTTCGGCATAGCCGCCGCGGAGGCGGTGTCGATGGGCTGCAGCATAGTGGGGACCCCCATCGAGAGCCTCATGTACCTAACCCGGGGAGGCTTCTCCGGGACCCTAGCCCCCGACTTCAGCGAGAAGGCCCTCCTCGCCGCCCTGCTGACAGATGTCCAGCGCTGGGAGGCCGGGGAGTACGACCCAGGCGAGATAGCCTCCTTCTGGCGCAGCAGGCTCAACCGTAGAACGGTGGCGAGGAGCTACCTGGAGCTAGCCGCAAGGCTGCTAGAGGAGGGCGGCCGGCAGCGCCACGCCTAGAGCCTCTCGAGGATCCTGGCCAGCCTCTCCAGGCTCCCCGTCGACATCCTTCTCAGCCTCTCCAGGGTCTCCTCGACTGCCTCCGCGACCCCGGGGCCCCCGGAGAGGCACCTGTCGATGGCCTCCGCCACCCCCTCCACGGTCGGGGGGAAGAGGCAGGGGTAGCCCGGCCCCAGCACCTCCCTCAGCGTCCCCGTCGCGGATGCTAGGAGGGGCTTCCGGTAGGCCACCGCCTCCCAGGCCGCCGAGAGCATCGTGTACTCCCTCGTCGTAGCCGCCACCACGGCGGCGGCGTGGCTGAGGAGCCAGGCGTACTGGGGCTCGGGGAGGAAGCCGGTGAGCACTATGGAGCCCCGGCTCTCCCGGGCCAGCCTCCTCAGCCTCCGGTGGAGCCCCGGCCTCCTCCCCGGATCCCCGGTCACCACGAGCCTGTAGCCCCCGGGGGCCCCTGATGCGAGGAAGCCCCTGGCCACGAGCTCCAGGGGCTCGTCGGGCGCCCAGGAGGCCGGGACGAGGATGTACCCCCCGTCGCCGAGGTCTAGGGCTGGCCTCTCCAGCCTAGCCGGGGGCCGGGGCAGGGGGTCGTAGACCACCAGCACCCTCTCCCCCGGCAGCCCGGCCCTCCCCAGCAGCCTCGCCTCGGGCTCGTTGTGGGCCAGCACCAGGTCGGCGCGGCGGAGGAGCCCGCGGAAGGGCCGGTTGAGCAGGAGCCCCGCCGGCGAGCTGTAGACGAGGAACCCGGTGTGCACGTCGGCCACGACCCGGAAGCCGAGGCGCCCGGCCAGCGTGGCCACGCGGAGGAGCAGCGGCCCCTGCGGCAGCTGCACGACCACGGCGTCCGGCCTGGCCTCCTCCAGCGCCCTGGCGGTCTCCCTCCAGGCGCGGATGTAGGGGGGCCTATCCCGGAGGAACAGCAGCCCGGCCCCAAGGGCCCGGGCGAGGTCGCGCGTCCTCCGGCTAAGCCGCGCCCAGGCGACGAACACCAGCCGCTTCATCCCAGCCGCATCCCCCCGGGGCTATGGAGCCCTCAGCCGCTATCCCCCGGCGGCGGGGCTTGATGAAGCAGATTTAAGGACTGGGCGATCCCGCCGCCCCTCTGGAAGCCAATGCCGGAGAGGGCTGCGGTACCAGCAGTAAGGTGGTGTAGTTGGCTAAACGTGTATGCCTAATAGGCCTCGACGGCGTCGGGCCAGGCAACCTTAAGACCATGCTGGAGAGTATCCCGCTCAACGCGCTATCCAGCATAGCCGGCAAGGGCTTCGCCTCCCCCGCTCCCTCGATCCCTCCCTACACGCCCCCCGCCTGGACGAGCATATTCACCGGGGTGAACCCCGGGAAGCACGGCATATTCGGCTTCTACGTGGTCGAGCAGGGCGAAGAGGGCTTCAGTATCCGCGTGGCATCGTCCCGCGACGTCATGTACCCGCGCGTGTTCGAGATAGCCGCCATGAAGGGGCTTAGGAGCGTCGTCATAAACGTGCCCCTAACCTACCCCGTATCCCAGCTCCTCGCGGCCCGGAACCTTGTACTCGTCAGCGACTGGTCCCCCCCGGCAGTTCATCCACCCTAGAGGCTATGAGGCCAGGTACTCCGAGTACCTGGTCGAGCCTCCCCACCAGTGGAGCAGGGCCGCCGACACAGACTCCTATGTGAAGATGGTTGAGGAGTTTCTCGAGAAGAGGCTAAACATCTACTATGACCTGCTCGAGAAGGAGGACTACAGCCTCTTCGTCATAGTGTTCAGCGAGCTCGACTGGCTCATGCACAGGATCCCGGACATAGTCGAGGGCAGGCAAATGCATAGAATCTACAGGATCGCATCGATGATAGACAGGTTTGTCCGTAAAGCTAGCGGCGAGTGCAGCCTGCTTATACTCGCGAGCGATCACGGCTTCCGCGTCGCACGCGTGCTCGTGGGTGTAAACAGCATCCTCGCAGACAGGGGCCTGATAGACTACCGGTACCACGTGGCCCGGGGGGCAGAGCACAGCGCCACGGAGCCGGGCAGCGGCAGCTCCCCCAGCAGCGCCCGGGGCTCCAGAATACGCCCCCTCCTCCGGCTGGCGAGGAGGCTTATACCGAGAAGCCTCCTGAAGAGGATAAGGCCACTGATCCCTCTACAGGTGGAGGTGAACTACTCCACAAGCAGGGCCTTCATGCTCGAGACGGGCAACCTGGGGGTGTACGTGAGGAGGGGCTACTGCGGCGCCGTGCGCCAGGCACTGCAGGGCATCAGCCAGATACGGGGCATAGCCTCGCGGGACGAGGTCTTCTGGGGGCCCTACGTGGAGAGGGCGCCCAGCCTACTCCTCATACCGGGGCCCGACGTGTTCTTCGACGCGAACATACATGCAGAGCCGCTCCACAAGGGTATATGGGCGTCCACGAGCAGCACGCGCTAGTAGCCCTGGCGGGGGATGAGGTATCCGCCCCGCCCGCCGGCGAGGAGAGGAGAGCCTCCATCTACGACATCACACCCACCATACTAGCGTACCTCGGGCTCCCACTACCCCACGACACGGATGGCAGGCCTCTGGCAGACGCCTTCGCCACAGGGCTCAACGCGGCCGGAAAGGCCAACTACACAAGCCTATTCAGGAGGCTACGGAGGCTACAGCTCCTGAAGCCATAGGAGGGGCCCTGCGGGGAGCCGTGAGGGCTGGCCCCCGCGGCAGGGGTGCAGGCACCGTGGCGGCCAGGGTGCTCCACGTTCACGTGTCCTTCGAGGTGGCCGGCGGCGCTGGGCTACTCTCGTTCGACCCGGCGTCTGCCCTGTCTACGGCTCTACGCGCCCCCTATAGTACTTGATCGTCTCCCTTAGGCCTTGCTCCAGGCCTGTCCTGGGCTTCCAGCCGAGCTTCTCCTCCGCCAGCCTGATTGAGGCTACGCTCCTCCTAACATCCCCCGGCCTCGGGGGCTTGTGGAGCGGCTCCGGGCAGCCCCCGCCCAGGAGGCTGCAGAGCATCCTGTAGAGCTGGTTTATGCTGGTCTCCCTCCCGGTGCCTATGTTGGCTGGGCCCGTGTAGCCCGCCTCTACCGCCCGGAGCATGGCCTCAGCCACGTCCCCCACGTAGACGAGGTCCCGGGTCTGCTCGCCGTCGCCGTAGACCACCGGCGGCTCCCCGCGGAGAAGCGCCTCTATGAACCTGTACACCACGCCCGCGTAGGGGCCCGGCCTCATCCCGGGCCCGTAGACGTTGAACAGGCGGAGCGCGGCCGGCCTGAGCCCGTAGGCCCGCTGGTACTGCCAGAGCAGGGTCTCCCCGGCGAGCTTCGACCAGCCGTAGAGGCTGACCGGCTCCAGGGGATGGTTCTCGTCGATGGGGAGGTACCTGGGCTCCCCGTAGACCGCCGCGCTGCTAGCGTAGACAATCCTCTCCGCGTCGAGGAGCCGGGCCAGCTCCAGCACGTTCAGCGTACCCTCTACGTTCACCTCCAGCGCCAGCCGCGGCCTCCCCCATGCCTCCTCGACGCCCACCACCGCGGCCAGGTGGACCACGGCCTCGACGTCGCCCCGCCCCAGCCCAGCCTCCCCCACGGCGTGGAGCAGGGTCTCCCAGCGGGAGACGTCACCCCAGACAACCCGCGCACCCAGCCGGCGGAGGCGCATGGCGGCCCCAGCCGAGCCCGGGGAGTAGAGGTTGTCCACCACAACAGCCTCGTAGCCCCTCTCGAGCAGCAGCCCCACTACATGCCTCCCGATGAACCCAGCGCCGCCCGTGACTAGCACGGCCAAGCCCAGGCCACACCCACAGCCCCCCGGGGATGCAGGGCTATACATCACCCACGCCATCTATAATGGCTTGGAGCCCATCTCGGCCAGCAAGAGTGGAGAAGCCCCCACCCGAGCGCCCGGTGGGCGAGCGGCGCCAAGGCCTGCGCCGAGGGGCGGAGCCGGAGGCTGGATGCCAGCTCTCCCTGCTGCCCCCGCCCCCTCTCCGGCTTATTGTGGCCTGGCTCCTTGCTGTGGGCGCGAGGCTTATCCAGCTCGTGGGGCCCGCGGGGCTGGGAGGGTGGCTGGGGATGCGCTGCCTGGAGCGCGGGGTTGTCGCGTGGCTCACCGGGCTCCCCGCGAGCGGCAAGACCACGATAGCCCTGGCTACCGCTAAGAGGCTACGCTCCCTGGGCTACCGTGTCGAGGTCCTGGACGGGGACTGGGTGAGGAAGACCATCAACCCGGACGCGGGCTACACGCGGGAGGAGAGGCGGCGCCACCTCCTCCGCGTCGCCTGGATAGCCCGGCTCCTGGCCCGGAATGGGGTGATAGTGGTCTGCAGCTTCGTCTCCCCCTACCGCGACGTGAGGAGGGAGGTCCGCAGGATAGTCGAGGAGGAGGCCCCCTTCCTCGAGGTCTACGTCCACGCTCCCCTCGAGGAGTGCATCAGGAGGGACCCTAAGGGGCTCTACCGCCGCGCCCTCCGCGGGGAGATAAGCCACTTCACCGGCGTGAGCGACCCCTACGAGCCCCCCGAGGACCCCGACCTGGTGCTCGACACGGTGAAGAACACTGTGGAGGAGAACGCGGAGAGGCTGGCCGCGAGGATACTGGAGGCCCTGGGAGAGGGGGCTAGAGGTAGCCCAGGGAGCGGAGCCTCTCCCTGACCCGCTCCTCGTCCTCCCTGCTCATCTCCTCCTCCCCGCCGGTCTCGAGGGCCTCGCGGAGCAGGAACTCCACCAGCTCCTCCACGCTGCTGAAGCCCCCCTGCTCCTCTATGAACCTCCGGGCCTTCTCGTACAGCTCCCTGCTTATCTCTATGGAGACCTTGTCCCCCATGCTCTCCACCCCTCCGGGGGCCTCACCGCCTGGAGAATATTATCTCTTCCAGCAGGCCGCGCACCCCGTGTATATCAATCACCCCCGCCTCGCCGGGGCTCACAGTGCCCTCGGGGTCGTAGACCGCGAACACCCCGATCCAGTCGTGGACGGCGTCGTCGGGGCCGCGGTCGTTCTCCTCCAGGTAGGGGCTGGGCCAGCCCAGGGTGCCCGCCGGCCTCCAGTTGAGGTCGTCCAGGTAGAGCATGAGGTCCGGCGGGTCCCCGTTGACCTCCGGGTAGACCTCCTCGGGGCGCAGGGCAGTGTTCCTCCAGTGCTCGCCGCCCGGCCCCCTTATCCTCTCGAGGTCCCTCCGGAGCTGCTCGACCGTCTCCTCGTAGTACTTGGGCTCCACCGCGCCCCTCTTCTCCCTGCCCCGTAGGTTGATGAACACGCGGCTGTAGTAGCCTCCCCAGGCCCAGGCGACCGTGTGCTCCCAGTCCACCAGGTCCTCGGAGAGCTCCGTGCCGGGCTTCAGCTCCCCGGGGCTGGCGCGCAGCCGGAGGTAGCCCTGCTCGGCCAGCCACTGGTTGACCGCGAACGCGCCCCTCATAGCCTTGATGCCGTGGTCGCTCGCCACAACCACCACCGTGTCCCGCGGGAGCCTCCGGTGGAGCCTCTCGAACCACCTGTCTATCCTCCTGTAGAGCTCGGGGATCACCCTGCTGTACACCGGGTGCTCCTCGTGCCGGGGGTGCTCGGGGTCGAAGTACCTCCAGAAGGCGTGGTGCGCCCTGTCGACGGCTATCTCCACATATATGAATAGGTCCCAGCGCTTCCTCAGCGCCAGGTACTCCACCTGCCGCTGGTGGCTCTCCAGCATCGCGTAGAGGTCCCTGGCCACCCTGTCCTTCTCGCCGCTCCGGTACACTATGTCGAACACTGGAGGCCCCCCGGCGGCCTGCTCCAGCTCGCGGCGGAGCCAGGGCGGGAAGGTGTAGGGCTTCTCCGGCCCCGGGGTGGTGAAGTCGGTGACCAGGAACCCGTGGACCGGGCGGGGCGGGTAGGTGGGGGGCACGCCGTACACGCCCGCCCGGAGCCCCCTGCGGCCCGCCAGGTCCCATAGGGCCGGGTGTCGTATCCTCGTGCCGTCGACTATGTAGTAGCCGTACTCGCCCGGCCTCCGGTGCCTGAACCCGTAGACCCCCAGCTCGCCCGGCGTCCTCCCCGTGAACATGGCCATCCAGGCCGGCACCGTTATCGGCGGGTGGCAGCTCCTCAGCCGGTAGCGCCTCGCATCCCCCAGCAGCTGGCGGAGGTAGCTGAACCCGCCCCCGTCCATCCCCTCGTAGAGGACCCTCGGGGGCATCGAGTCGAGCCCCAGGAGGAATAGGCGGCGCGGCACCCCTCCCGCACCCCTCACCTCTCGTCCCCGGGCACGAAGGGGTCCGGGTGCCTTAGGACCACCTCCGCCACCTCCGGCCTCATCATGTACTCCGGCGGCCTCTCGCCCCTCCGGAGCATCTCCCGCAGCCTGGTGCCGCTAATCCTCACCCTGTACTCCTCGCCGTGGGGGCATATCTTCTCGTTGACCACCTGGCCGCACTTCCTGCAGTAGAACGCCTCCCTGACGAAGAGGGGGGTTATCCCTAGGTCCGGGAACTCCCTGAACAGCTCCCATGCCTCGTAGGGGCCGTAGTAGCTCCCGACCCCCGCGTGGTCCCTCCCCACTATGAAGTGGGTTGCGCCGAAGTTCTTCCTCACTATCGCGTGGTGCACCGCCTCCCGCGGCCCCGCGTACCTCATCTCCATCCTGAGCACGCTGAATACAACACTCTCCCTGGGGAAGTAGTTCTCCAGCAACACCCTGTAGGCCTCAACTATCACCTCGTCCCTGTAGTCGCCGGGCTTCTTCCAGCCCACCAGAGGGCTCACAAACAGTCCGTCGGCGAAGGTGAGCGCGGCCTTCTGCACATGCTCGTGGCCTAGATGGGGCACGTTGCGCGTCTGGAAAGCCGCTATAGTCCTCCAGCCCTTGGCCTCGAAGAGCACACGCGTCTCCCGGGGCCAGAGCCTCACCCTCTCAAAAGGCTCCGGCGGGTCCCGGAGGAGGAGGATAGGCCCGCCCACGAACAGCTCCTTCCTCCTCATAAGCCTGGCAACGCCCGGGTGCCCCGGGTCAGTGGTCTTAAACACGTTGAGGGCATGCTCCCTCCGGTCCCAGCCATAGATCTCCTCAACCCGGAGCACCGCCAGCGGCCCACCACGGTAGAAGAGGGCAACCTCATCACCCTCCCTAACCCCCGCCAGCTCGCCCGGAGAAGCATCAAGCACAATCGGGATAGTCCACGGCACATCACTGCTAAGCCTCATATCATGCAGCACCGAGAGGTAATCCTCCTGCACCATGAAGCCATCCAACGGGCTATAAACCCCATGCGCGATATTAGCGGCATCCGCAGCCAAGCCCCCGCCAACCTCCAGCCTGGGCATCTCCAGAGCCTCCCGCAGCAGCCTCTCCCTCGACCCACCCCGGGCAACCCTGTCCACAAGCCTACCCCCATGAGGACGCGAGACCACACCACACCACCCCGCCAATAGGAGGGCTACAGGTAGCCAAGCCTCCGAAGCCTCTCGAGAATAGCCTTCTTCTCCTCCTCACCAACCTCCCCGCTCCTCAGCCTCTCCTCCTCCATCTCCGCCACAACCTCCCGCAGCACATACGTCACAAACTGGGACACACTGGTGAACCCCGTCCCCTCGATAAGCCTCTGGATCCGCTCGTAGAGGGAGACCGGTATAGAGACAGTAGTGTACCTCCCCCTCCTGCCACCAGAGCCGCCGGAGGCCAAGACCCCAAACCCCGCAGCCCCGGGGAGGACGAGGCATTAATTAAATATCATTAAAGACGCCCCGGGGCCACGAGAACGCCACCACCCCCGCCGGACAGCCCCCGCAGGGCAGCAGCGGTAGCAGCAAGGGAAGCCGCACAGCAACGCCGGCAGCAACAGCCGCGGCAAGACCGCTGTCCGGGGGCACTAGCCCCCGGGGTACTCGAAGTTCGTCTCCGCCCCGCGCAGCGGCGGGCACCTCTGGTCCTTCTCGCTGAGCAGGACGCCCTCCTTTATGGGCCAGTCCACGCCTATGTCCGGATCGTCCCACTTGATGCAGCGCTCGTGCTCGGGGCTGTACTCCTTGGTCACCAGGTATAGTACCAGGGTGCCGTCCTCGAGCGCCTGGAACCCGTGGGCGAACCCTGGGGGCACCCAGAGCAGCCTGGGCTCGTTGGCGGCCAGCTCGACAGCCACGTACCTCCCATACCACGGGCTCCCCCTCCTGATATCCACTGCAACGTCCAGGATCCTGCCCCGGAGGACCGTGACCAGCTTACCCTGCTCCATCGGCCTGAGCTGGTAGTGCAGCCCCCTAACAACGCCCCTCCTCGACTTGCTCAGGTTCACCTGGACGAAGTCGTAGGGGATCCCCTCGGAGAGGAATGGCGTCCTCTTGTAGAGCTCCGCGAAGAAGCCCCTCTCATCGGGGAAGACCACGGGCTCAACCAGTATAACGTCGGGGATCCCGAGCCGCCTGAAGGACTTGAAGGGCACCCCAGGCCACCCCTCCTATAGGCCCCTAACCGACTTGTATAGCCTCACGAACTCCGACACCGCTTCACTAGTGGGGGGCAGCTTCAAGCCCAGCTCTCCCTCGGCCTTGCCTGTGTCTAGGCTGGAGTCCCTAGGCCTCCTGGCGGGGAGCCTCAGGTCGCTCATGGAGGCGGGCTTCACGAGGCCCCTGTCGGCCCCGGCGGCGCTGGCTAGTAGTAGGGCGAACTCCAGCCTGCTCATGGCCTCCCCGGCTAGGTGCAGGATCCCCGTGGGCCTGGGCTCGGCTTCGAGGATCCGCGCCACAGCCTCGGCGAGGTGGGGGGTGTAGGTGGGGGAGAGGCGCTGGTCCCTGAAGGCCCTAACCTCCCTCCCCGCCAGGAGGCTCTCGAGGGCGTTGAGGGCGAAGTTCCTCTTACCCGTGGGGCTGTAGCCGTAGAGGCCGCTCACCCTCAAGACGAGGCCTTCGGGCGCGGCTGCCCCCACGGCGGCTTCGCCCAGGAGCTTTGTGAGGCCGTAGTAGTTCACTGGGTTGGGGGGATCCCGCTCTGAGTACATGCCCCTCTCCCCGTCGAAGACGTAGTCTGTGGAGACGTAGACGAGGTAGGCCCCGAGCCTTGAGGCTAGCCTGGCGATGGCGGCTGTGCCCAGGTAGTTGACCCTCAAAGCCCTGCCCTTGTCGAGCTCGCAGCCGTCAACGTCTGTGTAGGCGGCCGCGTGTATTATCGCGTCGGGCCTGGCCCCCCTCAACGCGTCGAGGGACCCGGCGGGGTCGCTGAGGTCGAGCCTCACCCACTCTACACCATCGAGGCCCCGGGGCTCCTTGGAGTGGTAGGTTGCAACCACCCGGTAGCCCCTCCCGGCTAGGGTCTTGGCCAGCCACCAGCCGAGGAGGCCCGTGCCCCCGGTGACCAGCACCCTCAAGGCCCCGCCCCCCAGGGCTCGTCTGCGAGGACGTACCTGTCCAGTAGGGGCCTCCACCACCACTCGTTAAGCCTGTACCACTCCACCGTCCTCTCAAGCCCCTCGAGGAGGCCGACCCTCGGCCTCCACCCGAGGGCCCTCACCTTCTCGCAGGTCATCGCGTACCTCCTATCCTCCCCCGGCCTCCCCCTAACGTGTACTATATCCCTCCCCGGGTCCCTCCCCATGATCTTGACTATGGCCTCGACCACCTCCCTGACGCTGGCGTAGCTGCCGGCGCAGACGTTGTAGACCTCGTAGTCCCCGCCCCTCCTGATCACCGCGTCCAGGGCCTCGGCGAAGTCCTCGACGTACAGCCAGTCCCTCACCTGGGACCCGTCCCCGTACACCGTGGCAGGCCTCCCCTTGAGGAGCCTCACAATGGTCCTCGGCACGAGCTTCTCGGGGTGCTGGTAGGGGCCGTAGTTGTTGCACGGCCTCACAACCCTATACCTCAACCCATACGTCCGCCCGTAAGCCCTGACGAGCATGTCCGCGGCCGCCTTGGAGGCCGAGTAGGGGCTCGAGGGGTTCAGAGGCCAATCCTCCCCCGCCGCCCCCTCGACGCCGTGAAGGTCCCCGTAGACCTCGTCGGTTGATATGTAGACGTATAGGGGCACCTCGAGCCTCCTCGCGACCTCCAGGGTCACGAACGTGCCCAGGACATTCGTCTTGATAAAGGGGGCGGGCTCGTTTATAGACCTGTCCACGTGGGTCTCGGCCGCGAAGTTTACCATGACATCGGGCTGGAACTCCCTCACAACACGCTCTAGGAGCCTCTCGTCAGCTATGTCGCCTCGGGTGAAGCGTATCGAGTCCATTACGTCCGCGAGGTTCTCGAGCCTCCCAGCATATGTAAGCTTATCGTAAACGTACACCTCAACGCCGTCATACCTCTTAACGAGGTACCTAACAAAGTTGCTACCCATGAAGCCGGCGCCGCCCAGCACCAGGATCCTCAAAGCCCCGCCCCTCCCGGCTACACCTCCACCCTGCTATAGTCGGAGATGGCTAGCCTCAGCTCCCCGTGGATCTCCCTCGAGGCCCTGACCACGCAGCCCCTGCCGACGACGCTGTCCACCAGCCTTAGCCTCTTTACGTCCACCAGGCTGTCATTCATAACCAGGGTCCTGGAGAGGGAGCCGGAGAGGATCCTCGACCCACCCTCCACGGATACGTAGTGCTCGACCACAGCCTCCCCGCCTATGCGGGCCCCCCGGCCTATGTAGGCCGGCCCGTAGACCCTCCCCTCGACTACGGCGCCCTCCTCCACTATAACCCTCCCCACGACCTCCCCCGCGACCTCCCCGTCAATCCTGGGCTTGGACTCGTCCAGGAGGAGGTATATCGCCTCGAGGAGCCCCTCGGGGGTCCCGACGTCCTTCCACCAGCCGTTTACTACGTCGTAGTCGACCCTGTACCCGTTGTCTATGAACCACTGTATCAGGTCCGTGACCTCGTACTCACCCCTCCACGAAGGCTTGAGGGCCGTGAAGGCCCTCTCCACCAGGTCGGGGTCCCTGAAGAAGTAGACCCCTATCAAGGCGAGGTTTGAGGGGGGCTCCCTCGGCTTCTCCACCAGCCGCACGACCCTGCCGTCCCTGACGACCGCGACGCCGAACCTCCCGGGATCCCTGACCCTGGAGAGGAGTATGAGCACGTCCGGCTCCTCCTCCAGGAACCTCTCCAGGAACCCCCGTACCCCCCCGGCGAGTATGTTGTCACCAAGGTAGACAACGAAGGGCCCATCCACGAAGCCCTCCTCGACGGCCAGGTGTATAGCGTGCGCTATCCCAAGCCTCTCCCCCTGCCTTATGTACGTGAACCTGGCCCCATACCTAGACCCATCGCCAAGGTAGCCCGTGATCAAGTGGCCCAGGTAGCCGACCACAACACCAACATCCCTAACCCCAGCCTCCACCAGGTGCCCGATGGGGTACTCAATCATAGCCCTACCCAGCAGGGGCACCAAATGCTTAGGCATGGCGAGGGTCAGCGGCCTAAGCCGCGTGCCCTCGCCGCCCGCAAGAACCAGGCCCCTAACGCCGCCGCCCAACGCTGAGCCCCCGGGGGAGGCAGGGCGGCGGGCAGGGTATAAACGGGGGCCGTGAGCCGGCTACCTTCTCCCCAGGAGCCTCCCCATAATGTACCTGAGCGCCTTCCTCGGGTTCGTCAAGCCCTTGACGATCCTTCGGGCCATCTCCTCCCTCCTCATCCTCCTGACTAGCCTCTCCCTCTCCCCGGGGGAGAGCACGAAGGCTGCGGCCCTCCTGATCCTCTCCTCACCGGGCTCCAGGCCTATGAACGAGGCTATCCTCCTGACGTGAGCCTCCGGGCCGGCTATGAAGTCCTCGTAGCGAACGTCCAGTCTTCTGAGGCCCGGGTGCTCCCTGAAGAACTCCTCAACCCTCTCATAGCACACCCTGGCCAGCCAGACCCCCTCTATGCTCATCCCATCCCTCCTCTTGAGGGAGCGCGCTATAGCCTCCCAGTCGCGGTGGCACACTATGAAGTAGGGGTTCTCGAGGTGGGGGAGGTACAGCTCCACGATGAGGGAGGTCCTGGGATCCTTCCAGCCCCACACCTCGTGCCTCCTCCTCTCCTCCTCCGCGAGCGGCCTTATCCTATCGTAGAAGCGTGGGGCAACCGCCAGGATCGCCTCCCGGGCCCGGGGGGGGGGTTGTCCCAGCTCCCACCGGCCGCCCTCAGGATCTCATCGTTCAACTCGACGAAGCCAAGGTCCTCGAAGTGGCCTAGAGGGTTGGACCAGTGGGCCCCCGGAGCCTCTCGCCCATGTTAACCCCGAGTATGTGCAGAATCCCAGCTACCATCGAGGTTCCAGACCTGTGCATGCCCAGGACGGCCACGAGCCCACCCAAGCCTTTAGCACCCTCCTACCACGCCCGCAAGCCCCGGCTCTCTTTGCTCTGGGAGTACCGGGTGGGCTTTTAGCTTGGATGCACCGCGCCAGCCTGCCGCGCGTGGAGGAGAGCCCCTAAACCCCGGCCGAGAACCGGCTAGCCTGGCTATGCGCCGGTTGACTTCATCCCTAAGCGTGAGGCGTACACTCCTGACGAGCGTGTAGGGGGCGCGTAGAATAGCCTCCAGCCCCCCGGGCCTCGCGCCCCACGTCGACTAGTGAAGCGTTCAGGGCGACGATGTGGGCCCTGGACCTCAGGGCGGCTGAGGCGCCCCCAACCTATAGCCCGCGCCGCCGGGCTTGACCGCGAACACTCTAAAACCCCCGGGGCTTTAGCCTGAGGATTCCCTCCACAAGGGACCTCACATACACGGCTACGCTGGCGGGCCCCTGACGAGGGAGTCAGCGACTATACCGACGCGCACTGCGACCACCCAGGGCGCCTCCCCGCGCTGCTGCTACGCGTAAGCGTCAACGGCGCCCAGCGCCCTCGCCAGGAGCAGGGTGGCCTCCTCGGCCGTCCTCCTCCTGGCGTAGTCGAGCCCCAGGCCGGCTAGAAGGCTTAGGGTAGCCTTTGGGGCGCTCAGCGTGATAACGGGGGCCTTGTACAAGTCTAGGGGGGCCCATGGCTCCCTGAGCAGCCTCCGGCCGAGCTTCACGCCGTCCCTGAACCCCCTAACTATGGCAGCGGCGAGCCCCCCGGCGCCCTTGGGGGCCTTGTACCTGCCAGGGTGGAGCATGGAGGCCAGGGCCGGCGCGAGCCCCCGGGCAACGGCGCTCCTGAGCATTAGGGCCTTAATCAGCCCCTTGAACCTGCTGTTCGCCACCTCGTTGAGCGCCGCCCACCCGCGGGCCGTGAGGTAGGCCTGTACAGCCCTGATCCTGCCGAACGTTGAGGACCTCCTGTGGCTGCCCACGACCACCGGGCAGGAGACAACCTTGAACCCCGCGTTCCAGAGCTGGAGGCCCAGGAGGGCGTCGTCGAGGTAGGCGAAGGCCTCCCAGGGGAAGAGCCTATCGGGGTACCCCGTAGCCTTCACGACGGCCTCGACACTGTATAGCGAGTAGGCGCCGTCGGCGTAGGCAGCGTAGAAGGCCCGCCTCACGCCCCGGGGATCCATGCCCCGGAAGGCCGGGTAAGCGGCTAGGAACTCGGTGAGGAAGTCCCCAGCGGTGTCCACGAGCCCCGTCTCGAGGTCCAGTATCACGCCCTGGACGGCTCCAACCCCCTCCAGGGACTCAGCGCACTCGACGAGATCCCTCAAGCTCCCGGGCAAGGGTATGGCGTCGTTGTTCAGGAGCACTATGTACCTGGAGTCGGGGTCCCGGGCCCTGAAAGCCACGTTGTTCCCGCCCGCGAAGCCCAGGTTGCGCCCCAGCCTGACAACCTTCACCCGAGCCCGGAGCCTCCCCGCCAGCCCCCTCACAACCTCAAAGCTCCCATCGCTAGACCCGTTATCGACTATGATAACCTCATAGTCGGGGTAGTCGAGCCCACCCAGAGCCTCCAGGGACCTCTCCACGACATCGATAATCCCCATACTGTTATAGTTCAGCCACAACACTGAAACCCTAGGCCACCCCAAACCACACCGCCACCCAGCCAAGCCCGGCTCAGACGTCAAGATAAATAAACAACCCCTCCAGCCTGGGAAACTTGCCATGAAAATCTTATTAGAAATGTAATATTATATTATCACGAACTTTCAAAGAAATCTTGAAAATAATTGGATAAAGCTTATATTGCAATACATTTTATCGTAAGCAGAAAATGATTATCAAATCGTTATAGTTATGAACTCAGATATTAGAATTCTCGAAAAAGATTATACAATATATGGAAACAAGTGACAGGATATGCCTGATGTCTACAATATTATATTGACTATAGTTTGGAAAAACAGCATGTAGCAGGACTTAAGGAACTGCTTATATGGCATTATTTGTCCCCATATCGGTACTTAACCTGCTCCATGACAGGGATACTCCCTGCACCGTGGGTTACATTTGCTTTAGCAGTTATAAGTAGGAAGTGATTAGCAAATGTAAACATGCCGAGGCACGTACTATTAAGATGTAGACTTTTCATTGCATGCACTCAGTAAGGGATATTTAGTGCTCAGCATATTCCTGCCTATAGTTGTCCATAGAGAGGGAGGCTCTCTTAGGATGAAAACCAAAACGAATTATCAGAGCTTTTTTGTTTACAATTAGAAGGCTTGGAGAGTAAACGTGGAGGCCACCAGAACCATAGCCAGAGCGGCCAGGGTGGTAGGAGCACACCTAGTACACATCTCAACAAACTACGTGTTCGACGGGGAGAAAGGCCTCTACCGCGAAGACGACACACCCAACCCGGTAAACTACTACAGGCTAACCAAGCTAGTCGCAGAGGATGGTACGCTCAACAGACACCCCCCACACAGTGGTCGGGACAAGCGCAGTCTACGGCATGGGGGCAAAGAAAAGCTTCGCAGAATACATAGCCGGGAAGCTATTCCAGGGTGAGAGAGTATACACGCTAACAGACCAGTACGTGTCACCAACACTCAACACACTACTCGCCAAGGCAATAGCGGAAATAGCGGAGCTAAAACCCATGGGAACACTACATGTAGACGGATGAGCCGCCACCGGTTCGCAACAAGGATAGCAGAAGCACCCGGCCTCAACAAGCCTGATAGAAAAGGCGGCAATGAAAGACATGAAGCAGTGGAAGGCGGGGAGGCCGAGAGACAGCAGCCTAGACAAGCCAAGGCGAGAAACACGCTTAAAACAAGATTCCACGACACAAGCCTAGCAGTAAAAATATTCAGCGAGGAATGGGGGAAGACAAGAGGCGACAACACCCAGAAGCACGGCCAAGGAACGAAACACTAAGCACCCTCCCCGGACCCCCACAAATTCGACGCAGCTCCCGTATCGGCGGGGAGGGGCACCAAGCAGCACCCTTCCAGGCACAGAGAGAGGCCAGGGAATAAAGCGCCCAAGAGACGCTGGAAACCCCGTCAAGATACCGGGAAAGGTGCTGCAGAAGCCGAGGAAAGGATATGGACTCACAGTGGAGGAGGCAGTGCAGGCCGCACACGCTAGCAGTAAGCCATCACCAGCCCCAGTCTAGACATAGGACGCGTCAGCGGTCTAAGCCGCGTATCCCCGCCACCCGCTAGGACGAGGCCCTCTCAAAGCCGGTGCGGCCCCCACCCAAGCCGTTATGGTTATCCGGGGGGCTGCCGGGCTGGGATATTATTCATTCTTTAGCTCTCCCGGGTTTCACCTTAATCCTCAGCTGAGCCCTGTAAAGCCCCGCCAGGTGGAGCCTCAGGCCGACAAGCCTGAACGTTACCAGCCCCCTCCTGAGCATCCCCGTTAGGCTAGCCCTCCTGGGGGTGGCCGCCCTCCTACCCGCCAGATACTTTAAATCCCTGAAGAACCTGGCCAGTATTCTAAACGTTAGCCTGGCCTCGTAGGGGTCGCTTAGAGCGGCCTTCACGCCCAACACAAGGTACAAGGCCATGAGCATGAGGGAGGCTACTACTGCTGCTGGGAGGGGGTAGTTCGTGAATATCGTGTAGAGCCTGTTCCTCCTGCCAAAGTATAGCGCCCGGTAGGGGATCCTCCTAGTCGAGTGCTGGCCGACATGGTATGCAACCGCGCCGGGGACATACACCACGCGGTACCCGGCAAGCCAGGCCCTCCAGCAGAAGTCCAGGTCCTCATTGTAGAGGAAGAACCTCGGATCCATACCCCCAAGCCTCAGGTAGACGTCACGCCGGACCATGGCACATGCAAAACTAGCATACAGTATATCCCTAGGCTCGCCATACTGCCCCGAATCCCTCTCATACATCCCCAAGTGGAAGCCGTGGCCGAGGAAATCCATGACACCCCCAACACCATCAATATAACCCCCAGGCTTCAGGAGCTTAGGCTGAACAACAGCAACATCACTATTCTGGGACAAAAACTCGGCAAGCCTGGCGAAACAGTAGGGGTCAACAACAACGTCAGGATTCATCAAGACAACATACCTGCCACGAGCAAGCCGGACACCAACATTACAAGCATAGGGGAAACCCATGTTCCTACGAAGCCTGACAATCTTAACCCTTGGATCGCTACCGAAATATTTCTTAACGAGTTCTAAGGTATTATCGCTACTATTATTATCAACCACGAGCACCTCCTCTATAGCTACACCGCGGGAGCCGAGAACGGACTTCAAGCAAGGGATAATGTAGCTGCTGGCGTTGTAGGTAACCACAACTACAGATACAGAGATCTTCTTATCCCGCATTTTCAACCGCCCCAAAGAGTAGGCGTGCATACATCCGGGCAACATCACCAGTAGTTTTTACATATCTATGCGTATCGAGAGGGCCAAAGGCATCCTTATCCCCGATAATCCTGTCTATAGTCTGCTCGATAGCCTCAGCCAGTGCATGGGCGTTACCCGGCTCTACGAGTAAGCCTCTCGGGTAAGGGCTCAAGTACTCTGGTACGCCTCCAACATTTGAAGCAATAACATATCTACCCGAGGCAACACCCTCAATAACACTTAACCCTGCGCTTTCATGGCATATAGAGGGGAGGACAACTGCGTCAAGCAACTTATAAACGCTTACTCTAGGTCTCACAAAGCCTAATAGATGAACATACTTTCCTAATAAATACTTATATTTGCTAATAATTCTCATGGATGCACTGCTTAGATTATGCACCTTTCCAATAATGTAAAATTCCATGGAACGGGCTAAATCCTTCCTGCGCCTCACAACGAGGTCTACAGCCTCTAATAACACGTGTACTCCCTTGTGGAGGGAGACGTCTCCAATAAAGCCTAATCTAACACGAGCAGTTCTCCTAGGTTCACGGGCCAGAGCGAACAGCTCCTCCGGAGCCCCATGCCGAATAATGACAGCGTTCACGCCGGCGAAGCGTTTAACAATGGAGGCCATAAACTTTGAGGGCACAATAACATTTGAATGCCTCAAGACAGTTCTAGATATCTCCCATGCATCTTGGAAGTTCTTGTCTACACTAATCTTCTCGGCAGGGCTTAGAAGCCTAGGTTTTAGAGGGTTGAGGAACGGCTGAATGTACCCTATCTTAAGCAACACCTCGGAAGCTGCACAGTACCCTGGGGGTTCTCCGAGAGCCAAGCATGGCATGCTGCAGGGCCTGCCTTTAATTGGATCCCACATGTGTTTAAGAGGGCAGAAGAACCCCCCATCATGGACGATAAGGTATAGCTTAGGAATTTTATCCATAACCTTTTCAATTACGGAAAGAACAATTGGCTCGACAGAGTTCACCAGCATTATGCTAGGCCTCAATGCACTAATGAATCCCTCCATGAACTTAGAAACCTTTTCTAAAATATTATTAAAACTGCTGACGCGTAGGAAGTTGTAGACTTTAACTGTATATCCGTAGTTGTTCCCGTTTTCCACAATGCCCAGCTCCAGCTGTAGTACGCCACTCTGAGAACGCATACCGACTAAGTAGAACCGGGACTCTGCTATTTTGCTGAGCCTGCTTAGAAGGTCTTGGAGAAACACGTTGGCGCCGCCAATCCCCAGCCTACCGCTATGAACCACCAGCACCTTCAAACTCATCCATTTTCACCCTACCCGCTCTCTCAACAACTTCTCTAATTGTTAGTACCTCAATATCCCTCTTTAGAGAAGATATGAAGGCTAGGAGATCCTCAAATCCCAGCTTAGCTTCTCTATCAAGCATTATTTCCCATGAGTGCCCCCACAAGCTAACTACATAGCTCTTTTTATCATACCTAGACCGCTCAAGCAGTATCAATATTACATTTTTAATAAACGAAAATGTGTTCATATATCCTCTTTTAATCATGTTAGCAAAAAGGTCCCCTACATCACTAGAATACATGCTCAAATACGCTCGTAAGAATGTGGGGCGAAGCTTGTTCACGACATCCCATATAGAACCCACAAGTTTTAACGGGTAAAGTGGAAGAGTAACACGCAGGGAATAAGGATCCCCCACGAACCCGTTAACACCTATCCAGTAGGCATTAGTAGTTCTGGCATACAGGTAGCCAGCCTCCCTTACATGCTTCTTAATATTATCGTTGAACAATCCGTAGGGGTACGAGAAACCGATGATCCTCTCACCAATAATATCCTCTAATAATATTCTTGAATCCCTTAACTCCCTCACCACAAGCCCCCATGGAAGCAGGGTAAGAGGCCTATGAGTTAGCGAGTGAGATGCAACCTCATGAACCTCGGAAAGCCAGTAAACATCCTCCCTTGAAAGCCACGCAGAACCCTTATCAACCTTACCAGCCGTAACAAAGAACGTAGCTTTAAACCCATATTTCTCAAAAAGCTTAGCTAGACTAATGTCAGTTTTAAATCCATCATCGAAACTAAACATTAATCGTACAGGCATAATTGTATCCCAATTATTTTATGTGAATTACTCCCCACCCATCTTAGTTGCCATTACACAGTACTCACCACGCTTATTTTCAGCTTGTTGCTCCGCCAAGAACGTTCTTTTTACGAATACGGTCATATCTCTTAACAAAGTCTTCTTCTCAACCCATCTTGTAATATGATCTATTATTTCGAACTTCAGCAGTGCTAATAAATTCTCACCTCTTACAAATCTTCGGAAAGTGTACTGAGGTATGAGTAGAGTGCTTACCTTGAAATTATACTTTTTCAGCAATTTAGCTACACTAAATACTGCATAAGAACTATGTGCTTCTAAAATAAGAGATCGAATTCTTCTTTTTAAAGAAGCCGTAGCTCCTTTAAGTACTTTTAATTCTGCTCCCTCTACATCTATTTTCACCAAATCTACTTGATCTATTCCTAAGGATTTTAGAACATTATCCAATGTATTTGCTTTAACGAGAGTGAATTGTCTCCCAGGATAAACAACTGAATATATACCTGATAAATTAAAATTATATAGTTTTAAAGTTCCTTGTCTATCCCATAGGGCTAGATTTAATGGAATTACATTATTTAAATTATTGAGCTTTATATTAATTAGAAGCTTTCTAAAGTTTTCTGGATGTGGCTCAATTGCTATAACAATTCCTTTCTTAGCCTTAGTTGCTGCTTTAACTGTGAAGAACCCGACGTGAGCGCCAACATCAACTATTATGGAATCGCTGCGAATTTCTACGGAATCATAAAACCTCCTTATAAAAACATCAATAAAAGGGTAGAGATCGCCTACTTTACTATCTACAAGAAATTTTAACCCTTTATAAGAGAACCTAATCCACACAGGCATCACCTATGGTGGTTTAACATTTTAATTACATCTATAAGTATCTGTAAAGGTTTCCGCCTTGTAGTGTCAATTTCTATTAGTGGCGCAAAAGTAAAGTAGTCCCTTAAAAACCTCCTTTCGACAAGCGATCTGAATAACATTATCCAGCGAGGAATTGCTGGTGTCCCTCTGCCGGATTGTCTCTCCTTAGCAATATCGAAGTCGCAGCTTAAGTAAACAACACTGTGGGGTATTCTGCGCAGAAAACCGTATAGAATCCTTGCTGTGAAGAGTGTATATGAGTAATTTATATTCTTTCTAAGCCGCCTTAAACGTAGGTATAGCTCCATACATGCGATATATGATAGAAAGCTGTAAGGACCTCTCTCCCATACTACAATAGAGCCGAAGATTGCTCGTAACAGGTTCTTTAAGGAGTAGATAAAAAAGCTAACTATTTGCAAAATATACCATAAGGGAAACAACCTAGCCACAACACCATAATCAGGCTCAACAATCTCAGAACCGTCAGGGTAAACATGAACTTCCTTCCTTCCCACCTTGATCAAGAACTTTTGAAGCGTATATGCCAGTAAATGATCAGAGTATGTAGCATCAAACACTGCATTATCCCCTAATAAACGAATCCTAACATCTTTAGGAAGCGAGAAAATATACCTTGCAAGAGTAGATTTGCCAGAACCCTCAACTCCAATAATCATTAACCATACTGGTTTAGACTTGTTAAACACGTTATCTGTCACCCAATAAACCTCATTAAACAATCCCAGCTACACTCAATAAAAACGAGCATCCTTATTACTTTAGGTACATTATCTTTTAATCTTTTAAGTAGTCGTGAAGCCTCTTAGCTAACGCTATATGTCCCTCTAAGAGGATATGCTTCCTTAAGATTTTCAAGTGCTCTTTTAGAAGATCTGGATTACTATCTACTATATTGACCTTTTCATTCGGATCTTTAACTATGTCATATAATTCGGTATAAACATTATTTCCATAGAATGTGACTATGGTCTTTGCACGCTTTGTTATGTATGCGTAACTAATTTTCCTTTCCCACCAGCATTCAGCAAACACGCCAGCTCTTCTTGAGTAGAAGTTTGCCGTCAGAGATGGTATATTTAGATATTCCCATAATTTTTGTTCATTCTTTCCCAATACTTTAAACACCATCTTACCAAAATCCATGTGAGATGAAAGTTTACTAGTAATTTCACCTAAATCATCAGGGTAGGCGCCGTAAAGGATTAAGGGAACCTTTAATAACTCATTGTATAATGCATATCCGTGATTTAGTTCTCCGTGTTCAAGGAAGCCCTCTCCATGGTCTGACGTAATTATTAGAATAGTATCTCCTAAGGTTGAGATTAGTTTCTCTAGGAGTGCAAACAGTTTTGCAAGTACTAGGTCGACATATTTTAATGCTAGCACACGTAATTCTTTAAGTAATGTTAAGATTTCATTGTCAAGTAAATCCTCCCTCTTAGTCCTGAGCTCTACTTTTCTAAGAATCCTAGTTAGCATATATAATTCTCGAAGAGTGCTAAGTCTATTTAGCGGTGGTGCATAACTGCCAAATCCATTATCATGGAGGTCCATGATGTGGACCCATAAAAATAAGGGTGTCCGCAGGTATCTTTGTAGAATGTGACCAGTTATTCTTACAGAATCTTCACCCCGCACTGCAGGCATACGTTCGAGATTAATAGAAAGGATCTTGTACTGAAGTATATCAATAAATGCTATTAGCAAGGAGGCGAGGTCAATATTTTTAGCTGATAAGGCCTTATGATACATCAACCATTTAATTACTCGCTCGGGCACTCTTAGAAGGTTAAAACCTTGTTTCATGCCTGTCAAAGATCTGACCCAAATCCTCTTCTTTTCTATTCTTTCCCAATACTCTTGGAGATCGATGAATAAATCAAAGCCTTTAGAATACCCGTAATATGAGGATACATAGGGATTATCAACCAAAGCTATGGTTCTATAGCCGAATCTTTTAAGAACCTCTGCAAGTGTTCTTCGTTTCCAGATAGCCACTCCATTATACTTATCTGGTTTTGTCCTCCAAAGGGGAGGCAGGGATGTATGGATGGATGGAAAGGAGAATGGCGTTGCTGGCCCATTAGCGTAGTGATTTTCAAAGAACATACCTTTACTAGCTATTTTTCTGAGGAAATGCATTTTATTTACTTCGTCGTATCTTAAAGTATCAATAGTAACTAATACAATATTAGGCATTCTTGTCATCGCCATTCTCCTCATATAATTTTCTTCGCCTCGCTCGGAAGCACCATCTTCTATTCATAGTCTAACACTAATCCCCCATAGAGTTCAATATTTCAAAATCTCTATTGACGGCAATAACTCTTCCGCGACGCATTGAGACGAGATCCCATAAGTAAACTTGCCCGTCAAGTTCACGTGTAAGTGGTACTAGCTTATCTCCGCTCGGCTTTAAGAAGCCATAGATTCCAAGCCTCTCAGGGCTTAAGCCTGCGAACAGTGAGTTCCATGCAGGAATGCTCCATGGGGGTAGGGTGCTTTTAAGTGTAGCCCATGCGGCACCACTTTTAATAAACCTCATTGATAAGACCTCCGTATGTTTAAGCCTCTGAATTATATTCCAGGAGGCGCCATCAATCCCTATCAGGAGAGCCTTCTCCATCGCAGTCCCCACTAAATGCTGCGTCTACGTCTAAGCATGGGTACACCTAATTGAGCGGAAACTTATGAGCTAACCGTGTTGACCCTTTGAGCGGTTCCCATTTGATCCGGGGCTCTATTTTCTCCTCGAAGTATGGGCATACGGCGCAGAGTACTGGCCTCTTCTCAACCCTGACCCTGTAGACTATCCTACCGTTTAACTTGTCCCTCTTAACCTCGTCATCGTCTAGCTCCGGGGGCCTCTCAGTCCAGTACCACCGGTAGCAGTAGCCATCCCTATAGTACTTGCAGCGGCTCATCCTCAGCCTCCCAGCCTCAGCTATGAGCGCTAGGCTAGCGTATATGTCGATCAGGGAGTCATCGTATTCCCTTAAGCTCCTCCTCAAGGCTTAGCATCTTCTCCCTAAGCCCCGAGACCTCCCTGGAGAGCTCCTCCAAGAGTCCAGCCTTGCCGGCGGCCTTCGCGAGCTCCCTAAGCCTCTCCTCAACACGGTCAAGCTCCCCCGAGACATCCTGGAGTCTCCCCGATAGCTCCTCAACCCTAGCAGCCAGCTCAGCCGCCTGCCGGAGCCTAGACCGGGGGCTCTCAACGGGCGACAGGACCTCCCAAACCTTGTATAGGCTGCAGCCAAGCTCACGCGCAATCTCACGGTAGCTATAGCCGCGCCTGCGAAGCTCCAGGGCCCTCCTCCTAAGCTCCTCATCATCATACCTCTTCCTAGGCAAGCGCTCCACCCAAGAAGACGTTATAGGAGAACGTAATACTAAAAACGTCTGCAGAGCACAGCCAGACACACCCAGGCCCCCACACCCAAGACTGCGGGGCGGGCTAGGGGGGCTCCTAGCTCCAGCAGTTCCTGCTCCAGCACAGAGCCGGCAGGGCAAAGACGTTTTCATGCAAAACACTCCCAAACGTTTTCCCCTATCCTTCCAGAGGGTGCTCGGAGTGCAGGTAACTGGAGCTTAACCAGCTTCACCGAGAGCTTTCCCCGCACTTCTTTATTTAAATACGTTTATTTAAATAGGGGAGCCGTAGCAGGTTTCTCAACCCATAGTCTGCTAAGGTAAGCATTTGGTGCTGGCATTGAGCCTAGGATAGCTCTCTTAATGCTACCATGTTCGTAGACCTCGTACTTCGCCTCATAACTGATATCATCTAGAATACCACTCTGTAGTCGTGGAGATGTGCAACAACCCCCCTAGCCTCCTAGCAATAGGTATTAGAGGGTAGCCGCAGGAGGAATATGATGGAACATATAGTACATCAAAGCCCTTCATCGGCTTCTCATACATTGTTTACCTTAGCCGGATTCTTGGTGCTAACAGTAACTGTTATATTAAATACTCTGCTCTGACTAAAAGCTTAGTTGTAAGGTGCGTGGCTAAGGTGCCTCCACTACCCTCAAATCAGTATAGGTTAGTAACAATAAGAATTCTTATTAGTGACTTAAATAATATAACGAGGGGCATTGCAAGTGAAACGTATTAGTTATGCATTGATTAGCCCTAGCTTAAGTAAGACAGCTCTCCCCGCATTATAAAGAAGTGTCTCTTGGCGGACTACAAATGGTGAGAGCTTAAAAAAGCCCTCTCCAGATAACATTTCTGCCCCCATAACTTTTATCGGTGAAAAAGAAGAAAAATAGAAGACATATTGTACTTGCATCTTTTCCAACTCCTCGATATCCGTGCATCCTGAGGCATTGCTTAGTAATTGTACAATCCGCCTATTTATGTAGGGGGTTGGGGAGACATAGCTTGTCAAGTTGCGTACTTCGAGCTTAAATAGGAGATCGCTCGATGTTGCCATATCGCTGTACACTACGATTCTTCCCTCTACATGGGCTAAGTATTGTGAAAAGCCGCTGGTATAGAATCTTGTAGTTGGATCAACACCGTATAAGTAGTTTTCCATGAAGGCTCCTATGCAGGAAATAATTATTAAAAAGAACAGGCTGTAAAGGACTAAATTTACCGAATTTCTCGCAACACTCTTCTTTGTAAATACCTTAACTATGTCGTAAGCCAGAAGAAGTGCTATGGGCAGACCGAATAGAGTTTCAAACCTAAACTCCAAACCCCTATAGAAGAGCTTCGATCCAATTCCCATTAAGAGGATAAACATTGAGAGAAAGGCTACCAGCCCATCATCAAATATTGTTCCTTCCAATTTTTTGGCCATATTCTTCTTCATTCCTCCCAAGGCTTTTAAAATTATGTACAAGAAAGAGTAAAGATATACCGAGATAACGCTTACCCCTTTTACTATTTGTTCTACTCTTTTAAGGATAAATGTGATAGGGTCATAGCCTGCTACAGCCTTATAAACATATGCTTGAGTTTTACGCTCAAGAGCGCCCATGGTGAATAAGCTGAGTACTTGATGAAGGTAATTCCTAATAGTTAATCCCTCCCTTTTGATCTCCATGCCAAGGAAAGGGTTCAGCAGGAAGATAGCTAATATTATGATTAGAGAGATGATCACTAAGCCCTTCTTCTCGTTTTCATCAACCTCTAGTATAGTATGTGATGTAAGCGATGATAAGAAAAGTATGAGGGATCCCGCAAAGAATACTGCAAAGGATGCTGTATAATATGTTATCGACAACAGCAATGCAAACAAGGTTAATACAGTAAACCATGACTTAACATTAGTCTTGTCCATGAGTATGAGAGCATAGATTATAAACACGGGTAAGAGTGTGCCCCAGTGTGCACGACCACTATAGAGTATTCCAAGAGCCAAGTAAACCACATATGCATAATATATTATGGGTATGAAAGCTGAGAATGACTTAGGAAACTCCGAATTCTTCCTTATCTTTTGCATTAATTTCCAAGGAAAAACGTAAAATGCGATGGTTAAAACAAAGACTAAAGGTATGTACCCAGCGTAGGTCCAAGGTATACCAGCGATTGTTATAAATATTAGGTGAAGAAGTGCAGGTGTTGGATACAGTTTTTCAACCTCAACCGCGTCCCCCCAATACCGATGCCAATCTATGCTGGTGGGTATGTTAATGTGACCATGCTTGAATAATTCATATGAGTATGCAATGGAAATTATATTATAATGCCTAGGTATGTTTAAGTAAGAAAGATAAAATATTGCAATTACTATTATTGTCGCCAATACTATTATTTTAGTTAACGCTGTAATGATATACTTATGCCTTCTATCTTGCTGGAATAGCATGTATATGAACCTTTCCAGAACCAAAAGGTGTAATGAATAAAAGGTAATTATTGGACTTAAGCATTGACAAGATCTTTAAAATATTTGCTCTATCTGCTTCAAGTACTATATAGGGCTTTAGAATCCTTATAAATCGCATAGAACCCTTCAATACATCTACTTCGGCCCCCTCTACATCTATCTTTACATAGATATTATGCTTTTTCACCGATGTTAGATTAATTAGTATTTGTGATAGCTCATGTTTTATTTCGTGATCTAATGAGGTTGTTCTAACTATAATTAATCTCGAACTTTGTACATGCGTACTATGTCCTCCCGACTCCTCATGTATGTAGAGCTTTGTCTTGCCTTTTCGTAGCGAAAGAGCATAAGGTTTAATCAAGCACTTACTGACGTTATTAAGTCTAGTATTTAGTCTTAGTAATGCATAATTGAGTGGATGAGGTTCATAAGCAATACAAAAACAATCACATTTCAAGTTTCTATACACATGTGTTGTAAACAATCCTATATGTGCACCAATATCAATAATTATCGATCTAGGCTTGAATTTCACTAGGTACTCATAGTCACGAATATCTCTCACATGCCATAGTAACCCGATTGAAGCCAAATCGGGTATTATATAAAGTGATCTGTCAAGCAGGTATGTGACTACTAATAGTATTCTAGTGTATCTTTTAATGATCCCGCTTTCGGGTTTTATTATAGCATTTATGTATACTCTGCTTAATGCCCTTATCAAGCGTGGTGATACTCTGATTCCATATGATCTCAGCCTGAGGGCTTGAACTATACCATTAACCAAGTAGAAGTAAATCTTCAATGACTATCCTTATCACGCGAATACCGCACCTAAACACTAACTCTCTATTCTTTTCAAGATAAGTCCTAAATAGCTTAAGGAACAAGATTCTACTCCCTCAGCTTAGACAAGATTGTTTTAAGTATTCTTATGAACCTTCTTTTTGCAATATTCTCATTGTAACTTAGTGCTACATGCTTCGCTACATGAGACAGTTCTCTTATGTAGTCTTTGCCATGCGTGTAGATCTTTAAGATAGTCTCTACTATCTCCTCGGGTGAATCAACAATTAGCTTTGGGGAGAGACGCACCACAAAATCTCTTGCTCCTACGTTTTTTGTGATTACTGGTATCAGCCCAGCTGACATGGCTTCAACGACTGGCAATCCGAAAGCCTTAAAGCGGGCTGGATAGACGAAGAAGATGCATCTAGCAAATATTTCCTTAACTTGTTCATCCGGGAGAGGACCTAAAACTCTGAAACCTTCTTCTTTTTTCGAAAATCTAACTAGCTTTCTGAATAAAGTGGAGTTTCTTTCTAATGGACTACCTATAACGTACATCTTAGCGTTTTTTATTTCTCTTTTAAGTATACGGTATATGGTTGGGAGGAAATCTGCTCCATCATTTAAAGTTATATGTCCAAGATAACATATACTAAGAATGTCACTGCCTACCCTTGGTTCTATGTTTCTAAACGCGTTGATCTTGGGGCTAACAGGCCAGCATATAAATAGCCTTTCTTTATTCAAGCCTAATATTTTCCTTGCAAGCTCATATGTTAAGGAGGAGTTTGCTATAGCTACATCAACCCACTGTCGATAAAGTACTTTTGCAATATCTCTAAGTTTAGGGTTTACTATGAAGTCTCCAAACAAAATATTGATGTGTATTTTAGCCAATCCTAAGGATCTTAGAAGACCAGCATAGAGTGAGGGTCTCCACCCTTCACTAAACACTATATATCGAGGATTTAAAAAAAGCTTCATGTCTCCTGGAATAAGTCTTCTCCATAAACGTATGCGCTCGCCTCTAAGAACGCTGAACTGATATCGATGAGCATAATGAGGATTAAAGTCATAGGTTATATAGAGTATTTTATTATTTTTACAGTTGTGCAATGCTCTAAACTTTAACTAGCTAATCACTAAGTTTACGAGCTCGTTCTATAGTTGGTTAGTCTTCTGGGTAGGTAATCTAGTTATTGTACTTCTTCGTATAATTGTTTTATCTTCAATGCTGTAGTACTCCATGGGATAATGTTGGATGACCGTGCTATGAAAAGTTTTTCTCCATTAAGATTTAATATGCTAAGAGGAACTGCCTGGAGCGTTTTCAATACTGTTTCTGTTATTATTGCCTGTGCTCCCATAGCTAATGCTTCAGCTATGAAGACGCTAAAGGCCTCGTGTTTGCTTGGATTTACTGCATACCTAGAACCTGCTAGTAGTTTTAAATAGGTTCGCCTCGGCTGTGGTGGATGAAATTCTACTTCTCCCGAATAAAATCTTTCAATATATTTCCTGAGTTTGTTTTTATATGATCCACCGCCTAGTATAACTAGTCTTAGGCCTAATTGTTTTGAAAGGTCTACTGCTAGTTCTAATCTTTTATATTTCTCTATTCTACCCGCATAGATCATGTAGTCGCTGTTTAGGCCTCTCCACTTATAGTTTAATACATCTTCGTCTACTCCGTTTGGTATTACGGTTATCTTATATTTTATATAAGGATAGTGTTTTTGGAGTTGTTGAGCCTCATAGGGGCTTACTGATTGTATTGTATCTGCTATTTTGGCTAGCTTGTTTATTCTGCTTCGCCAGAAAATATTCCATAAAAGCCTCCTTGTCAGTGTATGACCTGTTCCATGGTAGTGGGGGGTGAAGACTAGTTTTAGGCTTGGATTGTATTGTTTCAGTTTAAGCCCGGCGTGTACCGGTAATACTGCATGGGCGCTATGAACGTGTGCTACATCATGCGTTTTTGCTAGCTTCTTTAAGAGCTTCTCAAAATCGTTTTTACGCCGGGGTATATGGTATGCATTGTTGGGGGCGAGTGTCGGCCATCTTATTACATGTACATTGTCTAGTTCTTCCTCTACAGGCTTATCGATTCCTGGTTCTCCGCAGAGAACTGTTACTTGGTGACCCATTTTAGCAAACCTTATTGCCAGTGACTTGACAACGTACTCCACGCCGCCAATGTGTGGATGATACCTAGGGGCTACGTAGAGGATCTTCATGGGGTATTATTTGGTCTGCTTTTCCCACGTTATCTCCTTTGTGTGTAGGTTTCTTATCATTGCTGCTATGAGGTATAGTTGTGTTGTTATCCATGTCCTGTATGGCTTGTATGCTAGTAGTGCTGCGGCTAGTGCTAGTAGTATGATGGCTAGGGGGCTTTTGTGGGCTGCGGCTAGGGCTAGTAGTGTTGCGGCTACAAGTAGTAGCCATGGGTTGAGTAGGTGTAGGTATGTTTCCATTAGCAGTATTTTCTTGAACTGCTTTGGTGTCCTATGTCTTATCCTTAGTGTTTTCTGGAAGTGCTGGGTTAGGTGTTGCGCTCTGCGGATCCTCCACCTGGTGTAGCCTTTTCTCGGCACTAGCTCTGTGCACCATACGTCTTCGGGTGTTATCGCCCTGTGGCCTTTGAGCGCTATTAGGGTTGCTGTGTGGCTGTCGTCTGCGCCGAGGTCTTCCGGGAATCCTCCTATCTCCTCTAGGAGGCTCTTCCTGTAGGCTGCTAGCTCCCCGTGGAATACTGGTGTTGAGTGGGCTTTGCTCTCCGCGAGCCTTACCTGGTTGTAGAGGCTCCTGTAGGCCTCCTCGACGCCCCCGGGGCCCTGGCCCGCCGGCCTCTTGAGGCAGGAGACGGCGCCCACGGTGGGGTCTGCCAGGTAGGCTACGGCCCTCCTCACCGTGTCTCTCTGGGGCCAGAACGAGTCTGCGTCGGTTAGGATTACGACCTCGGCGTCCGGCGGGATGTGTTTTAGCGCTGTGTTTAGCGCGTGCGCCTTGCCCCTCCTGGCGGGCTCCTCTACGAGCCTGACCTTTAGGTCTGGGTGCTTGGAGGCCCACCTTCTAGCCTTCTCCGGGGTGCCGTCGGTGCTGGCGGAGTCCACTACCACTACTTCGAGCTTTTCGCGGGGGTAGTCCTGCCTGTAGATGTCGTCGAGCTTACGCTCTATGAGCCCTGCCTCGTTGTAGGTCGGCACTACCACTACCACCCTGGGCGTGTACCCGGGATCCCTCCCCAGCCCCCAGGGCCTGCGGAGCCAGGCCCTCCTGAGGTGCAGGTAGTAGGCTAGGGGCACCCCGAAGTGTACTACCGCTAGGGCTACCGCAGCGGCCTCCAGCAGGGCTGTGTTCACTGCTGGCCTGTCTGGCTATGTTTCCTGTATACCAGGATCCATGCTGACGGCCATGAAGGCGTCTTGATCTTATGGTATATTTTTACTCTCTCCATGAGCCTTAGTGTTAGCGGGGTCCCTTTCGCCGGGTTCATTGCTGTGACTTCAAGGTTTATGTATGGATAGCCTATTTTATCTTTTATCCTAACAGTTTCTTTTAGCTTACGTGGTAGCAAGAGTAGTGGGAGCGTTGCATGTGGTTCTAGATAGTGTTTTGGAGGTTTGGTAGCTGTATGATTGGTATCCTCCATTCCTTAGTATTCTGTTTATCTCCTGGAGGCATTTCCTGGGGTTGTGTAGGTGTTCGAGCAGGCTTATGGCTATGACTGCGTCGATGCTTTCGCTTCTTCGTGGTATGTTTTCTGCGTCTCCACATAGTTTCACGGCTAGCGGCTCCTCTATGCTCTTGGTGCTTTGCAGTCTATGTCTAGCGCTGCTACTTGTTTTTCCTTTCTCTCACGGAGCCTTATGGCGAATGCTCCACTACCGCATCCAAGGCCTAACATTATGTTGCACTTGTCTATATAGGGCTCGATGACCTCTAGGTATCTATCAATCCTCGTCTTGTGTAGTCCTGGCTTCTCGGCTAGTTTTACGCCTAGTCTATAGATCGTTTTAGACATCTATGTTGTCCTAATGGAGCTAGACGTTATGATGCATTCCATGTATTCCTTGTTAGGGGATAGTATTGTTGCTTCCAGCATCAACCTCTTCTCTTTAACTCCTCCATAAGCTTCTTTGCAGGAGTGTAATCTGGTTTCAGCTCTAAGGACCTGGAACAAGACCTGTAAGCTTCATCGTATTGTCCGAGGATGAAATGTATGAAGGCCTTATTGTACCAGGCTTTGTACTGGCGGGGATCAAGCCTTAGGGCTTTATCGAGTTCCCTTAGCGCTTCAGTATATCTTCCCAGCATCGCCAAGGCTATGCCTTTATTTATCAGGGCTGAAGTATAGCTTGGATCTATTTCAAGAGCTCTCTCCAAATACTTCAATCCTATATCGGGTCTTCCAAGAAACTCGGTATATAGGCGTCCTAGGTTATTCCACGCCTCCTTAAGGTCTGGCTTAGAATCAATAGCTTTTCTATAGTAGAATTCAGCTAGCCTGTAGTTGCCTCTTTTAACCATCTCAACACCTAGGTTCACTAGGACTTCAGGAGACGCGTCACGTGGGACGGGAATTATCATAGTTTCAATTGCCCATCCAGGGGCTATGTATGCTAATACAGGCTTGTTTTCAACGGTCATTGCATAGGGATATCCAAGCTGATCGAGGTATAGCTTGTTCTGTGTTAAGACTATGGCGTCTATGCCCGGATGCTCAGAGAGCCACTCTCTAGATTTCTGCTCAAGATAAGAGCCTAATATCTCAGGACCTATACTGGTTCCTATTAGCTCAGGCAATTGCAATATAGGTCTACCGGCAACATCAGATACATCCACATAGATTACTTTACGCATCCCACCATAGGCTTCGACGCTTTTAAGCTGTTCTCGAGCCCTCCCTAGCTCGTTTAGTAGCTGCTTCTCTATCTTCTCCCGCTTATCCGGATTTCTTACAATTATTATTTTAGGCTCTTTAACCTTGAAAACCCCATTAAACACCCCTACGTACGATGATGATGCTAAGAACTCTACGTTCTCGGGCTGTGGTATGCTTATTTCATAGATGTTTTCAATAATTTTAGGTAATTTCTGAGTCCTGATAATGGCTTGTTCGTGGGAAGCTTCTCTGATATCACCAGCAATAATTTTTTCAATGAGCTTGACTATTTCTTCCAGATCCCTATTAGTCCTTGGAACCTTTTTCACCGTCACATCAACTATTCCACAAAACCTTTGTTCGCTCAATGACCGCATAGCCTTGATAGCGACGTCAACATATTTCTCGCTTCTCCTAAGCCTCTTACACTCTGCGTAAACCTCTACATTACCCTTCCTAGCATAGACGTCTACTCTTCCAGTTCCAAGCACGTCTGGCAACTCTACTTTGAAGTCGTTTGAAGCATAGTTGGCTGCTACAAGTACCTCATAGATGAGGGCCTCGAACCTAGATCTATCAAGTAATGCCCCTCTAACCCTGCTGTCATCGAGAGATAGCGCATTTGATCGTGCTAAGAGGTCGAGCGCGTATGCGAATAGTAGGAGACTCTGGAATTCCTCTATTTCCATCGAGAACCTTAAGTCGAAAGAGTAACCTCTCTCCTTCAACTTCTGGATGATTACATACCATTTGGCAGCCCTATGTACATTCACGGGGCGCAAGTATTCAAAGCTCTCTGGTTTTCCTTTAGGAATCCATTTATGAAGCTTTTGGACTTCCTCTCTCAGCCTATCCCTGAATACCTCTTTTAGAAACTGCTCTAACGATGTAATTAGTTGTTGTGTGCTTTGAATATTAGTCCACTCGATAAGCTCCATGGTAAGCTTTACCTCTTAACGCCTTTAACTTCTCGGCATACTCTGCATCCCCCGTAAATGAATAGAGGACCTTACTATCAATTCGACCTGGTATTTTCTCAACAAGTTTCCAAGGGGCAGGGTATTCTCGCGTCTACTGATTTCAATAGTTGGCCTAAGTTCTGCTAGTAGTATGTCTACGTCTATAGTTTCCAATGCTGTTATCTCTCCAGTTTCTCTTGTCCTATTATTTTTAATGTCCAGGGCCCCCTCCAGGTTCCCGGCGCTACCCGTGGACAGGTTGTCTATGCCGGTGACCCTGAAGCCCTCGCGGAGGAGCCTGTCCACCAGGTGGCTCCCCAGGAAGCCCGCGGCGCCGGTCACGACGGCCCTCACAAGGATCCCTCCCACGCGTGTGGTGTAGTCTACACTCCCAGGTTGTCTAGGAGTGCTGCATCTAATACGTTTCCTGGCTTGTTGTACAGCTTCTTGTCGCTCGTCACTAGGGTGGAGCCTGCTGGCGCGGCTAGGCTTGCATACGCCGCGTCGTATATGGTGATGTTGTGGTCGTACGACAGCTTTACGGCTAGACGCCACGCCTCGGCGTCGAGGTCTATAGTGATGCCGAGGTCGAGGAGGCTCTCAACCGCCTTAGCTACCATATCGGCCCCGAGCCTGTAAACCCTATGTAGAGACCCCGTAGACTATGAGGCTTGGAGCGTAAACCTCCACCTCGCCGTCCCGGTATTTCTCGAGCAACCTTAAGGCCTTCTCCTGACCCCTCTCGGGCGCGAACCACTTCACCGCCACGCTGGCGTCGACCACGATCCTGCGGCTACCTCCTCGCATCCCTCCAGCGCCTTATCTCCTCCGCCGAGTCGTAGTCCGTGGGCCCGTAGGTTTCCAGGAGCTTCCTCCTGATCCCACTTATCACCCTGAAGGCCTCCACCCTCCTCCCGCGGGGCGCCCCCGTACCTGTGAAAGGGCGGCGAGACGAGGGACCCAACGAGGGCTATGACGTTATACCTCATCATCGAGTACACGTGCTCCGCGGAGGGCTCCCTTGGGGGCGCGCTGGCTACGCCTGGGCTCGCCGGTGTCGGCTCTGGCATCCTCAACCCTGCGCCCCGCCAGGCCGGTGTTGACGGGCAGTGGGGCTCCAGCCGCTATGAGCTTCATTTTCGGGTCAGGGGTCCTCAAGTGCCTCGAGGAACTCCCTGAGGGACCTGCTCGCCCTCGACGCCCTTTGAGGGTCCACCTTCTCTCCGAGCACCCGGCCCCACTCGGGGGTCTTGACGTATAGCTTGCCGCACCTGGCTAGCTCCCTCCTAAGCTCCTTGGCGGGGTCGTGTAGCTCCTCGGGGTTGCCGGTGAAGCGCGCCTCGCCGCATATGCTCCGGAGCGCATCCGGGTCCGCTAGGGCCCAGGCCTCTATGGCCCTCGAGACGGGTATGATCCGGAGCTTCCTCCTCGCCTCCTCCGAGACCCTCCCCCTAATCGCCTCCGCCATGCCTGCTATCCTCTCCTCAGGGTTGCAGTGCTTGTCCAGCAACACTATTGCCAGGTCTATTTTGTGGTGGTAGGCCTCCACTATCCTAGCCGCCTTGTCTGGCCTATAGCCGTTCATCACTGCGACCCTAGCCTCGACTCTGCCCCCCAGCTTCCCCAGGAGCGCCTTAACGAAGCCCCTATCGCTGGGGCCCTCAACAATCACTAGTACCCGCTTTCGAGGAGGCCGCTCTGCCAAGCCTCCCCGAGGCTCCCCCCAAGCTCTAGGAACCTCCTCACAGCGTCGATGTCCTCCACCGTTGAGAGCCTCTTGACCCTAGTCCCGCCCTCAACCTTGACCACCAGGTAGACCTCCTCCGGCCTCACGTGGTCCAGGAGGCTCGGCGAGTGCGTCGTGGCGATCACCTGCCTCCCGCTCAGCCTCATAAGCTCAACTAGGGATCCCAGGAGCTCGGGGTGCACGCAGTTCTCCGGCTCCTCGAAGGAGACTAGGGGGCTGGGGAGCGCCAGGGCTGTTATGAAGGCCAGCAGCCTGAGCGTCCCATCCGACAGGTGCTCGGGCCCGAAGGGCCTCTCGAACCCCTCCTCGCGGACGGCTATCCAAACCCTGCCATCCCTTATGGGGGTGAGCAGCTCCTCGACCCCCGGGACAGCAGCGCGCAGCAGCTCCTCGACCCTGACGAACTCCCTCCTCCTGGTAGTCAGCAGCGTGAGTAGGACCTGGGGGAGGTTCCCGCCGTCATAGTCTAGCTCCTCGGAGGCGCCTACAGGGCTGGACCCCCGAATCGCTGCGGGGTTGAAGTTGTAGAAAGCCCATGAGCCTAGGAAGCCTGTAAACCCCGCCGCGTCCGGGCTGGCGTCGCGCGAGTATTTCAATACATACAGTGCCGCCTGATTGTCGCTTATATGGGCCCTAGCTAGGGACCCGTCCTCCCGGAGGTACTCCAGCCGGCCGTCCTCGCGCTTAAAGAGGACCCTGCCCCCCGCCTGGAGCTCCTCCGACTCTATGACGCCGTCCGCCCTAAACGTGATGGTATACCTGTACTCCTGGTCTAGGGCGGCCTCCAAGGCTATCGAGACTCGGGCGTGGGGGTCTCTCCCGTACGCTATATCACCGACGTCCTCGTACCCTATACCCTTCGCCGCCTCGGAGATGAATTGCTTTACGGCTAGTAGGCTGGCGAACCTCAGAAGCTTCACCAGGTTGCTCTTGCCGCTGGCGTTCTTGCCGATGAACACGTTCAGCCTGCCGAGCTCCACTTCAACCCTCCTGAGGCTGAGGAAGTTCTCAGCCCTAACCCTCCTCAGGGTCCAAACCGCTTGCCCCGCCATTAACTGTAACCTCCTCCAGGCCTGCCCTGGAAGCCCTTCAAGGCCTATGCCTCCCTCGAGAGCCTCCGGGCTGTGTAGATGAATTCGTGGCTGTGGGTCGTAGCTATTACCTGGAGGCCCGCGCTCCTGGCGGGGTTTAGGAGGAAGCGGGTGTAGGCGTAGAGGCCTCCTGGGTGCATGTGAAGCTCCGGCTCCTCTATGAGGAGCACTGTGGGCTCGTAGGCGAGGACCAGCATTGCCGCCAGCAGCGCTGCCCTGGCGCCGTCGCCCAGGTCGTCAACCCTCACCGCGGTCTTTGACTTCTGCAGGGCCAGGTAGTAGTGGGGGCCACGGGCATGTAGGTTAGGCCCTCGGCGTCTGGCTCGAACTCCTCCCTGACAAGCTCGAGAACAAGCTTGTCGAGCCTCTTAGCTATGTGCCGGGCACCCATATACGTGGGGATAATAATGCTCACCCTGGGCGTGTACCCGGGGTCTCTCCTCAGCCTCCAGGGCCTGTGGAGCCAGGCCCTCCTGAGGTACAAGTAGTAGGCTAGGGGCACCCCGAAGTGCATGGCTGCGAGGGCTGCCCCGGCGGCTTCTAGCAGGGCTGTGTCCACTGCTGGCGTGTCTGGCACTGTTTCCTGCATGTCGTGGTCCGTGCTGCCGTGTTATGCTCGTCTGCGTGGGGCTCGGCGGCTTCTAGGTTGGCTGGCCGTGTCCGCTGCCCCGGTGCCTGCCGTCTCTGGGCTGTGGGCCTTCACGGCTCCCGGGGGGGGCTCTAGCCGTATATCCTGTATATCGGCGGGTTGTTGAGGTAGGATAGTCCTAGTATGAGTAGCTTGCTGGCGTTGTGGAGTAGCCTGTGGAGGTCCTGGGCCGCCTTCTTCATGGCTATGAGTGCTCCGTAGAGGAGGGCTTGGCCCCGGGTGGTTGCGAGCTCTATTCTCAGGAATGCCTGCTTCAGGATGGATGCTAGGGTGGGGGATTTTATTCTTGGGAGGCGGCGGGCGAGGAGCATGAGCGCCCTGGTCTCGGGGGGTAGGGTGTGCCAGGTGTGGTTGAGTATTGCTTTCCGGATGTACTTCTGGATGAGGGGCCCCGTGATCCTCTCTGGGAGGAGTATCCTGGCTACCGCTTCCCTCGCCTTCTCGAGGGCCCGGCTACCGGGGCCCTGGTCTAGGCGGCTCGCCAGCTCCGCGAGTAGCGGCACTCCCGGGGCCCCTCCGGCCTGGGGTGCGGGCGGCGTGGGGCGGCGGGGGTTAAAAGCCTCCCTCCCGGGGCCTGGTGCCCTTCTCTCCTGCGGGGTTCTGGGCGGGCTTGAGCCTCTCCAGGCTTGTGCGCGGGGGGCTTTGGCTCTACGCCTCTAGGCTGGTTAACGCTCTCGGCGGCTTCCTCTACTGGCTCGTGGTCTCGAGGCTCGCCGGCCCCGGGCTCCTGGGCAGGGCCTCGGCCGTGGTTGGGCTCGCCGGCCTCGTCTCGGGGGCTGCGGGGCTCGGTGCGGGCGCCGGGCTCCAGCACCGGCTGGGCAGGTGCCTGGGGGCTGGGGACGAGGCCTGCCTCCGGAGGGTCTTCTGGTCGACGCTCTACGCTATGGCCCTGGTCTACCTGGCCGCCGGCTCCGCCCTGGCCCTCCTGGGGCTCGCGGGCCGGGGGCTGGGGGGCCTCGGGCCCCGGATGCTCCTCCTCTCCGGCGCCCTGGCGGCGCTGGGCGTGGCCGGGGTGGTGGAGGCTGCCCTGCTCGCCCTCCTCCGCAGCGACCTGGTCCTCGCCTCCAGGCTGCTGGGCAACCTCTCCAAGCTGGCCCTGGGCGCGGGGCTCGTGGCCCTCGGGGCCGGGCTCCCCGGGGTGGTGGCGGGCTACGCCCTCCTCCCCGCCGCGGTGCTCCTGGTGGGGCTCCCCTACCTGGCTAGGCGCTACGGGGCCTGGCTCGGCCTGGACGCGGCCGCGGTGGCGGGGGTCCTGGCCGCCGGCCTGGCCTCCTGGGCCCCGGGCGTCGTGGTCCTCGCCGGCCAGTGGCTGGGCGTGCTACTCGTCTACGGGAGCAGCGGGGCCGTGGAGACGGGCTACTACTACGTGGCCTTCGCCGCCGCGGGCCTCGCTACGGGGCTCGGTATGAGCGTGCTGAGCCTCCTCCTCCCGGTGCTCAGCGGCATGGCCGGGGGGAGGGGTGGGGCCGCCTGGAGGGCCCTGAGGGTGAGCCTGGCCGTCACCGCCCCCGTGGCGTTCTACGCCGCCGCCTACCCCGGGCTGGTCCTGGGCCTCCTGGGCAGGGGCTACGCCTCCGCCTCGGCTGAGCTGGCCGTCCTCCTCACGGGCTTCCTGCCGGACGCGGTCAACGCGACCGTGTCGAGCCTGGCCTACGCCCATGGGAGGTACCGCCTGGTGCTCGCCCAGGGCCTCGCCGCCAGCCTGCCCAGGCTGCTCCTCTACCTCGTCCTCGTCCCCAGGCTCCACGGCCTCGGGGCGGCCGTGGCGTACGCCCTGGGCTCCTACGCCGGGCTGGCCTACAGCGCGGCCGTGGCCGGGGGCCTGGGCCTGCGGCTCGACTGGAGGCTGCTAGGCGGGGCTGCCGCCGTGCCCGCGGCGCTGGCTGCCCTGGCCAGGATCCTGGGGCTCCACTGGCTCGCGGGCGCCGCCCTCCTCGCGCTCAGCTACCCCGCCTACGGCCGGCTGGGGGTCCTGGAGCGCCGCGACCTCCGCGACCTGGCCCGGGGGCTGCTCGGGGAGAGGGCTGGGAGGCTCGCCAGGCCCCTCTCCCCCCTCATCGACGCGCTCTTCCAGTAGGCGGTTGAGCCTCTCGGCGAGCTCCTCCAGCCTCCTCTGGAGCCTCATCTCGGCCCTCTTAAGGTAGAGGGCCATCACTGCGAGGAGGAGGCTGGCGAGGCCCGTGGAGGAGAGCACCACCGCTGCCAGCCCCTTCACGTAGTGCTTGACCCCGTGGGCCAGGTACATGTAGGCGACCCAGCCCCCCAGCCCGAGCCCCGGGGCGAGGAGGAGGCCGCCTAGCAGGAATATGAGGAAGGCGGGGTTGTACCTCCACGCGAGCCGGACCATGTCCCTGGCTATGGACAGGCCGTGGAGGACCCGGAGCTTCTTCCTCCCAAGCCTCCTCCTGTACCTGATGGGGACCTCCGCTATCCTCCCCGTGGTGGAGGCCACGTGGGCGGCTATCTCGGACTCTATGCTGAACCCCTGCATCTCGAAGCCCAGCTCCCGGAGCCTCCTGGTCCGGGCCGCGTACATGCCGCTCAGCACGTCGCTAAGCCTGGTGCCGAAGAGGAGGTTGAAGAGCCTTGTGAGCAGCGCGTTCCCCACCCGGTAGACGAGGCTCTGCGCGCCCCGCTCGGGCACGCGGGCGCCTATCACTAGGTCGTAGCCGCCCTCGACCAGGACCCGGTAGAGGACGGGTATATACTCCGCGGGGTACGTGTAGTCCCCGTCCATGACGAGGACGTAGGGGGTTGAGACGTGGCGCAGCCCCGTCTTGACAGCCATAGCCTTCCCGCGGCCCTCCTGCCTCACCATCCTCACCCCGCGGGCCCTGGCTATCTCGACCGTCCCGTCCCTGCTGCCCCCGTCCACGACCAGGATGTTCTCCCTGGGGACGCCCGCCGAGACGACCTCGTCTATAACCCTGCCTATAGCCTCGGCCTCGTCGAGGACGGGTATCAGTACCGTCAGGCCCCTCATGCCGGCCCTCAAGACCCCTGCAAGCCCCCGCGGCCCCGGGAGAGGGAGCCTGGAGCCTCCAGGCCGCGCGGCTAGCACCTACGGTATGCGAGGGTTTAAGATGCTAGGTGCCGCGGGCCCCGGTGGGGCAGGGAGGCCCGGCGATGGCCGCCTACCAGGCAGCTGGGCTAGCCGTAGCAGTCTCGGCGGCGGTGCTCGCGGCGGCCACCTACCTGCTCATAGGCCCCGGGCCCCTCACGGCCCTCTGGCTGGGCCTGGCGGTGGTGGGCGCATCCATGTACCTCACCCCCGAGGCCTGCACCGGGGTGAGGGAGGCCCTCCTGCTCCTCGAGAACGCGTTCTCGAACATAGCCGGGCTCCTGGAGGCCCTCGGGGCCCGGGGGCCGAGCCTGTACCGGAGCAGCGGCGGCACGGTCTACATCTACGTCGGGGCGGCCGGCTGCCCCGGCCCCGGCGGGCCCCCGGCCACGCCGATAACGGTTTGCGGGGGGAGGCCGGTCCTGGTCCTCCGCTCGCCCGTCTCGGGGAGCATGGTGGAGGGCTTCACGGAGCCGTGCGCGGCGGTGGGGTACCTGCTCACAGACCTCCTAGGCCTAGCCGACTGGCTGGACTGCGTCGACCAGGGGGACAGGCTGGTGGTCGAGGTCCACGGGGAGCGCGTGGCGGCTCCGGCGAGCCTCGAGGACACCGTGGGGAGCATATACGGGGTGGTGGCCGCCTCCGCCGCAGCCCTGCTATGGGGGAGCGCCCTGCTGGAGGCCGACCGGAGGGCCGGGCCCCGGGCCAGGAGGATAGTCGTCGGGAGGCCCGAGGGGTAGAGCCTCATGGTGGATAGGAGCCGCCTAGCCAACACGCTGCTCGCCATCATGGTGGCCCTAACCGTGTCCACGCTCTGGGCCCTGGGGGAGGAGAGGCTGGACGCATACATAGCGATGTACACGCTGGAGTACACCGTGGTCAAGGCTGTGCTCAGGCCTGCGAGGAGGGGTAGGGACTGGCTCCACGCCGCGCTCCTCGCAGCCTTCACCATAGCCGTGGGGTTCAGGGTGGCCGAGGTGCTCGGGCGGTGAGGAGGCGCGTACTCCCAGCCCTAGCCCTCCTGGCCCTGCTCGCCCTGGCGGCAGCCTGGGCCGCCAGGCCCCCTAGGCACGTGGACCCCTCCACCGCGAGGGGGGAGGGGCCCAGCCCCCTAGCCCTCCTGGCCCTCTACGCCAGGGTCGCGGAGGCAATCGGGTCAATGAACCTCTCGGCCGCCAGGGCGGGGCTGTCCCTCGCGGAGCAGGTCTACGCCCCGGCGGGCCTCCGCTACACCCTTGAGAGGCTTAACAGCCTGCTAGACAGGCTCGCCGCTCAGGTCAACGAGACGAGGAGCCTACTGGCGGAGGCCAGGAGGAGCATAGCAGTGTCGGACCCCGGTACGGCCGCCAAGCTGCTCGACAAGGCGAGGACGAGCCTCACGGGGGCCAGGGTGACCTACGACGAGCTAAGGGACGCGGCCAGGGAGCTGGAGAGGCGCGGCATACCCGGCAGGGGGTTGGAGGAGATCCTGGCGCGTATAGGCGGTGCCCTGGAGAGGCTGGAGGCGGAGCTTAGGAGCCTCGAGAGGGAGGCCCAGGGGCTGGTGGAGCTGACACCCACCCGTGTAAACGTGACGGCCGAGCCGGCGAGCCTGGCCCCCGGCGGCATCCTCCACCTGGCGGGCTGCCTCGAGACGGCTGCAGGGGAGCCCCTGCCGGGTAGGAGGGTGCTAGTCCACCTAGGCCCTGAGACCCTGGAGGCCGTCACGGGCCCCGGGGGCTGCTACGCGCTGGAGACGAGGCTGGACATCTACATGCACAGCGTGCCGGTGTACGCCGAGTACACGCCCCAGGGCCCCGACAGGGGGCTCTACAGGTACTCGAGGTCGGCGACCATAACAGTCCACGTGGACTACGTGGAGCCTCCCCTCGAGGCGAGGCTTGCCAGGGACACCCTGGCCCCCGGGGAGAGCACCACGCTAGAGATAGAGACCATGAGGGGGCTTAGAGTGGTGGTCGAGACGCCGTTCACCGGCAGGCAGCTGCTAGGCCCAGTCGAGGGCCCGGCCAGGATCCAGGTGAGGGTCCCCCCGGACGCGGCCGAGGGAGCCTACACGGTGACTGTAAGGACGCTCCCCCAGGGCGCCATAGGCCCGGCGTCTGTCCAGCTAGCCCTCCGGGTCCGGAGGCTCACCCCGCACGTAGAGGTGAGGGCTCCAAGCCTGCTCCTCACCGGGCTGCCCGGCAGGCTGGAGGTGCTCACAGACACCGTTTCGAGGATAGTCGTCTCGAGCCCCGAGGCCGGGCTCAGCCTGGCCCTCCAGGGGAGGAGAGCGGATCTGGAGCTGAGAGTGCCCCACAGCTACCTAGGCACGGTGGCCAGCATCCACGTCCGCGTTGAGCCGCTCAGCCCCAGCTACAGGAGCGTGGACGAGGAGATCAGGGTCAGGGTGTACAACACGCCCGCGCTCGTAGCAGCCTCTTCACCGCTGGCTGCCGCGGCGGGCCTCCTGCTGAGGCGTGGACGCGGGAGAGGGGCGGGGAGGGGCGGGGCCGCTGGAGCGGCTGAGCCGGCGCCGCAGCAGCCCCCCGGGAGCGGCGGGGGGATACGGGGCCTCTACCACCGGCTCCTGGAGGCCCTGAGGAAGGCCACCGGGGTGGAGCCTAGGCCCAGCTACACGCTCAGGGAGTACCTGGCGAGGATCCGGGGGAGGCTCCCCAAGAGCATCTACAGGGCTGTGGAGGAGGTCTTCCTCGGGCTGGAGAGGATAGCCTACGGCCCCGGCGGCCCCAGGGGGCTGCTCGAGCAGCTGCGCAGGCGCATGGAGAGGCTCCTAGCAGCGCTCCACAGCCTCGCAGCCGGGGGAGGAGAGCCGTGAGGAGGGCTGCCGCGGCGGGGCTGGCCCTCTCGCTGGCGCTGCTCCTGGTGATCATAGCCCTGGTGCCCTCGACCGACGACTTCGCCCTGGACAACCCCTTCTGGAACGGCATGAGCAGGCTGGCGGCCCTGCTGGGGGCCAGGCCCGTCGCCGCCATGGACGCGGGGAGCCTCCCCGGGGACAGCCTGGTCCTCGTCATAGGCCCCAGCCGGCCCTTCACAGCCCAGGAGGCTAGAGCACTCAAAGCCTTCGTGGAGAGGGGCGGGGTGCTGGTCGTAGCCGACGACTTCGGCACGGCGAACACGCTGCTGGCCCTCATGGGGCTGAGGGTGAGGCTTAACGGCTCGCTGCTGGCAGACCCCCTCTTCATGCACCGCTCCCAGTACCTGCCGCTCGCCAGGGTCGCGGTGGGGGGCAGAGAGCTGAGAGTCTACCTAAACTACGGCACGTTCATCGAGGCCGCGGAGGGGAGGTGTATAGGCTACTCCACGCCATTCAGCTACATAGACGCCAACATGAACGGCCGCCACGACCCCGGGGAGCCCCACGGCCCCTTCTGCACGGTCCTCGAGGCGCGGCTGGGGCGGGGGAGGCTCTACCTGGTAGCGGACTCAAGCGTCTTCATAAACTCCATGCTGGGGCTGGGGGACAACCTGGAGCTCGCGAGGCTCCTGGCCGGGGGGAGGAGGGCCTATATAGTCGCGGACAAGTGGAGCCCAGGCCTCTACACGGCCGCGAGGAGGCTGCTGGCAGGCGCTGCGGCAGCGGCCCTCCAGACCTCGCTCCGCTACCCCCTGGCGGCGGCTCTGGGCCTGGCAGCCTACCAGGCGGGCAGGAGGCTCTACAGGGCGGCCCGCCGTAGGGGGAGGAGCGCCGGCCCCGAGAGCGAGGTTGAAAGACTCCTGGCGCTCCACCCCGGCTGGGACCCGGATACGTTGAAGAGGCTTGCAGAGGAGATGCGTCATGCAGCCCAGCGCGGCCGCGAAGCTGGCCGAGGCCATCGAGGAGCTTAGGAGGTACATACTGGGCTACGAGGACCTCCTTAGGCTCCTGGCGGTCGCCCTGGTCAGCGGGGGCCACGTGCTGATAGAGGGGCCTCCAGGGGTCGGGAAGACGACGACGGCAAAGCTCTTCGCCCAGGTGATAGGGGGCGTGTTTAGAAGAGTCCAGATGACGCCCGACCTCCTGCCATCGGACATACTTGGCACCTACTTCTACGACCTCCGGAGAGGAGAGTGGGTGCTCCGGAAGGGCCCCATCTTCGCAAACGTCCTGTTCATCGACGAGCTCAGCCGGGCACCCCCAAGGACGCAGAGCGCGCTGCTGGAGGCGATGCAGGAGGGGCAGGTGACGATCGAGGGCGAGACGCTCAGGCTGCCGGAGCCCTTCATGGTCGTGGCCTCCCAGATGCCCGTCGGCTCTGAGGGGACCTACCCCTTAACCCCCGTGCTGAGGGACCGCTTCGCCTACTCCTACGCCTCGAGCTACCCCGACCCAAAGATGGAGGTGGAGCTGCTGTCGAGGATAGACGAGATAGACGAGGCTAGAGTGGGGAAGGTCCTGGAGCCCCGGGACGTGGCCGAGCTGAGGAGGGCCGCCCGCGGCGTGCACGTAGCCCCCTCGGTGAGGAAGTACATAGTCGATGTAGTAAACGCTGTGAGGAGGAGGGAGGAGGTGCTCCTAGGGCCCTCCCCGAGGGCGTCGATATGGCTCTACAAGGGTAGCAGGGCGCTGGCCCTCCTAGAGGGCATGGACTACGTGATCCCCGACCACGTGAAGCAGCTGGCACCCTACACGCTGCGCCACAGGATAGTCCTTAGGCCTGAGCGGGAGGCCGAGGGGGCGGATGCCTCAGCCATAGTGTCTAGGGTGCTCGAGGAGGTAGAGGTACCGAAGATTTGAGCGTGGAGCTCACCGAGCGGGGGGCGGGGCTGGCAGCGGTAGCCGCCGCCCTGGCCGCGCTGTACGCGGCTACGGGGGACCCTCTGCTAGCCCTAGCCCTGGCGCTGGCGGCTCTCCCCCTGGTCCTGGACCTCGCCTACCTGGCCCTGGGCCCGGGGAGGGCGTCCTGCAGCGCCGGGCCCCGGGTGGAGAGGAGGCTGTGGCCGTGGGAGAGGCCGGTGGTGGAGCTAGCAGTCGCCTGCAGCAGGGGCCGCGCCCGCCTCGACGAGGGGTCGCTGCCAGCCTGGCTCCATGTCCTGGAAACTGTGCCCGTGGACGGGGCCGGGGTGAGGGTGAGGGCTAGGCTCGCCCCAGCCCACTACGGGGTCTACAGGCTCCAGCGGCTGCTGGTGGTGTTCGAGGCGCCCCTAGGCCTCCTGAGGCTGAGGAGGGGGGTGGAGGCCCGGGTTGAGCTGAGGGTTCTACCCGAGACCCTCTACCGGGTCCTCGAGGCGCTGGGCCTCCTGGGCCTAGGGGGGCTAGGCGCCTGGCCCGGCGAGGGCCTCCCAGCCCCCTGGGCCCTGAGGAGCATGGGGGGCGAGTACTACGAGACCAGGGAGTACGTGCCCGGGGACCTGCCCAGGAGGATCGACTGGAAAGCCACCGCTAGGACGCAGAGGCTCATGGTGAGGGACTACAGGGAGGCCCCGGCAGGCGGCCTGGCGCTGGTGTTCGACACCAGGTGCAGGGGGCCCGCCACATGCGACGCTGTGGCCTCGGCAGCGCTCTCGGCCGCTGTGGCGGCGGTGAGGCAGGGGGAGCAGCCCCTACTAGCCTACGACCTCTCGCGGGGCAGGATAATAGCCCACTCTAGCCCAAGGGTCCTGCTAGCCTACCTGCTGGACCGTATACTGGAGAGCGAGGCCGCTGAGAGGCTGGAGCTCTACGAGTACGCCGAGCCCCTGACCAGCAGGGAGGTTCTCCAGGCGTTGAGGGGGCTGGCGGGGAGGGCGGGGGTGGTCCCGGCGGGGCCCCTGGAGGCTGTGGATGCCCTGGCTAGGCCTGGAAGAACCTTTATAGCCTCCATGGTTCTCCACATGGTCCGCGATACCCTGGACCTGGTGGACGCGCTTAGGCGGAGGGGCGTAGAGGTAGTAGTGGCTATGCCTGCGAAGCCCTGGCTTGACGCTGAGAGCCTCGAGGAGGCGTACAGGGTGTATAGGAGCGCCGAGCTGGTGGCGAGGAAGCTCCGCCGCATGGGTGTGGAGCTCCTGCCCTGGCGTAGCCGGGGGCACGGGGTGTAGCTGGTGCGCCTAGCCCTGGTCCCAGCGGCTATAGCCCTCCTGGCGGCTGTGCTGCTCCAGCCGGCGGCCGGGAGCCGTGGCGCGGTGGCTGCGCTCGACCAGAAGATAGGGGCGCTGGTGCACGATGCGTCACTCCTCTACAGCCGTGGGGCGAACGTAACCAGTATAGTCCAGCTGCTCGACGAGGCCGTGAAGAGGATCAACCGAGGCGACTACAGTGGCGCGGAGGCGGCGGTGGCAAGCGCCGCCAGCACTGTGGAGGCCCTGAAGGCCGGGGTCCGCGGCATCTACCTCCGCATGGTGGTCCGCCGCTACGGTCTTGCCGCAGCCGCGCTCGCGCTGGCCCCCGCCGCCTACATACTGATACCCCGCGTCTACCTCTACCTATGGTTCCGGGCTAGGAGGGGCTGGATCGTCTCCACGAGGCCGGCTGGGAGGAGCCGGAGCAGCCTCATAATGGACGAGGAGGTTTTCGCCGTAATAATGGCGGTCATAGTGGTTGCATCAGTCTTCACGGCGGCTATGATACTGAGGCCGAGGAGCATAGAGCCGTTCACAGCGCTAGGCCTGCTCAACGAGGAGTGCAAGATAGGCTACTACCCGGCGGAGGCCTACCCCGGGGAGAACCTAACCCTATGCATATTCGTCGACAACCACATGGGGGAGCCGATATACTACAAGGTGGTCTACAAGGTTGGCAACGGCTCCACGCTCCCAAGCAACACCACGCCCTCCCCGGAGCCCCCGCTAATGGAGTGGAGGGGGGTCCTGGGAGACGGCGGCAACACGACATTCAGGGTAGTGGTGCCGGTGGAGCCTCCCCGGGGGCTCATGGGCCAGCGAGTAGCACTGATATTCGAGCTATGGGTCTACGACCCGGGGAAGGGTGGCTGGGTCTACACGGGCAGGTGGAACCACCTATACCTCAAGCTGGTCAGCCCAGGGTGAGAGAGGGGCCTTGGAGGGGAAGACCCTCGAGCAGCTCGTGAGGGAGCGCCTGGAGAGGGGGGAGAAGCTGTACAGCGTGCTGAAGAGCCTATACCAGGACATAGCCGGCGGGAGGATGAGGCTCATAGACCCCTCCCCGCCCAGGAGCCTCCGGGAGTACCTTCTGAGGCTCGACTACAGCCTATGGCTCTGGGCCGTGGTTGCCCTGGTGGCGCTGACCCATGCCTCGGTGGCCCTCTCGGGGGCGGCGCCGCCAGCCAAGCCTCTACGCTACGTGGCTGGGAGCATCTACGTGCTCTTCATACCGGGCTACGTCCTTGTGGAGGCCCTCTACCCGGAGGAGGGGAGCCTTACACCCCTTGAGAGGCTCGCCCTCTCCATAGGCCTCTCGCTGGCCGTAATCCCGCTGATAGGGCTGGTGCTCAACTACACCCCCTGGGGTATAAGGCTGAAGCCGATAATGGCGGCTACAACCGTCTACGTGGCCGCCATGCTGGCCGCGGCAGCCTATAGGAAGTATAGGCTTGTGAGGCTCGAGGCCGAGGCCCGGGGGAGGAGCCGCTGAACCCCGATGGGCCAGCGTGGTGGCTGCCGTGGGGAGGGCTGCCTCTCTCCCAGCGCTGCTGAGGGTGCTGCTCTCCGCGGCTATGCACAGGGATGTGCTCCTCCTACTACTGGTGGCTGTCTCTACGCCGGCGGCGCTGGCGTCGGCCTACAGCCTCGTGCCCAGGGCGCTGGAGGAGGCCAAGCCCCTCCTGGCGCGGTGGGAGGGCTCTTCGCTCCTACTGCTGCCCCCGGGCGCCGGGGCGCAGGGCTGCGCCACCGTGCACCTTGCCTTCGCGAGGGTAGAGGCTGGGGGCAGGGCGCTGGAGGCCCCCGTGCTCCTAGTCGATGCCGGGGGCTTCCAGGGGATTACCGGCTGCCGGGCGGCCGGGGAGGCCCCGCTCTCCCTGGGAAGCCTCCTGGCGGGCATGCTCGGGGCCAGGCCTGGCTCCAGGCTCACGCTGTGCATGGGCGGGGGCTGCCGCAGCTACCTGGTCTCATGCATCCACGGGGGCGGGGGCCTCTACGCGGCGTCCATAGTCCTGGCGGCGGGGGCGTGGAGCGGCCTGGCCGGGGAGGAGTATAGGCTGTGCAGCGTCCCCGGCCAGCAGCCGGTGCTTGAGGGGCTGGAGGCGGCCCTCTCGGAGTATGCCAGGATCCTAGCCTACCTTGTGGCGGCGGTATACCTGCCTATAGCCTACATGGCGTGCAGGAGGGCCGTCCAGTCCCTGGAGGGGGATATAGAGACGCTCTACAGCATGGGGGTCCCCCTCCAGGAGGCCCGGCTGGCCCTCGCCCTCGCGCTCAGCCTCCTAGGGCTGCTCATGTCGGCCTACGGTGTGCTCCTCGGAGTCTTCGCCATGCATGCGGCGCTCTACACTCTAAGGCTCTTCGGCGCCCCCGCCCCCCTCCAGCCGGTCCCCAGCCCCGGGGGCCTCGTGTCCCTGGCCGGCGTCTTCACCGCAGAGGCCGTGGCCGCGGCTGTGGCGGCCGTCCAGCGCGGCGGGTGACGCGGGATGGCGTGCCCGCGGGCCGTCTTGGGCGTTCTAGAGTCTAGGCGTTACGCGCTCTTAGCGGCGGCTACAGCGCTCTACATCCTGGCAGTGCTGGTTAACGCGGGTCTTATCGACGTGCTCTACACCCTGCCGGACTACATTACCGAGCCGAGGCGGGCCCCTACACCCTACTACCTGGTCCTCTCCTCCTACTCTCTTGCACCCTTCACCTCGAGGATTGACGGGCACGCGCTCGAGGAGACCCTCCGCAGGCTCACCGGGGTAGAGAAGGTGGTCTACGAGGTACTGGCGCTCGTGGAATACCATGGCACGGATATAGTTGTCCGGGGGGTTAGAGGGGAGGACCTCGTCATAGTGGCCGGCAGCTACAAGGTGCTGGGGAGGCCCTTCGACGACCACTGCATCGGCTGCGTGTGGCCGGGCTCCGCGCTCGCCAGAGAGCTAGGGCTCCATAGGGGGGACGTCATAGTCGTCTACTCCCCCTTCACCTGCTCGGACTACGCGCTGCGCGTCGAGGGCGTGCTCCACGCTAGCGGCCCGCTGAGCTATGAGCTGGTGACGAACCCCGCTACAGCCATGGCTATAAGGGGGCTGGGCCCGGGCAGCACCTCTATAGCCATAGTCTTCCTCGATAGCCTGGAGGGGTTTGAGAGGGCTGTGAGGCTCCTCGGCCTCCCGGCCGCCGAGAAGAGCATGGTGGGGAGGGCGCTGCTCGCCCTGAGATCCCACGGTGGAGGGGTGTCGGCGAGCGCCTACGAGTCGTACACCAGCATGCTCCTCTCGAGGGTGAGGCTGAGCAGGAGCCTGCTGCTGGCACTCCAGGCGGCGGTCACCCTCCTCCTAGGCCTAGGCTTCTACACGCTGGGCCAGTCGCTTGTACTCGGCAGCTCCGAGGAGCTAGAGCTGCTCCACGAGCTGGGCCTGCCGCTGCGCAGCGCCAGGGCCTGTATCACAGCGCTGGCGCTAGCGCACTACGCGGCCGCGGGGCTGGCGGCCGCGGCGGCTGCATGGAGGATCCTCCCCGGCGTAAGGCTCGGCATACTGCACTACAGGGTTGGCCTGGTGCCCGACGCCTCTATCCTCGCCGCCTCGCTAGCCCTGGGCGCGGCTATGCTTGCTGCAGGCGTGTGGATGGTGAAGCCCGATGGCCGGGCGTAGAGCTGCTCTAGCGCTGTCAGCCATACTGGTGCTCGCTGTGCTTGCCCGCCTCCTCCCAGCCTACATGTCGGGCAGCCTCTTCTCCACCGACGTCTGGCCCCTCTACCGCGACACCCGGGTGCTCCTAGAGAACTCTCAGGCCCGTATCTGGGAAGACAAGCTGTTCGACGGCTATAACAACCACTGGCCCGGGGTCATCCTGTCGGCCGCCGTCTCTGCAGCCGTGCTCGGGCTATCAGCTAGAGGGGTGTACATGTACCTCTACACCGCGGCCCTCGCCGCCGGCATGATGGTGGCGTTCTACGCGTTTGCCCGGAGGATCCTGGCCCGGAGCTCGTCTACTCTATCCCTGCTAGTCCTCGGCTTCACGCCCTCACTGCTCGTGTTCACCTCGAGCCCCCTCAAGGAGGTCTACGCATACCCCATGCTTTTCGCCCTCCTAGCCCTAGCCCTCCGCGCCCTGGAGGAGCCCCTGGCGGCCAGGGGCCTCGCCCTGGCAGCGGTGCTCTCCCTCGGGATGGCTGTATCGCATCACCTAGCCAGCTTCATGGCCGCCGGGTTTACCGCTGGGCTTGCCTACGCCTTGCTCGCCTGCAGCCTGAAGGGCCTGCGGCTAGCGGCTCCCGGGGCTGGGGCCCGCCTACTCCTCCTGGCCGCGCTTGAAGCCCTGGTCTTCGCCGCCTACTACACCCTCTACGGCCGCTACGGCCTCCAGCTCCCCCTGGGTCTACGCGATGCCGCCCTGTACCTCGTCTACGCTGCTGTGATCTATGGCGGCTTCCTGGTATTCGCCGGGCGGGTGAGCCCTGCGGCAGCCGTGCTACCGGTCATCCCGGTTATGGCCTATATACTCGCCTTCCGGGGCTCGGTTGCAGCCATGATAGGGGTTAGGATGAGTAGCAGCCACATACTCCCCTACGCTGCGCCCATAGCGGCTGCGCTCACCCTGGTGGCGTTTATCCGCGACCGGCTGCTAGGCGCCCTGGAGGCGGCCCTGGGCCTCTTCATAGCGCTCAACACGGCATTCGCCCTGTTCGGCTCCCCGGGGGTCTCAAGTATAATCCACAGGTTCCTGGACTACCTCGTGCCCATGCTCGCCCTGCTCGTGGGCTACCTGTGGGGCAGGGGAGGTGGAGGGGTGAGGCTTCTCGCGGCAGCTGTCGCCGCCGCCTCGCTCGCCTCCGGGCTGCTGGTATCCGTGAACATAGTCAGCTATAGGGATAAGGTATCGTATACCTGGTACTACCCCCTCTGTGAGACCAGGGGCTTCGACACTGTGTTCGCCTATGCCTCGAGAAACCTAACGCTAGTGGGGGACACGAAGGTCTACTACTACGGTTTGATGGAGAGGAACGTAGACTCCAGAGACGTGCCCGCCATGCTGCTCCAAGGCGGGGCGCCCAGGCCCGGCAAGCTCTACATAGTGTACTACGAGAACTACCGCATTGGCTACAAGTTCTTCCACAGCATATACCGGTTAGGGGGCCTCTTCAGCCGGGAGGGGTACAGCAGGGTATACGATAACTTCTGGGTCCAAGCCTACCTCTATGGTGGGGGCGTTGATCCTAGAGCTTAGGGGTGTCTGGTTCGAGAGAGGAGCAGACACGATACTCCGGGAGGTCGACCTCTCCCTGGAGAGGGGCGAGATCCTAGTAGTGCATGGGAGGAGCGGTGTGGGGAAGACAACGCTCGCAATGATAGCGGCTCTCCTCCTGGCGCCCACTAGAGGGAGGACAGTCTTCATGGGGAGTGACGTCACGGGCGCAGGGGACCAGGAGAGGTCAAAGCTGAGGCTGAAGCATATAGGCTATGTAGACCAGTATAGTAGGCTCCTGCCAAGCCTAACCCTGGTCGACAACGTGGCGCTGCCACTCCGCCTCATGGGTGTGGGCAGGGAGGAGGCTAGAAGGGAGGCCAGCATGCTCCTGGAGAGGCTTGGCCTCAAAGGCCTCGAGGAGAGGTATCCGGGGGAGGTGAGCGGGGGCCAGAGGCAGAGGGCGGCAATAGCCCGCGCGCTCGTGAAGAAGCCGCGCCTGGTTGTCGCAGACGAGCCCCTCTCCAGCCTAGACGACGAGGCCAGGGAGACGGTGCTAAGCCTACTGAGAGACTATGTTAGGGAGAGGGGGGCAGCCGCGCTGATAACGACCACGGAGCTAGGCGTGCTCTACGGCGGTGACAGGGAGTACATGCTCTCCGGGGGGAGGCTGAGGAGGATAGCCTAGGATGCGGTGCTAGTAGGTCTCCCGGAGCAGCTTAGACCTCACCAGCTCCCCGAACCGGGGGTCCCTGAGAGCCCTGGCGATGTTCGGGAGGGTGGCCCGCGTCGCAGCGTCCCTGGAGGCTTTACGCAGGAGCAGGAGGAGCCAGCGGGCTAGCGGTATCCTGTAGGGGAGAACACCCCCCATGTGCACCATGCTGTGGATGCGGAGCGCCTCCCGTACAGCGTCGCTGCATCCAAGCTCCTCGGCTAGCCGGAGCATGGTCCTCGAGCCCCAGCGGGCTAGGGTGACGTAGTCGTTTAACGTGTAGAGCCTCTCCTTATACACCGAGTGGGCTGCAGCGACTAGGGCCTCTAGAGGCCTCTCCAGTAGGGGTATCTCGAGGCCCTCGAAAACCCCCAGCTCCCTATACTCTAGCAGGCGGGGGCCGTCAAGGTAGGCCACACCGCCCACTGTTGGGTAGGTGTAGAGGTCTACTATCACCCGCCCCCTCCTCATGGTGATAGTGTAGGGCTCTAGCACCTCGACACGGAACCCTACCCTCTCTAGGCGGCGCCGGGCTCTAGCGGCGTCACCGGGGTCTACGAGCACGTCTATATCCGAGGGCACGTACCTCGCAGGCTTGCGCAGCTTGAAGAACACGTAGTTGAGGCCCCTAAGAGCCCTGGAGACCAGGTGCAGCGCCTCAAGGAAGAGCCTGTACCTCGCCTCCTCCAGGGCCCGCAGCCTCCCCTGCACGCCTGCAGCCCTCAGAAACTCTAGCAGCACTTTGTTCTTCGAGGCGGCCTCGATGCACTCTTCTAGAAGCTCCCCAGGCTCTACAGCCCTGCCGTGGACGACGGCCTCGTAGACGAGTCTAAAGGCTTCACTGTTCACCGCTAAGGCCGAGCACCTCCAGCGCTTCAGAGAATGACTCGTCTACACTCCTACCAGTGGTGTCTATGCGGGGGGCGCCCAGCGCCTCGGCCAGGCGGTCGTAGACCCGTAGCTCTAGAGGGATAAGCTGCTCCTCTCCGGAGCCCCTCCTCCTGGAGAGCAGTGCCTCCACGCCGGCACGTACATAGAGGATGCGGCTACAGAGGAGCCTCGAGAGGGATATAGTGGACCTCCCATAGAAGCTGCCCACGACACTGGTATCCCTCAGAGTGACCACAAGCCAGACCAGGAAGTCTAGGGGGCAGCGCTCGGCAACAACCACACGCCCGAGGAGGCGGGGGGCGGCAAACCTGGCCAAGACGACGGGAAGCACGGAGGCAAACTCTATGAAGACCCATAGCCTCCTCATAGCCGGGGGGATGCAGATCCGGTAGTAGGGGTTACACGCACCCCGGAAGGCAGAGGCCCTTGAGAGCATCCTAGCGAGTAGGGAGGCGAGGGTATGGGAGCCGCGAACCCAGGCGACGCTGACCCGCAGCCCACGGCCGCGCAGATATGCTGCAACACGCCTAGCGATACTCGTCTTCCCGGAGCCGTCAGCGCCGAACAAGCATAGAGCCGCTCCCATCTACAGCCGTCATCCCTCCGAGAGCCGCTCCCCGGGGGCTGCCGGGGCTCCACGGCTATGTGTTCTCCGGGTTTAGTATCTCGGCTAGCCTGTCCGGGTCCAGCTTTGCGTACCTCTCCATGCTCCCCACGTCTATCCACGGCCCGTTGTAGATGTATGCGTAGACCCTGTAGCCCCTCTCTATCATGTAGGGGATCAGGCCCGCCATGATGTCGAAGTTTCTGCCCAGCTTCTGCTCGGCCTCGTCTAGGACGCTGGGGTCTACCGCCAGGATTCCTATGGTGGCGTTTATGCTTAGCTCTGGCTTCTCGCGCAGCCCTGTTATCCTGCCGTCCTCCCCCATCTCTGCTACCCCGACTGGCACCTGGTAGCGGGTGGCGATTGCCAGGGTTGCGTGGCTCCCCTTCTCCTCGTGTGTTTTTAGGAGGTCTAGGGGGTTTAGGGCTGCGAGTATGTCGCCGTACCAGACGAGGGTGGGGTTTCTCAGTAGGCCTCTGCGGTAGGCCTGGAGGAGCGCGCCCCCCGTGCCCCGGTACTCCGGGGTGTCGACAGAGTAGCGTATCCTGGCCCCCAGGCCCGCCCCGTCGCGGAAGTAGTTGCGGATGTAGCGCCACTTGTAGCCTACGAGGAGCACTATGTCTCTTACCCCGTGGCGGGCTATCCACTCCACTATGTGCTCGAGGACCGGCTTCTCCTCCGGGCCGACCGGTATCATGGGCTTGGGGATCAGGTCGGTGTAGGGTCTCAGCCTCCTGCCCTCCCCGCCAGCCAGGATAGCCGCTACAGCCTCCATGAGGGGCCGGCCTCCTCCTGCAGCCCCCGGCCCCCGGGATATATAGCTGCAAGGCCCTCGGGCCCCCGGGTTTGGCGTGGCATCCCTGCAGGGTGACCCGGGGTCTTGAGGGCCCTGGTACCGGTGTGGCAGGGTTCCCGGGGAGCCATCTGGCCGAGAGGCTCCTCGGGGAGGGCTGCAGCGTGGTCGGCATAGACAACTTCTCCACGGGCCGCGTGGAGAACATCCGGGGGCTCCTCGGGGAGAGGGGCTTCAGGCTGGTGAGGGCCGACCTGCTGGAGCCGGGAGGCTGGCTGGACGGGTTTAGGGGCGTTGACGTGGTGCTCCACTACGCTGCCAACCCCGAGGTTAGGCACAGACGGCGCGACCAAGGCCGCGGCGGAGACCATGGTGGGCGTCTACGCCGGGCTCTACGGGCTCCAGGGCCTGGTGCTGCGGTACGCCAACATAGTCGGCCCCCGGCTCAGGCACGGCGTCATCCACGACTTCATAGTGAAGCTCAGGGAGAGCCCCCAGAGGCTCGAGATACTGGGCGACGGGAGCCAGAGGAAGAGCTACCTCCACGTGGCCGACGCGGTGGAGGCCACCATGGCGGCGCTCGACGGGCTGCTACGCGGCGGGGACGCGCTCCGGGTCTACAACGTGGGGAACAGGGGCTGGATAACGGTGGAGGAGATAGCCAGGATAGTTGAGGAGGAGATGGGGCTGGCCGGCGTGGAGCACGTGTACAGGCCGGCGACCCCCGGCGGCCGGGGCTGGCCCCGGGGGACGTGGAGCCCATGCTCCTAGACATAACGAGGATGGCCGGGGACACGGGCTGGCAGCCCGCTACACCAGCGGGGAGGCGGTGAGGCTCGCTGCCAGGAGCCTCATGGAGGAGCTGGGGGCGTAGCCCCTCCGGGGGCTTGGGCCCCTTCTAGAGCAACTCTGAGAGCAACTCTGATTGCCTCCGGCGGGCGTAGGTAATCCCTGGTGCCGGCTGTGAGGGTCGGCATTGTCTCCAGCTACCCGCCGACCCACTGCGGGATAGGAGAGTACACCAGGATGCTCGCCGCCGCTCTGCGCTCCGTCGACCCTGGCGTCGAGGTCCTCGTGTTCTCCGACCGGTCTCTCCGGGAGCCGTGGGTCAACGACTACGCGGGGGCCCGTGTGGTCCCCCTCTTCGAGCGGGGCAGCGGCGCGGGTGTCGAGGATCTCCCCGACGCCCTGGCCGAGGCCGGTGGTGTCGACGTGCTCCACGTGCAGCACGACTACAGCCTCTACGGCTACAGCGACGCCGTCCTCCGGGCGGCGCTCCGGGCGCGGGAGGAGGGGCTGGCGGCCCGGGTGGTGTTCACCATGCACACGGTCCACCACCCCTACACGCCGGAGAGGGAGGCTCTGGGGCTCCAGTCCCGCCTTGGCCCCGTGGACGCTGTGGTGGTCCACAGCCCCCTCCAGGAGTTCGAGCTGAGGAGCCAGGGGGTGCCCGGCTCCAGGCTGGCCAGGATCCCCCACGGCACACTGTTCAACCCCTACCTTGGGCTCCCGCGGCACCAGCTCCTCCAGCGCCTGGGGCTCGGGGGCCTCCGGGGCGCCCTCGTGGTGGTGCCGGGGTTCCTCAAGCGGGACAAGGGGCTGGACACGCTCCTCGAGGCCCTCCGGCTCCTCGGCGGCGGGGGCGGCCCCGCCCTCACCCTCGTGGTGGCGGGGGAGGTCTGGGACCGGGGGCTGCTCGGGACGCTGGAGGAGATAGGGAGGCTTGTCAACCTCGTCCTCCTTGAGAGGTACCTGGAGCACCGGGAGCTCCTCATGCTGCTGGCGGCCGCGGACCTGGTGCTCCTCCCCTACCGGCACACCCGGTTCTACAGCGTGAGCGGCATGCTCCACCTAGCCCTGGGGGGCATGAGGCCGGTGATAGGCACCCGGGTGCCGAAGCTCGCGGAGCTCTACCAGTACGCCCCCCGGCTCACCACGCCCCCCGGCAGCCCCGGGGCGCTCGCCCGGCTCCTCCGCTGGGCGCTGAGGCACTACGAGACCGTAGTCACCTACATGAGCTTCCTCTACAGCTACGCGGCCCGCACCGAGTGGAGGCGGGTGGCCCGCCGCCACCTCCGCCTCTACCGCCGCCTCCTCCGCGGCGGCCACGCGGCAGGCTAGCCCCCTCCCCGGCCTCTGGGGCACGCGCCCCGATCCTTCCCCTTGAATCCTCCCCTCGATAGCGCTTCCGGGGCTCCGTCGGCCCAGGTGCACGCACCCGCGGGGCCCGCTGGGCCCCTCCTTAAACCCTGGGGCCCCGTAGCACACAGGTGTATACCAGTGTATACACCTGCAGCCATACACCCCAAAAACCCGCACCCACTACCAGACGCGACGGCGCTAGGAAGAGGTGCGCCCATAGAGGGGCAAGACCATGAACACGCGCATAGCCTCCCTCATAGCCATGGCCCTGATACTAGCCCCCATACTGTCCCCGCTAGCAGCGACCAAGGCGGCAGCCCAGAGCTTCACAGTCGAGGTCGTGCCAGCGCCATACCTCAACTACAACATACTGTTAATCAAGGTGGAGGGCGTCCCCAGCGACCACCCGCTAGCAGTATCGGTCACACCCTACGACGCTAACGGCAACGCGCTCGCAAGGGAGCCCTACCTCCTCCTAGCAGGCTACGCCGGCGGCAACGAGTGGCACGTATTCATAGCCCTCAACAAGACCTTCGAGAAAGGGGTCTTCCCCTGGAACTACACCAACACTAGCAGCACCACCATAGGCACGGCCTCGAAGATATACAAGATGAGCGAGCTGGGCATAAACATCTACACCGCTGGCAGCCTGGCAGACGCCCTCTCCAGGGTCAGCCCCGTGATAGCTCTAGAGGGTAAGGCCGTACAGAACATAACAAACATGCAGGATACCAACGGCAACAAATACAACTTCACATCGGCCAACATAACTAGCGCCTGGCCGATAGTCAACGCCCTCAGCCCAAGCGCTAACACTGCCTACATAGAGGTCAAGATAGAGGCCGGCGACCTGGGCAGCCAGACAGTGAGGATAAACATAGGGCCTAGCAAGGCCAGGCTGCTAACCCAGGGGTACCTATACACGGCCCCCGAGAAGGTAGTAGAGTTCAGTGTAGACGACCCAACACTGCTGGCCAACCCCACAGCCGCCAACACGCTAACCTACGTGAATTCCAACGCTAACAAGGTTCTCACCAGCAATACCAGTGTCCAGGTATTCAACCTAACCAGCGACGGCACCCCTGCTATGAAGGCAGCCGCCCTCGAGGCCGGCGCGAGCAATCTGAAGAATATCGGCATAAATGTTGGCTACAACACTACCGGCAACAACGAGCTAGAGATATCGGCCACCCAGGTGCCAGAGAACGCCACGATATTCGTGGAGCTCCTCGCGAAGGCAGCTCATAGCAGCGGTAGCGAGAATCTAGCATTCTACGCTGTACTGACCAGCAGTACTCCGAGACAGGCGTTCAACTGGACCAGCAATGCACCCGACAACATAACTATAACTCGTGTACGGGTAACCATAGTGCCCGCAAACGTGTCGACCAACATCAACGGCTTCACAGGCAGCGGGACCGGGCTATACAACTACACGGTAGGAAACACCAGCGTCTCAATAAACATGACCTACACGCCGGAGCAGTACACGTTCATACCAGAGGTCTACCAGGAGGGTAGCGCGCTGACGTTCAAGCTCTACATGCCCGGCAGGGGCGATGTGCCCAGCTACGAGTTCATAGCCGGCACCTACGCTGTGAACGACGCCCCGGTATCGATAACCTTCACCGAGGGCAGCGGGGCCGGCAGCGGCAGCTTTGAGGTGGACGCGTTCATAAAGCTGCAGACCGGCGCGCTCAGCATACCCAGCAGCGTGAAGCCCGGTGAGGCCTTCACGATAACCCTCACCGACATCGACGCCTACAGCCCGAGCGTTGACGTGACGCTGGTGGGCAAGGACGGCAACAATATCGCTACCGCGACTGTGCCGCTCGGGCCCACGGGCACCGCCGGCGAGTTCACGGCATCCCTCAAGGTGATGCTGCCCAGCAGCAGTGGGAACGCCGGCATAGATACCTCTAACGGCGTGATCTACGTGAACAGCAGTGTGGCGAAGATAGTGGTGACCTACCACGACAAGTACTCGGTGCAGGGCACCCCCGTAGACAGGAGTAAGACGGCTGCGCTGGAGTTCTACCCGACCACTGTGAGCCTGCCCAGCACCGCTGGCCCGCTCCAGGCAGTAACAATGAAGGTGATCAGCGGCAACCTCAACCTCAACCCCAGCGCTAACGAGACCCTCTACATGGAGATAGCTGGCGACCACGCGGTGCTGCACTACGGCAGCCCCAACGGCATAACGGTAGCAGAGATATACGTGAAGAAGAATGGCAACACGCTAAACAGCACTGAGCTGAACAGGGTGTTCGTGATCAAGACGTTCTACGAGACCGGCGCCGACACCGGCACCTACAAGATACCGCTCTACCTGCGCAACCTAGACCTAAAGAACAACGACAAGATAGAGGTGGACTTCAAGGACACGCTAAACAGCAGGTGGTACAACAGCACCATAGCCATACAAGCTATAGAGGGCAAGGTCAAGGTCTACGCGGTGGCTAACGGCCAGGAGATAGCCATAAGCAAGATACCGATAGCGGCCGCCAAAGGCGCAAACGTGAGCATAACTTACACAGTAGAGGTTAAGGACAGCGACGCTAACACCGACCCAGCAAAGGTTGAGAACGTTACACTCTACTTCTACTTCCTGAAGTACGGGCAGACGAGCCCGGAGAACATACAGGAGGTAAAGCTGCGGGAGACCGACATAGACACCGGTGTCTTCAAGGGCACGCTAAGCATAACCTTCTACAGCAATGGCAGCGTTGAGATAACCCTCGGCGGTAAGAGCATAACGCTGCAGCTGAGCGACCTGCCCTACGGCAAGCTAGTGATAATGTACAACGATACAAGCGTGGACAAGAACGTGACCGTAGAGCTGCCGGTGAAGAACCCGAGCACCGCCGAGCTGACGCTCCAGCCCACGGTGGCTGATAAGCTGAGCGACAACGTGACGATAACGCTCTACGAGCCCGACCTAGACACTATACCCGGCGCCGGCAACGACAAGCTGCCGAGCGATCTAACCTTCGGCGTGAGCTTCCAGGGCTGCACCGTGGCAACCGCCAGCATAACTGTGGCCGACCTGGAGAACGCCGCCGGGGCCAGCTTCAATGAGGTGGCTGAGGGCAAGTTCCAGCTAACCATGCCCGCCCAGGAGCTGCTAAGGCTGATAGCAAGCAAGCTGAACGTGGAGTACAGCAGCCTCATAGGCAAGGCAATAACCCTGAGCTACACCGACCCGGTCAGCGCTGGCAGCATATCCGGCAAGGTGTACACCGCGACCACTAGCGGCAGCTTCATGGTGCGCAGCCACACCGCGGAGCTGACGGTGACGCCGGAGAAGGTCAGCCCGTTCGGCACGGTGAAGATAGTGATCTACGACCCAGACCTCATAGGCATGAATGCGAGCTACGTACGGGGCTACCTGGCGGTATCCAGCGGTAAGACCAGCGATCTAAAGCCCTACCTGAGCACCGTGTACCCAGAGACCGGCGGCAGCGAGAACGGCACCTTCGTGTTCACGCTGAGCCTCAACGACAGCCTGGTCAACCCTGTAGACACAGTGATAGTGTCCTACACCGACCTAGTCGATGCTAACGGCCAGCAGAAGGTGATAACCAAGACTGTCAGCGTGGTCTCCGAGAACGGTACTATAGAGTTCACGCCGGAGCAGCCGGCTCCCGACAGCATGCTAACTATAGTAGTGAAGGACTTCGACGCCAACAGGGACCCGAACGCTATCGACACGGTTAACGTGACCGTGTACAGCAGCGCCATCAACGTGAGGAAGACCATAACCCTGATCGAGACTGGGCCCAACACCGGCGTGTTCACGTACACGGTGAGGCTGAGCAGCAGCCCTGCCGAGATAAGTGCCCCGAACACCATCTACGCGCCCGCCGGCAGCACTGTGTACGTGGTGTACCATGACGAGTACGGCTCCAACGGCAAGCCGGTGGACATAGTCAACAGCACCAAGGTTGCCGCGCCCACGCCGAAGGTGAGATACCCGCTGATACCCTACCCGGAGAAGGCTGTGCTGAAGGACGCCGCCACGCTGGAGAACATAAGCGTGGTGAAGCCTGGCAAGCAGGCGGTGATAGTGATACCTGTGGAGAACATCGCCGACTACGACGTGACGACCTACGTGATAGCGGTGGTGTACAAGGACGGTGCGCCGGTGGCCTACAACTACGCGATCAACAAGGTGCCGGCCAAGAGCGTGGTCGATGTGCCTGCGACGCTGCCGGTGCTGACGGAGCCCGGCACCTACACGGTGAAGATACTGTTCTGGAAGGACCTGGTGAGCATGCAGCCGCTCAGCAAGAGCGCTGTAGAGCTGACTATAACGGTTGGCCGGTAGCGCTGGCTGCAGAAGAAGGGCATGGGGGCTCGGAGAGTCTTGCCCCGAGCGCTTTTTCACATGGCCTCTACCCACTCTGGGGTTCTCCCTGTTTTTAGCCCCGGAGCGTCTACCGGCCCCAACGGGGCTCTAGATGAATGCTCTTGCGCGACGGGGGTAAACCCCTATATATTTGGGCTCTCTGTGTGCATGTAGGGTGTGAAGGGGAAGGCGAGCGGGTGAACCAGGATGAGGAGTAGGGCTGCTAAGAGGCTCGCGGGGCTAGCCGCTGCAGCGCTTGTCCTCCTAGCGGTGTCCCAGTCGATAGTGGCGCTGGCGGCGCTTAGCGTCTCGCTCAACAAGGCCAGCTTCATCCCCGGCGACACGCTCGTGGTCAGCGGCACAGCCGACCCCAACGCGGTCATAGCAATAAAGATTGTGGACCCGAACGGCGCGGTCAAGGTGGCGGACCAGGTAAGCGCTGGCGGCGACGGCAGCTTCACCTGGAGCATCAGGCTGCCCGGCGACTGGCCGACCGGCACCTACCAGGTGGTGGTCAGGAACGCTGACACCGGGGAGCAGCAGACGCTGACCTTCACCCTGCAGAGCGGGGGCGAGATAACCGGCAGGGTGGTGGACGAGAACGGCAGCCCGGTGGCGGGCGCGGAGGTGTACGTCTGCAGCGGCAACCAGACCGTCGCCGAGGCCGCCACGGGCGGCGACGGCAGCTTCACGGTGTTCGTGAACCCTGGTACCTACTGCGTGAAGGTTGAGAAGAGCGGCTACACCACCGCCACTGTCACCAATGTCAGCGTTGGGCGCGGCGAGCGCGTGAGCCTCGGCACGCTGCAGATACGGAGCCTGGAGAGCGTGGTGCGGGGCCTGGAGGCACAGGTGGCTGAGCTGAACAGCAAGCTGGCCCAGGTGAACGCCAGCCTCAACGAGCTGATGGCTACACTGGAGCAGCTCAACGCCAGCGTGGCGGCGGCGGCCACCAAGGAGTATGTGGACCAGCAGCTACAGCAGCTGAGCCAGCTGCTGCAGAGCCTCGCCGAGCAGGTTAAGACCCTGCAGAGCCAGCTGGACACCAAGGCCGGCAAGGCTGACCTCGAGAAGCTGGCCGCGGAGCTGAGCGACCTAAACGACAAGCTTGGCAGCCTCGCCGACCAGCTGAGCTCCCTCCAGGGCCAGGTCGCCGGCAAGGCCGACCAGGCCGCGGTGAACCAGCTGGCCGCGAAGCTCGGCGACCTGAGCGACAAGCTGGACAACCTGAGCAGCCGCGTCGCCACGCTGGAGAAGAGGGTGGACACCCTGGAGGCCGCCACCCAGAGCATCGGGCAGCTGCAGAGCGCCATAGGCCAGCTGAAGAGCAGCATCGACAGCTTCCGCGCCACCGCGGCTAGCCTGCAGAGCCAGGTGAGCAGCGCCAGCAGCAAGGCCAGCAGCGCCTCCAGGCTCGCCCTGGTCGGCGTCGCGGCTGGCCTGATAGGCCTCATAATAGCGATCGTGGCGGTGGTGCTGGTTTACAGGAAGATAGCCGGCTGAAGCCCCCGGGGCCCCCGGGGAGCCCTAAGGGCCCACGAGTTTTTCCCCCATCGCTCTACGCGCCTCCTACACCCCTCTCTCCCCGGCGCGCCGTTTTCAGCCCCCCGGGGCGCGGCTCTGGGCGGGGGCGTGGCCGCATCTTGAGGCCTAGGCCGCCGGCCGGCAGCGGCGTGGACGTCTTCTTCCATCCCCGCGGGGTCGCGGTGGTGGGCGCCTCCAGGCACCCGGGGAAGGTCGGGCACACGGTGCTCCTCAACCTGAAGAGGTGGTTCCGGGGCCCGGTGTACCCGGTGAACCCTCACGCCCGCGAGATCCTCGGGCTCCCCGCCTACCCTAGCCTGCTCGAGGTCCCGGACCCCGTGGACCTGGCTGTGGTGGCGGTCCCCGCGCCCCTGGTGCCGAGGGTTGTGGACGAGGCGGGCCGCCGGGGGCTGCGGGGGGTCATAGTGCTGAGCGCCGGGTTCCGGGAGGTGGGGCCCCGGGGGGCGGCGCTGGAGGAGAGGCTTGTGGAGGCCGCGCGGCGCCACGGGCTCCGGGTGCTGGGGCCGAACTGCATCGGGGTCTACTCGCCCTCCACCGGGGTGAACGCGACGTTCTTCGTGCCGGGGAGGCAGGGGCTGCCGGGCCCGGGGCCGGTAGCCTTCGTGAGCCAGAGCGGGGCGCTGGGCGCGGCGGTGCTGGACTGGGCCGAGGCCCGGGGGGTGGGGATCAGCAGGTTCGCGAGCCTCGGGAACAAGGCCGACGTGGACGAGGCGGATCTCCTCTCCTACCTCCGCGGGGACCCGGAGACGAGGAGCATCGCCCTCTACGTGGAGGGGGTTGACGACGGGCCCCGGTTCCGCGGGGCGCTGGAGGAGACCACCCCGGTTAAGCCGGTGGTGGTGCTGAAGGCGGGGAGGAGCGGCGCCGGCGCCCGGGCGGCGGCGAGCCACACGGGTAGCCTGGCCCAGAGCTACGAGCTCTACGCCGCCCTCTTCAGGCAGACCGGGGTGGTCCCGGCCTCCAGCACCGAGGAGCTCTTCGACCTCGCGGTGGCCCTGGCCCTCCAGCCCCCCATGAGGGGCGACCGGGTGGCGGTGGTCACCGTGGGCGGGGGCAGCGGGGTGGTGGCAAGCGACTGGCTGAGCAGCCTGGGCCTCGAGGTACCCGAGCTCAGCCCGGAGACCCAGGCCAGGCTCCGCCGCGTCCTCCTCCCCCTCGCGAGCACCAGGAACCCGGTGGACGTCACGGGCTCCGCCACCGACGAGCACCTGGCGGAGGCGCTCCACGTGGTCCTGGAGAGCGGGGAGGCGGACGGGATCCTCCTCATACCCTACTTCAACGTCCCCGGGATAACCGGGGAGCTGCCCGAGAAGCTGGCCCCCGTCCTCAGGAGGGCCCGGGAGGAGGGGGTCCCCGTGGTGGCCTCGGTGACCGGCGGCGCCAGGGCCTGGGGGCTGGCGAGGAGGCTGGAGGAGCTGGCCGGGGTCCCCGTCTACCCCGGCGAGGCGCGGGCCGCCAGGGCGCTCTGGGGCCTCCGCCTCTACGCCCGCTGGCTCGAGAAGACCGGGGGCCTCTAGCCCCGCAGCGGCTATGAGGGGGCCCCGGGGGGCCTGGGCCCCGGGGGAAGGGTGCCGGAGAGGTGGTGCTGGCGGCGGCCGTCGAGGCTCTCCGGCGGCTCCTGGCGAGGCTCGCCAGGAGGCTGCGCAGCAACATAATATTCGACGTGGCGCTCATAGCGATGCTGGTCTGGCTCGCCTCCGGCATCTCCTTCTCCCTGGTGGAGGGCCTGGGGCTCCAGGAGGGCCTCTACTGGGCCCTCGAGACCATGACCACGGTGGGCTACGGCGACATAGTCCCCCGCACCCCCGCCGGCAGGCTCATAGCAATGCTCACCATAGTGGCGGGGATAGCGGTCTACACCGCCCTGGTATCGATAGCCGCCGGCAACATAGTGGAGGCTGCCGAGAGGAGGAGGCAGGGCTACATAAGGTACAGGGGCGCCCGGCACGTGGTAGTCATAGGCTGGACCCCGGCCAGCGAGGCAGCGGTGAGGGAGCTGCGCAGCCGCGGCTACAGCGGCGACATAGTGCTCGTCACCGAGAAGCCCGCCGCGGTGGCGAAGGAGATAGACATAGAGGGCCTCACCCTGGTCCGCGGCGACCCCACCCGCCGCGAAACCCTGCTGCGGGCCAGCGTCCACCGGGCAGGCATGGTGGTGGTCAGCACCAACGACGACGCCAAGACGGTGCTGGTGGTGCTGGCGGTACGCGGCCTCAACCACTCCGCGAGGATAGTGGCGGAGGCCCTCCACCCCGAGAACGTGGAGCTACTCCACAAGGCCGGGGCCGACATAGTGGTGCCGACCCGCGACCTCGGCGGCAGGATGCTGGCGGCGAGCCTCCTCGAGCCCGGCGCGGCCATGTTCGTGGAGAACATATCCAGGATAGAGGAGGGCCTCATAGAGATCCACGAGATCCCCGCTGCGCCCTACGCGGGCAAGCGCTACATCGACGTGCTGCTCGAGCTGCGCCGCCACGGCATGACCCCGGTGGCGATCCGCCGCCGCGGCCGCCTCATAACCAACCCGGCCGACGACACCCTGCTGGAGAGCGACGACGTCCTCGTAGTAGTGGTCCCTACCCCGGCCGCCGGGGAGGCCGCCCCCCAGGGGGAGGCGGCGCCCAGCGGGGGCGGCGGGGCAGGCGGGGCCGGGGGCAGCTAGAACAGCCTCCAGGGAGGGGAGCCCCCCGGGGGGTGCACGCAGGGGTGCCGGCCGCGAGGGACCTCCGGGAGCTGCTCGCCCTGCTGGAGGAGAGGGGCCAGCTCCGCAGGGTGCGGGCCGAGCTGAGCCCGGTGCTCGAGATACCCGAGGTGCTCCGCCGCGTCATGAGGCGCCGGGGCCCCGCCCTCCTCTTCGAGAGGGTCCGGGGCTACCCGGGCTGGAGGGTGGCGGGCAACCTCTTCGGCACGCTCGAGAGGATAAAGCTCGCGCTGGGCGCAGAGAGGCTCGAGGAGATAGGGGAGAGGCTCACCAGGGCCCTGGCGGGCCCCCCGCCCATGGGGCTCCTGGAGAAGCTCCGGGGCCTCCGGGAGGCCCTCGACCTCGCCCGCTACGCCCCCAGGCAGGCCCGCAGGGCGGCCTTCGAGGACACGGTGCTGGAGGGCGGGGAGGCGAGCCTGGAGAGGATACCGGCCTTCAAGACCTGGCCCCGGGACGGGGGCCGCTACATAACCTTCGGCCAGGTGTACACCGTGGACCCCGCCACCGGGGTCACCAACATAGGCGTCTACCGCGTCATGGTGAGGGGGCCGAGGGAGGCAGTGGTCCACTGGCAGCTCCACAAGAGGGGCCAGCAGGCCTACCGGGAGGCCGGGGAGAGGGCCTGGGAGAGGCTCCCAGTAGCGGTGGTCGTGGGCTCCGACCCGGCGACGATGCTGGCCGGGGTGATGCCGGTCCCCTACCCGCTGGACAAGCTCCTCTTCGCCGGCGTGATGGCGGGCCGGGGGGTGGAGGTGTACCGGCTCCCCTCCGGGGTGCCGGTCCCTGCCAGCGCTGAGCTGGTGATAGAGGGCTACGTGGAGCCCGGCCGCGAGGCCCCCGAGGGCCCCTTCGGCGACCACTGGGGCTACTACGATAGGCCGGCCCGCCGCTTCCCCGTCCTCACCGTCGAGAGGATCTGGCTCCGCCGCGGCCCCGTCTACGTCGGCACGGTGGTCGGGAAGCCCCCGATGGAGGACGCCGCTATAGGCAAGGCTGTGGAGAGGATCTTCCTCCCCATCGTGAGGCTCCTCCTCCCCGAGGTGGTTGACATGAACCTGCCGGAGCACGGGGTGTTCCAGGGCATAGGGATAGTCTCGATAAGGAAGCGCTACCCCGGCCAAGCGAAGAAGGTAATGATGGCCCTCTGGGGCCTGGGCCAGATGGCGCTGACAAAGATACTCATAGTGGTCGACCACGACGTGGACGTGCACGACCTGAACCAGGTGCTCTGGGCCGTAGCCGCCCACGTGGACCCGCAGCGCGACGTGGTGGTGGTGCCGGGCACCCACACCGACGAGCTGGACCCCGCGGCCCCCTACCCCGGCTACGGGAGCAAGCTCGGCATAGACGCTACCAGGAAGCTGCCGGAGGAGAACAACGGGAGGCCATGGCCGGAGGAGGTGGAGCCCGACCCCGAGACCGCCAGGAAGATAGACCGGATATGGAGCAGCCTAGGCATAGACGCGGGGGGCTGACATGCCCATTGGCCAGGGCCGCCTGGGACCCGGGGAGGCTCTCCCGCCGCTCCCGGCTCCACGCGCTCATGAGGCTCGTGAGGATAGAGCACACCCTCTTCAGCCTCCCCTTCGCCTACGCCGGGGCTGTGCTGGCCTGCCCCCGCTGCCTGGGGCCCAGGGAGGCCGCGCTCATAGCCCTCGCCGTGCTGGGGCTCCGCACCGCGGCCATGGCGTACAACAACATAGCCGACCTGGACATCGACAGGCTGAACCCGAGGACGAGGAGCAGGCCCCTGGTGGCCGGGGCCGTGGGGCTCCGGGACGCCTGGGCGCTGGTGGCGGCGGGCTCCCTCCTCTACTACGCCTCAGCCGCCCTGCTGAACCGCTACGCGCTCCTCCTCTCCCCCCTGCTCTGGCTGGCGGCAATTACCTACCCGCACGCTAAGAGGCTCCACTGGCTCCCCCACCTCCACCTGGGCCTCGTGCTGGGCTCCGTGGTCTTCGGCGGCGCGGTGGCCGCCTACGGGGGCCGCGCCCGGGGCGCCTGGGACCTGCTCCACCACGTGCCGTGGCTCTACGTGGCGGCGGTGACGCTCTGGGTCGCGGGCTTCGACACGTACTACGCCATAATGGACATGGAGTTCGACAGGAGCATGGGGCTCGGCAGCATACCCGCCCGGCTAGGCCCCCGGGGCGCCCTATGGGCCTCCAGGCTGATGCACGCCGCCTCAGCGGTCCTCATGCTGGCCTCGGTGCCGGCCTACGGGCTGGGGCCGGCAGCGGCGGCCGGCCTGGCGGCGGCGGCGCTGCTCCTGGCCTACCAGCACCTCCTCCTAGCCCGCCGGGGCCTCGAGGCGGTGCCCCGCGCCTTCAACACCAACCTAGCCCTGGGCCTCGCCGCCGGCCTGGGGGTGCTCGCCGACAGGCTGCTGGCGCTTGCAGGCCTCTAGCGCCCCGCGCCTCACCCGGTAGAGCCTGACCCTGGCCCCGCCTCGAGGGACCCCGCACACCCTCGCCAGGGGGCAGCGGCTGCAGGGGCACGCGGCCGCCGCGGACCCGGCTCTCTCGACGACCCCGGAGGCCTCGAGGAGCGCCAGTATAGCCTCAACCCTGCCCCTCGGCAGCCCCGTGACCGCCGCCAGGTACTCGGGCGCCGCGGCCCCGGTCCTGGCGAGCGCCTCCAGCACCCGGCAGACCTCGCCTCCCCGGGGCTCAGCCACCAGAGCCGCCCCCGCCGAGCGCCTCGAGGGGCGGAGACCCCGTGTAGCGGAGCCGGAGCCCCCTAAGCCTCTCCATGGCCTTCTCGACGAAGCCGTCCAGCTCCCCGGGGTCCACGCCCCGCTCCCGGGCCAGCCGCTTCACCTCCCTCTCCACCAGCGCGTACCGCTTCAGCCTCTCGTTGAGCCTCCTCCACGGCACCCCGCGCAGCGCCTCCGCAAGCCTCTCGTCGAGGGGGAGCAGGCCCTCCAGCATCAGCGCGGCTATTATGGGGTAGCCCACGTAGCCGCGGAGCCTGGTGCCGTTGTCGTCGCTGTAGGCCAGGCCCCTGCCGGGGTCCACGTAGACCCGGTAGCTCCGGTCCCCCTCGCTGCTGGTAACCCTGTAGACCCCAGGGCCGAGCCTCTCGACCCTCCCGTCGGCTATCGCGCCGAGGGCCTCGAGCACCTTGATCCTCGGGGGCGCGCGTAGAACTCTTGCGTGGCCGGCCGTGGCTGCTCAGCCTCCCCGGGGAGACCCTCCCCGGGGAGGCTATGAGGCTGGCGTCGTGCCTCTCGGGGATTCGCCACGATCCAGCATCAATGACGTGATTTATACACCTTCAAGCCCCGGTGGGAAACTTATGTAAAGGCCTCCAGGGCCCAGGTTCGGGGAAGAGAGCGGAGCAGGAGGACAACCCGGCGGGAGGGTGGCAGGGTTGACGCGCCCCATAGAGCTGGCGCTCTCCGAGATAGGCGAGCTGCTCGACCGGCTATTCGACACCGCGCTTGCATCCCTAGACACCGCTATGAAGCTGGTCTCCGGCGAGGAGAGCGACGCGGGGAAGGTGGAGAGCTACAGCAGGGAGGCTTCACGCCTCCGCCAGGAGGTTATTGAGAAGACCGTGGAGGCGCTGGCGCGCTTCCAGCCGGTGGCGAGCGACCTGCGCCGCCTCACAGCCTACATGGAGGCGTCCTACGACCTCTTCCGGGTCTCCCGGTATGCGCTCGAGATAGCCCGGCTCTACGGGAGGCTCCCCCGCAACTGCCAGGAGGTCGCCCACGAGGCCCCGGGGCTCCGCGGCAAGGTGGAGGAGATGCTCTCCACCGCCTACGTGGCGCTGCAGGCCGAGGACCCGGAGAAGGCCCGCTCCGTGATCCTCCTCGACGAGGAGGTAGACAGGGCGTACGTGGAGGCCCTCGACCGGCTCGCGGCGAGCGAGCAGCTCCCCCGCTGCGAGGTCGCCAGGGTGCTCCTCCTACGCCACCTCGAGAGGATAGCGGACCACGCCGTCTACATAGCCTCGGCGGCCCACTACGTGGCCACCGGGGAGAGGCTGGAGCCCTCCTAGAGGCCCCGTGGGGCGCTCTCCGGGAGGGCTGCCGGGGAGAAGAACCCTGAGGGGCTGGGGGGCGGGCGGCGCCCCGCGGAGCCGCAGCAGCCTACACCATCCCTTATATCATCATTGTCGGTGGACGCCTGCCGCCCATCTCCTCCTCCTCGCCCACCTGCTTAACCGTGGCCACCAGCGGGTTCAGCTTGCCCTCCCGCGCCAGCTCCTCCAGCAGGTTCCTCACGTCGCTGGTGTGCTTGATGTCTATCTCCAGCAGCTGCTGCAGCACGTTGTACATAACCTTCCACACCTCCAGCAGCATCTCCCTGGGCACATGGGCTATTATAATGGGGTCCTGGAGCCAGTTGTCGAAAGCCTTGATGGTCCTCATCATGTGCTGGAACGCCGCCCTGGTAGCCACTATTATGTCGAGCCTGTCCCCCTCCTCAACCCTCCCAGCGGTCTCCCTGAATGTGTCCAGCAGCTTCCTCTGCATCTTCACCCACTCGTCCAGCTGCTTGAGGAACGCGTAGTCTACCACACGTATCTCACCAGGCCTGCTCATACGTGGACACCTCTCTTTTAGTATTAGGCTGCGGCGCCCCCTTTAGAAGGACACTGCCGTGCATGTAGCCGCTACATTCTCCGGGAGAGGATGGAGGCACCATGCAGGGCGTTTCATAAACCCTTCCACGGGCCCCCAGGGGCTAGCCCCGGCCGGCGGCCTGGGGCCGCGCGCCGTCGCTGAGGGGGATGCGGCGGAGGACCAGCATTGTGTAGGTCTCCCGGACGCCCCGGGTCCCTCTTATAGCCTCCACCACCTGGTTTAGCTCCACCGGGCTCCGGGCGCGGACCCGCAGGAGGATGTCGTTCTCCCCCGTCACCTCTGCCACCTCCTCCACGCCGGGGATCACGCTCAGCCTCCTAGCCACGCTGGTCGTGTACACGTTTGCCTCGCACTTCACGGTGACGAGCGCCTCTATCTCCTCCGGGGGCCTGGGCCTCAGGGCGCGGCCAGTCACCTCCTCGGCTATCTCCAGCAGGTCCTCGTCGCGGAGCCGCCTGGCGCCGCTCCTCCTCTTAACCTCCTGGAGGATCTTCTGCAGCTCCTCCTCGGAGACCCGCACACCCAGCCTCTCCAGCCTGGCCTGGAGCCCGCGGCGGCCGGTGTACTTGTCTATCGTGTAGTCCCTCGTCCTCCCCAGCCACTCGGGCGGGTAGGGCTCATAGGTCTCGGGGTTCCGCAGCACCCCGGCCACGTGGACGCCCGCCTTGTGGATGAACGCGTTCTCCCCCACCACCGGCGCGTTGGGGGGCACCGGGACGCCGCTGTAGCGCTCCACGAGCCTGGAGAGCTGGGGGATGAGCTTGGGGTCCACCACCTCGACCCCGTAGTGGCGCTTCAGCGCCACCGCGACCTGCTCGAGCGGGGCTATCCCAGCCCTCTCCCCCAGCCCGTTGACCGTCACGTGGATGATCGTGGCTCCCCCCTCCGCTGCCGCCAGGCTGTTGGCAACCGCTAGGCCCAGGTCGTTGTGGGCGTGGACATCGTACTCCACCCCCGGCACGTCGCGGCGGAGGCTCTCGAACAGCCTCCTCATAGCGTAGGGCGTGGCTATGCCCACTGTGTCGGCTATGGACACCCTGTCCGCTCCAGCGTCCCTAGCAGCCCTCACAGCCTCCACGAGGAAGCCGTAGTCAGCCCTGGTGGCGTCCTCAGCCGTGAACCTCACCTTCACGCCGTGCTCCCTGGCGTACTCCACCATCTCGCCTATAATGGAGAGGGCCTCCTCCCTGCTCACCCGGTGCTTGTAGCGGAGATGGATGTCGCTCACCCCGTAGAATATCGCCACCCTGTCCGGCTCCAGCGAGGCAGCCTCCTCTATGTCGCTCCGCGCCGCCCTGCTGTGGGCCACTATCTCGGCCCTGCGTATAATCCCCTCCCTCTTCAGCCCTATGATCCTCCGCACCGCCTCCCTGACATCGGGCGCGACGCTGGGGTGGCCGGCCTCAATCATAGCGACACCTGCCTGGTCGAGGAGCCTGGCTATCTCCAGCTTCTGCTCCACAGTGAAGCTCACGCCCGGCGTCTGCTCGCCCTCCCGGAGCGTGGAGTCCAGCAGCCCCAGCCGGAGGCTGCCGGGCCTCTCCCCGCCGACACCGCCCAGGCAGGATACCCCGGTGCAGCCGCCACCAGCCAACTCTGCACAGCCCCCGGAACCAGGTGCGGACCCATAGACCCGGCAGTAACGGGTTCATGGTGCCGGGGTGAAAGGAGCTACGGAGAAGAGGGGGGCGGAACCCGCACCGAGGGAGGGCCCGGGGCTCCCGGAAAAAGGCCCCCGGAGGACCACGGGGCCGGGGCTACACGAACTCGGGCTCCACAGGCTCAGGTATGAGGCGCTCGTCCCAGGCCATCTCGTAGAGGAGGCGGTGGGCCCTCCTCCCCTCCACGCCCATGTCCAGGGTGCGCTCGTTCACATACATCCGCACGAACCTGTCTATCTGCTCCAGGCTCCCGCTCCTAGCGAAGCCGGCTGCGTACTCCAGGGCCTCCCGGTGGTGGCTCCACGCGTACCTGATGCTCTCCTGCAGCGCCCCCCGCAGCCTCGCTGCCTCCTCCCGGCCAAGCCTCCTGGAGGCCAGGTCCACGCCCAGCGGCATCGGGAGCCCGCGGGCGACGCTGCTCCACCACTCCCAGAGGTCGAGCACCTTGACCAGCCCCATCTCACTGTAGGTCAGCTGGGCCTCGTGTATCAGTAGGCCGGCGTCAGCCTCGCCCCGGAGAACCATGCCGGGGATCCTGTCGAACCTGGCGTAGACCTCCCGGTAGCCGCCGCCCGTGGCGAGCCGCAGGAGGAGCCGGGCGGTGGTGTAGCGGCCTGGCACCGCCACCCTGGCGCCGCGGAGCCCCTGCAGCCTACCCCGGGCGACCAGTATGGGGCCGTAGCCCTCGCCCATGCTCGCCCCCGCGGTCATCAGGTAGTAGCGGTCCGCCAGGTAGGCGTAGGCGTGGGCGCTGGCAGCCGTTACCTCGACCTCCCAGCCCTCCTCCACCAGCCGGCGGTTCAGGGTCTCGATATCCTCCACCAGGTGCTCGACCCGTTCGTAGCCCGGCAGCCGCACCGCCCCCTTGACGATACCGTAGAACATGTAGGCGTCGTCGGGGTCCGGGGTGTGGGCTACACGGAGGACAGCCACAGCGGCGCACGCCCCGCGGGCAGCCCGGGGCCCAGGGGGTATTGAGGCCTCTAGCCCCCGGGGCTCCTCCACTCCCGGAGCCTCTCCAGCAGCCACTCGGCCGATGCCACCACGGGCTCCGCGTGGCCCACCCTGAAGAACCTGGAGAGGGGCCCGCACTTCGCCCTGAGCATGAACACCAGGCTGGCCCCGGGCCCCGCGGCGTCGGGGTAGTCTAGGAACGCCTCCAGGTTGGCTATCCCCTTAACCAGCACCAGGCTCCCGTCGGCGAGCAGGCTCCTGGACTCCTGGGACGCCCTGGGATGGAAGACGGGGTACCTGCCCCCGGTGCTCACCACCCTCGCCCCCGGCTCGAGCCTCGCGGCCAGCTCCACGGCCTCCCTGGCGGTCACGTCCACCTCGTAGGGCTCGCCCCTGGCGACCAGGTAGAGGGGTTTGCCGGCCCTCCTGGCGAGCTCGCCCGCCGCGGCTATGTCTAGCACCGCCTCTCCCGCGTTGTCGAGCACCACCACTATCCTCTCCGAAGCCCCCAGCAGCTTCTCGACGTCGCCCTCCCCGAGCCCCAGCCATGCCGCGCGGTCCCGCAGCCCCCGGAGCAGCTTCTCCAGCCCCGGCCGGTACCCCGGCATCGGTATGTCGACGCCGTTAGCAGCGGCCATGAGGGAGAAGATCTCCCAGTCCTCCATGCCCGCCAGGTCCAGGGCCCCGAGGGCCTCGAGGACGGCGTGGCTCAGCTCCTCCCTCTTCTCACGGTACAAGTCGTGGACGCCCAGCAGCCTCTCCACATAGTCGTAGCTCTCCACGAACACGCTGGTCCTGCTCGGCCACCTGGCCACCAGCTCAGCGGCCTTAGCCAGGACCCTGGCCTCCCTGGCCCGGTCGCCCGCGACGGCCTGCAGCCTCTCGTAAACGAGGCAGGCGACACACTCCAGGGGGTCCAGGGGCTCCCTCCTCCTCACACGGACCCCGAATCCAACTAACCAGACCACCTCCGCCTGCAGCACCTAGCCTCAGGAGGGCCCTGTGGACAGTCCAAGCCCCTGCAGGGAGAGCCGGGAGGGCGCCCACCGTAGACCCAGTTAATAAAGCTAGCCGCGGAGCCGGCGGCCCGCCCTAGGAGGGGCACGTGCTTATAGCCGGGCAATCGGGGCAATATATCAGGATGCAGTGCCTTGCCGCAAGCCCAGCCCGCCCCGGCGGGCCTCGGGGAGCTCGTAGCCCTCCTCCTCGGAGGACTCATAGCCCTCATAATAATCGCCTACAGCATACGGGTGGTGAGGGAGTACGAGCGCGCCGTCGTGTTCAGGCTCGGAAGAGTCGTGGGGGTGAAGGGGCCCGGGCTCATCATAGTGGTGCCCTTCATAGACAGGGTGACGGTGATAGACCTGCGCATACACACCGTCGACGTGCCCCGCCAGAGGATAATAACCAAGGACAACGTGGAGGTCTCAGTGGACGCGGTGGTCTACTACCGGGTCCAGGACCCGCTGAAAGCCGTGCTCACGGTGCGCAACTACAACGTAGCCGTCACCCTCCTCTCCCAGACAGTGCTGCGGGACGTGATAGGGAAGAGCGAGCTGGACGACCTCCTCTCCAGGAGGGAGGAGCTGAACAAGGAGCTGCAGAGGATACTCGACGAGCTCACAGACCCCTGGGGGATAAAGGTCACAGCTGTGACCCTCAAGGAGGTGGTGCTCCCAGAGGGCATGGTCAGGGCCATGGCCAGGCAGGCGGAGGCGGAGAGGTGGCGCCGCGCCAAGATAATAGAGGCTGAGGGCGAGCGCCAGGCGGCCAAGATACTGGAGGAGGCCGCCCAGACCTACGAGAGGCACCCCGCCGCCCCCCGGCTCAGGGAGCTCCAGGCGCTCATAGAGGTTGCCAAGGAGAAGAACACGGTCGTATTCTACCCCATAACGCTCGGCGCCGAGGCGGCCTCCCTGGCGGCCCTGGGCCTCGAGGCGGGGAGGAGGGCGAGGGAGAGGCGGGGGGAGGGCTAGCCCCCCGGGTGCCCGCGGCGTGCCGGCGTGGCTCCGTAAGACCGCTGTTAAGGCTGGCGGATGGCCTGCCCGTGGATACGCTTAATTTGGCGCGGCTGTATCCTATTTGGTCTCTACTTTTTATCCTAGCCTGCTTGCCTCCCTACCCACCCGGTGGCGGCCTATGTCCTCCCCTATGAGGGTGGTGCTCACAGACTTCACCAGGATAGAGGGTGTAACAGCCGCGGCTATAGTGTCCAAGGACGGCTTCGTGATAGACTATGTGCATACGGGGGAGGCCAGCATAGACCCGGACTCGCTCGCCGCCATGGTCACGACGCTCTACGGCGCCGCCACGAGGCTGGGCGAGGAGCTGAACCTGGGCGACATAACGGACGTGATAATAGAGTATCGGAACAACTACGTCCTATTCGACGACGTGGGCGAGGCCCTGACAGTACTGGTGGCCGACCGCCGCGCCATACTCGGCAGGCTCCGCTACGAGCTGAAGAAGCAGAGGGAGAGGATAAGGAGCGCGCTCTAGCAGGGGAGGCAGGGTCGGCTGGGTAACCGCCAGGCCATCCCCGGCGGCCCGCCGGGTCGCGCTCCCCGAAAAGATCCTCATCCCCTCCCTGCCCAGCGTTTTTGAGCCCTGCCCTCGGGGGATTACTCGCCGAAGCACCGGTCCCCCGCGTCGCCCAGCCCCGGCACGATGAACCCCTTCTCGTTCAGCTCCGGGTCCACCGCTGCGGCCACCACCTGGGCTCTGGGCGCGGCCTCGAGGAGCCTCTCCACGCCCTGCCTCGTGGCTATGAGGGTGACCGCTACTATCCGGCGCGGCTCCTCCCTGGCTATCCTCGAGGCTATGCGCGCCAGGGTGCTCCCCGTGGCCAGCATGGGGTCTACGATCATCACGTCCCGGCCCGTGAGCCTCGGCAGCCGCCAGTAGGGGGTGTCCACGTCGAATATCATTCTGCCGCCCTCCATCCTGCCTGTCTCCTCCAGCCTCGAGGCCGCCACGAAGCCCAGCCTGGCCCTCGGGTAGAGCCTGGCCGCTCCCAGGGCCATCGGCACAGCGGCGCGGAGCACCGCGACTATGACTAGCTCCTCGTCCGCCACCCTGGCGCCGGCGGCGCGGGCGCCGAGCGGGGTCTCCACCTCCTCGACCCTGGTCTGGAGGAGCCTGCCTGCCTCGTAGCCCAGGAGCAGCCCGGCTGTCTCCAGCAGCTCCCTGAACCTGTGCCTCGGGGTCCTCCTGTCCCGCAGCTCCAGCAGGACCCCCTGGAGCGCCGGGTTATCCACCACGTGGAGCCTCTCCTGCCGGGACACGCTGCTGCCCAGGGGGCCGGTGCCCAGGCCGCTGAGCGGGTTATTAACCGATGGCCCCGGGGCGTGTGGCGGGAGGGTGCTGGGAGCGGTGCCGGTCCGCGTGAAGCCCTGGCTGGAGGAGTTCCGGGGCTACAGCCCCCGCAGCTACCGGGGCGTAAGGGCCCGCCTCGACCTCAACGAGTCCCCCTACCCCCCGCCCGAGAGGGTTGTGGAGGCGGTGGCGAGGGAGGCGGCCCGGGGGAACAGGTACCCGGAGGCAGAGATGCTTGAGAGGCTGGCGGGGCTCCTATCCAGCTACACCGGGGCCAGGCCCGAGCAGATAGTGGTCGGCCTCGGCGGCGACATGGTGCTGGAGAAGGCTTTCCACCTCGTGCTCGCGCCCGGCGGCAGGATGGCGGCGCCCCGGCCCTCCTTCAGCATGTACGAGGTCTACACCCGGCTCCAGGGCGGCGAGCCCATCTGGGTGGAGCTGGAGCCCGCCGGCGGCTGCTGGAGGCTGGACTGGAGCCGCTTCTCCGAGGCTGCGGCGGGCTCCTCGCTGGCCGCGCTGGACAACCCCAACAACCCGACGGGCAGCCTCCTGGCCCCTGGGGAGGGCGAGCTGGCCGAGCTGCTCGAGAGGCTCTCGGCGAGGGGCGCGCTCCTCATCCTGGACGAGGCCTACTACGAGTTCAGCGGGGTAACCTACGCTGGGCTCACAGAGGCCTACGATAACCTGCTCGTAGTGAGGACGCTGAGCAAGGCATTCAGCCTCGCCGGGCTCCGCATCGGCTACGCCATAGCCCACCCCAGGCTGGCCGAGAGGCTCCGGAGCATCATGCCCCCCTTCCTCCCCCGCACCAGCGTAGCGGCGGCGATAGCGGCGCTCGAGGACCCGGGCTACGCCAGGAGGGTGGCCGACACGGTGCGCGGGGAGAGGGAGTGGCTAGCCTCCATGCTCCGCAGGCTCCCCGGGGTCAGGGTGTACTGCTCCTACACGAACTTCCTGCTCGTGGAGACCCCCGTGGAGAACGTGGTAGAGCGGCTGGCCGAGCAGGGGGTGGCGGTGCGCCGCGTCCCCCTCGGCAGCAACTGGCTGCGGGTGACCGTGGGGACGCCCGGGGAGAACAGGGTCTTCCTAGAGGCCCTCTCCCGGCTCCTCCAGGGCCAGGGCTAGCCCCCGGCCCGGGAGCCGGCGTAGCAGACGGCCTCCACCATGCTGTAGGCCAGGTCAACCAGCATGGCCGCCAGCTCGCCGGCCTCCCCCTCCAACCTCGGGAGCCCCTCCAGCCGGAGCGAGAGCCCGTAGAGGCTCCGCTGGAGCCTCTCCAGCACCTCCCCCGCCACGCAGCGGCCGCTCCACCCCGACTCCCCGCAGCCCCCTATGCAGGGCTCCACGGCCCCCGAGAGGGCCCCAGCAGCCCTCCGGAGAATCCTGGCGAGCCCCCCGCCCTTGCCCCGGCCCTTGCCGAGCGCCTCAGACGCCTCCTCCAGCGCCGCGAGGGCAGCGCCGCAGCCCGCGGCCAGCGCCTCGATGCACTGGCTCAGCCCGCCCCCCTGCAATGCCCTTGCCGCCCCGGGGCCGGGGGAGGGCGGGGGCCAGGGACTTAAAACAGCCGCCTAGGAGACTATGTAGAGGAACTCGTTGAGGCCGAGCCTCTGCAGGGTCTCGGGCAGCGGCTTGCCGTCCTCCCAGCCCCTGAGCTTGTAGTACTCCGGCAGGTAGGCCTCCAGGGCCTCCTTCGCGGTCTTGCCCCGGGCGGGGCCGTCGGGCAGCGGCTGCTCGAGGAGCCTCTTGGGCAGGTAGTCCCTGTAGCCCTGGCCCTCCCTGACGGCGAAGAGCCTCTCCACGTTGTATATCCTCTCGCCTATGGTTAGCAGCTCCTCGGCCGTGAAGTCCTCCCAGCCGGTGGCGGCGCGTATCAGCGGCACATAGTCCTCGGGCCCGGTGGAGAAGGTGTAGAACTTGCACACCACCATGCTGTCTATGGCGGCGAAGAAGTCCTGCTGGAACTTGACCAGCTGCACCTTCTCCAAGTCTATCTTCAGCGGGTCGGTCTTCTTCGGTATGCCCAGCACTTCGAAGCTCACAGCGTAGGCGCGGAGGTGGCAGCCGCCGCGGTTTGAGGTGGCGTACGCCAGGGCCATGCCGTTGATAGCCCTCGGGTCGTAGGCCGGGAGCTCGAGCCCCCTAACGTGGACCGCGGAGTCGGGGCTGCCGAAGGCCTCGGTGAACCTCGCCGTCCCCTCGGCCAGGTAGTCGCCTATCCCGTCCCGGTACGCGGTCCTCCAGACCAGCTCTATCACGGCGTCCGCGTTGCCCCAGGTGGGCTTTATGTCGCCGAGCAGGCTGAGGAGCTTCTCGGCCTTGTCCTTGGGCAGGGCGCCGTTAAGCGCCTTCTCGTAGAGCTCCATGAGGGCTGCGACGGCGTTGCCGAAGCTGATAGTGTCTATGCCCATGTCGTTGAGCAGGTAGTTTATCTTTATCAGGGCCTCCATGTTGCCTATCATCGGGTTGGCCCCGTTGGCCCAGATGGTCTCGTACTCGGGGCCCTTGCCGACCGGCGTGTAGTAGGGGCCCTCCTTCACCTCGGTGATGCGGGAGCAGCGTATCATGCAGCCCCAGCAGCCGCTGTTCTTCTTGAGATACTTCTCGGCCATGTACTCGCCGCTTATCTCGTAGGCCTTCTCGAAGGTGCCGCGGGTCCAGTTCTTGGTGGGCAGGGCGCCGTGCTCATTGATTATGTTGACCAGGACGGCTGTGCCGTACTTCCTCAGGCCCTGGCTGACCGGGTTGGCCTCAACCTTCTCCATGAACTTCTTGGCGGCCTTGAGGAATCCCTGGGGGTCGACCGGCTCTATCTTCCTGCTCCCGTAGGCAAATATGGCCTTGACCCTCTTGCTCCCCATAACCGCGCCGAGCCCGGTGCGGCCGGCGGCGCGGCGGCTATCGTTTATCAGCGCCGCTATCCTGGCCAGGTTCTCCCCGGCCGGGCCTATCGCGAGCACGCTGCCCTGGCTCGTGTCCTCCATCTTCATGAACTCGCGTATCCTCTTCTCCGTGTAGACCACGCCCTTGCCCCAGAGGGGCCGGGCGTCGTGGAACTCCACCTCCCCGTCAACGATGCTTATCCAGACTGGCTCCTCGCTGACCCCCTCGAGCACTATGCCGTCGTAGCCGGAGAAGCGGAGCCAGGGCCCGAACTTGCCTCCGGCGTTGGAGTCTCCGAGGATCCCGGTGAGCGGGCTCTTGCCGACCGCGTGGTAGCGGCCGTTCCCTATCCTGGTGTCGCCCACGGCCATGCCGGTCAGGGGCCCGGTGAGGATGTAGAGCCTGTTATCCGGGCCCAGCGGGTCGGCTCCCCGGGGGATCTCCCGGAGGGCCAGGTAGGCCCCGAGGCCGCGGCCGCCGAGGAACCGGCGGAGGGTCTTCTCGTCGACGCGCTCCTCCCTGGCCTTCTGGCTCCAGAGGTTTACACGGAGGAGCTTGAACTCCAAGGAGGGCTGCACCGGCGGGTTACCCCGGGCAGCAGGGATATTTCTATCCTCCTAGCCACAATCAATAACTATCAATGGTTAGAGAGACTGTAGACCCTTCCACCCTGGGCCTTGTGGAGGGCCTCCCCCAGGAGACGGAGCGCCCCGGCCAGCGCCCCGGGGTTGTAGTCGAGCCGGACCAGCCGGTGGTACCTCTCCGCCTCCCGGGGCGGCAGCCCGGTGACCCGGGCGGTGGCCTCCGCGTCGCCCCTCCCGGGCCGGGGCCAGGGCGGGGAGCCGAGGACCCCGGGGCACCCCCGGCCCCGGGCGACAGCGGTGGCGGCGTAGACGGGGCTGATCCCGAGCACGTCGCGGACCAGCTCCCCGAGATCGGCCACCACGTGGAGGCCCCGGGCCCGGGCGGCGAGGGCCTCGTCGCCTATCACCAGGGCGCAGGGGGCTGCCCGGAGCAGCCGGTAGGCGCTCGTCGCGCTGAGGCGCAGCAGCCGGGGCCGGAGCCCCATGTTCTCCAGGGCGAGCTGGAGGTAGAGGATGCTCGTCCTGGTCTCCCCCGTCACGGCTATCCTATCGCAGCCCCCCAGCCTCCTGGGCCCCCTGGAGAAGACGGCGACGCTCATGGTCTCTGCCTTGCTGTACACCATGGGGCCGGGGCAGCAGCGGAGCCCCTCCCCAGAGGCGAGGAGCCCGAGCGGCGCCATGCCGGCGTCCGCGGCTCCTCGGCGGAGCAGCTCAGCGGCCTCCGGGGGCGCGGCGATGTAGACGGCATAGCCCCTGCCCAGCAGCCAGCGGCGCAGGGGCGCGGCGTAGCGGTGCTGCGGGGCGGCGTAGACAGGCAAGCCCTCCGGCCCTCCCTAGGCGAGCCACGGGAGCTCCAGGGTATTCACCCTCTCCAGGTAGTTGTAGAAGGTGTCACGGAGCCAGGGCTCCCATCCCGCCTGGCGCAGCATGTAGGCGAGCTCCCCGGGCTCCTTCCCCCCGGGGCCGCCGCCGGCAGCGGTTATCACCGCCTCCCGGTAGAACGTGCCGCCGAGGTCGTTGGCGCCGTGGGCCAGGGCGGCCTGCGCCAGCTTGTCCCCCATGCTCACCCAGTAGGCTACAATATTGTCCACCGCCCCCAGCAGGGCGAGCCGGGCGGCGGCCACTATCCTTAGGTCGTACTGGCCGTCCAGCCTGGCCCGCTCCCTGTAAAGCCTGCTCCTCCCCAGCGGGGTGCTCCCCGGGTTGAAGCGGACGGGTATGAAGGATATGAAGCCCGGCGCCTTCTCCTCGAGCAGCCGCACCCGGTAGATGTGGCGGGCCACGTGTATAGGCTCCTCCACGTGGCCATACATCATTATCACGTTGCTCCTTATCCCGAGCCTGTGGGCCTCCTCGTGCACCCTGAGGTACTCCTCCGGGCCCGGCTTCAGTGGCGCTATCAGCCTCTGCACCCCCTCGTCGAGTATCTCTGCGCCCCCGCCGCTGAGCGCGTCGAGGCCCAGCTCCCGCAGCCTCTCCAGCACCTCGCGGACACGGTGCCCCGTGCTCCTGGCTATGAAAAGTATCTCCTCCGCGGTGAAGGCCTTCAGCGCCACCCTGGGGGCAGCCCTCTTCACGGAGGATACCAGCTCCTCGTAGTAGCTGAAGGGCAGCTCCGGGTTGTTGCCGCCGACCATGTGTACCTCGACTATGCCCAGCTCCTCCGCCGCCCGGCGCACAGCCCCGGCTATCTCCCCCGGGCTCCTGGTGTAGGCCTCCGGGCTGCCGGGGAGCCTGTAGAAGGCGCAGAAGCTGCACCTGGTGACGCAGACGTTGGTGTAGGTTATGTAGAGGTTCTTGGTGAAGCTGCCCCGGCCCCTCTTCAGCCTCCGGGCGTAGTAGTCGGCCGCGGCTGCCAGCGCGTGGAGCGGCGTCTTGGCCACCAGCTCCTCTATCTCCGGGGGCTCTAGCCTGTCTCCGTGGATCGCCTTCTCCAGCGCTGGGGAGCCCTCCTCCTGGGCCAGCCTCTCCAGCCACCTCGGGGGCTCGAGGCTCACGCCGCCGCACCCCCCGCCCGCGGCTCGGCCTCGGCGGCCTCCCGCCCTGCTATGGGCCGGTACCAGTTGTCGCGCTCGTAGGGCTCGTAGCCGGCGCCCCGTATGACCCGCTCGATGCTCCTCCTCACCAGGAGGGGTAGGGGCACGCCGGCCGCAGGGAGGACGCGCTCCCCGTAGAGGGTGCCTCCCCAGTCGTTAGCGCCGTAGTCGAGCGAGACCTGGCCCAGCCTCTCCCCGGCGGTGAGCCAGCCGGCCTGGATCCAGGGGATCTCGTGGCGGAACACCAGCCTCGCCACAGCCACGCTGCGGAGCAGCTCGGTGCCGCCGGCGGGGTAAGGGATCTCCCTGCCCAGCTCGGTGTTCCCCGGCTCGAAGTTCCAGGCTATGAAGGCCATTACCAGGCCGCGGCGCCTCTGCAGCTCGAGCAGCCTGAGGAGGTGCTCGGCCCTCTCCCAGAGGGTCTCCACGTGCCCGTACACCATGGTGGCGCTCACCGGGACGCCCATGGCCATCACGGTGTCCATGACCTGGATCCAGCGCTCCCCTGTTATCTTCCTCGGCGAGATGAGCCCCCGGACCCTCTCGCTCAGTATCTCCGCTCCCGCGCCCGGCACGCTGTCCAGCCCGGCCTCCCGCAGCCTGGAGACCAGCTCCCGGAGGCTCATCCTGCTGGACCTGGCGAGCCATTCCAGCTCCACCGCGCTGAGCCCATGGATGGCCACCTCCCCCCGGGTGGCCGCCTTGATGCCGCGGAAGGCCTCCTCGTAGTACTCCAGCGGTATCGAGGGATCCACGCCGCCCTGGAAAAGCACCTGGCGTATCCGGTACCTCCTCCAGTGCTCCTCCACCATGGCGGCGGCGCGGCGCGGGGGGATGCGGTAGGCGTCGGGGCTCCCGGGCCTCCGGTAGAAGGCGCAGAACCTGCAGCCCACCACGCAGACATTAGTGTAGTTGAGTATCATGTTCACTATGTAGCCCACCCTCCTCCCGGTGATAGCGTCGGTCACCGCGCGGGCCAGGCCGCCCAGGAGCCAGAGGGGCATACGGTAGAGCTCCACCACGTCCCCCGGGCCAGCCCTGCCCTCCAGCACCCTCTCCACCGGCGCCGCGTAGCCCAGCTCCTCGGCCACCCTGAGGAGCCTGGCAACCCCGGGCAGCTCCAGGTAGCCGCGGGGCCTATGGGGCATCCAGGGCCTGGCCGTGAACCACCACCCGGCGGTGGTTCCAATGCAGCGGCCTTATAACCCGTGGCCCGGGTGCAGCGCTCGGCGGCACAGCCGCGGGTAAGGCGGGGCTTGAGGGACCTCGAGGAGAGGCTCAGGAGGCTCCTAGGCCTAAGCGGCTACGAGGCCAGGGTATACCTCGCCGTCCTCCAGGGAGCCACGCGGCCCAGGGAGATAGCGGAGGAGGCCAACGTGCCTCCCCAGAGGATCTACGACGTGCTCCGCAGCCTCCAGCGCCGAGGCCTGGTGGCCCAGACGGGCGACGGCTACCAGGCGGTCCCTCCCTCCCGCTCGCTCCTCGTCGAGGCCGAGAGGCTACTAGCCGAGGCCTCCGAGAAGGCGGAGGAGCTCAGGAGGCTGGCCCGGGAGCTTGAGAGACGCGTCGCCCACGCGGCCAGGGAGTACGTGGCCGTCGAGGAGGGCGTCCACCGGGCCGTCGCGGCCGCCTCTGCCGCGCTCGAGGAGTGCGGGGAGAAGCCCTGGATAATGGCGTACAAGGCGGCCGAGAAGGCTGTGGAGCTGCTGCCGGTCCTCCAGCCCCTGCTCAGCCTGCTGGCGGGGAGGGGCGCCCGGGTCATAGTCTACCGGGGCGCCCGGGTCCCCGAGGAGGCGCTCCAGCAGGTCGGGAGGCTGCCGGGGGTCGAGGTCAGGGTCTCCGACGCCGTCCTCCTAGACATGATGGTGGCCTGCGACACGGTGGTGATAGGCGCCCCCGGCAGGGCTGGGAGCGTGGTGGCCGTCGTGGCTGTCAACCAGGGGTTCGCGGACGCGCTGAAGAGGAGGATCGAGGCTATATGGAGGGACTCCGAGCCCCCGCCCGGCGGGCCGGCTAAGCCCTAATCCAGGCCCCGGGGGCTCTAGGCTAGACTCTGGCGGGGACACGGAGCATGTCCCGGGAGGAGGGTGGAGGCAGGCGCCGTAGGCTCCCCATGTTCGCCACCGGGGAGATCGTGGGCGACTACGAGCCCCTCTACCTCTACTGGCAGGAGGCCGGGGACCGGGCGGAGAGGAGCGTGCTCAGCAACGAGGACTTCCGGGAGGTGCAGAGGCTGGTGGCGGAGGAGGGGGTCAACAGGCTCGACCAGCTCCTCGAGAGGCTTAAGCAGCGCTTCCTTCCCCGCGTCGACCCGGCCGCAGCGAGGAGGGCTCTCACCCGCTACTACGGCACGGAGATCCCCGAGGGAGAGGCCGCAGAGAGGATAGCGGGGATACTCGCCGGCTGGCTGGTCGAGGCCGCCACAGAGTGGGGTATGCTGAGGCTCCGCAGGGGCTGGGAGAGGAGGGGCTAGCCCGTCGCCTTCTCTGCGAGGGTGCGCTCTACGTAGCGTATCAGGCTCCGCAGCGGCGCCGGGAGCCCCGGCACCTCCACGTGGAGGAGGCCGCGGAGCAGCAGCCCCCTCGCCTCATCCTCTGTGAAGCCCCTCGACATCAGGTACTCAAGCTCCTCCTCCGCTATCCGGCCTATCGCGGCCTCGTGGGTCAGCTCGGCCCCCTCGACGCTGCTGTGGAGCTCCGGGATAGACTCTATCACCGCGTCGCCCGAGAGGGGGAGCCCCAGGCACTCTATATGGCCCCGTGTGTCGGGAGCGTGGGCCTCGATCCGGGACCTAGCATACACCCTCGCACTGCCCCTCGCCAGCACCCTCGAGACCAGCTCCGCCGAGGCGCCCTGCCCGCGGAGCCTCGCGAGGGCCCCTATATCGTAGACCGCATCGCCTTCAGCGACTATTATCGAGGCGCTGTAGAGCCTCGCCCCCCGCTGCAGCTCCACCACCGGGTAGCTCTGCACGCTCGCGACGGGGCCGTGAATCAGGTAGTAGTTCACGTAGCTACCATCCTCCTCGACCACGACGCCGGTGCGGGGCCTCACGTGGACCCCCGGGGCCCAGGAGTGGATCATAGCGTACCTCAACGTGGCACCCTTCTTGACGTAGAACTCTGAGACCCCCACGTGGAGCGCGCCGGTGACCCCGTGGGAGACACCGCACCCGCTTACCAGGTTCGCCTCAGCCCCCTCGTCAACCACTACTATGTTGTGGACTAGCTGGGCCTCCAGCTCCTCGGTTATGAGCAGGCAGGTGTAGATAGGCTGCTCCACCCTGGCGCCGGGAGGCACGTAGATGAAGTAGCCCTTCCTCCCGCCGTAAAGCTCCACCGCGGCTGTGTACTTGTCCGCGTCCACCGGGACGGCGCGCCAGTAGTAGCCCCTGGCCCAGGGCAGCTTCTCCAGCGCCTCGTGGAGGGGCATAACCAGCACGCCCTGTTGTTCAAGCCTGCGCGCTACAATGCTGCGGAGTATCTCCTCGTTAACCTGGACGTAGCCGGCCCTCCCCAGCACGCTCCTGCCGAGCCCAAGCTTCTCCAGAGCGTCCTCTACGGTGCCGGCCGCCGCGCCTCTGCGGGAGGAGAGGTAGCGCTCGAGGTCCACGTCGGGCCCGTAGGGGGCTGGGCTCTGTAGGGCGCGGAGGGCCCTCTCCCGCAGCTCGGCTACCTCGGCCACCCCTGCTCACCCCGCAGTGGCTGCCAGGCCGTGGAAGCCCCCCTCCCTCAGGGCGTGGAGCAGCGGGCCCGGGGGCCCCGAGGCGGCGACCCGCCCTTCCAGCAGCACGTGTACCCTGTCTATGGCTCCGTGGCCTGCGAGCTTCTCGAGCATGTAGAGCGTGTGGCTCACGAGTATCACCGTCACTCCTCTCCTCCGGAGCTCTATGAGGAGCCTCTCGATCCGCTCAAGAGTGTCTATGTCTACACCGCTGTCGGGCTCGTCGAGAAGCGCCACCTGGGGCCTCTGGAGCACTGTGAGGTACAGTTCTACGCGCTTACGCTCGCCGCCGCTCATGCCGGTGAAGAGAGGCCTGTCCATAAACTCCTTGACATCGAGTATCTCGGCCGCCCACTCCACCTCCCGGGCGCTGCCATAGAGCCTCTCCATGGCGGAGACCAGCTCGCGGAGGGTCAGCCCTCTCAGCCCCGGCGGGATCTGGTGGGCCAACGCTAGGCCCATCCGCGCCCTGCGGTAGAGGGGCTCGCGGGTCACGTCCCTACCCTTGAAGATTATCCGGCCCTTCCTAACATGGCAGCGGGAGAGCCCCATCAGGGTGTTCAGTAGGGTCGACTTCCCGGCCCCGTTGGGGCCCACTATCACGTGCAGCTCGCCCGGTCCAGCCTCCAGGCTCACGCCTCGCAGCACGGTCCTGGCTCCCACGTCCACGTGGAGGTTCTCAGCACTCAGCATCGTGGCCCGCCGCCCAGGCCTCCCCGGCTCTCGCAACGCTTGCAACCATTGTTACTGGTGAAAAAATCGCATCTATAGCTATAAACTTTTCCCGGCCCCGGGGGGTGGCGGGCTACTCGCCGGCCTGAGCCTTCACCAGTCTGTACCGGTCGTAGAGCATCTCAACTACCCCCTCCTCCAGGTCGATACGGAAGCTTACTCTCATCCTCTTCCCTGCCCTCGCCGTGAGGAACACCGGCTCGGCCGGGTCGAGCCGCTCGGGGAAGAGCACCTCCCTCCTCCCCGGGGGCTCCAGACTCTCCAGGAGCAGTGCATCCCCAACCCTCTCCAGCCTAACCCTCACAGTGCCCCTGTAGCCCGTGTAGACGCCCTCCAGGGCCCCGAGCACCCGGTCGGCTGTGTTGAAGGGCAGGCTCCAGGGATCCGCCCCTGCAGCCGCCGCGGCCAGCGTCATAGCTATCTGGGGCGAGCCGGGGTCGGCGTTTGCCAGCACGGCCACCGTGAGCCCCTTCTCCCTTATATGGCCGGCGAACCCCGTGTAGAAGAGTATGTTCCCGCTGTGCCCCACCAGCCTGCCGCCGGGGAAGCCCGGGTACACCATGACGCCGAGCCCGTAGCTGTCGTCCCCGAAGAGCTGTGCCGGGAGCCTGGCTCGGGGCTTCTCCATCTCCTCGACGCTCCTCTTGGACAGTATCTCTACGCCGCCCAGGCTGCCGCCGCTGGAGAGCGCCGCCATCAGCTTGCCCAGGTCCACGACGCTGCTCCAGCCGCCTCCATCCGCGGCTAGCCCCGGGGGTATTGCGGCCGGGCGGGGCGGGGTCTTGGAGGAGTCGTAGGGGGTTGCCAGGAGGCTCGAGCCCCATGCCTCCCCGTAGTCGAAGGTGGTGCTCCGCATCCCCAGCGGCCCGGCTATGAAGCGCTTCACGTACTCGGGGAAGCTTAGCCCCGAGAGCCTCTCGACGAGAAGCCCCAGGGCGACGTACCCCTCGTTTAGGTAGAGGAACCTCTCACCCGGGGGAGCCAGCGCCCAGTGGCGGGCGCCCCGCTCCAGCCACTCCAGCACGTCCCGGGGGTCCGAGAAGGGTAGCCAGCCGCGGCCGAGCCCCGCGTAGCCGGTGAGGAGGGCCTCCGCGTACCCTAGAGCCGGTATCCCGCTGGTATGGCTTAGCAGGTGCCACACCCTAACCGGCTCCCCCTGGACGCGGAGCTCCACGGGGAGATGCTTGTCCACCGGGTCGTCGAGGCTGAGCACGCCCTTCTCGACGAGCTGCATTACAGCCACAGCCGTGATTGTCTTTGATATCGAGGCTATGCCGTAAACCGTCTCCGCCGTCGCGGGGAGCCCCTTCTCTAGGGAACGGTAGCCGTAGCCCCTCTGAAGGAGCAGCTCGCCGCCGCGCTTCAGCGAGACGCTAACCCCGGGGGTACGGGTGGCCCTCATCCTCCCGTGGATGTACTCCCAGGCGAGGCTCTCAAGACCCTCCACGGCGCCCCCAGCACCCAGGAAGGGTGCATGCGCCCGCGGCTACTCAACGCTTCCCCGGCGGGGCGGCTGGGCAGCCCCGGCCCCAAGGGTGACAGGCCCATGGAGCCCCCGGGGGGTCAGCCGCAGGGAAGACCCCGGGCCTCCCCCAGGACCCGCGGGGTTCCCCGATGCAGGCCTCATCACCCCCTGGGCCCAGGTAGAGGGGCTCGGCCCACCCCTAGGGGCGTCACCGCCGGGGCTCCTCGGGACCGCCTCTGGGTGCTCGCGGGGCTCACTCCTCACAGCCCCGAGGGCCTCTCTAGCGGGACCATCCCGAGCGTTAATAGGCGCGCCCCCTGGGCCCCCAGGTTTATGTGGATCAAGGTGCCTAACCAGGGGGTGGAGCGTGGACAGCCTTGGCTAGGCGCTCACGCCGTTCACGCCTGCCTACACTATTGCTGCTCGCGCTGCTGCTCCTGCCTCCCCCCGTGGCCCGCGCCTCTGGCGGCGGGCATGGCTCGGTCACGCTCCTCGTCGACGGCGAGGGGGTGGTGTGGGTTAACGCGTCCCTCTCCGCCCCGCTGGAGGGGCTCAAGGGGCTCGAGTGGATGAACTCAACCACTACGGTAGCCCCCCGGCAGGCCGCGGGGGGCAACGCCAGCTACACCGTGATCTCCCGGGTCTCGGCTGCTACGAGGGAGGCCGCGGTAGCAGGGCTCGCGGCCACCGGTATGAGGCTCCGCCTAGCCGGGCGCGGGGGTAGCGGGGTCTTCGCGTTCAACCTCTCCCTCCCGGGCATGAGCGCCGGCGCGTCGGGGGTGTACAACAAGACGGGCCACGTCTACAGGGTGGACGGCGTGTTCTCCGCCTCTATAGACGCGGGTAACGAGACGGCCGCGCGGTCTCTGGCGGAGAGGATCCGGCGGCTCCTCAACCCCGTAGTGGCCACCGCCGCCCTCCAGGGCTTCGGCGTTAGGGTGGATAGCCTCAACGCAAGCGTGGAGGCCTCCGGCAGCACCGTGGTGGTGGGAGGATCCTTCACGGCATTCTTCGACTACTGGAAGTACGTGGAGAAGGCTGTCTCCGGGCTCGCGGCCGCCGGCGCGTTGAGCCCGGAGGAGGCCGATAAGCTGCTAAGCCTGCTGCGCGAGGCCGGCAGGCTCTCCTCTATGATCGACACCAGCCGGAGCATGGAGCTGGTCCTCAACTATACAGGAAACGGGCTCCTGGAGATCGAGGCGAGGAGCAACTCCACGATGACGGGGCCGAGGGAGGCCCTGGAGAGGATGCTGGCCTACACGCTCCTGGGCAGCGCGGCATCGATCACGGCCGTCCCCGGCGCCGGGGGCGTGCTGCCCGTGGCGGGGCTCGCGGCGGAGGGGCTAGCGGCCAGGGCCAGGGGCAACGCTACTATATCCTCCTGGGCCGGCAACGGGACTGTGGCTTACCGCGTGCAGGGGCTGGGCATCTACAAGCCTGGCGCCAGCCCCGCCGAGTCGGCCGAGGCGGCGGTGCACGCGGTAGCGGAGTTGCTCGGGAGCCGGCTGGGCCTAGAGAGGCTGAACATAACCCTCGTCTCCCGGCTCCCCCTGGAGGCGCCCCAGGGAGTCAACACGTCCAGGGAGAGGATTGGAGGCTCAGAGGCCTACGTGGTCAGGCTCGCCTCCCCCGGGCAGCTGGCGGCGGTGAAGTTCGGCCAGGCGTCTAGCAGCACTGGCCCCGGGGCGGCCACGGCAAGCCCCACGGGGACCACCACGACGGGCACAGCCACAGCAACCACCGCAGGGATGGCCTCCACGTCCCCCACCGCGCCAGCGGCCGGGGGGAGCACCGGCAGCGCAGCCACAGCAGCCGGGGCGGCCGCCGGGGCGGGTACGGCGTCCGCGACCCCGCCCGCCGCTGCCAGCAGCGCCGGAGCCGGCAGCGCAGCGGCGCCGCCCCCTACGGGCAGCAGGAGCCCCGGGGGTATGAGCCCGGCAGCGCTCACCCTGGGCTTCGCAGCCGTGGCGGCGGTGGTTCTGGCGGCAGGCCTCCTGGTCTACCGGAGAGGGGCCGCGGCTCCCCGGGGCTAGGGGGCTAGCCCTGCTAGGAGCTCCTCCAGGGTCTCGCCCGTCTCCTCGAGCCCCAGGCCCCTGAGCTGGGCCGGTGCCGGCTCGAGGAGCCTGACCCGGGTGAACCTCGAGGCTGCGAGCGCGAGTACCGAGCCGAGGACTGGAGGGGGCTCGCCGAGCCCGTGGACGGCCACAGCCTCGGCCGTGGTCAGCTCGTATATGGCCTCCTCCAGCTGCCTGCGGCGCGGCGTCTCGCTGTAGTCCGGCTCGCCTGGCCCGCCGCAGCGGGGGCAGCGCTCACCCTCGTCTATCCACCACCTCCTCCCGCACCGGGGGCAGCGGAGCCTAGAGACGGCGCCATACACCTCCACCACGCCCCGGCTCAGCAGCCTCGACAACGCGCCGTCGGCGCCGAGGTAGACTATGCTCCTCACAGCGCCGCTCTCTAGGCCGCGGCGCAGCCTCTCCAGCAGCCGTCCTCCCCCGCGGCGGAGCGCTGCACGATACAGCTCCAGCGGCTCCCCGGGATCCCCGGGGAGGCCGAGCAGCTCTACCGTGCTCTGGGCCCCTAGTAGTAGGACGTAGCCCTCTCCCGCCAAGCAGGTGCTCCCCGCTCCCAGCCGCTAGAGGCGTGCCGGCGGGCGGCGCGAGGGGCTCGTTGTTGCACAGGCTCAGCACCCCGCGGAAGAGCTAAGGCCCAGGCGTCCATTCACAGCCCCTGGCGCCGCCCCAGGGGCGGTGGCGGCCCGGGGCCGCCGCGTTAATGAGGCTTGAGGCGGCCACCCCGCGGGGCTGTGAGGAGGGCGATTGGGGCCGACGGCCGGGGATGGGGAGCCCGTGCTCCGTGCTGAGCCCCGCAGCCTCGGCGCGGCCTCCTAGTGGCCTAGCCGGACCGCTGCCCGGACGGCGTCGATGAGCCTCCTTCTCCTCCGCCTTCTCCTGTCCCGCGTCCAGGGTGCGGCAGGGGCCTCAGCCCCGGGCCCATGGCTTATTATACTCTGCTCTATCTCCTCCAGCTCGGCCCTGGTGGAGGCGTGGAGCTTCTCCGCAGCCGCCTCCACCATGCGCTCCCAGGGTGTGGGTTTACCTGCGCGGCTTCTCGGGCGGGAGGACGTCCTCATGACTGTGGCCCGCCTCTTCTCCAGGCCTTCCATGGTCCAGCCTGTGCTCTGGGCGTGGGTAAGCTGTTCTCCCCGTCGCGGTGGGCGCAACCCGTATTACAGCTGTACCCCGCGCTCCTCGTCCTCCCCGGTCTCTATGTCGACGCTGTGGAGCATTACACCGGTGCCCTGGACCACCTCCACGTCCCTGGCCCCGCAGCGGGGGCACTGGAGGAACCGGGGCAGGACGTCGGGGTCTATGTGGACCAGGGTGCTTATCTCTGGGTTGCCCGTGAGCCTCTCCGTCTCCTCCCTGCTCGGCTTCCACTCGTAGCCGCAGACCCTGCAGCGGAACCGGGGCTCAGCCATCTCCACCTCTATCTCCGCGTCCTCGGCGGGGGTGCCGCGGGAGGCTACGCGGAGCGCGAAGCGGAGAGCCTCGACGTCTATGAGGCTGAGCACGCCGACCCGGAGCCTTATCCTGGTCACCCGCTTCGCCCCGGGTGTGCTGCGGAACGCGTCCTCGACCGCCGCGAGTATGCCCAGGGCTATACTCATCTCGTGCAATGAGGCTGCGCCTCCATGCACGCCCTTCCCTGGGGGCGCCCGGGGCCTAGGCTGTAGGCACAGCGGCCAGGATGCCGCGGAGGGCCTCTATGAGGCTCTCGGTGAGCTCCTCTATCCTCTCAAGCCTCTCGACGGTCTCCTCTAGGAGCGGCCGCAGCTCCCCGCCCGGCTCGACCCCGGCTAGGCCCCGGGCGGCGTCTATGTGGAGCCTTATCGCCGCCTCTATCACGTGGAGGCCCCGGTTGACCATGCGTAGGAGCTGCTCGAGGCCTCTCCTCGTTATCCTGTAGACCTTCCTCTGCCTGGCCCCATGGGGCTCCTCGCTCGCCTCTATGAAGCCCTCCTCCTCCAGGCTGCGGAGCACCGGGTACACGGTGCCGGGGCTGGCGGCTGCACCAACCTCCCCCAGGGCGCTCCTTATCCTCTTTATCAGCTCGTACCCCGTCTTCGGCCCCTCGGCGAGGAGGAGCAACACCGTGTAGCGCGTCCTCATCTCCAGAGCCTGGCTGGCCATCCTACTTGCTGCACCCCTCCACTCTTGCAGGGGCTCCCCTGCTCTAATCTAGATAGGGCGGGGCCCCGGCTATGAGCGTCTATGGAAAGCGATTTATCCCCCTGGAGATGTGTCGGGCCCCGATACCTCGTGGGTGTGTAGTGTGGGTCTGGCTGAGGCGATAACGAGGAGGCCCCTCGCGGTTGTAGCCATCTGGATAATCGTGGCCGTGGCGGCGGCGCCTCTGTTCGCCAGGCTGAGCAGCGTGGTTAAGGAGCAGCAGTACAGCCTCCCGCCGAGCAGCGAGACCAGGCAGGCTGAGCAGCTCATGAGCAGGGTTCTGAGCGGTCATGGAGGCATCGGGGTCATAGTTGTCACCGGGGTCAACCTCGACGATAACGGGACTGTGCTGAAGCTTGTGGAGTGGGGCAGAAGGTTCAACGAGAGCGTAAGCAGCTACATGAGGGGTGTCAGCAGCCTCCCCCTAATGCTTGCCGCTGTGAACGAGTCCCTGTACAAAGCGATGCTCCAGGCGGTCAACATGTCGGCCGGCAACGCGGCGAGGCTCTACGCGATGCTGGAGCAGCTGGACCAGGCGTACGCCTCGGCGCTGGAGAACGCTAGCAGGCAGGTGAGAATGCTTAACCAGAGCGTAAGGGGGCTAATGGAGGCCGATAAAGGTTATGTAGAGGCCTACAGGAGCCTGTTGAGCCTCGCAGCAGCCCTAAACCGGACCATGGAGGGGCTCGCCCGGGTAGACCTCGCCCTTGAGAACGCCACAGACTCCCTGCTAGAGGTAGCGGCCAGGCTCAACGGGACCGCTACGGGGCTGGCCGGGCTGGACCAGGCGTACAGCAGTCTCTACCATAACCTGTCCCGGAGCGCCTCGAGGCTCAGACTACTCCTCTCCAATAGGACGGCCGTTAACCAGACTATGCAGCTAATAGCCTACACGTGGTGGCAGCTGGGCAGGGCCTACTACTACCTGGAGCTCTACAACGGCAGCTACCAGGCCTACGCCAGGGTAGCCAACCTCACCCAGGTGAGCCCGAGGTTGGCCCCGCTCCCCAGGAAGGAGGCCATCCAGGCCTGGCGCGGGATAGCCAGTATGGTTAGAGGGGGAGCCGACCCCGACACGGCCGCGCTGAAGGCGGCAGTGGAGGCCCTCGCCAACCAGACACCGGGCACGCTCCGCAGCCTGCTCCCCGTCCTCGCGGGCCACTGGGCCGAGGAGCTCAGCAGAGAGAAGAGGGGGATGAACATTAGCGAGGCCCTGCTCCTCCTCCAGCCCCCGCCCATGCACGTGAAGAGCCAGCTCAGGCTGCTCCAGCTCGCCCAGGAGGCAGCCAGCCGGGCCGCCGAGAGCGTGGCGAGCCACGCCGACGAGATCGCCACGGGCATACTAGCCGGGAGCCTGGAGGAGGAAGGCCTGCCGAGAGACGCCGCCGAGAAGCTGGCAAGGCTAGCGGTCGAGGGCAGGCTCCGTCCCCTCGACGCTGCTGAGGCGGTGGCGGCCGGGGCCGCTGCCAGGATGAGGCTCCCCGGCAACGCCACCAGCACACTGGCAAGGCTCCTCGTGGAGGAGGACCCCGGTGCCAACGGCACCCTGGCAGCTAGCCCGGAGAGGAGCATGGAGGCCGCGGCCAGGCTTCTGGAGCAGCTGGGCGCCCCAGCCGGGGCCGTGGAGGCCGCGGAGAAGCTGCTCCGGGGGCATGGAGGCCGCAGGGAGGCAGCCAGGCTGGCGGCGGAGCTGCTCCAGCAGCGGCTCCCCGCTGAGGCCCGCGGCCTAGTGCCCCTGGTTCTCCAGGCTGACCCCGAGGCCCGGGGGCTGCTGGCCAAGAGCCCCGAGGAGCTGGCCAGGCTGGCGGCGGAGCTGGTCTACCGGGAGGCCGCGGGGAAGGGCGCCAGGATGCCCAGGGACGTGGTCGAGGAGCTGGCCAGGCTGGTTGCGAGGGGCGAGGCGGGGCCTAGCCGGCTGAGGGAGCTGGCCCTGGAGCTTGTGGAGCGCCAGGCAGCGGGGCGAATGGGCGCCGAGAAGGCCCAGCTGGTTGTGGAGGCGCTCAGGCGCTACGACCCCGGGGCCCAGGGGCTGCTGGCGTCCAACGAGACCCTTGCAGCCGAGGCCGTGGCCTGGATGGTCGAGAAGCAGGGCAAGCGGCTGCCCTTCACCCCGGAGCAGCTGGTGGAGATGCTCCACAGCAGGGAGGCGTTGAAGAGGATAGTGGCCGGGGAGCTGCGCCGCCAGGTGCTAGCCCGCACCCCGGAGAACATGACAGGCACCGTGGAGGGGATGCTCGACACCGTGATCAGGGAGGGCCCCGTGATCCCCGCGGAGAGGAAGTGGAGCCTGGTCGAGGAGATGCTGGAGAAAGGGGTAAGGGAGAACATAGGCAGGATCAGCGTGGATGGGCTGAAGCCCCCGAGCTGGCTGCCGGGCGAGCTGGCCAGGCTAGCGGTTGAGGCGGCTAGGAACGAGACGAGCGTGGAGGGGGCGGCACGCCTGCTGGCGGAGAGGCTGCTGCTCGGCAGCGTGTACCCGAAGCTGCTGAGGAGTAGTGAGGGCCTCCTAGTATCCAGGGACCACCACGCCTTCACCGTGATGGGCGAGCCGCTGGGCTCTACGCAGGACGAGAGGGCGGGCAACACCGAGGCTGCCGGGAGGCTAGTCGAGGAGCTGCTGGACAGCATGCATATAGCCCATGGCAAGGTATATGTTAGTGGAAGCGACCTGCTCCTGAGCCAGGTGAAGAAGTATGCGAGGGAGGATGTCGAGAAGACTAGCGGGTTCAGCGAGATCGGCACATTCATAGTGCTACTGGTCATCCTGGAGAGCGTGTTCGCCGTCATACTGCCCTATATAGGCATCTTCCTGGGCCTCCTGGTCGGCGGCGCCATCATCTACCTGGCGGCCAGCCACGGGATAGTGAGCCTCGACTCCCAGACCCACGCGCTGATGATGACCACGGCGCTGGGCCTGGGCGCGGACTACGCCGCCTACCTGGTGCACCGGTTCCGCGAGGAGTACGCTAAGCTCGAGGACGCCCGGGAGGCGGCTAGGAGGGCTCTCAGGCGTGCCGGCCCCGCCATAGTTGCCAGCGCGCTCACCGTGATCATAGGCTTTGGCAGCCTGCTGCTAGGCTGGGAGGTAGGCTTCCTACGCAGAATGGGCGAGAATATACCGGTAACCGTCGCCGCCACCGCCGCCGCCAGCCTGACCCTGGTGCCTGCCCTCCTAGCACTGCTCGGCGGCCGCCGCTGGTTCTGGTGGCCGAGGAGGCCGAGCAGGGAGAGGCACGTGGGACGCGAGAGCAGGGTGATGAGGCTGCTGACCTGCTACGAGGCGCCCCTGTTCGCGGTCCTCGCCCTGCTGATAATCGTTTCCGGCCACTACTACGTAAGCTTCAAGGGCACCCATGACATGAAGCTGATGCTGCCGGAGAGCGCGCCAGCCCTCCAGGCGTTCAACGTGCTAAGCGAGGAGTTCGCCCCAGGCATAACGGACCCGGTCTACGTGGCCGCGGTGCTCCCCCACAGCGTGTGGGAGGACAACTCTACCGCTGCTATGCTGGATGGACTGGTGGACAAGATAGCGGAGGTGCCCGGCGTCTACAAGGTCCTAGCCCCCACCAGGCCCCACGGAGTGAAGGTCAGCATCGGGGAGGCAGCGCGCAGCGGCGGCAGGAGGCTCACAAGCAGCGGCGGCAGGGTGGCGGTTATCCAGGTCATACTCGGCGTGGACCCCTACAGCCGGGAGGGCCAGGAAGCGGTGGAGGAGATACACCGGGTGGCCCACAGCTACGCCAGCAGCCACGGCTTCACCGTCTACGTGGGCGGCGCGCCCTACGGCGTACTGGAGATGGATGAGCTTCTCCACAAGCTGTACTACCACCGCATCCTCCCCGCGGCGGCGCTGCTAATGATACTAGTCTTCACAGTGGTGTTCGGCAGCCTCGTGGCTGCAGTAGTAGCGCTCACGGTGATAATAGGCGCCGCGGTTATGGGGATAGCGGCGAGCATACTGCTTTTCCAGGACCTGCTCGGGAAGCCCGTGCTATGGTTCCTCAACATAGTGGCTATGATGGCTGTGCTCGGCGTAGGCATGGACTATAACAGCTTCTTCCTGGCGAGGGCGCTCGAGGAGTGCCACCTAACCGGCTGCGACCCCAAGAAGTCGGTGGCTAGGGCGGCGGGCGCGGTGAGCCTCTTCATAATAGGCCTCTCGCTGGTGGTAACAGTCGCCTACGCCTCGATGATGACCGCAAGCAACACTGGTATGAGGGAGATGGGCTTTACGCTGGCCTCGACGGTGCTCCTGGCGGGGCTGATGGCGTCCTACCTGCTGACGCCGCTGGCTATATCGCTGCTGGGCAGGGCCGCGTGGTGGCCGTGGGGGATGAAGAAGAGGATAGAGCACTAGGGCAGCGGGGCCCTGCCTCCGCTTTTTCTCCTTCCCTTTTCTCCTTCCCGGGGGCCTGCTAGCCCAGTATTCTGCGTATAAGGGCCCTGTACACCTTCACAGCGTTCTCGAGCTCCTCCAGGGGCACGTACTCGTCCGGCTTGTGCGCTGCCCCGGGGGCCCCGGGCCCGTAGGTCACGGCGGGGATTCCGCGCTGCTGGAAGTACCTGGTGTCGAGGCCGCCAGTGCAGATGGTGCGGAGGGGCTCCAGGCCCAGCGCCTCCCGGACAGCCTCCGCCACGGTCTCCACGAAGGGGTTGTCCGGGGGTATCCAGGTTGCCGGCGCCTTCCCCGTGGTCTCGACCTCTACCCGGTAGCCCTTCTCGAGAAGCGGCGCCGCGGACTCCATGATGAAGTCCCGTAGTTCCCTCTCCACCTCGTCGGGGTCCTCGCCGGGTATGAGGCGGCGGTCTATGCTGAACCGGTAGTAGCCGGGCACGACATTGGTCTTGGCTCCCCCCTCGATCTCCCCTCCGATCGTGATCGTCGGGTGCGCCGCCCTGGGATCGTCCATGGGCAGGTCTGTTCTCCTCTCCGCCAGCCTGGGCTTGTAGCCATGGATAAGCCTGTAGGCTATCTCCACCATTGCCTCGAAGGCGTTGAGGCCGAGCCAGGGGGTTGAGCCGTGGGCCTGCCTGCCGTAGACGTGGACGTTCATCCAGACCGCGCCCCGGCTGCCTATCCATATCCTCGACGTGGTGCTCGGCTCAGCCACCAGGGCGTAGTCCGGGAGCGTCAGGCCCTCGTCGAGCATGTATTTCACGCCGGTCTCTCCCCCGGTCTCCTCGTCGGGGGTGAAGCTCAGCTCTATGCTGCCCCGCCGGGGCCTCCAGCCCTCCTCGACGAGGCCCCGGATAGCTGCTATTACAGCCGCTATCCCGCCCTTCATGTCCGTGGCGCCGCGGCCGTAGACCCTCCCGTTCTCGACCACCGGGTTGAAGGGGTCCCTGGCCCACCCCTGCCCCGGCGGCACCACGTCGTAGTGGCCGTTGAGGTGCAGCACAGGCCTGCCCTCGCCCAGCCTGGCCAGCACTATGAAGCGGGGGTAGCCCCTGGCCCAGGGGTAATGCTTCTCCACCACCTCGTCCGGGACGCGGACCACCCGGGTCTCGAGCCCCAGGGCCTCCAGCTCCTCGCGGAGAAGCCCGGCCATCTCCGCGTAGTGCTCGCCGGGAGGATTCACCGTGGGCACGGCTATGAGGCGCTGGAGGAGGTACACCACGTAGCTGTTCTCAGGCACCCCGGGGGTCACCCTTGCAGGCGCCGCCGGGAAGTCCCTAGGGCCGCGGGCGCCGGCGGTAATATGTCCGAGGCTCTGCTGCGCAGCCCCGCTGCCGCGCCCGAAGCCCTCTGGGTCCACTGCCTAGGCTGTGGCATCCTCTTTGTTTCAGCTTAAGGATTTAGGCTTCACTGATCCGGAACAAAATTTATACAGATCACAGATCCTAGTGGCCTTCGAGGCCCACCCAGCGGTAGGCGCAAGGCCTCAGGCATCCAGGGGTGACATGACCTGCCCGGCTCGGCCAGCCGCGCGCTGGGTCTTGCCATCACTGCGCTGGGCATAGCGCTCTTCATCTACGCCTTCGCAGCGGCCATCATGAAGGGCCACCTGGGCTCGAGGGAGGCCTGGACCCCCGACGCGGTAGCGATTCTCCTAGGCTGGTTCCTGGTGCTGGTGGGCCCCGCCCTGGCCTTCGGCGAGGCCCCGGCATCAATAAAGACTGCAGTTAGGAGGTGAGCGGCCGTGTACACCCCTGCGGGCCTGGTCGCGGGTATAGTGCTAGCCCTCTACGCCATCGCATACATCTACTACGGCCGCCACATACTCGAGCGCCGGGTTGTCGAGGCGTCTGCCGAGAGGAGGACGCCGGCCCACACCATGTTTGACGGCGTAGACTATGTGCCCGCCAACAAGTACGTGCTGTATGGCCACCACTTCGCCAGCATAGCGGGCGCGGGCCCAATAGTGGGGCCCGCCATAGCCATGGCTTATGGCTGGGGCCTGCCCCTGCTCTGGATAATCTTCGGCAACATCTTCATCGGCGCTGTGCACGACTACCTCTCGCTCATGGCCAGCGTGAGGCACGGCGGAGTCTCTATAATGTCTGTGTCCGAGAACGTAATGGGCAGGCGGGCCAAGTACATATTCCTGCTCTACGTCTACTCCGCGCTGATACTAGTGCTGGCAGCCTTCATAAGCGTGAACGCTAAGCTGTTCGCTGTGCAGCCATCCTCAGCCTCCAAGGCCATGATCTACATGCCGCTGGCGGTGATGCTGGGCTTCCTGATGTACAGGACCAGGCTGAGCCCCAGAGCCAGCACAGTAATAGGCCTGGCCGCGCTGGCTCTGGGCATAGCGTTCGCGGTGAAGTACCCCTTCCTAATACCCGGCGACGCCTACCACACGTGGCTGATACTCCTAGCCCTCTACAGCTTCATAGCCAGCGTGCTCCCCGTCTGGTACCTGCTGCAGCCGCGCGACTACTTGAACGCCTACGTGCTCTGGAGCTTCGTGGGCCTCGCGATACTGGGCGCGCTTGGCATCGCCTGGAAGGGGCTCACCGGCCCCGCCTATACCAGCTTCGCGCCCAAGATATTCGTTGGCCAGGCTACGCCCTTCTGGCCGGCAATACCCCTAATCATAGCCTGCGGGGCGCTCAGCGGCTTCCACAGCGTGGTGGCGAGCGGCACTACGAGCAAGCAGCTGGCCAGCGAGCTGGACGCGCTGATGATAGGCTACGGCGGCATGCTCACCGAGGGAGCGGTGTCCAGCATGGCTGTGGTGATACCGATAGCCTTCGCCTGGCAGCACCCCGGCTTCTCCGAGTTCCTGAAGGCCATGGGCATGAAGGAGCAGGTGATAGAGACCTACCGTCAGAACGGCATACTGGTGCTGAACAAGATACAGCGCTTCACCCTTGGCTACGGGTTCATGCTGGGCCAGGCGTTTGGCGGCAGCACGGCAGTGGCCAGCTTCATGGCCAAGTTCGCGGGCATAGCGCTGGCAACCTTCATCCTAACCACCCTCGACTCCGCCACGAGGCTGGCCAGGTTCGCCTGGCAGGAGATGTTTGACTGGCTCGCTGACAGGAGCCCCATCGCCTACAATATTGTGGCTAACAGGTTCGTTGCCAGCGGCATCGCTGTGCTGCTGGGCGCCGGGCTGGCCTACCCCAGCGTGGTGATAAACGGGAAGCCCGCGCCAGCCTACAACATCATCTGGCCCGCCTTCTCCGGCACCAACCAGCTGCTGGCGGCCCTGGCGCTGCTCACCAGCGCGCTGTGGGTATACGCCGTGCTGAGGAAGCGGGATGTCAGGACCAACTTGCTGATACAAGCGCCTGCCTGGTTCCTGTGGATAACTGTGACGGCCGCCCTTATATGGTGGACTGCGGCGGTGCTGCCGCATTACCCGTGGATACAGAAGGTTGGCGCCGGCAGCATGGTGCTGGTATCGCTGGCCGCCGACTTCCTGCTGATCTACCTCTACGTGGTGGGGCTGCAGAGGGCCAGGAAGGCGGCGGTCGAGGCCGCTGCGAGGAGAGCCTAGCCAGTACATCCCGGCGGCTGGGGAGCCTACCCACTCCCTTTTTCCTCCCCTCTCGGCGTACCCCTGTCTCCTAGGGGATGCGGCTTGCTAAGATTCCTCCGCAGGCTCCTGGGCGAGGCTAAAGCATTCATAACCGGGATGCAGGAGGCCCTAATCGAGCAGGGCGTGGAGGTCCTTGAGCTCGAGCTGCTGGAGCTCGAGCACGCCTTCCTAAGCCTCGTTCTCGGCAGCCTCGTAGGCCTCCCTCTGGCCCCCATGGGGGTCGCCGCCGAGCTGGCTCCCCTGCTTGAGGGGGAGACGCGCATACTCTTCGAGAGGACCTGGCGCGGCGCCGACGCGATAGCCGACCTGTTCAGCAGGATGGGGGGTGAGTGGTAGAGCCTTGCCCTGGCTGGTGGAGGGCCTCGATACGGAGGGCTGGAGGCTCCCCCACGTGGTAATGGTTATGGGTAAGGGCGGGGTGGGGAAGACCACTGTAGGGCTACGGCTGGCCTACGAGCTGTCCAGGCAGGGCCGCCGGGTGCTTGTGGCGAGCCTGGACCCGGCCGGCCACTTGCTCGAGTACCTCAGGCTCCCCGGGCCGCTCCGGGAGGTGGAGAAGGCGCCTGGGCTTAGGGCGGTCCAGTACGAGGTCGAGGGGGTTGCGAGGAAGGTTGCGGAGGAGTACTCGATGCTCCTCCGCAGGCTCATGCCGGGGCTGCAGGCGCTGAGCATCGAGAGGGCTGTGGAGGTTATCCGGGAGGCGCCGGGTTTCGAGGAGGAGGTCTTCCTCCGGATACTGAGCCAGCTCTATCAGCGCCGGGACGTGGACATCGTCATAGTGGACACCCCGCCCACCGGCATAGCGCTGCGCGTGGTCTCGCTCCCGGGGCTCCACCTCTTCTGGGTTGAGAGGCTGAGGGAGCTGCGGGAGAAGATAGTCTCCATAAAATACGCTATAGCAAACGCCATGGGTAGGCCCGTGGAGGCCGACGACCCGGTGCTGAAGAAGCTGGAGGAGCTGAGGGGGCGCTACGAGGCGCTCCGGAGGGAGATGACCGACCCCGCCCGCACCAGCGTGGTAGCTGTGGCGACGCCGGAGCCCCTCCCAGTCTACGAGGTGGAGGTGATAGCCGGGAAGCTCGCCAGCCTGGGCATAGCGCTCAAGATGATCGTGGCCAATAGGGTGCTGGGGGAGCGGGCCCGGGGCCTAGGCTTCTCGGAGGTGGAGGAGAGGAGCCTCAGCCGCCTGGAGGAGGCAAGGTGCCGGGCGGACCCGCCGCCAAGCATGGCGCTGGTAGCCCACATGGGGAGAGCGCCCAGCAGCCTCGGGGACGTGGAGAAGCTCGGCGACTACATCCTCGAGGTAAGGCGGGGCTGCAGCGGGTAGGAGGCCGGCGCGGGTAGAATGGGCAGCAAAAATCCTTGCCCGGGCCCCCGCGGCGCCCCGGGCCCCCGGGGGCTGGAGTGGCTTACTTGGTGCCACCGTCCTGGTTCCGGTTCTGGCTGCCCTGCTGGGTGGGGCTGGGAAAGGCGCTGGGCAGCTCCGGGAACTCGGCCCGCATCCTCTGCTCGGCTACGGCCGCAGCCTCCTCCATTATCTTCTTGGCCTCCTCGCTGTACACCGTGGGCGCGCTCGTGAAGCTGGTGAACTCTCCTGCCTCTGTCACCACGCCCTCGAGCATCTCGCCTATCTCGGCCATCTCCAGGCCTATCTCCGGCACCAGGCCGGTGAGGTGGCGGCGCAGGTCCCTTATCACGCCCACCACTGGGGCCAGGCCCACCAGCACGTCGCCCATAGTCATGACAGTCTCTAGCCTCAGGGCCACCCTCTCTATGGCGTACTTGGCGACCAGCAGGCTCTTTATCATCTTCCTCAGCTCTGCTACCTCGCCGGCGTACATCGCTGCCCTAGTGGTGTCCTTCTCCATCTGTGCCTGGACCACCTTCTCGAACAGCGCCTGGTCCCGCTCCTTCATCTTAGCTATGATGTACTCCAGCTTGTTGTTCTGCACGCGCAGCTTGTACAGCGCTAGGGCGAGCTTGTGCCTCATGGGGGGCGGGGGGTTTATCGTGTTCTTAATCCTCTCTATGACGCCGGGGCCCTTGGGCTGCGGGTTCCAGGCCTTTGCGAAGTCCTCTACCCTAGCCATGGCTCTCAGCGCCGGTTGATAGCTTCTAGCCCCCAGTAACCGGGTAAGCCCGGCGCCCCGGTGGCACCGGGCCTCATGTCTTATAAGAGGGGGTCCGCGGGCGCCGGGGCCGCGGTGGCCCGCCAGTGGGCCCGGCCGGGTGGCTGGCAGTCTACACGCTGATAGCGCTCTCTTCGGCCTCTGTGGTCTGGTTCTTCCAGGTCCGCCGGAGCATGTTGATGCGTATGAGGGCTGTCGTAGGCATACTCGAGGACGTGTTCCGGCCGAGGGATAAGACCTACACCCTTCTAGGCTACCTGGTGGGGTTCCGCGCCGTCTACCGGCTCGACTGGCCCTGGGCCGGCAGGGCCTGGATCCTCTACACCATGCCGCCCAGCCACGTCTTCCTCTACCTGCCGGTGGTAGTCCTCCAGCGGCGGAGGGACCGGCTGGAGGTGACCCTCCGCCTGGCCTCGCCGCTCCCCGGGGAGGCCCACGTCTACGACCCGGGAGACCGGTGGGCCAGGAGGCTCGTGGCCCGCGACACCGCCGAGTCGCGGGGGAGGCTCCGCGAGCGGGAGCTGGAGCTGGCCGGCAAGAGGTACCGGGCCCTCTACAGCGGCGAGGAGGCGTTATCCAAGGCGGAGAGGCTGGCCCAGGAGCTCCTCGCCAGGGGCGTGGACGTGCGCCGGGTCACGCTCGACGATGGGCGCCGAGCCCTCCACGTATCCCTGGCCCCCAGCCTCGACACGCTGCGGGAGGCGCTGGAGACCGTGAAGAGGTCTGCTAGGCTTCTCGCCGGCTCCTAGCCCGCTCCACGAGCCCGGCAAGCTCCCTCAGCTTATCCTCCACGCCCTCCTCTCGGGCCCGCCTCACGAGGTAGCCCCAGTCGAGCCTATCCCTCCACACGGTGTAGATCCAGAGGGCCTTGTCCCGGTCCTCCGTAGAGCCCCAGTGCTTCCAGCCGGCCAGGTAGCGTACCAGTATCTCCTCCGGCGGCTCGATGTAGACGTGGTAGCCGTCCACCACCAGCTTCACCGGGGGCGCGGGCCGGCTATAGACCGTCGACACGATGTCTACCGACTTGACCGCGAGCGCCTCGTCGCGGGGCAGGTAGCCCCTGGCCAGGGGCTCCGCCACGCGGCGCAGGAGGGCCTCCAGGACCAGGAGGGCCGCCCTGCCCTCCACTATCACGTCCACATCCATGGTGCGGTAGACCCTGCCCGTGTAGACCTCGGCCGCGAAGCCCCCTGTCACTATTATCCTGCCGAGCCCCTCCTCCTCCAGCCTCGTGTTGAGCCAGGCCAGGAGGAGGAGGAAGCGCCTCGTCTCGTCCCGTTGGAGGCGAAGGCGGGGCAGCAGCTCCCCGGCCAGCTCCTCGAGGAGCCTCGCCGCTAGCTCCTCAGCCTCAGCACCCGCCTCTCCCCTGCCCTCCCCCACTCGACCACCTCCACTAGCAGCTGGGAGGACTCTACCGCCAGCATGGCCAGGCGCAGGCTGTCCTGGAGGCTCCTGCGGCCCCTGCGCGCCTCCCCCCGCTGCCGAAGCGCTGCGGAGAGGCGGGCGGCCTCGCGGCGCCGGCGCCGGGCAAGCTCCTCCACGTAGGCGTAGTCAAGCACCCTCTCCACGGCCCCCCGGCCCCCGGGCTCTGGGAGGGGCTGGCAGGCCCTAATACCGTGGCGCCCCGGGGGCGGGGCTGGGGGAGGCCTTGGCTCGGTATGCCGTCGTCCTGGCGGCGGGGAGGGGGGAGAGGCTCTGGCCGCTCACCTCCACCAGGCCCAAGCCGCTGCTCCCCCTGCCTGGCGGGGAGACGCTGCTCAGCCGCCTCCTACGCCAGCTCCAGGGCCTCGTAGACGGCGTAGTGGTTGTCGTGGCCGGTGGCTGGGCGGGTGAGGCGGTGAGGAGGCACCTGGAGGAGAAGGGGCTCGCCGCCAGCTACGCTGTGCAGCGGGAGCAGCGGGGCACCGGGGACGCCGCCATGGTGGGGGTTGAGGCCCTCCCACGGGGCGTCGACGAGGTGCTGCTGGTCAACGGGGACCTCCTCGTCTCCCGCGGCCTGCTCGAGGCCGTGGCCGGGGCCGGCGCCCCCGCCCTCGCGGCCGTGCCGAGCGAGAGGCCCTGGGAGTACGGGGTGGTGGACATCGACGAGAGGGGCTGCCTGCGGGGGATCCGGGAGAAGCCCGCGGACGCCAGGCCGGGGAGCCTGGTCAGCACGGGGGTGATGCTCCTCCCCCGCGGGAGGCTCGAGGAGCTGCTCCGGGGGCTGAAGCCGAGCCCCCGGGGAGAGCTGGAGGTCACCGACGCGCTCACCGCCCTCGCGGCCGAGGAGTGCGTGAGGATCGTCACCGGGGACTGGCTGTGGATGGACGTGGGGAGGCCCTGGGAGGCCATAGAGGCCTACAAGGCGGTGTTCAGGGAGAGGATGGGCCCGAGGAGGGAGCCCCTGGTGGAGGGGGAGGCCGAGCCCGGCGCCGTGCTCCGCGGCCCCGTCTACGTGGCGCCCGGGGCCGTGGTCCGGAGCGGCACCGTGGTCGAGGGCCCCGCCTGGATCGAGGGCGAGGCGGGGCCCCTGGCGAGGCTCCGGCCCTGGAGCTTCCTCCTCCGGGGGAGCAGGGCGGGGGCCCACACGGAGGTGAAGGCGAGCATTCTGATGGAGGGCGCTAAGGCCCCCCACCTCAGCTACGTGGGCGACAGCGTGGTGGGGGAGCACGCCAACCTCGGCGCCGGCACGGTCACGGCCAACCTGCGCTTCGACCACTCCACTGTAAAGATGACGCTGAAGGGCCGCCGCGTCGACACCGGTAGGAGGAAGCTGGGCGCCTTCATAGGCGGCTACGCGCAGACCGGGGTCAACGTCTCCCTCCTCCCCGGGGTGAGGGTGGGGGCCTACAGCTGGATCTACCCCGGCGCCGTGGTCTCGAGGGACGTGCCCGACTGCAGCTTCCTGGCCCCACGCGGCCAGGAGTACGTGGTAGAGGACCTAGCGGGGAGGATAGAGTGCCCGAGGCACCTCGACAGGCGGGTAAAAAGCTAGGGGGTCTCCGAGGCTAGGGCTTAGGGAGCAGTATTGCTGCATGAAGCTCTACACTACGACAACCTCAGCTAGATGGAGGGTTCCCGCCCTTATTCCCTGCTCTCCCCACTCTCTTATATAAACTTAGCTTATAACTTAGAGCGTTACGCATAAGTAAGAGGGAGCTTCTACCAGATAAGTGAGAGCATACTAATGGGGCCGCCGGGCGCGGCTACTATAGTGAACCCGGCGGCCCCGAGGGTGCCCCGGCTGCCGCCCTCGCCCCTCCCCATTTCTTCATGCAGTCGAGGCCTGTGGAGAGTAGGGTGGAGGTACCGTTCCCAGCACCACTCTTCTCCGCAGCAGCCTCTAGTCAGCAGTTTGACGTAGCGCCGGGGTGCGCTAGGAGGCCTCTATGAGGCTCCCCACCTGCTCGCCCCGGACGGCTCTGGCCACGTTCCAGGGGTCTGAGCCGTCCACCACGCGGACGGGTATCCTGCTCCGCTCTACTATGGAGAGGGCGAGGGGGTCGAGGAGCTCGTAGCGGCCGGGCTCAAGGCTCTGCTCGAGGACCCGGCGCAGCTCCCCGTAGCTCAGCCTGGGTATGAGCCTGGCCTCGGGGCTCCTCCTCGGGTCCGCGGTGTAGACGCCTTCAACTGTCGTGGCCAGCACGAGCAGCTCGGCGCCGAGGGCCTCGGCCAGCAGCGCAGCCACCCCCGCGGTGCTCTGGCCGGGCTGGAAGCCCCCGGCGACCAGTATCCTCCCCGTGGCCGCGGCCTCGAGCGCCTCCCAGAGGCTCCTCGGGGGCTCCGGGTAGGCCTCCGGCTGCAGCACGGCGGCGAGGAGCCGGGCGTTCAGCCGCGCCGCCTCTATCCCCAGCATGTCCTGGAAGGCCTTGCCGGCGCCAGCCTCCTCCGCCGCGGCTATGTAGGCCCGGGCCACGGGGCCCCCGCCCACCACTACGGCGAGCCGGTAGCCCTCCCGGCTGAGGAGCCGGAGCACCTCGGCGTAGCGCCGCACCATGCCCGGCTTCTCCGGGTTCACGTGCTTCCCGCTGATCTTCACCACCACCGTCGGCGCCACGGCTGCGCTCCCTGGGGTCCATGGCGGCCCGGGGGCCGAGTTAAGTCATTAACCTCGGCCCTGCGGCCCCGGGGCTAGTGAGGGTGGCGAGGGGGAGCGCTTGGGTGTAGCGCTGGCCGTCGTGGCGTGGATCCCGGCTAGGCTAGCGCTGTTCGCGGCGCCGCCGGCGCCATGCTGGTATCCAGGGGGCTCGCGGGCGCCATGGTCTCCGGCGTCGGGGGCGTCCTCGGCGGCCTACCCAGGGCCGCCGGCCGCTGCCGGGAAGGGGCAGGCGCTGGTAGGAGGGGTCGGGGACCGTGACTAGGAGGCTGCTGGTGCTCGTCGAGACCCAGGATAGGCCTGGGCTGCTGTCCAGGGTATCCGGGCTCCTCCACAGCCTAGGCGCCAACGTGGCTACCAGCCTGGGCTACAGGGTGGACGGGAGGGCGAGGATACTCTTCATGGTGGATGCGAGGCTTGAGCCCGGGGAGCTGGCTGAGCGGATCAGGGAGCAGCTCGGCGGCGAGGCACGGGTGGAGGCCGCCTACCTGGGCCCCGAGGGCGCCGAGCTGCTGGCGGAGTTTCTCGAGGACAAGCCGGGGCTTGTGAACCTTCTGGAGCTCTACCTCGACCCCCCGGATCTCCTGGACGCGCTGCTCCGCCTCCCTGAGGAGGCCCGGCGCCGCATATACCGCGTGCTCTCCCACAGCAGCCTCGCGAGGATAATGCTGCTGGCCGACGAGGCCACGGCGCAGGAGATAGCTGGGAGCCTGGACCCCGACCATCTCGCCAGGGCGCTGGCCACCCTGGAGCCCGACGAGACGGTGGATGTGCTGCAGAAGCTCCCGGAGAAGCTGCGCCGCCAGCTCCTCGGGAGGCTCCCGGAGCCCCTCCGCGAGGAGGCGCAGAGGCTGCTCCGCTATCCCCCCGACACCGCTGGCGGCGTGATGACCACCAGCGTACCGGTGCTCCGGGCCGACGACACCGTGCAGCGGGCTCTCCAGGAGCTGCGGAGCGGGGAGCACGATGTGCGGGACACAGTGGTGGTTGTGGACAGCCAGGGCAGGCTCCTCGGGCTGGTCACCGTAGACCAGCTCCTCCGCGCGGGCCCCGGGGAGAGGCTGGGGAGCCTGGCGCTGAAGCCGAGGGCAACTGTGGAACCCGAGGCCGACAGGGAGGAGGCTGCCAGGATAATGCTCCGCTACGATATCAGCAGGCTCCCCGTGGTGGACCAGGAGGGCAGGTTCCTCGGGCTAATCACCATAGAGGACATGGCCGGCGTGCTCACCGAGGAGGCGGCGGAGGACATAGCCCTGCTCGGAGGCGTGGAGGCGCCGAAGGAGAGGTACCTGAAGGCCAGGGTGCTTGACCTCTTCCGCCGCCGCATACTGTGGCTCCTCATGATATTCCTCGTGGAGAGCGTGACAGCCAACATAATTATGGGCTACGAGGACGTTATACGCCGCATAGCCCTGCTCGCAGCCTTCATACCTCTGGTGATGGATACCGGCGGCAACGTCGGGAGCCAGGCCAGCTCGATGATAGTCAGGGCGCTGGCCCTCGGGGAGATATCGGAGAAGAGCCGCCATGACATAGTATATGTTCTCCTAAAGGAGGTGGCCACCGCAGCCCTCATAGGAGCAGCTATGTCGGCCGTGGGGTTCGTCTTCGCGCTCCTCCTGAGCGGGGGCGAGGTGAAGCTCTCGCTAGTAGTAGCGCTCACACTCTTCATAGTTATCATGATGGCCGATGTTATAGGCGCAAGCCTCCCCATACTGGCCAGGAGGCTGGGCATAGACCCCGCAACCTTGTCGTCACCGCTGCTCACCACTATAACCGACATAGGGGTCACGGTTATCTACATGGGTCTCGCATCCTACCTTATACTCGGGAGGTAGAGGGGCAGGCGGGAAGAGAGGGCTGTGAAGAGTGTGGCGGGCTCAAGCCCCGGGGGGCCTGCCCCCGGGGGATGCAGAGAGTGGACCCGCTGAGCCCTCTGCTGACCCGCGCAGGCCTCCCTGCCGCGGGCCTCTTCAACCAGCCCTGTGGGAGCCCCTGGGGTGGAGGGTCGCCGGGATGAGCCGTAGGATGAGGTTTGGGCCAGCCGGCAAGCCTGTGGGCATGAAGAGCGGGGACTACGTGAAGGCCATAGAGTACGTGGCCAAGGAGGGGCTCGAGGCTATAGAGTACGAGGCGGTGCGCGGGGTACGGATCAGCGAGAAGAAGGCGAGGGCTATACGGGAGGCGGCAGAGAAGTACGGGACAACACTGTCCATGCACGCACCCTACTACATAAACCTCGCTGGCAGCGAGGAGACCATAAGGAAGAGTATTGAGAGGCTTAGGGCTGCTGTGAGGGCGGCGAGCTGGATGGGCGCCTACGCGGTCGTCTACCACCCTGGCTACTACCGGGACAATCCTAGCCCGAGGGATGCGCTCCGCAAGACCATCGAGAGCCTCCGGCCCCTCGTCGAGTGGATGAAGCAGGAGGGTATCCGGGGGGTGTGGCTAGCCCCCGAGACGACTGGCAAGACAAGCCAGGTGGGGAGCCTGGACGACGTGATAGAGATATGCAGGGAGGTAGAGTTCAGCAGGCCGGCCGTCGACTGGGCCCACCTATACGCCAGGAGCGAGGGCAAGTACATAACCAGCCTGGACCACGTCATAGAGGTTATAGAGAGGATAGAGAGGGAGCTTGGAAGCTGGGCTGTGAAGCCCCTCCACACCCACTTCAGCAGGATAGAGTACGGGCGGGGCGGCGAGAGGGAGCACCACACGCTGAGCGAGACCGAGTACGGGCCGGAGTGGAGGATAGTCTGCAGGGCCTACAAGGAGACCGGGATAGAGGGCGTGGTGATCTCCGAGAGCCCCCTGCTAGACCAGGACGCGCTTGTAATGAAGAAGATGTGCGTCGAGGAGGGCTACATCTAGCCCCTGGCCTCCCCGGCCCCCCTGCCCTCCTCTACCAGCCTCTGGAGCCTCTGGAGGGCGGACGCTACCAGCCTCTGGTGCTTCGCCTCCTCCTCGGTGAGCAGCTCGGCGAGCTTCCGGAGCGTTGTGCCCGGCTCGGCCAGCGGCACTATGCCCTCATAGTTGCTGCGGGCCAGGTCCTCTATGGTAGCGTGCGCCTCCAGGAGGCCGAGGAGCCTGCCCATGTCCTCTGGCCTGGGCTTGTAGCTCAGCACCTCCTTCACCGTAACCTCTATCTCGCTTGCTGCGCGTATCAGCGCCCAGGCTATCTCCTTGTGCACGATGCTATCCATGGCTATTAGGAGGAGGTTCCACCTACTGTCCTCGTCGTGGCAGAGCCTCGCCAGGTCGCCATAGGCCCTTGCCTCACTCATCTCGTCCAGGGCTATGTCCTCTAGGAGCTTCTTCATCCTGTCCAGGGACGCCAGCAGCCGCTCTAGCCGCTGCTCGAGCCTGCCGGCTCCCTCGCTCGCCACGGCGCCCCACCGCCTAGAGAGGGCCTCACCCTGCCGCCTCAAGGGGCTATGCCGAGGGCTATTAGGGGTTTCACCCGCTGCCGGGGGCTGGGCCGCAGCCACTATAGAGGCCCCCGGGCGTCCACGCCGGGGGATGGGAGGAGGCCTCAGCGGGAGTATCAGCCATGACGGGGGCTTCTCACGCCTCCCTGCCGGGGGCGGCGTTCTACGCCGGCATCGTGCTCGCCACAGCCCTCCCCGGGCTATACGTGCTGGTGCTCCGCGGCGACCCCGAGAAGGCGTGGGCCAGGCTCCGCGCGCTCATGGCCGCCGCGCTGGCGGCGGGGGCGCTCATGGCCGCGGGGGGTGGCGGTGTCGACCCCCTGGCGGCGGCCATGGTTGGGCCGGCCCTGGGCCTTGTGTACCTGGCTATCAGCTGGAGGCTTGGCAGGAGGACGCTGGGCAGCCTCGTCTACAGGGTTGGCGGCCGGCTCTACAGGGTCTTCCTGCTATCCTCCGGCCTGCCCACAGCCTTCACCGTGGCGGCCCTGGGGAGGATCTACGTGTCGAGGGGCCTCTACGAGAGGCTGAGGCCGGAGGAGGCGGGGGCCGTGGTGGCACACGAGGCTGGGCACCTGGAGGCCCTTCGGCCCCTCCCCCCGCTGGTGCTCGCCGGCCTCGTGGCCCTCCTCGCCTCCTGGCTGGTAGCGGCCGCTATGAGGCTGGCCGGGGCGGGGCCTCTGGGGGCCGCCGAGGCGGCGGCTATGCTGCTGGCGGCGGGGCTGGCGTGGGTGAGCTTCAGCTGGGCCTGGGAGCACCTGGCTGACATATACTCGCTCCGGGCGGCGGGGGCCTGGAGCATCTCAGCCCTCTACCGGATGACGGGCGCGCTTCCAGAGGAGCCAGTGGTGGCCCGGGCCTACCTCGACGCGCTCCTGGGCCTGAGGCCCAGGAGGGGCCCCGGGGTGGTCTTCCTGGTCAACCCTCACCCGAGGCCGGGGCACCGCCTATACCTCATGGAGAGGCTTGCCTGGCTAGGCCGGGGGCTGCTGTAGCCGCGGGGTGAGGTTCTCCAGCTCCCCCAGGCTGAGGGGGAGGCGGCGCACGAGGGCGGGGCCCCAGAGCCCCTCAGCAGTGTCGAGCGCTGCCTCGCCCCAGGCGTGGCCCTCCCCCGGGTCCGCCAGGTGGGCTCCGAAGACCACCCCGTCGACCACCGCCAGGCCGAGGCTGTGGCCGCTCTCATACTCTACGCAGACCAGGCCGGTGAACCTCTCCGCTACGAGCTCCTCGCCCAGCCGGAGCCACACGTCGCCCTCCATCTCGGCGGCCTCGGCGCTGGAGGCTAGTATGCACGCGGCCTCCGCCGCCCCGTCGAGGGGGAGCCCGGCCTGGGCGAGGCTGTGGCAGGCGGTCTTCTCGACGCCGAGGCTCACGGCCAGCTCACCGCTGGGAGGGACTAGGCGCGCGGGAGGGCTAGGGGCTTAGGGGGCTGTAGAGAACCATGTATCACCGCCGCCTCTTCTCCAGCTGCGAGAGCTCCGGGGAGGAGGGCCTCAGCCAACCCGGCTTACGCCATCAGCGCCGCCGTGGTGGCGCCTCGGCCCGGGGTTCGCTTCCGGCGCGTTCATCACGTCCCCGGGGGCTACCCGGGGCCCGGAGCCCTATAGCCTGATAGCCTCCAGGCGGCCGGGGGCTGCGGCGTGACATCGTTATAGGCGGGCTCTACAGCCCCGCGGCCCTCCCCCGGGGAGTGCATCCCCGTGGGGGGCGAGTGCTGCCGCGACGTGGTGTGCGAGGGCTGCCCAGTGCTCCTCGTCCTGGATGAGAGGAGGAGGTTCCTGTTCCGGGTCGAGAGGGGCAGGGTGCAGGGCAGCGACCGGGGCGTGGTGAGGCACGACGACCTGGTGGGGCTCCGCTACGGCTCCTGGGTGAGGCTGAGCAGCGGGGCCCTGGCGCTGGTGCTCCAGCCCCGGCTGGTCGACTACATGGAAAGGGGGCTGCGCAGGAGGAGCCAGGTGATATACCCGAAGGACCACGGCCTCATACTCATGCTGCTCGACCTCAAGCCGGGGGCCCGGGTGCTCGAGATAGGGGTGGGCAGCGGCTACACTACAATAGTCCTCGCTCAGGCTGTGGGAGCCACCGGCAGGGTCTACAGCTACGAGGTCCGCAGCGACATGCTGGAGACCGCCAGAAAGAACCTGGAGACGGTGGGGCTTCTGGACCGCGTGGAGCTGAAGCACCGGGACGCGAGGCTGGGGGTGGACGAGGAGGGGCTGGACGCGGCCGTGGTGGACATGCCCGACCCCTGGGCGGTGCTACCGGTGCTACACCGCGCCCTCCGCCCCGGCGCCGGCGCCGTCTTCTTCCTCCCGGCGGTCAACCAGGTCTCGAGGCTCCTATCCGCGATGGATCTCCGCGGCGGCTGGGCGGAGACCCGGGTCTACGAGGTCCTGCTCCGCGAGTACGAGCCCCGGGGCGACGCGCTCAGGCCGAAGACGACTATGATAGCCCACACGGGCTACCTCGTCTACGCGAGGAGGGTGGAGGAGAGGCCGGCTCAGGTAGGGGATAGAAATAGGGGCTAGCCGCCGGCCAGGCTGGTGACCAGCTTCACCGCGTCCTCCACGCCGGCCGCCACGTACCTCCTGGCCCCCGCCTCCAGCATAGCCTGGGGGTCCTTCAGCCCGTGGCCCGTCAGCACTATCACCACTGTCTCGTCGCTTGATATGACCCCCTCCTCGACGAGCTTTATGAGGCCCGCCAGGCTCGCCGCGCTGGCAGGCTCCACGGCGACGCCCTCCAGCCTCGCCAGCATCGCCTGGGCCCGGAGTATCTCCCTATCACTCACCATCGTGAAGACGCCGTTGCTCTCCCGCACTGCCCTCATAGCCTTGGGCCAGTTGACCGGGTGCCCTATCCTTATCGCTGTCGCCCTCGTCTCCGGCTTGTCTACGAAGAGCGGCTCGTTCAGCCCCTTCCTCCAGGCCCTGGCTAGCGGCGCCGCGCCCTCAGCCTGCACCCCCGCCATCCTCGGCAGCCTGTCTATCAGCCCGTGGCGGTGGAGCTCCCGGAACCCCTTCCATATAGCGGATATGTTGCCCGCGTTGCCCACTGGGACCACCACCCAGTCGGGCGGCTCCCCTCCAAGCGCCTCGACAACCTCGTAGGCGAGGGTCTTCTGGCCCTCCAGCCTCCAGGGGTTGAAGCTGTTCAGAGGGTAGAGCCTCGCATCCCTCCCCACCGCCTCCATCACGGCCCTCAGCGCGTCGTCGAAGCTCCCCTCTATCTCCACTATATCGGCGCCGTAGAGCACGCTCTGAGCCAGCTTGCCCAGCGCCGTCTTCCCGCGGGGCACCACCACTATCCTCCGGAGCCCCGCCCTGGCGCCGTAGGCGGAGACGCTTGCAGCAGTGTTGCCCGTGCTCGCCACCACGAGAGCCCTGGCGCCGGCCGCCTTAGCCAGCGTCACCGCCACGGTCATGCCGCGGTCCTTGAAGCTCCCCGTCGGGTTCTGGCCCTCGTTCTTAGCGTAGAGCCTCCGGAAGCCCAGCATCCTCCCTATGTTCTCGAGCTCCACCAGCGGGGTAGCCCCCTCGCCGATGCTCACGGGCTTGACGCCGCTTACCGCCGGCAGAAGCTCCCGGTACCTCCAGACCCCGGGCCTCCGCTGCTCCCAGAGCCTCCAGGATGGAGGCCTCGCGGGCTCGACCTTGACATCGAGGAGGCCGCCGCAGCGGGGGCAGCGGACCAGCCTCGGGTGCGGCGGGTACCTGGCGCCGCACGCCACGCACTGCAGCTCTACTTCATTCTCGAATCCAAGCGCATCGCCCGCCTCGTATCCAATCTCCCACGCCAAGCCCACGGCTAACCCGGGGCCGCGATATAAGCATAGCGGCTAATCCCTCTCCACGCCCACCAAGCCCCCGCAATAGACCGCAGCATCCTATAATGGCAAGACTTTTAGCTAACAACTGTTACGCAGTATATAGTAAATAATTGAAGAGGTTTTCACGTGCCCAGGAGGAGTGGTGGTGCCATGGCTCAGCGCACAGGCCTCATAGCCGCCGCGGTCGTAATAATAGTTATCATAGCTATAGCAGCCGCCATAACCCTCCAGCGTGGAGGCAAGCCCGCGGCAACCACCACAGCGCCGCCGGCCACCGCGGCCACCACGACTACAGCCGCCGCATCCTCCCCAGCAGCAACGGCAGGCCAGGCCAAGCCCTCCAAGCCAACACTCACCGGCAACATCGAGGAGGACATAGTAGCTATAGGCCGCTACCTAGCGGCTCAGGGCATACACAAGGCCACCTTCACCGTCTGGGGCGCCGGCGACCCCAACAGCGTGATGAGGACCCTCGCCGTCGCCGAGGCCGCGTACAGGCTCAACAAGATACTAGAGAAGAACGGCGTAGACTTCAGGATAGAGGTTAAGCAGAACTTCCGCCGCGGCGGCGGGGACAAGCTGGCAGAGGACTTCGCCGCAGCCTTCCAGAGCAACGCCAACCCCGACATAATGGCTAACAGCTACAAGCACATAGCGAGGTTCGCCGAGCAGGGCTACCTGCTCGACATAACCCCCTACCTGGAGAAGTACAAGAGCCTCCTAGGCGACTTCTACCCCAGCCTGCTCGCAGCCGTCCAGTACAAGGGCAGGTACTACGGCCTGCCGCAGGACACCGAGGCTAGGCCCCTCTACTGGCGCACCGACGTAGCAGCATGCATCAAGGAGAAGACCGGCAACGACATACTCGCCGGCCTCGCGGAGAAGATAGAGAGGGGCGAGGTAACCTGGCACGACATCTACCGCTACGCCAAGCTGGCGGTGGAGAGCGGGTGCAGCAAGTGGGGTGTGCTGCACCGTAAGGGCAGCGCCCACCCAGACCTAATACAGTTCATCTACGCCTTCGGGGGCAGGCTCTACGACCCCGAGAAGAACATGCTGGTCCTCGACGTGCCGGCCGTCTACAAGTGGCTCTACGTCGAGTGGCGGATGGCTCGCGACCACCTGCTGCCGGAGGACATGATGAGCTGGGACTGGGCCAAGCAGATACACCCCGCGGTGGTCAGCGGCCAGACGCTGGTGTGGATAGGCGGCACCTGGCACTGGACGGAGTGGCAGACTAAGCCCTACTACCTGGACCCGAAGACCGGCGAGAAGAGGCCGCTGACCACCGAGGAGGTGAAGAAGTACTTCTACTATACCCTCTTCGCAGCCGGCGACCCCGGTGATAAGCCGGTGACCCTTAGCCAGCCCTTCGTCTGGATGATAGCGAGCAACGCGGGCAAGGACAACCCCAGGTACAGCGAGCTCAAGGACGTGTACCACATGCTGGCGTTCCTCCTGGTAGTCAAGGCTGACGACCCTGACCTGGTGGCGATACACAGCATCATAAGCGCCCACCTGCCGGTGAGGAAGGCAGCGGCCGAGCTGATAGCAGACAAGGCGTGGGTGGAGAAGCTGGCCAAGCTGCAGGTAGACCTGAGCCCCGAGGTGAAGAACTCCATAGCCGATATAGTCAAGGCTACCGTCAACGACATAAACGTGGCGTTCCTCGCCAACGCGAGCAATATGCTGAAGTACACCCACCTGACCCCGATGCACCCCGACTACCCGAGGCTGGCCGACATATTCGCCAGCGCCGTGGACAAGGTGCTCCGGGGCGAGATGACCCCCGAGGAGGCCGTGAACTACATAATATCGAAGATCAAGGCGGACCCCGAGCTCTCCAAGACGGTGGAGATTGTCGGCGAGATCCCGAGGGACTGGAGCTTCCCCTAGCATCCCCCTAGGGGTGTGAAGCTGTGCCCAGGCCTAGGCTCGGCCCGGCAGCGTTTTTCCTCATGCCCGCCCTCTTCCTCATAGCCGTGTTCTACATAGCCCCCCTCATGCTCTCCATCTACATCGGGTTCACGCCTCTTAGGGATTGGAACCTGCACCGCTACCTCGGAAGCGTCACTACCTACAACTACGAGAGGCTCCTCCACCTGCTCCTCCACGACCCGGACGTTGGCAAGATCATACGCACAACCATAGTGTTCGTCTCGCTCACGCTCCTGGTCAACGTGCTGGGCGGCCTCGCCCTGGCTCTGGCGGCCTTCCTAATGGAGGAGAGCATCTCCCTGCCGACGAGGCTCGCCTGGATGCTTCCCCGCATGACGCCTATAGCAGTGTACTCGCTGATATGGTACTACTTCTTCCTCGGTGACCGCACCGGGACGCTCAACAGCATCCTCCTCCGGCTAGGCGTTATAGACAAGCCTGTGGACTGGGGCACCAACCCCGCGCTGCTCCCCTACAGCGACTGGGCCATACTGGTCCTCGTCAACGGCCTGGTGGGCGTGAGCTTCGGCATGGTGGTGTTCTACAGCGCGCTCCGCAGCATACCCAGGGAACACATCATAGCCGCGAGGGTGGACGGGGCCTCCACCTGGCAGCTGGTTAGGCACATACTGGTTCCCCAGCTCCGCTGGCACCTGGTGTACGTTACCATCTGGCAGCTGCTCAGCCTCGTCACAACCTACGCCCACATATTCCTGCTGGTGGAGTGGGGTGCCCTGGACAGGTGGTGGGGGAGCACATGGGCCCTCTACGTGTTCAACACTGCGTTCTCCACCGGCGACCAGGGCCTAGCGGCCGCTGCCTCCACCCTGCTCGTGGCCTTGGGCGTGGTGCTCGGCCTGGCCGCGCTCCGGCTGCTAGGCTTCCAGAGGATGATGCAGGAGCCGCGGGGTGAGATCTAGCCGTGCAGCTCCGCCTCCCCAGGCTGCGGAGGAGCGGGGCCGAGTGGTCCCAGCTCAGGGATGTGGAGACCCTGCCCAGGCGCCGCCTCACCCTGGTGCTGGGCCTGGCGGTGGGCCTGGCCACCCTCCCCCTGGTGCTGCTCTACCTGCTCCTCGTGCTCTCGAGCTTCGCCGACCACATGCTCTCGGGCCCCGACATATTCACCGCCCGCTACAGCCTCGATAACTGGAGGCTCCTCCTTGAGGGCCGGCTGGAGCCCGCCGCCGGCAGGCTCTACACGGCCCGCGACCTTGCAGCGATAGTGCTCAACACCTTCATAGTGGCGCTCGGCGTCACCGCCGTGGTTGTCGCGGCGAGCGTCATGGCGGGCTACGCGTTCTCCAGGATGAGGTTCCCGGGGAGGCGCAGGCTCATGGAGCTCATAATCCTGCTGCACGCTTTCCCGGGAGTGGCGCTTATCATAGCGGTCTACGCCATCTACGTCTGGAGCCTCGGGGCTGTGCCAAGGGACGCGGTTACGGGGTACCGCTTCCTCTACACCATCCTGGCCCGGGCGGCCCTGGAGATACCCATGAGCATATGGCTGATGAAGGGGTTCTTCGACAAGATACCCTGGGAGGTCGAGTGGAGCGCCCTTGTGGACGGGGCCTCCCGGCTCCGCGCCTTCTGGCAGATAGTGCTGCCCCAGGTCAAGCCGGGGATAGCAGCCCTCTCCATCTTCGCCTTCCTAGCGGGCTGGGAAGACCTGATATACGTGCACGTGTTCCTCTACACCGGGGGCATCAAGACGCTCGCTACCTTTATAGAAGAGGTGGTGGGTAACATAGAGACAGCCTACCTGCCCGTGGCGGCAGCCGCGGGCACTCTCTACCTGCTACCCACCATAGTCTTCTTCATCATCACCCAGAGGCTCCTCCTCGAAGCTGCCAGCGGCGGGGTGAAAGGCTGAATGGTGGAGGTCCGGCTCGAGAACGTGACAAAGAAGTTTGGCCGGGTAGTGGCGGTAGATAACGTGTCGCTGATCTTCCCCGACGGAAGATTCTCCGCGCTGTTGGCGCCGAGCGGCGCGGGGAAGTCGACGCTACTCTACCTGATAGCCGGGATCTACAAGCCGACGAGCGGCCGCATATTCTTCGGGGACCGGGATGTGACCGACCTGCCGCCGAAGGAGCGCAACGTGGGCCTGGTGTTCCAGAACTATGCGCTCTACCCACACATGACCGTGTATGATAACATAGCCTTCCCGTTGAGGCTGCGCAAGCTCCCCCGGGAGAAGATAGACGCTAAGGTGCATGAGGTCGCTAAGCTCCTCCATATAGAGGAGCTTCTCGACCGGTACCCGGGGCAGCTGAGCGGGGGCCAGCAGCAGAGGGTCGCCCTCGCCCGGGCGCTTGTCAAGGAGCCTGAGGTCCTGCTCCTAGACGAGCCCCTCAGCAACCTAGATGCCCTGCTGCGGCTCCGCATAAGGGCGGAGCTGAAGAGGCTGCAGAGGAGCCTGGGGATAACAGCGATATACGTTACCCACGACCAGTCGGAGGCCATGAGCATGGCCGACATGATAGTTGTGCTTAACCGGGGCAGGGTGCAGCAGGTGGGGAGCCCCGACGAGGTCTACAATGCGCCGCGCAACTTGTTCGTGGCCGGGTTCATCGGCTCTCCCCCCGCCAACATACTCCCAGGCAAGGCCGAAGAGGGCAGGGTTGAGGTCGCGGGCTCATGGTTCACGCCCAGGGAGGACTACTCCAGGGTGATGGCGAAGAGGGGGCTGAGAGAGGTAGTGGTGGCGTTCCGGCCAGAGCATGCTAGGCTCAGCCAGGAACCGGTGAAGGACACGCTGAGCATCATGGCTGAGGTCTACGTGGTCGAGCCGCTCGGCAAGGAGAACATCGTGACGCTGACGGCCGCCGGGGTCCCCCTGAAGGTTGTGACACCGCCGAACGTGAGGCCGGAGGCCGGGGAAAAACTCTACGTGGTCGTGCCGAGGGAAAAGGTTATGCTGTTCGACCCCGAGACGGAGCTCAACCTCGCCTACCTCGCTGAGGAGGCCAGGCGGTCCCTAGACTAGCCCCGCCTCTCGCACAGGACACATCTCCCGGCACAGGCCGGAGAGAGGGCGCCGGGATGGCCACGGGAAGGCCTTACTCATGCCTCCTAGCCGGCGCGGCCATCGGCGCCGGGGTTGTGCTAGCGGTAGCCGGGCTGCTCCTATACCACTACGCCGCCGGCAGCTACAAGCACCTCTACCAGGAGGCGGTGGAGTACCGCGGCCTCCTAGAGAGGTACCAGGCCGTACTCCGGGAGCTCAACCAGAGCGGGCTGCTCGAGGGCTACCGGGAGCTCGCGCGCCAGCTCCCCCGGGTCAGGGCCGCCCTCGAGGATTACCGGCGGGTTCTCGGCAACGCGTCTCAGGCTGCCGCGACGATAGAGGAGTTCTACAACCTGACCCATAGCAGCTGGTACAACAAGACCATGAAGATGCTGGCCGGGCTCGCCGGGAACCCCATTCTAGCCGTGCTGCTGAGGTCCAAGCTGGGGCTCGACACGCAGGCCGCCGGGCTCCTAGCAGCCCTCATGGCGGAGGCCCAGGAGGACACCGCCAAGGCGGCCAAGATCATAGAGGCTCTCCAGGGCCTGGACCGGCAGGCGGAGAAGTACCTCGCCACCCTGAGCAGGATCGTCGAGGAGCTGCCGCCGGATAGGCTGGAGCGCGACCTGGCCCAGGCCCTGGGAGCGCTGCAGGAGGCTGACAAGGCGCTTGCGAGGCTAGAGGAGAACCCGCCGGGGAAGCTCGAGGCCCGGGGCCTCGCCATCCTCGCCGCCGGCCTGGCGCTGGCGGGCGCCGGGGCCCTGCTGGCCCTGCGGCGCTGCGGCCCGTGACCAGGCCGCTAGTAGCCCCGGGACTTCAGCAGCCGGATGTACTCCCTCATCCAGGCAGGCATGTCGGGCGGCACCCTGGCGGTGACGAGGTTTCCGTCAACCACCACGGGCTGGTCCAGCCACTCGGCGCCAGCGTTTATCACGTCGTCCTTTATCCCGGGGTAGCTCGTGGCCCGGCGGCCGCGGAGCACGCCGGCGCTGATGAGTATCTGCGGCCCGTGGCATATGGCCGCGACCGGCCTCTCGTCCTCGAAGAAGCTCCTAGCTATCCTCTTCACGTGCTCGTTGTTCCTTATCCTCTCGGGGCCCCTACCGCCGGGGAGGACGAGGCCCACGTACTCGCGGGGGTCCACCTCCTCGAAGACCAGGTCGGGCTTGACGCTATACCCCCTCTTCCCCGGCAGGGTGTCCCGGCTGGGCCCCGCGACCAGGGTCTCATAGCCCTCCTCCTGGAGCCTGTAGAGCGGGTAGTAGAGCTCGATATCCTCGAACTCGGGGCCGACTAGGAACAGTATCCGCCTAGCCAAGGCCCAGGCCCCCGAGGTAGGCTCGCCGAGGCCCCCGGCTCTATTTCAGCGTTTCAAAGGCCCCTGCACCCGGCGGCCGCGTTGGCCACCATCCTCGCCACCTGGGCCGGGCCCATGCTGGTGCTCGGCCTCGGGGCACCCGCCACGTGGCTGTGGCCTCCGCCGCCCAGCCTGGAGGCGATGCAGTCGGCCCTCAGTTTCCCCCAGGTCCTTATGCTGAGCCCCCGGGGGTAGAGGATCACGGCGACATCGACCTCCCCAGGGCCGGGGACGAGGCCCAGGCGCTGGACGTCGCAGCCACTTGCCCTGGGCGGGGGAGTGACGACCGCCACCCGGACGCCGCTGATCTCGTAGCGGTCCACCCTGGTGCTCCTCCTTATCTCCTCGTAGTAGCGGGGCGCCTCGGCCTCGTAGATCCTCCTAGCCCAGTCGGGCCACAGGTCGCCCTCCGCCAGCGCCTCCGCCGCCCTCCGGAGGCCCTCCCAGTCCAGATGGCGGAGGACGAGCCTCCACCGCTCCGCCAGGCCGCGGGGGTCCTCGGAGCAGCTGTCATCGGCCCTGGCTATCTCCACGAGCTCCAGGTCCTCGCCGCCGCAGCGGGCGACGCAGCACGCTATCTCAGCCGTCACGTGGGACCGGTCGTGAACCACCACAGCCCCAGCACGCTCAAGCGCCTCCCGGGCGCCCGGGGGCCATTCATGGTGGTCTATCCAGGCCAGCCTCTGGCCCCAGCGGAGCAGCGCCGCCACCGCCTCCGCCTCGGAGCGGCTTCTCGGGGACAGGTCGGCGACGACCACCAGGGTGCCGGGCCTCCCCGCCGCCTCCTGGAGCCCGCGGCGGAGGACCCGGTAGAGGCCCCGGGCGCCAGCAACGCTGTGGACCGCCTCGAGCCCGCGGCGCCGGGCCCAGCGTAGCAGCAGCGCAGCCGCGGCGAGGCCGTCAAGGTCTATATGGCTCACCACGTGGACCCTGCGCGCTGAGTCGAGCAGCCGCCACGCCTCCTCCAGGCCAGCCAACCAGTACGCCCCAAGGTGCTAAGGGGTGCCCGGAGGATAGCCTTGTTTAACCCCTATCGCCTATAGGGATGATGGTGTAGGGGCTTGGTCTACACGTGCATAGTGGTGGGCTATGACGGGAGCCCGGCCAGCCGGCTAGCCGTGGACAAGGCGGTGAAGCTGGCCAAGCTGCTGGGCGCCAGGCTCCGCGTAGCCACCGTGGTGCCTCCGCCCGCGGTGTTCCTCGGCGAGATGGTGATCCCGGAGCAGCCCGTCGTGGAGGAGCTGGTGCAGCCAGCCAGGCAGAGCCTCGAGAAACTCGTCAAGGAGATAAAGGAGACGTCCGGCCTCGAGGACGTGGAGCCCGTGCTACTGATAGGCGACCCCGCTGACGAGCTTGTAAGTTTCGCCGAGAGCAATGACTGCGACCTGATAGTGGTCGGCCGCCGCGGCCTAAGCGGGCTTAGGAGGCTAATAATGGGCAGCGTCTCCAACAAGGTAGTGTCCATAAGCCATAAGGTGGACGTCCTAGTGGTAGAGACATCAAGCCTCAAGAAGGAGAAGTAGCCCCCGAGCCCCTGCTCCCTGCCTCCAGCCCCGCGGCTAGCCCAGCCCATGTTCTCCTCGCAGCCCTCCCCCTAGCCGCGGCCCCAGGCCTCCGGCACGGCCCCCGGTGGCTGCCTGAGGCCCGGGGCCTCCCTCCCCCTTTCTGGGGCGTAGAGACTACTACCCCTGGGAGGGGCTAGAGGCCGAGCCTGGGCTGAGGCTTGATATGCCTCGACAGGGTGCTCGTGCTGGTGGGGAGGCTCGCCCGGAGCCGCGGGCCCCCGGTGGTGGCGGCTAGCAGTATAGGCTCCTGGTACTGGTGCAGCCTGAAGGCCTGGCATGCTACAAGCCTCTTCAACGCAGGCTGGCTGAGCCCCGGGGATCTAGCGGAGGAGGCCTGGAGGGGCCTAGCCATCCTCTGGTCGGCTGAGCTGGCTAAGGACAGCTTCGCCGGGATCATACGCGGGAGGCTCCTCCACGGCGAGGACCTGGAGGAGGTTGCTCGGGAGGCGCTGGGGGGCGCAGTGCTGGCGAAGAGGCTGGCCAGGGGCGGCGCGGGGGAGATGCAGAGGCTCCACCGCGAGGGGTCATCCCGGTCCTGGGGCTCATAGACCCCGCGGCCTACGAGAGGCAGCTCCACCGCTACATGGAGGCCGAGGACCCCGTCGAGTACTACTGGAGGGAGGAGTGGCCCCTCATGGCCCGCAGGCCGAGGAGCCGGGGCTACACGGTGATAGGCGTGCCCGACGCCCTCGAGTGGAGCCCCGCGGGGCTGCGGGTGGTCGAGGTGAAGACCACCTCTAGGCCCCGGGCGATGCTCCGCAGGGGCCGCGGCTACTGGGCCGCCAGGGCGCAGCTCGCAGCCTACGCCTGGATCCTCTCCGAGCGCTGGCCCGTGGAGGAGGCCGTGCTCCTCGTCCGCGACGCCACCGGCGCCACTGCGCTGAGGGAGAGGCTGGACCCCTGGGAGCTGGCCTCCTGGTTCGAGGAGAAGATCCTCCCCGGCGTGGCGGACCGGCTGGCCTCCCAGAGCCCGCCACCCAGGCCCCGAAGGCCGCCATGCAGGAGCTGCGAGTACGGGGCCCGCTACCCCTCGGCCTCCGGGGCCTAGGGGGATGCCCCTCGGAGGAGAGGCTTGATGGGCCTCCAAAAAGAGTTGTGGGGCACGTGGAGTAGCCCGGCTGCTCCGCGGCGCTAGCTCATCAGCTTCACTATCTTGGGCTGCGGCTGCACCTTGTAGTCCTCAAGCCTCAGGTACAGCTCTATCGCCTTCCTTATCACTTCGCTCCGGGTCACGCCCTTCAGCCGTGCAAAGCTATCCAGCTTCTCGAGCAGCTCCTCATCCACCTTGAAGGTCACGACACGCATCCTGGGACCGCCCCCAACCCCCACCAGGCTTCTCCTAGTATGGGGAAGCCTCTAGTAGAAGATTACCGTGGAGAGTATTACTAGAGAACTCTCACAAGAGCCGGACACGGCGCGTTCGGCTTAAATAGAGGGCTCTTGTACCGAGTATACGTGGGCCGAGACAGTGCCGACAGTACATCTGTCACTGCCGGAGGCTGTCTACAGCGAGCTAAAGGAGTATGCCAGCGAGATGGGGATACAGATAACGGACTTGATAAAGATGATGATACGGGAGGGGCTGGAGAGGTACCGCCGCGAGAAGGAGGAGAAGAGGCGCCGCCAGCAGGAGGAGACGACACAGGCGCTCCTCCAGGTGCTCCACGAGCTTGAGGAGCTGCGCCGCGAGTTCCAGGAGTACCGGGCCTACGTGGAGGGCGAGCTCTACAGGCTGAACAGCAGCATACACGGCCTCAAGCGCCGCGTCTCTAAACTAGAGGACACCGTGGAGGAGCACCTCATACCCGTGGACGCGGAGATAGTGAGCCCCTAAGGCCCTGCCTACCGGTTCACGTTCACCCGCGCTGCCCCCCCAACCCCCACCACGCGCCCGGGGCACGAGCCCGGAGGGAGGGAGGGACCGCCCCCAACCCCCACCCCCACCTCCTCCCTCCCGTGAAGGGCCTCCCGGGCGCCCTCGCGTCGGCTTATCCCCCGTGTTGTTGAGGGCCCTGCGGCCCTCTGCCCGGCTTTGTGCTGGCTGATTCGGGCCCTCATTGGAGTGTTTTAGTTGCTAGTGGTGTTATGTAGCTCCTGTACATGTGCCGCCCCATATTTACCTATATGTAACGTGTTGTATAGGGTGCTATGGACGCCTCTACAGGCAGCGGCATAGAACGATTTACAGTAACATAAATCCTTGTCCCCGCCCCAGCCGAGGGGCCATGCATTACTTGCCCGAGGAATCCCGGGCCGGCGGAGCTAGCGGGCGCCAATACTATAGTAGAGGCGGCTCCGCGCGACTGGGGGTCCGGCGAGGAGGCCCTTGGCCGGCGGAGCTAGCATCTCCGAGCGGGTCGACGGGAAGACAGTGTTTAGGATCCTCTCCAGGAGCCTCCGCGTGGACTGGCGGGACTACGTGGTGCTTGTAGCCGACAGGCTTGACGGGAACCCCTTCGCCGTCCTGGCCGCAATCATACTAAGCCAGAATACGAGCGACCGGAGCTCGATAAGAGCCTACCATAGCCTCCGGATGCTGCTGGGCCGTGTCACCCCGGAGGCTGTGCTGAGCGTGCCCGAGGAGAAGCTCGGGGAGGCGATAAGGGCCGCGGGGCTCTGGAGGCAGAAGGCCCGGGCGCTCCGGGAGGCGGCCCGTAGGATACTCGAGGCCGGGGGAGAGAGGGTCCTCATGGAGATGCCGCCGGAGAAGCTGCGTGAGTTCCTCCTCTCGATACCCGGGGTGGGGAAGAAGACTGCCGACGTGTTCCTCTCCTTTAAGCGCCGCGCCCCGGTCTTCGCCGTGGACACGCATGCGCTCCGCATAGCAAAGCGCTGGGGCCTGGTGGGCGAGAAGGCCGGCTACGACGAGGCCTCCCGGGCGCTCCTAGAGTTCTTCGGCCCCGAGAGGAGCGAGGAGGCCCACCGCCTCCTCATAGCGCTGGGCCGCCAGTACTGCCGCGCCCGGGGCCCGCGGTGCAGCGAGTGCCCTCTCCGAGGCTACTGCCCGTACCCCAGGCGGGCCGGCGGGGAGGCGAGAGCCGGGGGCTAGCGGCCGCCCCTGCAGGCGGCGAGCCTCCCCCGGGACCAGGCCTCCATAGCCTCTCCGAGCACCTCCCCCTCGCTCCTGCCCGTCTCCAGGAGCTGCCACTCCGCGTACCCAGGCTTCCTCTCGCCCCTTCCGAGCCGCCTGGCCTCCAGCTCCACCGCCCGCCGCGCCGGGTGAGCGGCAACCATGGCGTAGGCTCTCACAAGCGCGGCCACGACTGCCTCGTGGAGCACTATGACCTGGTCGCCGAGGTCCAGGAGGAACCTGGCGTGGAGATGGCCCTCGGGTATGAATGCTACTATCTTCCTGACGCACTCGTTCGGGTAGATCCTGGGCTCTTGCAAGACCCGGGCAACCCTCCGGGAGGAATAGGGCGAGGCGCTGGAGCATGCTAGGAGCGTAGGGACGTGCGCCGGGAGGCAAGCCCACGTGGAAGGGTAGGAGGAGGGGGTAGTGGATCCCGGCGTAGGTGTGGCGGGCCCGCCGGGATTCGAACCCGGGACCTCCGCCCAGCCAGGCCGAAGGCCCGCTGGTCTACGGGTTAAGAGCCCGCCGCTCTACCAGGCTGAGCTACGGGCCCAGCCACGCGGCTCCATGTCCTACCCGGCCACAGCAGCTGGGGGTATTTAAGCATTTCTCTGAGGCTTGGTCTCGCTGCGGGCCCAGCGACAGTAGTCACCCAGGCACGCGATGACGGGGAGAGCTATAACCTCGGGCACGCTATACGGGTGGATCTCCTTCACGCGCTCAATAAGCTCCTCCAGCCTCGAGACAGTGGTCTTTATAACGAGCAGCTCCTCCTCATCCTCCTCGATCCTCCCCTCCCACCAGTACATGCTCCTCACGCTCCCCACGTTGACGCAGGCGGCGAGCCGCTCTCCGAGAAGCCGGCGCGCTATCTCAGCCCCCTTGCCGCGGGGCGCGGTCACGAACACCACAACGAGCCCGGACTCCACGGCTTCATCCCCGTGAAACTCCTCTAGGCACCAGGCATAAAATCCTCCAAGCAGCTTGCACCAGCCGTGAGGGTGCCCGGCTGAGCCGTGACCGGCTGCGACGCTGAAGACGAGGAGAAGACCCGCGAAAGCAGGCTTGTACACATTATCGCGGAGATATATGAGGCCTTCGAGATTGCAGCCCTAGCGGCGCTCGTAACCGCGACCTCCCTAGCCATAGCCGACTTCTTCTACACAGTGCTCGTGCACGGCTTCATATACAACGAGGCGGTTGAGAGGATACTCCTCATATTCGTCTTCATAGACCTCACGCGCACAGTGGTAGGGAGCCTCATAGAGGGGCGCTTCAGAATGGACATACTCTTCGAGGCGATAACGATAGCCGTGGCGAGAGACCTCATAGGCACACTGGCACTCATGGGCACTAGCTTCGACGTTACGAGGACGGCGGTGCTTACCGGCATGCTGGCCACAGTGGTGGCGCTGTGGGTGCTGGCTAGGAGGACGGAGGTGCGGGAACCCGCTCCCCTGGGCGCGTATAGATACTTGAGGAAGGGGAGGCCGTCCGGCAAGGAGGCCGGAAAGAGGAGGGGCGGGGGAAAGGGCTAGACGTCAGTCCTCCAGCCTATCTCCCCGTTGAGGTACTTCTCGATAGCCTCCGCCGCCTCAAGCCCGCTCTTCATAGCAGGACCTATCAGGCTGGGCCCGTGGGCCACGTCTCCCGCGGCGAACACTGGCTCCCTGGTGGTCCTCTTGTACTCGTCGACGTCTATGGTGCCGTTGCTTCTCAGCCTTATCCCGTAGTCTCCCCCATTGAACGGGGGTGTCGGTATGAGCCCCACAGCCTCCAGCACCATGTCCGCCTCTATCGTAATGTACTCGCCGGGCACCGGGACGGGTCTGGGCCTCTTCTCCCCCGGCTGCTCCACGAGCCGCATACGCTGCAGCCTCACCGCTGCGACACGGCCCCCGCTGCCCAGGTACTCGACGGGCGTGACGAGCTCGTGTACTATGGCGCCTGCCTCCTCGGCCTCCCGGAACCCCTTCTCCCCGGCGGGGGCGTAGCGGCGGGTGCGCCGGTAGACCAGGTGTATCTCCTCGGCGCCGAGCCACTTGGCTACATGGACCGTGTCGACCGCTGTCAGCCCGCCGCCCACCACCACCACGCGGCGGCCCACCGGCGGCCTCTCAGCCCTATAGCCGTAGCGCCACATGTGGTAGCCCACTATCCACTCCATGGCTGGCAGCACTCCCTCCTGCTCCGAGCCGGGTATTCGGAGCCTCCTGCTCCTCCACGTCCCCGTGGCTATGAGGACGGCGTCGTACTCTTTTATCAGGTCGCCGAGCATCACATCCCTGCCGACCCGCGTCTCCTGCCGGGACTCTACGCCCATCTGCCGCAGCTCCTCTATCCCCTTGCGCACGCCATTCTTATCTATGTGTATGTCCAGCACGCCGAAGATTAGGAAGCCGCCGGGCTCCGGGTTCTGGTCATAGACCGTCACCCTGAAGCCGCGGCACCGGAGGTAGCCGGCAGCATAGAGGCCGGCGGGGCCAGCGCCGACTATCGCCACTCTCTCCCGCCGCTCGCCATGCTCGCCCGGCTTGCAGCGCAACACGAAGCGCATAGAGCATCATCCAGCTTCAGGGGCCGCCCCGCCCCCGGTAAATAGAGCTGCGTACAGGTGGGCAAGGGGAGTGAGAGGTGGGTAGGGGGAGGCACCGGCAGGCCCCAGGAGGAGAGGGATGCAGCCGGTGGCGTGCAGTAAAACAGCTCTTAGGCCTTGATTACGCCCTTCTCTCTCAGGTAGTCGAGCAGCTGGTAGTAGGCGCGTATACGGGCTATGTTCCTGGCGCCGCGGGGCCCCGGATCCTTCATGAAGAAGGCGTTCACCGGGTATGCTGTACCCTTGACGCCCCTCTCCACCAGCGCCTTACCTATCCTCACCAGGTCGGTTAGCAGGCCCGCCAGGGCGGGGCTGTCGTTTATCCTCATGTTCACCACTAGCTCGTCCTCCAGCCCGTTGAAGGTCTTCCACCATATATGCATGGAGACGAACTTCTTGTCGCCCAGCGGCTCCAGGTAGCCGGTGGGCTTGATGTAGTGGGGCGCATCGTAGCCGAGTATGTCCTTTACTATGCTGCTCTTGGTCTCCTCCTTCATCTTGTTGCGCTCTGGCACACTTAGGGCCAGGAAGTCGGTGTTGCCGCCTATGTTGAACTGGGCTATGCTGAGCACGTAGCGGTTCCTCTCCGCGAGGTGCTCGAGCAGGTCAGCGGTCAGGGGGGTCGCGCCAGTGGCGCCATCGTCGCCAAGCACGAGGCTCTCGGCCTCCTCGAAGAGCTTCGCCACCGCGTCGTCGCGGGCTATCGGGCTGGGTATAACGTTCACGAAGACCACCCTCCTCCCGGTCTCCTTGGCGTAGAGGTAGGCGGCGTATGCGTAGGCGTGGCTGGCGCTCAGCCTCCTCCTATCATCCCTCTCTATCGCCTCCTCGAGGGCCTTCACGTCGTTAAACGCCTTGGCTGGCTCGGTGGTTGCCACCTCCACTATCACGTCGGGCTGGAGCTGCTTCCACTCCTCAACAAGCCTCTCTATCGCGGCCTTGGTGGAGCCCAGCTCGTCCTCGAGCCCCTTGACCCGGAAGGGCAGGCCCTCGAGGGAGCCCAGGTGGATGCCGCGCCTAACAGTGACACTCTTGAGCGTCTCGGGCACCGGCAGTATGTCGCCGACGGACTTGATGGCTACATCGTAGAGGGTCTTGCCCACCTTCTCCTCGTCCACGTCGTAGCTGCCCACGATCTCTATGTCCTTTATATCGTAGACCATGTTGTACTTGGCGAAGGGCACTCCGTAGGGCTCTACCTCTCCCTTCTTTATCCTCTCCACGCCTACGGCGAAGTGCGTAGCCACGAGACCCTGGCCCACCAGCACCACGCGCACAGCCATGGCTACCACCCACCACGGAGTACATGTGGCTGCCTCGCGGGGGCCGTGGTAACGGAGCGCTAGGAGACCCTATGCAGGGAGCAATAACCTATGGATACCCATTTGGGTTTTCAAGGCCTCCCGGCTGCTGAGCCTGCGTTGAAGAGGCTTAATGAACTACTGGGTGTCAACGGCCCCAGGCTCCACCGCTAACAGGCCGGGCTTTATTTAAGCATTGCGCTCACGCAAACCATCAATTACTATTAAATTGAATTAATATGCTTATAGTGCCGGGGGCCGGCCAGGCCAGGGGCGGCCATATGGACCGCCAGGAGGCCGGGCAGGGAGGAGGCGAGGCCCAGGGCCGCCGAGAGGCAGTCGCGGGCAGCGCAGCGGAGCACATGGCTGAGCCCGTAGGGGTCGTCGGTGCCCCCGAGGCCGGGCTCGAGGGGCTCAAAGCACCTGGAGGCGTAGGCCGCGGCTGCGAGCAGGGGCTCAGAGCCGCGCGGAGCCCTCACAGCCACCGCGCCCAGGGGCCTGTAGCCCGGGGCAGCGGCTAGGTAGTCCATGTGCCAGTGGAGCCTGGCACGGCGGCCGTAGAGGTGGCGGCAGAGCCTGGCACGCACCCCGCCGGGGCCCCAGGCGCTCCCGAGGTAGGCGTAGACCCCGGGCTCGAGGCTCACAGCGGCCCGGGAGCCCACCCTGCCCCGGTAGCCCTCGCGGAGGGCGAAGACGACTATGTAGACGCCCTTCCAGCCTGGCAGCTGGGCGCAGGGCATCGTGCAGCCTCCTGCAGCCCGCCGGGGCCCGTAGCCGCTGGACCGGAGCATCCATTAACACTGCCCCCGTGGGGCCTGAGCCCCGGGGGTGGAGCCGGGATGGCCGAGGAGGCGGGCATACCCGGCCACGCGGCTAAGACTGGCTGGGCTAAGAGGCTGCAGGGCTTCCTCCGCGACCGTGGCATCAGCTTCGAGGCGGAGGGCGAGGCTACAAGGATACACCTGGGCGACATAGTGGTCGAGGTTGCCGAGGCCGGCGGGGGCAGGGGCTACGCGGTGGTGATAACCGTGCCGCTGCCGGGCTCCAGCCGCGAGGCCGACGAGGCTGCCGGGAGAGCGCTGGCCGACGCTATCCGGCTAGCCGGACTCCTAGGCGCTGAGGGGCTGGGCTACGAGCTGGACACGAGCCTGCCGGGCTACCCTAGCCTGAGGATAATAGTGGAGTACATGGATCCCCGGGAGCTTGCCGATACCCTGATAGCTGCGCTGGAGAAGTACCTGGCCGCCTAGCCCCCGGGTTTTAGGCCGTGGCGTCCTCCTCCACCTTCACGCCGCCGGCCTCGGCTGGGCGGCGGCGGAAGAGTTCCCAGAGCACGAGGGCCACCGACTTCGGGGGTATGATGCCCCTCTCGGTCACTATCATGTCTACATACTCGGGCGGCGTCGCGTCGAAGGCCGGGTTGCGTATGACGACGCCCTCCGGGGGGTTCTCCAGCACCTCCTCTGGGGGCCTCTCCTCTATCTCGACGGGCTGGCCCACGACCGTGTAGGGGCTGAACTTGTAGGTCTCGGTGGCCACTATGAATGGGATCCTATGGAGGTGGGCGGCGAGGGCTATCTGGCTGGTGCCGATCTTGTTTATCACCGCGCCGTTGGCGGCGATGGTGTCGGCGCCTACTATCACCCTGGTTATCCTCCTGGACTTCATCACGCTTAGCACCGCTGAGTCCGGCACAAGGGTGACGGGTATACCCTCCCTAGCCAGGTTCCTCGCTGTTATATAGCCCTGGAACCTGGGCCTCGTCTCGGTGGCGTAGACGTGGAACCTCTTCCCACTCCTCCACGCGGTCACCAGTATCGACTCCACGGCGTTGCTGTTGCAGTGGGTGATTATCCTATCCCCCGTCTCGATCAGCCTCGAGCCTATCTCGCCTATCCTCCTCACCGCCTGCAGCGAGTACTCTATGAAGTCCCTGGCCGCCTCCACTACCGCCTTGCGGGCATCCTCGGGGGACTGGAACCTGCCTTCGCGGAGCGCCCGCATGACGTAGTTGACCGCGTTAGGCAGGCTTACTGCCGTGGGCCGGGTGGAGATCAGGAGCCTCGCCACCTCCTCCATGTAGGCCCGGAAGTCTTCGAGGCTGTTCCCCTTGTAGGCCTCGGCCGCCAGCATGAGGGTCTGGGCCGCGGCTCTCGCTATGCGGCCGGCTCCGCGTATCCTCATAGCCTTTATGTCCTCGGCTATCCTCCTAACCTCCTCCGGCAGCTCCACTACGTGTCACCTCTTCTCGGCCCTGGCTAGCTCCCTGAGCCTCTCCCTAGCCCTGGCGAAGAGCCTGTCGAGGGGCTCGAGGCGTGGGGGCCACTCGCCGTACTCCTCCCGTATAAGCACGGGCACCGCCTCGGGGGCTACGAGGCCCTTCTCCGTGGCGAGCGCGTCCACCAGGTTCGGCGGGATGGGCTCGAAGAGGGGCGCGTAGCCGCGGACTCCCAGCCTCCGGTGCTCCTCCGGAATTATCTCGTCGCCGAGCGCGGGGGTCTCTATGGAGAGGCCGTAGACCGTGTCGGGGTAGAGCTTGTAGGAGCCCGCCACCACGATGAGGCGCACCCGTGCCTCGTTGGCCGCGAGCGCCAGGAGCCCGGCGCCGGTCCTCGATATCACCGTGCCGTCAGCTGTCACCGCGTCGGCTCCTATGAGCGCCCTGGTGGCGTCCTTCACCATGAACCTCATAGCCGAGTCTACTATCAGCGTCACCTCTATGCCTATCCTGGCGAGCGCCCGGGCCGCCTCCACGCCGTCCAGGAGAGGCCTTGACTCGGCCACTATAACGCGTATATCCTTCCCCATCGCGGCCGCCTTCTCCAGGGCCCGTATGACGCTCCTGCTATACCCCTGGGTTAGCACAACGTCGCCATCCTCCAGCCTCCTGGCCGCTATCTCGGCAGCCGCCTCGGTCTCCTCCACGACCCTAGCCAGCACCCTATCGACGCTCTCGCTTATGCTCTTCCTAGCCTCGCCTATGCTTTCATACTCTTTCGACGCGAGGGCCTCGAGTATGCCCCGCGCGGTATTGACCAGAGGGGCGGAGAAGGGCCTGGCCGCTATACGGGCCTCCAGGAAGTCCAGGGCCTCCAGGAGCCCCCAGACGTCGCGGGCCTCCTCCACCAGCCTCCTAAGCCCCTTGAGAGCCTCCTCCGCCGCCTCGGTGGCCCCCAGCCCCCGGACGCCGTGGAGGCTGGGCTGCCGCCAGCTAGGCTCCTGGGGCAAGAGCAGGCATCCCAGGGTGCGGAGGAGCATAGAGGAGGCTAAATTAGCAGGCACCTGGGGGCGGCGCCGGGGGCTGGACGGTGGGGGAGAGGGCTAGCCGTATAGCCGCGCTCCTGGCGGGGGGCAGCGTTGAGCAGGGCATGGTGAGGCTTGAGGGGCTCCTCCTGAGCCCGGGGAGGGCGGCGCTGGTCTCCCTCGCCGAGGCCGCCGTGGGGGTAGGTCTTCTCGCCGTCTCGGCCCGCGCCTCCCTCCGGCTCCTGGGCCTCCCGGTGCCGTTCACGCTCCAGACGTTCGCGCTCACGCTGCTCATAGTGCTTCTGGGTCCGAGGGCTTGGAGGGCTGTGGCAGCCTACCTGGCCGCCGGGCTTGCTGGGGCACCTGTCTTCGCGCTGGGCGGGGGCCCCGGCTACCTGGCTTCGCCGAGCTTCGGCTACCTTCTCGGCTTCCTGCTGGCCGCCCTGGTGGCGGGCAGGCTCTCCCGGCCCTACAGCCGCCGGGCCCTCCTCCGGGGTGCGCTCCTGGTGCTGCCCCTAGTCTACCTCCCCGGGGCTCTCTGGCTATCCGGCTGGCTGGCGGCAGCGGGTGGCATGGCCTGGCGGGGGGCTGTGGCGGAGGCTCTCTGGGCCGGGGTGCTCGTCTTCCTGCCCTGGGACGTGCTGAAAGCTGTTGCCGCGGCCGAGGCCTCCTATCATCTCCTCAGGCTCCTCTACCGGGCCGGGCAGGCGGGGCGGCGGGGCGCCTAGCCCCTCTCACCGGCTGCAGGCCTGGGGCGGGCTGCAGGGCGGCTCGGGGTCCCGGCCCTCCCCTATCCTCTCCAGGAACCGGTTCAGCTGCTCTGCGCTCCTCTCCGCCAGGCTCCACAGCCTCTCCCGGTTCTCGGGCGTGTAGACGGGCCGGCCGTCTACGATGGTGTAGAGGGTGTCGCCGCCGGCCGCGGAGTAGAGCAGTGCCGAGGCCAGGTTGTCGGCGCGCAGGGGGAGGCTCCAGGGCCTGGATAGGTCGAGCACGAGTATGTCCGCCGGCGCCCCGGGCTCTATGGCGCCGGCGCCCCTCACCCCCATGGCCCGGGCTCCTCCCCGGGTGGCTGCCTCCAGGAGGTGGCGGGCCTTCACGCGGGTGTCCCAGTAGCTGTGGCGCTGGAGGAGGAGCCCCGTCTTCGCCTCCCTTATCATGTCGAGGCTGTTGTTGGAGGCTGGGCCGTCAGTGCCGAGCGCCACGTTCACCCCGGACTCCATGGCCTCGTAGAGGGGGAAGCTGCCCGCGGTGGCCAGCTTCATGTTGCTCGTGGGGCAGTGGACTAGGCTAGCCCCGGCGCGGCGCACCGCCTCCAGCTCCCAGCTGGCTATCCAGCCGGCGTGCACCAGCACAGCCCTCGGGCCCAGGGCGCCGAGGCTCTCGAGCAGCTCCACGGGGAACTTCCCAAACCTTTTCTTGGCCTCGTAGACCTCCCTCCTGGTCTCCGAGACGTGGATGTGGAAGGGCACGCCGAGCTCCTCAGCCGCCCTGTAGCCCTCCCGCACCGCCTCCAGCGGGGCGGCGTAGATGCTGTGCACATTCACCACCCCACCCGCCAGGGGGTCGCCCTGCAGGCTCCGGGCGAACCTGACTGCCTCTTCAACCGCCTTGTAGGGGTCGACGTCGCCCATTATGACCGGGCCTAGCCGGGCGCGCAGCCCCAGCTCCCGGGCCGCCCTAAGGGTCTCATGGGGCCAGAAGTACATGTCCATGAAGCCGCAGGTGCCCGTGGAGGCCATCTCCACCACTGCCAGGAGGGAGGCGTGGTAGGCCACGTCCGGGGTGACACGCTTCTCCACATGCCACATCCTCTCCAGCCACTCGTGCAGCTCGCTGTCGTCGTGGAAGCCGCGGAGCAGGGTCATGGCGGCGTGGGTGTGGGCGTTGTAGAGGCATGGCATGGCCACGGCGTAGCGGGGGCAGTCCACCACGGCGCCCCTCTTGGCGCCCGCCGGGGGCCCGTCGCCGATGTAGCCTATCCTCCCGTCCTCCACGTACACAGCCACGCCGGTGAGGGGGCTGCAGGAGGCGCATGGGAGCAGGAGCCGGCAGCGGAGTAGCAGCGGCTCTCCCCGCAAGGCTCCGCACTTGTGTCCACTAGGCACCCGCGCCCCGGGGCTTATCAGCGTAAGGCGCCGGGCCCCGGCGCTCCGCAATGCTTCTCTCCCCGGGAGCCTCCTCGGGGATGCAGGGGAGGAGAGGCCGCCGTGGCCCGCTGGGGCCTCGTAGTTACAAGCGACCGCGTGAAGGCTGACCCCTCGCTCGACAGGATAACCCCGGCGCTGCGCAGGATGCTCGCGGAGAACGGGCACGAGCTGGCCTACGCCGCGGTGGCCGGGAACGACCCAGTGGAGATACTCTACCGGCTGGCCGAGGCCCTCTACAAGGGGGCCGAGGTGGTTCTAGTGACGGGGGGCACCGGGCCCAGCCCCCGCGACGTCTCCGCGGACCTAGCGGCCAGGCTCTGCGACCGTGTCCTCCCCGGCGTGGGGGAGGAGTTCCGGCGCCGCAGCCTGGAGCAGGGCGTGGCCAACGCGGTGCTGAGCAGGGCCATGGCGTGCAGCTTCCGCGACCGCCTCATAGTGGTTAGCCCCGGCAACCCCGACGCCGCGAAGCTCATGGCGGAGCTCCTGCTGGGTGTGGTGGACCACGCGCTCCACCAGCTCCGGGGCCACCGCCACGGCGAGCGCTGAGGAGCCCTGCTCCCGGGCTCTGAGGAACCGTTTATTTGGATTCCAGCCCCACTCTATAGCTGAGACACCCGGGGCTGGTAACCTATGCCTCCGCTAGTACCCCAGAGAGCGCAGGGCGGGGCTGCGGACGCCAGGGGCCAGCTTCAGGGGCCCGTGGCTGCCGTGAGGCACGTGGTCCGGAGGCTGCAGAGGCTGGTGAACCAGGAGTACCCGAGGCTGGCTGACGCCGGCACGTGCGGGCACGAGTTCCTCGGGTTCGTGGATGCCCTGGAGAGGGAGGCGGACAGGGAGATGGCCTCCAGGGGGTTCGAGAAGCTTCCATCCCCCGCCGCCAGGGAGAGGCGCGACCTGGTCCTCGGCTGGTACCGGGGCGACGGCTTCGTAGTGGAGCTAGGCCTCCAGGGGCTCAACCGCTGCGGGGTGCTCCGGGAGCTGACCGGGGGAGAGCCACCCCACGTCTATGCGCGGTTCTACATCGGCGGGCAGGCGGCCTTCGTTATAGAGGCCGGCAAGGAGGAGGAGCTAGCGAAGACCACCTACATAATCTAGCGGCTTCCGCGGCCGGCGGGCCGCCATTCTGCAGTAGAGCTTTATCCAGCGCCCCCGGGGGTGTAGGGTGGAGGAGGCCCGGGCTATGGTTCTGTTCCGCCGTCACCGGGAGTACCTGGTACGCAGCGGGATTCAGTTCACCCTCTCCTCCCCCGCCTTCAGCGACGGGGAGAGGATCCCTAGCCGCTACACCTGCGACGGCGAGAACGTATCCCCCGCCCTCGAGTGGAGCGGGGCCCCCTCCACAACGGCTAGCTACGCCCTCATAGTCTACGACCCCGACGCCCCCAGGGGTACGTTCATCCACTGGGTGATCTACGATATACCCCGGGGGCTTAACGGGCTCCCGGAGGGGGTGCCCCGGGACCCGGTTGTGGAGGGCCTGGGCATCCAGGGCGTGAGCGACTTCGGCGAGATCGGGTACGGCGGCCCCTGTCCTCCGCGGGGCGACCGGCCGCACCGCTACGTTTTCGCCCTCCACGCGCTGGATCTGGAGAGCCTTGGCCTGGGCCCTGGGGCCAGGGCCGGCGAGGTGCTGGAGAGGATCAAGGGCCACGTAGTGGGCTATGCTGTGCTAACCGGGACCTATTCTAGGTGAACCAGGTAACTGGGTGGTCTCGCCTAGGGAATGGAGGAGGCCGCGGGGCGCCACGCCCTGGGCCCATCTCCGCCTCCATGCTCCTTGTGGACCCCTGGGGAGGGTGTAGCCGGGCTGTGCGGGGACTCCTCGTCGTTGCTCTCGGCGGCAACGCGTTCGTGAGGAAGGGGGAGGGGCTCGATAGCCAATGGCGCAACGTAAGGGCTGCGGCGGAGGCTGTGGCAAGGCTTGTGGAGAGGGGCTACCGGCTCGTGGTGACCCATGGCAACGGGCCGCAGGTTGGCGCGGTCCTGGAGTGCGCCCATAGCTGCCCTGGCCCCCGGGGAGCCGGGAGGGCTATCACCATGGACGTGGCCGTGGCTATGACCCAGGGCTGGCTGGGCTACATGCTCCAGCAGGCTATAGGCGACGCGCTGGAGGAGAGGGGCTTGAGAGGAGGGTGGCCACGGTGGTCACGCAGGTGCTTGTGGGCAGGGACGACCCCGCGTTCAGGAGGCCGAGTAAGCCGGTGGGGCCCTTCTATACCCGCGAGGAGGCGGAGAGGGCTGCTAGGGAGACCGGCTGGGCATTCGCAAAGGACCCCCGTGGCGGGTATCGTCGCGTTGTGCCGAGCCCGCGGCCGCGTGGGGTGGTGGAGATGGGCGCCATAGAGGCGCTGCTCCGAGCCGGCTACGTCGTCGTGGCCGGCGGGGGTGGGGGAGTCCCCGTGGTGCGGGGCGAGAGGTGGCTCCACGGCGTGGAGGCGGTGGTGGATAAGGACTACACCTCCAGCCTGATCGCCCAGCTGCTCGGGGCGGAGGCCCTCATCATACTCACCGATGTCCCCTACGTCTACCTGGACTATGGGAGGCCCGGGCAGAGGCCGCTGGAGAGGCTCACAGTCAGCGAGGCCCGGAGGCTGCTGGAGGAGGGCAAGCTCCCTCCAGGCAGCATGGGCCCGAAGGTGGAGGCGGCCGTGGAGTACGTTGAGGAGAGGGCTAGGAGCGGCTGCGTAGAGTGCTACGCCGCGATAGGGAGGCTTGAGGACGCGGAGCAGGTGGTTGAGGGGAAGAAAGGGACGAGGGTGGTACTGGGCTAGGCCCGCTGGTAGAGCGGGCAGAGGCCGCAGAACCAGGGCGCCTCCGCCACCTTCACCCGGTAGACGCCGTTGTCCTCCGCCACCGCCGTCTTGAGCCTCTCCGCGGCCTCGCGGCTGAGCCTCCACAGCCTGCAGACGCCGCCGCTGTTATAGATGCATGTCTGGGACTTCCAGCCCCCGATCATTGAGGCGGTCTGCTTGAAGGCCTCGAGGTCGGCTATACGCTGCTCGTAGAGGCTTAGGGAGGCCGCGTAGCCCTCAACCTGGCTCTGCAGGCTCTTCAGCGAGACGCCGGCCTCGGCCAAGCCCTCCTCGAGCCGCTGCAGCCTCTCCCGGAGCTCCTCGACCTCCCTCCAGGGCCTCTCCGCGGCGCCGGGCTCCGGCTCTATGAGTGCGTGGCGGTGCCCGTTCCTCTCAACGGCTAGCAGCTCGGCCGCCAATGCGCTTGTCACCTCCCTCCCCTCTTCTCTGGCTACAGTGGGTGGGCGGGGATTGCCCGAGCCCCAGGGGTGTGGTTGGCTACGGCTAGAGGCTAGGAGGCGTCCGGCCTGCTAACACCCGAGGGGCTATTGGCGCTCCTTCTGCTTCTTGAGGAAGGCGTCTAGGCCCATCTGCCTCCCCTTCTCCTCCATCTTGCTGAGGCTCTCCAGCCTCTCCATAATGCTTCTAGGGGGGCGGGGTTTCTCGCCGCGCAGGAGCTGGAGGAAGAAGGTGTCGCGCACAGGCTCGTAGACGAGTTTGTAGAACCTCTGGGGGTCGCGGAGCACCCACTCGGGGAAAAGGGAGACGTACTCCAGCGCGGCCTGCCACGCCTTATCCCAGGGGACGACCCTGGAGGCCCTGGAGGCGACCTCGCGGTCGAAGTCCCTTGGTGTCTGTTCCTCGCCCCCGATGGAGTACCATCCCCTGGGTCCGATGGCGACGCACTCTCCCAGCTCCTCCACCATGCCTTCCGGGCAGCGGCCTGCTCTCCCCTCCTCCGCGCCGCTGGGGCGGCGGAGGAGTTCCTCCAGCCTAGCGGCCCTCCTCCAGCCCCGGGGCCCGTAGTGCTTGGCCCACGCGTAGAATATGGCGCGATTTAGTCCCCAGCTCTTCGCCTTCTCCAGATCGCCCCGGAGCCTATAATGGCGGGCGGCCTGCAGCAGCGCCATCACCTGGAACCGGCCCACACCGGCCATGCGGAGCAGGTCCTCTGGCCTCGGCAGCCCTGGCACCCCCCGGGGGATGCCGGAGACCCCAGGAGTGCAACTATGAATCCTTATAGCCGGGTGGACGCCGCTACGCTCCCCATGGGCTGTGGGCCCCGGCGCCGGCCGCTGCGGGGATCTTCCGGCTCCGGCCCCCTTAGGCCGCCTATCCTGGAGGCGGGGGTGCCCGAGCCAGGTCGAAGGGGGCGGGCTCAAGACCCGCTGGCGTAGGCCGGCGTGGGTTCAAATCCCACCCCCCGCACCACGCTCTGGGCCCCATCGCGGTGTTGCTGCCTCCGCCCCTGGCCCGTCTTAGCTGCCCGAGCGCCCTCGTGCCGGTCCGCGTCTACGATTACGCTTTGTCTCTATCGCTGCGGGGGCTGGGCAACGCTATGCTTAATAGCGACTTTAACACCTGATAAAGGTGGGGTGCGTCGGAGATGGCTCTGGAGACGAGAAATCTAACAGCAGGCCCCGGGGATAAGGTAGTACTTCACGGCGTTAACATTAAGGTTTCTCCCGGGGAGATTGTAGCTCTAATGGGGCCCAACGGCAGTGGTAAAACAACGCTGGCCAGCGTCATCATGGGGCACCCGCGTTACAGGGTGAGGGAGGGCGACGTACTGCTCGACGGTGAACCGATAACCAAGCTGCCCACCTACGAGAGGGCCCGTAAGGGCGTGATGCTGGCCTTCCAGAACCCGGTGGAGGTGCCGGGGGTACGCTTCCTAAACTTCATAGCCGCCGCCTACAATAGGCGGTTTGGGCTGGAGGAGAGGCTGATAGGCGCTCCCAGGCCCGAGCTGCTGAAGCAGGCCAGCGAGCTGGCCGTGAAGCTCGGGCTGCGCCCGGACATGTTGCAGAGGGAGGTTAACGTCGGCTTCAGCGGCGGCGAGAAGAAGAGGGCTGAGATGCTGCAGCTCCTCCTCCTGCGCCCACGCTATGCCATACTCGACGAGCCCGACAGCGGCCTCGACGTGGACGGTGTACGTGTGATAGCGGGAGCGATAAATGAGCTGGCAGACCAGGGCGCAGGCGTAATAGTCATAACTCACTACGCGAGGATCCTAGAGTTCGTCGAGCCAAACCACGTGGTTGTGCTGGTGAACGGTCGCGTGGTTGATGAGGGCGGGCCCGAGCTGGCCCGCAGGATCGAGAAGGAGGGTTACGCGCGCTACCTGAGCTCGAAGTAGCTCTTGCCTATATCTCCCCATCCCGTGCACATGCCCCAAGACAGCTCCGTGGTAAAGCTCATGGGTTAGGGGTGCCTCCCATGGCGAGCGTGCGTCCCGCGCCCATAAAGGAGGTGCTCGAGGCTCGTAGTATCGAGGACCTCCTGGGCATTGAGAAGCCCTACCCGAAGGAGATCGAGATACGCGGCAGGATTGAAAGGAGCCTTGTCGAGGAGATCTCGCGGATAAAGAAGGAGCCGGACTGGATGCGTCGCCTCCGCCTCCGCGCGCTGGAGATGTTCTACAAGCTGCCAATGCCCCGCTGGGTCCGGGGGATCGAGGAGATTGATCTCGAGGAGCTGGCAGCCTATGTGAAGCCTAAGGCGGAGAAGGTAGAGAGCTGGGATGAGCTGCCGGACTGGATTAAGGAGTACTATGCCAAGCTGGGGCTGCCCGAGGCCGAGGCTAAGGCTCTCTCAGGGTTGACTGCTGTATTCGACAGCGAGGCCGTGCTCAACAAGGCTAAGGAGGAGCTGCGCAAGAAGGGTGTCATACTACTGCCTTTGGAGGAGGCCGTGCAGCGCTACCCCGACCTGGTGAAGCAGTACTTCGGCAGGGTCTTCCCCGTCGCCGACCACAAGTTTGCTGCACTGCACTACGCGCTCTGGAGCGGCGGCGCCTTCGTCTACGTGCCGCCGGGGGTGAAGGTGAGGCAGCCGATAGAGGCGTTCTTCTTCGTCGGCAGCGATCTCGAGGGCCAGTTCGAGCACTCCCTCATAGTGGCCGACGAGAACAGCTACCTGGAGTTCATAGAGGGCTGCGCCGCCCCGGTGCTGAAGAAGTTCAGCTTCCACGACGGCATGGTTGAGCTGTACGCGCACCGCGGCTCCAGGGTATACTTCTACACTGTGCAGAACTGGAGCAGGAATATAATCAACTTCAACAACAAGCGCGCTATAGCCGAGGAGGGTGCGTACGTAGAATGGCTGGAGGGTAGTATAGGCAGCAGGATGACCTACACCTACCCCTCCACTATCCTCAGGGGCCGCGGCGCCTCCACCAGAAACGTGTCAGTGGCTATAGCTAACGGTCCCTACATCAAGGACACCGGCGGCAAGGCTATACATGCTGCACCCGAGACCAGGAGCGTCATAGTATCGAAGAGCATTTCCAGCAACGGCGGCCTGGCAGTCTACCGGGGCCTAGTCCGCGTGAACCGCGGCGCCTACAACAGTGTGAGCCACGTGGAGTGTGACAGCCTAGTGCTTGACGAGAAGAGCAAGTCCTACACCTATCCGAGGAACGAGATAGAGGAGCCGACTGCCGAGGTAACCCACGAGGCCAGCGTGGGCAGGCTGGGCGAGGACCAGCTATTCTACATGACCAGCCGCGGGCTCACAGAGGGCGAGGTCAAGGCGTTGATAGTGCTGGGCTTCATACAGGATATACTGAAGAGCCTGCCGCTGGAGTACCTCAGCGTGCTCACTAAGGTGATAGAGCTGGAGTTTAGCGAGTACGGCGCCGTAGGCTGACACGCCCCGGGGAGCCCCCTGGAGGCACAGGGGCCCAGGACCCCCCACACACCTTTTCCAGGGTGGCCGAGGGGCCCATGGGCTGCACCCTAGTGCGAGACGCGCGTGTCGGCGCAGGGTTCCGGGTAGAGAAGAGGGTGAGGCAGTAGTGTCGAGGCAGGCTGTAGCCGGCCTGGAGGAGGCTAGGGAGAGGGCTAGGAGCCTTCTCGACAAGCTGCCCTGGCAGCACATAGCTGACTCCCCGACGACCAAGTACTATACGGACTGGAAGCTGTTCGAGGAGAAGCTGGAGAAGGCGCTCAGCGAGCCCCAGGCAGTGGGGGCCGGCGCCGGGGCTGGAAGGGGGCTGGAGGGCTATGACGCGGCTATAGGCTGCGGGGGCGGCGCTGCCGGGGGCATCCGCGTCTATAGGCTAGAGGAGGCGCCTAGCGAGCTAGCCAGGTTCTTCGCCTCGATGCTGCATCCGGATGAGAGCAGGCTTACAGCCGCACATTACGCGTTCCTCCGGGAAGCCTACGTGCTGGAGATCCGGGAGCCCGGCGTCTACAAGGTGGCAGTCTGCGGGCCGCGCGGCGTCTGGGCCAGCAGCCATCTACTCGTAGCAGTGATGCCGGGGGTTGAGGCCGGCCTGGTGCTGGACAATAGGCCCTCCTCCAGCGGCTCCACCGCTGTGGAGATGCTGGTAGGGGAGAAGGCGAAGCTTGAGCTGTTCACCCTGGCGAGGGCGCCGGAGGAGGCCGTCCACGCGCTGATGGGCCGCCGCTTGGTGCTGCATGGTGCCGAGCTGCGCTCCGCCACCATAGCGCTGGGCTCCGCCATGCACCGTGTGGAGGAGGAGACGAGGCTGGCCAACGGCTCCAGCTACACCCACTACGGCGCGGCCGTGGGCAGGTGGAGGCAGAGGCTGGACATGATAGCCGATACAATCCACCAGGGCGCTGGGAGCAGGAGCCGTGTGAGGGTCTACGGGTTCGCGCTGGATGAGAGCCTGGTGTCGGCTAGGGGGCTTGCAAGCATAAAGGAGAGCGCCCGCGGCAGTAGCACAGTCTTCGAGGCCGAGGTGCTCGTGATAGGCGAGAAGGCTAAGGGCTACACCATGCCCTTCCTGGAGATAGACACGGGCGACGTGGAGGAGGCCAGCCACCGCGCGGCCGAGTACAGGATATCGGGGGAGCAGCTCTTCTACCTGGAGAGCAGGGGGCTGAGCGAGGAGGACGCCCTGCAGCTCCTGCTGAGCGAGAGGCTGAGGACCGCGGCGGGGCACCTGGAGAGGCTCGCAGGCGAGGCAGAGAAGATGATAGAGGCTATACTGGTGGAGCTTTTCCACCCCCAGGGGCAGTGTAGTTTTTGATTGTTGTTGGAAAGTTTATATTGGTTGATGTTTAAATGTTATACCTGAAAACCCTGGGGGGTGATGGGGGCAGTGCTCCAAGCCCCTCAGGGCATAAGATCTTGGATGGGAGCCCCGTGCCGTTGGGCTCGACAGCCACCCATGACCCCATAACTCTAAGGAAAGAGTTATGGGCGAGGTGGAACTCCCTAGATGCGAACATAAACCCATATAAAATTGGGATGAACATCTAGGGAGAAACGGTAGGCTACGCACCACCCCCAGGGGCCGTGTGGAGGGCTGCAGCCGCCCTGATGGGCCGCCGAGCCCCCCCCCCCCCCCGGGCGGTGAGGTGGGCGAGGGACGGCCGAAGCCCTCCTGGCCTCCTAGCCCTTCTCGACGACAGTGCCTCTGCCTTCTAGCCCGCGCTGAACCGGGTCGGGCTGGGAGGCGCTGGTTATCACTGCACGGGCTACGCCCTCCTCGACCGCCCGGGCTATCTCGTAGAGCTTCCTGTTCATCCCCGCGCCTACTCGGCCCTCCTCCAGCAGCCTCCGGGCCTCGCTGACTGTGAGCCTCTCGACGAGCCTCCCGTCGAGGAGCAGGCCGTCGACGTCGGTGAGCACTATGAGCGCGTCGGCGTGGAGGGCTGCCGCTATTCGCGCCGCGGCCTGGTCGCCGTCGACGTTGAGTAGCGTGGCCTCCCGGGGGTCGAAGGCTATGGGGGCTACCACGGGAGTGTAGCCGTTATCGAGAAGCTTCTCGAGGAAGCCCGTGTCTACGCTGGTTATCCTCCCGGTGTAGCCGCCTTCAACGACGCGCTTCCTCCCGGTCTCGGGGTCCAGGACTACTATCCTCCGCCTCCTCTCGGCCTGGAGCACTAGGCCGTCGACGCCCGTGAGGCCTACCGGCCTGGCCCCCAGGCTTGCGAGCCGGCTGCAGATTCTCTTATTGAGGAGGCCGCCGAGCACCATTACGAAGACCTCCAGCTCCTCCCTCGTCGTGTACCTGCTCCTCACCCCCTGGGGGCTGGTCACGAACCTGGGCTCTATGCCGAGCCTCTTCTCGTACTCCGTCACCAGGTCGCCTCCCCCGTGGACGAACACCAGGCGGTGGCCCCGCCTGGCGGCGGAGGCTACGGAGGCTACTATGTTATCCATGTTGGCCATGAGGGCTCTGCCGCCGGCCTTGACCACCAGGGTTGCCACTCCACCGGCACCCCTCTCCCTCTCTAGGCTGGCTTGAGCGGGGGCAGGCGGAGCCCCGTGTCCTCGGGGAGCCCTGCTGCTATGTTCCAGGCCTGCACTGCCTGGCCGGCAGCGCCCTTAACCAGGTTGTCTATGGCGGCGAAGCCCGTCACCCTGCCCAGCCTCTTCTCGAGCGCGAACCCCACGTCAGCGTAATTGCTGCCGGCCACGTACTTCGGGTCGGGATAGCCCGGGGGAGTGCCGTGGACCAGGCGTACAAAGGGGCTGTCGCGGTAGAAGCCGGCGTAGAGCCGCAGCAGCGTCTGCTCCTCCACCTCTCTCAAGAGCCAGGCGTGGCCGCTGGCCAGGGCGCCCCTTATCGAGGAGACTGCGTGGGGGATGAGGGAGACCCTGACCTCTGAGCCGGCTAGCCGGGATAACTCCTGCTCCGCCTCGGCTGCGTGCCGGTGGCCCCGGGGCTCGTAGGGCCTTATCGCGTTCTCCCTCTCAGGGTGGTGGCTGCCCCTAGTGGGCTTCGAGCCCCCCTCGCTGCTCCCCACCTTCACATCGACTATTATCCTGGAGAGGTCCACCAGCCTCTCCTTGGCGAGAGGTGCGAGCGCAAGTATGGCCGCGGTGGCGTTGCAGCCGGGGGATGCTATCAGCCTGGCTCCTCTCAGCTCCTCCCTGTGGAGCTCGGGGAGCCCGTAGACCGCCTTCTCGAGCAGGTCGGGGTAGGGGTGCTCGAACCCGTACCAGGTCTTGTAGGCCTCGGGGTTCCTGAGGCGGTAGTCGGCACTGAGGTCCACCACGGTGAGGCCGGACTCGTAGAAGGTCTTAGTGTACTCTAGCCCCACGCCGTGGGGGAGGGCCGAGAACACCACATCGGCCTCGCTCTTCAGCACCGCGTCGACGCTGAAGGGCGTGAAGCGGAGCCCCCGGTACCAGCCCCGGAGATTGAAGTGGACGAAGTGCACCGGCTTGCCGGCATACTCCCTGGAGGTGGCAGCTACAACCTCTACCTCGGGGTGGAGGGCCAGCAGCCGGAGCAGCTCCCCTCCCGTGTAGCCCGACGCCCCCAGGACAGCGACCCGGTAGGCCATCCCGGCAGCGGCACCCAGGGCCCAGCCCCGAGCCAGGGGGTTTTAGGGGTCTGGTACGCCCACCGCACCAAGCCACGGCGGAGCCCCGCTGGCTGCACCAGAAGCTGCTCAGAGCAACAATTAGTGCACCTTGACGGGTTCTAGCCGGGGCTCCGGTTTAGATCGGTCCCTCCAAGCAGGGGGAACGAGGAGCACCACTCTATCGGCTGGTGCGGATACCGTTCAGGCCGGTAGATGAATCCGTACTGCACGAAAAGGGACAGCATTATTAGGGCTAATCGCGGCCCCGGCTCCCCCCGGGTGGCACGGTATGCCGACACTCAAGTGCCCCGTGTGCGGTGGCCCCGTAGAGGTCCCCGACGACGCCATGCCCGGCGAGCTGATAGACCACGACTGCGGCGTCACCCTGGAGGTCGTCAAGAGGGATGACGGCAGCATAGAGCTGAGGCCCTTCGAGGGCGTCGGCGAGGACTGGGGCGAGTAGCGGGAGGGGCCTCGGAGAAGCCACCGCTCCGCCCAGAGCCTTTCACCGAGGAGAGGGGCCTGGTCCCGGAGCCCGCGGGCCGGGTGCCTCTCCTCCCGGGGCTTGTCCCCGCGGATGGCGGTTGCACGGCCCCACTACCTGGATGGGAGGATGCATGGGGTTGGCCAAGATAGGCATGGCGTACATGGTGGCTAGGTGGGAGGAGAAGTCCATAGCCTCTGCCGCCAGGAAGCGGGGAGCCGATATCACGCTCATCCATCTCTCCAGCTTTCACGCTGTTATAGGAGACAGGGAGCTGGGCGGGAAGCTGCCGGGCGTGGTGCTCCAGAGGAGTGTGAGCCACTACGTCGCCGTTTCCTCCAGCCTTGTCCTGGAGAGCCTCGGGCTGCGGGTGGTGAACCGGGGCCAGGCCACCGCCGCCGCCAACGACAAGGTGTGGAGCCTGGCTCTCCTGCGCGCCGCGGGGATTCCCACCCCTGTCACCGGGGTCGCGTTCGGCTCCGAGGCTGCCGGGAGGCTCGCGGATGAGATAGGCTACCCGGTCGTGGTGAAGCCCACCAACGGGAGCTGGGGAAGGATGGTGGCGCTGGCCGACGACTGGGAGGATCTCCGTGTGATCCTGGAACATAGGGAGTACATGCCGCAGCCCGAGATGAAGGTCCACTTGATCCAGGAGTATGTGAGGAAGCCGGGACGCGACATAAGGGTCACCGTGGTGGGTGGTAGGCCCGTGGCGGCTATCTACAGGTACTCCAGCCACTGGATCACAAACACGGCGCGCGGGGGGAAGGCCGAGCCGGCGCCGGTCGAGGGGGAGCTGGGCGAGCTGGCGGTACGGGCTGCGGAGGCCGTGGGCCTGGAGATAGCCGGGGTAGACCTCTTCGAGGACCCGGAGCGGGGCTACCTGGTGAACGAGGTCAACCCGGTGCCAGAGTTCAAGAACACGGTGGCGGTCACCGGGGTGGACGTGGCGGCCGAGATAGTGGATTACCTCCTCGAGCTGGCCCGCCGCTAGGCCCGGGGCACCACCTCCAGGGGGGAGGCGTAGAGGGTCTTGGTACTCCGCTACCTCCACTTCTACGCTCCCCGCGGGCTCCGGGTCGCGAGGGCCCAGGGCCAGTATATCTGGGACCTTGAGGGCCGTCGCTACCTCGACGCCCACACGGGCCACGGGGTGGCGTTCCTGGGCCACCGGCACCCGAGGATAGTGGAGGCTCTCCGCGAGGCGCTGGACACCGTTATGGTCGCGCCGCCGGGGATGGCGGGGCCGTGGCTCGAGGAGATGCTCGAGGCCCTCACCCCCCTGCTGCCTGGTAGGATGGAGTACGTGACGCTGCTTAACAGCGGCGCGGAGGCCGTGGAGCTCGCGCTGAAGATAGCGCGCCGGGTGACCGGCCGGAGGGGGATAGTCTACTTCACCGGCAGCTTCCACGGGAGAACGATGGGTGCGCTCTCCGTCACCTCGAGCAACCCCCTCTACCGGAAGGGCTACGAGCCCCTGATCCCGGGGACCAGGAGGGCCAGGTTCAACCACCCCGAGGACCTTGACAAGGCTATAGGGGAGGACACGGCCGCCGCGATAGTGGAGCCCATACAGGGCGAGGGCGGCGTGAACCCCGCCACCCCCGAGTTCATGAAGGAGCTTAGGAGGAGGTGCGACGAGGCGGGCTGCCTGCTGGTCGTCGACGAGGTCCAGACGGGGTTCGGCCGCACCGGGAGGGTCTGGGCCCACGAGCACTACGGAGTAGAGCCCGACATACTAGCCGCGGGCAAGGCCATCGGGGGAGGCTTCCCGGTCAGCATGGTTGCGGTGCCGGGCTGGGTGGCGGAGAAGCTCCCCCCGGGCTTCCACGGCAGCACCTACGGCGGCAACCCTATGGCTATGAAGGCCGTGGCCGCGGCCAGCAGGGTACTCGTCGAGGAGAGGGTGCCGGAGCAGGCGGCGGAGAAGGGGGCAAGGCTCCGCGGCATACTGGAGGAGATGCTGGAAGGGGCCAGGGTGGTTAGGAGGGTGAAGGGAATGGGCCTCATGATCGGGGTGGAGCTGAGGCTCCGGCCCGACCCGGTTCTCCGCTGCCTCCAGGAGGAGAAGGCGATACTAGCCCTCAAGGCCGGCTCCACCGTGGTACGGCTCCTGCCCCCCTACCTGCTGGCCGGGAAGGACGTGGAGGCGCTGGCGCGGGGAGTGGCGGACTGTGTACTACGGCTCCAGGGCGGCTAGGCTGCTCCAGTCCCTGGTCGAGGCCTACAGCCCCACCTTCATGGAGAGGGACGCCGCCAGGCTGCTGGTCGAGGAGGCCTGGCGGCTCGGCTACAGCCAGGCCTACCTAGACGATGCGGGGAACGCCAGGCTCCTAGTTGAGCCCATGGAGCGGGTCGAGGAGCCTCCCAGGATAGCGCTGGTCAGCCACATAGACACTGTGCCAGGCTGGGTCGAGCCAGCCAGCCCGCCCTGCGTGGTGAGGGGCCGGGGGGCTGTGGACGCTAAGGCCCCGCTGGCAGCCATGGTGGCCGCCGCCTCCCTCTACCGGCCGAGGAGGGCGGTGGTCGAGGTCGTGGCGGCCGTGGGCGAGGAGGGGCCCAGCCACGGCGCATGGCACCTCCTGAAGACGGGGTGGAGGGCGGACGCCGTCATAATAGGGGAGCCAACTAACACGACTAAGGTGGCTATAGGCTACCGCGGCGGCGCCAGGCTCCGGGTCCACTGCCTCGGCGAGCCGGGGCACGCGAGCAGCAGCTGGCTCTACAGGAGCGCCTGCAGCCTCGTGGTGGAGGCCTACCAGGCGGTGGAGGAGCTGAGCGAGGCCACCGCGAGGGGCTATACCTACACCGTGACCGCTATGAGCTGTGGCTCCGGCGGCAACGTGGTAGCCGACGAGGCGACGCTGGTGGTGGACCTCCGCATACCGCCAGGCGGGAGTCTAGAGGAGGCCCTCGAGAAGCTGGGGCGGAGGCTCCCCGAGGGCTGCTGGGCGGAGAAGCCGGGCAGCTGGCTCCCACCGGTAGCCGTTAGGCCGGGCAGCCCCGCCGCCAGGGCGCTGATGCGCGGCCTTCTAGCCGAGGGCTACCGGGCCCAGCCCGTGCTGAAGGCCGGGACAAGCGACATGAACATACTCTACAGGGTGGCCGGGAGCATCGCCGCCTACGGCCCGGGAAGGAGCGAGCTGAGCCACACGCGGCACGAGGAGGTGACGCTGGCGGAGCTAGACCTGGCGGTGAGGGTCTACATAAACGCTATACGCTGGCTTGAGGACACGCTGGCCAAGACGAGGAGAAGTGCCGGCTGAGAGGTGGCAGCCCCCGAGGCCCCGCCCCACCTGCTCTTAGGGGCCGGCGAGCTCTCCAAGCCCTCCACATCCCGGCAGGGGTGGAAGTGCCCCTCTCCTCGCTAACGGGCGGGAGGCGTGGGTCCCTCCTACACGCTTCTCAGCCCTGAAGCCCCGGCGGGCGCCGAAAGAATAGTGACTGCGGAGCAGGAGCGGGCAAAAGGGGGCTAGGCGCGGAGCATGGCCTCGATCTTCGGCAGCATCTTCTCAGCCTTCCTCCTGGCATACTTTATGAAGGCCTCTATGCCCATCCTCACCGGCAGCATGTGCGGCTCCCGGAGGTAGAACTTGCTCAGTATGTCCTCGGCCCAGTAGAGGGAGTGGAGCAGCGTCCTCTTAAGCACCTCCACGTGCTCGGGCCTTAGCAGGTTCCTCTTGAACCAGTCCCTGTTCTTCAGCACGCCCATCGGCACGAAGAACATCGGCACTATGAGGCTCCTATAGGGCCTCAGCCTATCAAGCATCTCCGCCGTCATCTCCACATCCTCCGGCCTCTCCTCGGGGAGCCCTAGTATCAGCGTACCTGCCGGGATTATGTTATTCTCATGCATGATCCTGAAAGCATCCTCAACCACGTCCGGCCATTTCTCGGCCGGATAGGGGGCGGACTTGGCGGGCATTATTATCTTGGCTAGCCTCGGGCTCAGCGTCTCGATGCCTACCTCAACGCCGAGGAAACGCTGGTTAGTGAGCACTATATCGTTCATTATCCTCGAGACTAGGCGGTGCTTCTCCTCCGCGTACTTCACCGCCGCCAGGCTAGCGTGGCTCCAGGCTATGGTGCCAGGGACGAGCCTGCGAACCCTCTCATGGAGCTTGATGAGAGGCTCGGGCCTAGGCTTCACGCCATCAGCACCATAGAGGAGCACGTCCTCGCTGTGGAGTATCACAGACTTCACGCCGTTCCTGAGGTTCACCTTTATCTCTGCCTCGATCTTGTCGAACGGCATGTAGCGGAGCGGGCGGAGGGTGACGCTGCAGAACTTGCAGCCCCTCGGGCACCCCCTCATTATCTCCACTAGGCCGTTGACGCTAGCGCCCTTTATCACCGGGATCTCCTCTATGCTCGGGCTGTCCTGCGGCCCTACGTAGATGTAGTCGGGCAGGGGCCCACCGCTGAGAGCCCTCTCGGCGAGGTCCACTACCACCTTCTCGGCCTCACCATCGATTACCGTGTCCACGCCCCACTTCTGCCACTCCTCGAGGGACCAGAGCCACTGCCACGCCGCAGGCCCCCCGGCGATGATCTTCACTCCTTTCTCCTTAGCCTTCCTCACCGCCGGGCTCTCCATGAACCTCCTGAAGGACCTCCGATTCACCGGCTCCTTGCCGGTTATCATCCACCACTCACTGCTCGGAGGCCCGTAGGCGAAGTAGTCGTGATGACCTATCATAAGAACCTTCATAGTATCTAAGTGCTTATGCAGATGGTCGGGGTCGACTATAGCGGCGTTGAAGCCTGCATCCACAAGCTTTGCCTCTATCTTGCGGAGCCCGTAGGGCGCCTCACGGGGCCTGCCAAGCTCATCGGTCTCAACCTTGGGCGCTGCGAGCCACATCCAGACGCGCTCCGGCATCCCTATGGCAGGCCCCGTGGTCATGAAGCCTATGAACTCCCTGCCGTGGTGGTTGCTCATCATGGTGCGGTCTGTGGAGATCACTATCTCGAAGCCCTTCACTACCCCACACCTCGTCCTGGCCTATGCCTAGACAACTACAGGGTTTAAACCATGCTCTCGCAAGATAGAAATATACTCCGGCAAATGAGAGTCAACAATATAGACGGCTTCATCACCCAGCTTCCTGGCGAGGTCCTCCAGGCTCCCCAGGTCTTCTCCATGATACCGGACCGAAAGCGTATAGACTATATTGTTCTGGATGAGCGTCCTCAACAGCTCCATGTACTCTACCCTTCCCAATGGCGAGACCACGTGTATCACGAACCTCGAGCTAACCTTGGGATCGCGGCTCCGGAGCTCATGCAGCTTCATAAGAGCCCGGGATATGACTCTCCCTCCCTCCCTACTAAATACTAGCACTACGTGCTTTGCACCCTCCTCGACCCACACCATCGCCCTACACCCCGGAGCCTCCGGGGAAGAGTCTCCTAAGGGGAAGCTTCCTGGGGCAGGAGCCGCGCTGGGCGAGGACCTTCAGGACGTCTATCATCCATGTGCGCCTACCTCGAGCATCTTGGGGGCGGGAGTGCCGCAGAGCATTGCATGCTCCTGGGTTGTCCTTTGCAGGAGGCCAGTGGATTCCATCTATCATTGTTTTGCTATACGCGTTTCTCTTGCTAGAATGGAGCGCTGCTGCAACCGGCCATGGACTGGGGAATGCCGACGCTACTGGCTGAAGGCCCGGCATGGCCCCATAGAGCCTGGGGACTACTTCCCGGCGCCGGTCTCCGGCCCCTCCGCCAGCGCCTCGATAGCCCTGCTCAGCTCCCAGAAGACGCTGTAGAGCTTGCGGAGCTTGAATACCCCCTTCTCCGTTATCTCGTAGAGCACTACCTGTCTCCCATCTTTCTCGCCTCTGACGGCTCTCACGAGGCCGCGCTGCGACATCCGGGAGAGGGCTGTGTATACGACGGCCTCGCTCACGTCGAGGCCGGCTGCGCGTAGCCTCTTGTAGAGACCGTAGCCGCATAGAGGCCCCTGCTTCTCGAGGAGTATGAGTATGGCTAGCTGTATGTAGGGTATACAGCCCTGGCGCGGCATTGCTCCCAACCCTCTGGGGGCGTCTAGCCTCTAAAGCCCTCTCCGGGGCGGCGGCGCAGCGCGCTCCAGCGGCTCTGGGCGGTTTGCCGCTACCATGTCGCCACTATATCGTATCACTATATCGTATTATGTCGTATTATGCGACGTAGATAAATTAATAACTGCAACTGTCCTGTAGGAAATGCCCTATCGGTGATAGGGTGCAGGGGGTCCAACAGCTCGCCCTAGCACCGGTGATAGGCTTTGTACTAAACATTATGGGCGGCTACCTCGGCCTAGGCGGCTGCGCGGTAATGCTTCCAGCAGTGCTTATGATTATTTTTAAGGAGCCTGTGCCCGTCGCGGTGGGTACGACCGCGTTGGCTGTGCTCATAAGCGCCAGCATAATAACCACGCGGGCCGGGCTCAGGATGATAGACCGGAGGTCCATGCTCGTCCTCGGCGCGTGGGGCGCCCTCGGGGCTGCTATAGGCGACCTCCTCTACGCCGCGGCGGCCAGGAAGCCGTGGGTGCTGTTGCTCAGCCTGAGCGCCGTCTTCGCCTACGCCGCGTTCGGAATGGTATGGGAGACGGTAAGGGGCGCCAGGGTACTCGCGGGGAGGCAGCTCGCCCGGCGCATGCCTGGAGGCGCTGTGGCGAAGTCCCTGCTGGGCCTCGTGGACGGCTTCGGGGCAGGGTTCCTAGGGCTCGGGACCTGCATCGTGATACCGGTCTCAATATACGTGCTGGGCGCCGAGCCCGGGGTAGCGGTGATGACTGCCATGTCCTCGCTCGTGTGGGCTGTGCTGGTGTCCTCTGCCCAGAAGCTGGCTATAGGCGCGGCTAGTGTGGTGGACGCAGTCCTACTAGCTGTGGGCATCATAGTGGGTGCTGTGGTTGGCGCCAGGCTTGTGCCTAGGACGCCTGGCTGGGCCGTAGTCCGGCTGAGGCAGCTATTCGCCATAATATTCGCGGCGGTCTCGGTCAAGCTGCTGCTGAGCGGGCTCGCGTTGATGCATGCGGGCTAGCCGGGTGGCTTGATTTATACTCCCCCTGGGCGGTGCGCTAGTGGCTCAATTCCTGGGGGCTTCCCTGGTCTTGGACCGCAGCGGGATATTGATGGGCTACACGCTCCCCTGCCGGAGGAGCGCTGCCCTAGACTTTCTCGGGAGGGTTGAGAGGAGTCTAAGGCTGGAGAGGCTTAACGCGCTTGTGGTACTCATAGTGGTGGTCGCTGTGCCTGGGCTGCTTCTCCCCTCGGCCCGGCTTACCAGGGCCGCGGAGGCGCTGCTAGAGGGCCTCTTCACCCTCGGGGCAGCGGCAGCCGGCGCCTCTGCCGTGTGGAGGACCATGCTCCTCGGGAGGCTGAGGAGGCTCCGCGCCAGGCTGGAGGCCCTTGGGGTGGAGGAGCTGCCCCAGGATCTCTGCAGCGTGGAGCTGAGAAGGCTGTTGAGCGGGGCTGGGTAGATAAGCCCCCGCCGGCTGAGCGTGGACGGATAGGGCCTAGGCAGTGCCGCTCCTAGAGCCGCTGGATAGCGCTGCAAGGCTGTTCCAGGAGGTGCTCCTAGCAGCTGTACTGGGTGACGCGGTCGGCCTCCCGGTGGCCATGACTGGGGCGCCCGGCGCGCCGGGCATAGTGGTTGACGGGCTCTACGCCTACGGGAGCATCGCCGAGATGATGCTCCTGCTCGCCGAGAGCGTCGCCGAGAACTGCGGCTTCAACCCCCGCGGCTACGCGGAGGCCCTTGCCAGCCGCGCCGACGTGGAGAACCCGCTCCGCCTCTACCACCCGGCCACCGCCGCGGCGATAAACGGGATCCGGCGGGGCAAGCCCTGGTGGGAGGCGAGGCGCCAGCCCCTCCAGGACGGGCCCAGGATGGACGCGGCCGCGCGGGCGGTGCCAATAGCCCTCTTCTACCGCTCCAGGCGCGTAGCCGCCTCCATGGCTGAGGCCCAGGCGCTCGTGACGCATACCAGCAGCCACGACGTGGAGGCCGCGAGGCTATACGTGATAGCCCTCTACGAGACGCTCCGGGGGCTAAGCCCCCGCCGGCTGGCCGGCGTGCTCGCCGACGAGGCAGGGGACCCGGTGCTCAGGGAGCTGATGGCGAGGCTCGAGGACCTGGCAGGGGAGCCCCTGGGGAGGGCGGCGAGGCTCCTAGCCCCGGTGCCGGGCGGCGACCCCCACCCCTTCGCTGCAGCCCTCTACGCCTACATGGAGAGCCCGGGCAACCCGCTCGAGGCGGCCAGGACCGCTGCGGCCGTAGCCCCCGGCTCCGCCGACGCCGCCGCGGCTATGGCGGCCGCGCTCGCCGCCGCCCACGGCGGGCTCGAGGCGGTGGACCCGGGGCTGCTAGGCCGGCTGGAGGCCGGGAGCTGGGCCCTAGAGGCCGGGAGGAGGCTCTACCAGGCAGCGAGGAGCCGCCACGGGGAGAGCCCAGCCTCCTAGACGCCCGGGTCCCCCCTCCCGGCGCCGCCAGGCCTCCACCGGCGGGGCTACCCGGGGGTAGCTCCTGATAATACGCCGGGGCTTCGGCCAGGCGGGGCTCCAGGACTGTACCCCGCTTCTAGATGTTACCCCGGAGCTATACCAAGGTCCCCGGGGGCTCCGGGGAGAAGGAGGGGTGTCTGCCGTTGGACCCCGCGGCGCCCGGTGTGAGGGAGAGGGTGCTGGAGTTTCTCGCGGAGTACGGTGAGAGAGGCTACGCCGTGCTCCGCGCCGCTGTGGACGCTGCGCTCGCCTCCCGGGGGCGCCGTGGGGTCCGCCTGGGCGACTTCAGCCACCGCGAGGTCGTGGCCAGGCTCAAGGCGTGGGGGATAGACTATAACCCCTCAATGCTCCTCCGCGCCCTGGAGCGGGGCTACGGGGTCATCGAGACGAGCTACCGGAGCAGCAACCAGCACTGGTGGAGGTTCCTAGACCTGGACGCGGTGGTGGAGGCGCTGGAGGCCTACGACCGGGGCGTCGAAGCCGCCGAGCCCGCGGGGGAGGAGGACGAGGAGCTCGACCCGGAGACGGAGCTGCTCCGGATACAGATAGCCAGCATAGACCCCGAGGGCGTGCTCGAGGAGCTGCGCCGGCTGGCGGCCAAGCCGAGGCTGGCCCGGCAGGACCTTGCCCGGCTGAGGATGCTAGCCTTCAACGAGCTGGAGCTGGCGGCCAAGCTGCTGCGGCGAGCCGGGGAGCTGGGCTACGAGGGCCCGGAGGTGGAGATGCTGCGCGAGGTCCTCAGGCTCGCCTCCAGGCTGAGCCGCCGCCTCCTCTCCAGCTCCAGGCTCCAGGCCGAGAGCCGCCGCACCCTGAGCGAGCTGGCCCGGGCGGGCTCGGAGCTGCTGAAGCCCTAGCATCAAACAGCATCCTATAGCCGTTGACTACGAAAAGAGTGGAGCGGAGGACAGGAGTACCTCGTGGTGCACTACGGCCAGGCCCTAAAAGCGTGATGCGGCGGAGCCCTGCAGGAATGAGGCTCGCAGCATAAAGGAGCCTCTAAGCTTCCTCCTCAAGCATCGCGTCAAGCTCCATATACCTCTCTTTTATCTTTTTAAGCACCTTCCTGTCCGCCTTCCAGTAACCTCTTTCGCTTGCCTCAAGAAGCCTCTCTAGGATCTTCTTTGCTGCATATGGGTTGCTGCTCTTTATCCTCTCGAAGAGGTTTTCATCGAGCACAAAGCGCTCAGCAACCTTGTCCCAGACCCAGTTCTCGACCGCCCCGGTAGTCGCAGCTAGGCCAAGGAGATACTCTACTCTATCAGCTATCTTCTGGGCTCCGTGGAACCCGTGTTTCAGCATAGCTTCTATCCACTTCGGGTTTAAAGTTCTCGTTATTGTCCCCCTTGTTATCGTCTCTCTAACGTCTTCGACCTTCACCATCTCCCCGGTTGTGTCGGCTATCAGCATCTCTGGCTTCTTCCCTCTTAGCTGCTCAACGGACTTCGCTAAGCCGCCGAAGAACTCGTAGTAGTGGTCTAGATCCGTAATCTCATAGTCTTGTGAGTCTCTGACTTGTGTAACCATGTCGACCCTCTTTAGCAGGTCTTCGAATAGTTGCCTCGCCTTTTGAGAGTATATGCCTTCACCATACGCGTAGCTCATTGATTCCATGTAGGCCTCAGCTAAGTCTGCCTCATCTTTCCAGGCGCTGTCTTCGACTAGCTGGAGCATCCTAGTGCCATACTCTGTTGCTCTCGGCCCGAAGATTCTTACCTTTGCGAGACTTCCAAAGCCTCTAAGCTCCTTTACATGCTTCTTGACAAAGTTGAGCTCCTCGGGTTCATCGAGCTCCGCGACAAGCTTCACGGCCCTATCTATCAAAGCCATCACGTTTGGAAACATTTCCCTGAAGAACCCGCATATTGTGACCACGACATCTATACGTGGGTGGCCAAGCTCGCTGAGGGGTATGACTCTGAGCTCCTTCTCCCAGGGCGATTTGTGGATAACCTCAACCCCCAGATACTCAAATATCTGTGCAACGGTCTCGCCATAGGTCTTAGCCGTCTCAAAGCCCCATAGCACTACCCCAACGCTCTCGGGATATCTTCCATGCTTCTCAAAGTACTTTCTCAGAGTCTCTCTTGCAATGTATCTGCCCCTCTCTGTTGCAGCCTCCGTCGGCACTTTTAGCGGGTCGAATTGGTAGATGTTTCTCCCGGTCGGCAAAGCCTCAGGATTCCTTATCACATCTCCGCCAGGCGATGGCTCGATGTAATTACCTTTTAGGCCCTCTAGCAGGTTCTTTATCTCGAGAGAATTATCTGCATATTTCTTGGCGATCTCGAGGCTGTATCTCAGTGTCTTCTCATACCTTGCTGGGACTTTCTCACCTTTAAGGAACTTCTGGACTATTTGCCGAGCCTCCCTGTCCACCTCTCTAAGCCTCCTTGGATCCTTCAAAACCTCTTCGTAGCTCCACCCCTTGTCCTCACATATTAGTCTGTTGAGCGACTTTATCTCTCCTCTGTCATACCTTGCGAGAAGCACTATGAAGTCTTCGAGTTCTTCTAGGCTGTATTTCTGGCCGAGAACGTGTAGGCCCTTAGGTATTATTGAGCGCTTATACTCATATAGCTTCGCCTCAACCTCCTCAAGGTCTTCGCCTAGGTGAAGCTTCCTCGCTAGCTCAAGGGCCTTCCTCTTTGCGATCTCTGCCCTAGCTCTGTCTCCGCTGCTCAATGCCTCACGGTACTCGTCGAGATATCCCTCTAGCCTTGCATAGTCCTCGTAGAGATCTGCGGTTGTATAGGGAGGCGAGTTGTAACTTATAAGTGTCGCATAGAGTCTCCTCTTGGCTAGCGTGGCCTCAGACGTGTTGACGACATGATATATGTACAAGCTAGGCATGTCACCTATCAGTATGTCTGGGAAACACCTAGAGGAGAGGCCAACCTCCTTCCCCTTCATGAACTCGGCTGTACCATGAGTTCCTACATGGATGACGGCATCCGCCTTGAACACTCTTTGAAGCCAGAAGTAGAAGGCTAGGTACTGGTGGTGGGGGGGCCTAGTCGGGTCATGGATTGCATGGTAGACGTCCTCTTCCCTGGCTAGTGGCGGTCTTGATGGCTGGACGCCTATGAACACGTTCCCAAGCACAACCCCGGGTATTAATATACCCTTGTCATCTACCATTATTTCGCCAGGTGGCTCGCCCCAGTATCTTACCACCTCTCTTCTGACATCCTCCGGTAGCTCGTTGAAGTACTTCAGATACTCTTTGACGCTCATTCTCGGGCAGTCAATCTTCTCGGGAGGATAAATTGTTGGGTTGAAGAGCTTCTTCTCAATAAACATTTTCTTGAGGTCTTTAACTTCTGGGACCTGGTAGCCCTCCCTTCTAAGCTCCTCTAGTATTCTCTCTACGCTCTTGAAGGTGTCAAGGTAAGCTGCGTTGCCTAGATTCTCCTCGCCCGGCGGGTAATTGTATATTATTATCGCTATTCTCTTCTCATGGTTGGGCTTCCTCCGGAGTTCTAGCCACCTAGCAACCCTTCTAGCAACCTTATCCACTCTGTCATCGATAGGGACAACTTCGTCACCCTTAACCCCGCCCAGGGGTATAGGCTCGACGCCGCCGTCCATCTCAGGGAGGGTCACAGCAGTTACCGTTGTGAGTGCGTTTAACCCTCTCTCGCTTTTCCTCCAGTCCTCTATCTTTTGGTTATACATCATTACGGGGGTGAATAGCTTAGCCTTAAGCCTCTTCAATAGCTCGACAGTGGGCCTTGGGTCTCCACCATAGGGGCCGCCGTTCAGTCTGAACCAGAGAAGGCTTATTATCGCATCGACACCAGTGAAGAATTTTTCAACAGGTTTTAGCGCGAGTATACCGTCTGTATAGGCGGGTATAACATTTATATTCATCTCTTCGAGCCGTTTTACAAGCTCTTCAAGCGTTTTGGCGCATTGCCCGAAGTGCATTCCGCCATAGAAGAGTATGCCTACTGTCGGCTTACTTGGATCGATTATAGGATTGTAGTTGAAGCCGTGAACCGGATGGTATAGCCCATACTCCTGGAACTCGATGGGCTCTCTAACTTCTACTCTGGCTCCAGCTCTCCGGGCTAGGAGGAGAAACATGTTCTTGTAGTTCTCATAGCCCCCATTAGCCCAGTACTTTACCAGCCTCACATAGTCCCTTGCATCTCTTAGAGCGCCGAAGGGAATAATTCTTCCAAGGCTTTCAATAATCCTTTCCATCCTCTTTATCTTTGCAACCATAGATTCAGGGCTACTGACTGCTATGGACGCAGCTTTCGCAGGCATTCTAAATCTTCCAAGCTTCGTCCTAGCCATTAGGGTTGGCGAGCCGCCAACCAGGTAAACTACGTCCTTCTCTTTATAGTCTATTTCGCTGAGTACACCGGGGTCGCCCCTGACATCTATCAGGATTACGTCTGCCCAGTCAACGAGTCTCTGGAGATCCTCCCTGCTATAGCTCGGCAACTGGTGAGAATACAGCAGTTTAACATCCACATAGCTGCTAACATCTTTAATCGCTCTCTTCAAGTCACCGCTGATAACAGTAGATATTAGTAGAACCTTAAGCCTCCCCAAGTGCACCCCCCGGGAGCCTGTGGTGCACCCGCATTAATGGTGTCGCCGCTGCATAAATACCTGGCCTTCATGATTCCGAGGACCGTGCTATGGGGGAGCATAGCCCTGGCAGCATTGTTCTGAAGAGTGACAAGTGCAGATGGAATACTTGTCGTAATCTATCTCAGCAGCCTCGACAGGTTTAACGCCTATAGCGTGTAGAGTGTGCCATAATCCTCCACATAAGCTACGGCCATTGCTTAAGCTTTTTCAGCCTGGTGCGGCTATAAGTTCATGGCTCAAGAAGGAGCCCCGCTACTGAGAGGAGCTGGGCCCTGCCTGCCCCTAGCTTTCCCGAGTCCGCTTTCCTCTTAGCTGGAGTGTGGTATGGCTGCACATTTCCACCCATTATATTGCAGCATGCTGCCCCTCCGGAGAAATGCTCCAGTGCATAGGCCACACTATGCTATGAGAACCAGAGCCTTAGCCACTCATAGAGCTCTTGTAGGAAGGGGCTGTAGAGCACCCCAGCGGAGTAGAGGAGATAGAGCACGTAAAGCACCATGAGGAGAGATGCTAGCCCGAAGAGCATCAGGGCTACTATGCCCCAGCCCTCAGCTACTCGGACGGGAGATGAATACTCTAAGGCTAGGGCGGTTGATGTAGCTCCAGCCTCTATGCGTCTTACAATCAATGGGATGAGCTTGTGGAGCCTCGAGAAGCCTAGACGCGCACCTGTAAGCTTTAGAGAGGCTAGCCCTTCTTCCAGCTCGTCGAGAAGCTTCTCGAGGCCACGGAGCCCAGCTAGAAGCGCTGCGAGAAGCCTAGGATGCCTGGCCAGGAGAGCATAGATGTCCATAATGCTCGTTGACGATGCCAGGCCCGCGCCTGCATATAGGCCTGCTAGCGCTCGCAGGCTCTGGCGGAAGCCGTAGCCTAGCCCCTCATAGTATATGTATATGCCACCCGTAAACCTGCCTATAATGGGTGTAGTCGACGGCACTAAGACCGCTATAGGTGTTCTAGGCGAGCCTTGGTAGAAGAGAGCCTGGGCAAGCACAATGCTCCAAACCACCGCCGCGGCTAGGAGGGATACAGAGAGGAGCTTGCGCAGACTGGGGCCCGAGAGCAGGAAGAATACTATACTGGCTGTTGCCAGGGCTACAAGCACCTCAATCCTACCGAAGACCATGCTTGACACCGATACGAGGAAGACGTAGGCGAGTCTTGTTCCAGGCCTAAGCCTGGAGAGGGGACCTCTACTGCGCCTCACATAGTCCCGTGAGAGTTTTAGAAGCCTCTCAGCCAACCATGTAGCACCCCCTATCAACCCTGTAGATGAGGTCGAATTCCCGGAGAAACTCCAGGTCGTGGGTTACTACTACTGAGCAACCTCCGCTGCGGGCTACAAGCCGAGCCGCCTCTAGGACAACCTCAGCGCTTCTCCTATCCTGGCCTCGGAGAGGTTCGTCGAGGAGAAGCAGCCTAGGCTTCTTCACAACAGCTCGTGCCACAGCAAGCCTGACCATCTCGCCTCCACTAAGCCTCCATGGCTTCTCTCCTAGGTACTCTTGTAGCCCAAGCAGCTTTAACACCTCTAAGGCGTCCTCCCTGAACGAGGAGCTTCCAGCCCTGCGGGCAGCCACAGCTACCTCGTCGAACACCGTGTCTTCCAGAAAGGATAGCCAGGGCGAGGCGGGGGCGTAGCCTATCATCCTCCAGTCCCAGCGCCCCCATGCGTAGTAGACACGGCCCCTCCAGGGCTTGGCCACTCCAGCAAGCAGCCTCAACATAGTCGTCTTACCCGAGCCGTTGGGGCCTATAACAGCCACCATGGCCCCTCTAGGACATATAAAGCTAAGGCCTTTTAGCACGGCCCTACCCTCGTACCCTGCGTAGACGTTCTCTAGCCCGGCCACAGCATCCTTCCAGCCACTAACGCTCTTGCAGCTGACATCAATCTCTACTTGTTCTCCAGTAGCGTCTGCAGGGCGTACACCGATATCCTCAGCAATCCGGAGACCCCCCTCCACGTTTTTACCGTAGTAGACTGGCCTCCCATCCTTACCGAGCACAAGGATCTTGTCGGCGAGCCCAGCAAGCTTTGAGACGCGGTGCTCAGCGACTATAACAGACCCTCCTTCCCCTGCGACTTCCTTGACGGTCCTATATGCTAGGCTTGATGAATATACGTCAAGATTTGCAAGAGGCTCGTCGAGGAGGACTATGCTCCTCCCCTGGCCGAGGACGGCTGAGAGGAGCAGTCTTTGTAGCTGCCCACTGCTCATCTCGGATACTCTCCGCTCCAGTAGCTCCTCTACCTCTAGGCGGGGCTTGGCGCCATAGAGGAGAAGTATCTCGGCACCGTAATCCCCTAAAGCTAGCTCGCTAGGGTCCTGGGGCATGTATGCTACCGGCCTGCGCCCCGGCGGCAGGCCTTCAATGCTTTCACCATGTACGAGTATGCTTCCATGTAGATGAGCATCCTCTATGAAGGGTATCACTCCTGCTATGGTTTTGAGAAGGGTGCTCTTCCCAGAGCCACTGGGCCCTACGACCAGCAACACCTCGCCAGGCTCTAGGCTTACATGGACGTTCTCGACAGCCACCCTACCCCCTGGATACGTGACCCGTCTAACCTGTGCCTCCAGCATGGCCACGCACCATTCTCAGTGCGAGGAGTGTGCCAAGGGAGGCGTAGAACCCCATTCCAAGACTGTATGCTGCAACATACCAGTGCGCATAGTATAGCCTGTATATGAATGCGTACAGGTTTATGTCAACGTAGCTGTCGAGGATCTTCGCGAGGCCGAAGTAAATGGGGAGCAGGCCTAGACGAGTACGTAGGGCTGCATACCCCGCTAGAGCTACCACGGAAAGCGTCGTGAGCACCCAGAGGCTACTGAGCACTATATTGCCGGGGCTGAGTATGAGCGATGAAAGCAGCCACTCAACAAGCACAGCGCCTGCCGTGACCACCCAATCACCTGTCGCGGCAAGACAGGCCGCCAGCAGGCCATAGTAAAGCCCACTGGTTACCGGGCCATAGACTATCCAGTCGAAGGGCCCCAGCACTTGCGAGAGACGGAGGAGGATACCCCCGATGATCCGTACAAGGGCGGTGAGAGAAGCACCCGTAAGAGCCATATAGGCTATCCTCCTGCTATCCTTCACCCTCGCGAGGGGGACAAGCACTAGGGCACCTGTAAGAGTTGCCGCGAGAGCAGTAACTATGTCACCGTGATATAGCAGCCTTACAATCACGTCATGGCTGTAGGTGGCTAGAGGCCTAGCAGACCCGGGCAGATATAGTCCCAGCGTGAGGCGATACCTTCCAGGCGGTATCACTTCCGCTAGAGACCATAGGGGGACCACAATACAGCCATGATATTCATTCCTTCCAGCAGTGCTGTTAACCACCACCATGGATCTTATGTAGGGGGAGCCCGCTCCCGGAGTTATGACCGTACTCGCCACTGGAGCAGGGCGGCCTTTAGAGTCGTATACGCGGCCGAGGACCAGGAAGCTGCCCGGCATACTCGACCTGACGCAAACACGCATGTAGCCGAGGAGAATGTTCTCCCCCACGCCCAGCAGCTTACGCAGGGGCGAGGGGTAGGACTCTACAAGGGTGAAAGGCTCTCTCCGTGGATCCCTCACACCCAGATAGTCTACAGGAAGGTAGACACTGCTAAAACCCGCCTTAAGCTCTACATTAGCTACGTGGAGGGCTATGCTGCGGGTGCGGTTCTGGGCTTGGAGCCGGGCAATCAGCTTGAAGCCTCCGCTACCAGCCTCGATGAGCCCATATAGTATGGCTCTATCCCCGTAGCCTTGCAGCACGCCTTCAAGGGGGCCGGATAGCTTCTCTAGGCTTGCATCACCCTCCACCTTCAAGTCGAGTTTGTATCTGACGAGTCTACCCGTATTGGACTCCACTATGAGCCAGAAGATGTAGCTACCCGGCAGGGGTAGTTTGAGAGAAGTATTGCTGTAATGCTTCTGGCCCGGGGGTAGCTCGACTACAAGGCTTACAGGGGGGCTGCCCCCTGCCCCCTTAGCATGTGCGTGTACAAGTAGGCTGCCGAGCAGGGCTAGGGCCGATAGGAGTGCGGCTACCCAGAGGAGCTTACCAGAGGAAAAACCCTCCGGGCCTCTCGGCACCGCGTTACCCCCAACTCTAGCCAAGGCTGTATACCAGGATGCGGTAGCTGCCAACGAACCTCGGGTTCTCTAGCGTACCCAGGTTTATTGGATAAGTAACCGCCACGACCTTGGAGCCGTCGGGGCTTATGGCTCCCCCGATGACCACGCCGGCGTCTCTCGGCGGCTTAACCATGTATGTCAATGCCTCCCCGCTCCTAACCGCTTCGATGTCTGTGAGGTTGAACACATAGACGCCGGTATACACCATTGTTCTGCTTATATAGTCGTGGCCCACTGGGACTGCTAGGAGGCCCTTAGCAGGGGAGTAAGTTGCCCACTGCTCGTAGTTTGGCCTACCATGCAGGGGATACTTTGCTACGAGCACCAGTTTTCCTCCCACCCATTCATATATGAAGAGGGAGTTCGCGTCAGGGTGGTTGAGGGTGGGCCTAGCGTTCTTACCTAGTGCTGTGACGCCGTAGGTGTTGCTTGTCCTCACTAGGAGTAGTGTACGGCCGTTAGGTGTTCTAAGGACCTTACTGTAGCCACTGAACACGTAGGCATAGCCCTCCTCAGTAGTATTGCTTCCCTTGGGGATGACAAGGACCGGCAAGGGATTAGTCACGTTGATCTCGGCCTTCTCGGTGAGATTGGGCGCCTGTAGTATATGGATGATGCCGACGTCTGTCACATAAGCTATGGTTGTATTGTCGAGCCAGCCTAATCCGTTCCAGCTGCCGCACCAGCGGAATGGTGGGCGTGGGCTGGGCCGGAACCTGGCAAGCAGCTTCCCTGTAGCAGCGTCTAGTAGGAGGAGGTCGCCGCCCTTCCAGGCCTTGCCGCGGTAGTACCAGGTGGCCGCTGCTAGGTATGAGCCGTCAGGGCTCAACTCTATATCGCTTACAAGTGTGTCTATAAAGCCCTCTGGGGGGTACCTCCAGAGCAGCTGGCCCGTCTTAGCGTCAAAGCAGTATATTACCGAGTTCTTCCCATAGGAGGCTTGTGGCTTGGCCGCAGCCGCTACATAGACTCTTCCACCCCTATACCTTATAGCATATACTTGCGGCCAGTACCACCTCGGCTCACGGGGGTCCCCCTTGCCAAGATCTCTACTGGTCGCATAGCTCCAGAGCATCCTGCCCGTTGACGCGTTAACCGCTACCACTCTCCCATCAATGCTGTCCTCTCCTATGAAGAGGATTGCGCCGTCACTGCTCCAGGCGAGGGAGCGGACATAGCCGCTCCCCACGCTGAACCTCCATAGCTCAGCGACCTTTCCACCCTCGACGCTGAACACGCGTACCTCGCTAACGGGCTTACCTCCTACAAATCTCGTCACTGTCACTGCGAACTCGTCTGAGGATGGTGCGAAGACTATCAAAGTGTATGGAGCGTGGCTACGCCATGACGATACCTGGACATAGGTGTAGGGTGGGAGCGAGCTTCTCGACGCGATAGGGATGTCGGCGAGGAGTCTAGGCCTTCTAGCCTCCTCGATAACAACAGTCCTAGTTACCGGTACTGTTACTGTCCTGGTGGTCGCCACGGTCTTTACAAGCGTAGCAGCCGGTGTAGCAACAGTTGTCCTGGCCACCGTTGTCGCCACAGTTTTCGACGCCGTGGAGGGGTGGCTGAGGACCTCGTAGCCGGCTACAAGGCCTGCAGCAATCAGTACTGCTACCACCGTGATTAGCCAAGTCCGGCTCATACCTGAGAACCCTCCATCAGAGGGGTAGGTGCACCAGAGAATATAAATCTGGTGCACCAGATTTATATTCTCTGGTGGCTTGGGAGTGGGGGAGGGTGCCCGGGGGGCTGTTCATGGGCTCGCTAGTCACGCTTGTAATAGGCTATGACAGCCCCGTGATAGAGCTGCTGCGCAGACTTGGAGCTGAGATGGGGGAGGCTGGCCAGTTCATCAGAGTCTTTTCCCCAAACACGCTTGAGGGGGGTAAGGGCCTGGATGATCTCAGAAGCTCCAGGGTAATCTTCCTCTACACGCATAGGCTTCCAAAAGAGGCGGAGGAGGCCATAGCATCATCGAGTGCCAGGTTTGTGATACCCGTGGGGGAGAGCTATGCGTATCTAGCCCGTGGAGAGGAGGGCGCTCTGCTCCAGGCGATGAAGTATTTTAGGATCGGTGGCGAGGAGAACCTGGGCCTCCTTCTCCGGTATCTCTTGTATCTGGCAGGTCTCGTGGAAGAAGAGCCCCCGCCTCCCAGGGAGATCCCTCTGCACGGGGTGTGGCACCCAAAGCTAGGCGTCTACGAGGATATCGACGACTATCTACGCGACTATTATATGGCTGACAAGCCTCTCATAGGCATACTTTACTACCGTAGCCTCTGGCTCTACGGGAACCGAAGACCCCTTGAAGCGCTCATAGATGCTTTGGAGACTGAGGGGCTTGGCGTCATTCCCGTCTTCACGCAGGGCTATAGGGATAGCGTGCTGGGCGGACCCAGCGCTGAGGACACTATACGCAGCTTCTTCCTAGGCGCTAAAGGGGCTAGAATAGATGTGCTCATAGATATGCTTAGCTTCTTCCTCCTCGACCATGGAAGCTACTCAAGAAGCACGGTTGACGAGAGGTTTAGGATTGTTAGAGGCGTTGAGCTGCTCCAACGCCTCGGGGTCCCAGTGCTTAAGCCCATCCGCGAGTGGTATCAGAGTGAGCACGAGTGGCTCGAGAACCCCCAGGGAGTCAACTATCTGACACAAGTATATGAAGTCATCATGCCCGAGGTTGACGGCGCAGTAGAGCCCATCGTCATTAGCACATCGACTAGGGTCTCCGATTACAGGAAGCACATACCCTATGAGCCTCACGTCAGGCTCATAGCTAGGAGGGTTAAGCGCTGGGTGATCCTGCGCAGGAAGAAGCCCAGCGAGAGGCGGATAGCCATAATACTCAATAATCCCCCATGTAGGCAGCTTGAGGCATCGATAGGAGTCGGGTTCGGGCTCGATGTGCCTGAGAGCCTTGTACGCTTCCTCCACCGTCTCCGCAGCCTAGGCTACTACACTGGCGAAGGCGAGCTGCCGAAAACGGGAGACGAGCTAATCCACTTGATACTCGAGAGGAGGGCTACGAGCGAGTTCCGCTGGACCCCCGTCGAGGAAATAGTTAGGCGGGGAGGATACCTTGACATGGTTGACCTCGACACATACATGAAGTGGTTCATGGAGCTTCCAGAGGAGGCTAGGAAGGTTATGCTTAAGTGGTGGGGTGATCCCCGTGACATCCTAAGCGGCAAGGTTAAGAGGCTATTCGCCGGCGCGGTGTACAACGGGAAGTTCGTAATACCCGGCATACGTTTCGGCAACATAGTTATCATGCCGCAGCCGAAGTTTGGCTGCGCCGGCGCCCTATGCGATGGGAGGGTCTGCAAGATACTCCACAACCCCACTATCCCTCCCCCGCACCAGTGGCTGGCAGCCTACCGGTGGGTGACCAGGATCTTCCGCGCAGACGTGATGATACATTGGGGGACGCATGGGTATCTTGAGTTCCGCCCAGGCAAGGGTGTCGGGCTTTCGCCCTACTGCTGGCCAGAGATAACAGTTGACGACATACCCTTCCTCTACATATACAATGTGACAAACCCCATGGAGGGTGTCATGGCTAAGAGGAGAGGCTACGCGGTGATAATAGACCATGCCCACCCGCCGTACATGAAGGCTGACACAGCTCTTGAGGAGCTTGACGAGCTCCTGGAGGAGTACAGCCGTGCAAAAAGCCTAGGCGAGGAGGCCCGTGCAAAAGTAATCTTTGAGCAGATTGTTGAGAAAGCTCGAGAGCGTGGCATCGATGTAGGCAAAGGGAGCCCTGATAAGATCACTGAGAGGCTTCATGAGTTCCTGGACGAGACAAGAGGAAGTACCGTCGAGAACGGGCTCCACGTCTTTGGTGAAACGCCTTCAGATCCTGAAAAGCTTGCAGAGCATGTAGCAGCTATAATGTCCTGGGACACTGGCGAGTGGATATCAATAGAGAGGGCAGTGGCAACACTACTCGGCCTAGACTACGACAAGATAGTGTCGAAGCCCAGCGAGTTCTGCAAGAAGCTGGGGGTTAGCAACAGGAAGGCTAGAGAGATCCTCCACAGTATAGCTGTTAGGGTCCTCGAGAAACTCTTGTCAAAGGATATAGATCCTGACATGCTTTCTTTCAATCTTCTCCAAGACCTTGTGGCTGAGGCTGCGCGCGGGGAGGGGGTGAAGATTTGACAGAGTTAGTCCAGCTTCAGAAGCCCTTAGGGGAGGAGACCAGACAAGCCTTAAACGCTTTCAGGAAGGCACTCCTAATTGCTAGGCTGTACCGGGAGAGCGGTAGGCACGAGATAGAGGGCCTACTCAGCGGGCTCTCTGGAGGCTTTGTGCCGCCAGGCCCCTCGGGAGCCATAACCCGCGGCAAGATAAATGTGCTACCCACGGGCAGGAACTTCTACGCCGTAGACCCAGAGGCTCTTCCCACACGTGCCGCGTGGAGGATAGGCGTTGAAACGGCTAAGAAGCTTCTAGAGGAGGCTAGGAGGAGGCTAGGCCGCTACCCCGAAACCATGGGTGAAGTATTGTGGAGCATTGACGGCTACAAGGCTGACGGAGAGCAGCTTGCCAGGGTTCTCTACCTGCTAGGCGTGCGTCCTGTATGGGATGCTAGCGGCAGAGTGAAGGGTGTGGAGGTCATACCGCTCAAAGAGCTTGGTAGGCCACGGGTAGACGTCTTCGTGAGGATAAGCGGTATAGTACGCGACACGCTGCCAAACTATGTGAGCTTGATAGATGAGGCTGTAGAGAAAGTTGTTAATCTAGATGAGCCGCTTGAGCTTAATTATCCACGCAAGCATTATCTCGAGTTCCTTGAAAGGCTGAGAAGGGAGGGTGTAGGCGAAGAAGATGCTAGAGAACTTGCCCGTGCACGCGTATGGGCTGCGCCACCCGGAGCCTATGGCACAGGAGTCAACTATGCTATATTCGCCTCCGCATGGCGCGACGAGAGAGACCTAGCAAAGGTGTGGGTTCAGTGGAGCAGCCACCCGTATACGCGGAGGACTTGGGGCAAGTCTCATCCAGCTGCAGCTAAGGCCCTAGTCCTACAGGTTTCACGCATAGACGTAGTGGCGAGAAACCATATAAGCGATGAGCATGACCCGCTGAACTGCTGCTCCTACTTCTCACATCAGGGCGGCTTGCACGCCCTCGTCAAGGTTGTCCGAGGGCGTGAGCCGCTAAACATGGTTGTCGATACCCGTGAACCCTTACGCCCCAAGATACGTGAGGTAAAGGATGAGCTGCTACGTGTAACCTACGGCAAGCTCCTAAACCCACGATGGATCGAGGGCATGAAGAGGCACGGGTACAGAGGAGCATACGAGATAATGAAGAAGATACAGAACCTCTACGGCTGGCATGCGACGACACACGCTGTCCCCGACAGGGTGTGGGACCAGATAACATACACGTACCTAGGAGACAAGACCAACAGGGAATGGATGAAGAAGGCTAACCCGTATGCGCTCGAGGAGATAACACGCCGTCTAGCAGAGGCTGTGGAGAGGAAGCTATGGAGGCCCAGCCCTGAGGCGCTGAGGATCCTCCGGGAGGCCCGTGCCGAGGTAGAGGCGCTACTCGAGGGCGAGGCGCCGTCAGGTGAAGCACAGGGTGGAGAGATATGGGTCTACACCAGCGAGGACGTTAAGGAGTGGGCAGAGAGCGCGAAGCCTGCCGAAGAAGCGCTTCAGTGGGCCCGCTCCCTGCTCTCTTCAAGACGCTCAACTAGGAGGGGAGGTGGGGGCTTCTGAACAGCCCGGAGGAGCGCGAGAGGAGGTTATACCTGCCCTTCACAGCAATAGTAGGCATGGAGAAAGCCAAGCTCGCCCTCCTGGCTGCAGTCATAGACCCTGAGGTAGGGGGAGTGCTGCTGGTAGGTGATAAGGGTACTGGGAAGACCACGCTTGTGAGAAGCCTCGCACAAGTGCTGTCAGAGATACCGGTGATTAAGGGCTGCCCCTTCAACTGTAACCCCTTCAACCCCAGGGAAATGTGCGACAAGCACTACAAGATGTGGCTGAGAGGCGAGAGGTTTGAAGTCGAGTGGAGGCCCATGAGGGTTATAGACCTGCCCCTCAACATTAGCGTTGATAGGCTCGTGGGGAGCATAGATGTCGATGCTGCACTGAAGAGAGGAGAGGTTGTGTTTAAGCCAGGGCTCCTGGCGGAGGCAAACCGTAACATACTCTACATAGATGAAGTCAACCTACTTGACGACCACATAGCAGATCTCATACTCGACGCTGCTGCTACTGGCTGGAATGTTGTGGAGAGGGAGGGCTTCTCGATCCGCCACCCCGCACGCTTCATACTGGTCGGCAGCATGAACCCGGAGGAGGGCGAGCTTAGACCTCAGCTTCTCGACCGCTTTGGCCTCTATGTTGATGTTAATGCCTCACAGGACCCAGAGGAGAGGGCACTGATAGTCGAGAGAGTTGAGGAGTTTCGCCGAGACCCTATAGGCTTCATGAAGCGGTACGAGAAGCAGGAGGCAGAGCTACGTCAGAGGATTAGGCGTGCTAGGGAGCTACTCCCCAGAGTAGAGATACCGAGAAGCCTACTGCGCCTCATTACAGAAACGACGGTTAAGCTCGGAATAAGGACGCATAGAGCAGACATAGTTACTGCACGGACAGCTAAAGCTCTGGCAGCGCTCGATGGCCGGACCACTGTAAGCATCGAGGATGTAAAGAAGGCTATGGAGCTAGCGCTGCCGCATAGGCTGCGTTCACAGCCCTTTGAGAGCCCAGAGGAGAAGATGAAAAAGCTACAAACCCTTCTGCAGAATCTAGGCCGGGATGGGCAACAGGATACAGGTAGGCAAAAAAATAGGCCAGAAAATGGGCGGAAAAATCCCCTAATCAACAACAGAAGCATGAATAACGGAAGCAAAGGCGGCGAGAGGGTGCAGGGAGGCAGAGAGGATGGCGGAGAAGACTACAGTGGCAAGCCAACCACGGGCTCTATTGGTAGCGGTGCAGGGTCCGGCGCCACGCCTCTCGCCAGGCTTGGAGACGTTAGGGCAGATCCCTGGTTCCATGAACCCCCCAGAAGCATTTACTATCTACCGGAGCATGCCGCGATAGCTCCTACAGGGCCTAGAGGAAGGGTACGCTGGCAACGCTACCGGGTAAGCTTCTATGGCTGGGGAAGGCATGTAGACTCTATACCCTTCCTCCGGGAGCCCGAGAGGCTCGGGGAAGGCTACCAGGTAGACTATTATGCTACCCTCCGTGCTGCCCTAAGGCGTAGAGCCAGGAGGCCATCGGTCCACGACATACATGTCCGTGTGTACCGTGAGGAGCCTGAGGTACTGCACATGATTCTGCTAGATGCCAGTGGCAGCATGTATGCTGAGAGAAGGCTCGTCCTAGCCAAATCTATAGCTGAGGGAGTGACGCGTAGGAGCTACGTCGAGCGCACATGGGTAGGCCTTATAGCGTTTCAGGGAAGGAATGCGCAAACCCTTGTGAAGCCTACGCGTAACTGGAAGAAGCTCATGGAGGCTCTAAACCAGGTCACTATAGGAGGTTCTACTCCCCTGCCTGCAGCATTGCTTGAAGCTAGTAGGCAGGCCAAAGGGTTCCTACTGAAGAGGCCTAACGCGCATCTAGTGCTCCATATAATAACTGATGGAAGGGCTAACGTTCCGCTAACGAACAGCATCGAAAGCGACATAATTAGAGTCTCTCAGGAGCTTAGGAGGCTAAAGGTGAAGGCAATAGTGTATGATACAAAGAGTACCAGGAGTCTAAAGCTACTAGACTATACGGAGCTGCTGGCAAAAGCCCTTGGAGCTGAAGTAGTCAAAATACCGTATCGGATGCCGGGGATTGATGCCTAAGACGGGCCCCCGGGGAGGCCCTGGGCGCTTACATGGAGGGCCTTTTGTAAAACATCTAGGGCCGGGGCCCGCGATTCCCGTAGCCCTGTTAAAGTTCAAAGCTTATAAAATAATATGATATTAGAGGCCCCGGAGGTACTCTACAACTGTTCTTACGCCCCAGCCGGTGGCGCCTCCTTGGTGGTAGTAGGGCTTCCAGGGTCCCTTCTCCTGCACCCAGGCCACGCCCGCTATGTCTAGGTGCGCCCAGGGCCTCCCATCGACGAACTTCTCCAGGAACTTGGCTGCCGTTATCGCTCCCGCCCAGCGGCCGCCTATGTTATTGGTGTCCGCCACCTTGCTCTCCAGCTGCTTCTCGTAGACCGGCCACATGGGAAGCCTCCAGGCGGGCTCGCCGGCGGCCCAGGCGGCCTTCTCGATCCCTGAGGCTAGGTCCTCGTTGTTGGACATGAGGGCTGCTGCGTGGTTTCCTAAGGCCACCACGGCGGCCCCGGTGAGGGTTGCAAGGTCTATCATTGCGTCGGGCTTGTACTTCTCCGCCGCGTATGCCAGGGCGTCTGCTAGTATTAGCCTTCCCTCTGCGTCAGTGTTCCCGACCTCGACAGTCAAGCCATTGTACATCTTTATCACGTCTAGGGGCTTGTAGGAGCGGCCGCTGGGCATGTTCTCCACGGCGGGGATCAGGGCTACGAGTTCTACGGGGAGGCGGAGCCTGGCGGCAGCGGCTATGATGCCCATGGCTGCCGCGCCGCCGCTCTTATCGTACTTCATCTCCAGCATGTACTGGGAGGGCTTGAGGTCGAGGCCGCCGGAGTCGAAGGCCACCGCCTTGCCCACTACTGCTACCCTGCGGCCGCCGCCGTGGTACTCGAGCACTATGAGCCTGGGCTCCTTGTCGCTGCCGCTTCCGACGGCCAGTATCCCGCCCATGCCGAGGCTCTCCAGCTCGCCGCGGTGGAGCACTCTTATCCCGAGGCCTAGCCTCTTGGCCAGCTCTCTCGCGGCGTCCTCGAGGCCGTCCGGCCCCATTATGTTGGCCGGCGCGTTGGCCAGGTCTCTGGCCAGCCTCACGCCCTCGGCGATCGCGCTGGCACTCTCGAGGGCCTTCTCGTCGCCGGGCCCGATCCGGATCTCGTCCAGCACGTGGGGGCGGTCGCCGCGTCCATGGAGGCTGTAGACGTAGTTGGCCATGTCGGCGGCTATGAGGGCCTGCTCCACGGCCCACCTCTCGCCACGGCCCTCGCTGGCGGCCTTCTCGAGGAGCCCCTTCTCGACGACTATCCCTAGCCTACGGATCTGGCGGAGCCTCCGGGCCTGCTTTACCGCCGCCGCCACCGCCACGCGGAGCCGCTCGGCGTGGCCGATCCACTCGTCCTCGCCGCCAGCGCCCGAGAGAATAAGCCTGGGGACGCCCTCCAAGCGGTAGATGAGAGCGGTCTCCTCGAGCCCGGCCTTGAAGTCGCCCAGCTCTATCACACGGGACGCGGCCGGGTCCACGCCGCGGAGCCAGTCCAGGGCCTCGCGGCCAGCGACATACGCTATAGCGTCAACACCCTCGGCGGCGTCGCCCACCCTTATGGAGCCGCGCATAACAAGGCACCGGGGCGTAGGGATTACCATGCCTGGAGGGGTGATAAGAGCGCCGCCTGCCGGCAGCCGGGTCATGCAAAGTGTTTTGAACAGCACAGAGCAGGGGTAGGGTTCAATAACACAGTTCAATAACACAAGGGGTTAGTTAGGGGAGGGGCCTGGGGGAGCCCCCCGGGACCCCCTGGGGTGGCAGGGTGCCGCCCCTAATCATACCCAGCCTGGGAGCAGCTATAGCTCTTGTACTCTTCGCCAGCGCTAGGCTGCTCCGCAAGCGCAGAGACGAGGCCGATGGCCTGCTGAGGGGCTTCGAGACCTTCACAGGGATAGTATTGATGCTCGTAGCTGCGATGCTCCTGGTCGCGCTCCACGCCGCCGCCACCGCAGGCCACTGAGAACGCTGTCGAAGGCTTGTGAAGGCATGTTGGAGCTCCGGGGCCGGGCGGCAGAGATATTTTAGCGTAGATGTCAGCATATCGCAGCGTGGCCTCGGGCTCAGACCCTAATGGTGCACCACGCTTTGGGCAGGATCTCGTACAGCAGCATCACGATTATGGTCGCTGTCCTCCTCCTCGGTATTGCTGCCGGCTACATGCTCGGCTCCATCCACGGGAGGCCGGGCGGGGCCCAGCCGGAGGCAGCGACCGCCACGGTGACCACCACTGTTACCGCCGCGGCGGGGAGCGGGGCAGGGCCGCCGTCCACTACGACGGCCGGCGGCCGGGCTAACACCAGTCTAGCCGTGTCATGGACGGGCTATGGCTACAGAGTGCCGTGGAGCGTTGTGGAGGAGCTTGCTAGGCTGAGGCCTCAGAGCCCGGTGATGCCGCTGGGTGGGGCGTCCCCCGCGGGCCCGGCCACGAGGGAGGTGGGGGCTGCACCGGAGTATAGCTCCACTAACGTCCAGGTAGCCGGGGTGGACGAGCCCGATATAGTCAAGACTAACGGCACCCACATAGCCGTTGCAGCAGGCAGCGCGGCTGAGGTGTACAATGTATACCCGCCGGAGGCTCTCAGGCTTGTCAGTGTTTTCAACGCTAGCCGGGAGGTGGAGGAGCTTGTAGGCGACGAGGAGCTGGCACTGATATCCCATGGCAGGGTAGAGCCCGTCGCCAGGGTTGTGCACCGCGTGTGGGTGAGAGGCCTATTCATGGAGAACGGCCAGCTGGTGGTGGTGGCCGAGGAGGCTAGGAGCCCATGGCTGCTCCCCTCCAGGACCTGGGTGATCAAGCTAGGGCCTGGGATGAAGCCCCTATGGGCTAGGGCTGTCACCGGCAGCTTCTACGACGCGAGGCTCTACAACGATACGCTCCTGCTGATAACCTATACCGGCTTCCTCGTGCGCCCCCTGCTACTCGGGGCGGGCAGCGGCCCCACCCCCGTCCCGGAGCCGCCGCTCATCGTGGGCCCAGAGCCGCTCGAGACCATAGTGGCTGCCTTCAGCCTCAGGACCGGCCGTGTCTCCACGCTGACCCTCATAGGGGCCCACCCCTCCGCCATGTATATGCCGCGTGGAGGCCGGCTCTACGTAGTGCTTCCGGGGGTGGAGGAGCTCCACCGGATCCTGGGAGACAGGGGCAACGTGACCCCCGGGGAGCTGGCGGCGGATCTCCGGAGGCTATGGGGGTCTCCAAGCCGGTGGTCCCGGAGCCTGCTTGTCGAGCTGGCGGTGGAGCCGGGGCCAAGGCTGTCCGTCAGGGCTGTCGCCCGCCTACCCGGCGTGGTGAGGAAGCAGTGGATGCTCGACGAGTACCGTGGCGTGCTCCGCGCCGTCGTCGAGGAGCAGGGCTTCGAGGAGGGAAGGTGGGTTACGAGAGTGAGCCTCTACCTGTTCAACTCCACGAACCTGAGGGCGATAGCGAACACCAGCATCGTGGTGGGGGAGAGGGGTGCACGCTACCCTCTTCCTAGGGCCCCGGCTCTACCTCGTAACGTACCGGAGGATTGACCCGCTATTCACCGTGGACCTGAGCGATCCACGTAGGCCGAGGGTGGTGGGGTTCATCAAGTCTCCGGGGTTCGACGAGTACCTCTACCCGGTAAACGAAACGCTCCTCATCGGCGTGGGGCGGGATGGACCCGCGCTGAGGGTGAGCCTCTACAAGGTTCAGCGTGGAGGCGTGGAGGTACTGGGCAGGGTCCACGTCGGGGGCAGGGGCTACGTGTGGAGCCCGGTGCTGGACCCGAGGCTGGGCCACCGGGCCTTCACCTTCGACCCTAGGCATGGCTACATACTGCTGCCGGTTAGCGGCGCTGTGGCCGTGCCCCTGAAGGGGGCCACCGGCATGGAGAAGGTGTACGGCGGTGTGGCTGTGGTGAAGCTTGATGCACGGCGTGGAGGGCTGGAGCTGCTGGGGGTGCTCGGCCACTCTGGCGCCGCTAGGAGCGTCTACATAGATGATGCCATATACACCGTCTCTCCCTACTCACTGCCCCGGGTGAAGGCATTCAACGCGACCACGCTGGAGCCCGTGACCGCCGCCCCCGCGGGAGGAGGGAGGGGCTAGCCCTCCTCTCCCCGGGCTTGGCTGTTCTTCTCCCTCTCAACGGCTCCTATCTCCAGCAGCTTTCTCCTCATCTCCTCCGGTATTGGTATCGACCTTCCCTCGGCTATGCTGTAGGCCACCGCCACGATGCTGCACTCCGCAGAGGGGCTGCCCAGGGTCTCATTCACGATCCTGAAGCTGTATCTTATACTCTTCCTGCCCAGCTCTATACCCGTGACCTCTACGCGGTAGGTATCGCCGAGCCTCAGCGGGGCCTGGTAAAGGCACTCGGCATGCACCCTGGGGAAGACTATCCTGGGCGGCATCTGGCCCACAATAGAGTCCATGAGGCCTAGACTGGCTAGCATGTCCTCCTCGCAGCGCTCCAGGGCGCGGAAGAAGTTGCTGAAATGCATTATCCCCGCGGCGTCTGTCTCGCTCCAGTGTACACGGTACCTTGCCGCGAACAGGGGCTCTCCCGCCACTGGGTGCCCCTGGGCCGGCTCTGCGCTGTCAGATTTTTATAGCACGTCCCGGGCGTTTATTGGCAGGGGGTATGAAGGGATGCCCTCTGACCGTGCTGTAGGCGCAGCTCTAATAGTGGTTTCACTGCTGGTGATAATAGTCTATGGCTGGCTGCTCTTCGCGCCGCCCAGGAAGGGGATAGATCTAGCCCTATTGAAGCTCACAGCTTTCATAGCCGTGGCGGGCGTCTTCGGCATACTTGCATGGATAGGCTACACCCTCGCCACAACACCGCCGCCCAAGCCGGTGGAGGAGATTGAGAAGGAGATAGAGGAGGAGATTAAGAAGCTCCAAGAGGAGCTAGAGAAGGAGGAGAAGGCGGGGAAGAGCGGGGAGAGCTAGGCTTTTTTGCTAAGAAGCTTCTCCTCTAGACGAAGAGCCCGGATCTGCTGGGCCGCCTCCTCTAGATCCTTCACCGTGTCTATGCTGCGCCAGTACGCGTCGGTAAACCGCTCCCCTAGGATGCGCCGCTCCTCGGCGAGCCTGGGGAACGCTGTACGCTCTATATCGCCCTTCTCGGGGAGGTAGTCGAGCACCTCTGGCTTCATCACGTACACGCCAGCGTTGATCCAGTAGTCGAGGGTGGGCTTCTCGACGAACTTGACCACGTGGTCCTCCTCGTCAAGCTCCACTACTCCATAGGGGCTCCGGAGGGGCACCAACGCTATCGCCGCGACGGCGTCTTCTCTACTCCTCAGCCTTGAGACGAGCCTCCCGAGGTCTAGATCAGTCACTATATCACCGTTGATGACTATGAAGAGGTCCTCGCCACGGAGGAGGTGTTCAGCATTCTTTATAGCGCCGCCCGTGCCGAGCGGCTCGTCCTCTACTACATAGGCTATTCTAACCCCGAGCTTGTGGCCGCTGCCCAGGTGCTCTACAAGCCTTTCCCACTTGTAGCCTAGGAGGACCACGATATCCTTCATACCATGGCTCCGGAGCCACAGGATCTGCCACTCTATGATGGGGCGCCCCGCCACCTCTACAAGTGGCTTGGGCCTGTCTTCTGTGAGGGGGCGGAGGCGCTTACCGAACCCGCCCGCGAGTATTACTGCCTTCAAAGCCCCTACCACCAGCCGGTGACACGGAGAGCTGCAGCCCTGGGGGTAGTCTGGGGCCAAGGTGCATAGGCCTGGCGACACGTTAAATATTATAGTATAGTGAGTGCCCATCTTGTTTGTCTGGTGCAGAGAGTGTAGACTCGGGGGAGCCTGGAGCGTGACAGGCCATGGCGTGGTGGCAGGGCCCGGGCTATGGCTACGGGTACTGGTGGGGCTATGGCGGTAGGAGGAAGAAGACGCACGGCAGGGAGGAGCCTCCGCCGCCACCGCCGTCGGAGCTTGCATCCTACTACCCTCCGCCCCCGCTGCTCTGGGCTGTGCCGCCCTACCCTGGGCCGTGGGGTAGGCCTAGCCCGGAGATAGAGCTTGAGATACTCCGGGCTCAGCGCAGCTGGCTGGAGACAATCAAGAAGATGATTGATGAGCAGATTAGGGAGATTGACGAACGCATTAAGGAGGTTGAGCGCGAGATAAAGGGGGATGAGGGCTAGGCCGGCCAGCCTCCGGGGAAGACGCCCCCATATATCGGAGGCCGACAGGTCTTTTTGGACCCGCAAGTCTCTCCGCTTCCGGGCCTACCGCAGGGAGGCTGCTTCATGGACGACTATGTGATTATCACGGAAGGGCTCCGGAAGAGCTACAACGGTTTCGAAGCAGTTAGAGGCGTCAGCTTTAGGGTCCGGCGTGGGACGGTGTACGGCCTACTAGGCCCCAACGGGGCCGGGAAGACAACTACCATAGGCATGCTCACCACCATTATCAAGCCTAGTGGGGGCCGGGCCCTGGTAGCAGGCTTCGACGTTACGCGTGATCCTCAGCGCGTAAGGGAGCACATAGGGGTTGTATTCCAGGAGCCTACCGTGGATCGCGACCTCACCGCGTGGCAGAACATGCTGACTCACGGCCTCATACATGGGCTCCCCAGGAGGCTGGTCGAGCAACGCATCCCCGAGCTGCTGGACCTCGTAGGGCTCAGGGAGCATGCGCATAGGCCGCTCAAGAGCTACAGCGGCGGCATGATACGCCGCCTAGAGATAGCCAGGGCGCTCCTCAACGAGCCGGATGTAGTGTTCCTCGACGAGCCCACCATAGGCCTGGACCCCCAGGCTAGGATGAAGGTCTGGGAGGTTATAGACAAGCTGCGCCGCAGTGGTGTGACCGTGTTCCTCACAACCCACTACATGGATGAGGCTGAGAGGCTCTGCGACAGGATAGCCATAATAGATCATGGCAGGATCATCGCGGAGGGCTCGCCGGAGGAGCTGAAGAGCATGGTCGGCGGCGACACGGTCTACGTCAAGCTGCCTGGCAGGGATGCGGCAGAGAAGCTGGCCTCCCTGCTCAGGGAGAGAGGGCTAGGCGAGGACGTCTCCGTGGCGGGCGACATGGTGGCGGTGGTGGCCCGGGACGCACCGAGGCTCATGCCTAGAATACTCTCGCTGGCCCAGGAGGCGGGCATTAGGGTCCTTGAGGCCCGCTACACCAGGCCGAGTTTAAACGACGTGTTTGTAAAGCTCACCGGCCGTAGCCTGCGCGACGAGGAGGGCGACTGGAGGGACTTCCTCAGACTGCATATACATGCCGGGAGGAGAGCCAGGTAGGGAGGTGGGGTTGAGGGTTGACGGAGCCGGTTAGCGAGGCCCGCGCCGGGGTGGAGGGTCTGGGGAGGCCGCGCCGCGGCGGGGCCCCGTCCTTCTGGCTGCAGGCCTTCGCCGCCATGGCTTACAGGCAGCTGGCGCGGTTCCGGGCCGCCCCGAGCAGGATTGTCAACTCTCTAGTGTTCCCGCTGATATGGCTCCTGTTCTTTGGGCTTGGCTGGAGCGCAGCGTTCAACGTTATGGGCCCTATGGCTAGGCAGCTCTTCAAGGGGCTGGACTACCTGGAGTTCCTGGCGCCGGGCATAATAGTGATGACTGTGTTCACGAGCGGGTTTGGCAGCGGCCTCGGGGTGATATGGGACCGCGAGTTTGGCTACCTCAAGGAGATACTCGTGTCGCCCGCCCCTCGTAGCGCTGTGCTCCTGGGGCGGATGACCGGGGACACCCTGGCTACCATGCTGCAGGGCGCAGTCATGGCCTTGCTGGTCTCCGTAGCGGCGGGTTATACTAGCGTGCAGGGTGTACTGGCTGGGCTGCTGGCGGCCTTCATAGCTGCCTACGCGTCTGCTAGCATAGGCACGCTCATAGCGCTGTCGATGAGGAGCCCGGAGGGCTTCCATACGGTCATAAGCCTTATAATGATGCCGATGCTGTTCCTCAGCGGCGCCTTCTACCCTATAGACCCGCTGCCGGGCTGGCTGAAGGCGCTGGCCTACGTGAACCCGCTGACATATGCTGTTGATCTCACACGGGGGCTTATGTACGGCGTCTATAGCCTATCGCCGGGTCTCGATATACTGGGGCTGCTGGCCGTTACCGGCGCCTTCACGGCCCTCGCTCTGGCCAAGTTCGGCAGGACATACATGGCCTAGCTGTGGGAGGCTCTCTCGAGTATTTTGAGGAGCTTTCTAGCCGCCTCCACGGCTGTACCAGCGAAGATTCTTATCATTGGCTCCTTGCCCCAGTCCCCCTCATCGTAGACTAGGTCGGCCGGGCTGTGGGGGAACACGCTCCTGGCTATCCACTTCATGGTGCCTCCTTCGGCTGTCCTTGTCTCGGGCGGCTCAGCTGCCCGGTCTATGCGGGCTACCCGGTAGCCTAGCTTGCGGGCTGCCTCGACGAGTTCCGGGGAGTACCTTATGTTTATCACCGACCTTATCCAGGGGGTATACTTCATCACTTCCAGTACCAGCCTGGCCAGGTGGTCCGAGGCCCCGAAGGCTACGGGGCCGGCGCGTAGCCCGCGGGGCGTCCTCACTATGCGGCCCAGTATCCCCGCTACATCCTCCCGGCTGCGGGCGTAGGGGGCCGGGAGGGCCTCTACCACGTTGGTGCCGACCTCGGGCACGTGGGGTGCTACCAGGCTTTCCGCCTGGAGGATCATCGAGCTGGCCCTCTCGACGCTCCGGGCTACCCTCCATCTCCACGCGTCCATCTCCAGGGCCGCTACGGGGTTCACGGGGCACGCCCCGCGGCCCAGCCTAGCTGCATACTCTATTGCTGCTGTCACCAGGCTCTTAGCTGTCCTGACTGCCTCTTCCAGGGGCCTGCCCTTGGCCAGCTCTGCTGTTATCGCTGCCGAGAGCGTGCAGCCCGTGCCGTGGCTGCAGCCGTGGCTCAGCCTCGGGGCCCGGTATTCGTGGAAGCCGCCCCTGTGGTAGAGCACGTCTATGCTCTCCCTGCCCCCTAGGTGCCCGCCCTTGACTAGGGCTGCCTCTGCGCCGTACTCCTCTACGAGGAGCTTCGCAGCTCTGCGTGCCTCCTCGATGCTCGTTATCCTAATGCCTGTGAGCATCTCGGCCTCAAGTGCATTGGGTGTCACGAGTGCTGCGCGCGGGAGCAGCTTCTCCCGCAGGGCTTCCAGCGCCCTGTCCGGCATGAGCCTCGTGCCGTCACTCTCAGCGGCCGTTACCGGGTCGACCACCAGGGGGAAGTCGTAGCTCTCCAGAACCCGTGCCACCTCCAGTATGGTCTCGGCGCTGCCCAGCATCCCGGTCTTGGCCGCGTCCACCCCCATGTCCTCGGCCACCGCCCTTATCTGGGCGGCCACCAGCCCGGGCGGGATTAGGTGGACCGCCTGGACCCCGAGCGTGTTCTGGGCGGTGACGGCGGTCACCGCGGCCGCTCCATGGACTCCCAGCGCCGCGAACGTCTTTAGATCGGCCTCTACACCCGCGCCTCCGCCGGAGTCGCTGCCAGCTATGGTCAGCGCCACCGGCCTTATGCGCCGCTCCATACCCCTTCAGCCCTCACGGGGAGCCCGGGGTGCTCCAAGGCTGCTTTAAGGGGTCTACCCGACCTGGAGCCTGCGGGCCGGTGAAGAGCATTGCCTCAGGGTCCTACCCGCCGACGCTAGGCAGTGGGGATCCCGGCAGGAGCTGAGGCCCCGCTTTCCTCCCGCGCCGAGGCCCGGTAGCGCTATTTACCTTGGCAGCCGCCTCGGCGCATTGAATGCCTCGGAGAAGGGCGTGCATCTTGACGCCAGGCGAGGCTGCGTACCTGCTGGCGTCGGCGGCGGTGGCGTTCACCCTCGTAATTGTGGTAGAGCCGGCGTGGATACGGGTCGCCAGAGAGAGGGGCCTCGTAGGCCGGGATATGAACAAGCCCGGTAGAGTCATGGTTGCCGAGGCCGGCGGCATCTGGGCCGTGGTGGCGGCCGCGTTCGGGTTGTTGACGCTCGAGGCCCTCTACACCTACCTCGGGGGCGGGCTCTACAGGCCCGCGGAGCTCTTTGCACTTGTGGCACTGCTCCTCCTCTCCAGCGTGCTGGGCTTCGTGGACGACATACTGGGGTGGAAGAAGGGGCTACCACGATGGCAGCGCGTAGTGTTCATGGCCCCTGTCTCGCTGCCGCTCGTGGTGATTAAGGCGGGTCATTCACGCCTAGAGCTGCCCCTTATAGGCGCTGTGGACCTGGGCCTAGCCTATCCTCTCGTAGCGGTGCCCATAGGCGTGCTGGGAGCGGCTAACGCGTTCAACATGATCGCCGGGTTCAACGGGCTAGAGGCGGGTATGGGGCTGCTCCTAATGCTCTTCACCGCAGCCTACGCGTACATGAAGAAGGTCTACTTCGTCCTCCAGGGCTCAGTCATAATGGCGGCAGCCCTGGCGGGCTTCCTGGTCTACAACTGGTACCCTGCCCGAGTCTTCCCGGGGAACGGGTTCACCTACGGGGTCGGGGCCTACTATGCGGCACTCGTGATAATAGGCAATATGGAGAAGTTCGGCCTATTCCTATTCACACTATACTTCATAAAGGCCCTCCTGAACCTTAGGGGCTACCTGCACCACGTCTGGAAGCCAGGCGTCATAGAGGACTTTGGCGTGCCGCTGCCAGATGGTACGCTGGACTCGCCGCTGGAGGGAATATACACGCTAACCCACGCTGTAATAAAGCTGCTTAAGAGGCTCAAGGGATCGGCGCGCGAGCCCGAAGTAGTAGCAGTCATCCTTGTGATGCAGGCTTTGATAGGCATAGCAGCCCTCATACTCGCTGCCCGCGGTATCCTCTAGCCCCCGGGGGCAGCCTCCTCGGAGTGAAGCCCGGCAATAGTTCCGGTCGACCGGCACGCAGCGGCAGCCCCCACCCCGGCTGACAGCAGTGGGAGAAGGTGATGAGAGGGCTTGGAAGCATTCTGGGAAGCGCGCTCCTTGCATCCATAGCAATAGTCTCCATAGCGGCGGTCACAGCCATGATGCACTACTGGGCCCTAAACCTCCAGGAATCCGTCGAGAAGGCAGCCGCCCTAGCGGCCCCGCCTCGGATGATCCTAGAGCCTCTGGAAGCATGCAACGCCAGCGGGTGGATGAAGGCGGCGCTGACCGTGAGGCCCCCTACCGGTGATGTCCGGCCCTGGATTGTGGAGGTGTACAGCGTCGCGGATAAGAAACTCCTATACACGGGAACCTTCAGCTCCAACGGGACAGCCGTACTCGACATACCCTGCAGCAGTAATGTCGAGATAGTAGTCAAGGGCAGGAACGGCGGTGCATGGCTCTATAGGTACGAGCTAGACCCCACTAAGCCATGCCTCTCCGGCCCTCGGGTCAACGGCAAGGTACTGCTGGAGAACGCTACAGCATGCATAGCTAGCCAGGACCCGAAGCAGGTAGTAGAGCGCGTAACGAGAAAGGCTGTTGCGGAGATGCTATCCCTGCAGTACGGCCCCCTCCTGCAGCCCCTGTGGATAGCAAGCGCCCTCCCACCTAACGTCGATCCCAGGTATGCTGCCAGCTGGGGCGTGGTACCGGGGCTCGATGTAGACACTACAAGGCTGAAGATGTACCCCATAAGTGAGTGGCCGGTTAAAGAGGTGAGGGACCGCATCGATGCGGCCCCATTACCTGAGAAAAGGTATACCCCGGGAGTAAGAAGGATCTACCTCTATCGCCGGATACTCGCACCCTATGCTGGCGGCGCATGGATAGTAGAGCACCGCGAGGCAGACATAATCGCGAAAAACTACCTGAGCAACATATATTACCAATTGTATCTAAGATTCACACCTGAAGGAATACTAGAGACGTACTACAAGCTATGTGGACTTGACAACAGCTGCAGCGATATACAAGGCTTCAGTATACCCGGCAAGCTCGACGTACAGAACACAGCTACATGGAGCCCAGTTTACTGGAAATCGGTAGGCGCCATAGGGGCATTCTACATACCATTCCTCATAACAGGGAATGCCGCGCAGAAGAATATAGCAGTGGTGATCGAGCCCTGGGGCTCAACCACCGCATACATGAAAGCAACCACACACACCATAGACTGTATCAACATAAACTTCTGCCTCCGCGACATGGAGAACACATACTTCATGAAGCCTCCTCTAGCACCAGCCTATGTATCGGTAAAACTGCATCTATTCTCCATCAACGGCTATGAGCCCGGGAAACTGATAGTAACACGTAAGCTTATCGGCAAGGTTGAAACCGGCTGGCAGAGCAGGGTAATCGAGCCGCTATACACTTACACACTACTAGACGCAGCCAAATTAGACCATCCAATACTTCTAAAAGTACCGCTAGGAGCTGAGCTCGTCAGAAAACTTGGCCCAACAGCTACCGCCGCCATAGCCGTTATCGAGGTAGACTATGCCGCAGGGGTGAGCAGGTGGATAACGAGCAGTCTTAGAGACGCTGCAGCAGTGGGGATAAGCTTCCTACTATACATAGCTGATGATCACACCGAGACAGCTAAGGCCGACGCGTTGCTCATACCATCAATATTCGATGTATCGTCCTGTGCCAGGAAAGAGATTGTTAAGGAAATATACATCTGGAACCATACATGGCGTTACTCTGATGTGAGGAAGGATGCATGTGGCGTATGTGGGCTCAAGAAGTACATACTATCCTACTATGTCGCGTCGGTGCTGGATGACCCGAAGCTGATACTCTGCCATGTAAAGCGGGGAACGCAGGTCAAGCTAACAGTAGAAGGGGGCTCCAGCGCGTCCCCCGCGGGCGGTGTTGCCGTAACACTTGACTCCGCGGATTTGAGCAGAGCCGTGTTCCCACGTAGCCTTATTGACGAGATCAGGGAGGAGGGGGCTAGCCCTCTGATAGTAAGCTAGGTCCTCCCTCACTATCTACACGTGCTTTTTCCCAGGTTTTTACTCGTGTCCCGGCTCTAGGGGAGGGCTCGTCGCCGCCTCCTAGAGGTTTAAAGAAGAGGCCCTAATTGGGAGGAGCTGGGTCGCTGCATGTCCAGCCGTAAGGGGGCTAGGAAGCTTATAGCAGTGCCCGAGGAGATTCTGCAAGAGCTCTCAGTAATAGCTAAACGCTCTGGTCTTACAATATCGGAGCTTGCATCCCTGATACTATCCTTCGCCGCACGTGCCCTCCACGGCAGGGATAATATTGCATCGCTTTTCACAGAGATGACGCTGCTCACCGACATGAGGAGGCTAGGGGGAGTGATTGTTCCACAGAAAGGGCTGGTAGAGCTGGTTAACTCTGCAGACCCAAGCGCCCGTGACACTTTTATAAAGGAGGTTGGGCGGCTCGCGACCTCCATAGCAGTGTTCGCAAAGGTGCGCGGGCTCGATGATATACTCACGAAGGATATAATATCGCTTTTCGTGCCAAACGCCTCCATAGAGGAGATCAATGATGGCAACTCGGGGAAGATAATCATATCAATAACGGAGAAGCCCTACTCGGGTATGCTTGATATGCTGAAAACCATAGCGACCAGCGTACTCGAGGCTATGGGCAAGAGGGTTGAGAAGATAGACGAGTATGATTCCATACTAGTTATCAACTATAGGCAGAGTAGCTAGCTTGCAGCAAGCCCCTAGGGGCGGCCAAACCTCTATCTCAGATACCCGAGCCTCTCAGCTGCTTCGGGGATACATCAGCTTGTCCGAGGAGAGCGCCGGCAGGAAGAGAAGACCCATAATGATCGACTCGAAGCTTGTCGACCTAATTAAGGGCATAGCCGCCAGGCACGGCATGACTGTATCGGCCTACATGAGGGCGCTCTTAACCGGGGCGGTGGAAGCCGAGGAGAGCAGTTCATTTGCGCCTCTCGTGCTCAGAAAGGCGCTGATATATAGTAAGCTTCGCCGTGTAGGCGTGGTGCTTATTCCTCTCTCGCTCCTGGATAGCTGCAATAACGCTAATATCCATGAACTTGCACGGGAGGAGGGGAGGAGGCTAGGTGCCCTACTGCGCAGCCTAGAGATTGGCCTAGAGGAGGCTCTTGACATAATGCTTGAGGACTCGAGGATAGCCATACGTGAGCGGGATAAGGTAATTCTGCTCCCCGCCACAAAACCCGGCGAAAAGGCCGTTAAGAGCATGATTGAGGGTGTTGCGGAGAGCTATGGAGCCGAAATAACGCGGGACAGCTCGGGCGTAGTAACTATAGCCCTCCCAGAGGCTAGATACCATAGCTCATGACGAAGCTCTGGCTCCATCTAGCCTGTGAGCCTACTCCGCTCCTCTGCAGCAGCCGCGGCGCCTCCCTGAAGCCCTCCAGCCTCTCCGGCTCCCGGAGGGAGACGATTGCTGTGAAGGGACTGGTTACTGTAACCTCTATATTTGAGCCCACAACCGCCCCCTCACCGTCATAGTAGAGGCTTAGGGCGCTGGCCGGAAATACTATCCTCGATACCCGTGCGGGCCTAGAGGACTTGCTTCTCGCAACAACCCTTACCATCGCGCTGCAGTCCTCCCTCTGCTGCCTGGGTAGCGGCCTTGCAGGGATAAACCGGGCTAGTATCCCCCGGCTGGGAGGCCCGTAGAGCGCGTACTTTCCAATCCCTTTAGACGGCATTGCATCGACCAGCTCATAGCCCGCGCCCTGAGAGCCTACTACAGCCACTATATCGTACTCAAGGCTGAGCCAGAACTCCTCTCCGCCCCCGCTCTCGACTACCACCGGCTCCTCCAGCCTCACCATAATGTAGCTGGCCAGGTACTCTGGGTAGAAGACAGGGGCTGCAGGGTAAAGGTGGGTTGACGTGCAGGGTACTATCGCTTTGACACCGTCCCTCCGGTACCTGCACTTACCCTCGTACTCCTCTAGCGATACTTCAAACCCGCATACCTTGTGGCTGCCAAGCGTTATCCTGCCGAACACGTAGATGCACCTTCACCTCTAGGAGCCGGAGAGAGGCCCAGAGGAGGCAAAAATCGGGGGCATACAGCAGCTAGGCAGCGATGAGAGTTACAGTCCTCATTACACCCGGGAGGCTCCTTATCATGGTCACAACCTTATCCACCTTCTTAAGCCCATCAGCCACAATCTTAGCCGCTACATCGTACTCTCCATAGACCACGTAGGCCTCAACTTCAACATCTGTCCGACGCGCAATATCCTTTATCCCTTCAACGACGTCATACTCCTTACCTATCTCGGTTACCGCGAGCACGAAGGCCACAACCTTCTCCTCTGCCAAAGGGACGCCACCCCAAACCTCTACCTAGCAATACGGGGGCTCTCATCGCTAGAGGGAGGGTGCCGCGGCACCTCTTCATCCAGGAGGCTCAGCATATAGCCCGAGGCGTCATAGCCCCTGAAACCAGTCTAGCCTAGATACCGTGATATGAGCATTACCCTCTAGAGGGCCTCTAAAGCCCGATGGTAGTAGCGGCTTCATCACGCCAGTATTAGTGTATAGGCGGGTGAGGGGTCTGTGGTATGGAACCGAATGCTGAAATAAAGGCTGGAGAGCTGGAGAGCCAGGGCAGGAGCAGCAATGCCCTCCGTGGACGAATGCCTGGAGATTGTGGAGAAGCTCTACAGCCAGGGGCTGCCAGTAAAGGAGATAGCTAAACAATGCGGCAATAGTATGAGCACAGTGTACAAGACGCTTGATAGGCTGGAGGCTATGGGGGGGATACGCAGGAGGAAAGGACGCTACCGTAGGCACCGGCGGCTGAGCGACGAGGAGCTGGAGCAGATAAGAAGACTCTACCTCAGCGGGGCATCAGTGTACGAGATAGCCAGGCGCATGGATAGACCCGAGTCAACCATATACTATGCGTTGAAACGACTCGGCCTAAAATAGCCCGGGAAAGCCTACAGCTCCCGAGCCATTAGATACGCGTCCTCGCCATCAAGATAATACATCGGTATAACCCGGACCTTCTTAAACCCCAGTTTCTCGTAGAGCCTTATGGCAGGCTCGTTGGAGACACGTACCTCTAGATACACCTCCTTACAGCCATATCTCTCCTTAAGCGCCTTTAGGGCAGCTTTCATCAGCGCTGTCCCTATGCCGCGGCGCCTATACCCCTCCAGGACAGCGATAGATACGATATGACCCTTCTTGACTATCAAGCCCTTCGTGAATGTGGGAGCACCATACTCCACCCTGGACATTACGTAGCCGACTATCCTCCCTTCAACCTCGGCGACGAAGAAGGCGTCACCCCATTTCTCCAAGTGATCCCGCCAGAACCACTCAGGGTAATTCTCCGGCAGAGTGGCACGATTAATAGCTATTATCCTTGGCAAGTCTTCTAGCCTGGCCTTCCTGATTAGGAATGGTTCCTCCCGGGCTGCCGCATTACTAGCATACACTGGCTCCACAAGAACCCCCCAGAGGGTGTTCTCAGGGTCCAGCCCTATGAATCCCTGGATTAGGCTTTCCGGTGAAAATTCTAAAAGCTTCAAATAGATGAGGGCTAGAGGGGGCTGGCAACCCGCTGTTTTCCTCTCACACCGCTCCTAACCGGTATGAGCTTACTCCTGAATATGCGGCGTACGGCCTCGCTATCGATAAGCGGCCTGCCATCCTCGGTGGATATCCTCTGGCGGGCCGGCGGTGCCTCGAGGTAGTTGCCCAGGCGTCTCTGCAGCCTCTCCTCGAAGCTCGGCTTCAGCGGGTTATGGTAGAAGATGCCTATCGGTATACGCTTACCCCACTCCATTGCCTTCGCCATAGCTTTCAGCCTCTTCTCCTCCTCCTCAGAGGGGTCGTGGACCAGGGGATCCCAGCCTGGATCGTCCTCCAAGCGGTACACTGCCTCACGGTAGAACTGGACGGTGTAGACATTGTTGTATGTAGGGCAGGGCTGCAGCACGTCTATGAAGGCGGAGCCGCGGTGCCTAATAGCCTGCTTCATGAGCTCCTTCAAGTGGGCCACGTCGGTCGCCAGGGCCCTGGCGACGAAGGTGTAGCCGCTCGCAAGCGCTACGAGAAGCGGGTTTATCGCATCTTGTATATTCGGCCCAGGCAGCGCCTTGGTCTGGACGCCCTCTGGGAGCGTGGGGGAGGCCTGGCCCTTAGTTAGCCCGTAGACCTGGGTGTCATGCATTATCACGGTAATGTCTACGTTGCGGCGGCCTAGGGCCACGAAGTGGCCGGCACCTATCCCCAGTAGGTCGCCATCACCACCGTTCACTATGACTGTTAGCTCGGGGTTTGCCAGTTTTATCCCAGTAGCGAACGGTATAGCCCTACCATGCAGCGTGTGCACGCCATTAACTTTCAGGAAGTGTGGCGTCTTCCCTGAACAGCCTATCCCCGACACCACCACAGTCTTCAGAGGGTCGAGGTCCAGCTCCGCCATAGCCTGCGCCATGGCTGTTAGTATGCCATAGTTGCCGCAGCCAGGGCACCAATCTACCCACAGGCTGGTACGGTACTCCATAGGGTTACGCGCCATAGTCGAGCACCACCCTCTCCTCTCCCTCAAGTATGCGGTGAACGGCTTCAACAAGCTCATGCGTGTAAATAGGCCGGCCCGTGAACTTGACAATACTCTTACGTATCACACGGCCGGTCTCCATGGCTATGAGCTTGGCCACCAGCGCCCCGTAGCTGTGCTCCACTGCGACAACCCTATCGGCGCCCATCCTGTCGAGAAGGCTGCTGATCATGCTTGTAGCCAATGGGTACATGTAGCGCACATTGAGGTACGATGCCTCTACCCCCTTCTCACGGAGGAGCCTAGCTGCCTCCAGCGCCGGGCCCTTAACGGAGCCCCAGCCTACTAGAAGTATGTCCGGCTCCCTACTGCCGTAGAGCTGGGCGCGCCTCTCCTCCGGTATCTCGCGCCTAATTATATCCATCTTCTGTATGCGCTTGGAGTACATCCTCTCCCGCATTATGGGGTCCTCGCATATATGGCCGTACTCGTCGTGCTCATCGCCCGCATGCCAGGACACCGCGTAGCCTAGAGGCGCGCGAGGCGAGACCGGCTCCTCTAGGCTGAACCGCTTATAGTTGAAGGGGTCCTTGACCTTGGTTACGAGCTTACCCCTGTCTATGACCATGCTGCCGGTGTCGGGGACCGGATGGTCGCTATGCTATTGGCGAGAAACTTGTCGAGGAGATGTATCACCGGGACCTGGTAGCGCTCAGCCACGTTGAACGCCTCCACCGCATCCCGCAGGGCTTCTTCATGGTCGCCAGAGGTTATGACCACGCGGGGGAACTCGCCATGGCCCGAGAAGAGGGCGGCGAATAGGTCGCTCTGAGACCCGCGGGTCGGCAGCCCGGTGGAGGGGCCTCCCCTCTGGTAGAAGGTTATCACCACCGGAGCCTCGTTCATGCCGGCCCAGGAGAGCCCCTCAACCATCAGGTCGAAGCCGGGACCGCTTGTCGCCGTCGCAGCCCTGGCACCGGCGAGGGAGGCTCCTATAGCCGATGCTATGGCCGCTATCTCGTCCTCGGTCTGGAATACTACTACAGAGCCAAGCTGCCTATCCCCGTCTTCTAGGCGCTCGTACTCTTCTAGGAAGAAGCTCTCATCCTGCGCCGGTGTGATCGGGTAGTAGGACTGGAACCTTAGCCCACCCACGACCTTGCCTATAGCTACTGCATCGTTACCGCTAACCACCATTAGCTCATCGTAGCCTAGCCTGCTCTCCTCGAGCCTAAGGGCATGACCATACTTGCTGGACACAGCGTCCGCCACGATGGATGCTACATACACGTTAGGATCCACAAGGCGCCTCCTCCGCTCACCGAAGCGGTAGAGGAGGCCCGCGCGCAGCGACTCCTCATCGAGGCCCATGAGGCCCGCTATGGCGCCGACTATTATGGAGCTAGTAAACCTTGAGAGGAGGCTATGACTGATACCATACTTCTCGTGGAGCTTCGCGAGCACCTCTTTATAGTCTATGCCTATTACGCGCACGCCTCTTGACTCGAGATACTCTACAACATCCCTGAGTACGGGCTCCACGCCCTTGCTCCTCAGGCTCTCCGTTTCTCCCTACCGCTTCATTTTGTGTGAGAGTGTATCACTTTAGGGAGTTCCACCTCAGCCATCTGGATTGAGAAATCCAGATGGCTTCACTGGTGGCGGTCGAGGCTAACGGCACGAGCCTCCCATCCACGGGAAAACCCTCCAGGGCTTAGAGCAGAGCCCCCATCACCCTGGAGGGCCCTCAAATTACACACCTACACACAACAATACACAATGAAACCTATAAAGTTTTCTGCCCTAGGGGAGAACCTTCCGGGGCTTCCAGAGAATGTGTGTGGACAACCCTGTGAGGAGGCTGGGGTGATGGTGGGCCCGCGGGGATTTGAACCCCGGACCTCCGCCGTGTGAGGGCGGCGTCCTAACCAGGCTAGACGACGGGCCCAGCCTGCAGGGGCTCCCATCAGACCCGGAAGCCGGCTTCCGGGGTTTTAAGCATTAGCCCTGTCTCCCGCCTTAGCCCCCGGGCGCCGTGCCCAGGCTCCCAGGTGCTCGTGACTGTAGAGCCTCCCACCCCTCTCCATTGATAGCCTGCCCCGGGGACGAGCCCCAGCCTTCGACTCCGAGGGGTGTACGGGACTGCCTCGGAAGCCCTAGGCGGCTCTCAAGCCGTGAACTCTTCCAGGAACTTTCTGAGTATCTCTCTGAAGGCTTCGGGCGAGTCTCTTTGGACCACATGCCCCGCGCCCTCGACGACCTCCAGCCTAGCATTGGGGAACACATTCAAGAGTTTCTCGACGGCACCCCTCCTAACGACCCTATCCCTATCACCCCAGACTATGAGCACCGGCGCCCTGACGCTCCTCGCCAGCTCCCAGGCTCTCTCATCCCTCCCCAGGGCGGGGCCTACCAGGACCAGCCCTTTGACGCTGGCCGAGTGGGCTAGGTACACGGCGTACCTAGCGCCTAGGCTCGCTCCGACTACAACGGCCTGCTCGATACCGGCTCTGCGAGCGGCCTCCCCCGCTACTGCAAGGTTTACATCAATCCTGGAGGTTCTTGAGGTGCATGAGGTCGACCTACCGTAGGGCATGTCGGGGGCTGCCCATGAGAGGCCTAGGCTCGCCGGCGCCTCCACGGCCCCTGTTTCCGTCCAGACCGTATACCTGAAGCTGTACCCGTGGAGGAAGAGGACTCCTGGGTTGCGGCCCCTCTCCACAAGGGCGCGGCACTCTACACCATTGCCTCCAACCACTACCTCAAGGGGCACCCTTACCCACCCTAAGCCACGCCTGTCGTATAGAGCCAGGGCCCCAGGCTCTGTATAGACGGCCACAGCCGGCTATGTAGAGCCTAAGCATCCACCCCCAGAGCCTCCACTTGGGGGCCTGCTGTGGCCGCCCCCTGCCGCCCGGCTCCACTGCCGGCGGGCCAGGGCCAGCCGCCGTGTGTCTAGCCTCCTCTGGCATCCATGATGCCGCGCAGTTGCTGCCGAGACGCTCGCGATGGGGGCGGGCTTCCCGCAATGCTTGTCGTAGGTGTTGTAAACCGTTATTATGGTGCTCCCTCCTGCTACGGCAGCCTCGCCTGGGGCTGTGGGGAGGCCCTTTCGTGCCCGACCCTCCATGGCTGGGGATGTGGTGAGCCCCGACTCCCCTTAGCCCCCGCTGAGCCTCCGTAAAGCTTCTTAACCCGGGCCGGGCTAGGCCCTACACTACATGGCTGCCGGGGCCTGGACGCGGCGGTCGTCTAGCCTGGACTAGGACGCCGGCCTGCCAAGCCGGCGATCCCGGGTTCAAATCCCGGCCGCCGCACCAATCTTCCTACCCCCTCAAGCCCTTCGGCCGGGCTCTAGAGGCACCACGGCCCCCACCATACGCCCCGCCCATTGCCTAAGGTATGGTGTGCAGGGGCTGCGGCGTCCTGCTGCCAGTGCCTCAGGAAGCGCGCCTAGGCAGCATATATTAGGGCAAATGATGTTGTTCATCAGGATACACGGGGCCGTGCCATGCGCTATCGCGGTGTGAGCGAGCTTCTGTCGGCGACGCTGCTAGCGCTCATAGTGATATCGGTGGGCGGCTTCCTGCTGGCAAAAGTGCTCAGCACTGTTAACGAGAGGATGAACGAGATATCGCAGAGCGCTCTCAGGGCTGAGAACAGGCTCCACCAGGCGCTTGATATAGCCATGGCGTACATCGATTCTAGCGGAAACCTCCAGGTTGTAGTAGCCTCGGGCGACTACCCGGTGAAGCTGCAGAGGCTCTACGTCAACTCGACTTCTGCGAACTGTACAGTCTACCTGACCAATGGAGACCAGGGGCCGGTTGAGGGCTTCACCGTACCCCCCTACTCTCTCGCCAGGATAACCTGCAGCCTCGGGTCCGGTGCCGAGTCGGCTGACGTGAAGGTGGTCTATCAAGGTGGAGAGGTATATGCTCATGCGCAGAGGGTATAGGTCCGTAGGCAGTATAGTCGGCATGGTCCTCATAGCGGTGCTGGTGTTCATAGCGCTAGGCTTCTCGCTCGTAATTATATCGACCTTCGAGAAGTACGGCTCACTAATCTCAGCCATGCTTAGCGAGCGTGCAGCCTCGCTGGCGATAGCCCAGAGCATCCAGGGCTGGTGGCTCCTCCAGGGCGGTACTTTGACCGTGCACCTCGAGACAAGCTACCCCAAGACGGTGCTGCTGACCGGGGTCACGGTGCTCTGGAGCGATGGCAGCACCACTCTAATGGATCAGGGCAACGGCACCCTAAGCTCCGTGGCGATCACCGTCAAGGAGCCCAGCGGCGCAGTCCACAATGTGGCGGGGCTGCCGGTGGCGCTGGGCCCGGGCTATAGGCTCAACATAACACTACGCGCGCCGGCGGGGGTAGAGCCCGTCTCCATAGTAGCCAGCTTCTCGGCGAGCCCGGCAGTGGTGGTCATCCCGGTGAGGAGGTACGTACCCCCCTCGGGCAACGTGACCCCGGCTCCTCCCCCGAGCGGTAACTACACGTCCCCCGCCGTGTCCCTACAGCTCCTCCCCCAGGTGCTCTCGGGCTACACCACCGCGACCAGGATATACCAGGCAGTGCTCAGCCCAAGCCGGGTCCTGGAGCCTAGCGGCTACAGCATAGTCTACGGAACCCACGTGTCGGGCAGCCTATCCAGCCTCTCCGCCAGGGATGGCGACACGCTGAACATACAGTCCAGCGGGACAGTGCTCTGCCCAGCCTACACCGGGTGGCGCTACTACCGCGAGGTCACGGTAACCAACCCCAACCCCTACAGCTACACGGATATACAGGTGAGGATAGAGCTCGACACCACGAACTTCGACTTCAACAAGGCTAGGAGCGATGGAAGCGATATCCGCGTGCTCACGGAGGATTGTCGGCCCCTGCCCTACTGGGTGGAGGAGTGGAACACCACAGCAGGCAGGGCAGTCATATGGGTGAAGATACCCAGCATCCAGGCGAATGGACGGGTAAAGATCCTCTTAGTCTATGGCAACCCCTCAGCCACCCAGCCGGACCCGGACTACTACGGCCTAGAGAAGGTAATGACGCCCCTCCCAGCGGGCGACGGGCCCGGCTACACCATCCAGTACCAGGAGTGGGTAATGCCGCGCAGGGGAGTCATACCCGGCGGCACCCCCATGGGCTGGCACGCCGATGATGGTGCATGGAGGTATACGCTTCCCTTCAGCTTCCCCTTCTACGATAGAAGGCTCAGCAGCGTCTACGTGTGCAGCAACGGGTTCATATCCCAGAGCCGTATCACAGACTGGAGTGACAGCACGTACGAGCTAGAGAGGAGGCTAATGATAGCACCCTTCTGGGAGGACCTAATGACTTCCGGCGACGCGCACGACATATACATACTGAGCGGCTACAGCGACCAATACGGCTCCGGGGTAGTCATACGCTGGCACACCGACTTCTACTGGCACCACGGTGTAGCTGACTTCGACGTCGTGCTCTACGAGAACGGGCTCATAAGGTTCGACTACGGCTCAATAAACGGGTATAGCGGCGACAGGCCGACCATAGGCATCTCGCTCGGAGATAGGAGGCACTACACTATATCCAGCTACAACAACGCGAGGGCCAGCAGCCTCAACAACGCCCCCTCGCTGATGTTCTGGCCCCGGAAGAAGCCGGTGAGAGAGCTGGAGGCCGAGGTGGGGCCGGAGCGCCTCTTCACCATTCACAGGGCGGGCGTGGAGATAAGCTACAATACCAGCGGCAGGATCTCGATAACCGGCATCGAGGTATACGCTAATGACCCAGGCAGCCCCTACAGCTACCAGGTATCCATCATAAGCGGCGGCGTTCCCGTCTACAGCGTCGAGGCAGGCAATGCGAGCGGCCCCCTCAGCATAAGCCTCTCCGGCCTCAGGATACCCGTTGAGGGCTCCTTCAGTGTCAGGATAGTGGTCAGCCGGTTCACGGGCTTCCAGCTGCAGCTCGACCTGGTGAGTATCAACGCAAGCACGGTGACTATAACGGGCAGCAGGATAGCGATAGCCAGCGAGCAGTCAAGCAGTCTGCTGATATACGATCCCGCGAGCGGTGCAGCGGAGCAGGTGGACCTAACGGCCGCGGGGCTCCCAGGCACCGGGGCGACGCTGCTAGCCATGGACCCGGTGGTTAGGGGGGCGTCCACATGGCTCTGGGTGCTGCGTGGCAGCCGTGCAGTACCCTACGACCTCTTTAGGCGGCAGTGGCTGGCCAACAAGACTATAACGCTCGGCAGCAGCATAGCTGAGGGAGGCTTCGCAGCCTCCAACGGCACCCACCTATACGTGTACCCCGGCGGGGGCCTGGACAGGGTGTACGTCTACAGCATAGAGAACGGCACGCTGGTCTCCACCATACAGCTGCCCCTGGCGCCGGGCAACTATACTTCAACAGCGCAGGCCGGCTCGATCCTCTACATACACACCGGCGAGGCCGGCCGGCTCCTAGCGCTGAGCCTCTCCGACGGCAGGGTGCGGGACCTCGGCCCGGTGCCAGCCCTCTACCCGGTGGGCATGGACTACGACCCGGACCGTGGGAGGCTCTGGGCGATGCTCCGGGGCGGCGAGCTGGAATACTACGACCTCGCGGCTGGCTCCTGGAGCGCCTACCCGGTGACAGCGCCCTACTACCCCATGAGCCCGGGCGACCGGCTGGTATACATGGACGGCAAGCTCTACCACGTCAGAGAGGATGGCACGAGCAGCCTACTCGTACTCCAACTCGGCTAGGCGCCGCCTGGGTGTGGGCGATGCGCGGGGGCTCACGCGCGGTAGGCACGCTGGTGGGGGGCGTAATCCTGGCGCTGATACTGCTCTCAATACTGGGTGTGGGTATCCTCCTCCTCCGCTTCCTCGACAGCTATGGCCAGCTCGCCTCCCGCCTCGTGAAAGAGAAGTCCAAGTCCCCGATTGTAGCCAAGGCGCTCGACATCTTCTGGAGCCTAGACGGCTCCAACCTAACCATTGAGATAGCCTCCCGCTACGCCGACGCCCTGCTCGTCACCGGCGTCACGGTGCTCTGGAACGACTCGAGCATAACCATGCTCGACAGGTTGAACTCGAGCGGGGTAAGGATAGTCGCTGAAAGCCCTGACGGGAGCACCTACGTGGCTGACAGGCTCCCCGTAGCCCTGGGGCCGGGGTACCGGGTAAACATCACGCTGGTAGGGTACGCTAGTGGCCGCACCCCGGTGGCGGTGATCCCCGTTGTGAGTGGCAGCCCCCTGGTAGCCCCTGTGCCGGCGGCCCCGAGGGCCGCCGCGGCTGGGGGCGCCGCTAGCCAGCCCACCCGGTATTCCCTGGCCCTCCTCGAGTCCACAATGCTGGACTGCACGGTCACGTGGCTGGGCAGCGCCACGGTGAACGGGGCTGCGTCGACGATCCTGCTCGTCGCAAGAGGCGGCTCGAGAGACATAGAGGTCTACAACGTTACCGGCGCCGGGCTGGCCTACCTCTACAGCATCGACGCGGGCACGGTGTTCAACTGTAGCGCCGACATAGTGTATAGCCCCGCGAAGAGCCTGCTATACCTGGTCAACGCCAGCGGCATCTACGCCCGCAGCCTAAGCCAGGCGGACACCTGGAAGCTAGCAACCAGCGCGTGCAGAGCCCTGGGGCCGGGGACCCGCATCGAGGCCCTGGAGGCCCAGGGGCGCCCCTACCTCTTCGTCGCCCAGGGGGGCGGGAGCAGCTACTGCATCATAGATCTCACGGGCCAGGGTAAAACAATCGGGGCCGGCCACGTATCCGCGGGTGAGATGATTGTTAATGGTGGCAGGCTCGTGGCCGGGAACTACACCGTCTCGGCGGCTAGCGGCGACACAGTCTACATCCTAGCCTATAATGAGACCACTGGGGAGCCCTACATAGCGCTGTACAACGCCACCTCCTCGAGCTGGAGCCTCTTGGCGAAGGCCCCGGGCCGCTACGCGGTGGGAATGGCGTGCAACGGTACCACGCTCTGGCTCCTCCTCCAGCACAGCGGCCTCTACAAGATCGACGCCGGCACGGGGAGGCTGAGCCATGTAGACACGCTGCTCCCGGCAGCGCCCTGGGGGCCTGGAGACAGGCTGGAGTACCTGGGAGGCACGCTCGTCTTCATCCGGGCGGACGGAACCAGGGAGGCCTGGCTCATCAGCCCCGGGTAGCCCGTCAGCCAGCATGACTAAACCTAATTAAACCCTGCAGGGGGGCACCCGCCCGTCAAGGGCCGCGGCCTCCCCCAGGCAAAGGGGCTGCGCGGCGTGCCGCGGTAGTATAGCCCGGCCAAGTATGCGGGCCTTTCAAGCCCGTGACCCGGGTTCAAATCCCGGCCGCGGCACCACCCCACCAGATCCTTCATGAGGCACCGGGTCCCCCGCCCCCCGCTCAGCTCCACAGCGTTCCGCCGGGCGCAACCCCTAGGGGGTCTCCGCAGCGACACCCGTTGCCAGGCGGCCCTGGGAGGGGTTTGAGAAGCACTCCATTGGAGAGAACGGTGCCCCTCACGGCCCCCCGGCCTGCTCTTCTTCTGTTAGGCCCTCATCTAACCATGAGTCTTTAATCCTCATGCACCCCCCTCTTCTATCCCTGGGTGGGCTTCGTAATGAAGGTGTGGGAGGCTGCTAGGAAGCCGCGGGTGGTGGTGCCCCCCCGACACCCCTGCCACGGTGGTTAGGGCCCTGCTCCGGGAGAACGAGGAGCCTATAGCGGTGCTCGTGGACAGCGAGAAGACTATGAAGCTGCAGGGCTACGTCACCTGGAGGGAGGTTATACAGATAACCAGCCACTACTCCAGCCTCCGCGCCAAGGACATCGCGCTCGACTGGCCTGTCGCCTACCGCGACGAGGACGTGAGGGATGCTGTCAAGAGGATGGAGGAGGAGCGGGTATACGCTGTACCCGTGGTAGAGTCCAGGGACAACCCAGTTGTTGTGGGCGTGGTGAGCGTCGCGGACATAGTGAAGGCGCTGATGGCCGCCGGCTTCGAGCCCGCCGCTGAAACCGTCGCGGAGGTTATGACCACCGAGGGGCTGGAGGAGTACATTACCACCCAGCATGAGGGAGTTAACAAGGTCTGGAGCGACCTGGTCTACCACGGCAAGCTCGGCAAGATTGTTGTTAGGAGCAGGGAGGAGCCCATACCTGTAGGCATAGTATCGCTCAGAGAGTTCGCCGAGACCGGCCGCTGGTTCTTCCACCGCGAGTCCGAGAGGGGGTTGAAGAGCATAGCCAAGGTACGCAGTATAATGCTGCGCGGCGCGCCGGCCGCCACCCCCGAGACCCCGGTCCAGTACGCCGCCAAGATAATGGTGGAGAACGACTTCCCCGTGCTGCCTGTCGTAGACGAGGAGACGGGCAGGCTGGTGGGCGTGCTGACGATATTCGATGTGGCGAGGGCCTACCTGGAGGGCGCGAAGCCCGGCCGCGTGAAGCCGGCTAGGAGGGCTGCGCTGCCGATAGAGGTTAGGCCTGAGGAGCGCGTAACCTACGCCAGTACCGAGACGGTGCTGCAGCAGGTGCTTGTAGCCAAGCCGCAGGCTGAGGCTCTGGTGGGGCTCAGCGCCGCCGACGTGGCTAGGCCAGAGCTGCCGGCGGTGACGGTGAACGATACCGTGGAGCACGCCCGGAGGATGATGCTCCGCTACCGGACCAACTACCTGCTGGTGGTGGATGAGAAGGGCGAGATAGTAGGCGTGGTTAGCAAGTGGAGCATGCTACGTGCCATAGGCCTCAAGGGCCCCATCTGGAAGAGGAGGGTGCATGACCGCTACTTCATAGACTACGTCATGGACACCGACATACCAAGGGTCAGGCCGGATGACAGCATCGAGCAGGTAGCGCTCCGCATGGTTGAGTCGAAGGCCGAGGTAGCGATAGTGGTCGGTGATGACGGCCGCCCCGTCGGCTTCATAACCAAGGACGATCTCGTGGACGCCTACGCGCGGCTCCAGGCCGGCCGCGCCAGGGTAGAGAACGTGATGACACCGGGCAGAATAGGGATAGTGCACCCGCACCACAGCCTCCACCACGCGGTCAAGAAGATGCAGACCTTCTACCTTGACGCCCTCACGGTCTACGACGGCTCCAGGATAATAGGAGTGGTCTCCGCCAACCGGCTGCCCTTCGTAGCCTACGAGGACGCCGTCACCGGGATCCGGAGCCGCAGGCTGGTATGGGTCAGGAAGCTCGTCCGCGGCGCCGCCAAGAAGGGCCGCTACGTCAAGGTGACCCCGCTCCTGGTGATAGACGCCACGGTGCCGCTCCGCGACGTATACGTGAGGACGAGCGACGACACGGTCAAGTCTATAGAGCTGATGCGCGAGCACAACGTGGACGGCGTGCCGGTTGTGGACGAGGAGGGCCGCGTAGTCGGCGTGGTGACGAAAACCGACATTGTGAGAGAGCTCGCGAGGACAGCCAGGCTCCGCATAGAGCGCGGCGAGACCGTGAAGATAGAGAAGAAGGAGAAGCCCGAGGCCAAGCCGAAGGCCGGGTAGGGGGCTCCTGCAGCCAGCCCTTCTTTTAACTGGGCCCCTGCACCTCCGGGGGCATCCCCGTAGGGCCCCTCTCCCGCTCCCTGGGGGTGAGCGGAGCCACCGACACTGAAGCCCCCGGGCCTCCGGGGGCGTGTTGAAGCCCAGCGATGGCGACCCCCTCGACGCCCTGCAGCCCGTGCGTTGGCCGCCACAGCTCGGAGGTGCCGGCCTCGTGGCCGCTGCCCGGTATGCGGTGCTGCTCGCGGCGGGGCTAGGGAGGAGGCTCGGCGGCCCCAAGCCCCTGGTGAGGCTCCGCGGCCGGCCCCTCGCCTGGTACCCGCTCAGCGTCCTCCACCTGCTAGGCGTCTCCGAGGCGTGCATAGTGACCCGGAGGGAGCTGGCCGGCGAGCTTAGGGGGCTGGCGGAGAGCATCTACGGCCCCGGGGCGGTGGACGTGGTTGTGAACGAGGAGCCGTGGAGGGAGAACGGCTACAGCCTCCTACTGGCTAGCCGGGGCTGCCCGGGCCTGGGCTGGGAGCCGGTCTACGTATCGATGAGCGACCACGTCTACTCGCCCCTCCTCCCGGCCAGGCTCCAGCCCCTCCCCGGCTGGGCCCACTACGGCATCGCCGGCGACGGCGACCCCTGCTGCGTGGACGTGGAGGAGGCGACCCGGCTGCAGGCATCCGGCGGCATAGGCTACGCGGTGGGGAAGGGGCTGCGGTACTGGAGCCACGTGGACACCGGGGTCCACGCGGCGAGGCCCGCCGGCCTGGCCGAGGAAGCCCGCCGGGCCCTCGCCTCCGGGGGCGGGGTCCTCTCCCTCAACACGCTCACCAGCGGCCTGGCGGCCCGGGGCCTCCTCTACGTGGCGGAGGCCTCCGGGCAGCCCTGGACGGAGATAGACACGCCCCGGGACCTCGAGGAGGCGGAGAAGGGGGAGAGGAGGAGGGTGGTGGACCATGTCCTCTCCTGGCTCCGCTGCTAGGCCGGCGGGCCTGGCTAAGCCCACCGACGGGCTTGTCTCGAGGCTGATAAACAGGAGGCTCTCAACCCGGATAACCCTGATGCTCCTACGCCTCCCGAGGCCCCCGAGCCCCGACGCGGTGACTGTGCTGGCCACCGTCCTCGTGGCCCTCGGGGGCCTGGCGTTCGCCGCCGGGCTTCCCTGGCTGGGCGGGCTCCTGGCGCAGGCGGGCTCCATAGTGGATGGGGTGGACGGGGAGCTGGCCAGGGCCCTTGGCAGGCAGAGCAGGGCAGGCGCGCTCCTAGACACGGTGCTGGACAGGCTCTCCGACATAGCCCTCCTAGCGGGCATGTCCCTCGCGGTGCTCGCCAGCCACGGGGGCCTGGCGGCGGGGGCGGCCGCGCTGCTCGCCGTCACGGGCGACCTGATGGTGTCCTACCTGCATGGCGTGGGGGAGAAGCTGGCCGGCCGGCACCCGGTGCTGGTGGGAAGGATACCGGGCATAGCGGGGAGGGATGTGAGGCTCTTTATAGTCTTCCTCGCCGGGCTCGCCGGCAGCCCCCTGGCGGGGCTCGTGGCGGTGGCGGCGCTCGGCCACTGCTACGTGGCCTGCAAGACCGTTGAGCTTCTCCGCTACATGGAGGAGCAGGGGCTCTAGGGTGCCCTATATACCGGGGCCGGGGGGCGGCCCCCCGGGGGCCTGCAGGAAAGAGGTGCCTAGCGGCCGTGGCCGGGGCCTTGGCTACGCTGCTCGTGTCCACGCTCGTGGGTGCCCTCGTCGGCTACGTTACCAACGTGGTGGCTGTCCAGCTCCTCTTCCGCCCCTACAGGCCCGTCCGCATACCCCTCCTCGGCCTGAGGGTGCAGGGGCTGATCCCCGCTAAGAAGGAGGAGTTCGCCAGGAGGCTCGGGGAGATCGCGGAGGAGTACCTGAAGACCCCGAGGCTGCAGCGGGACCTGCAGTCCAGCATGGAGGAGGCGGCGAGGAGCGCCATAGAGAACGCTCTCAGGGGCATGCTCCGCTCCAACCCTATCCTATACGCGGCGCTCGAGGGCTACGTGGCCAAGATAGCTGACGCTGTCTCGGAGAGCATAGTCTCGCCCATACTCCAGTCCCTAGCCTCCTCCGCGGCCGGCAGGGTCAGGGTTGGGGAGCTCGTCGCCGAGCAGGTATCAGCCCTCGACTCGAGGGAGATGGAGGCCCTCTTCCGCAGGATAGCGGGCAGGGAGCTACGCTTCATAGAGCTCGCCGGCCTAGCCCTCGGCGCGGTGATAGGTCTCGCCGAGGGCCTCGTGCTCGTAGCCCTCCAGTAGCCCCCACGGGGGAAGGGGCTGTTTTATCCCGCGCCCGGGGCCTCAGCGGCCCATACGGTGCCCCGGGCTTGCCCATAGAGCGTGGAGAGGTGGAGGAGGTACTCCGCCGCTACGACCCCTCCCGGGTAACCATAGGCGTACTCGCCAGCCACTCCGCCCTAGACGTGCTCCGCGGGGCCCGGAGGCTCGGGTTCCGCACCCTCGCCGTGGCCAAGCGGGGCCGGGACCTGGCGTACCGCATGCTCCCCGTGGTGGACGAGCTGCTGGTCCTGGACGACTACCGGGACATGCTCCGGGATGAAGTGCAGGAGAAGATGAGGAGGCTCAACACCGTCTTCGTGCCCAACAGGAGCTTCGCGGTCTACGTGGGCTACGAGGGGATAGAGAACGAGTTCCTCGTGCCAGTGTTCGGGAACCGGTTCCTCCTCCGCTGGGAGGAGAGGGTCGGGGGGAAGAACTACTACCGCCTCCTAGACGAGGCGGGCATCCCCAGGCCGAGGGTCTACGAGAGGCCCGAGGACGCGGACGGCCCCGTAATAGTGAAGCTCCCCGAGGCCAGGAGGAGGGTGGAGAGAGCCTTCTTCATAGCCCGCGACGGGAAGGCGGCGGTCGAGAAGCTCAGGGAGCTCATGGAGAAGGGGGTTATAGACGAGGAGAGCCTCAAGGCCATGACGGTTGAGGAGTATGTGCCGGGCGCCCACTTCAACCTCAACTTCTTCCAGAGCCTCGTCTACGGGAGGCTCGAGCTGCACAGCATAGACAGGAGGCTCCAGACCAACATAGACGATCTAAACAGGCTCCCGGCCTGGATCCAGGAGGGGCTTGAGGGCGCGGTGGAGCCCAGGATGATAGAGATAGGCCACATACCCGTGACGATAAGGGAGAGCATGCTCCACCGGGTGTTCGAGCTGGGCCTCCGCTTCGCCGAGGCGGCTGCGAGGCTCGAGCCCCCCGGCGTCCTGGGCCCATTTACCCTCCAGGCCATAGCGACCCCTGAGCTGGGCCTGGTGGTCTACGATATAGCCCCCAGGATAGGCGGTGGCACCAACGCGGTCATGGCCTGGGGCGGGCAGTACAGCAGCCTCTACTTCGACAGGCCCCTCAGCCTCGGGGAGAGAATAGCGCTGGAGATACACGAGGCCCTGCGGAGGGGCGGCGTCGAGGCCCTAGCCAGGCTGGTCACCTAGCCCCCTCCCCGAGCACCACGCGCGCGTCCACAGCCAGGGCCCCCTCCGGGTAGCTCAGCACCGGGTTTATGTCGAGCCCCCGCACCTCCGGGTTCTCCTCCATGAGCCTCTGGACAGCCATAACTATGTCGACGAGCGCCCCTATATCCCTCGGCGGCAGCCCCCTCACGCCCCGGAGGATGCGGTACGCCCTCACCTCCCTGATCATCTCCTCCGCGTCCCTCCGGGTGAAGGGCGACACGCGGAAGCTCACGTCCCGGAAGACCTCCACGAAGATCCCGCCCAGCCCGAACATGACCGCGGGGCCGAAGACGGGGTCCCGGACAGCCCCGACCACGAGCTCGACGCCGCCCGGGGGAGCCATGGCCTGCACCAGCACGCCCACCACGCGGGCCCCCGGCGCCCTCTCCCTCACCCTCTCGATTACCTCGCTGTAGGCCTTCTCCACCTCCCCGGGCGTGCCGAGGCCCAGCACCACGCCGCCCACATCGCTCTTATGCACTATGTCGGGGCTCACTATCTTCAGGGCCACCGGGAACCCGATCTCCCTGGCGGCCTCGGCGGCCTCGCGGGGGCTCCGGGCCAGCCGGTAGCCCGGAACCCGCACCCCGTAGGCCTCCACGAGCGCTAGGGCCTCGTGCTCGAGGAGCTTGGAGCGGCCCTCCCTGAGGGCTGCGGCGACTATGCTCCGGGGGTCCACGGGCAACGCGGTGCATCCTCGCCGCCGAGCCTAGGGCCCCGGGGGTGCTAGCCTTTCCCCTCCCCCGGAGCCTCCCCGGCCAGTATGCCGCGGAGCTGCGCTCTTAGCTTCTTCTTGTCTATCTTCCCGACGCTTGTCCTGGGCAGCTGGTCTACAACCACCACGCGGCCGGGGAGCCACCACTTCGGTATAGCGCCCTTCTCGACGAAGTTCTCCATGAGGAAGCGCCTTATCTCCTCCGTGGTCACCCTGTCCCCGCAGCCCGGCCTCGGAACCACGGCTGCCACGGGGCGCTCCTGCCACTTCGGATGGTAGGCCGCCACAACCGCCACCTCCGCCACGCAGGGGTGGAGGCTTATCGCGTCCTCCAGCCTCGTGGAGCTTATCCACTCGCCCCCACTCTTGATGATATCCTTCTCCCTGTCCACTATCACCACGCTGCCGTCGGGGTACCAGACCGCCACGTCGCCGGTGTGGAACCAGCCCCCGCGCCAGGCCTCCCGGGTCTTCTCACTGTCCATGTAGTACTCGGGCGCCACCCAGGGGGCGCGGACCACTATCTCGCCCATGGTCCTCCCGTCCCTGGGCACGGGCCTCATCTCCTCGTCCACGACCTGGAGGTCGACGAGGGGCACCGGCCAGCCGGTGCGGAGGGCGTAGTCCAGCCACCTCTCCTCCGCGTCCCGTATCCCGGCGTGGGGCAGCGCAATCGTCAGCACCGGCGCCGTCTCGGTCATGCCGTAGCCGACTACCACCCTTACCCCGCGCTTGGCCGCGAGCTCGGCCAGGCCCCTGGGGAGCGCGGAGCCGCCATTGATGAACTTGAGGCCCCTAAGGTCGTAGCGCTCGGAGTCGGGGTGGCTGAGCAGCATGTAGAGTATCGTCGGCACCCCGGCGGTGAGGGTGACCCCCTCCTCAGCTATGAGGCGGAGGAGCACGCCCGCGTCCAGCTTGTTAGGGTCACCTGCTTCATGCCCAGCAGGGTGGCTAGGTAGGGGAGCCCCCAGCTGTAGACATGGAACATCGGGACTATGTGGAGTATCGTGTCCCCGCTGCTCACCCTCACGCTGGGCGAGGACGCGGCCAGGTGCAGGCCGGCGGCCAGGGTGTGGAGCACTATCATCCGGTGGCTGTGGTACACCCCCTTCGGGAGCCCGGTGGTGCCGCTGGTATACCCCATTGCGGCGGGCTGGTCCTCGTCCAGCTCGGGCCACTCGTAGCCGCCCCGGTGCTCCCTCACCAGGTCCTCGTAGTTGTAGAGGGGCCTGCCGGCGATATGGTCGGGGTGGGACTCGGCGTCCACCACTATGACCGCCCGGAGCCGCTCGAGCTGCGGCGCCACAGCCTCCACCAGGGGGGAGGAAGTCGCGGTGGACTATCGCGACCCGGTCCCCGGCCTGCCTCATAATGTAGGCTATCTCCGCCGGAGCGAGCCGGACGTTGACCGGGTGGAGCACAGCCCCCATCATGGGACGGCGAAGTACGCCTCGTAGTGCCAGTGGGTGTTCCAGTCAAGGGTGGCCACCGGCTCGAGGCGGCCCACCCCGAGGCTCTCGAGGCCGGCGGCCAGGGCCTGCATCCTCTCGGCAGCGGCGGAGAAGGTGTACCTCTCCACGCCCCGCCGGGTACGGTAGACGATCTCCATCCCTGGGAAGAGGCTGAGCGTCCGCTCATAGATCCTCCTGAGGGTCAGCTCGTAGCCAGGCCTCCGGGGCACACGCTCGGGGAGCCCGGGCAAGGCCAGGCGCCTGAGACTGAAGGGATAACGGTCCAAGCCCGGATTAAACGGTTACCCCCCGCGTCTTCGCACCGCCCCCGTGGGCCAGCCCTCCTCCGCCGGAGCCCCCCGGGCGTGGGAGGCGGGTCTAAAGGGAGGGTCGGCGATGCGGGGCTCCAGTCACCCCCTCCCCCGGCCCCCCGGGGGAGGGTCTTCAGCCGGGTCTCACCGGGGTTACTCGTCACCCCCCTGAAGCCCTCAGGGGGCTAGAGGTGTACCGGTAGATCCCCCTGGTAGACCAGCTCCAGCCTCCCACCCCGGCAGCGGGCCCCGACACGGTAGGCCCGCAGCCCCAGCCTCGGAGCCCAGGCGGCCAGGAGCCCCCTCAAGCCATGATCCCGGACCGCGAGCCCCCCGGCGGGCCCCGCCACCGCCACCACAAGCTCGGCCCTCGCGCCTGCCTCCCCCGCGGCCCTCCACATGACCTCCAGCTGCCTCGCCAGCCTCGGGTCCACGCGGCCCCTAGGGTAGACCGCCTCCCCCAGGCCAGCATGCACCACGGTCTTGTGCTCCACCAGCACCAGGCCCCCGCGGGTGGAGACCAGGTAGTCCACCCTGGCGCCGTTGAGCCACCTCTCCCTCTCCACCACCGCCCCGGGGTCGCGGTAGAGGAGCCCAGCAGCCCTTGGAAACCCCGCTTCCACAAGCCGGTGGTCCACCGGCAGCAGGAGGCCCCCGCGGGCCACGGCAGCCAGCCTGTAGCCCCCGAGCCCGGAGGGCGTGAGGAGGAGCCTCTCCGCCCCGGCCACCAGCACCCGGGGAGCCTTGGCCGCGCTCACCCGGACCAGCCTGCCGCCGAGCCGCGCCAGGAGCCAGGGCCAGCGCAGCCCCGCAGGCTCGGCCTCCACCACCCGTGCCTCGGCAAGGATCAACCAGGGGCGCCCCCCGGGGGCTTATCGCCCTAGCCCTCCCGTCGCCCCCCTTTATCTCCCAGGCCTATACCGTGGAAGAGTTTCAATCATTATGTGTATAAAGTTTCGCATTGCTATGTGTATTGCCCTCGGGATCGGGGCCCCCGGGGGCTCCGCGCCCACCCGGGCCCCGCCCGCAGCGTTCTGCTAAGAGCCCGCCTCACCGAAGCAACTCCAACCAAGTCTATTATTTTCAATACGATGCAACTACGTTTTTATGCCCCTACACCCCGCGATGTATTTACACGCCCGAATACATGAAGGATAGCGCCAGGAGAGGGCGTGGAGCCATGGCCGGCCAGAAGAAGAGGGTAGTCATAATCGGCGGCGGCATAGCCGGCATGGGCGCGGCCCACAACCTGGTGGACCGCGTCGGCGACCAGGTAGAGGTGACGGTCATAACCAAGGACCCGTTCTACATGACCGGGCCCAGCCGCCCCCTGCTCCTGACCGGCGAGCAGAAGTATGAGAGGATGATACGCGGCTACGAGGAGGCTGCCGCCAAGGGCATCAACTTCGTGTTCGGCAACGTCTACAAGATCGACCCGGCCGAGCGCCGCGTCTACTACACCGAGTCCCCCACCAGGAGCTACGTCACCAGGAAGGAGAACAGCATAGAGTACGACTACCTCATAGTAGCCCCGGGCATCGTGTTCGACGGCTCCAGCATAGAGGGCTACAGGGAGAACTGGCACAGGATAGCCAACGTCTATGAGCCCGGCCGCGTGGACGTGCTGAAGCACCGCGTATGGACCGCCACCAAGGGCACAGTCGTCGTCTACGCCCCGCCCATGCCCTACCGCTGTGCCCCCGCCCCGACCGAGACAGCTATGGCCATCGACCAGGTGCTCCGCTACCGCGGCGTGAGGAACAACTTCAGGATAGTCCACGTGGACGCCAATCCGAAGACCCAGCCCCCCGTGATAGCCGACGTGGTGGCCAGGCTCTACGAGGAGGCCGGCATAGAGCTGATAACAAGCCAGAAGATAGTCGAGATAACCCCCAACGAGGTAGTGCTCGAGAGCGGCGAGAAGATAGAGTACACGATACTAGCCCTCCTGGAGCCCAACCACGCCCCCAGGTTCATAGCCGAGGCGGGCCTCGGAGACCCCTGGATGGAGGTAAGGAACCCCACCGACCCTAGGAGCCCGAAGTACGACGACGTGCTGGCGGCCGGCGACACCGCGAAGCTGCCCTTCCCCAAGAACCAGGAGATAGCCTACGAGAGCGCCCTGTACGCATCCAACAAGATCATAGAGGAGCTGGGCGGCCAGCCGGCCAGCGTCCAGTACGCCTTCCTCGGCTGGGCCTACGTGGGCAACACCCAGGGCAAGCTGGAGACACTCAGCGTCCAGTTCGGCCTCAACTTCACCACCCAGCCGCCGAAGCCCAGCAAGGACCCGGAGCCCAAGCGCGACTACACCCTCCAGAAGGACCGCTGGGAGCAGAGCTACCTCAACCGCCTCTTCCACCCCAAGGAGGAGCAGAAGTAGCCCCGAACCCCCAGGGGCCCGCCTCCCCCTCTTTTGCACGCCCGCGGCTAGCCCTCCCCCAGCACCTCGCCCAAGCCCCTCAGCCCTCCCCAGGCGCCGCGGCACGTTTATAGAGGCCGCCGGCCCCCAGCCCACCCGCCTCCCACCCGCGGCGGGAGGGACGGAGGCTATGGGTGGTCGGGAAATCCGCGGCTAGACTCCACGCAGCCAGGTACCTCAAGCTCCTCCCAGGGGACGCGAGGCTCCCCGAGAGCGTCGAGGTCCTCGACACGACTCTCCGCGACGGCGCCCAGGCCCGCGGCGTCTCCTTCAGCCTCCAGGCCAAGGTGAGGATAGCGCTCGAGCTCGACAGGCTCGGGGTAGCGTTCATCGAGGCGGGCTGGCCCGGCAGCAACCCTAAGGACGCTGAGGTGTTCCGCGTCCTAAGGGACTACAGCCTCGAGAACGCCGAGATAGTGGCCTTCACCTCCACCCGGCGCAAGGGCGTGAGGCCCCAGGACGACCCGCTGCTCTCCAGGGTGCTCGACGCCGGCACACGCTGGGTAACAGTGTTCGGCAAGGCCTGGACCCTCCACGTGAGGGAGGTGCTCCGGGCCAGCCCCGAGGAGAACCTGGACATGGTCTACGACACCGTCCGCTACCTCCGCGAGCACGGGGTCCGCGTCATATTCGACGCCGAGCACTTCTTCGACGGCTACCTGGAGGACCCGGACTACGCGCTCAGCGTCCTCCGGGCGGCCGAGGAGGCTGGGGCCGAGAGGCTGGTCCTAGCCGACACCAACGGCGGCACGCCGCCCCACGTGGTCTACCAGGTGGTGCGCGAGGTACGCGGCAGGGTGAAGACGCCCCTGGGGCTGCACATGCACAACGACTGCGGCTGCGCCGTAGCCAACACGCTCATAGGCGTGGCCGCGGGCGCGTCCCACGTCCAGGCCACGGTCAACGGTATCGGGGAGAGGACGGGGAACGCCGACCTCTGCCAGGTGGTCCCCGGCCTGGAGCTGAAGCTCGGCGTCAGGGCGCTGCGGAACCCCGAGGGGCTCCGCCTCCTCCGCAGCGTCTCCAGGCTCGTCTACGAGCTAGCGGGGCTGAAGCCGAACCCCTACCAGCCCTACGTGGGCGACAACGCGTTCGCCCACAAGGCGGGGGTCCACGTCGACGCGGTCCTGAAGACCCCCAGGGCCTACGAGCACATAGACCCGGGCCTCGTCGGGAACGAGAGGAGGCTCACAGTCTCGGAGCTGAGCGGCGCAGCCAACCTCGCCGCCTGGGCTAGGAGCGAGCTGGGCCTGGAGCTGGACAAGCGGGACCCGAGGCTCCGCAGGGCCCTTGAGAGGGTGAAGCAGCTGGAGAACAGCGGCTACAGCTTCGACAACGCCCCGGCATCCGCGCTCCTCATCCTGGCGGAGGAGCTGGGCCTACGCGAGGAGGCCTTCCGGCTCGAGGCCTGGAGGGTGGTAAGCGAGGGCGGCCCACGGGGCTCAAGGAGCTGGGCGCTGGTGAAGCTCTCCACCGGCGCGGCCGAGGCGCTGGCGGCAGGCGAGGGGGGAGGCCCGGTGCACGCGGTCGACGAGGCCCTCAGGGCGGCGCTGGAGAAGCTGCTGCCCGGCACACCGGGGAACGTGAGGCTCATAGACTACCGCGTGACCCTCCCCGGCGAGGCCCGGCACACAGCCAGCAAGGTGAGAGTGGAGGTAACCCTCACCGACGGCTCCAGGGCATGGACAACTGTAGCGGTCTCCGACAACATCGTGGAGGCGAGCCTCGACGCGCTCATCCAGGGCGTAGAGTACTACCTCCTCCTCCGCCGCCTAGCCCAGGGGAAGAGGAGCCCGGAGAGCAGGCCCACCCCCGCCTAGCCCCTCCCCAGCCGCGCCTCCAGCTCCTCCACCAGCCTCCCAGCCCTCCCAGCCATGGCCTCCAGGTGCCTCTCATCGCCGATACCCTCCTTCCACGCTATATACGCGGCCAGCCCCGCATACCAGGCGTCAGCAGCCGCGCCCAGCTCCCCCATAGCCTCCGAGACAAGGCGCCAGTACTCCGCAAGCCCCCCAGGCCTCTCGCCCCCACGGAGGAGCGAGAGAGCATCAAGCGCCATGAGCACAGAGGCCCAGACACGGCGGAAAGCATCCCCAAGCCTACCCTCCCCAGCCAGCTCCCTGGCATGCTCCAGGCTCGTACGGGCAGCATCCAGCAGAGCCCCAGGCCTCTCCCCCGGCTCCACAAGCCGCAGGAGCATCCCTACAATCACAGCCTCTGGGGTACTCTCCCTCCTCTCAGCCTCCCTCTCCAGAGCACGTAGGATAGAATCCGGCAGGACGACACGCCCGGGCAACCCAGAGGCCACCACGCATATAGCCCCGGGAGGCCAGCTATACGCCTAGCCACCCACCACGCTCCCGGCAGAGCAGTGCACGCGTGCATCAACCGGTACACCCACCCACGGCCGCCCACAGCCCCTCCAGCCACCGGCTGACAGGTTAGGCGAGAGGCTTACACAGGCCCCAGGGTATACGGGCTTGCCCGCACACCCGAAGGCCCGGCGCACACCCCACGGAGGGTAACACCCAGGGCACAAGCCAACCTATTAACAGACGGGCAAACAACAAAACATGTCTGCACGCGGCAGTATAGGTTCCCCGGAGCCTTGACGCGGAGACGGGCGCACAGGGGCTAGCTAGCATGCAGGCGCCCCACGGCGCCGGGGGCCCACACGTATCACTCATCGAGGATCCTAACAGGTACGCCCAGGCTAATATACAAGCATGCCCCAAACATTAAACCCTGTGCTTAAAAGATTCGGAGAGAACAGCCCGCCGGGCGGGGCGTGGACGGGCTAGCTAGCGGGGGCCGGGGCCACGGGGCCGGCCGGGCACACGTAATACTCATGACGGCGCCTATACTGTAGCGCCTGCGTGAACCAGGTTAGGGAACCGGTTTATTTTTATTCACCTATTCGCGGGGTTCTGTAGCCCTTAGGGGCCGCTGGCGCGGCATTGCACTACTAGGGGTGTACCAGCGCTGCACCCCTTTGAAGCCAGATTATGTTCAATACCGGCCAGGTTGCACTCGTTTAGAGCGAGTGTGGGCTGAGCAAGGTTATCCCGATACGCCGTGAGGGTGCGCCACCGGCTATGTACCTCTACGACAGGGGAGGCGACAAGGCCATACTGGCGGCTGTGCTAACGCTAGCCGCCTCCATCGCCGTGCTCGGCTTGATAGCAGTGTTTGCCACCAAGCTGCCCGCCCACTACGCTGCGCGTAACAGTGGCCAGGAGGCCGTGCACCAGGCGCCCGTGGAGACGCAGGCTGCCAGCACCCCGGGGAGGAGCCACGTGGCCAGCACCACAGCCAAGGCAGGGGCGGAGGGCGAGAAGCCACTGCACGCTCATAGCTCGGGTACTCGGGTCCTCGTCGAGATATCCCCCCTGAAGCTTAACGCCACGCTCCCCTCGAGCGGCCAGCTGACGCTCCACAACTGGATGAAGGTGTACATACCGGGCGGGAGTGGCGGGGTTAAGGTGGCACTGGTGCTCGCTAACGCCGAGCAGCTCGCAGCCTACTTCGACATGTTCGACATAGTTGTGGTGGACCCGCACACTGCTAGGGTGGTGACGGTCCTGGGCATAGCAAAGCCCCGGGCGGTGGTGAGCCTCGGGGAGAGCGGCCCCGCTCCCAAGACCCTGGTGTTCGACGCCGTTGTGCGCTACGAGGAGCGTGAGCCCCTCCCCCACCCTCTCCCGGTGACGGTGAAGGCCGAGATCCAGGGGGCCGGATAGCCCCGGGCCCCTGGGCCACGCTGGTGCAGGGTGTCATGCAGCCCTGGGGCTCCGCTACCGCCCCGGGGCCTGGGACCTCTGGGGCGGCGGGGAGGCTGCTGCATCGCGGCCTGGGAGGCCCTGGCCAAGTGGCGGGCGGGTATTCGGGCGATGGTGTAGTTAACTGGCGGTTAACTTGACGCCCAGTAGAGTTAACCACCCATACCGGATTCGAAAGACCCGGCGCGCCGCCCGCGCCCCCACCCAAACGCCATGGAGAAGCCCCCGGGGCGGGGGAGTGGTAGGGCTCTGGGGCCTCCCTTCAAGGGCCTGCTGCGCTCTCCTGCCCCGGTGGCTCCGGGGTTTTAGCCCGGGGCCCCGGGGCTGCACCCCGGGGGCTCTCTGGCGCCGAGGCCGCGCGTGGGGGTGGCTGGCTCCTCTTGGCCAGGGCTGGCAGGCTTGTGGCGGTGCTGGCGGCCCTGGTGGTGGTCCTCGGCTGGGCCGTGATACTGGCCGCGTGGAGCCTTAACCCCTGGTTTAGCCCGCTCCGCGGCGCCTACAGCGACCTAGGCTCCCCCAGGGCCTGCTGCCCCCTGGTCTTCAACCTCGGCCTGGCTGTGGCCGGGCTGCTCGTCCTCTGCCTGGGCGCCGCCGTCTACAGGGCGTCGGCTACGCGGCTCGAGGCCGCCGGCGCGGCGCTGCTCGCGGAGGCCGGCGTCTTCCTCTCAATGATAGGCTTGTTCCCCGAGGGGAGTTATCCGCACAGGTTTGTCTCCTACTGGTTCTTCCTCCAGCTCTACGCCTCCTACACGGTGCTGGGCGCCGCGCTTTCGAGGAGGGGGCTGCGGGGGCTCGGCGCCTCGCTGGCGCTCCTGGGGCTCCTCGCCGCCCCGGCGGCGCTGCTCGTGGAGGCCCTGGCGGGCTGGCCTTCTATAGCGGTGCTGGAGACCTACGCGGTGCTGGTCGCGGATGCGGGCGCCCTGCTGCTGGCTGCGGCCTACACCCGGGCCGGTGGCCGCTAGCGGGGGCAGCTGGGCCTGCCCCTGGCGGGGCTGTCGCGCTCCGGCCTCGCCGAGGTCTTCTTCTCTATCTCGCGGCGGAACATCTCGACCAGCTCCTCCAGGTTCCCTGTCCTCCCGTTCTCGGCCGCGCGGTGGGCATAGACTATGAGGGGGCGGAGGAGCTTCTTCACCAGGCTCTGGGCGAAGTCCCTGGTGATGCTTGCCGCCGCCCCGTCGACGCCGAGGCCCTGGAGCCTGCCCTGCAGCTCCCGCAGCTCCTCCTCGACGACCTGGCCCGCGTACTCCATCATCACCGTTATGGCCTCGTCGGCGGCCCTCCTCATCCAGGCCTTGCGGAACAGCGCCAGCTGCTCCTCGATCATCCTCTCCGCCTTCGGCACCTCCATGCGGCGGCGCTCCAGCGTCTTCTCGATAACCCTTTCGAGGCCCTGCAGCCCTATGTAGCCGAGGTGCCCGGGCACGGGCTGCTCTACCGCCGGCGGGTTCGAGACGTCCACTATCAGCGTGCCGGGCCTGACACGCTCGAGCATGCTCCGGGTGACCAGCGGCTCCCTCGCGGTGACGGCCAGGAAGACTACGTCCGCCTCCTCGAGGAGGCCTGGCAGCTCGTCGAGCCCGTGGGCCTCTCCCCGCACTCTCTCCGCGAGCTCCACGGCCTTCTCGAGCGTCCTGTTGGCTACTATTATGCGGGCGCTCCGGCTCTTCTGCCGCACCAGGCTCGCTATAATCGAGCCAGCCTCCCCCGCGCCTACGACCAGCACGGTGCGCCTATCGTAGCTCCCCAGGAGCTTCTCCGCGGCGTGCACGGCGGCGCCCGGGGCGCCGACGTTGCCGTAGGATATCTGCGTCCTGCTCCTAACCAGCTTCCCGGTCTTCACCGCGTAGTGGAAGAGGAGAGACATGTACTTCCCGGCGTGGCCCCGCCTCCTCGCCTCCTCGTAGGCCCTGGCAACCTGGCCGAGGACCTCGTTCTCCCCCAGTATGGCCGACTCGAGCCCGGAGGCCACCCGGAAGAGGTGCCGGGCGGCGTCCAGCCCCCGGAGAACCCTGGCGTAGCGGGCGTAGCTGCCCAGGAAGCTCTCCGCCTCGGCGAGGAGCCGGGGCGAGTACAGGGCGTAGACCTCAAACCGGTTACAGGTGGCGAGCACCACCATCTCGTCCGTGTGGGCGTGGAGGCGCTCGTACGCCTCCCCCGCCCTGGGCTCCAGGGCCCCCACTACGCGGAGGGGCGCGGTACGGTGGTTGACCGTGACAACTACGAGGTCTTCCAGGGGCCTAGCCACGAGCACCACCAGGATGAACCCGGCCTCCCTCGACGCCCGCTGGGCGCGGTAGGGCTGTACCCTTTCTCCATGGTCACGTGTTTAGAATGCCTCTCCCGGATTAAATAGGTTAAACCGCACGGTTTCCGCCCTAGGCCGTGGACGGCTGCGGTGAGGGGTAGCACCGCTCCACAGCAGCCGCCGGCACCCCGGCCGCGAAGCCCGGGGCGTCGGTGCACCGGTGGATCCACCGGCCCCGCCGGCCTCCCCTGGAGGCTCTGCAGCGCCACGAGGAGGGAACCCCCCAGAACCTCCGGGGAAACATTTAAGTAAAAGCGCTTCCTAATAACATAATGAATGTGCAGGAAATCCACGGATACTGTAGAAGAGTAGAGGTGGAGACCCATGCCCCGCCGGGGCATCAACTGGGCCGTGGAGGTGCTCAGGAGGATACGCGGGCTAAGCTTCCCGGTAACCAAGGAGCAGCTCCGCGAGAGGCTCAAGGACTTCTACTACCACGGGATACCCGCCACAAGGATCCTCGACGAGGCTGAGAAGGAGAGCTTCGGGAGCCCCGCAGAGCTGCTCCATGAGCTCGCGGAGGCGATAAGGAGGCTGGAGGAGCGCGGCGAGCTGCCGGTGACCGCCAGGAGGGGCATCAACTGGGCCGTGGAGGTGCTCAGGAGGATACGCGGGCTAAGCTTCCCGGTAACCAAGGAGCAGGTTAGGGAGAAGCTTGCCGGCCTAGCATGGCACGGCGTCGGCATAGAGAAGATCCTTGACGAGGTCGAGAAGGAGAGCTTCGGGAGCCCCGCGGAGCTGCTGCACGAGCTCGCCGAGGCTATAAGAAGGCTGGAGGAGAGAGGGGAGCTGCAGCCAGCCGCCTAGCCCCTCCCCCAACCCGCTGTTTTAACCCTCCCCGGGCGTCCATCAATGCAGCCCGGGGGCTACCCCTTCTTCAGCCGGTTTATCAGCTGCTTTAGGGGCTCCGGGTCCCCCTTCTCGAGCGCGTCTATAGCCTCCAGCACCTCTGTGGCCGACTGGGCGAAGGGGAGCAGGATGCTGCGGAGGAGTAGGCGCGCCTTATGGGGGCTCCGCTGGTAGGCTAGGAGCACCTTGTACGCGGCCTGCGGGTCCCTCACGAGGAGGGTGGCGAAGTCCACGCGGTACGTGGCGAAGGAGAGGCTGTCTAGGACCGCGAGCGCGCCCAGGGCGATACTGCGCAGCCTCTCCCGGATAAGCTGCACCGCCCTCTCCTCCATTCCAGGCCCCTCGGGCTGGGACGGGGCCGTGCTGCCCCCCATAGCCCTAGGGGTGAGCAAGCAATTAGGTGTTTACCGCAGCGCTGCTGGGAGGCCAGGTAAGGAGGAGGACCCATACAGCGTAATACACAATGCCAGTGAGGAGAATAAATTATTGGCTAGGCTATTAGGTATCGACGCGCCTGGTACATGCCACCGGCCCCGGATGAGGGGCCGGGGAGGTTAGCTTTAGCCAAAGCAGTTCCAGCGGAGGAGCCGGTAGGTGTCTACGAGCATATTGAAGCTCGTATGGGCTATAGCGTGGTAAACCTCCAGGCTCAGCCCCAGTGCGAGCTTGCTGGCTCTACCCATTAGCTGGGACGACGTGTAGGGGCTGCTCTCAATATATATCCCCATGTCGAACATGGAGGTGAGCGTCTGCTTCAACATCGCCTGGCGGAGCGGGAATGACTGGAGCCAGAGCCCGGTAATGCCCCTCCTCTTGTACCGGAGCACCATATTGTACATGTTATATGCTATAGAGTTCTCGTTCCCCTTGCCGGCCACCGCCTCGAGTATTTCAAGCCCCTCCGTTATGGCTATGTCTGGCTTGAGCCTCCGCACAGCCAGGTCTATCATGTCGTTGATCTCGTTGACCGTGTAGGCGGTCGGGTTGAGCGATACCACGTATAACAGGTCATCTACTCTGCAGCTGTCCCCGCCCCCCTCCCGCTCGTTCCCCGCGTCGCTGCATGCCAGGCACCGTACAAGGCTCATTATGGACTGTGGGCTCGACTTGAAGCTCACCACTAGCGTTCTCCTGCCACTCTCCCTAGTGAGGGCTGCTGCTAGGAGGGAGGCTATTAGCTTGCTGCTAACTGTGCTCGAGAGGCCTACGAGAACCTGGGCCCCTCCGGGTATAGAGAGTATGCTGGATAGTACTTTCCGTGCATCCTCCCTATCCCTACGTGTTCCGGGCAGGCTTACCTCGATGAGCTTCTCCCCGCCTATGCTTAGGGCTAGGAGGGCTTCGAGCACGTTGCAGGTCCTGGTGTAGTCTACCGGGGGCACCTCTTCCGGCTCCTCTGGCAGGCTTATCTCAATCACGATGCCTGGCCTCGTGTAGAAGGGCAGCTCTGCCTGATGTATTGGCGCCCACCGGGCTTTCCGCAGCTCTAGTATGCGCTGCAGCTTCCCCTGCTCTATCTTGAACCTTAGTATGAACACGGCGTCTACTATGAACTCTTCTATGCCGTGGTCTACGACTCTCGCTCCGTAGGGGTACTCCGCTATCAGGACTGATGTTATTCCGAGGGGCTTGAGGCCGTTGACGAAGAAGTTTTGGAGCAGCTCCCTGACCTTCGGTTTATCCTGGAGTATCTGGAGTATGGCGCTTATACTGTCTATCACTACCCTCTTTGCATTCATCTCTGTAGCCGTCCTTATTATGTCCTCGAGCTGGGATGCCAGCGTCTCTTCATCGGCTACGGTTAGGGCTTCCACGTAGCGGAAGAGCCCTTCCTCCTCAAGCGGCTCGAACTCCATGCCTAGCGAGGCCATGTGTCTGAGGAAGTCATGCCTCGGCTCCACGAAGCTGACGTATATGCCCGGCTCTTTGAGCCGGAGGGCGCCCTCGTATAGGAACTTGGCTGCGAATGTCGTCTTACCCGTGCCGGGGTTGCCGGCTAGTAGTATTACGGCTCCCCGGGGGAAGCCTCCTTGGAGCAGCTTGTCGAGCCCTGGTATCCCGGAGGGCGAGATCTCCATCTTGGCGCTGCCCATGCCGGTTAGCCCGTTAACGCCTGCGTCGGCCGTCACGGGGAGCCACCCTGTATCCGGGATTAGCATGTGTGAAAAACCGTGTTGTGGGGGCTCAGCATCCAGTGTATGCCCGGTGTCCTGGGCCGCGTTCCCGCACTCCTATACCCCATCCTGCGTGACCACTGTACTTCGCACCTCTCATTTATTGTTTATAGTATAACGCTGTTATGATATAAATAAATTATAGTATGTTTATAGTCTGTGGCGCGGGGTGCCGTCTCCTCCGTGGGGCAGAAAACTTTATAAGTTTTATTATGTATTGATAAGTTTCATTATGTATTGTTGTGTGTAGGTGTGTAATTTGAGGGCCCTCCAGGGTGATGGGGGCTCTGCTCTAAGCCCTGGAGGGTTTTCCCGTGGATGGGAGGCTCGTGCCGTTAGCCTCGACCGCCACCAGTGAAGCCATCTGGATTTCTCAATCCAGATGGCTGAGGTGGAACTCCCTACCGCCGACACAAAGTGATACACTCTCACACAAAATGAAGCGGTAGGGAGAAACGGCTGTGCACTGATGGGGTATATGGTGGCTTGTCATGGATGCGTCTTGAGGGGGCTCGGTGCTAGGGTGTATGCTCTAGCTTATCAGGAGGGGTGAGGCTAGGAAGGCTAGCATGCTTGCCGCTGTGAGCAGCATTATGTACTTTGACGCTAGTATGGTGTAGCCGTGGACAACCTTGGCTATCACTATCGATGAGGCAACGTTTATGACGAGGAGGGAGTAGAAGTAGAGGCCTCCGAGGAGGCCTGGGCTAACCATTGAGCTGAAGAAGCCGCCTCCAGCGGCCACCTTCTCCACGAGGGCCTGGACTATCCCTGCGGCCACGGCGTAGGTGAGCGACGCGAGTGAGACTACGAAGCTGTACTCTGAGAGTCTCGACTGGGTTAGCTTGCCCAGCCTCCTGCTCTCCCTGGTGTGGGTCGCTGCCGCCGAGAGGACCTCGTGGACTAGCCCGCCGCTCTTGGAGGCTGCCACTATGCTGCGGGCGAGCAGCCTGACCCGCGCGGGCGCGCCGCGGAAGGCTTCCTCGAAGGCCTTCTCGAGGTCCCCGGTCACCTTGTATATCCTGGCCATCCTCTCCACGTAGGTGTTTAGCGGCGGCTTTATCACCTTCGAGGCCATTAGGAGGGCCTCGGCCGCCGACCTGCTGGAGGCGATCAGCCCCGCGTAGGTTGAGAGGAGCTCCGCCAGCTCGTCATCCAGCCTCTCCATAACCTTGACGTAGCGCCTCGCGTAGAGGTAGATGGGCAGCGCCGCCGCGGCCAGCGCGCCTGCTATGAGTATCATTGTGCCCTTGTCGGTCACCACCGGGACCATGTAGAAGACTGTTATACTGTACCTGGGCGTGACCCACTCCGCGTGGAGCAGCCGGGCCAGCCTCGGGGCGAGGGCCGGGTAGCCTATAACCCAGGCGGCCGCGAGGCCCACAGCGGCTGCAACGGCCACTGCCTTCGCGAGCCCCCTCTCCATGGCCTACGCCCCCTCTCCACGGCCCCCTCTAGATCCTCACTCTGGACAGCATAGAGTCCACCAGCACCACCACGGTGGCGCTGACCACGGGCACGGCTACGAATGTTAGCAGGAACAGTATACTGTTTATGTTGAGCCCGGGTATTGCAGCGGCACCCTGGAAGCCTATGGCTAGTAGGAGGCCCACCACGCCCACCGCCACTGGGAGCATCGCGCTGGCAGCCACGTACACCTCGAGGATAGCGCCGAGACTCCTGGAGAGACGCTCTATCTCGGTCTCCAGGGAGTAGAGGTGCTCCCTTATCGCCGCCAGCACTATCTCGCGGACCCCGGTGCCCGTGCGGGCGGCTGCCGCCAGGCTTGTGAAGAGCCTCTTGAGGCTGGGGGATGGGGTCAGCCTGGCGGCCTCCTCTAGGACTCCCTCCGGGGGCATGCCGGCCCTCAGCCCGGAGGCTATGTACTCCACCTCTAGGAGGAAGTCTCTGAGCTCCTCCGCCTCCTTCTCGTAGGTCATTATGAAGGCTGTGGCCAGGTCTGCGCCGGCGAGGAGCTTGGTGGAGAGCGACTCGGCGAAGAGCAGGAACCGGGGCTCCAGCTTGCTCCCCCTGTTGGCGTAGGCCAGCATTGGGAGCGAGATGTAGGAGGCAAGCATGATGGTGAAGGTGGCCAGGCCGCTCCCCGCCGCAGCGGCTGCGGCGACCGTGGCGGGGAGACCCCTGTACTCGAGGAGGGTGAACACGGCGGCGGCTACGCTGGGCACGGCTATAGCCATTACTATTAGGTATGCGAGCGTGTAGCGCTCCAGGCTAGTGGAGAGCCCGGAGCCGAGGACGTGGTAGCGTAGGTCCGGGTCCAGCTTCTCCCCGATGCCGGCCAGCCAGGCCACGGGGCTCAATGGGTGCTCACCGTGGGGGCTTGAACTCGTAGGGCTCTACCTCGGCCAGTGCCTCCTGGTACGTCTTCTCAGGGTCGCGCATATACTTTCTAACCGTCTCGTGCAGCTCTAGCGTGTCCATGCCCCGCTTGGCGGCCCAGCGGAGCACTGTGGCCCTCATCTGTAGGTCCCTCCAGACGTCCTCCGGCCTGACCACTAGAAGCTCGGCTATGGATTTTACGAAGCTGCTCTCCCTCGCCATAAGCCTCCAGTCGTCCTCGCTGCTCATCCACTGGAAGAGCCTTGCGAGCTCTATCTCGTCGCGGTTGGGGTCGTAGGATCCCGTCTCGTCCACGCGGGTGATCCTTCGGATCACCTGCCCGCCCCTCTCTATGCGGAGGATGTTCACGTAGAGCTTGGCGGCCGCTATTATGCTCTTAGGCACGTTCATTGGCGGCGAGGCGAGCCTCCTGATAAGCACGTCCGCCGACTCGGCGTGCACCGTGGTCAGCCCCCCGTGCCCCGTCGCCAGCGCCTGGAAGAAGGCGTAGGCCTCGCGGCTGCGTATCTCGCCCACTATTATCACGTCGGGCCTCATCCTGAGCGCGCTCTCCACCTGGGCCTGCAGGGTCACGTTCTGGACGCCCGGGGCGTCGGAGAGCCTCGTGTGCATGGCGGCCCAGTTGTCGTGGAACGGTATGTAGATCTCCGGCGTGTCCTCGATAGTGACGATCTTGTACTCGGGGGGCAGGAGCATGGCCAGCGCGTTCAGCAGCGTAGTCTTGCCGGACCCCGTGGGCCCGTAGATAACCACGCCCTGCTTATACTGGATTGCCGCCCAGAGGGCAGCCGCGACACCCTCGTCGAGGGTGCGCCGCTGCAGCAGCTCCACGATGGTGAAGGGCTCGGCCCGGAACTTTCTAATGGTGAAGCTGTGGCCCCTCCGCGACACTATATCGAGCACTATGTGCACGCGGTAGCCCTCGGGCCGTAGCACGCCCTCAACCACGGGCCGGGCCAGGCTGGGCTCCTGGCCAGCCCGCAGGGCAAGCTTCATCACGACCCGCTCGAGCTCCCCCCTGTCGTTGAACGTGAGGCTCGTGGTGAGCCACTCGAACTCGGTGTGGTAGACGAACACGGGGCTGTAGAGGCCGTTACACGATATATCCTCTATATGGGGGTCGCGGATGAGCGGGTCGAGCCTCCCATACCCCACGAGGTCCCGCGCGATATAGTACGCCACGCCCATGGCCTCCTTCTCCGGGTCCACGCCGGCCTTCCTAAGCCTCCTCCCCCACCGCTGGAGCAGGGGCTTAGCCAGGGCGTAGGCCTCCCGCAGCCCCTCACCCAGGTCCTCGAGCTCCGAGAACCGGCGCAGCAGCCGCAGGTCCCCCATGATCCTCCTCAACAGCTCCCCTTGCGCCCTCCTCCCGGCATCGGTGAGCTGCGGCTCCTCCACATGGTAGAAGCGCCTCCCATCCACATCCTCGACAACCTTCACAGCGACCCGGGGCTCCTCGAGCAGCGTGTACTCGCGCAGGACCCGCTGCCCCTCCCCCCGCCCAGAGCCCTCCCCCTTCGCGCCCTCCCCGGGCTCCCCGCCCTCGGCACTGCTCTCCATGGCTAGGCCCCCATGGGCTCCTCGTGGCTGCCACCAGCTCTAAGCTATAGAGTGTTCAGCCAGGCCACTCGCTTAGAATGCTCTTCCCCCAGGCCGTGTAGATCATGCATGGATGCCTGGAGCGTGGATCGTGCGGCTGCCTGGCTGGAAGGGAGGGCTCCCTGGGAGCTGCACACTATAGGGGCTAGAGCTAGAACGGGTAGAGCACTGTAGAACGTGGAGCGCGTTGTAGTGGAGGCGAGGCCGGGGCTCCCCGGGAGAAAGAGGGGCTCGTTGTGGAGGGGCTTAGGCTGCCCCCGGGGGCTCCGCTGCCTAGCCCTGCCTTTAGCCTCTCAGCGTCAGGATGTATGTGGCCTCGACACCGTCCTGGGTTACCACCTTTATCTGCACCACTCTGCCAAGCTCGTTGGCGGGCACATTGTTTATGGTAACGGTCTCCACCTTGCCGGGCGCTATGGTGACGTTAAGGGTTGTGTTGGAGCCTGCCACGGTGCCGTTCTCGTTAATCACATAGGCGCTGCTTATTCTTGCAGCTATCTGGCCGACGTTGCGCACATACGCCATGAAGTTATAGTAAGTGCCGCTGCTGGCTGTGTTCTTGGTGTATTCTACTGCGTCTATCTTGATCTGCTCCTGCAGCTGGTTGGCGTTCTGGGGCACGTTCTGTACGGTGCCGCTTACCCATAGGTATAGGAGGGCTGCCGTGACCACTGATATGAGTATTAGCAGTGCCGTCGCTACTACCGGGGATACTCCTCTTAGGCGCGGCTTCTCGGGCCTCATTGCAGCCTCACTTCCAACTCTGCATAGAGGATGGCGGTCGTTTATTAGGATTTTGTCAAACTAGTCTGTCCAAACTGGACTGGTCTATCATGTGCGGCAATCCCCTACAGCATTCGGGGGCGTGCTAGCGCTCAGGGGCACGGTGTTACTGGTTTGTCCCGGCATATAGTATTCCAGCCATACTGAACTGAATAATAATATGTTTGTGGTTATCAACTGTGGCTGTGGGAGCAGTTAATTATGGCCCCGCGCCCCCGCTGCGGCGGGGCTCCTCGTGGACGCGTACCCGGCTCTGAGCCCCTCGGTAGGGCTTGCTTGGAGGCTTCAGCGGCTCCTGGATGCTGAGGGCTTCTACGTGTCCAGGCATGCCTCAAGCATGCTGGTCATGAGCGGGGGCAGGATCGTGGCGACGGTGCACGTGCACGGCGATACCTGCAGCATCCACCTCTATAGGCCGTGGCTGGGGGAGAACCGGGAGGCCGCTGAGAGGCTTAAGATCCTGGCGCGCAGGGTTTGCGGCAGGGTGGTCGAGGAGGAGGTGCCCTGGGAGAGCCCGCTGTAGCCCCGGCCGGCGGGCTCCCGGCGCGCCTCCATGGCCTTGGTGTGGGAGTGTCCCCGGGTTGAGCGGGGAGAAGGGTGGAGCGGCTGGCGGGCCGGCGGGTCCTGGCCCGCTGGGCCGGCTCGCGGGTAGGACCGGCCTCTGGGGCCTAGTGCTCATAGTGCTCGGGCTCTGGCTCGCCGAGGCCCTGCACTACGCCGTGGTGGCCGGCAGCCTTCACGGCCTCTCGGGGCTGGGGCTCCTGGCCTACTACGCGAGGGTTGCCGTGTTCGCCTCCGTCCTCGCTGCCACCCGGTGGCTCCTCTACATGGGTGCTGTGTGGCTCTTCGCCTGGCTTCTCGGGCTCCGGGGCCTCGACGGGAGGAGGGCGCTGGTGGCCGCGGCCTACACCGCGCCTGCCCACGCCCTCGTGGCCCTCGCCGCTACCCCCGCCTGGCTCCTCTCCGGGGGAGGGGGGCGCGCGGGGGTGCTGGTGGTTGTGGCTAGCTACTACTCCTCCATGGCGGCTGCCGCCGCCGCCCTGGCCTGGGCGGTGAGGAGGATCACCGGCGGGGGCTGGGGCCGCGCCGCGGCCGCCGCCGCGCTCTCGGCGCTCCTGGTGGGGCTGCCGCCGGCCGCCATGCTGACGCCGGGCTTCAACGTCTATAGCGTCGTGCTCTACGTGCTGCAGCGGGGCCAGCCCGCCGGCTAGCGGCCCCCGGGGTTTGGGGTGGCCCCGGCCCCTATAGCCCCCCGGGTCGTCCGGCGGGCCTGGAGGGGCCTTGCTCTGGTTCGTGCTTACCATGGGCGGCTGCAACCTGCGCTGCAGGTACTGCGGGGTTCCCGGCGGAGGTTGTGCCGCCGCTCCCACGGTACCGTGTCGGGGAGCTTGTGGAGACCATTGAGAGGCTCGATAGGAGCCCGGTGGTGCTCTTCTACGGGGGCGAGCCGCTGCCCAACCCCAGGATGATAATGGAGGTTGTGGACCTGCTACCGGGGCCCGGCTCGGGATCCAGGCCAATGGCCTGCTCTACCGCAGGCTGCCGGACAGGTGCTGGGCCGGGTTCGGCAGGGTGCTGCTGAGCATAGACGGGGTGGAGCGGGCGGCGGGTCACGGACCGGTGGAGGGGCCGGATGGAGAGCGGGTACTGGCCCAGGGGTCTGCTGGAGGAGCTGGACCGGGTGAACAGGAGGAGCATAGACGTGGTGCTCTCCACGGTGGTGCCGGCGGTTGGGAGGGGCCTCATGAGCCCCGGCGACGTCTTCTACGACCCGCTGGAGGAGTCCACCGAGGTCGTCCCCTAGCCCTCCTCGAGGGGCGGGCAGGGGGCCCGGAGCACCCGCTCCGCGTAGCCCAGCGCCTGCTCCACCAGCCACCCCGCCGAGCCCGTGTAGCGCAGGGGGTCGAGGATCTCCCGGAGCCTCTCCGGGGGCACTCGGCCGGCCAGCGCGGGGTGGCTCGCCGCTAGCTCGTGGAGGGGCCTGCCGGTGGAGGCCGCCTCCTCCGAGAGCTTCTTCGCGAGCCTGTAGGCCTCCGGCCTGCTCATGCCGAGCTCCCTTATGAGCAGGCCCATGAGGGCCTCGGCCATTACCGCTCCGTGGCTCAGCTCAAGGTTCCTCCTCATCCTCTCTGGGCTGTAGCGGAGCCTGCCGAGCAGGGCCAGCGTGTCCTCCAGCATCTGGTCGAGGGTGAGCAGGAGGTGGGGGATGGCCACCCTCTCGGAGCTGCTGTTGCTCAGGTCGCGCTCGTGCCAGAGGACGATGTTCTCGAGGAAGGCTGTGGAGAGGCTCCTGGCTATCCTGGCCAGCCCGCTTATCCTCTCAGCCGTGACCGGGTTAGCCTTGTGGGGCATGGCGCTGCTCCCCAGGGTGCCTGCACGGTCCTCCCAAACCTCCATTATCTCTGGCCTTGCCAGCTCCCGGACCTCGGTGGCGAGGCGGTCCAGCTGGCTCGCGAGGATAGCGAGCGCGGCTGCGACCTCCGCGAAGCCGTCGCGGGGCGCCACCTGGGTGGTTATGACGTGGGGCTCGAGCCCGAGCCTCCTCGCCGCGGCCTCCCGCACCCTGGGCCCCGCCTCGCCCCACGCGGCCATGGTGCCCACAGCGCCGCCTATCTTAGCCCTCACCGCCCTGGAGGCGGCGGCGCATATCCTCTCCCGGCTGCGGGCGAGCTCGTAGACGTAGTTGGCTAGCTTGAACCCCAGGGTTATGGGGAGCGCGTGCTGCCCGTGCGTCCTCCCTATCATCACCACGTCCCTGGTCTCCCTGGCGAGCTGGGAGAGCCTCTGAACCAGCCTGGAGAGTTTGCCGAGGAGCAGCCTTAGGGCGTCGCGGAGGACCAGCGCCCAGGCCGTGTCCACTATATCGTTGCTCGTCGCGCCGTAGTGGATCCAGCGGGCCGCCTCGCCCCCCGCCTTCTCTGCCAGCGCCTCAACGAGCGCTATCACCTCGTGCCCGGTCTCCCGCTCCCTCTCGTAGACCTCCTCCGGGTGCACCCTGGAGGCGGCCTCCCGGAGCCTCTCCGCGGCCTCCCTCGGGGCCAGCCCCGCCTCGGCCAGCGCCTCGAGGAGGGCCACCTCGACCCGGATCATCCTCTCGATAAAGCCGCGGCGCGATACTATGGCTCTCATCTCCGGGCTGCCGTACCGCCACTCGAACGCGCAGACACTGTCAGCGCTCATGGCCGGGCGCCCTCCGCGAGCCCCTGGAGCCGCGGGCCCCCTGCAGCCCGCCTCCTAGTCGCTCTCCTCCACGGGCAGCCTGGCCTCCGCCCCCAGCCTCTCGGCGGCGCCGCGCGCCGCCAGGTAGCCCGTAGCGGCCGCCACGTTGATCCCGCGGCTCAGCCCCGCCCCGTCACCCGCGGCGTACACGCCGGGGAGGCTGGTCTCCATGGTCGGCGTGCTCACCTTGACCTTGAGCGAGTAGTACTTGACCTCGGGGGCGTAGAGCAGGGTGTGCTTGCTCCAGACGCCCGGCGCCAGGTCGTCCAGCCTCTCCAGGCCCTCCAGTATGTCTGTGAGCACGCGGTACGGGAGCGCCATCCCTATATCGCCCGGCGTAGCGTCCTTCAGCGTGGGCTCCACGACGCTGCGCTCTATCCTCTCCGGGGTGCTCCTGCGGCCCGCCAGCAGGTCGCCCAGCCTCTGGACCAGGGGCTCGCCTCCCCCCAGCTTCGTGGCCATCCTTGCTATGCTCCTGCCGTACTCCAGCGCGTCCTCCATAGGGTCGGTAAGCTTTATGGTCACCAGGAAGGCGAAGTTGGTGTTCATGCTGCGTCTCGCGGCGAAGGTCTCGCCGTTCACACCTACGAGGCCGTCCCCGTAGACCTCCTTCACGACGAAGCCGCCGGGGTTTGTGCAGAACGTCCTCACGCGGTCGTCGTAGGTCCTGGTGTGGAATATAACCTTGGGGTCCCAGACCACGCTTGTGAGGGGCTCCATAACCGTGTAGGGCACCTCCACCCTGACCCCGACGTCGAGGGGGCCGGGCTCGGTGTCGAGGCCCAGCCTCTTCGCCTCCTCGGCCAGCCAGTGGGCCCCGCTCCTGCCGGGCGCCAGGATTACCGTCTCAGCCTCCAGCTCGCCCCGGCTGGTGCGGAGCGTGTAGCCTCCGCCGGGCCGGGGGTCCACGTGCTCGACCCTGGTCCTGGTGTGGAGCCTCACGCCCTTCTTCTCCAGGTAGACAGTCATAGCCTCTATAACCTTAACGGTGTTGTCCGTGCCCATGTGCCGCTGCCTTATCGGGATGAACTTGGCCCCTGCCTTCACAGCCTTCCTCTCCAGCTCCCTCACCCTGGCGGGGTCGGGCTCGAATAGCCTGTCCCTGGGCGCGCCGAAGTAGAGGAACACCCTGTCAACCAGCTCTATGAGCTGCTGCGCCTGCTCCCAGCTGCCCAGGAGCCGGTGCAGCTCCCCGCCCACGTCGGGCCTCAGGTTTATTATCCCGCTGCTGAGCGCGCCCGCCCCGCCCACGCCCTGCATTATGGCGCAGGGCCTGCAGTTGGGGCACACCCCTATCTCGCGGAGCGGGCACCTCCGCTGCGAGGCGCGCAGCCCCTCCTCGATGAGTGCTACGCGGAGCCTGCCCCTCTCGGCCTCGCCGGCAAGGGCCAGGGCTGCGAACAGCCCCGCGGGGCCGGCCCCGACTATCGCCACGTCGTAGCGGGGCATTAGGCCTCCACCCCCTTCTCCCTGGAGAGGTCTATGGTGCACTCCACGTCCTCGCCCGTACCTATGACCGTGACGGGGACCCCGAGCTTGTCCTCCACCTCCTCTATCCAGGCCCTGGCCTCCCGGGGGAGGTCCTCCCAGCGCCTCCTGCACCTGGCGCCGGGGAAGACCCGGTCCACCTTGGTGAGGGCCAGGTCTGTGGCCGTGTTGGCCCGGACGGCGCGCCGGGCCAGCTCGGGGTTGAAGGGGGCCACCCTCCTCGGCCTACCGGTCACGGTGCCGTACTCGGCCCAGCCCAGCTCCAGGGCCTTATCCTGCGGCAGCTCGCCGGGCAGGGGGCCGCCCCCCACCCTGGTGACGTAGGCCTTGAGCACGACCGTTACCCGCTCCACGCTCCTGGGGCCCAGGCCCAGCTCGCTCAGCGCAGCCGCGGCGGTGGTGTCGCGGCTGGTCACGTAGGGGTAGGTGCCGTGGTAGAGGCTGAGCCAGTAGCCCTGCGAGGCCTCCACCAGGACCAGCTCGCCCCTGTCGAGCGCGTCGAGCAGCTCCGCCTGGGTGTCGGCCAGGTAGCCCCTCAGCTCGGGGTAGTCTCGGGCGAGCCGGAGCCGGCGGAGCACCCTGTCAACCATCGCGGCCCCCACGCCGGTGCCCGTGGAGCCTATGGTCTTCATCAGGTGGGGGTCGCTCCTCTCCCTCTCCACGTGATCCCGGGTTATGACCCCGGTGTTGTAGTCGAGCCATATCCTGCCCTGCAGCCCCAGGGCCTCGGCCTCGGCGAGGAAGACCTCCAGGTCCACGAGCGCGCCCCTGGCTATGTAGAGCCGAGCCCCGGGGTGGAGGAAGCCGCTCGGCGTGGCCCGCAGCTTCCAGACCCTGCCCTGGTACACCACCGTGTGGCCCGCGTTGGTCGCGCCGGTGCGGGCGCAGGCCCAGGGCCGGCGGGCGAGGGCTAGGTGGGCAGCTACCCTGCCCTTCCCCTCGTCTCCGAAGAAGCCGCCTACAACTACGTGTACCGGCACCGGGCTCCCAAACGCGCCGACGCCCGCCAGCAGGCTGAATATAACTGTTTCCGCTATCTGTAGCTCTCAGCCCACTTTACAACACCTCTTGTAAAAACGCCTCAGCCTCCTCCGGAGTCTTCACATGCTCTTCCCCAGCCGGATGGTGAAAGCCAGGGCCACCAGGTAGAGCAGGGTAACCGCGGCAGCCATAGCCCAGACCACAGCCTCCATGCCCCTGGGCAGCAGCCTCCCCGCGTCGAAGACGCCGCGGAGCGAGCCCAGGTAGAGGAGCGTGACCAGCACGAAGCCGGCTATCAAGCCCCTCCTGCCGGTGAAGAGCGCAGCGACGCGCTTCGCCGCACACGTCATAGCCGTGCAGACACCCCCGGGGAAAGCCAGGGCTCCCAGGCCTCCGGGATACGCTTGTCCACAGCCCCTACCCGCCGGATGCATACACCGCTTGAGAGCCCGGAGCCTCGGCATGTCGTAGTAGACTCGTTCACCGTGATAAGCTCGGAAAAGCATTTAGTCTATTAGCCAGCTATACGAGGTTCTCGGAATGCACTTTCGAGCTAGATATGTTATCTACTTAGTAGCGTAGCCCTACGCATCGCCCTGGTCGAGCCTCCGACGAATACCGTGACTGGAGAGGTGTGCGTTTTGAGCTCCAGGAGCGGCTCTGGGGAGAAGGGGGCGGGCATGGGGCCGGGCGCGGGCTCGGCCTCGGAGCTACTCGAGGCGGCGGTGAAGAACCCGGAGGCCGCGGCGTACTGGCTCATGGTGTATATGACCTACTTCCGCAACGTGGTTGCCGCTGCTGCAGCCCACCTCTACCGGAGCGTGGGGCTCCGGGCCGGCATGATGCAGCTAGGCAACATGGTTGAGGAGGCTATATACAAGAGCTTCCACGTGCAGGAAGCAGCGGCCAGGGCCCGCGGCGCGAGGCTGGAGACCCTGGACGACCTGTTTGAGCAGAACCGGGTCTGCCACCACGATGCAGCGGCCAAGCTCTCACCGCTGGGCATAGAGGTATTCGATATGGGGAGGGATGAGCAGGGCCGCTACTACATGGAGACGGGCGAGTGCAGCCTGTTCAAGCTCGTCGACGAGGTACCAATAGTAAGGGTGTTCCCCGTAGCCCTTGTCTCGGGGCTGATAAGGGGCCTCGGCTACAGGAGCAGGTGGCTCACAAGCCCCGGGGAGAAGAGGAGGCTCTGCCAGAGCATAGCCGGGGGCCACGCGGAGAGGTATGACTACGTGGTCTACCTCGACGAGTCGGTGAAGCCTCCGGCCTGCAGGATACTCGTGGAGAAGCTCGACTGCGGCAAGGAGCTGGGCTAGCCCCCCGGGCCCCCCTTTTAAGCCCCCTCCTCACGCCGGCGGCCCCGGGTGGCCGCGGGCATGGATGACTGCGCCGGGCTCTGCAGCAGCCTCGACAGCCTGGTCGAGGTGGATGGGGAGGCCCAGGAGCTCGGGGCCCGGGCGGCCTACAGCCTCTCCTGGGGCAGGCCCGCCGGGGAGCTGAGCCCCGGGCCCCTCCGGGCTGAGGAGGAGAAGCTGCTCCGCGAGCTGGCCGGGCGCTACAGCCTCGAGGCGCTCCGCGGGGAGCCGCTGGTGAGGGCTTACAGGGACTTCTACTGGAGGATAGGCATAGACCCCACCAAGACCCGGCCCAGCAGCGAGGCCCTGGTGCGCCGCGCCCTCCGGGGCCGCTGGCCCAGGGTCAACCCGGTGGTCGACGCCGGCAACATAGCCTCGGCCAGGCTCATGGTGCCGATAGGCCTCTACGACGCGGAGCGCTTCCAGCCGCCGGCGAGGATAACCCTCTCGAGGGGAGGCGAGCTGTTCAACCCCATAGGCGGGGAGCCGGAGAGGCTGGAGAAAGGGGTCCCCGTAATGGTGGACTCCCGGGGCGTGGTGATGCACCTCTACCCGCACCGGGACAGCAGGGAGACGATGATCAGGCCCGAGACCCGGTGCGTGCTGGTCCTCGCGGCCGGGGTGCCGGGGGTCCCCGCGGAGCGGCTGGGGGAGGCTGTCAGGGAGGTGCAGAGGCTCCTGGGGCTCCTCGGCTGGCAGGCCTGCGGCAGGGTGGCGCACGCGCCCTAAAGGGTGGCCCTCTTGCTGCTCCTCCCCCTGGCTCTCGCGGCCGGGGCGCTGCTGGGCCTGGCCCTCGAGAGGCTGGGCATCTACAGCCGCGTGTCGCGGCACGTAGGGCGGCTCATCGAGGCCCTGGTGTACCTGCTCGTCTTCCTCGTGGGCCTGGAGGCGGGCTCGGCGCTCCGCGGGGGCTCCCGCAGCCCAGTCCTCGTGGTGCTCGAGGCCCTCGCCTACGCCGCCGCCTCCAGCCTGGCGAGCCTCGCCTCCGCTGTAGCCCTGGCGCGCCTCACCCGCAGCCGGCGCCGAGCCTCCTAGCCAGCTCCAGCCGGTCGGGGGTTGCGGGCGCGTTAACGTCCACCACGAGGCTGTCCTCGAGCGCCTCGGCCCAGTGCGGGACGCCCGGCGGTATCACCCTGTAGCTGCCGGGGCCCAGCTCCTCGGCCCCCCGGCCCTCGACTCCCAGGAGGAGCCTCCCCCGTATCACGAAGGTGGCCTGCACCCCCTCGTGGCTGTGCCTCGGCACCCTCGCACCCTTCTTCACGAGGGTCTCAACGACAACCATGTCCCTGCTGCAGTAGACCAGCCTGGAGCACACGCCCTCAAGGAGCTCCCTGCACTCCAAGGCCCCGGAGCCCTCCTACAGCGCCCGGAGCCTCCCGGGGTGATAAGGGTGGGCCCCTGGGGCACCCCTTTAGAGGGGGTGCCGGCCCGCCAGCGCCTCCATGCCCCGGAGGGCGCTGCCGGGGTGGCTGAGAGGCCGCCGCTGCCGCAGCCGGCCGCGACGCTGCTGGTCCTCCTGGCCGGCGTCGCCGCGGGCTATGCTGGGCTCCGGGCCCCGGAGGGGCTGGTGGAGCCGCTCCTCGCCGCGCTCATACTGGCGGCGGGGGTTGCCGTGGGCGGGCAGCTTCCCGCCCAGGAGGCGAGGCTGGCCCAGGCGGCCTCCCGGGGGCTGCTGCTGGCGGCCTCGACCATGGCCGCCAGCGCCTCCGCCTCCGCGGCGCTAGCCGCCTTCACGGGGACCATGCCTCCGGGGGCCGCTGCGGCCCTCGGAGCCGCCGCCGGCTGGTACAGCCTCGCGGGCCCCGCCCTGGCGGCGGTGGACCCTGTCTACGGGCTGGTGGCCTTCCTGGCCAACCTGGCTAGGGAGGCGATGCACCTGGCCTTCTACCCGGCGCTGGCCCGGCGGGGGCTGAGGGTCGAGGGGATAGCGGTCGGGGGAGCGACTACCATGGACACCGGGCTCCCCGTGGTGGCGCTCCACGGCGGGCCCTACGAGGCCGCCGTGGCGCTGGTTCACGGCGTGGTCATAACCCTCGTGGCGCCCGCCGTGGTCCCCCTCCTAGCGGCCGCCGGGAGGTAGCCCCGGAGACCTATTGAGGGCCCTCCTTGCCCTCGCGGTGGGGCAGTGTATGAGCGGCAGGACGCTTGCCGCCGCCCTGGCCGTAGTGGTCATAGTGGCTGCTGCAGCCGCCGCGCTCATGGCGATGAGGAGCGGCACCCACGGCGGGGCCGCGTCCCCCACAACGACGGCGGCTCCCCTGCCCAGCCACCAGCGCCGGCAAGACGGCTACCGCCCAGCTTAAGCGCAACAAGATCTGCGCCGTCTACGATATCCGCCTCCGCGGCGACCTAAGCTTCAACGACATGGCCTACCTGGGCGCGAGCAGGGCCGCCGGGGACTTCGGCCTCCAGCTGATAGAGGTGCAGAGCACGAGTGAGAGCGACTACCTGCCCAACCTCCACACCCTCGCCAGGCGCGGCTACTGCGCGGTGATAGTGGCTGTAGGCTTCCTCATGGCCGACGCCGTGAAGAAGGTGGCGGACGAGTACCCGGACCAGCTCTTCGCCATAATAGACGGCTACGTGCCCGACAAGCTCAACGCGCTGAGCGCGCTCTTCAAGGAGCATGAGGGCAGCGCGCTCGCCGGCGCCTTGGCGGGCATGGTGGCCCACTACTACGGCTGCAAGGCGGTGGGCGTAGTGCTGGGCATGGAGATACCCGTGCTCTACAAGTTCGAGGCGGGCTACTACTGGGGCATCCGCTACGGCGAGAAGCTCTACGAGAAGCACACAGGAAAGAGGGTGGAGCCCCTCACGATGCTCTACACCTACACCGGCGCCTTCAACGACCCTGCCAGGGGCAAGACGGCCACCGAGGCCCAGCTGGCCCAGGGAGCCTGCATAGTATACAACGTGGCGGGCGCGACGGGCCTGGGCATATTCGAGGCGGTTGAGGAGGCTGCCAAGAAGCAGGGCTAGACCATGGGCCCGGCCTTCGCCGTAGGCGTCGACGCCGACCAGGACTGGATAAAGCCGGGCTTCATCCTAGCCAGCGTGATGAAGCGGGTCGACGTCGGCGTCTACAAGGCGGCCGGGAAGGCCCTCAAGTACTACCGCGGCGAGATCGAGAAGTACGGCGGCGTCATGGAGCTCGGCCTAGCCGATGGCGGTGTAGCGCTGAGCAGGCTAGAGGACCTCGAGACCCTCCTAGACCTAGCAGTGAAGGCTGGCAGCATAAAGCCTGAGCAGAAGCAGGAGATATACGAGAAGGTCGAGAAGATGAGGGAGCAGATACCGGGCTGGATCTGGGAGGAGGTCTACAAGCTAGCCGACACGCTCAAGAAGAACAAGGACCCGGAGGCCATGGGCGTGAAGTTCAGCGACATAGAGAAGGCGATACCCCTCGACTCCAAGGAGATACGGGAGATACGCGAGAAGCTCAAGGCGGGCTAACCCTATCCCCTCAGCCACCCGGGGGGCTGGAGACCGGCAACGAGGCGCTTATCTCCAGCCCCAGGGCCCCTCCCCGGGGATAGGGGTTGCCCGCTCTGTGAAGCTGCAGCCATTCCTCGTCGAGGCGGTGGCGTGGTCGCTCGATAGGCTGCTGGGGAAGTGTGTTGAGCTGGGGCTGCGCTGCACCGACCCCCCGGCGGTGATAACCCCTCTGCTGAGGTGCCTCGGCTACAACGAGTACCGGGTCCGCCGGTTCTGGGCCCTCCTGGAGGAGGCGGGGAGCCCCCTGGACATAGAGCTCTACCGCTACCCCCCGCTGAGCTTCAGCCTCACGCTCATCCACCGGAAGGGCGCGGTGGCTCACCTGCGTGACGGCTGCGTGCCCCTGGACGAGCTGGACTGCAAGACGCTGGGGGACGAGTGTATAAGGACGCCCCACTCACACATGCTCTACATCTACGTGGGCGGGGGCCTGGGCCAGGCCCAGGTGAGGGTGAACGCTGTGAGGCTCCTCCACCTCCTCCACCGGAGGAGCCCCGAGGCCGCGGAGAGGCTCCTCGACGCGGTGGTCGAGGCTGCCTGGGGCCGCGCGGGCCCCGAGAGGCTCTACGAGAGCGTCCTCGAGGCCCTCCGCGCGGGGAGTGACGTGCTGCACCTGGTCCTCCCCCTTGTCCCCTCCACGCTGGAGGAGCTGGCGCGGGTCTCGCCCGCCCTCCGTAGGCTGGCCCCTCTCCCCGGGCGCTAGGAGGGGCCCCGGGGGGTGCAGCGTAACCCGCACCATTCCCATACATTGTACATTCGTTAATCTGCGGGAGAACATGAGCCCCCTCGGTAACCGATCTACGGGCACCCGTATCAGTACGCGATAGGGTATTACCTACCGACGGGTGGATTATTGAAGGTCCTCCTCACGGTACCCCCCGACGTGCACCGGCTGGAGATCTACCGCGTGGCCGGGATGAAGGCGCCGCCGCTCGGCCTCGCCTACATAGCGGCGGTGCTGGAGCGCGCCGGCCACAAGGTCAAGATAATTGACACACCCACCCTCGAGATGGACACCAAGACCTGGCTCCACGAGGTCAAGTCCTGGAGCCCCGACGTGGTAGGCATCTCGATGCTCACCCCAACCGCGCCCAAGGGCTACATGGCGGCCAGGCTGGTGAAGCAGGAGCTGGGAGACGACGTGGTAGTGCTGGCTGGAGGCCCCCACCCCACGTTCATGTACGAGGAGGCCCTCAGCAACGGCGTCGACATAGTGGTGAGGGGTGAGGGAGAGTACACCACCCTGGAAGTGGTGAACGCGCTGGAGAAGTACGGGTTCAGCAGGGAGGTGCTCAGCGACATAAAAGGGATAGCGTTCAGGGACGAGGACGGCAAGGTCAAGGTTACACCACCCAGGCCGTTCATAAAGAACCTCGACGAGCTCCCCTGGCCGGCACGCCACCTCCTCCCCATGGAGAAGTACACGCTCTTCGGCAAGCCGATCCAGATAGCCCATGTCATGGCCAGCAGGGGGTGCCCCTACGGCTGCATGTACTGTATAACCAGCTACTTCTGGGGCCGCCGGATAAGGTTCCGCAGCCACGAGGATGTCGCTAACGAGATAGAGTTTCTGGTGGACAGGTACAAGGCCAAGCACATAGCATTCGCGGACGACGACCTGGCTATAAACAGGAGGTTCATCTACGGGCTCATAGACGAGCTGAAGAAGCGGGGGCTCGACATAACCTTCTCCTGCGGCTCCAGGGTAAGCCACATGGACAAGAAGACTCTGAAGCTCCTCTACGACAACGGGTGCACAGCCCTCTACTTCGGCGTCGAGTCGGCTAGCCAGGAGACGCTGGACAGGATAGGGAAGAAGGTGAGGCTCGAGCAGGCTGTGAGGGTGTTCCAGTGGGTGAAGGAGCTTAAGGGCTTCGCCCTAGGCTCCTTCATACTAGGCTTCCCCTGGGAGACTATAGAGGACATGAAGAGGACGGTGGAGTTCGCTATAAAGCTCGACCCCAACTACGCGCAGTTCACAGTGCTCACCCCCTACCCCGGCACCCCCCTCTACTACTACGCGAAGAAGCACAACCTGATAGAGGACTGGAACTGGGAGCACTACACCACGATAAGGCCGGTTATGAGGGGCTTCCACTTCACCCGCGAGGACCTCGGCAGGATGATCAAGTACGCCTACCGCCGTTTCTACCTCAGGCCCGCCTTCATAGGCAGGGAGCTGAGGGCGGGCAGGCTCCGGGACCTCGCCGGGATTCTCTTCAAGGAGGTTTTCTCCTGGATAAAGGATACCATTGTACACTACATGAGGTGGGGTAGATGAGCAGCGAGATGGTGGACACCCTGGTGGAGGGGCAGGGCGGCGGGAAAGAGCGGGGCGGGATGGGGGCCCTCCTGGCGGGCCTCCGCCTGCTCTTCAACAACCCCGCCACCAGGGCGCTGCTCCGCGCCGCCTGCCGGGACGCCAAGTGCGTCTACGACGGCAGGGAGGTGGAGGCGCCGGCGATATACCATGCCCTCTCGATGTTCGCGGGCGAGAGCGTCACCTCCTGTCCGGTGACAGCCAGGTTCATAGGAGTGGTGATAAAGCACATGCTGAAGCTCGGCGTCAGGCTGCTCCACGGCAACGAGGAGGAGGCCCGGGAGGCCCTCCGCGACCCGGCGGTGCGCCGCGGAGTAGCCCTGGTCATGAAGGGCCTGGGGCTCTACGGTGTCACCGTGCCCCAGAAGATGCCGGCGCCCTTCCTCGTAGTCTGGAACTTCACTAACATGTGCAACCTCCGCTGCCTCCACTGCTACCAGAGGGCGGACAGGCCGCTCCCCAACGAGCTGACCCTTGAGGAGAAGCTGAGGGTCGTGGATCAGCTCGACCGGGCCGGGGTGGCGGCGGTGGCGCTGAGCGGCGGCGAGCCGACAATACACCCTCATTTCTACACGGTGCTCCACGAGATAGCCTCCCGGGGCATGTACGCCGCAGTAGCCACTAACGGCTGGACCTTCGCGGATATAGAGAAGCTGGAGAAGGCTAGGAAGCTGGGCCTCCGCTACGTGGAGGTGTCGGTGGACAGCGCCAAGCCCGAGAGGCATGACAGGTTCCGCGGCGTGCCCGGCGCCTGGCAGAGGGCTGTGAAGGCGCTCGAGAACGCCGTCAAGCTCGGCATAAACCACGGCATGGCGGTCACGGTCACCAAGATAAATATTGACGAGGTAGAGGATATACTAGACCTAGCTGAGTCCATAGGAGTGAAGAGGGTGGTGTTCTTCAACTTCGTGCCGACGGGCCGCGGCAAGGAGAACATGTGGCTAGACCTTGACCCCGTGGAGAGGGAGGAGTTCCTACGCACAATATTCAAGGAGATGCAGCGGAGGAAGATAGAGATAGTGAGCACCGCCCCCCAGTACGGCAGGGTCGCCCTGCAGCTCAGCGGCGGCAGTAAGGTGGCTCCGACCCACTTCTACGTGGGCAACGACCCAGTGGTAAAGGCTGTAGCGGAGTTCGTGGGAGGCTGCGGCGCCGGGAGGATATACGCAGCGATAGAGCCCGAGGGCACGGTGACCCCCTGCGTCTTCCTGCCAATACCCGTGGGCAACCTGAGGGAGAAGACCTTCTGGGACATATGGAGCAACGCGCCCCTCTTCAAGCTTCTGAGGGACCGGTCGAAGCTCAAGAGCTTCTGCGGCAAGTGCCCCTACAGGAACATCTGCGGAGGCTGCAGGGCAAGGGCCTACGCCTACTTCGGCGACCCGACGGCGCCGGACCCCGGCTGCATATACAACAAGAGGGACTGGGACAGGCTAGTCGAGGAGTTCAAGAAGGTGCACAACATCAAGGTCCGGGTGGGCGGTAAGGTGGTGGGCTAGCCGCCGCCCCGTTTTTCTCTCCGCCTTCCTCCCCGCGCCGTGCGCCCCCTCTCCTCCTTCTATTGGCCCCTGGTCTCGCCCGCGTCACGCGCTGCATCCAGCCGTGGCGGTGGCATTCCTAGACGCGTGTTAACATGGTATTTTGGTTATTGCACGCTGCAGCCAACAATATGTTTTTATACAGCATCTCTTCAATATCAGTGATAGGGGTCAGTGATAGGGGTAGGTGGTTCATACGCCTGCCAGGGTTAAGCGTATAGCGAAGAACCTCTCGGAGAACATGCTGCAGTACACGATAATAGCCATTATACTCGGGCTCGTGACAGGCTATTACTTCAACCTCAGGCCGCTCTCGGTGCTGATAACGCCTGTGGTCCTCCTAATGATCTACCCAATGATGGTTAACCTTTCGCTGGCCAGCCTGCTGAGGATACGGGAGACACTGAAGCCCGTTCTCGAGGCGCTTGTGCTGAACTTCGCGGTAGCGCCGGCTCTGATATACACGCTGGTAGAGGCGTTTCACGCTTCGACCTACATGAAGATAGCGTTGATGCTGCTGTCCGTGGCCCCGAGCTGCAGCATGGGGCTCGGCTACGTGGGGCTCGCGGGAGGCGACATGCTGACGGCCACTACAATAGTTGCCTCGGCCTTCCTGCTATCCCTCGCGGCGCTCCCGGCTGTGGGCTGCTACGTGGCTGCCGGCTCCTCGCTCGGGGTGCCGCCGGGCCTCATACTCAAGAGCCTCGCGGTGGTGCTGGTGGCGCCGCTAGTCCTCGGCGTGGCCGCCAGGGAGTTCATCGAGAGACGCTATGGACTGGAGAAGTACGGGGAGCTGAAGCCATACTTCTCAACGGTGACCCTGGTGAACCTGTACCTGCTGATATACCTTATATTCGCCGTTAAGGCTAGGCTGGTGGTCAGCCACTACCACGACCTAGTGGTGCTCGCCCCGCTGATGCTGGTCTACTACGCTGCCGCTATCTCTCTGCTCCTGGCTGTCAACCTCAAGCTGCTGGGGCTGAGCTACGAGCAGCACCAGGCGGTTGTGTTCACTACTGCGGGCAAGAACGTGGCCCTCACGATAGCTGTGCTGGCCACAGCCTTCGGCAAGGCGGGTAGGTTTATGGCCGTGTACCCGGCTATGGTGGCTCTCATCCAGCCGATCGTGCTGATACTCTACCTCCGGTACAGCGGCCGCGTCAAGGCCTGGTTCGCCGCGAGGACCGCGGCCGCGCAGCGGGTGCCAGCTTAGCCCCCGGGCCTGGCCTATGTTTTTCATCCCCTTGCGGCCTCGGGCCTAACCCCCTCGGGGCCTAGGGGGATTGCAGCCCGGTGGCAGCCCCATCGTCGAGATGAGGGGTATAGTGAAGATCTATCCTGACGGCACCGCCGCGCTCCGTGGCGTCGACCTCCGGCTCGAGCCGGGGGAGATACACGGGCTCCTCGGGGAGAACGGCGCTGGGAAGACCACGCTTATGAAGATCCTTGCCGGCCTCCTCCGCCCCCCCCCCCACCCGGGGCGAGATAATCCTCCGGGGTGGGCGGGTCCGGCTCCGGAGTGCAGCCGACGCCCTCCGCCATGGTATTGGGATGGTTCACCAGCACCTCTCCCTGGTCCCCGTGTTCACGGCCTACGAGAACATCGTGCCAGGGCTCGGGGGCAGGGAGCTTAGGACTGCCCGCCGGCGGATCGAGGAGCTTATGCGGGAGACGGGGCTCCACGTGCCGCTCGACGAGCCGGTGGAGAGCCTGTCCTTCGGGGCCCGGCAGAGGGTTGAGATACTCCGGATGCTCCTCCGCGAGGTCGACGTGCTGATACTTGATAGGGCCAACCACTAACCTCACTCCGCTGGAGACCCGGGAGCTCTTCCAGGCCCTCAGGAGGCTGAGGGGCCGCGGGAAGTGGGCGGCGCCGCGCTCTTCGGCTTCTTCGACACCCTCCGCGAGTGGGTCAAGGTCCTCCCGGCTGTGAAGGCCGTGGTGCCCCGACACGCTGATCAACACGATGCCCTACCTGGTGACCCTGGCGGCGGTGGCGGGTGTGCCGCGCCGCGTGAGGCCTCCAAGCCATATTAGGAGTGCCCTACCGCCGCGAGTAGGGGGGGAAGGGAGGCCCCCTTGGCGCCGCCCAGGATACTCTACGCCTGGGGCATCCAGGAGGCCCGCCGCGCCGCGCTGGAGGCCTCCTGGCTGGTCAGGGCCGGGGGCTTGGTCGTCTACCCCACCGACACTGTCTACGGGCTCGGCGCCGACCCGCTGAACCCCTGGGCTGTGCTCCGCGTGTACCAGGCCAAGGAGAGGCCGCTGGACAGGCCCCTACCGGTCCTCGTCTCCGGCCCGGAGGAGGCGGAGAAGCTGGTAGCCGTCACCCCCGAGGCGCGGAGGCTCATGGAGAGGCTCTGGCCCGGCCCCCTGACCCTCGTGCTGGAGGCTAGGCCCGGCGTGCCCCGGGTGCTCCACGCCGACACCGGGAGGCTCGGGGTGAGGATGCCCAACCACCCGGCTGCGCTAGCGCTCATAGAGGCCTCCGGCGGCGCCCTGGTCGGGACCAGTGCCAACCTCCACCGGGGCCCCAGCCCGAGGACGGCGCGGGAGGCGCTGGAGCAGCTGGGCTCGAGGGTCGACGCGGTCATCGACGCCGGCCCTGCGCCCGGCGGCACCCCATCCACGGTCCTGGATCTCACCACTAGGCCCCCCAGGCTGGTCCGGAGGGGGCCGGTGGCGAGGGAGGAGATCGAGAGGATCCTCGGAGGCCCGGTTGAGTAGAATGAGTAGAATGTGGAGGAGGGGCCTCGGCGGCGCCCAAACCGCTCACCGCCCCCCGGAGGGCTCGCTCCCCGCAAGGTGGACGGCTCCCCACCGGCCCCCGGGGGCTGGCAGCCCGGGGCCCAGGGGCCTTGTGGCCGCCGCCCCCTGCCGGAGGGGCTGCAGGATGCCCCGGGCTCTGGTCCTCGTGGCTGCGGCTGCACCGTCCCGGGAGGAGCCTGCAGCGCCGGGGGCTATGCAGGGCCGCGAGGAGCAGCCCGGGGATGCGGGGAGCTGGACGCCGCCCTGTGGACCCCGCCCTCATCCAGCTTCCGGGGCGCCGCCCCGGCGTCCGGGCGGGTGGGCCGCCCGCCGTGCCTGGAGCCCAGCGAGCCCTGAGGCTTAAACCCGTCCCGCCCGGCCCTCCTCTAGCCAGCGTGCCCGGGGCCCGGGTTGGCCGGCTCTCTGGCGGCGCTGCTGGCTACGATCGGCTCCTACGTGTACCGGGGCCTCATCTTCGCGGCGGTCATGTCGGCCGGCGTGCTGGTAGCCATGATGGTCCGCCGCATGGTCCGGAGGACCCTCGAGCTGAGCCAGCTCCCCATGCCCGTGGTGGATATAGCGGCGAAGCTCACCTACTATAGCCTCGTGGCCCTCGTGGGCGTCCTGGCCCTTGGGCTGGCGGGCTTCAGCCTGACCGGCTTCGCGTTCGCGGGCAGCATGATAGGCGTCGCGCTCGGCTTCGCCAGCCAGACCGTGGCGTCCAACTTCTTCAGCGGCCTCTTCCTCTACTTCGACAAGCCCCTGAAGCCGGGGGATATAGTGGAGCTGCCGGAGACAGGCGTGCTGGGCCGCGTAGAGGATGTAACCATGTTCTCCACGAGGATAACGACCCTCGACGGGCTCAGCGTACGGGTCCCCAACGAGACGGTGTTCCGGAGCACGATAAAGAACCTCTACAGCCACCCAGCCCGGAGGATAGAGTACCTGGTCGGCATAGGCTACGGGGAGAGCATCGAGGAGGCGCGGGAGACAATACTCCGCGTGCTGGCAGGCCACCCCCTGGTGCTGGCCGAGCCCGAGCCCAGGGTGTTCGTAGAGGAGCTGGGCGATAGCGCCGTGGTGCTTCGCGTAGCCTTCTGGGTGCCGAGCACCAAGTGGCTGGAGGTCAAGTGGGAGATGCTCGGCAGGATAAAGGAGGCGCTGGACGAGGCCGGGATAGAGATACCCTTCCCCCAGCGCGTGGTCTGGCTGAGGCGGGAGGAGCCCAGCGCCCCGGAGGAGGCGGGTGATGGAGGCCGGGGAGCCCTGGAGGAGGCTCTCGAGGGCGCTGCTTGAGGCCCTCGACGGCCCCCTCCGCCGCTGGGCGGGGCTGAGGCTGGCGGACGCCTTCGCGGGGCTCAGCCACGTCTACCTCGAGCTGGAGGGCGGCTGGTGCGGGGTCAGCCTGGTCCCCCGCTGGCTCCCCCTGGAGCCGCTCGACGCGGTGCTGGAGGACGCGACCCCCAGGATGCTCGCCAGGCTGGCCGCCCGCGGGGGAGGCCTGGCGGCAGCCTTCGCCGTCGCGGCGGTCAACGCCGCCACGGGTGCGTGGATAGAGTGCAGCCCCGAGCCGGGGGTGGCGGTGCAGAGGACCGGGCTCGCCAGCCTCCTCCGCGTGGAGCGGGGCGACACCGTGGTGATGCTCGGCTACATGCCCGGGCTAGCGGGGGAGCTGGCCGCCCGGGGCGCCAGGGTGGCGGTGGCGGAGCTGGACCCCTCCCTCCTCTCGGAGGCGGAGAGGGCGGGCTACCCCGTGCTCCGCTCCATGGAGGAGACGCTGGAGGCCCTCCGGGCCGCGGACATAGTAGTCGCCTCGGGGAGCGCCGTGCTCGACCCGCCTAGGCTCCTCAAGGAGCTGGCCGCCGCGGGGGCTGCGAGGGAGCGGGTGCTGGCCGGCCCCACCTCCAGCTTCCACCCCCTCGTCGCCGGGAGGCTCGGGGCCACCCTGGTCGCGGGGACCTACATCGATCGGAGCGTCTGCAGGGAGCTGCGCTGGGCGGTGGCGGCCGGCGCCGGGCCCCACAGCCTAGAGCGGCGGCGCCGGGCCCGGCTGGTCAAGTGGGTCGCTAGACCCCCGCCGCCATCCCCCACTCGCGGAGCCCGTTGACGGCCATGTAGAGGCTCCGCTGCACCGCGTGGGCCGTGTAGAGGCTGGCCGTCCTCGTGAGCCTGTAGCAGTCCCCCCTCCTCTCCTCGCCGATCATCCTTAGCAGCGCCTGCACCGTCGCGCTGAGCGGGGCTGCCAGCCGGCCGTAGCGCTCCAGCAGCACTGCGGGGCACCAGCGGAGCCCGAAGGCCATGGCCGAGGCGTAGTAGAGCATGTCCTCCACGGGGCTGAGCCTCCTGGCTAGCAGGGCTGCATGGCCCCTCCTCTCGACCATCCTCATGTAGCCCTCGGGGGTGAAGCAGTTAACGTATACATAGCGCCTGGTGCGGCCTATCCCGCTGAGCCCCAGCGCGAGGAACCTGTCATATTCAACCACGTACTCGTCTATGAGCCTAGAGCCCCGGTTCATACACCAGGGGGTCGCCGGCTGGTAGCCGGCCTCCAGGGCGGCCCTGAGTACAGCCTCATAGAGCCCCGGCTCCTCCGGGTGCCAGGGCCCCTCGCCCCGGATCATCATCAGCCTCCTCCGCCCCGGCGGGGGCATCAACGGGTAGAAGGTGACCTGGCTCGCTCCGAGCCTGAGCGCCCTCAGGGCTTCCTCGTACACCGTCCCGCGCGTGTCCCCCGTGGCGCCCCAGATCATGTCTATATTGAGGGTCTCGAACCGGCCCCTCGCAGCCTCCACTGCCCTCACCGCATCCTCCACTGTGTGGCTGAGCCTGCCGAGCCTCCGCAGCCTCTCGGCGGTAAGCGCCTGGACCCCTATGCTCAGCCTCCTCACGCCCGCCGAGCGGAGCACAGAGACACTTTCATCATTTATATCTATAGGGTTGGCCTCCACCGACACGGCCAGGCCGCGGCCGAAGTAGCTCCGGAGCACATCTATCGTCTCCGCCAGCCCGTATACATCCACGGTGGGCGTACCCCCGCCTATGTAGACGAGGGGCACCCGGACCCTCTCAGCAGTGGAGGCTAGCCACGCGGCCTCCACCGCTAGGGCCTTGAGGTACCTCCGGCTCCTCTCGGGGTCGAAGGGGTAGCGGACGAAGCTGCAGAAGCTGCAGAGAGGCTGGTGGCAGAAAGGCATGTGGACGTAGAGCGCGTGGTCCCCCTCCGCCGCGGCAACCTCCTTCACGTGGCTACGGGGCTCGGCCCTGCTCTCCCGGAGGCCTGTGAAGAACCTCTCGGCCTGCTGGAGCGCCGCGGCCGCGAGCACCCGGGCCAGCCGCACTGAAGCGGGCGGGATCCCGTAGGTCGGCGGCCTCTCGCCTTCTCTGCTGCCCAACCGCCGATCCCACGCCTATTTCTGCGGGATAGTAAGGCTAAATATGCGTCGATTATTTTGTTTATTAGTTTTGTTTCTTGTCTTGGTTTCCGGGATTCCGCTCCCGGGGGCCTCTCCGGGGCTTCTCCTGTCAGGCTCTGGGCCTGGATCTTGGAGACCTATACTTAAAGTAATACCTCCCATCCTAGGGGATGGGGCAGGGGTCCCTGGAGCAAGGACCCCCGGGATAGACTCTGCGGGGATGCAGCGGGGCCTTGAGGGGGAGTGCCAAGGGCGGCGAGCCGGTAGGCATGGTGACCGGTGACTCCAGGCCGGACTACTTCGTCTTCACCGTAGACCCCGAGAGGATACCACCCCTCTACGACTACGTCTACGTTGAGGCCTGGGAGACGCCGCCCGGCGAGGACACGAGGGTTATGGTGAAGATACTCGCCCAGATACGGGCGATGCGCCGGCTCGCCGTGGGCGTGTCCCCCGAGCACCCCTGGCCGGTGATAAGGAACCTCAGCCTCCCCCGGGGCAGCGACACTGTTGTCGCGGCGGCCCGGGTCCTGGGCTATAAGTGGAAGGGCCGCATCTACCTGCCCCGCCACGCTCCTCCGGTGGGGAGCTGGGTCTACCTCGCCTCCGACGAGCTTCTCCGCGACTTCTACTCGGTGGAGGAGCCCCGCCGGCTCCACGTGGGCAGCCTCATCTCGCGGCCCAGCGTCCCTGCCTACCTGGATCTCGAGGGCGTGAAGAGGCATGTGGCGATAATAGCGGCGACGGGCGCGGGGAAGACGTGGGCCAGCGTGGTGCTTATAGAGGAGCTGCTGAAGAAGGGTGCAACCATAGTTGTCCTGGACCCCCACGGCGAGTACACGGCTATGAAGAGGACGGCGTTCCGCCTGGGCCCTGGCTTCGAGGACTCGGTGCGCGTCCTCAAGGCCAGGAGGGACCAGGAGGGGGACATCCAGTACCGGGTCAGCGTGGCCAGCATGTCGGCGGAGGAGCTGGCCTCCATAGCCGGTGTGCCGGCTAAGGCCACGAGGATAAGGAGCGTGATCTACGGCGCTAAGCGGCTCGCCCGCTGGGTGGCCGAGGCGACGGGGGAGAAGAAGTGGCTAGGCCTCCGCGGCATGATAAAGGTGGTGCAGGCCGCCATAGACGCGGCCGAGGTCGCCAAACTGCAGGGTAGCAGGCTGGACCGGTTCGCCGCCGAGCTCCTGCGCCGCCTCAGCGTCACGGCTAGCAGGGACCTGCAGAAGGCCGCGGCCACGGGGAGGCGGCTGGAGGAGATACTCTCGGCCGACGAGGGGCTCGGCCGGGGGATAAGGAGGCTCTGGCTGGCCCTCAGCAAGGACAGCAGCCCCGGCTACGACGCGATACGCTACCTGGAGGAGCTGCGCCGCATAGGGGTCTACGGGGTCGCCCGCCTCCCCCTGGACCAGCTGCTCTGGCCGGGCACGGTCACGGTGGTGAACCTGGCCGGGCTCCGGGCCGAGGTGCAGGACCACCTGGCGTTCAACATCCTCTCGAGGGTGTTCAACGCGAGGCTCCGCCACGTGAGGGGCGTGGGCGGCGAGAGCTACCCCTACCCCGTGGTGGTCGTGGTGGAGGAGGCCCACAGGTTCATGCCGCCTAAGACGCAGAGGCAGACGCGGAGCCGCGACATAGCGGCGACCATAGCCAGTGAGGGCAGGAAGTTCGGCGTCTTCCTCGTAGCTATAACCCAGAGGCCCTCCAGGATAGACCCGGACGTGCTCAGCCAGCTCCAGGGCCAGGTGATACTCCGGATAGTGAACCCCAGGGACCAGGAGGCGGTCCGGGACGCCAGCGAGCAAGTGAGCCAGGACCTGCTGGACAACCTGCCGGGCCTCAACACCGGCGAGGCAGTGGTTGTGGGGCCCCTGGCCCCCAGCCCCATCATGCTCCGGCTCCGGGACAGGGTGCTGGACTACAGTGGCGGCGACCTGAGCCTCGCTGAGGCCTGGGCCGGCGGCCGCGAGGACGCTAGGCTGGTGGAGGAGATCAGAAAGGAGGCCCTGGAGAAGGCCGGCGAGCTTCTCGGCGAGAAGCCCAGCGACCTCGGGGACGCCTTGGCTGCTATAGCCGGGCTCGACCCGGCGCCGGAGATACTGGAGAGGGCGCTCCGGCTCCTCGCCAGGGAGAGGGTGTGGGCCAGCTACAGCGAGGAGACCGGCACGGTCTACGGCGAGGTGGAGACCAGCGGCGGCCGCACCTACGAGGCGAAGGTGAGCCTCGCCGACCGCCGGAGCAGCTGCAGCTGCGGCTCTAGGCAGCCCTGCAGCCACGCGGTCGCTGTCCTCCTCCGCGCCCTGCTCGACGGGCTCCTCGCGGCGCCCAGGCAGCGTGGCGGCCAGGAGGACGCCTGGTGGAGCGACTTCCTCTAGACCCCGTGGAGGTGTGGGCCTCCTTGACGGTCTACCTGGATGCAGGGGACGTGGACCGCCTGGCCGACCCGGAGGGCCTGGTGGAGGATGTGGAGAGGCTGCTGGCCTCCGGGGCCTCTGCGCCTCCCAGGCTCTCGCTGGAGCACCGCGGCTCCTGGCTCGGCGTGATGCCCGCGGCGGGCCAGGGCTTCTACGCGGTTAAGATCGTCGGGGTCTACCCTGGCAACCCGGGGCGGGGCCTGCCCCTGGTCCGGGGCCGCCTGCTCCTCCTGGACGCCGAGACGGGGGAGGCCCTGCTAGAGGCCGACGCCGCCCCCGCCACCGGCTGGAGGACGGCCGCCGCCACGGCCGCCGCGCTCCGCCTCCTGGGCGGGACCAGCGGGGTGCTCGGCGTAGTCGGCGCGGGGGTGCAGGCCCGCTACCACCTCAGGCTGCTAACTCGCCTATACAGCTGCAGCACGGTCCTGGTAGCTTCGAGGAACAAGGCGAGGGCGTGGGAGCTGGCCAAGAGCTACGGGGGCGAGGCCGTCTCCCTGGAGAAGCTTCTCCGCCGCTCCGACGTGGTGGTGGCAGCCACCACGTCCCCCAGCCCGGTGGTGCTGGGAGGCCTCCTGCGCAGCGGCGCCGTGGTGGCCAGCGTGGGCGCGCCGAGGCCGGTCAGGGAGCTGGACCGGGAGGTGCTGCTCCGGGCCCGCTGCGCCCTGGTGGACACGAGGGAGGGCGTGCTGAGGGAGAGCGGCGACCTCGACGAGGAGGCGGTGGGGGAGACGGGGGTGGAGCTGGTGGAGCTTGGGGAGGCGCTCCGGGGGAGGAAATGCGGCTGGGGCGATATCGGGCTCTATAAGAGCGTTGGGGCCGCGCTGCTAGACCTTGCTGCCGCCCTCCACCTCTACCGCAGGCTGCGCTCCGCCGGCTCTTAGCCCCTGGGCCTTCTCTTCCAGCCTCTTCCTGGGCAGCGGGTAGGTGGTCTTCTCGGGCAGCAGGCCCTGCGGCCTCACCATCAGCAGTATCACTAGCAGGGAGCCCAGCACCAGGTAGTCGAGCCAGGCGGGGTCGAAGGGCAGGTAGGGCGCTATAGCGGTCTTATTGTAGGTTATCATCTGGCGGACCAGCACCAGGGTGAAGACGCCCAGCAGCACGCCCAGGTTGTTAGCCATGCCGCCCAGTATCATCATGGCCCAGACCCAGAAGGTCCAGGACACCCTGTTGTAGGTGGTGGCTATCCAGCCCAGCGACCACGTCATGAACAGCGCGCCCGCCAGCGCCGCCAGAGCGGAGCCCACCATGAGGGTCTTCAGCTTTATCCTCGCCACGTCCTTGCCCAGGCTCTCGGCCGCGACCTCGTTCTCGCGTATGCTCTTCAGCAGCCTGCCCACCGGCGCGCGGGCCAGCAGCTCCATGTAGGCATAGGTTAATGCTGCTATCAGCAGGGTTATCAGCAGCACCGACACCGTGTGGGCGTGGGGCACGCCGGCGCCTCGGAGCATGCTATCCAGCCACACCAGCGTGTTGGGGACCGTCAGCCCCAGGGTGCCGCCCAGCTGGGGGGCGTTGTAGGCCACCCTCAGCGTCGCCTCGGCGGCTGCGAGCAGGAGTATGGCCAGGTAGTCCGCCCGGAGCCTTGCAGCCGGGTAGGCGGCCAGCCAGCCCACCACGGCGCCCAGTGCAGCTGCCACTGCCAGCGCCAGCAGGAAGAGGCCGGCGGCGAGCCCCGGGTGGGCTGCATAGTACTTGGTCAGCACCTCCGCTATGAACGCGTTGTACTCGCCGGCGTAGTTGAGGCTCCCCCCGGTGGTTGAGGCCAGCTGCTGCTTCAGGCTCTCGGGGAGCAGCGCCACCCCCAGGTAGCCTGGCAGGGCTGCCGCGACAACAGCGCCTATGATCACCGGCAGGTGCTTGCCGAAGTTGGGTATACCTGTTATACCGGCCTCCAGGTTGAGGCTGAGCGCCACGATAGAGTAGACCGCTACCCAGAGCCAGAAGCTAGGCTGGAGCGCCACACCTATAACCGGGATGGCCACGCCCCATCACCCCTCCTAGCTTGTCTCAACAGCCTCCTCCCTCCTCAGGGTTACGCGTTTAACAAACTTCCTCCAGTTGACCCCCATCAGCCCCTCGGGGGCCAGGAGCAGTACTATAATTATGAGGGATAGGGAGACCACCTTACGGTAGACGACCAGCCCGGGCATGTTGAGCGCCTCGGCGAGCATGCCGGTGCCGAGGGTCTCGCTGAGCCCCACCAGGTAGCCGCCGAGCACGGCGCCCAGCAGGCTCTGCAGCCCGCCCACTATGCTGGCGGCAAACACGCTCACCACCTCCTCGCTGCCCACCACGGGGTTGATGCGGAGCACGAATGAGAGCAGCCCGCCGGCAAGCCCCGCGAACCCGCCGGCGATAATCCAGGAGAGCATGTAGACCAGGTCCACGTTGACCCCTAGCACCTCCGCCAGGCTGGGGTTCTCGATGCTAGCCCTCATCGCCACGCCGAGCCTGGTCCTTGTCAGCAGCAGGTAGAGCGCCACCAGGCCGGCGAGCGTAAGCCCGACGGAGATCCAGAAGCCCTCCGTCGCGCCCGCGACTCTGCCAGAGACCATGCCGCGGAGGCTCCAGTCCCTGCTCGTGCCCGTGGCCGGGTGCATGCCGGTCAGTATATCGGCGTATATGTTGAGAACGCCTATGAGGAATATGTCGACGCCCAGCGTGGATATCATGAGGCCCAGGGGGTCGGTGCCCCTCCGCTGGAGCGTGCGGAGGACGAGAATATACTGGAGCAGCCCCGCCAGGGCGCCGGCCAGGAAGGACGCGGCAAACCCCAGGCCTATTCCATGCCTATACACCGCTACCACGGTGAACAGCGCGTAGGCGCCCACGATGGCGAGGCTGCCGTGCGCGAAGTTGGGTATCTTAGTGGTTAGGTAGGTCAGCGTGAGCCCTATAGCGAGCAGCGTCAAAGCGTTGGCGTAGATGAGGCTGTTCTGGAGGAATATTATCGACACCATCGCCCCGGGCCTCCGGCTCAGCCCTCGCTGCTGACAAGGCCGAGGTACATGCGGGCCAGGTCTGGGTGCTTGAGGAGCTCGTCCGCCCCTCCCTCGAATGCCACGCGGCCGCCCACCAGGAGGACCGCGTGGTCGCCGTACTCGAGGGCCTTCCTGGCGCTCTGCTCTACCAGCAGGACCGTTATCTTGTACTCGTCGCGGAGCCTCGCTATTATATCGAGTATCTCGAGAGCTATCTTCGGCGCCAGCGCGGCGGTGGGCTCGTCAAAGAGCATGAGCTTGGGCCTCCTTATCAATGCTATCGCTATGGCCAGCATCTGCCTCTCGCCGCCGCTAAGCGTTCCCGCCCGCTGCCCCATCCTCTCCCGTAGCCGGGGGAAAAGCTCCAGGACCTCCTCCACCCGGTCCTGGGCCTGGTTCTCGTCGAGCCCGTAGGTTGCCATGGACAGGTTCTCCCTGACGGTGAGGCTGGCGAACACATTGTTGGTCTGCGGCACGTAGGCCACGCCGAGCTTGGCTATCCTGTGAGGCGGCAGGCCGGCTATGTTCTTGCCGTCGAGGAGTATCTCGCCGCTGTAGGTGGTGGTGAGCCCGAATATGGTCTTCAGCGTAGTGCTCTTACCGCTCCCGTTGGGCCCCACTATAACGGTTATCTTCTCCGGGAGCACGGTGAAGCTGACGTCAAACAGTATCTGGAGCTTACCATACCCTGCGTTTACCCCGCGGAGCTCAAGCTTGGGCACGGCTCCTCACCCTCCAAGGTAGCTGTCGATTACGAGCGGGTTGGATACAACCTCCTCCGGCCTGCCCTCCGCTATGACCCGTCCCCGGGCCATGGCGTAGGCGTAGTCCGCGTACTTCATAGCTATATCGAGCCTGTGCTCTATTATAAAGAAGGTTATGCCCTGGTCACGGAGCCTAACTATAAAGTCGAGTATCCTATGCGCGAGCGTAGGGTTAACGCCGGCGATAGGCTCGTCCATGAGCACGAGCTTGGCCCCGCTCATGAGGGTGCGGGCTATCTCCAGCAGCTTCATCTGGCCGCCGCTCAGCTGCCCCGCCGGATGGTCCCAGAGATGGTCGAGGCCCACAAGCCTAAGTATGGAGAAGGCCTTGCCCACGAGCTCCTCCTCCACGGGGAGCCACTTGCCCCGGACGAGCGGGGCAGTGAAGGACTCGCCCGGGTGCCTCTTCGCAGCGAGGAGGACGTTCTCGAGCACGGTCAGCTTGGGGAAGGGCTGGGGCACCTGGAAGGTCCGGGCCATGCCCAGATGGTAGAGCCTGTGGGGCGGCAGGCCGGTCACATCCCTGCCCTCGAACACCACTCTCCCACCGTCGGGCCGGTAGTAGCCGGCTATCACGTTGAGGAGGGTGGTCTTGCCGCTCCCGTTGGGGCCGATCAGCAACGTTATGGTCTTCCTGCGTATCTTGACCGTGGCATTGTCCACTGCCACCAGGCCGCCGAACCTCTTCACTATTCTCTCCGCAACCAGTATGTACTCGTTGCCGTGCCCCTCCCTGGGCTCCACCCGCTCCCCCGCCACGGCCTCCATGGAGGACCCTAGGCCCACGAATAGGGCATTAGAGTATTAAAGAGCTTATTCCGGCACACAGGTCAAGCATATAGTGTTATTGATAACGATTAATGATTAGGCAACCAATTATGGGTGCGCTTGGCTCGAAAACATAAAAGGGAGTGGGAATCCCGTACCCCCCGGCCATCAGAGGAATCACGGTCGCGTACGCGTGGGTGGAGGTGAATAGGCCGTGGCGAGCAGCCGTGTAGCCGCAGCAGCTGCAGCCATAATAGTCATCGCTATAGTCGCGCTCGCAGCCTACATGGCCAGCCACAGAGGCGGCGCCCCCAGCGCGCCGGCCAGCGCCCCGGCAACCACAGGTACCCCGCCGGCCGCCACCACGCCGGCGACAACGCAGCAGACGCAGACGGCGCAGGCAACCAGCACCGCTGCCCCCTCGGGCGGCCTCCAGGGCGAGGTGCTGATAGGCGCCCTGCTCCCGCTCACCGGCGACCTCGCCAGCTACGGCGAGAACAGTAAGGCAGCTCTCGAGCTAGCCCAGAAGGATATAAACAACTTCCTGGCCAAGGCCGGCGCGCCCTTCAGGATAAAGATAGTGGTCGAGGACACCCAGACCAAGCCCGAGGTCTGCCTCCAGAAGGTCCAGGCCATGGCCGCTAAGGGCATAAAGTTCTTCATAGGCCCCCAGACCAGCGCCGAGGTGCGCCAGATACTCAACTACGTCAACCAGAACCACCTGCTAATCATAAGCCAGAGCAGCACCGCCCCCAGCCTAGCCATACCCGACGACTACGTGTTCCGCTTCTGCCCCACCGACAACATACAGGGCCCAGTGATAGCCAAGATGGCCAAGTACTTCGGCGCCAAGGCTATAGTGATCATGTGGCGCGGCGACGCCTGGGGCGACGGCCTCCACGATGCCATTAAGAAGGAGGCCCAGAAGCTCGGCATAGAGGTCATCGACGGCCCCAGGTACGACCCCAAGGCCAAGGAGTTCAGCACCGAGGTAGACAGGCTAGCCAGCCTCGTGCAGCAGGCGGTACAGAAGTACGGCAAGGACCACGTGGCAGTAGTCTACATAGGCTTCAACGAGGTAGTCCAGGTGTTCCAGGTGGCCAGCCAGTATGACATACTGAAGCAGGTCCGCTGGTTCGGCAGCGACGGCACCGCCCTGCTAAGCGAGCTGATAAAGGACCCGACCGCCGCCGAGTTCGCCGCCCAGGTGAAGTTCCTCAACCCGATATTCGCTGCCACCCGGAGCCAGAAGTACGAGAAGATAGTAAGCGAGCTCAAGAAGATGCTAGGCCGCGAGCCCGACACCTACGCCCTGGCAGCGTATGACGCTGCCTGGGTGCTGACCCTATCCCTGCTGGCCACCCAGAAGTACGACCCCACCGCTGTCAAGAATATACTGCCCGACGTTGCCTACAACTACTTCGGCGCCACCGGCTGGATAGTGCTTGACAAGGCTGGCGATAGGGCGTTCGCCGACTACAACCTATGGGTGGTGGTCAAGACTCCGCAGGGCTACGATTGGAAGCTGGCCGGCGTCTACCACTACTCCAGCGACAGCTTTAGCTGGTACATCAACCTCCAGTAGGGGAGGGGGGCCTCTGCATCAGGTGCCGGTCCAGGCCATGAACGTAACTCTAGATTCTTTTTAGCAGCCTGCTTAGGCCCCTTACTCCGGCTGCGTCGTGATGCATGAGTCTCCACTCCTTTATCTGCTCGCCGCACCTGCATGGCCGCGGCTGCTCTCGGTGCAGGCATTTTATGCTCGCAGCCCTGTATCCGGCGGCTACTTGGTAGCGGTGCGGGTTGGAGGCTGCTCTACATCTTCCTAGGTCGGCTCTTTCTCCTCGTTACTGGTGCCTGTTGCCAGCTTGTAGCGGCCTGCAAGGTTCTCCACTAGGCTGTCCTTGGCGGCTTTGCAGTATATCGATGAGAGGGCCTTGGCTCGGAGGCTTGTATCAATAATGTCGCGTATGTTGCTTGGCTGCTCCATGACCTCTACCAGCAGGAACGTGTCCTTGGGCTCGTTTATCTCCTCCACTATCCCGCTCTGCGGCTCCACCACCATGGTGGGCATCTCCACTATCTTGTCCACGGTCTCGAAGACAGAGCCCACCGCGAGTATCGGGACGTTGTTCTCCACGCTACGGGCTAGGAGGCTTAGCTTCACCCGGTGCTCGTCCTCCCCGGGCCGGAGGCTCGCTATGAACACTGTCGCGCCCTCGAGGAGGAGGCTGCGGGCCACCTCCGGGTAGTAGATGTCGTCCTCCGCTAGGAGGCCTATGCTCCGGCCGACCTCGTCCACCACTACCAGGCTGCGGCCCGGGCTTATCCCTAGCTCCTCGTCGAGCCCGTTGCTCGCTATCTTGCGGTACTTCGCCAGGAGCGTGCCGTTGGGCGCTATCACCACGGTTGTGAGGAATATCTTGGGGCCCGCCCTCTCTATGATGGGGCCCGCCACCAGGTAGACGCCGTTCTCCAGCGCCACCATGGAGAGATACTCGAAAGTGTTGCCGGGTATCCTCTCCGCCTGGTTCCTGGTTACAGCCCGGTTCCTGGTCCGCGGGTAGTGAAGGAAGAAGGGGCCGACGTTGACGAAGCCCGGGAGGACTACGAGCCTCGCACCCTTGAGCGCAGCCTCCTTCACCAGCTTCCTAGCCTTCTCCAGGTTCGACTTCTTGGCTAGGGGCTTCAGCCTCATATGCACCAGGGCCACAGTTATAGGCACACGCACCTACCTCCGAGCATCCTCCACTCCAGCCCGCTCCAGGGAGCGTAGGGGGACGCGACGCCCCCGGGGGGTGGGCAGCTGGCCCGGGCCCGCGGCGTCTCCTATGCGGTATCTCATGGGGATAAAACCTCTTAGGGCCGGCTCCTCCCTGGCCGCGCTGCCCCTCTTGCAGCGCTGCAGGCCCCCAGGGGGAGCCTGCACGGTCTCCTCCCGCCGGCCCCTCCCAGTACCCCATGCAGACGCCCGGGGATATAGAGGGTCTAGTCGGGAACCAAGCCCCGGGTCAGGCTGAACGAGCCCCCGGGGGCTGGGGCGGCGGTGGCAGCGGGTAGTTTCACCCGCCTCCAGGATACTAACACTATATCACAGGAGGGCTGCTGCGGTGGTAGCTGTGGATGTGAGGACTGAGTGGAAGACATAGCTAAGCATACCCCGTACCATGCCAGGGCGGCGCGCCTCGCAGCCGTGGCGCTCCTCTCCCTGATCCTCCTCGTCCCCGCGCCCATGGCCCCGGCGGGGGCCCAGCAGGCGGCCGGGCTCCGCGTGGAGGTCCACAACTCGACGCTAGCCATACTCGTCTACCCGGATGGCTCGATAAGGCCGGTCTACCATCTCGAGGCCAGCTTCTACCCCGTCAAGGGGACGGGCGCCGAGGGAACGGTTAACGCCAGCTACACTACGTACTATAACGGCTCGCTCGAGCGCCATGTGCTCAACGCTACAGCCCAGCTGGCCTTCTCCAAGCCGGTGGAGAATGGCAGCGCGGTTTTCAGGCTGAACGGCAGCTACAGCTACAGCAACGGCAGCGGGGAGGCTGTGGCCAGCGGCGGCCTGGTGGCGGTGAGCGGCGGCAGCGAGACCAGGCTGGGCCTGGAGGAGCTGAGGGTAACGCTCTCCAACGCCTCCGAGATCCTGGTGGATGCCAGGCTGCTTCTGCCCAGTGGCAGCGTGGACCCAGGCCAGCTGCCCCCGGCGAGCCAGCTGAACATGCTGCTGGCGGTCCAGGGGATAAGCTACCTAAGGGTGAGAGAGCTTAGCGCCAGCGAGCAGAGCGACGGCAGGGTACTCCTCCACCTGGCGCTAGCCATAGACGCCGACGCGATGCTGGAGTCGGCCGCAGGCATGGGGCTCAGCGCGGGCGACGTGGCAGCGATAAGGGATATGCTGGGCTCCGACATAAGCGTCAACGGCTCCTTCAGCCTCAACGCCAGCGAGGAATCGAGAGGCGCCTCGTTGAGGGCATCGCTCAGCTACATTGACACCCACATGGGGGACCTGGAGAACGCGAGTAGCATCGCCGCCAGGGCGGCGCCGGCCCTGGAGCACCTAGTGGCAGTGCTAGCGGCGAGAGCGGCGGCCCCCTACCCCGGGGCCCCCGGCGCCGGGATCGGGGCCCAGCTCCCGGTCCAGATAGCGCCCCTCCCGCTAGGCTGGCTAACGGCGCTCCACGAGCTGGTCTCAGCCACCCCGCCGGGGCTCGTCAGGGCCCCCGGCGAGGCGGCCGTAGAGGCCAGGCTGGCGCTCCACATGGATAGGGCCGACCTGGTGCTCGACTACACGGGCTACAGGCTCCACACCGCCAACACCACGGGCAGTCCCGCCCGAGACGCGTCCAACGCCCTCACCGCGGTCTCAGCAGCCTACACTGCGGCGCAGCCGGCCATAGAGCAGGCGGGCAGCGTGGCCCCAGGCATAGTGCCGGAGGAGGCGAGGCTCATCCCTGCGGGCAGCGAGGTCAGCATCCATCCCAGCCACGCCCCGCTCCCGGAGCTGGGCAGCGTGGTGGTTGTGATAGGGGGTGAGAGCAGCCAGGGCCAGCCTTCCACGACGGCCACGCCGCCAGCCACCACAACCACTACTACAACCGCGCCGGCCACGACTACAACCTCGACAACAGCTACAATCACCACCACTACATCTACCACAGCGGCCACAACAGCCACGCCCACTACAGGGTCCACTACAGGGACAACGACGACAGCGGGCGCAACCACAACGGCGGCAGCCACAGGAACCCCGGCGTCGACAACCCTCCCGGCAGCCTCCAGCACGCCAGCGGCCACGGCTAGCCCCAGCCCCGGCGGTGGCCACGGCCGCGCAGCAGCCTACGCGGCGGGCGGCATAGCAGCCGCGGTAGGAGTGGCGCTGCTGCTCAAATGGCTGCTTGCAGCCAAGCCCTAAGGCGGCCTGCCTCTCGGCACTCTCCCAGGCAGCGCACCCCACCCTAATCCTTCTTTCCACTGGCCTCCCAGACGTCCCCATGCTCTCCTCCACCAGCTCCATGGCCTAGCCCACACCTTATCCACTCCTGCCTCTCCTACGGGCCTGCCCTCAGCGCCGTAGGGTCCTGGAGGAAGGTGGTTACGTGGAGAGGGACTGGAGGCGGCGGGGAGGGGGGAGGAGGGGATGCCCGAGGGCCTTATCAGAGCCTCCCGTCGAGCCCCGCCTGGGCGACGGAGCTCCTGGGGGAAGGGGCTGTGCGGGCCAGGGGTCTCCCGGCGGTGGTGCTGCTCAGCCTCGCCGGCGCGGCTGTCAAGATCTACGGCTCGCTGGCCTACGGTAGCAGGGCTCTCCTAGTTGATGCCCTAACCTGTGTAGCCAGCCTCGTCTCCCTGGCGGCGGTGGTCTGGTACCTGAGCATCGCCAGCGCTCCTCCAGACGAGGACCACCCCTATGGACACCACCGGCTCCGCTACGGGGGCGCGCTGGCGAGCCTCTCGGCCTACATGTTCGCCGCCGGCTTCTCCGCCGCTGTGCTGGCCGCGAGCACGGGGGGCTACCGGGTGGGTGGGGAGAGCAGCCTAGCCGCCCTGGTGGGCGGGGGCTTCTACGCCGCCGCTGTGCTCGCCGCCCGGGGGCTTGACCCGGTGCTCCGCGTCTACGCCGGGTTCACGGCCAGCGAGCTGGTTGAGAGCGTTGTTACCGCCGCCAGCAGCTGGCTCGGCTCGAGCCTCGGCTACCTCTACGACCTCGCCGGTGGAGCCCTGGTGCTCGCCTACCTCCTCTACGAGGCGGTCGAGACCCACCGGAGGCTGCTCCGCGTATTCTCCGACACGGCCGCGCCTAGAAGGCTGTACGAGCTCGTCGAGAGGGAGGCCCGGCTCCGCGGCCTGGAGCCTCTCCGGCTTAGGCTCCGTATGCTCGACGAGGCGCGGTGCAGCGGCGACCTGATAGTGGTCCCCGAGAGGGGGATGCCGCTGGACGTGGCCGATATACTTGCCGACGAGCTCCGCCAGGAGATGGAGGCCAGGGGCTGCGACCTGGTGATACACGTGGGTGTCCAGGAGAGGCGCGAGGCCGCTGCAGGGGGTGGAGGCCTCGGGGTGGGACCCGCCGGCTCACCCCAGGCCCGGGGAGCGGGCCCCGGCGTCGCCGGCGCGGCCTCCATGGCCGCAGAGAGTGGGGGCTCCTCGTGATAAACCCTAGCGCGGCCTATGCCCCTCCCGCAGCAGCCTGCCGACGGTGTCGAGGAGCCGGCGGGCGGCCAGCCTCTTGTGCATCCTGGGGATCTCTATCCTCTCGCCCCTCCAGGTCACCACGAGCAGCCGGTTGGTGTCGTAGCCGAAGCCGGCGCCGGGCTCGAGCACGTTATTGGCCGCCACGGCGTCGAGCTTGTAGCGCTCCAGCTTCTCCCTGGCCTTCTCCTCCAGCTCCCTATCATCCCTCGCGGTCTCCGCGGCGAAGCCCACGTGCACTGCCCTAGGGGCCTCGGCCACCGCCTCCTCCACTATCTTCGGGGTCGGCTCCAGCTCCACGCTCAGCCTGCCCCCAGTGCTCGGTATCTTCTCCCCGCTGCTCCTGGCGGGCCGGTAGTCCGCTACCGCGGCGGCGTAGAGGGCGGCGTCAACCCTCCTCACAGCCCTGAGCACCGTGGCCATCATCTCCTCGCTGGTCTCAACCCTCACGGCCTCATCAAGGTAGCCTGTCCAGCCTCGGGGGAGCCCGGCGCAGAGCGGGCCGTGGACGAGCCTCACCCTCGCGCCCCGCCACGCCGCCTCCAGCGCCAGGGAGACGCCCATCTTCCCGGTGGAGGGGTTGGTGACAACCCTCACCGGGTCCAGGTGCTCCCGGGTGGGCCCGGCGGTGACGAGGACGTGGACGCCCTGGAGGTCCCTGCCCCTGGTCACCACGGCCTCGGCCCACCAGGCGGTGAGCTCCACCGGAGGGTACTTCGCCTGCTCCCCCTCAACCAGGGGGTGGAGCACGTGGAAGCCCTGCCTCTCCAGCTCCTCGACCAGCCTCCCGGCCCTCCTCCACATGCCCATGTGCATCGCGGGGACGAGGAGCACGGGCTTCCCCAGCCCCGCCGCCTCCTGGGCCAGGGCTGAGACGGGGGTCGAGGCGCGGAGGCTGGCCATCTCGGAGAGCGTGTCCAGGCTTGCCGGCGCCACCAGCACGGCGTCGCAGAGACGGGCGAGCGCCACGTGCTCTATCGCCCCGGTTATCTCCGTGACCGCGGGGAGCCCGGTGGCCCACTCGAAGAGGCTTGGGGAGACCAGCTCGGCGGCCGCCCTCGTCATGGCTACGCGGACCACGGCGCCGTAGCGCATAAGCAGCCTCGCGAGGTCGATGCTCCTGTATACAGCCGCGCTCCCCGTGACCCCGAGGGCGATGCAGCGGCCCTCGAGGTCGCCGCCCAGCTCCCCTATGATCCCGGCGCTGGGGTGGCGGGCGCCCCAGAGCCAGGGCTCCAGGCCGCGGGTCAAGGCCTGCAGCGCCACCCGCCGCTGTTCCCCGGCCCCCCGGGTTTGAATTAGATGGCGCCAGGCGGTGGCCCCCAGGGGCTGCGGGGAGGACCAGTGGCGGGCAGCGGCTGCCTCTACCGTGTCCGGGTCCCGCTCCATGTAACCGGGCTCTGGCTCCCGGTCTGGCGGCCCTCCCGGAGGGAGACGGGAAGCCTGGGCGCGGGCCTCCTCCTGGAGCCCGGGGCGGTGGCGCGGGTCGCCAGCTGCAGCGGCGGGGGCTGCGGCGCCCTAGTGGTGGCGGCTGGCGCGAGGCTCGAGGAGCAGCCCAGCGTTCTGAGGGAGCTCTACAGGCTCCTCGGCGGCCCCCGGGCCCGCGTCCTGGTAGAGATCCCCGTCCCCCTCGCCGTGGGCTACGCGGGCTCGGCTGCCCTGGCCCTGGCGGTGGCTGCTGGGGAGGCGGCTGTGAGGGGCATGAGCCTGGAGGAGGCGGCGGCGCTCGCACACGAGGCCGAGGTGGCCGCCGGCACCGGGCTGGGGGACGTGGCCGCCATGTTCCTCGGCCGCGGCCTGGAGGTCAGGCTCGCCCCCGGAGCCCCCGGGCTCGCCAGGCTGGCCAGCTACCCGGTGCCGGTGGCGAGTGTCTACAGCCTGGAGCTGGGCAGGATGACCACGGATGAGATGCACCGGGGGCTCGGGGAGAGGCTCCATGTGCTCGCCGCGCCAAGGCTGGCCAGGCTGGCCAGGAGCCCCGGGCTCGAGCGCTTCCTGGAGGAGGCCCGCGGCTTCAGCATCGAGGCGGGCTTCGCCCCCGGCTGGCTGGCGGAGGAGCTGGACGCGCTGAGGGAGAGGGGGCTCCTCCTGGGTTGGTACGCTAAGAAGAAGGTGGCGGTGGCCGTGCCGAGGCCTGGCCGCGAGCGGGAGGCCTGGAGGGCCATCGAGAGCCTAGCGGCGGGCCACGGGCTGGCTGCGAGGCTCCACCGGCCCGCCCCCGGCCCCCTGACCCTGGAGCCCTGCCCCGGGGAGCCGGGCGCGGAGGCCTGGCACTAATAGCCCGCGGCCCCTGGCCCCCCCGGGGCCTGGAGGCCAGCAGGGCCGTGGCCCGGAGGCTCTGTACCGAGGAGAGCCTTGTCACCGTGCTCCGCCCCATATACCCCAGGCACACTAACCGCTACGGCACGCTCCACGGGGGCAGGCTCGCCGGCTGGATGCTCGAGGCCGGCGGCATGGCTGCTATGAGGGCCTCCAGGGGCTACACGGTGCTCGGCGCGATGGACTACCTCTTCATGCTCAGCCCTGGGAGGCTCGGGGAGAACCTCCACGTCTACGCGTGGGTGATAGGCTCCACGACCCACACGCTCGACGTGCTGGTCTACGCGGAGGCCCACCCGATAGGGGGCGGCGGGGCCCGGCCGGTGAGCGTCAGCCTCCAGACCCACGTGGCTGTCGACGGGGAGGGGAGGCCCAGGCCCCACGGGGTCGAGGCGGGGCCCTGCAGCCTCGAGGCGGAGGAGCTGGCGGAGACGCACCGCTACTGGCTCGAGGCCCGGAGGCCCCTCGTGGAGAGGAGGAGGGAGATAGCCTCCAGCAGCGCCCCCCTCGACGCGGTGTACAGGAGGACGAGCTACTTCTTCGTCTCCCCCGAGGACACGTTCACCCTCCCCGGCGTGCTCGACGCATCAAGGCTCTTCTACTATATAGACCAGATGGCGGCCGTGCCCGCCATAGAGTTCACCGGCGCCCCGATGGTGACGGCGGGCTTCGACGCAGCCGTGTTCGCCTCCCCCGCGAGGGTGGGGGACCTGGTGAAGCTGGAGTCCGGGATAACCGGGGCGGGGAGGAGCAGCCTCGAGGTAGCGGTACGAGTCGCGGCCAAGAACCCCCAGCTCGAGGAGACGGAGAGGACGGTGGCCCTCCTCTACGCGACCATGGTGGCTGTAGACGAGGAGGGGAGGCCCAGGCCCCTCCCCCGCCGCCCCCTGCTGAGCGGGGAGAGGATGAGAGAGTACCTGGAGAGGAGGAGGCTGCGCGAGGATAGGAGGAGGGGGGTAGGGAGGATAGTGGAGCAGGCCCGTAGGCTCGCCGGTGGCTGAGCCTTGGAGCCCCTGGTGGCCGTGGTGGGCGGCTGCGGCGCCGTCGGGAGCGTGGCCGCGGTCGCGCTCGCCAGGGCCGGGGCCCGCGTGGCCGCGGTGTCCAGGAGGCCCGGGGGCTGCAGGGAGGAGGCCCTGGAGGCCCGCGGCCTGGGGGCGGCCCGTCTCCCCGTCTGCGGCTGGCAGGGGGCCCGCCGGCTCCGGCCCAGGGTGGTGGTCTACGCGACCAAGGCCTACGACCTGGATGGGGCGGTTGAGGCATCCCTAAGGGCGGGCTGGTCCCCCGAGCTGGCGGTCTCGATGCAGAACGGGCTCGGCAGCCTCGAGCTGCTCGAGCAGGCCTACGGCCCGGGGAGGGCCGCCGCGGCGCTAGCCTACTACGGCGCCACCAGGCTCCCCGGGGGCTGCGGCGCGAGGCTCGCCGGCTCCAGCCGCAGGGTTGCGGTCGGCTGCCGGGCCAGGGCGGGGGGCGCCTGCAGCCCCCTGGCCAGGAGGCTGGCGGAGCTCCTCTCCAGCGGCGGGCTCGAGGCCGAGTACGTGGGCGACGTGGAGCCCTACAGGTGGGAGAAGCTGGCGGTGAACGCGGCCGTGAACCCTGTAACGGTGCTGGCCTGGGATAGGAACAGGGTGGTGGTGGAGAACCCCTGGGCCCGCGGCCTGGCCGAGGCCCTCGCCCGGGAGGTTGGGAGGGTGGCCAGGGCCGCGGGGGTCGAGCCGGCCAGCGACCCCGTGGAGGCTGCGCTCCGGGTGGCGGAGGCGACTGGGGACAACTGCTCCTCGATGCTGGAGGACGTGGCCGCGGGGAGGCGGACCGAGATAGACTATATCAACGGCGCTGTATGGAGGCTCGGCGAGAGCCACGGGGTGCCCGCCCCTGCGAACCGGGCGGTCCACCACGCTGTGAGGCTGCTCGAGCCATGGCTGGCCGGGAGAAGGTCACCGTGCACCACGTGATTAGGGCTAAGCAGAGGGGGGAGAAGCTGGTAATGGTCACAGCCTACGACACGCCGACAGCCCGGCTGGTGGACGAGGCGGGGGTCGACATGATCCTGGTGGGCGACTCGCTCGGCATGGTAGTCCTGGGGCTCCCCTCAACCCTCCAGGTCACCATGGAGGACATGGTGCGCCACACCGAGGCGGTTGCCCGGGCCCAGCCACGGGCACTAGTGGTCGGAGACATGCCGTTCATGAGCTACGAGGCCTCGGTGGCCGAGGCGGTTAGGAACGCCGGCCGCCTCCTCTCGGCGGGAGCAGACGCGGTGAAGATAGAGGGCGGGAGCGAGTACACGGACGTGATAAAGGCTATGCGCCGCGCCGGGATACCGGTGATGGCGCACGTGGGGCTCACGCCCCAGAAGCACAAGCTGCTAGGCGGCTACAGGCTGGTGGGGAAGACGGCGGAGGAGGCCCTAGAGGTCATACGCGACGCCGAGGAGGCCGCCGAGGCGGGGGCCTTCGCGGTAGTGGTGGAGTTCACCGCCTGGGAGGTGGCGAGGGAGATAACAAGGAGGATAAGCGTGCCCACGATATGCATAGGCAGCGGCCCCCACTGCGACGGCCAGGTGCTGGTCATCCACGACATGCTCGGCCTAACCCCCAGCCCGCCGCCCTTCGCCAAGCGCTACGCCGACGTGGCCTCGGTGATACGCGGCGCGGTCGAGGCCTACGCCCGCGAGGTGAGGAGCGGAGCATTCCCGGGCGAGGGCATGTACTGGGGCATGAAGAGCGGCGAGCACCAGCGCCTCCTAAAGCTGCTGGAGGGCAGGGGGGAGAAGCGCTAGAGAACCCCCGGGCCGGGAGGAGAGGGGGTCGGCATTCGCTCCCCCTCCACGCAGCCCCCGGGGGAGGGCTCGGCGAAGCCGGGCACACTCCCCATCCAGCCCGAGAGGCGGCTCCGGGGAGAGGGGAGGCTAAATTTCCGCTAAACCTCCGGAGGGGCGGGGACAGGCTTCAGGAAGGCGTTAGGTTGCAACCCCGCCCCCGCCCAGGGCCCTGGGGCTGGGTGGAGGGGCGGAAGAGAGATAGCCTGGGAGGAGCCCTTATCCTTAGGGCCTCCAGGTGCTGGTCCTGCCCTGCGACCGTGGCGCCGCGCTGGCTAAGCTGGAGCGGCTCCACCGCCGGCTCCGGGGCAGGCTGCTGGGCGTTCTGGCGTCCTCCACCCTCGCTGCCCTGCTGGTGCTCGCCGCTGTAACCCTCCTCCCGCTGCCCGGCCTGGCCCTCGTGGCCCTCGCCATCCTCGCCCTCCTCCTCGCGGCCACGCCGCTCCTAGCCTACGCCCGGCTGCTGCGCCCGCTCCTGCTCGTGGAGAGGCTCCGCCGCGGCCTGGCGGACGGCTCCATCGATATCAGCGAGGTCTGCGGCCGCCCCCTCCTGGAGCCGCCCAGCCGCTAGCCCATGCGCTGGAGGTAGCGGAGCCCCTCGGGGTCGTGCTCCCTTATCACCTTCTCCTCCTCGGGCGTCAGGGGGTCCAGGGTCTCCACGCCTCCGCGGGGCACCCTTATCCTCATCGATGAGTTGGAGAGCACCTCCTCAACCGTCACGCCTGGGAGGAGCATGCGGAGCACCGGCCCCTCCCTCGTGTACTCTATCAGGGCCTTGTTCGTGCAGAGCAGGTGGCGGAACCCCTTCTCTATCCTGACCCTCCCCGGCCCGGTGACGAAGTCGACGCGGGGCACCAGCACCCTGGGCTCGTGCCTCGCCCATATGATGAGCTTCGGCACTAGGGGGAAGAGGTAGGCCGTGGCGGCGCCTCCGGGCAGCTTCACCCTGGGCTTGTCGTAGCCGCCTATGGCTGTGAGGTTTGTGTTCCCCTCCTCGTCGACCTGGGCGGCGCCGAAGAACATTGTCGTGAGCCTCCCCTTGGCGGCGAGGTCGAAGGCGTCTATGGTTGTGAGCACCCCCAGGGGCTCCGGCTCGGTGTAGGGGTCCCCGGTGCTGGGGGCCAGCCTGACCGCCTCCACCCTCGGCTCTAGGTGCTCCACGACGCTGGCCCATGTGAAGTCTACGCCGTAGACGCGGCGGGCCAGAGCCATGGCTAGGACGGGGAGGGGGCTGGTGAGCCCGTGGTACACCACGTCCCCGTCCTCTATCAGCCTGGCCATGCATTTTATCATGTGGTCTGTGGGCCTGCTGGCCACGGCCGTCTACCCCTCACCCCCTCATCCTGGAAAGGTTGGCCTTCACCCACTCCATGGCCCTGCCCTGCCTCGCCGCCTCGACGTAGCCGCGTATCGCCTCGTAGTCTGCCCGGTAGAGCCCCGGCATCGCTGTCGGCCAGGCGCCCCTGGGCGCGTGGACCACCGCGTCCACGTGGAGGCTTGTAGCTGAGAGCGTGTGCCTGAAGCCTCTCAGCTCCTCCGGCTCCACGATCCTCTCGGCCGAGATTATCACGTGGCGGGCGGCGCGTATCTTCAGCTCGTCCTCGAACCTCGGGCCCTCTATCACAGCGTTCCCGTAGGGGTCGCTGACGTGGACGTGGACCAGCGCGTAGTCCGGCTCTATCGCCCGTACAGCCACCAGCTCCTCGCCGGTCCAGGGGTCCCTTATCCTCCTCCACGTCCCCCAGCGCTTCTCATGCAGCTCGAGCAGCTGGCTTCCCAGTATCCCCCGGGCGGGCATGAAGGGGACGCCCTGGGCCCCCGCCCGGAGCCCGGCTATCACCGCGCCGCAGGTGTCCTCGATGTACTCCACCTCCCCCCTCTCGGCCAGCCTCCTCACCGTCGGGGCCAGCCCGTAGAGCTCGAAGCTGGCCATAGCGGCCCTCACGCAGCGGAGCAGGCCGGCCGCAGCCATAACGTCCAGCGCGAACCCGGGCTCCCGGTCTATGAAGCAGAGGTCCCTGGCGCCGCGCTCCACCAGCGCGGCCACAAGGGCGGAGGGGTTCCTCACGAACGTTATACCGCTCACCGTGACGCTGGAGCCGGGCTCCACCAGCTCCGCGGCGTAGTCCAGGTCCACGAGCTTGGGGCTCGGCACCCCTAGGCCACCCCCTCCATCCAGCCTTAGCCCCTGGCCGCGCTCTCCATGGCTCTGCGGAACTCCTCGACCGCGCGCCTCACCTCCTCCACCCCTGCCTCGTCCTCGAGAGTGCTGAGGTCGCCCAGCGGGGCGCCGGTGAGCACCGCGCGGAGCACGCGGCGCAGGATCTTGCCGGTCCTGGTCTTCGGCAGCTTGTCCACCACGTAGACCCCCTTGACCACGGCGACGGGGCCGTACCTCCTCCTTATCATCTCCCTGACCTCCCCCGCCAGCCTGGCCCGGTCGACCTCCACATCCATCTTCGGGACCACGAAGACGGCGAGGACCGTGCCCCTAAGCTCGTCCGGCACGCCCACCACGGCGGCCTCCGCCACGGCGGGGTGCTCGAGCACGGTGTTCTCGACCTCTGCGGGGCCTAGCCGGTGGCCAGCCACCTTCAGCACGTCGTCGGCCCTGCCGAGGATGTAGACGTAGCCGTCGCTGTCTACGTAGCCGTAGTCGCCGGTGTAGTAGTAGCCGGGGAACCTGCTCCAGTAGGTCCTCACATACCTCTCCCTGTCGCTCCATACACCGTAGGCGAAGGCCGGGGGCACCGGCGCCTTGATAGCTATGTAGCCCTTCTCCCCCGGCGCCGCCTCGCTGCCGTCGTCGCGTAGGACGCGGAGGTCTATCCCGGGGTAGGGGAGCCCGACGCTCCCCCTGCGGTAGGCTATGCCCCCTACAAGCCCGTAGCCGCCCGGCGCGGTGATGAAGCCGCTGTTCTCCGTCTGGCCCCAGGTCTCCACCACGTGGCAGCCCTGGCGGCTCCTGCAGACGTGGTTGACCAGCCAGTGCCAGGGCTCGAGGCCGAGGATCTCCCCCGCGCTGACTATGAGCCGGAGGGTCTCGAGGCTATAGCTACGGGGCACCTTCTCCCCGTAGCGGATGAGCAGCCTGACAGCGGTCGGCGCCACCCAGGCCATGTTGACGCTGTAGGAATCCACTATGTCCCACCAGGCGCCGGGCCCCGGGTGGTCGGGGGCGTCGCTGTACCAGACCACGGTGGAGCCGTTGAGGAGCGGCCCGTAGGTGGCGTAGCTGTGGCCGTTTATCCAGCCTATGTCCACTGGGACGAAGAACACGTCGTTGTCCAGGAAGCCGAAGAGCCACCGGGTATGAGCGTAGGTCCAGACCATGTACTGGCCGTGGAGGTGTAGCATCCCCTTGGGCTTACCCGTGGTGCCGCTGGTGTATAGTATGAAGAGCGGCTCCTCGGACCTCACCATTACGGGCTTGAAGCCCACCCTCCGGGGGTACTTCTCAAGCTCCTCGTGGACCCAGAAGTCGCGGCCAGGCCTCATCTCGACCTCGTTGCCGGCCACGCGGTGGACGAGGACCTTCTCCACCACCCCGCCGGCCTCGGCCACCGCCTCGTCGACCACGGGCTTCAGGGGTATGAGCCTCCCCCTCCTCCTCATCCCGTCCGCGGTCACCACAACCCGGGCGCCGGAGTCGCGTATCCTCTCGGCAAGGGCCCTGCTCCCGAACCCGCTGAAGACGACCACGTGGGCGGCCCCGAGCCTGGCCACGGCGAGCATAGTATACATCGCCTCGGGCACCATGGGCATGTATAGTACCACGCGGTCGCCCCGCCGGACACCCATGTCCCGGAGCAGGGAGGCGTAGCGGTTCACCTCCCTCAGGAGGTCGCTGTAGCGGATTATCCTCTCCTCGCCCTCCCCGCTCCTCCAGATCAACGCGGCCTTGTTGCCCAAGCCCTTCTCGATGCTCCGCTCCAGAATGTTGTAGGTTATGTTGGTGACGCCTCCCACGAACCAGCGGTAGAACGGGGGATCAGTGTCGTCGAGCGTGGTGTCCCAGCGCCGGGCCCAGTAGAGTTCGCGGGCCACCCGGGCCCAGAAGCCCTCCGGGTCCCGGAGGCTCTCCTCAACCACCTCCTTCTGCCTCTCCACAAGCTCGCGCTCCCAGGCATCCCCGCGGGGCTCCATGGCTACCAGCCTGCAGTCGCGGCGCTACGCGCGCGGAGCGTAAAGAAGAGGTACAGAGCTAAGATATAAACCTGCTATTTTACCTAATCTATGCCCACAGTTCCGTGTCGCCGTGCCGGCTTACCGTGGGCCCAGGCAGCGATGGACGCGCCTGGGGTACCTCTTCTTAAACTCCAGCCCCGCCCCCGGACTGGGCGCTCCACCAGGGGCGGGCATGGAGGCATGCCGCTGCTGGAGGTCCAGGGGCTCGTCAAGATCTACCCCGGCGGGGTGGAGGCCCTCCGCGGCGTGAGCTTCAGCCTCGAGGAGGGCGAGGTCTTCGGCCTCGTCGGGCCCAACGGCTCGGGGAAGACGACGCTCCTCCGCATAGTGGCCACGCTGCTCAAGCCCACCAGGGGCAGGGTGGTCCTCGACGGGGTGGATGCGGTAAGGGAGCCCGGGGAGGCCCGTAGAAGGCTAGCCTATGTCCCCGAGGAGGTTGGGGGCTATCGCCGGCTCACGGGGCTCGAGTACCTCTCCTTCGTTGTGGGGGCCTTCCTCTCCGCCCGTGGCGCCTCGATGAGGGAGGTGGAGGAGGCGCTGGAGGAGGCGGTGAGGCTCACCGGGCTCAGCCGCCGGCAGCTGGGGAGGAGGATGCAGGAGTACAGCAAGGGTATGAAGCGCCGCCTCCAGGTGGCCTGGGCGCTGGCGGTGAAGCCTAGGCTGGCTATACTCGACGAGCCCACCTCCGGCCTCGACGTGGAGGCCGGCTACGAGCTTCGCAGGGTCATAGCGGGGTACGCTAGGTCCCACGGCGTGACGGTGCTGATGAGCAGCCATAACCTCTTCGAGGTCGAGTACCTCTGCGACCGGGTCGCCTTCATGAAGAATGGGAGGGTGATCGATATGGGCTCCCCGAGGGAGCTTATAGCCAGGTACGGTGCCCGCAACCTGGAGGAGGCCTACATGAGCGCTGTGGCGGAGCGTGGCGCGGCTTGAGAAGCCTCATAGCAAAGGAGCTTAAAACGCTTATAAGGGAGCCGATGGTAGTAATGATGATAGTTATGCCTGTGCTTGTCTACGCGCTCAGCGCCCCCTTCTACAGCGGTGCCGCCCGCCAGGCTGAGGAGGCGGCCAGGCTCCGAGGGGTCCGCCTGGCCCTCCTCTCCTGCCACGGTGGGGGCCTCGTCCTCAGGCTTCTGGCGGCCTCCCTCCGCTCGGCCAACGTGAGCGTGGACGTGGTGGACAAGTGCAGCCCGGTAGAGGTGCTAGAGGAGGGCTATGACGTGGCGGTGGCGGTCAACGCTACGGGCGGGCGGCTCCGCCTAGAGATATACGTTGGAGGGGACCTCGCCAGGCTCGCCCGCACCCTCGCCCTCCCCGGCTCCCTCACCAGCGTCCTGGCCCGCGCCATGTCTCCCGGGGGCAACGTGTCGAGCAGGGCCTACGTGCTGCTTAACGGCCGGCTCTGGGGCTTCGAGGAGCTGAGCAGCGTCTACTACACGGGCGTCACCATGGGCTACGCCTCGCTCTTCATACTCTTCCCCGCCGCCTCGCTGGGCGCGGCGCTCATAGGGGCTGAGAGGGAGGAGCGCATGCTTGACGTGCTCCTCTCCCTCCCGGTGCCCAGGAGGAGCATAGCCCTCTCCAAGGCCGTTGCCGCGCTCGTGGTGGCCCTCCTCGCAGCGGGCTCGGCGTTCGCGGGGCTCTTCATCCTCTTCTCCTCCCTGGGGCTCCGGCTCAGCCTGCCGAGCTACTATACGCCGGCGAGCCTCGGGCTCTACACCCTCTCCCTCGCCTCCGAGTCCCTGCTGGCCACGGCTCTGGCGATGCTGGTGGGCCTCTTCGCCTCAACGGTGCGCGGCGCCCAGTCGGCGGCCGCGCTGGTCGCGTTCCCCGCCCTGATCCCGTTCCTCGCGACCCTGGCGGGGCTGCCCTCCTCAAGCCTCTTCGCCCTGGCCCCATACGCTGCCTCCATCTACACCGGGCTCTCCCCGATCCTCGGGCTGAGGCCGGCAGCCCTGGCGACCCTCGCCCAGCTCGCCGAGGCCGCCGCAGCCCTCCTAGCGCTGGCCAGGCTGCTGGAGTCCGAGACTGCTGTAACCGGGCCGGAGACGCTTAGGAGGCTGCTCTCCAGGCTAAGGGCGAGGAGGTAGCACCCCGCGGGGCCCCGGCGGCCTTGGCCAGGGTGAAGCATGTAGCCGGCGTGACCGTGGCTGTCCTGGAGCACGGGCCCACGCCCCTCTCCCCCCTGGGCGGCATGCTCTCCAAGCTCGGGGAGGTCTACCGGAGGGCCCGCCCGGGGGAGAAGCCCGACTACGTGGAGCTGCACCTCTACCCGAGCATCCTGGCCCTGGCGGAGGCCCTTGAAGGCGAGGCTCTGCGGGCCGGCGCGGGGGTCTCGGCGGCCTACCCCGTGGCCTACGAGGCCTGGACCGGCATACCCAGGATACATGCGGTGCCGGGCGAGCTGGCCAGCCTGCCTGGCGGCCTCTCCCTGCTAGCCCACGAGGCCGTGCACAGCATCCTACACCAGGGCCCGGGCTACTACATTGTCCGCCTCCCCCGCGGGCTCCCCGCCCACAGCGGCGTCCTCGTGGCCCACGCCGCCGCAACGGTAGTCAAGGACCTGGAGGTCCACCTCTGGATGGCCGAGAGGGGGCTAGCCGGCGACCTAGGGGCGCTGAGGAGCTACTGGCTCCATAGCCTCCCCCGCGAGGCCCCCTGCACCCGGCTCACACTGGCCGGGGATGTGCTCAGAGCCGCCACCGCCTGGATAGCCGAGGGCCTCGAGCCCCCGCTCCCCCAGGGCTGCAGCAGCCTAGCCCCGCTCCTAGGCGTACTCCAGAGCATGGCCGAGGGGTGGCGGAGAGGGCTGAGGCCCTGGGGCCAGGTGGACAGGCTGGTAGAGGAGATGGCCCGCCTCGCGGCGGACGGCACGCTCACACCGTAGCATCGGGGCTCCACAGCCCCCGGGCTGCAGCCCGGCAACCAGGCCCCCAGCATTTCCATCATATATATCATTATACTCTAATGATTCACGTTATAGTATTTTATCATGATATTATATTAATGCGTTATTATGCAATTTATTGAGATAGAAATAAATAGAGCAATCAAGCGTTGAAATGTCACGGCCAAGGCGTGGAATACATTGAGGTGCTATTGTGTATGGATAGCAGGATAGCACTCGCGATAGGCATAGTGGTGCTGCTTGTAGGCCTCGCCGCGCTTGTGCCCGGCCTCCAGCGCTACTGCCCGAGCTGCGTAGTGGAGCGCAGCCCCTACCCGTTCACTGTGATGATGGTGGCCTACACCACCTACGCCGGCCTGGCAGCGGGGATAGTGATGGCGGTCTCCCTTGCGAGGCTCGCCGGTAGGCTGGACGAGAAGTGGATGAGCCACGCATACTGGGCGGCGCTCGGCCTGCTGATAGCTGCCTGAATAACAGTGTTCCTCGACCTCGGCCGCCCGGACCACGCCGTCTGGCTGGTGGAGGGCTGGCACCCGACCAGCAGGGTCGCCTGGATGCCGGTGTTCTACATACTCCTCCTGATACCGCTGCTCACAGTGCTGGTGGGCTGCATAAGGGAGAGCAGGGTCTGCTCCAACGGCGTGGCGGTGGGCGCGGCTCTCCTCACAGCGGCGCTGCTCGAGCTCAACCTTGGCAGCGTCTTCGGCTTCGCTGTCGGGGTCCCGGCGTGGCAGGGGCTCTACCCTGCCCTCAGCTTCCTAGTGGCCGGCGTGGCAGGGGGTGCCGCGGCTGCGGCCTTGCTGGTCCCTCTAGGCGCTAAGCTCCACGGCTCCGGCTCCGACACGGCGAAGGCCGTCAGGCCGCTGGCCGGGATAGCCTTCGCCGGAGCGCTGCTCGAGCTGATCCTCGAGTACTGGAGGGGGCTCCAGGCGGGCTACTACCCCGGTGTTGAGGCCTACTTCAGCCTGGCAGGCTCCAGCATATGGGTGGAGGCGGGCCTGCTGGTAGCGGCGCTGATAGTCCTGGCTGCGGCCTATGCGAGGAGGAGCTACTGGGCCCTGGCGCTGGGCTCCCTGCTCCTCATAGCTGGGGTGGTGGCCGGGAAGTACGGCTTCATAATACACGGCGAGGAGGCCAGGATAGAGGCCCAGACATTCACCCCGGTGAACCCCTACAACGTCCTCTACGGGGGCGAGCACTACAGCATCTCGGGGGCCGACGCGGCGGCTGTGGCCGCGGCGCTCCTCATAGGCCTCGGGGTGTTCATGATCGGCGAGCCTCTTCTCGCTCTCGAGCCTGGTGAGAAGCCTAGACTGCTTTTCTTCCGTAGCGCAGGCGGAGTAGAAGCTAAGCGGTAGAGGGGTGGCCTACGTGTCGAAGCTCTCTAGGCGTGAGTTCCTCAAGGCCGCGGGCGCCACGGGCATAGCGCTGGCAGCGGCTGAAGCGCTCAAGCTGGGCGTGGGGAGGCGCGGCCCAAGCCCGGGCCTCATGCTCGAGGCGGGCAGCGGGGATGCCGAGCTTGTGCCCAACGTCTGCAGGATGTGCACTGCGGCGTGCAGCGTTATGGTCCGCGTTAGGGACGGCAGGCCTGAGAGGATAATAGGCAACCCCTACGCCGACGTGCTGAACTCGACGGCAATCTGCGCCCGGGGCAACGCCGGCGTCTTCCGCGCCCTCAGCCCCGATAGGCCCAGGAGGCCCCTGCTGAGGACGGGCGGCGCCCGCGGCACCTGGAGCTTCAGGGAGGCGGACTACGAGGAGGCTGTGGCCAGGGCCGCGGAGATACTTGGCAAGCTCTACAGGGAGGGGAGGGGGGACAAGCTCATAGTAATCATAGGCCAGATAGGCTGCGCCACCTACCACCCGCACTCGGCAAGCCTCGCCGCGGTCCTGGGGAGCCCCAACATCATAAGCATGCCGCTCTCGACCTGCATAATGCCTAAGGGCGCTGCCTGGGGCGTAACCGGCCTAGCGGGCAAGCACACCGAGATCCTGCCGGACTACCCGAGGACCAGGTACTTCCTCAGCTTCGGCCGCAACCTCGGCGGCGCCGTGGCGGTATCATACCAGACGAGGAGGGCCGGCGAGAACATCCGCAGCTTCAAGCTCGTGGTCCTCGACCCCAGGCTCAGCGAGTGGGCCGCCAAGGCTGATGAGTGGATCCAGATCAGGCCTGGCACCGACCTGGCGTTCCTCCTGGCGATGATAAACGTGATAGTGAGCGAGGGGCTCTACGACAGAGAGTACCTGGCCAAGTACACCAACGCGCCTATGATAATCGCGGGTGACGGCCTAGCCCCGGTGAAGACCAGGAGCATCAAGAAGAACATAGCCGGTAAGGAGGTGGAGCTGGTAGACTTCCTGGTCTACGACCTAGCCTCTAGGGAGTTCAGGTGGGCTAGCGAGGCGCTGATGCCGGCGCTCGAGCTCCCGCCCGGGGCCCGCGAGTATGAGGGCAAGCCGGTGCGCACGGTGTTCGAGGCCCTCCGCGACCACGTGAAGCAGTACACCCCCGAGTGGGCCTCGAGGATAACCGGAGTGCCGGCAGAGACCATCAGGAGGATTGCAAGAGAGTTCGCCACGACAAAGCCGGCGGCGATCGAGACCGGCTGGAACTCGACCAAGTACTGGAACGGGTTCCAGCTGTACCGCGCGGCAGCAGTGCTAGCGGCGCTCACTGGCAACCTGCTCCGGCCGGGCGGCGTGGTCCTCTCAGCAGCCGGGATAAGCAGCGTGCTCTCCAGGGCAGGGCCCCCAATGCTGCCTCCGACCTCGGTCGTCCGGAAGGCGGATCTCTCCACCGAGATAACCCTCAGCGACGGCACCAAGGTCAAGGGGCCGCTCCTCCCGCTGGGCTTCAACTACACCGAGAAGCTCCCCGAGCTGCTCAGCAGGGACAAGGGCTGGGTGATACTGGTCATAGGGGCCAACCCCGCTAAGACTATGATGGGCGCGGCGTTCAAGAAGATAGCCACACTACCCACAGTTGATGCCGTGATAGACCTAGGCTACAATCTGGACGATACCGTGCTCTACAGCGACGTGTTCATACCCGAGTGCGCCTACATCGAGAGGAGCTACAACATACACGGGGCCTGGTTCACCCCCGCTAAGGCTGTACGCGCTGCATTCAAGGCCGCTGACCCGCCGCGGGGCGTGCAGTGCAAGGGGCTTGTGGAGATCATAGCGGACATACTTGCCAGGATAGACGAGGAGCTCGTTGAGAAGTATGCCGAGCACCTGGCCAGCCACCTGGGCATGCCCAGCTGCGCCGAGGGCTTCATCGAGGCTGCCCGCCGCTACCTGCAGACGAGGCGCCACGACGAGTTCATGTCCGGTATAATAGAGGCGCAGGCCAAGTGCATGGGGCTGAACCTGGCCAAGCTGAGGAGGGAGGGCATAGTAGTCATTAAGCCGGAGGAGTGGGGCCTGGAGATGAACAGGAAGATACTGGAGAACGGCTGGCTCAACAGCCCGACGGGCAAGGTGGAGATACTCCCGCTCAAGATACTGGGGCTCATGAAGAAGCGCGGCTTCCCGCTGAAGCCTGAGTGGCACCCGTTCCCCACATGGGTGCCCCCAAGGTGGATGCGCGGGCAGCTGGGCGGGGACGAGTTCGTGGTGATAACGGGCAAGGTGCCCACCATGAGCTACGAGTCTACCTATGACAACCCGCTGCTCGCGGCCAAGCTCACGCCGCCGGAGCATGAGAGCGTGTGGATCCACAGCTCCAGGGCCCGGGCGCTCGGCGTGAGGACCGGGGACGTGGTGGAGGTGTGCGGCGAGAGCGGCAAGTGCTTCAAGGCAAGGGTGTGGGTGACCGACTGGATCCACCCGGACGCGGCCTACATACCGCCGCACTACGGCGCCGAGCCGGAGCTGAGGAGGAGGCTACGCTTCTACAGCGCAGAGGTGCCGCCGCTGGCAGAACTGGCCCCGCTGATCACGGAGCCCGTGGCAGGGAGCCACCTCATGTCCGACTTCAAGGTCAAGATAAGGAAGGCCTAGGGGTGGCTGGCCGTGACGAGGCGTATAATGGTCATAGACCTGGAGAAGTGCACAGGCTGCAACGCCTGCGCGGCAGCATGCGTGGCCGAGAACCTCAACAGCCCGATCTACTACAACCCGCCGCCGGTGGCCAAGCTGCTCGGGCTCGCAGAGGAGGCTAAGAGCCCCGAGGAGGCTAAGACGCTGATCCACGAGCTGCTGTGGCTCCGCACGAGGACTCGCCGTGTCTACCGAGACGGCAGCATGACAGTATACCATATCATGTGCCAGCACTGCGACGACGCCCCATGCGTGGCCGCCTGCCCCACCGGCGCCAGCTACCAGAGGAAGGATGGCATAGTGCTGGTGAACCCGGAGAAGTGCATCCTATGCGGCTACTGCATCGCTGCCTGCCCCTACGGCGCCCGCCACGTGAACCCATTCACGAGGACAGTGGACAAGTGCACCCTCTGCGCCCACAGGGTGGACAGGGGAGAGCTGCCGGCCTGCGTCGAGACCTGCCCCACCGGCGCCAGGATGTTCGGCGACCTCGACGACCCCAACGACCCTGTTGCGAGGCTGGTGAGGACAGGGCAGGCCAGGCCGGGCTCGGTCGGGGGCGTCCTCGGCCCCACGAGGCCGAGAGTCTACACGGTGCCGCCGCAGAAGAAGAGGTAGCCCCACGCCCAGCCGCTTTTCCAGCCCCACCCCTCTTCTCCATCAGCCTCCCGGGGGCCAGGCAGCCTGCCCGTGGGGCTCCGCAAGCCCCCTCCCAGGCATAGCCAGGCATAGCCCCCGGCCCCGCAGCGCGGGCGTCCCTATAGCGCCCCTGGGCCCTGGGGCTCCACCGGGGAGGTGCCTCGGCGCTCCCGGTGGCGGCGGTCGCGGCTTTGCTGCTCGAGAGGGGGAGGGGCTGCACCCCGCTCGGCGAGATGGCTGCCAGGCTCTTCCTCCGTCCCGGGCTCGTGGAGGCGGCTGCCGCGAGGCTCGCCGGCGCCGGCGGCCTCAGGCTGGAGGGGGACGCGGCCTGCGTGGACGACCCGCTGGCCCTGGCCCTCGCCGCCGTCAAGCTGGGCGTCTCCGAGACCGCTGTTGCCCGGCACCTGGACTGGAGGATGTTCGAGGAATACGCCGCGCGGGCTCTGGCGGAGGCCGGGTTCGAGGCCCTCCAGGGCCTCCGGGTCCACGGCCCCGGGGGTCTGGAGCTGGACGTGCTGGGCCTTGACGCGGCCGCCGGGCTGGCGGTGGCTGTGGACTGCAAACACTGGAGTCCTAGGGTCTCGACCCCTTCTAGGCTCCGCGCGGCGGCGGCCAGGCACCGGGAGAGGCTTGGTAGGCTTATCCGCCACTGGCGGAGGCTCGGCCTCCCGCCCGGCAGGTGGAGGATAGTCCCGGCCCTCCTGGTGCTCAGGGAGCACGCCCCCAGGCTGGCCGAGGGGGTGCCGGTGGTGCCCGCGTCGAGGCTCCGCGGCTTCCTGGAGGAGCTGCCGGCGCTCGCCGAGGACCCTGCCGTGTACGTCGCAAGGCTTGAAGCCTAGAAGGCCCCGTGGAGCAGGAGGGCGGCTCCTCCGTGCCCGCAGAGGTGACGGGCTGCCGGGTCTACGTAAACACGCTGGCCGAGGCCAGGCCGGTGGTCGTGGCAGACTGCGCCGCGGCGGGCACCGTGGACTCCCGGGGCGAGGCCCTCAAGGCCCTCCAAGGCCTGCTGGGCCTCCTATCGAGGGAGCTATCCCTACGCCTAGAGCCAGAGGGCCCTGAGAGCTACGAGGCCGAGCCACTGGCCAGGAGGAGGTACACCGTCCATATCCTCCGGCTCCGCGGGGGAGGGGAGGCGAGGCTCGTGGAGGCCCGTGGAGGCGTGCTCGCCGCCGCCCTCGTGGCGCCCCTGGACGCGGTGCCAGGGGCGCGGGAGGCCCTCGCCGGCGGAGCGGTCGAGGTGGGCGAGGCGCCTCGGCCCCCGGTGCTGCTCCGCAGGCCCATCCTGGAGCCCGACGGGGAGCCCGCGGGGCAGGGGAGGATACCCCGCTTCGTAACCTACGCGGTCGAGGGCCTCCCCGCCAGGGCCCCCAGGGCCTGGGAGATACTGGTCCACACCCCCGGCGGGCGCCGCCGGCTGGGCCAGGAGCTGATCGAGGAGAGGGCAGGGTGGAGGCTGCTGTACCTGCACTGCGTCACCGGCTGGAGCGTCGGGCCCCGGAAGTGGCTCGCCGCCCCCCTGGGGGAGGTCCTCCGCGCCGCCCGCGCCCCCCTCCCCGGGGACGGGTGGCTCCTGGCCCGCAGCGCGGGCGGCTACTCCGCTGTCCTCCCCCTCCCCCTGGCCCTCGAGGCCGCCTACCTCGCCGTGGGGCTCGAGGAGGGGCCCCTCCCCCTGGAGCGGGGCGCCCCGGTGAGGCTGCTCGCCCCGACGCTCTACGGCTGGAAGAGCGTCAAGTGGCTGCGGGAGATACACGTCCTCGAGAGCTACGTGGACGGCTACTGGGAGGCCCGGGGCTACCACGAGCGGGGCCTGGTGGCGGCCGAGGAGAGGTTTAAGCTCCGGAACCCCGGGCTCCTCGAGGACCACGCCCTCAAGCCCCCGGAGCCTAGATAGGAGCGGCCCCGGTGGATGCGCACCCGGGGTCGCCGGGCAGGGGTGTGGCCCAGGGCATGCAGACACGGGTCAGGGTGGAGGCGGAGGCCAGGCCCACGGAGGATGTCGAGAAGGTCAAGCGGGCCATACTCAACGTGTTCACGCCCGATAGGATGTGGGTTGAGGACCTGGGCCGCGGCTACCGGCTGGTCGTGGCGGAGGCCTATAGCCTCCGCAGCCTCCTGAGGCTCCACGAGCTGCTCCGCCGCGAGAGGATCCTGGACGCAGCCCGCAGCTACATGCTCCACGGCATCGACCAGGGCGTGCTGGTGTTTAAGATAAACAAGCAGGCGGCCTATGTGGGCAGGCTGAGCCTCGTAGACATGGACGCGGAGGCGGCGATGGGCCCGATAACCTTCATCGTAGAGTACAGGGACCCGAGAGCGGTGGTGGACTGGCTAGCCCCTCCCACTAGGATGGGGCGCCCCCTCTACGAGAACCCGATGCCCGGGGACTAGCCCGGGGCCGGCGGCGCGGCGTGGGCTAGATGCCGAGGTCCTCGAGGAGCCTGTCAACCGCCTCCGCGACGTCCCTGGCCATGCCGGTTGAGAGCAACTTCTCGGGGTCGCCGAGGGCCTCCTCGACGGAGGGGTCGAGCCTCACCCTCCCCAGGTACCTGGCCCCGTACTTCTCGGCCAGGTCCTCGAGCCCGTCGCCCCCCGCGTACATGTTGACGAGGAGGTAGCGGGGCTGTCCCTGCTCCTCCAGCAGGGCTAGCAGCCTCTCCACCCCGGCGCGGGCCAGCCTCGAGGGAGTGGCGACAGCCACCACCCTGGGGTCCGGCAGGTACTCCAGCGTGTCCAGGGCCTCGTCCCGGAGGCCCGGCGGCGTGTCGACTATCAGCAGGTCCAGCTCCCCCCAGTTGGTGACTGCCAGCACCTCCCTGATAGCGTCGTCGACGGCCTGGCCGCGGAGCGGCGTCGGCCTGTCCCAGGTATAGTAGGCCACTGTCATGAACCTGACGCCCGCCACGAGCGGGGGGACTACGCCGTTCTTCTCCTCCGGCTGCAGGCTCCCCGGGTCCACGCCGAGGGCTATGTGGGCGGAGGGGCTCGTCACGTCCAGGTCGAGGAGCCCGGTCCTCCTACCCCGCCTCGCGGCGTGGAGCGCGGCGATCACCGCCACCAGGGTCTTGCCGACGCCGCCCTTAGCGCTCATAACGGGGACCACGGCCCTGACCCTGGAGAGCATCTGCCTCGCTCCGGCCAGCCTGGGGTCGAGCACGGCCTCTCCACGCGCCATCCCCGGGCTCACCTCCCCTCTCCCGCCGCCTCCTCGCCCTTCCTCCTAACGGCCAGGGCGAGCTTAACCCCGCGGCCCTGGACTATATCGTAGTCCCTGCTCCCGCAGCGGGGGCAGCGGACGAAGCTGTAGACGGCCTCCGGCACGAAGTGGATGGCCTCACGGGTCTCCTCGTCCAGCTCCACCTCGTCGAGGCCCCACTCGTAGCCGCAGACCCTGCAGCGGAACCTGGCGGGCTCCTCCACGTAGACCACTCTAGCCCCGGGGGCTATCTCGGGGAGAGCCTTCCCCAGGTACGCCTCGACAACGCCGCGGTCGACGTTCTGCAGCTCCCCGAGGATAATCTTGACCTCCTCCACCCCGTAGCCCTGGCGCACCTTGTCCTCTATCTCCGCTATTATCGCGTTCACGAGCGCCCACTCGTGCAAAGCCCTGGGCGCACCCCGCGACAAGGAGAGGTGCACCAGCGCGTGGATAAAAAGCTCTACTCCCCGCAGCGGCTCCCGGCGGCCAGGACCCGGAGGGCGAACAGCGCAGCATTCTCCGCGGCGCCGATGCCCACAGAGGCCACCGGCACACCCCGGGGCATCTGCACGATGGAGAGGAGGGCGTCAACACCCTTCAACGGGCCCACCGGCAGGGGGACGCCCACGACAGGCTTACCGCACCTCGAGGCAATATACCCGGGGAGCGCGGCGGAAAGCCCGGCCATAGCGATGTAGACGTCCACCCTGCCGCAGCTAGACCGGATAAACTCGTCGAGAGCCTCCGGGTCCCGGTGCGCGCTCAAAACCCGGACCTCAACCTCCACGCCGGCCCCACGCAGCACCTTCTCGGCACGCTCCGCATACTCCAAGTCGCTCCTACTACCGACCACGACCGCTACACGGCCCCGGCAGCGCAAGCCAGGAACCCCGCCTCCCGGGGGCCGCAGCATCCCCGGAGCAGCTAGAAAACCATAGAGCCCCCGGGGGCTGGGCCACGCGCTAGAAGCCCTAGACGCCATCAAGACGCTCAACCCTGCATACGCGTAGCAGTAGCCGGGGGCAGCCTAGGAAGGGCTCCAAGCAAGGCTATAGCCCGGGGCTGCAGCAGCGGGGCTAGGCGCTCGCCGGGCCCGCGGACGGTGGGTTGACATAGGGGCTGCGTGGCCCGGGGACGCAAAAACGTTATTACAATTATAAGCTCGCTGCACGGGGGCTTGGGGCTTCCAGGGCCCGGGCCCCTCGGGGCGTGTATGGCCTCTACGCGGGGAATGGTGCTGCCTTGAGCTGGGCCGGTGGCTCCGAGCCTGCTAGGGGTGTGTACTTCTTCTCCTGCCCGGGCTGCTGCGGCCCAGAGGGGGATGACCGGCTCCAGCTCGGGCTCCCCTGCCCCCGCTGCCTGCCGGAGCGGGTTGCCGCCGAGTCCGTCCTCGATGTGGCGGAGGCTGTGGAGAAGGCTAGGGGGCTGAGGAAGGGGAGCCCGCTGGAGCGCTATGCGAGGGTTGAGAGGGAGGCTAGGGAGGTCGAGGCTCTCTTCGAGAAGGCTACGGGCTCCAGGCTCTGGAGCGCGCAGCGTGCATGGGTTAGGAGGGTGCTTAAGGGGAAGAGCTTCGCGGCCATAGCCCCGACTGGTGTGGGTAAGACCACGTTCGGCGTGCTGATGGCCGTCTACCTGGCCTCGCGGGGGGAGAAGAGCTACATAGTTGTCCCCACCACGCCCCTGGTGAAGATGGTTGAGGAGCGGGCTCTCCGCCTGGCCGACGCCGCGGGGGTCCCGGCTAGGATAGTAGCGCTCCACAGCCGGCTCTCCCAGAAGCAGAGGAGGCGGCTGCTGGAGAGGGTGGCGGAGGGCGACTTCGACATACTGATCACTACCAGCCAGTACCTAGTGAGGAACGCTGAGACGCTCGCCGGCCTCAGGGAGCAGTGGGGGAGGGGCTTCCGCTTCGTATTCGTGGACGACGTGGACGCGGTGCTGAAAAGCGGGAGGAGCGTAGACGCGGTCCTCCGCGTGGTGGGGTTCAGCAGGGAGGAGGTGGAGCTGGGCTGGAGGCTCCTCCAGCTCCAGCGCCGCCTCGTCTGGGAGACCCGGAGGGCCCAGAAGGAGCTGGCCAGGAGGCTTGAGAGGCTGAGGCAGCAGGCCAGGAGGAGGGGCCGCCGCCTCACCGCCGAGGAGGTGCGGGAGCTGCGTAGGAGGGTGTTCGAGGAGACCCTGGAGCCCCTCTACCGGGAGCTGAGGAGGATAGAGGAGAGGCTCGAGAAGGCCCGGCGCCGGGCGGCGGTGCTCGTGGTCAGCAGCGCCACCGGGAGGCCTAGGGGCAGCAGGGTGAGGCTCTTCCAGGCGCTGCTCGGCTTCCAGGCGGGCTCGGCGGGGGAGGCGATAAGGAACATCGTGGACTCCTACACCTCCCCCGGCCCCGGGGGGCTCGAGGAGCGGGTTGTCGAGATAGTCTCGAAGCTGGGGGACGGCGGGCTAGTGTACGTGCCGGTGGACCGGGGCGCTGAGTATGCTGAGAGGCTCGCCGAGCTCCTCCGCAGCCGCGGGGTGGCGGCGGAGGCGTTCACCTCCCAGAACCCAGGGGCGCTGGAGAGGTTCCGGAGCGGCGAGACCCAGGTGCTGGTGGGCGTAGCCGTCTACTACGGCGTGGCTGTGAGGGGCCTCGATCTGCCGGAGAGGATCCGCTACGCGGTCTTCGCCGGCGTGCCCCGGCTCCGCTTCAGCGCCAGGTTCGAGGACCCGCACCCCCTGAGCATCCTCCGCGCCCTCGCGGTGCTGGCCGAACACGCGCCGAGGGACGTGGCTGAGAGGGCGCAGACGCTCCTGGGCAAGCTGAGGGCGCTCGCCCGGAGACTGAGCCAGGCGGCGCTGGCGAGGGTCGCGGAGGAGCTCCGGAGCGGGAGGCCCGGGAGCGATGCCGCCAGGGAGTTCGCCTCGGCTCTCGAGTGGCTCCGGGACACTATGAGGAGGGAGGATGTCTGGAGGGCCCTGGAGCGGGCCGACGACATAGCAGTGGTGAGGGAGGAGGGGCGGGCCTACATACTGGTGCCCGATGTAGCCACCTACATCCAGGCCTCGGGCAGGACGAGCAGGCTCTTCGCCGGGGGGATAACCAAGGGGCTGAGCGTGGTTGTGGCCGACGACCCGAGGCTGCTCAACGGGCTGATGAGGAGGACCCGCTGGCTGGTGGAGGCGGAGTGGAGGAGGTTCGAGGAGCTGGACCTCCCATCGCTGCTCCGCGAGATAAACATGGACAGGGAGAGGGTCAGGGCGGTCCTCGAGGGGAGGGTTAAGCCGGAGACCATGGAGCTCGTCAGGACGGCGCTGCTGGTGGTGGAGAGCCCGAACAAGGCGAGGACTATAGCAGGGTTCTTCGGGAGGCCCAGCGCCCGGCAGATAGGCCCGCTGAGGGTCTACGAGGTCTCCACCGGCGACTACGTCCTCCTAGTCGCTGCGAGCGGGGGCCACGTCTACGACCTCGTGAAGCCCGCCACGCCCCGAGAGCTGGCGGGCCCCGAGTGGCTGCTCGACGAGCTGCGGGGCTCTGTGGAGGGCTACGACTGGCCCAGCGCCCGGAATGTCCACGGCGTCCTGGTGGCCCGCGGGGGTGGGAGGCGCTTCCTGCCCGTCTACGCCCCCCTGGCCCGCTGCCTCGCCTGCGGCCACCAGTGGCCAGTGAGCCCCGAGGACTACAACCCGGTCACCGGGAGGGGGGAGCTGCGCTGCCCCGTCTGCGGCTCGCCGCTGGTGAAGAGCAGCTGGGACATAGTGGAGGCCCTCCGCGACCTGGCCAGCGAGGTTGACGTGGTGATGATAGGCACTGACCCCGACACCGAGGGCGAGAAGATAGGCTGGGACCTGGCCAGCCTGATAAGACCCATGGCGAGGAGCATTGTGAGGGTGGAGTTTCACGAGATAACCCGCCGCGCGATACTAGAGGCTATACACGGGGCAAGGCCCTTCCTCGAGAGGCTGGTGGAGGCCCAGATAGTCCGGAGGGTGGAGGACCGCTGGATAGGCTTCACACTGAGCCCGGTGCTCTGGACCAAGTTCTGGCCGCGCTTCTGCACCTGGAGCCGCGAGTCCCGGCTCCAGAGCGCCAGGAGAAGGCTGAGGGACGCCAAGGCAATGCTCAATGCTATGGAGAGGGATGCGATGCTTAGAGAGGAGTGCAGCAGGCCCAACTACAACCTCAGCGCCGGCCGCGTCCAGACACCGGTGCTCGGCTGGATAGTGGAGCACACGCTGGGCGCCAGGTTTCTCCGCATTCCCCTCTACAGGCTCCGGCTCCGCGACGGGGACGGCAGGGAGCTGGAGGTCGAGGTGAGGGGCGACGAGGCCAGCGATAGGATAAGAGAGGCGCTGGAGGAGGCCAGGGGGCTGCTGGAGGAGGCGCTGCGCCGCCACGAGGTGCTGGAGAGGCTCGGCGGGCTCGAGGAGGCGCGCCGGAGGAAGGCCAGGGTGATAAGGGAGGTCAACAGCGCGCTCCGCGGGGGCGCGGCCGTCAGGGCCGTGGTGGGTGACGTCGAGGAGTGGGAGGACGAGCTGAAGCCCCTCCCACCCTTCACCACCGACGCCATGCTGGCGGAGGCTGCGGCGAGGCTGGGGCTCTCAGCGCCCGAGGCCATGAAGCTGGCCCAGGACCTCTTCGAGCTCGGCCTAATAACCTACCACCGCACCGACAGCACCAGGGTGAGCGACGCGGGCCTAACAGTGGCCAGGGAGTATCTCCGCTACCGCTACGGCGAGGACCGGCTGGAGGAGGTGTTCCAGCCCCGCCGCTGGGGCGAGGGCGGGGCCCACGAGGCGATAAGGCCCACCAGGCCCATCGACTCTGAGACCCTCCGCCGCCTAGTCGGGGAGGGCGCGCTCCAGCTGGCGAGGCCGCTGACGCAGCGCCACTACCGGCTCTACGACCTCATATTCCGCAGGTTCATAGCGAGCCAGATGGGGTCTGCAAGGGTGAGGAGGCAGAGGGCGAGGGTAACGGTGGAGATCAGCCTGCCCGGCGAGAAGCCGAAGAGAATTGAGAGGACCGAGGAGCGCATAGTCGAGGTCATTGAGCCGGGCTGGCTCGACGTCTACCAGGCGGTGAGGCCTCAGCCACGGCTGGAGCCGGGCGAGTACCGGCTGGAGAGTGTAGGGGTCAGGGTCTGGAGCCCCCTCCGGCTCCTCAGCCAGGCGGAGGTGGTGAGGATGATGAAGGAGAGGGGCATAGGGAGGCCCAGCACCTACGCCAAGATCATCGACACACTGCTTCGCCGCGGCTACGTGGTCTCCGCCGGCAGGGCGGGGGCTATGATAGCCACCACGCGGGGCATAGGGGTCTACGACTTCCTCATGAAGAGGTTCGGCGGCCTGGTCTCAGAGGAGGTCACAAGGAGGCTGCAGGACACCATGGACAGGATAGAAGAGGGCGCCGTGGACTACCAGAAGGTGCTCAGCGAGGTCCTCGAGGAGCTGCGCAGGGCCCTCCACAGCCCTCAGAGCGGCCTCACCGGGGAGGAGGCCGAGCGCCTGCTGCCAGTCCAGCAGGAGCCCCCGGGTGGGGCCTAGGGGCGGGCCCGGCTGCTCCCCGGGGCGGCCGCGCGGCAGGCCAGCATCCTGTAGGTCGGAAGCCCCTGGTCGGCCTCCATCATTACCACCCTCATCATGTTCTCCTGCAGCTTCTCCGCCACCTCGCTGGGCCTCGCGAACCTAGCGGGGAAGCCGAGGAGCCTCTCGGCTAGCTCCACCAGCTTGCCGGAGAGCCTCCCGGCGTCGATATCGTCTATTAGGATGCACTCTGCCGCCCGCGCCGCCTCCGCTAGAGCCTCCCAGGGCCGGTGGAAGTGGTGAAGGGCGTCATGCAGCACAGCCATGTCGACCGCGCGGCCTCGGAGGGGGAGCCTCTCGGCGGAGGCCTGGATCCTCTCGATCCAGGCCCTGGAGGGGGCTGCCGCGAGGAGGAGGCTGTCGACGTCGAGCGCGAGGTAGTAGCTCGGCAGGTAGCCATGGTCCTCTAGCGCCCGGGCTAGGAGGGCGTTGGCCGAGCCTATATCAGCCACGAGGCGGGGCCCAGCCTCCGCCAGGGCCTTGGCCGCCGAGTGGTGTAGGAAGAGCGGCCCCCGGCGGTAGAAGACCCGTAGCAGCCGCTGGCCTAGCATGGGAGGCAGGCCCCTAGGCGTAGAGCCGTGGCGTGTACTAAAAACGTGCAGAGGGGCGGCCGCGGAGGGTTTAAGGGAGCCGGCCCTGCCACGATGGCCAGCGGTGATGCCCATTATCCGCGAGGCCCCCGCTGAAGCGAAGCTATAGCCCCCTAGAGGTCGAGGAGTGGGTTCTCCGCTTCTGGGACAAGAACAAGGTATATGAGAAGGTCAAGCGGATGACGTGGGACGAGAGGCCCAATGCGCCTCTATTCGCGTTCCTTGAGGGCCCGCCGACCGCCAACGGGTTCATGCACGTGGGCCACGCCAGGGGCAGGACCCTGAAGGACGTGAAGCTGCGCTACGCCAGGATGAGGGGCTACCGAGTCTGGGACCAGGCCGGCTGGGACACCCAGGGGCTCCCCGTGGAGCTTGAGGCGGAGAAGAAGCTTGGCATGAGGAGCAAGAGGGATATCGAGCGATACGGCGTCGACCGCTTCATCGAGGAGTGCAGGCGGCTGGTAGACTACTACATCGAGCACTGGGAGAGGGCGAGCAAGAGGCTCGGGCTGTGGCTGGACTATGGCCACGCCTACCAGACGAGGCACCCCCGCTACATAGAGGCTATCTGGGAGTTCATCAAGAAGGCGCATGAGAAGGGGCTCCTCTACGAGGGCCGCCGCGTGGTCCCCCGGTGCCCCCGCTGCGGCACAGCGCTCAGCAGCCACGAGGTGGCGCAGGGCTACCAGGAGGTGGATGACCCCAGCGTCTACTTCAAGCTCCCCCTGGAGGGGCTCGACAACACCTACCTTGTAGCCTGGACCACCACGCCGTGGACGATAATAGCCAACGAGGCGGCGGCCGTCCACCCGGACGAGTGGTACGTGTTCATCTCAGTCGGCGATGAGATATGGGTGGTGGCTGAGAAGAGGCTGGAGGCCTTCGCCAGGGAGGTGGGGCTGGAGAAGTACATGGTTGTCGAGAGGGTGAAGGGCGCCACCCTCGCGGGGATGAGGTACCGGCACCCCCTGGCGGAGGAGGTACCCTACCACCAGCGCCACGAGCCCCCCTACCACACGGTGCTCGCCGCCAACTGGGTGACCATGGAGGATGGCACCGGGGTAGTGCACCTGGCCCCCGCCCACGGCCCCGAGGACTTTGAGGAGTGCAGCAAGAGGGGGATAGAGGCCTACACCCCGCTCCGCGAGGACGGCTACTTCGGCCCCGAGTCCGGCGCCTTCAAGGGCATGTGGTTCGAGGACGCCGGGGAGAAGGTGATAGAGGTACTCCGGGGCAAGGGGCTCCTAGTCCACGCGGGCACGGTGAGACACGAGTACCCGTTCTGCTGGCGCTGCGGCACCAGGCTCTTCTACTACGCGTCCCGCCAGTGGTTCATAAGGATAACGGACGAGATCCGGAGGAAGATGGTCGACGGGGTACGCTCGATGCGCTGGGCCCCCAGCTGGGCGGCCAGGAGGATGAGCGACTGGGTTGAGAACGCCCGCGACTGGTGTATAAGCCGCGAGCGGTACTGGGGCACCCCCCTCCCCGTGTGGCGCTGCACCAGCTGCGGCCACACTGTGGTCGTGGGGAGCCTCGAGGAGCTCAGGAGGCTAGCCGTGGACCCCTCCAGCGTGCCCGACGACCTCCACCGGCCCTACATAGACCGTGTGGAGCTCCGCTGCCCCAAGTGCGGCGGCGTGATGAGGAGGGAGCCGTTCGTGGTCGACGTCTGGATGGACAGCGGCGTGGCCCACACCGCGGCGCTGAAGCAGTACGGCTGGCTCAGGCTATGGGACCAGCTCTACCCCTACACCTGGATAACCGAGGCCGCTGACCAGACCAGGGGCTGGTTCTACACACTGCTCGTGACCGGCGTGGTGTGGCACGGCAAGGCCCCCTACCGCTCGGTGCTGCTCCAGGGCCACGTGCTGGACAAGGAGGGCAAGAAGATGAGCAAGAGCAAGGGCAACGTGGTGTGGGCGCTGGAGTGGATGGAGAAGCACGGCGCCGACCCTATGAGGATGCTTCTCCTGAGCCGCGCGCCCTGGGACAGCGTGAACTTCGACCCCGACGAGGTGGAGAGGTACCGGGGCTACCTCAACATACTATGGAACACCGTGAAGTTCGCCGACACCTACATGGAGCTCGACAAGTGGAGCCCCGGGCCCCCGGAGCCCGGGAGGCTCCAGGCAGAGGACCGCTGGATAATCTACAGGCTAAGCCAGGCGCTGAAGAGGGTGGAGGAGGCGGTCGAGAACGACAACATGCACCAGGCGCTCCAGACGCTGGTCGACCTGGTGGTGGAGCAGCTGAGCCACCGCTACATCCCCCTGGTCAGGCCGAGGGTCTGGGAGGAGGAGGCCACAGAGAGCAAGGAGGCGGCATACGCCACCCTCTACTACGTGCTCCGGAGGACCATAGCCGCCATGGCGCCCTTCACGCCCTTCATAGCCGAGTACCTCTACCAGGCCTTCGTAAAGAAGTACGAGCCCGGGGCGCCCGAGAGCGTCCACATGCTAGAGTGGCCGAGCGTCGACGAGAAGCTCCTCGACGAGGAGAGCTACCTCGCCGTCGAGGAGGCGCTAGAGGCGGCGGAGAAGGTGCTCGCACTGAGGAGCGAGAGGAGGCTGAAGAGGCGCTGGCCCCTCCGCCGCGCCGCTATAGCAGCCAAGCCCGGCTCCAGCCTCCCAGTGGAGAGGCTTCGGGAGGCAGCTGACGTGCTAGCCAGGTTCGCCAACGTAAAGGCAGTGGAGGTGGTGGATTCGGAGCCCGGCTGGGCCCCCAGAGCGGAGAAAATAGAGACCAGCAGCATGACAGTGTACGTGGACATGCAGCTGGACGAGGAGACTATGCTGGAGGGCCTCGCCAGGGAGGTCATACGCCGCGCCCAGGTGCTCAGGAAGGAGCTGGACCTCCCCGTAGACCACACCGCTAGGAGGCTCCTAGTCTACGCCACGGGGAAGCTGCGGGAGGCGGTGGAGAGGCACCGGGAGCTGATAGCACGGGAGGTGAGGGTCGGCAGCATCGAGCTAGCCTCCAGCCCGCCTAGAGACGGGAAGAAGTGGCGAATAGAAGGCGAGGAGCTGGTGCTAAGCCTAGAGCCCTAGCCTCCCCAACCCCGGGGGCCGCACAGCCCAAGACAGGCCAGCAGCCCGCTAGGCACAGCACATAATGCTACACTGCACTTATTTAATGCCGCCTCGCCCAGCCTATACCCGGCTTTGCAGCTTAACATTCATGGCTAGGGCAGCCCGGGTGCCCTAGAGCCTTGAACCACCGCTCAGCAGCCCTCGCCCTGGCCGCCCTCGCCGCCTCGGCTGCCGCCCTCGCCCTGCTAGCAGGCTTCGCCACCACCCAGAGCCCGCTGAACAGCTTCCACGCGGTGGGCTGCGCGCAGGCGCCCAACGAGCCCATAAGCCTCCAGCAGCTCGGCAGCATAACCATAGCCCCAGCCTCCGGGGCCGAGGGCTCTCTCGAGGAGCCCGAGTGGCTCAAGATAACAAGGCACAGTGATGTCGACTATGTGAAGCTGGAGCTGAGCCTGGAGAACGCGGATCAGCTGCGCCGGCTCCTAGACTACCTAAGCATAGAGGTTAGGGAGGCATACCAGGTCTTCGAGGGCAACGTGACGACGGATCAGCCGTACTGTAAGAGGGCTCCTCAGGATGAGTGGCCGCACCTCTCCTGGGCCATAGACGGCCACGGGAAGGATATAGCCGAGAAGCTTAAGCACGTCCTGCGGGGCCACGTGCAGAAGGGAATAGACGTCGATGCCGCGGTGCAGGACATACTCAGCAGAGTCTCCTACGCCACCATAACCCTAGCCTACCGCAACTACACCTACAACGGCACCCTATACCTGGCCCCGGGCAACGGCACAGCAATCAACGAGACCCTCCACGAGATAGCCCGCCACCTGGTCCGGGGAAGCGGGATAGTGGTCCACACGCCCTACGCTGACGGTAGAGGCTTCCACCACGTAGTGATTGAGGCCGACACGCAGCCCCCAACACTGTTCTTCGACTCCGCGGATTACGGCATAATAGTGGGCAACGGTACGAGCGGCCACAGGCCCGCGTCCGCTCTCAACTTCACCCTGCGGCTAGACTTCTACGATAGCTCCGGCAACTGGCTGTTCGCCATATGGTGGGACACGATCTACTACAGCTATGCCGGCGGCCGCTTTAACAACTGGGCCTCGTACGAGTATCTCAGCGTCGCCCGGCCGGTCCTCAAGCTGGGCAACGTTAGGGCCGTGCTCAGCCTGGGTAAGCCCAGCGCAGTGGTCGCTGTGGACGGGGACTCCTGGCTCTACGATGGAGGCCGGGCGGCGGTCCTGGGCGCCCGGGTGTACTACGAGGCTAGGGAGGGCGTGCTCTTCGACAGCGTGCCCCTGGTGATCAACGCCAGGGTGGTTGAGACGGGCTAGGGGGCGGCGGCCCCAGGGCACACCTCACACCTTTTTCCCTCTGCATCCCCGCCTCTCAGCGCCCTAGCCGCCCGGGGGCCTGGCTGGCCCAATACGCCAGCGCTATCGTCGCATCATCCTCCAGCCCCCCGGCCCGCTGCTGGATGCGGCTGAGCAGCAGGGAGGCGGGGTTCCCCTCCGCCGCGTCCTCCGGCACCCCTCTTCGGGCCAGCTCCACAAGCTCCTCCGCCAGCGCCGCGGGATCCACCCCGTCCGTCGCGAGCGCCAGCAGGGTGTCGCCTGGGAGCCTGGTCTCCAGGACCACCGGCTCCCCCTGGAGCCCCCTGCCGACCTCGATGAAGCGGGCTAGCCGGCTCCCCTCGTAGAACTGTGGCAGCGCGCCCCATAGGAGCCAGGTGGACTCCTTGCTCCCCGTCGTAGCCACAACCACGCCGTCGCCCGCCAGCACCAGTGCCAGCTGGCCCCCGGGGCCCAGGAGGGCCGCTAGAAGGGTCGTGGAGGGCGCCTGCCCGCCGCCCCCCTCCTGCGGGGCCTGGGCCTCGAGCCTAGCCGGCTCCCATGGGCTCATCGGCCTGGTGCAGGGGGCCCCGCAGCCCCTGTAGTAGAGGCGCTTAGCCTCCGCCGCGGTGTCGGCGTCGCGTGGGGACGCCTCCCGAGCCGCTTCGTCGAGGAGCTCTAGGCAGCGGCGCGCCGCGCCGGCTATGCTCCCCCGCCACCCCGGCAGGACGGCCCTGCAGAACGCTGTGAACCCCCAGGCTGCTAGGAGGGAGGCTCCCCCGCCGCGGCTCGTGGAGACACCGTCCGCCACGGCTATGGCGCCGTAGCCCCCGTGGAGCCACAGGCTGGCGTCGTCCTCGTAGTGGACCGTGTTCGCGGTTGCCACCCAGGCGCGCCACGCCACCCTCCGCGGCCCCTCCCCCGGGTAGCACCCAAAGACCCTATTATGTTACGTAGGGCTAGGCTGATTACCCTCCCTGGAGGCTGGACTACGGTTTTTAAGTACTAGCATGCTGGGGCTCAGCCGGGGCCAAGCTTGAAGCCCGGAAGGCTGTTGATGCTCATTCTCCTCCTACTAGCGCTCGCGGCGCCGCTGCTCGCAGGCCTCCCGGCGGGGGCGAGCGGGCCCACGGCGATAGACCGCGATATAACGGTTAACACTGTTCTGACCCGCGACGGGAGCCCCTACGTGGTAACCAGGGATATACGCATAATGGCGCAGGTCAAGATAGAGAGCGGTGTCACAATCATATTCGCGCCCGGCGTCACCGTCACTGTGGAGCGGGGGGTTATACTCGCTGAGGGCACGCGGAGCGAGCCCGTCATCCTCGTCGGCCGCGGCACCCTCGTGGTTGTTAGCTCTGTGCTCGTCTTCAAGCACGTCGTGGTGAGAAACGGGCTTGAGTTCGCAGAGTTCACAAGCTCCAACGCGACGTTCATAGACTCCGTGGTGCAGGGAGGCATCTCCTTCCGGTCAGCATACAGGAGCCTCTACAACTCAAGCCTCCTGCTGGACAACGTGACCATACAGGGGGACCTTGAGCTGGAGTCTATCGGCCTGGGTAACGAGTCTACAGTGGTCTACGGGTCCCGGATAGAGCTGAGCCGCGTCAACGCCACCGGCGCCTTCACGATACACGCGCGCGCGACGGGGCTGCAGCTGCGGGTCCCCGTTACCTACAACGTGACCGCCGGCAATAAGACTGTCACTGTTACCAGCTACAAGCTCATACCAGCCATCATGTACGCCGTGTACGACTCCAACATAACGGTGTCGGACTCCAGCTTCTCCAACATGAGCATAGTGGTTGACAGGAGCTACGCCGGGGAGGGGGCGGCGGTGTTCCGCAGCACCGTAACCCTGGAGCGCGTCAGGCTCGGCAAGCTCATCGTGGAGGGCCCTGACGGGCTCCTCTCCTCCCAGTTCAGCGTGCTCGACTCCTCGCTGGAGGGCGTCGTCCTCCACGGCTACGGCCTCTACAACGGGACCTCCTCCGGCCGGGCGCTTGACTACTCGAGCTTCACGGCGGTGAACTCCGTCCTAGGCTCCGTGGCTGTGAGGGGGGAGAGCATAGCGGACAACTGGATACGCGAGGACTGGGGCCTCTACGGGAAGTCGACGGTTATGAGGCTTGAGAGGTGCCAGCTCGACAGCCTGACCGTGGACGGCGAGAAGGGCGGCGTGGGCAATAAGGCGAGGCTGCTTGTCCTATACTCCAGGATCAACGGCGGCATATACATCAAGAGCGTTGAAGACGCCACGGCGGTGGTGAGCTACAGCTGCCCCCTGGGCCAGGGGCTCTACGGGCTCCGGGTGGACAGCGGCTACGTCTACGCGGGGCACAACTGGTGGGGCGACCCCTCCGGCCCCGCAGCCCCCGGGAACACGGGCGGCAAGGGGAGCAGGATAATGCTCGGCGAGAAGGCGACGGTCGACTACCGGCCCTGGCTCACCACCCGGCCCACCTGGTGCGTGAAGGGCAGGCCCCCCGTGGCGGGCTTCTGGTTCACGCCTAGACGCGTCTACTGGGGCTCCAACGTCACCTTCTACGGGCTCCTCTCCTACGACCCCGACGGCAACATCACGGAGTACCACTGGGACTTCGGCGACGGCACGGTGGCGAGCGGCGCGATAGTCACGCACGTCTTCGAGAAGCCCGGCGTCTACAACGTCACGCTCACCGTAGTCGACAACACGGGGCTGAGGGGCTCGAAGACGGCGGCTATAGAGGTGCTCAGGAGGCCCGCCAGGGTAGAGGCCCAGAGCATAATCGTCACCCGCGGCAGCCTGGCCCGCCTAGAGGCTCGGCTCCTCGACGGGCTCTCGGGCAGGCCCATCGTGGGGCGCTCTGTCAGCTTCTACGTGGATGGGAGGCTCGTCGGCACGGGCCGCACCGACCGCAGCGGCGTGGCGGTGGTGGAGTTTGACACCTCATGGCTCGGGCTGGGCAGGCACGATGTAGTGGCCAGGTTCGAGGGGGACAGCCTCTACGCCCCCGCGAAGGCCGGCGCGGCGGTAGAGGTGGTGTCCTACCGGGTATCCCTCACGGGCTACACGGCGTCCCCCGGGAGCGTGGACCCAGGCGGCCAGGCGATAGCCACCCTCCGGCTGCGGCTGGAGGGCGAGGGCTCGGTCGACGCGACGCTCGTCATAAACATGTTCGGGAAGAGCTACAGCGCCAAGGCCCCCCTCTTCCCCGGCGCGAACGTAGTGGAGGTCCCCATCCAGGTCCCCAGGGACGCGGCCGCCGGCAGCTACGACGCCAGCGCGACGCTCTACATAGCGGGCAAGCCCTACGCCTCCTGGAGGCTCCACAACCTGCTCCAGGTCAAGCCCGTGGTCTCCGCGAGCGTGGAGGAGGTGCGTGTCCTAGACCTGCCCGTTGTGGGTAAGAGCTTCCGGGTAGAGGTGAAGGTGGCCAACGAGGGGAACACGGCGGCCAAGCTGAGGGTCCACATATCCATAGAGGGCCTTGGGGAGGCCGACTCGGCGGAGGAGCTGGTCCCCCTGGGCGGCGACACGAGCTTCATAGTGAGCATCCCAGTCCCCCCTACAGCCTACCCGGGCACCTACACGGCCAGCATAGAGGTGCTGGACTCGAGCGGCAGGGCTGTAGCCACGGCCACTACGAGCATAAGGATACGGTCGGTGGTTGTGGAGCCGCAGCTCGAGAGCGCGAGCGTCGACATAGCTAGGAGGGGGCTGGTGGCCCACGTATCCTTCTACAACCCCAGCGAGCGCGACTCTGTGTTCCTGGCCAGGTTCCTGGTGGTCAGGGGCCAGGGGAACTGTGTGAACGTCAGCGCCTGCGCCATCTACGACTACGCCCAGGTAGTCACGGTGCCCGCTAGGAGCCACCGCACGCTGGACGTGAGCATGAGCCTGGGAACGGTGAGCCTCAAGCCCCTGGACGTTCTGAGCGTGGTCCTGGAGATCTACGATGACACGGGCAGCTACCTGCTCAAGAGGTACCAGATTGCCAGGGTGCCGGTGATAGAGCTCCTGCGCCGCAGCGTGGGGGTCGACGTGACGCCCAGCTACATCGCCGCCCCGCCCGGCGGCAAGGTTGACGTCAAGATAGTGGTTTCCTCGGGCGTCAGGATAGCGGGCGCGGCGCTGGAGCCGGTTAACGAGAGCTCCATAGCCAGGCTCTTCCTCCCGGCAACCCGCGTGGATATAGAGCCTGGGGAGTTCACCACCCTGTGGGCCGGGGTCCAGGTGTCCCCGGTGGCCGCGCCGGGGAGCGAGGACACGCTGTACCTCGTGCTCCGGCTGGGCGGCCAGGCGCTGGCAACAGTGCCCATCAGGGTCAAGGTGCCCTACGTGAAGCTTGAGGTGAAGAAGCTGGAGAGCTATAGGAACCTCGCAGTGCTGGAGGTCAGCGTGGCCAACCTAGACTCCATAGACTTCAAGAACGCCATACTCAGCATATCGTTCCCAGATAGTGTGACAGTGCTCGAAGCCGAGCCGGGCAACCACACGGCGGGGACCGCCTCCCTGCGGAGCGGCCTGCTGCGCCCAGGCGAGACCCTGTCCATGAGGGTGAAGGTGGCGTTGAGGAGCGGCAGCAGCATACCATACAGCGTCGTGCTTAGAGCGGTGCCGGATGGGGCGAGCGAGTCATTCACACTGGCAAGCACAAGCGGGCAGATACCCCTCGGCCCGAGCCGCGCCGGTCCCACCACGGCGTCCCAGAGGCCTACGACACCCACCACAGCAACGCCGGCGGGAGGCGCCGCGACACCCACCACGGCCGCCCACGCCACGCCCGCACCCGCCGCGGGAGGGGTGACGCTGACCCGCCGCCAGCGGGCCCTCATAGTGCTTGCGGTCAGCATCGTGGCGGTGGTCTCGCTGCTCGCCGCCATGGGCAAGCTGAGGCTCAGGCGCAGCCGCGGGGCCAGGAGGGCCAGCCGGGGGCCATGAGGCGGTAGCCATCTAAACCCTAAACCCAGGGGCCGCCACTAGCGGGCCACATGGGGGAGGCCCACCGCTCCCTTGGAGGGTGCATAGCCCGTGTACAGCATTCAGGACCTGGCGTGGCTGCTTTCGAGGCTGCAGCGGCACGGGGTGAAAGGGGTCATAGTGGGGAGCACGGTCGTAGAGCTAGAGCTGCGGCGTAGACGGTTCGAGGACGACGTAGACATCTTCGCCCTGGAGCCCAGCCCGCTGATAGAGGAGGAAAGGTACCACGCCATAGCGGAGGAGGAGGGCTGGCAGGTAGCCTACACGGCGCTGGGCACGCCGAAGTTCGTGGCGAGGCTCCCCAGCGGCGAGGAGGTTATAGTGGAGTTCTACGAGAATATCCACGACTACTACATACCGCCCGAGATGCTCGAGAGGGCGGGCAAGAGGAGGCTAGGGAACATCGAGGCCAGGCTGCTAAGGCTCGAAGACTACATAGTGCTCAAGGCGAAGGCGGCGCGGGAGACCGACATAGAGGACCTGAAGATAATACGCGAGTACATAGACGAGGGCAGGCTCAAGGTGGACGAGAGGCTGATCAGGCAGGGCATAGAGCTGCTGCCCGAAGAGGACAAGCGGTTTGTGGCCAACAAGCTACGGGAGATAGGCTTCAACATATAGAGCCCTCCGGCGCTGCCGGCCGGAAAAGAGGGAAGCCCAGGGGCTTCCTCACCGGGACGCCAGGAGGACAGCGCCCACGGCTACGAGGATGGCGCCAATCACCAGCGAGAAGGGTATGAGCAGCGCGCCGATGACTATGAGCGCAATACCAATCCAGTACCTTGTCTCGTCTTCCTCATCCCTGTAGCCGGGCTGGTCGGGCACGCCCCTCATCTCCGCTAGAGAATTATGGGCGTCAGCCCGCTAAAAATCATCGTTGATACCCGGGGGCCTGGAGGAGCAGAGCCATCCAGGGTTTAGGTAGCCCTTCTCCCTGCAGAATCCTCGGGGGATAAACCCTGGGTTTGCTCTACGCTTTTCGTGGCCCAGCCACGTTACCGTTATATTAGGCATTATAGTTGATAATCCTCGGCATTAGTGGTGGTTCTGCATGCTAAAAGAGTTCATTGTACCGGGCCTCATAGCGCTCATCGCGTCATCACTCATAATAGGCGTCATAGCCCAGTACGTTAAGACGGTCGTAAACCAGGCCGGTATGGATCTCGTGGAGGTGGCTAACGCGATTGCACAGAACAAGCTGAATAGGACAATAGTTGACAAGGTTAGCAGCGACTTTATAAGTATTGTAAACAAGTCTAACACGTTGATGATAAGCCTCCACCCTCTCGGTAATAGCAGTTTCATACTTGATGTTAACGGCTTCAAGACGCTGGTTAACAGCGAGGAGCTTGGGGAGGTGTGCAGGCAGATCTACAGCCTCAACCAGACGCTGGCAGAGAAGCTAGCCATATGCAGGCCCTTCCTGCACGCCGGCAGCAACACCAGTGCCTCCCGGTAGTCCTACCCGCCAGCCTACCGCATTAGTGTTTCTAGCGTTTGCCGAGACATCTACATGTAGCTCTCGAGGTCCTCACGTATACCTTTACTATAGCTCCTCACAGTGCTTAGCAGGAGCACCAGGGACGAGAGCATCATGACTATCACGAATATCCTCCCTACCGGGTTGGTTAGCACCAGGCCGAAGCTGCCCAGGCTGGCCACCTTCTCGGCCTTGCCCAGCACGCCCTGAGGGAGCACATACCAGGGGTCTGGCGTGGGGTTGTTGTCGCCTTTGGTGCGGAAGTAGAGGTGCCCGTTGATAACCTTCTTGCCTATCACGCGGTGGACCACTATTACCGTGCGTCTTACGTCTACGGGCCTCCCCTGGCTATCGATATCATATGCCACCAGGTTGAAGGCTATTATGTCACCTATGTGTATGTCATTAGGGTTTACATGGGTTATCATAACAACGTCGCCGGGCACGAGGGTTGGAACCATGCTCGTCGTCTGGATCACCGCGAAGCGCGGCAGAGTGCCCCGCAGGCTTAGCCCAACCGCTACAATGACGCCGAGCACGGCCAGGGCTAGTAGGGCTCCAGTCAGTGAGCCCTCCTCCGGCACAGTGAGGTCTAGGTAGTCGTTGCTCATACCATCCCCCACCTGCAGCCTGGGGGGCGCGGCCCCTCTTTAGGGGGCCGATACGGATTTCATATGCACGAGCACGCCTACCAGCATCAGCACCAGGCCCACGACTATGTACGGCAGCTTGAGGCCTGGTGGCACGAGGTTTATCATTGAGAGTGTTACGGCCATCGTGCCCAGTACTACGAGCCCGCCGGCCAGGAGGCCGTTGACGTAGCGGCGTAGGATGACGGCTCGGATCTGGGTTAGGGGTATCGCCCCGCGACGGGCCTGGAGGATCCTTCTGGCGAGCACGTTCGCGTGTGAAACGCTTACCAGGCGTGAGCGCGAGCTGGCCGCTATCCTTAGGAGCTCGTCGAGCTTCTCTAGGTACACGCGGGGGGTGTCATCGCCTATCACGTCGTAGAGCACGTTTATGACGCTCTGGTCCCTGATGGGGTGGAGGGGGTAGCGGCTCAGGGTGGCGGCCGCCTTCTTGCTTAGGCTGCGGGGCCGTACCCGCTGGAAGTGGGCGTAGATAAGCCTCGCCAGGTCGCTGGGGGATTTCACCAGGTGCTCGTCCATGTCTATAACCTCCATGTAGGATTTTATCAGCCCCCTGGTGAGCGGGTCGAGGCTGAGCCTCGCCAGGGTGTCACGGGCCATGCTGAACACTATGAGCAGGCTGCGGCCCAGCTCCCGCTGGGCCGAGGTGAGGGTTGTGAGCAGCTTGATCACGTCGTCGATGTTCCCGCCCGCCATCCTGTCGATATCGTCTACTAGCAGAGCCATAGCCCCCTTCTCGGCGGCCCTCTCCCGGAGCTTTTCCCTCAGCGAGTCGAGGCTCGGCTCGGTGCAGCCGAGTATCGTGCAGAGGCCGGCCACCAGGTCGTCGAGGCTGCGGCCCGAGGCGTTGACGTAGACCGAGTACACGCCTCCCCGGCGGAGCCGGCTGTGAAGCGTCTTGAGCAGCGTCGTCTTGCCCGAGCCGGGGCCGCCGACTACTACGTATATCCCGCCCCTGCCCGACACCGCCTGGTCCACGAGGCTCTCCAGAACCGAGCCGGCGCCGCCTATGTCGGCGAACGGTGGGTCAGTCATCTTGGAGGCGTCGAGGGTCTCCACCGGCCAGCGCTCCATGAGCCAGACGTCCGCTAGCCTCAGCTCCCTCCTCACCCTCGCGCGCCGGGGAAGCCTCAGCCTCATAGAGTACACCTCTGCCCAGAGGCGTCGATGCCAGCCGGGTGGCCCTCAGACCCCGGCAAAACCTTGCGCGTGGTGCTCCTGGCTACAGGCTCTGCCTTGAAACACGGGGCCTGCACTATATAAGCGTCTCCAGTGCCCAGCCGCCCCCGGGGTACGCTGTCCCTCGGGGAGGCCGTCCTGCATGAGGCGTGCCAGCCTCGCCCTGGCGCTGATACTATCCGCGCTAGCCCTTGCGCTGGCGGCGGTGTTCGCCACCACGCTGAGCCCCCTGAACGACTTCTACGCCGTGGGCGGGGCCAGGGCCGTCCACAAGCCGGTGGAGGTCTCCATCATAGAGACGCCCGTGCTCAGGACGGGAGGGGCCTGCAGCGTCGAGAGCCTCGACGTCGGCAGGTGGATCCGCGTAGAGCCGGCCCCGGGGGTGCGGCTGGCCAAGCTGGTGGTCAGCCTAGCGGACGCCAGCCTGCTGAGGGCCTGGCTCAGCTACCTCCACATCGAGGTCTACAACACGCTTAACAACGAGCTGCTCGCAACACTGTCCCTCGACAAGCCCTCAGCAGCCATAGTGCTCGACGCGGATAGCTGGGCCGGCAGCGGCGACAGCCGCTACGCGGTCCTCGGGGCAAGGATATACTACATGCCGAGAAACTGCACGGCAGCGGTGCAGCTGCCAGTCCTGGTCTCCATATCCGACGAGGAGACGGGCACAATATACTTCACACCCACAGCAACCCCCAGAGCCACCATAACGCAGACCACCCAGCCAACCACCACGGGCCAGGCCACAGCGCCAGCCGCCCCGACAGCCACAGGCACCACAGCCCCCCAGGGCAACACGACAACCATCACAACAACCAGAGCCACAACTAGCACATGGAGCAGCACTACGGGGACGAGGAGCGGCACGAGCACCACCAGCGCCACCAACACCTCCAAGGAGGAAGAGGAAGAGGGCCGTCACTGCCCCCGCGCCTGGGTACTCCACGGGAGAACAAGCATCCCCATCCGCCTCGACTGCAGCTGCAAAGCCGCAGACCACGGCGAGGAGGAGGGGATATGCAGGCTAGTAGCGAACTACACGCTCTACATCATACTCGACCGCAGCTGCGGCTGCAGCGGGGGCGCACCCATAGACGCCCTGACAATAGCCCTCAAATCCATGCACCCGTGCTCACTAATCCGCAGCCTGAGAATAGACCTCTACAGCCCAGCCCACGAGCACAAAGCCACCCTAACACCGCAGAAACCAGCGGCAACCATACCCATAGACAAATCCAACTGCGTCGAGCTAAGACTCGGAGACCGAACCTACCCCGCGGCAGTGCTCCAGGCAAGAATAGAGGCCACAGTAGACAGGAACGACAAGCTTCACTGCATCAGCATAGTGCTCGACTACACCACAGACCCTCCACACTGCAGGCCATAGACCCGCCGCCAGCCACCCCCGCCATACAGTGTCATAGACGATATTGGTGATAATCGTAGCCTTATGGAACCAGCACCCCATATAGGACCGGGTTCCCGGTGCAAGGTGTACCGCTGCGGGGGCTGCGGGGCACCCATCCAGCCCCGTGGCCCCCTAGGCTTCCGGAGCTTTCTTCTCCAGGAGGAGCTCTAGGTAGGACTTGTAGATCCTTTCCCTCTCTGCGACGCCCAGCTTCTCTAGGGCCTCCTCTATAGCTCTCGCCGCCTCCTGGCCCCCCTCGCCCGTGTACTCTGCCTCGAGGAAGCAGCCGAGCCCCTCCACCCTGTCGAGGGAGACCGATATGTTGCCTAGCCGGTAGTAGCTTCTCCTCTTCCTCACCACTGCGGCGGGCCGGAAGCCGAGGGCCTCCAGTATCCTCCTGGCGCTGCTGGGGTCCTCGAGCGTTATTGTGTACTCTGCCCTGGCCTTGGAGCCCCCGATTATCCTCTTGGGCCCCTTGTAGGTCAGCTCCGCCCTGCCGTCTACGAGCCTTACGCGGAGGGCCTCGTCGGTCTCTGCGAAGTCGCGGCAGGGGTGCTGGTAGTAGGTGTCCTCCTCTGCAACATCCTCCTCGTGGACCGCCCCCAGCTCCTGGAGCCTCTTCTCGACCTCCTCCAGCTCCCTGCAGTCCCGGAGCCTCAGCTTGGCCTCAACCTCAACCCCGCCCCCAGCCAATACACTGTCCCCGCTGCTGGCCCCTAGGGCCCGGCTGGGCGGATAAAGGGGTAGCCCTCCAAGGGGGCTGCCGATGCCCTGTAACTCTGGTTATATAGTGGCTGTTATATAGTGGTAGTGTCCTGGAGGTCCTCGGGGTTGCCGGCGGCGCTGGACCGGTGGGAGTGCAGCTACCTCGCCTCGCGGCGCCAGGGCTGGCTGCTGGTCTACGGGAGGAGGAAGACGGGGAAGACCTGGCTGCTCCGCCGCTGCGTCGACTGGGGGCTCTACGCCACAGCCACGGGGGACGGCGAGTGCATCGTGGAGGAGAGGGGCGGCGGCCCGAGGATAACGGGGCTGGGCGACTGTGTCAGCCTGGTCGCCGGGTGGCTGCGGAGGGGCCGGGGCCTGGCGGTGCTCGACGAGTTCCAGAGGCTGCCCCGGCGCTACTGGGAGCTCCTAGCCGCTGTGGCGGGGGAGGCGGAGCCAGGCCTCATAGCCTGCGGCTCCAGCATGGGGGTGGTGCGGCGGGTGTTCGACCGCCGCAGCCCCCTCCTGGGCCTCTTCGAGGCCTTCCACGTGGACCTGGTCGACGTAGCCGACGCCATCGCGTCGCTGCGTCGCCTGGGCCTCGGGGCCAGGGAGGCCGTGCTCTGGGCTGTGGTGGCCCGGGACCCCTGGCTGCTCCGCCACGTGGAGCCCCGGGGGGACCCCTGGAGGGCTCTAGCCGCCCACGCGGCAGGCCTCACGCCGGCCGCCCGGGGGCTGGTGGGCGAGGTGTTCGAGGAGGAGGAGAGGCAGCTCACCAGGGTCTACGATGCCGTGCTCCGCCTGCTCGCCGAGGGCTACTGGAGGGCCGCCGAGATAGCGGCAAGGCTCTACGAGGCGGGGCTCGTCTCGAGCCCGCAGCCCGGCTCAGCCACCGGAGTGCTCAGGGTGCTGGAGGAGATGGGGCTGGTGAAGAGGGTGCCCCTCTGGAGGACCCGGGGCGCCCGCGTCTACTACCGGCACCGGTCGCCCCTCCTCTCCCTCCTCTACAGCGTCGCCGACGTGGTGGAGGAGCTGGGCCAGCCGCCCAGCGTGGAGGCCCTCCGCTCAAGGTACGGGGTGGAGCTGCAGTTCACCCTGGGCGAGCTTCTCGCCAGGCTTCACGGGGCCCGGAGGGGGTACTCCCTCCAGCCCAGCGGCAGGGACGTGGACGTGGTGCTCCTCGACGGGAGGGGGCGCCCGCTCATAGGGTACGAGGTGAAGATGGGGAGGATGGCCGCGGGGGAGGCGGAGGGCTACGCCTCCTGGATACGGGGCCTGGGCATACCCAGGGCGGGCGCCGTGGCGCTTGAGGGCTTCACGGCCCCGCCCCGGGGGCTGGACGAGGCGCTGGACGCCGAGGCGGTCGCGGAGGCGGCTGAGGAGCTGAGCAGGAGGAGCAGGGCCGAGGCCGCGGAGGGCCGTATCCCCGGCTAGCCCCGGTCCTGGATCCAGGTCCCGGGCTCCCCCTGGCGGCGCCACCGGCCGGAGAGGAGGAGGCGCAGCGCCTCCCCGGGGTCGATGCCCTCCCTCCGGGCGACCGCCTCGGCGAGGCGGCGGTACCAGGATGGGTGGAGCCGGTAGGCGAGGTGGATCTCGTAGAGGTGCATCGCGGGGCAGGCGATGCAGCCTATCCTGGTCAGCCCCTCCTGGTAGAGCTGGCTCAGGGGGATCCCCCTCTCAGCCAGGTAGAGCTGGACCGCTAGCCGGGGCCAGTGGTGGATGGGCAGCGCCCTCGCCACGCCGGGGATGAGCGGGTTCTCCCCGAGCCTCGGCGTCCTGGCCCGGCCGCTGCTCTCCCACCGCCTGGCCCCGTCGAGGATGAGCCTCGCCCCGACCCGCTGGTAGAAGCGGCGGAGGGGCCCGAGCTTGAACACCCTGGTGCACCACCTATTATCCCTCGTCATCAACCCCCTCCTCTCTATCTCCTCCAGGGGGTCGACGCCTGGCTCCACGACCTCGAGGTCGACGCCGAGGATGGAGGCTATCCTCTCCACGTGCCTCCTCGCCTCCGGGAACTCCATCCCCGTGTCGGCGTAGACCGCCACCACCCTCTCGGCGCCCAGCGCCTCCCTGGCGAGGCTGAGCACTGCGGTGGAGTCGGCGCCGCCGCTGAAGGCTACGTAGACCCTGCCCCTGCTCGCCTGCACCCTCGCGTAGGCCCTCCTGATGAACTCCCTGGCTTCGGAGGCCAGGGCGCCGACCAGCTCGGCGTTCCTCTCCACGGCCTCGTCGAGCCCGGCCGGCGGGAGCGGCTCCAGACCCCGCGGCGCCATGTCCTTGACCTTGGCCAGGCAGGCCCCGTCCTCGACCCGGTCCACCCTCGCCGGGCCCAGCCAGCCCCGGGAGGAGACGATGACCCAGCGGCGGCCCCTGCAGGCCCCCGCGGGGAGCCGGACACGCTTGCCCTTCAGCCTCCCCCCTGCCGGGGCCTGCACCGCCTCGGCCCCGAGGCTGGCGGCCAGGCTCGCCAGGGCGCCGCTGGGGTGGAGCCTCCAGCCCCTGCTCGTGTACTCCACCACGCCGAGGCGGAGGGCCTCCCCGAAGGCCTCGGCGGCGTACTCGCCGCCCGGCGCGGGGGCGCGGTGGAGGACCACCAGCTTCTCCCGGAGCCCCGGGTCTACGCCGAAGGCCAGCTGGGCCAGGGAGTCTAGGATCCTCTTCTCGTAGCGGCCCGCCAGCCAGTAGTCCCCCCGGACTCTCCAGCAGGCCCGGCCGGAGCCCCTGCAGCCGATGACGGGGACGCTGGGCTCGCGGAGCCAGCCGAGCCTTGCAAGCGCCTCTTGCAGCTCCTCCCCGGGCGCCAACGCCTCCCTTCTCCTCCCCCCGGGCTGCGCCCCCGGGCTAGCCTGGCCCGGATAGCAGCTTCCCCAGGGCCCGGTGGAGCCAGTCTCCCCGGGGCTCCAGAGCCCCCAGAGCCTCCATGCCGCAGGCCTGGAGCCTGGCCGCGAGAAGGGCCGCGGGCGACGTGGCGCCGGGGCCGTGGAGGATGAGCAGCCTCTGCCTGGAGGCGGCGTGGCTGCAGAGGAGGTTGACGAGGAATGAGAGGGGCGGCGGCGCTCCCCCGTCCCAGGGCCGGCCGAAGCCCATGACTATGTAGGCGGCGTCGACAGCGTCGCCCAGGATCTCCGAGATGTTGGGCCGCCGGGTCTCGGTGAACCCGTAAACAGCGACATCCACGTCCTTCTCCTCCAGGGCCTCGGCGAGCCTCTCAACCGCCTCGGCCACCGGGCCCGAGTCCAGGTCGAGGTAGACCGCGACAGCCTTGCCCGGGTCCAGCCTGCCCCGGGCCCAGCCAGTGTAGAGCTGCAGCGCCTCCGCGGCCCGGGCCTCCAGCGCCAGGCCGTGGAGAGGTGCCAGCAGCCTGGGGCCGAGGGCAGCCAGCTTCTCCAGCAGCCTCTGGAGCCTACCCCTGTAGGGCCCTATGACAGTGGCGAAGTACTTCCTCATAAAGTAGGTGTAGTAGCTGAACAGCTCCACGTCCTCGCGGTCAACCATTATGGGGGGCGTGGAGTAGCCGGAGAACAGGTCGCCGGTAAACACCAGGCCGTGGGGCTCCAGCACTAGGATGCCTCCGGGCCAGGGCGGCTGCCCCGTCGGCAGGAAGAGCCTCCAGCCGCCCCCGAGGCTGATGCCCTCCCCGGGCTCCAGCACGGCCGCCCTGAGGCCCGGCGGCTCCCCGAGCCCTGGGAGGGTGTAGAGCCTCACGCCGCCAGCCTCCCGGAGCAGGTGCTCGGCCGCGGCCAGGTGGGAGGTGTGCTGGAGGACAACCGCATCCAGGTCCCGGGGCCCGGCGGCTCTCCGGAGCAGCTCCAGCAGCGCCGCGGCATGCCTCCTCTCCGCGAGCCCAACGAGGACCAGCTTCTCCGGCCCGGCCACCAGGTAGGCGTTGTAGGTTACCCCTTCCGGGACCTCCCAGACAGAGTCGAAGAACTTGACCCTATAGTCGGCGATCCTGAGCATGTACACGCCACTGTCTATCTCCTGGGCCTCGCAGCGCCCCGGGCACCAGCCCCCAATGCTGGGCGTCAACAGCTCCGTGCCTCCCCTCCCCCTTCTACCTCTCCGCAGCCCCTTCCCGGGCAGCGGCCCCGGGCGGATATAGCTAGGGCCCCGCCCAGGATAAGCCGGGGATGGGCATAAGCCTTGAAGCCGATAGGAGTGGTGCTCAGCGGCTCCACAACGGAGACCCTGAAGATACAGCTCACCCTCGAGGGGGAGAGGCTGGCCCGCGAGGGCCTCCTGGTGTTGGTGGAGGCCCGGAGGGGCGAGGACAGGGCCCTGGCGAGGATAGACAGGATAGTCCCCGTCAACGAGTTCTACCTCGAGGGCGACCTCTGGAGCGAGGCTAGGCGCCGTGGCCTCGAGCCGCCCCTGCTAGAGGAGGCGGCCCGCCGCTACACGGTGGCCGAGGCGACGGTGCTCGGCCGCCCCGGGGACCGGGGGCTGGAGGAGCTGCAAGCACCGCCCCTCCCCGGCGACCGTGTCCGGCTCCTGGGACCGGGGGAGCTGAGAGAGGCACTGGGCCTCGGCGAGGAGGAGCCAGGGGTGGTGTGGTTCGGTGAGCTGCTCGGCTACCAGGGCCTAGGCCTCCCCCTCGACGTGGAGAACATAACCATGCATGTCGGCGTGTTCGGCGAGACGGGGAGCGGGAAGAGCTACGGGGTGGGCTACCTCCTCGAGCTGCTCTCCAGAATCCCCCTCGGCGGCGGCCTCGAGGGCGCCCTCCCGGCAATAGTAGTGGACGCCAACGGGGACTACATGGACTACCACGAGGCCTACGCCTCCGGCAGGAAGGTGGGGGCCTACAGGAGGGTCTACAGGCTCGTGTTCCCCGGGAGCCCGGCGAGGTACCGGCCCTACACCCTGCCGATAACGATAAGCCTCGACGGCTTCACCGCCAGGGAGCTGGCGGAGTTCATAATAACCTACAAGACGGGGGGCGTGGAGCTCAACGAGCTCCAGGTCTCGGCGCTGGAGAGGGCGCTCCGGGAGCTGGAGGCAATGGGCTACGGGTTCACGGAGCTCCTCACGTCCAGGGTGGGCCTCGTCTACGAGACCCTGGAGGATCTCAGCACGGGGAGGGGCGCGCCCATCCACGCCCAGACAGCGAGGGCTGTCCGCGCCGCAGTGGAGAAGTTCCACCGCGACATAGTCGAGGGCTACCGGGTGATCTCCGGGAGGCCGAGCCTGGACCCGGGCTTCGTGGACACCCTGACTCGGGAGCCGGGGCTCGCCATACTAGACTTCTCCGCTGAGGGCGCACCGGGAGTGCCGCTGCCTGTCCGCCAGCTGGTGGTCGCGTACCTGGCCAGGCTCCTCTACAAGCAGTTCACGGGCTACAAGACCAGGGGCGAGGAGCGCTACCTGGTCCTGGTCCTGGAGGAGGCGCAGAACTACGCGCCCAACCCCCGCAGCTACCCGGTGGCCTGGAGCCTGGCGAGGGACTACCTCTCCCTCATAGCCACGCAGGGGAGGAAGTTCGGCCTCAGCCTGGTGCTGGTGAGCCAGCGCCCGGTCTTCGTGGACCCCGTGGTCCTCTCGATGCTCAACACGTGGATCATCTACAGGCTCCCCGTCGAGGACGTGGCCTACGTCTCCCGGGCGGCCGGGGGGCTCCCAGCGGGGCTCGAGAGGAGGCTCACCAGGCTCCCCCGCGGCGTGGCGGTGGTGACGGGGCAGATGAACATGCTGGGCTTCCCCGCCCTGGTCCGGACCGGGAGGAGGAGCGTGGGCCACGCAATGGGGAGGACCAGGGTAGTTGAGACGCTCCGCCGCCTATACGGGGGTGGTGGTAGTGGCTAGCAGCTGGGGCCTCCCAGAGCCCCTGGCCAGGAAGGCCAGGGAGATGATGGACCTGGAGAGGAGCGAGCCCGCGCTGGTCCAGAGGCTGCTGGAGAAGGCGCTGCAGAGGGCGAGGGAGAGGCGGGACATCTACCAGAGGCTCCGCGAGGCCGGGGTGGAGGCTCTCCGGGAGGCGCTCAGCCGCGGCCTCATCCGCGAGGCGCCGGAGCCTGAGCCGTCCGCGAGGAGCTACGGGGCGGACGGCTCCCGGCAGCTGGTGGGCGGGGGCATGGGCAGCTACTACGCGCTCCTCTCCGCCGTGGTGGTAGGCCTCCCCGAGGGCATCGCGTCGAGGAGCCCGGTCATCCTCTACCCGGGGGCCGAGGTGGTCGAGATCCTCGACCCCACCGGCGCCGCCGCCGAGGCCGCGGCGGAGGCCGCCCAGATGGTGCTGGAGACCCTCGCCCTCTCCAGGCTGGAGTGCATGGAGCCCGGCGTTGTGTTTATCGACGGGCCGGTGGCCGACCCGCCCTCCAGGCTCGACCCGGCCGCCTCGGCGCGGGCGGTGGCAGGGCTCCTGGGGGTTGATCCCTCCGAGGCCCTCCGGCTGGTGGAGGGCTACCACTGCGCCCGGGCAGCCGTGGTGGCGGCCCTGCTCGAGCGGGGCCACCTCGCCGCCGGCGTGGTGAAGAGGATCGGCAGGGTCCGGCTCCTCGCCTCCAGGCTCCGGAGCGCAGCCGGGCTGCCCGGCATGGGGGACGAGGAGCTGGCCGCCGCGCTCGCGGCCGCGGCCCGTTCCAGGCTGGGCAGGCCCTTCTACACCGAGCCCCTGGAGGCCTCCAGCATCCCCAGGGACGTCTACCGCTGCTACCGCCGCAGGGGGCTGAGGATCTACGCGAGCTACACCGTCTCCCCCTACACGCTCCGGCCATACCGGCTGGAGGCGCCGGTCCCCGAGGGCGGCGACCCCCACGCCGTCATGGAGAGGCTGGCCGCGGCCGCCCACGGACTGACCCTGCCCGGCCAGAGCCACCCGCTCCCAGTGGTCCTGGCCCACGAGAAGGCGAGGCTCCGCAGGGGCCTGGCCGAGCTGGTCTACAGGGAGATCATAGCCAGGGCTACGCTCCCCGAGGGGGACCCCGAGGCCGATACCCTCAAGGCGCTCCTCGCAGGCCTGGACATGGCTCACGAGTAGCCGGGGCGGCCGGGAGCCTTGATGGGCAGGCTACGTGGGAGGATAAAGGGCTTCGTGGAGGCGGCGGCCAGGCCCCTGGCCTCGCTGCCGGGTGACGTCTACACGCTGCTGGGCCTGGCTGCCTCCCTGGCCTACCTCGCCGCCGCGGCCGCGGGGAGCCCCCTGCTCGCCGTGCTCCTCCTCGCGGTGAGCGGGCTCCTGGACGCGCTCGACGGCGCGGTGGCAAGGCTGCGCGGCGAGGCGGGGCCGCGGGGGGCCTACCTCGACAGCCTCCTGGACCGCGTGGAGGACACGGTGTACGCCGCCGGCTTCATGGAGCTGGGCTACCCCGCCTGGGCGGTGCTCGCCTTCCTCACCGGGGCGCTCCTGACCAGCTACGCCCGCGCCCGCTACGAGTCGCTGGCGGGCGGGAGCATGGAGGGGACGGGGCTCCTCGAGAGGAGCGACCGGGTGGTGGCGCAGCTGCTCGTGCTCCTGGTCCACGCCGCCCTGGGCGTGGGGGTGGCCGTGTACCTCTACAGCCTGCTAGCCGTCCTAGCGTGGACGACCTTCGCCCAGAGGCTTGTGGAGGGCTACCGTGCCCTGCCCAGGACGCGCGCCGGCTAAGCCCCCCGGGGGGCCCTGGTATTAGGCCGGCGGCGCCGCAGCCCCTCTGGGGTGCCGGCCCGGGCCTTGAGGAGGATAGGGGTTGACATCGGGGGCACCTTCACCGACCTCGTAGCCTTCGACGAGGAGTTGGGGAGGGTTGTGAGCCTCAAGACCCTCACCACCCCGAGGGAGCCGTGGAGGGGCGTGCTGAACGCCCTCGCGATGCTCGGCTGGAGCCTCGACACAGTGGAGGTCATAGTCCACGCCTCCACCCTTGGCACCAACATGTTCCTGGGCCAGGAGGGGCTGGAGCCGCCGGAGGCAGTCCTCGTGACCAATGAAGGCTTCCGGGACGTGCTGGAGCTGGGCAGGCAGGCCCGCCCCACCCTCTACGACCCCTTCTTCCAGCGGCCCAGGCCCCTCGTGCCCAGGGAGCGGAGGCTGACCGTCAGGGGCCGGGTAGGGCCCCGCGGGGAAGAGATAGAGCCCCTCGACAGGGAGGCCGTCAGGAGGATCGCGAGGGAGTGGTGCGGCCGAGCCAGGGTGTTCGTCGTCTCGTTCCTCCATAGCTACGCCAACCCGGGGCACGAGGAGGAGGCGAAGAGGATTATCCTAAAGGAGTGCCCCGGCGCCGAGGTGGTGGCGAGCCATGAGGTAGACCCTGCGCCCGGCGAGTACGAGAGGGCCAGCACCGCTGTGGTGAACGCGCTGTTCCGGCCGCTGCTCTCCGGCTACCTGGCCAGGCTCCTGGAGGAGCTGCGGCGCCGCGGGTTCCGGGGGACGCTCCTGGTCATGCAGAGCAGCGGCGGGGTGGCCGGGGTCGAGCAGGCTGTCGAGAGGCCCGCGGCGTTCATCGAGAGCGGGCCCGCCGCCGGCGCGGTCGCGGCGGCCTACTTCTCCAGGCTGATGGGGGTCGAGCACGCCGTGGGCTTCGATATGGGCGGCACCACGGCGAAGGCTGTCGCCGTGGTGGGCGGGGAGCCGCTCGTGGTGGGCGAGTACGAGGTCGGCGGCAGGGCCCACATGGGGAGGAAGCTGAGGGGCTCCGGGTACCCGGTACGCTACCCCTTCATAGACCTCGTGGAGGTCAGCGCGGGCGGGGGCAGCATCGCCTGGGTCGACGCGGGGGGCGCGCTCCGCGTGGGCCCGGTGAGCGCGGGCTCCGACCCGGGGCCGGCCTGCTACGGCCGGGGCGGGAGGGAGCCGACGGTTACGGACGCGCAGCTCGTCCTCGGGAGGCTCCCCGAGGCCCTCGCCGGCGGCGTCCTCCGGCTCCGCAGGGACCTGGCGCTGGAGGCTCTCACGGGGCTCGGGGAGAAGCTGGGCATGGACCTGGTCGAGGCAGCGGCGGCGGTGGTTAGGATAGCCAACACTATTATGGCGAGGGCGCTCCGGATAGTGACCGTGGAGAGGGGCTACGACCCCCGGCGCTTCACCCTCTACGCCTATGGGGGCGCCGGGCCCCTCCACGCGGCTGAGCTGGCGGGGGAGCTGGGGATGGAGAGGGTCGTGGTCCCGCCGATGCCCGGCGTCTTCTCCGCCCTCGGGCTCCTGCTCACCGACTACCGGCACGACCTCCACGCGGCTGTGGCGAGGACCGCCGGCGAGGTCTCCGAGGAGGAGCTCGACAGGGTGTTCGAGAGCCTCGCGGAGAAGGCCCTGGCAATGCTCAGGGCGGAGGGCGTGCCGGGCAACAAGATAGTGATGACAAGGAGCCTGGAGATGAGGTACATGGGCCAGGCCTACAGCATCACGGTCCCCTACCGCGGCAGCCTGGGCGAGGCGGTGGAGGAGTTCCACCGGCTCCACGAGGCCCGGTACGGCTACAGGCTCCGGGAGGCGCCGGTCTTCATAGTCGCGGCCCGGCTCACCGCCTACGGGAGGACGGGGAAGCCCAGGCTGCCGCAGGGGGAGCCGAGGCCCCACCGGCCAGAGCCGCGGGGGCGGAGGCGCGTCTACTTCGAGGAGGCGGGCTGGGTTGAGGCCCCGGTGTACTGGAGGCCCCTCCTGAGGCCTGGGGCCGAGATCACGGGCCCCGCGGTGGTCGAGGAGGAGGACTCCACCGTCCTGGTGCCGCCGGGCCACGCTGCCCGGGTGGATGGGCTCTACGCGCTCCACATCGAGAGGGTCTAGGAGGGGTGGCGGGGATGGTCGACCGGGTTACCGTGGAGGTGGTGAGGCACGCCGCTATAGCGGCCGCCGAGGAGATGGGGGTTGTGCTCCGCAACGCGTCAATGAGCCCGAATATACGGGACCGGCTGGACTTCTCCTGCGCGGTCCTCAGCCCCGAGGGCGAGCTGGTGGCGCAGGCGGAGCACATACCCGTCCACCTGGGCAGCATGCCCGTCGGCGCCAGGGCGGTGCTCGGGGAGCTGGAGAGGCTCGGCGTCGAGCCCGGCCCCGGGGACGTGGTGGTGTCCAACGACCCGTACCTCACCGGCACTCACATCAACGACGTCATGATGCTGGCGCCCGTCCACGCCGGCGGGAGGCTGGCGGCCTACGTCGCGTGCAAGGCCCACTACGTGGACGTGGGGGGCTGCGTGCCCGGGGGCATAGGCCCCGGGGCCAGGAGCCTCAGGGACGAGGGCCTCGTGGTCCCGCCGGTCAAGCTGGTGGAGGCGGGCCGTGTCCGCTGGGACGTGCTCCGGCTCCTGGAGGCCAACGTCAGGGAGCCGGGGAGGGTGAGGGGCGACGCGATGGCGCAGCTGGCCGCGCTGAGGAGGGGCGCCGAGAGGATAAGGGAGCTCGCGGGCCGCTACGGCACCGGCACGCTGCTGGAGGCCTGGAGGGAGATACTCGACTACACCGAGCGCTACACCCGCAGCGTGCTGGCCCGCCTCGTGGAGGAGCACGGCGGGGGAGTCTACGAGGCGGAGGACGGCCTCGAGACCGCCTCCGGCAGGCTGCTCCGGATACGGGCCCGGCTCGAGGTCACCAGGTCAAGGGTGAGGGTAGACTTCTCCGGCACCAGCCCCCAGGTCGAGGAGCCCCTCAACGCCGTCTACGGGGTCACAGTGGCAGCTACAACCTACGCCCTGAAGACCGTGCTCGACCCCGACATGCCCATGAACAGCGGCTTCTACCGCGTCGCCGAGATCCACGCGCCCGAGGGCACCCTGGTGAACCCCAGGCCGCCGGCCCCGGTCGGCGGGGGCAACGTGGAGACCTCCCAGAGGATAGCGGACGTCGTGCTCCGGGCCCTCGCCGAGGCGTTCCCGGGCAGGGTGCCGGCGGCAAGCTGCGGGACGATGAGCAACCTGATACTCGCCGGGAGAGGCTGGGTGTTCTACGAAACCATAGGCTGCGGCGCTGGCGCCAGGCCCTGCTGCGACGGGGTCGACGGGGTCCAGACCAACATGACCAACACCCTCAACACCCCGGTGGAGGTGGCGGAGGCGGAGTATCCACTGCGCTTCAGGAGGTACGAGCTGAGGCCAGGGAGCGGGGGCCCGGGCCGCTGGAGGGGCGGCCTGGGGGTTGTACGCGCGGTAACCGTCCTCGAGGACGGGGTGGTGGCGACAGTGTATGCGGAGCGCTCGAGGACCAGGCCCTGGGGCCTGGAGGGCGGCGGCCCCGGCGCCCCCTTCCGCGCCCTCCTCGTGAGGGGGAGCGGCGAGAGGCTGGAGCTGGCCTCTAAGACAACCCTGGTGCTGAGTAGGGGCGACACTATCTACATCGAGACCCCAGGCGGCGGGGGCTATGGCGACCCCTGCGCCAGGCCCAGGGAGCTGGTCGAGCGCGACCTAGCCGAGGGGAGGATAAGCCTGGAGGAGGCCCGGAAGCACTACTGCTACGAGGACCAGGGCGGCGGGGGCTCGTAGCCCTAGGGTCCTCTGCCCTCCCCTGCCCCCGGGGGCTAAAAACCGGCCGGTGCTGCTCCGCCCAGAGGGCGGCCCAAGGCCCCATCCTAGAGCTGGACGTCGAGGGTCCTGGTTATCGTCGCCGCGAGGTGCTCGGGCTTGGTGTACCACTTGTCGTAGGTGTACTTCTTGCCCTTGAAGCTCAGCTCAACTATCTCGCCCTTGTCGGCAATGTTCATCACGGTGTTGCCGTCCTTGACGAGCTTCATGGTCGAGCCAACAACCATCACCTTTATCCCCTTCTCCTGGGCCTTGGGCTTTATCAGGTCCTTCAGCTTGGAGAGGTACTCGCTAGCCATAGCACCCACCTCCATGCCGGGGACGGGCCGGCCAAGCTCTATTAAAAATTACCCCTTGCAATCCCGGGGGCCTGGAGGGCGCGGCGGCCTGGGGCTAGCTGTGGGCATCCCAGCCGCTAGTCTCCTCCACCACGCGGCGGAAAGCCTTGATAGTCTTCACTGGCTCCGGCTCCAGGCCCTCCTCCAGCGCTAGGCGGACAGAGGCCAGGCCCGCCAGCCAGGTGCCCCACACCATCCTGGAGAGCGGGCTCCCGCCCTGCAGCCTAGCCACATGTATGCTGGCGGGCCTCGCGAGGCCCGCGAATTCATGGAGGAGAGTGCTCCACGGCTCCTCCCCAGGGTCTATGAGGAGTAGCCTGGAGTCACCATCCCTCGCCAGCGCCTCGAGAAGGTTATGCCCCGCCTCCGGCACCTGCATAGCCACAGCGGAGGTCTTAGCATTCTCGGCGAGCTCGCTCACAGCCCTCACCGCCACCGGGTAGTAGGGCTCTGGCGCCAGAACCGCCAGCCTCCCCCGGCTCTCCCGGAGCCACGCCACAAGCTCCCCGGCCTCGGCCTCAGCCCTCTCACGCTCCCCGAGAAGCTGCAGAGACTCCTCCACATGGCTCTCGGGCACCTGGATCAACCCAGCCGCCTTCAGGCTGCCCAGCAGCGTGTAGAAGAGCTGCGGCCACCCCGCCCGCGGGGCAGGAGCCTCCTCCACCAGCGCCACCGGCGCCCCCACGCTCCGTGCCCAGGAGGCCAGCCTCCCACCAGTGGTGACCGCGACTACCAGGCCGCCGAGCCTATAGGCGCGCGAGGCACAGCTCAGCGTCTCCCTAGTGTTACCCGAGAAGCTCACCGCATAGACAAGGCTCCCCCGCACCCACGCCGGCGGCTCAGCCGACTTCACAACGTAGACCGGGAGCCCGCCATACCGGGCCGACAGGGCGGCGAGATAGTCGCCAGCAGCACCGCTACCACCCATGCCACAGACCACCACCTCCCCGGCCCTGGCATAGCCCTGGGGCAGCTGCAGCGCCACCCCAGAGGAATAGGCGCGCCGGGCAGGCCCAGCCCAGCCAAGATAATACTCGTAGAACCCGGCCATCCCGCCCACGCACCCCTTAGAACAGCGCCGCGGGGAAGGAAGACACCAGCCCCTAAAGAACCAGCCCCTAAAGAGGGAGCCGGCAGGAGAACCAGATGGAAGAGCAGCAGGCCCCGTCCCTCCGGGGCCGGAGGAGGTGGTGGGCCCGGGGGGATTCGAACCCCCGACCTCCCGGTTATCAGCCGGGCGCTCCGCCGGGCTGAGCTACGGGCCCGTCTGCAGGCCCCAGTACTAACGCGATGGAGCGGACCGGGGATATTTCAGCACTACGGCCAGGCCCCCGACCAGCCCGGCATCCGCCACGACAACCCGGTAGATAAGAAACGGCTTGAAAGACCTCTAACACATTTATATGCATTAAACGAGGAAGCTCGGGAGAAGTCCGGCAAGACGGAGATGTGGATTAGAGGCCAGGAGTCTCCACAAGGGAGGTGAGAGTGGCGAGGAATGTTAGGAGCCAAGTGTAGGGGGTAAAAGGATGGGGTTTGGCTTCTGGGGGCTGCCGCCCCCGCGCCTTAGCTGGTGCTGAGCACCTGGAAGTTGAAGATCACCGGCATGCTGTCGAACAGCATGCCCTCCTTGACCTCGTAGTAGGCGTGGAAGCTCAGCGTCGCCTGGTTGTCACCGCCTATGTCGTTCTGGTCGAGCACTATGACGGCGCTGGGCTTCTCCAGGCTCACCATGGCCTTAGCCTCGCCGTTGTCGTTGGCTATGGTTATCTCCAGGTAGTCGAAGTACTTCTTCAGCTGCTCGGCGTTGGCGAGGGTGGCCCTTATCTTCACAACGTTCACGTTGCTGCCGGCCTTCACCGTCACAGTGCCTATGTCGGCATCGCCCTGCGCGCCGGCGGCGGGCGATATGCCGCTGAGGTTGCTGGTTATGGTGACGGGCTCGTTGGGCGCCTGCGCGCCACCCACCGCGTAGAAGCTGTTCAGCGGGCTCTGGGTGGTGGCGAAGCCTGCTAGCAGGGCGAGGGCGGCAGCCGAGGCGACGAGGCCGGCTAGAGCCAGGCTCGTGTACCTCATACGCCTCACCAGACCCTTCACGGGTCATGTAAATGAGGGCGACTTCGGGGAAATAAAAACTATCTAATCATGACCCATTCTGGTAATATGCTACGCGTGTTAATATGCCTGTTATGCTTGCTCTTCTTTTTGCTGTGCTAGTTTTTGTGGGCTGCTCCCACAACGTCTTGGATGCTCGTGGCGCCTACTTCCTGGAGGTACTTCTGGAGCCCTTGTACTATCTCGCTTATGACTGTCTCGCCTCTGGTTATTACCGCGGTGCCAACCTGTACCGCCCGGGCGCCGGCTAGGATCATCTCCGCCGCTGTGCGCCAGTCCTCGACCCCGCCCACCCCTATTATGTCGGTCCTGTACTCCCGGTAGACCTCGTAGACCGCGCGCACCGCCACGGGGTGGATGGCGGGGCCCGAGAGCCCGCCCACGCCGTGACCCAGGACGGGCTTCATGGCGTAGACGTCGATAGCCATGGCCCGTATGGTGTTTATGAGCACCAGGCCCCTCGCCCCTGCCTCGAGCGCCTTGCCGGCAACCTCCACGAGCCTATCCACCACGCCGAGCTTGGCGAGCACCGGTATGGTCACCGTGGAGGCGGCGGCGCCGGCCACCTCCCTGACCGCGACGGGGTCCATGCCTATCTCGAGGCCCCTTCCCCTCGCGTGGGGGCAGCTGAGGTTCAGCTCCACCGCCGCCGCGCCCGCCTCCTCGGCAGCGGCCGCTATCTCGGCGAACTCCTCCGGGGTGGAGCCAGCTATGCTGACGATCACCGGCTTGCCCAGCCCCCGGATCCTCTCCAGGAGCCCTGGGAGCGCCTCGAGCCCCGGGTTCGAGAGCCCCACGGCGTTGAGCAGGCCCTGGGGGATGGGCACGGCTATCGGCGTCGGGTAGCCGCTCCGCGGCTCGCGGGTGAAGGACTTCGTGACCAGCGCCGCGGAGCCGGCGCGCGCGAGCCTCTCCAGCGCCTCAGGCCTGGAGCCCAGGATGCCGCTTGCATTCATAACCGGGTGCTCCAGCTCTAGGCCCGCAGCCCTGACCCGCAGGACGGGCAAATGGCACCCCCACACCGGCGCCCCCGGGGCCCCGGTTTATAGCGCCGGGGCCCCGGGGGAGCCCCCCGGGAGGCCGGATGAGCTACGAGTGCGAGGAGCCGCCGTGCCTCCACGTGGCGGTCGACTATCCCCGTAGGCGCTTCGTGGTCTTCCTGGAGACGGGCGGCGGGGAGCTGATATACATACCCTTCGAGAGGCTGGAGAGGGCCTACAGGCAGGCCCAGGAGCTGCTCTCGAGGAGGTTCAGGGAGGCCCGCGGCGGGGAGGTGGACGAGGTGGCCAGGGAGGTGCTGGGGGCCGAGCCCCTCGAGGAGTAGTGGCGCCCCAGGGGCGTCGAGGGGCCACGGTCTAAGAGCCCCTGGGCCCCCGGTTTACACACCCCTGGGGTGCCGGCCGGGCTTGTCCAGGAGGGGTGGGCTCCACGGCCCAGTGGTGGGCGTGGGCGCGATAGTGGCCCTCGGGCAGGGGGCGGGGCTCAGGGTGCTCCTCGTGAAGCGCCGCTACCCGCCCTTCCCTGGGCTCTGGAGCTTCCCCGGGGGCCACCTGGAGCCCGGGGAGACCGTGCTGGAGGCGGCCCGGAGGGAGCTCATGGAGGAGACCGGGGTGGACGCAGAGCCCCTGGGGGTGGTGCATATCCACGAGCTGCTGGCCATGGGCCCCGTGGGCCCCGAGCACTACGTCATAATGGACGTGCTGATGAGGTACCGGGGCGGCGAGCCCCGGGGCGGGAGCGACGCCGCGGATGCCAGGTTCTTCCCCTACCGGGAGGCCCTCCAGCTGCCCCTAACCCCCGGGGCGCGGGTGGTCCTCGAGAAGCTCCCGGAGCTTCTGCGTGGATGCATTCTCAGGCCGGCGAGGACGGAGACCCTGGACGCGGGGGTGGAGAGAGGCTAGGCGCCCAGGAGGCTAGCCCGTCTCAACCACCCTGGCGTTGATCACCAGGGGCACGCTGTCGAAGAGCACGCCCTCCCTAGCCTCGTAGTACACCCGGGCGCCCAGGACCGCCGCCCGGCCTCCATCGTAGAGCCAGGAGGAGTTGTCCAGCACGAGCACAGCCTCCGGCACGGACCAGCCGCTGGAGGAGTCAAAGCCGAGCACAACCCTGGCGCCGGCATGCCCGCCCTGGCCGGCCCGAGCAGCCTGGACGGGCACCGCCTGGGCGGAGACTGTGGCGCCCTCTTTAACGTCTATCCAGTTGTACCTGCCCCGCTGTGGTACAGTAATATTGGCGTTGCCGATAGTGACGCTGCTCTTATTGACATAGGTGTAGTAGCCGCGCCACCATATGCTGAAGAGCCACCGGCCGCTGGCGTCGTAGAAGTCTAGGGAGAGGGTCCAGTTCAATGCAGAGTAGACGATGTCAAACCCTCCCTCGACGCTGCCATTGAGCAGCCAGACCCCGTAGTCCCTAGAGTCGAGTACAACCCTCTCAAACCGCCATGGGCCAAGTACGCCGGCCTGCATGTACACCGACAACCTAGCCCCCTGCGGCGGCTCGCGGTCAAGCACGTACGCGAAGAGCTTACCCCTCTTCAGCGAGTCCACGATAATGCCTGGAGCGGTGCTGTTCTCCGGCGCCAGGCTTACCTCCCCGCCGGCAGTGGAGTTGCCGTACGAGAACCTCACTACAGCGTAGGAGGCATTGCGCCAGAGCCTGTTTGCGGCAGCGTTTGCATTCTTCACGCCCGCCTTGGCCAGCGCGTTGCTCAGCAGCCATAGGGCTTCAGTCCTGTCCACCAGCGCCCCCCACCAGCAGTCGAACATGTAGAGGGGGGCGTCCACCAGCGTAACGTTGTAGCTCATAGCGGGGGGCGGGGCGGCGCTCCCGGCGGCGGGCTCCCCCACCTCTACGACCACGGCCAGGTACCTGAAGAGCCTCTCCAGGTACTCTATGTTCTCCAGGCTCAGCTCCAGCTTCACATAGTCGACATCACTGTGCCTTGTTATCTTGAGCCAGGTGGTCACCTCCACTACTCCCTGGGAGCCCGCTGCGGGGCTTATGGTGAGGCTGGAGAGCTGCTGGAGGCTTATGGGCTCGTTGGGCGCCTGCGCGCAGCCCACCGCGTGGAAGCTGTTCAGCGGGCTCTGGGTGGTGGCGAAGCCTGCTAGCAGGGCGAGGGCGGCAGCCGAGGCGGCGAGGGCGGCCAGGGCGAGGGCTGCTGAGCGGTGGTTCAAGGCTCTAGGGCACCCCTATACTGGCCAGCCCTCCCTCATTGGCAGCCGGGGCGGGACTCCCTCCACAGTATGGGCTTGACTGTGGTCCGTCCTACTAATCTCCACCCCTGGCGGGCGGGGCGGCAGCTCCATGAGAGGCTGCGGGGCCGCCCGGGGGCTAGAATATTGACGAGAGTGGGTAGCTCGGCATGCCCCGCCGCTCGCCCGGGTCGACGATGAAGACGTGGTACATCGCCTCCACCACGTCCTCGCCAAGGCTTCTCCACAGCTTGCTCAGCTCCAGGTACTCGGTCTGGTCCAGGTAGCCCTGGTCCACCATGCTCAGCGGGGGCCAGCCGCCCGGGTAGCCCTGCGCGGCCTCGGCCTCCACTATCTCTAGCCAGTAGCTGCTGCTCAGCACGGGGAGGCCGTGGAAGGGACTGAGGCCGCTGTAGACCAGCGCCACCAGCTGCAGGCCGTACCAGGTCGGGGTCCAGGCTATCCAGGAGAGGATGGGCCTGGGGAGCCGGGAGGGCTGGAGGGGTATGGGCAGCTCGCCCGGGTCCGGGGGCTGTATCTCAACCCCGGCCTCGGCCAGCACCTCCACGGGGAGGAGGTTGGCGTCGCGGGCGGGGAGAACGGTGAGGGGGTAGTCCTCGGAGCCTATAATGCCCGCCGTCTCGTAGTCGTAGAGGAATACCCCTCTAGTCTCCCCGACCCTGCCGTAGGCCGCGTTGGGCGTCGTAGCGTCGACATGGACTATGTCGGCCGCGTCTAGGCAGGCGAGGCCCCGCAGCACCTCGCGGGCGAACCGCCTCCTCTCCTCCAGGCTGTGCCTCTCGAGGTACTCCCCCAGCAGCTCCGGGTTGTTCACCAGCTCGGATACCGTAGTGAAGTCCTCCACCTCCCGGAACACTAGCACGGCCCTGTCCTCGAGGGCTCCCACGGCTACGGGGAGGCCGCGGGCCCAGAGGCTCTCGGGTATCGACCCCCCACACCTCCTGCGGAGCCTAGTGAGCCTCCTAAGCATCTCAGCGATGCGCTCCACCGGCCGGGCGAGCCCCGTGTACTTGGGCGTATACAGCTTGACTATGTAGCTCTGCCCGCCCCGGAGCCTAGCCCGGTATATGTCGGCCTCGCCGCCGCTATCGAGCAGCTCCCACTCATCGCTATCAGTGGACACCACGAAGCCGCTGTGGAAAACCAGGCTGAGCCTAGCCATGGGGGCTGACACCCTAGAAGGCCTAGACCGTAGCCGTCTCGCTCAGCCTCTCCACGAACCTCCTCACAGCCTCCTCCCACTCGCGCGTTATACGGTCATCGGCGGGCGCGTCTATGAACATCTTCTCGTGGTAGGGCGGGTCCACCAGGTCCAGGAGCCCCCGGTCCTCGAGGACACGGCGCTGCGCCTCACGCAGGAAGCTCGCTATATCCCTCAGCGTCTCCCTGTCGGCGTCCTGGCCGAGGGCTATGGTTGCGAGGCCTATACGGTTCCTCTCGTTGAGCTTCTTCATCCTCTCCGCCAGCTCCATGGTTATCTTCTCCGCTGCCACCACCACGTCGTCCACCGTTCTCCTGGTCTCCCTGCCGTCGGTGAAGAGGAAGAGAGTCCCATACTTCTCCGGCGGCAGCGTCAACTGGTCCACATACCGCTCGACCACGGACGCCGCCGCCTCCAGCGCGTCAGCCATGGCGGTCATGCCGTAGGGCCGGTTCCTCTCCGCACTCTTACGGAACACGTCGAGCGCCACGTTCCTCGGGGCGACGGGGAAGTAGACCTCGCCGTTCCACTCAACCACCTCGACGTCGTCGCTGAACCAGACGAAGCCGACCCGGAAGGCGGGGGCCATCCTGCTGCGGCCCAGCCTGCGTAGGAGAGCCTCAACCAGGTCCACTAGGTGGAACCACTTGCCGCGGTAGTCATAGGTCTTGGGCTCCATCATGCTCAGGGAGCGGTCTAGTATGAAGAGGACTAGGACAGTGTAGCTGAGCGGGCGCCTACGCAGCAGCCTCATAACAAACGGCTTTGACAAGCCCATCAGCCTCCAAGGGCGGCTGGGAGACTGGGACATCAGCCTCTACGACGCCCCGGAGCCGGAGGCGTCGGCCTCCTCTCCGCCACCCTGCTGCAGCACGGTGGCCACAGATATTTTACCCGCTACATTGGCCACTATAAGGCTTTTGTCACCCGATACTATGAGGCGTGAAACCTCGCCATCACCGAGAATACCCAGGGCCTCAACAAGCCTAGAGTAGGCGTCGGAGAGGGCCCTCGCTATCGTGCTAGCCTCCTCCTCGCCCAGCCCCTCCGAGTTTATCACGACCCCGCGGCTGAGGTCCACTGCTATACTGCGTAGCCTGCCCTGGATCCTCGCGCTACCCCCCTGGGCGAGGTTTATGAGCTCCAGGAGCTCGATGAAGTAGTCCCCGAGCCTGCCCCCGGAGACCCGGGGCTGCAGAGTGGCGGGGAACACGCTGACCAGCGTGACCATTATACGGTTTATTACGCGCGAGAGGGCGTCACCGCCATACTCCTCGACGAGCTTACCCTCCCCCTCAGCCTCGAGGTAGAGGCGGCACCCGCTGCCCTTGCTGACCCCGACAACCCGCACGGAGCCGTGGAGGTCGCCCCGGAGGAGCAGCTCCAGGCGGTCAGCCTCGACCCTCTCCTCGGCCTCCACCCGCAGGCTGCCGTACCTGGCGGAGGCGAAGGTAAGCACCTTCACGCCGCGCTTCTCTCCCTGGCCGCTGAGCCTGGCCGCGCCCGCCAGGAAGGAGGAGGGGTCGCGGGAGGATAGCAGCCGTATAACCCGGTCGCAGGGGGCGGCTACGTCGAGCACCGCGCTCCTCTTAACAGGGGCCAAGGTCTATAACCCCGCCCTCTCAATCCCTCCAGGGCCGTGCCGACACTAAATACGCGTCGCCCATGGCGCGGGGCCGCCGCAGCGAGCCATGGCGCTGCCAGGCGCGTAGAGGAATGTAGGGGCGGACACGGACCGGCCTCCGAAAAGCCTAAGCGGCGCCGCCTCTCCTGCCGCCCCTCCTCCTATGACCCGCTACGAGCATGAGAAGGCCTATAGCCGTCAGGGCCGCCACGATCCCTGCCGCGGCCAGCCTGCTGCCGGACCAGGCTCCCCCGGCGGCGCTGGTGGCCGCGCTGGCCGCGGGCCCCCTGGAGGCCGAGCTGGCCGGAGGCGTGGCTGCACCCCCGCAGGCTCCAGCCGGGGTCGTGGTCACCGTCCTCGTCACGGTAGTGGTGACAGTGGTTGTTACCGTCCTTGTAGCTGCTCCGGGGGCCGGCGCCACTAGGCCCTGGATGCGGCTGAAGTACTTGGCTAGTATGACTGTGGCCGGGACCAGGTTATCCACCCTTATCTCGGAGGCCAGCCTGCCGGGCCGGCCCCCGTAGTACACCGCGATGTAGGGCGCTGCCTGCAGCCTAACCAGTACATGCTCCCTGTCGCCGAGGAGCCGCAGGCTACTGGTCTCGGAGAGGGCTAGCACCGCCCGGCCATGGACGCTCACATTAGACTCCTGGTAGCCGTATTTTATGCCGTGGCAGGATATCTCTAGAGGCTTGTCGAGCAGCATAGTTGCTACAGTCATATTGGTGTCCATTTCCTTCAGCTCCACCACGTTCACCTCAAGCACGACGATGCAGGGCAGCCTAACCTGCTCCAGGACCGCGTCGAAGGATACATTATAGCTGCCCACGTTCAGCGAAAGCACGGACGGCAGGTCTATGACAGTCCTGAACAACACCACGGGCCTATCATCAATGGCTACGCTGATCAGGGTGTAGACGGTGCTCACCCCAGACACTATCTTGGCAAGCCTCTCGTAGATGAAGTCGGCGGCGTTGAACGAGGCTACGACACCCTTCTCCACGCCTATGGCCAGCTGGGAGCCGTCGGGGCTGACCGCGATAGCTGTTATCGGGGCAGTATAGTTTTTGATTGTTGTTGGAGACTTTTATATCAGTTGTTGGTTGTTTTTAGTCCTTTAGGGCTATGAAGGGGAGTCCCCACATAAAATTTATAAACCATATAAGCCTTATAAACTATGTGGTGACCGCTGGGTGCGCGAGGGGAGCCTCCTGCAGGAGGCTCCCGTAGCCCGCCCAGCGGAGACCGTGATGAACCCTAGAGTGGACATTACCACTCTAGGGTGAACGGCAAGCGAGACCCTGTCTATGTCTACCAGCTCGAGGCCTCCTCGGCCGTACTGGAAGAGGTAGAGGTCGCCGCCTAGATCACCCGCTATGAGGTAGTTGCCCGTGACCGCTATCGAGGTGATAAGCGTCTCGACGCTATAGGAGGCCATAACCTCCCCTCTAGCGAGCGATAGCAGGTAGAGCCTTGAGACACCGTGGCTCTTGTCGATGACGGCTGCCGCCACAACATCGCCGCCGAGAGCCATGCCGGCCAGCTGCCCCCCGAGGCTGGGCGACACCCAGACGGGCTTGCCGGAAATGAGGGAGACGAGGGCTATGTAGCCGTTGCGCATGCCTACAACCACCTGCTCCTTCCCGGGTATGCAGGCTATGGAGGCCACGCCGCCATAGTCCCCATCCCCTAGGCTTATCACCGCCAGGCTGCGCGGCTCCAGGGACCCCGTCGGCCCCTGGACCAGCTTGTAGAGGTGGAGCCTCGGCCTCCCCGACTCCCCCGCGACGAGGAAGCCGGTGGAGACCCAGCAGACGCTCGCCAGGTCGCCCCATATGCTGAATATCCTCGCGGCCTCCCTCCCGGTGGCAGCGTCGAGCACGTATACGTAGTGCCATATCCTCCCAGCGGCCACTGCCACAAGCCTCCCGTCGGGGGAGAACGCCACGTCGTAGACCGGCTCCTTGGGCAGCAGCCCCCACACCTTGTGGCCGGACCGGTCGAGCAGGACGGCGCCGCCGCTAGTGCCCACTAACAAGTGGTCGCTAGAGGTGTTCCAGGCTAGCCTGGTGACGCTGTATCCCAGGATGACGCTCCACGAGGGCTGGGGGGTGCTAGACCCGGCCTCCGCGGCGTGGACGGGCTTGAGGAGATAGAGCGCCGCGGCCAGGATGGCGAGCAGCAGGAGCGTCCTGGCGAGGGCCACCAGCGTCACCATGCAGCAGGCGGAAGTTCCGTAGGATAAAAGCCTATGTCCACTAGAAGCCCTGGAGCCGGGGAGAGGCCCCTACGGGCAGCCCGGGGGGCTGCGGAGGCAGCTGGAGGCGCCTAGGGGCTCCGTGCCGTCACGCTAGACGGATGTATTGTAGACCGTTAGGAGGGCCTCCGAGCTGGACTGGAGCGTGGCCAGCAGCGTCTCCGCCTGGCGGGGGCTCAGGGGCTTCCCCAGCTGGGCGGCCGCCACCACCCTGCCGCCGCGAACGGCCAGAAAGTAGTCGCTGTCTGGCATGGTTACACGGAGCAGGGCCGAGCGGCCCCGGAGCCTATCGTAGTTGAAGCCGGAGGGGTGGCCCCGGTAGAGGACGGGGGCCTGGATGACGGTGTTGACTATGTAGCCCGCATCGGATAGGCGCTTCGAGAGCTCGCTGTCCCAGGAGCCATGGTCGACCCAGAGCGGCGGGGCAGCAGCCTCCCGCTCCACCTTCTCCTTGGCGCCGCCCTGCTTGTCACCTCTCCTGGCCAGCCGCAGGGTACCGTCCTCCGCCAGGCTCGCCTGGAGCCCCTGGAGCCGGGCCCACGCCTCCACGAGGGGCACCGCCTCGGGGTCTACCGCGAGCCGCAGCTCCCTCACACCCTCCATGCTCCTCTCCAGCTCCCTGTAGGGGATGAAGCCACGGTATCCCCGGAGGTCAAGGTACGGGCCCTTCACTCCGCCTCACCCTCCGCCACGAGCTCCGCCGCCTCGCCGAGCAGCGACTTTACACGCTCCACTCCTTCAACGAGGGGGCCGTAGCGCGGGGCCAGCCTCTCAACCTCCAGGCCCTGGACCGTCTTCAGCCAGCGGCCCAGGGCCTGGGGCGTGAGCGTGCTCCGCAGGTAGGCGCGGAGGGCACGCCGGAGCACGGGGTCCCCGGCGTAGGGCAGGCCGGGTGGAAGCAGGAAGCCCAGCACGGGGCCTGTGAAGAGCGTCCTCGAGGCCTGGTCGTAGAGGGACAGCATGCCGCCGCAGCAGCTGGCCGGTATTACGTGTAGCTCGCTCCGCCCCAGCCTGACGCGGCCCCCGGTTAGGGGTGCGGCCGACACGCGGTCCGGCTGGTCTAGGAGGCCTGCTAGCTGGGCCCAGGCGTAGGGCGGGGCCAGCACCTGGGCGGGGGAGGCGGCGTAGAGCTCCCTAAGCAGGGGGTAGGTGGATGCGCTCGCATCCCCGGCCACTATGAGGCGCAGCTGCTCCATGTCGCCGACGAGGCCGCGTACAGCCTGGCTCCACTCCGCGGGCCCCGCCGGGTCCACCACGGCGTACTCGTAGCCGTCGCCTACGATGTACGTGGAGACTGTCAGCCCGCCGTACTCGGGGCGCCCGCCGGGCCACAGCCTGTAGACCGCGTGCCGCCCCTCCTCGTAGACCGGCTGGGGGGCGTTGACCCTCACCCTATGGCGCTGGCCTCCGAGGGCCCAGGCGAGTAGGCGGACGCGGTGGCTTGGGGGCTTCCACGCGGTCTTCAGCGCGTCCTCGCCCCGGACGCTGTGCCCGTCCATCTCGGCGTAGACGCCGGTCACGCTGCGGCCGCGGATGACCAGGCGGGCGAGGTAGTAGTACTCGTGGAGCATACCCTGTATCTCCGCCAGGTACTCGCCGGGGCCCAGGGCGGCTATGACACGGTACGCCGCCTCGACGAGCACGTTCTTCACGGGGGTGAAGCTGTCATAGAACACCAGCGCCGCGTCCTGCACGCCCGCAGCGGCCAGCTCGTCGTCGGCGCCGGAGAGGCTCACCGTGGGCCAGGCCTCCTCGACTACACCCGCTATAGCCTCCCTCACGCCCCTAACCAGGCTACCCGCCGCCGGGGATAGCCTGCCGCTGCCACCGCCGCTGACAACTATGTGCACGCCCTCGCCCACATCAGCTATACTTACCACCAGGACCAGGGAGTCGGCGCCGCGGCCCAGGAGGACCACCAGCGCGTTCTCGAGCCTATAGACGTGCATGTCCAGCCGCATAGGCCTGGAGCCGAGCCTCAGGATGCCGAAGCGCCGGGGGACACGGAGAACGACGTACCCGTCGCCGACCTCCTCCACAAGTTCTATCCTGGAGAGCACACGCTTGAAGTCGCTTATGAGCGAGTGTATGCTCTCCGCGTCGAGGGGGACCACTAGAGGCTCGCCCGGGCCGCCGCCTAGCAGCGGGCCAGGCGTCACGGAGCCTGTCGGCAAGGCCCGTCAACGCTCCCCAGGGCTTTAGCGGCCCCTGCAGCGGGCCTGCTGGGACCTTCCCCCACGCGTCCCCGCGCATTCTCCTTATTAACCTTGTTAATCATCCGGTATGGGGCTAGCGAGGCCTGCGGGAGCGCCGGCGCGCCTGGGCCGCCTACTCCCCGGGCTCCCGGGCCTTGTACACGCTAACAGCCAGTACCACCGGCACCTCGCCCCCGTCGCCCGGGCTACCCCGGAGCCTGTACTCCACGAGGGCGTCCACCCAGGCTAGGCCGCCCGGGCCGCAGGAGATGTTTACATCCAGGGCCGGGTGAAGGGCGTCTAGCACGCCAAGCCTCTCTCCCCGGGGCCCCTTAAGGACGATGCTAAGCCCGTCAAGCCTGGCCTCCACGACGTCCCTGTCGGCGAGCTGCACCCGTAGGCCCACTGTGCCCGTGCTGCTGTTCCGGCAGAGGAGCGTGAGCCACCTATCCACCCTGGCGCTCTGGGCTGCGCCCGGGAGGCGGACGCTGGGCCGGACGTCTACTAGCACCCCTCCCGAGGGCTGGACGACTGTTGTCAGCAGCACGCTGGGCCCGGGCTTGTCGGGGGAGAGCATGCTTGCAAGCGCCGCCAGAGAGGCCAGGGCAGCCAGCGCGGCCAGGACGGCGAAGGGCCGGAGCCGCATTCCTGAGCCGCCGTTCCCGGCTGTAAGCGGTCTCTGGGGCATCTCGGGGCCACCCCTCTGGCGGCGCTGCAGCCGCGTTTCTAAGCGGCGGCCCACGGCAACATGTATTTTACGATTAACTGTGTGGCTGAATTGACGGGGCTACCATGGTTCTGGCTGTGGAGGCGTGGGACTAGCCCATTGCCGGGGCTAAGCAATTTAAAAAGCCAAGGCATGTGCACCAAGCTAGGGAGCCGGGCTCCTTGTCCGTGCCAGCGCAGGAGAGGGCCAAAGCGGAGTCGCCGGAGGAGGTTCTCACAAGGCTTATAGCGTTGGCCTCCTCCGTCGACGGCATAGATGTCACTGTGGCCGCGTACGAGGGCTTCACCTACGCCGTCAACGCTAGGAACCCGGACTACGAGGCGGCTGCGGACGAGCTGGCGGCTATTGCCTCGGCCTACCTCCAGGCGTTCCGCCAGCGTATCCCCGGGGGCGAGATAGCAGCGAGGGTAGCGCTCGGCGAGTACAAGGGCAGAGCTGTCCTCGTGGCGGACGTGGGAGGGGGCTTCACGTTCATAGCGCTCGGCGAGTACCCGGGGGTGTCCTCCCTCCTCGACCCGGTCCGCAGGCTTGTGGAGGGCAAACCCCTCCGGTGCCCCTCCTGCGGGGTAGTGCTCGACGTCTACACAGCCACGTGCCCTAGCTGCGGGCACACTACACCCTTTACACAGCCCGTCTGCCCCTTCTGCGGCCACGTGCTCAACAGGAAGCCCTGCCCCAACTGCGGCACCATGCTCAGCCTCTCGGTGTCACGGGTGGAGGCTGTGAAAGCCGCTGCGGAGCCCTCTGTAGGGGAGAAGGTGGCCGAAGAGGCTGCAGCCCCCGCAGAGGCTGAGAGGGCCGCGGCAGCCCCCATCACCGCTGGCCCCAACTCTCTGAGAAGGCTTAAGACCATGCTCAAGGTGATTATAGGCTCCTCGGTAGCAGTCATCTACTTCGCGTCAGCCTACCTGCTGGGCGCCGACATGACGGCAGCCGCCCTGGCCGGGATAGTCCCCCTGGCCACGGTGTTCGCGCTGCTGCTCAGCTAGCGGAGCAGCCCGGGGGGCCTGGCTGCATGGCCGGCGGCGATGGGCTTCAACGGCTTATACGGAGGCTTGCGCTCAGGCTCGTCGAGCACGGGGTAGCGGGTAGCCGGGAGCACGCGGAGAGGATTATAGCGGTCTCAGGCGCCGTCCACCTGGTAGACGTTGTCAGGGCGCTCGAGGAGTCGAGGAGGCTCGTGGAGCGCTACATGAGGGAGGGCGGGCCCCCGGTCGAGCCCCCAAGCCCCTGGAGGCTGCCGCTGAGCGGGAGAGAGGGTGACTACCCCACTTGAGGGACTGCATCTACCTTGACACAACCTTCCTGCTCGCCTTAGCCCAGGAGCACGGTGCTTTCCGCGAGCGCGCCCTGGAGCTGCTTGAGGAGTTCCGGAGGGGTGGCAGGGCCCTCGTATCCTCCCACCTGGCCCGGGCGGAGCTTGTCGCGCTAATCGCCTCCAGGAGGCCCGGCCTGGGCCTTGAGGGGGTTTACGCGCTAGCAGACTACGCTATACGCCGCGCGGGGGCCGAGGTAAGGGACCCGGACTACAACAGAATTGTGCGGGAGGCCCAGCTCTACGGGGGGCTCATCCGGCTTAGGCTTGGCAGCCTGCTCCACCTCCTGGCCGCGCTGTCGCTCGGCTGCCTCTCCATAGCTACCTTCGACACGGCCATCATAGAGCGCTCTGGCAGGGTGAGCGAGATCCTGGGCGTCGAGGTGGTGCACTAGCCGTAGCCGCCCCGGCTGCCCCGAGGAGGGCCGTCTTGGGGATGCTCCTCGAGCCCCCACGGCGAGCCTATATTAGCGCGCCACGTGGCCGCCCTCCTCGGGGCTAGGCGTAGCCCCTCGTATAGTCACGCTTAGGGGTAGGCGGGACCTCACCGAGGCTCCTCGGCTATGTTCGTCTCGAGAGGGAGGACCAGGGGATTCATACAGCTCGGGCCCAGCACGCTGAGGGAAGCCATCGCGGAGGCCCTCGGCGGGCTCGGGAAAGAGGGGCTGAGGCTCGTCTACTACACGCCAGAGGGGCTCCAGGTCTACCTGGAGGCCTCGCCTAGCCTGCTGGCGTGCATAGCCGCCGCCCCGGGCGGCGCCGTGGCCGCTGGAGAGGAGTGCCTAGAGCTCCTGGCCAGGCGCGCGGATGATAGGCGGGGCGTGGTGGAGATTATAGAGCTGACCGAGCACCAGGTGGCAGTGGATGCCGAGGAGAGGCCGGAGGCCGTCGTGCCCGGGGGCCTGGAGAGGCTCCGGGCCGTTCTCGCGGGGGTCGGGCGTGGAGAGGGGGCCGGCGGCCCCCAGCCCGCCCCCGGGGAGGCCGCCGCGCGGCCGGCGGAGCAGGAGGCGGGGCCCGCGGCAGGCCCCGGGGAGGCCGTGGAGGCTGCGGGGGAGGAGGACCTAGAGGAGCTCATGGAGATGCTGCGTGTAAGGGGGCTGAGGCTCTCGGACACGTTCAATGTCCTCGCTCTTGCAGCGCTCTCCTCCAGGGGGAGGGCGGTGGAGGTAAGGGCGGGGGATAAGCCCTGCATGGATATCGTTGACGACGCGCTGGCCCTCCACACGAGGGTCGCCGTGGTGTGCAGGGGCGGTGGGGGCACCCTCTACGTCTACGCCGACCCGGGCGCCGGGAGGCTCGAGGCATACTACATGGATGACGGCGGTGGGGCCCTCCTCGGGGCCGAGGCGCTCCGGAGAGCGGGCAGGCTGGTGCCGAGGGAGGTTAGGGTCTACGTGGAGGCCGGGGGCTAGGGGAGCTGGAACTCTATCCTCTCATAGCCCCCGGTGCGGCCGCCGCGCCGGCCGTAGATCGCCAGCGTGCTCTCCCCGACAATGTCCCAGTCCTCGCTCCCCGGGCCCATGTCGACCGAGAGTACCCTGGAGCCCGGCGGGAAGACCCAGTAGGCCTCGTAGCTGTACTCTATCTCCTCGGGCTCGTACCTGTTCTCGTAGACGTTCCGGCCCCTCCGGAGCGGGGCCCGGAACCGGAGGGCGAAGACTATGAAGACCCTGCTCCTGCTCCCCCGGAACCCTATATCAACCATCTCCACCCTCGGCCTCACCCTCTCCCCGTTGACCACGACCTCCTCCTGGTCCACCAGCTCCTGCATGTTGTAGTAGAGCTTGGTGGTCTCCTCCTCGTAGAGCCTCTCGTCCCTCAGCACGGCGTCGTAGTAGCCGAGGGGGTCTATGTAGTCGAAGACGAGGTAGTAGGCTATGTAGCGGTAGCCCACGTAGAAGAAGCCCTGGCCGTGCACCGGCTGGACCTGCTCGCTAGCCTGGCTGAGAAACTCGCTGCTCGCGCCGGGGCCCCGGCGGCCTCCCCTCCCCCCTCTCCCCCTGCCTGGCACCCCCGCGGCGCCTCCGGGGTGCTGCGGGCGCGTAGACCCGCTATGAGGCTTTGCCGCGCAGCCGGCGGGCCCCCGGGGCCCTGGGGGAGATGGAGCCTTAGCCGCCCGGGGGGGCCTCGGGGCCCCGGCGTGGGTGAGCATTGGCTGCCAGGGGCGCTAGCATCAGCCGCGTGCTCCGCGTGATAGACGGGCGGGGCTACAAGGCGTATAGGGAGCTCAGGGGCGCCGAGGAGAGGGTCCGGGGCCTCCTCATCCGCGTCGTGAGGGTGCAGGGGGACCCCTTCGCGCCGCCGAGCGTTGTGAGGATAGAGGCCAGGCCGGGGCTGCCCCGGTGGGCGCTCGAGCACCCGGTGGCGGCCGCTGACTACATCTACCGGAGGCTCCACCAGGCGCTCCGCCGCTACTCAGCGAGGCTCGGCGAGGGCCACAGTGGGCTCCTCGCGGTGCCTCGGCCCGGGCCGGTGATGCTGCGGAGGAGCGGCGCTGAGCTGGGGAGGGATGGGCTGGTCCTCCGCGTCTGGGCGGGGCTGCCCAGCAGGAGGCGCCGGGTCCTCGGCGACGCGGCCGAGGAGCTTCTCCTGGAGAGGCTGCCCCGCGCCGTAGAGGAGGCGCTGAGGGTGGACATGGAGGGGCTGAGACGCCACGTGGAGGCGTGGAGACTGCAGGAGGAGATACGCTCCAGGCTCCCCGGCATGGGGCTCGTCTCCTTCGTGGGGGATGGGAGCATCCTGCCCAGGCGCTGCGGGGGCTGCGAGGACCCACTCCCCGGCGCTGTGCCCTTCGAGTCGCCGCCGAGCCTCCGGGTGGAGATCGAGACCAGCCTGGGGCCGGTGACGGGTATGGGCGTCCGCAGGGGTGTCACGGTGATAGCGGGGACGGCCTTCCACGGGAAGACGACGCTGCTGGAGGCTATACAGAGCGGCATCTACAACCACGTGCCCGGCGACGGCAGGGAGAGGGTTGTGACGATAAGGGAGGCCGTCAAGGTCCGAGCGGAGGACGGGAGGAGCGTGGAGTGCGTGGACATATCGAGCTTCATCCACAGCCTCCCCGGCGGCAGGGACACGGGCTGCTTCACCACTCGGGACGCGAGCGGGGCTACAAGCATGGCGGCCGCGGTGCAGGAGGCTGTGGAGGCGGGGGCCAGGCTCATACTCGTAGACGAGGACACCTCGGCGACGAACCTGCTCTTCTACGACGAGCGCGCCGAGCCCCTGATACGGAGGAAGACGGTCACCACGATAGCCGAGCAGGCCGCCTCCATGGCCGAGAAGGGGGTCTCCCTGGTGATAGTCTCTAGCGGCTCCCTCCCCCTCATAGCCTCCGCCGACACGGTAATAGTCATGGAGGACTACCGGGCCCGCGACGCGACCAGCGAGGCCAGGAGGCTAGCCGTAGGGAGGAGAAGCTACGCCGCCTACAGGCCCCCGGCCAGGAGGCTGCTGGCCGAGACGCCGAGGCTGGAGAAGCCGAGGCTGCGGGGCTCCTGGCTCGTAGCCCGGGGGCTCGAGGAGCCCCTGGACCTCGAGTCCAACGAGCAGCTGGTGGAGGAGGGGCAGCTCCACCTCCTAGTAGCGCTCGCCGGGAGGCTGGACATGTTCAGGGGCAAGCTGATGAAGGAGGTGGCGGAGAGCGTTGACGACGCGCTGCGGGAGGGCTTCGGGAGGCTCCTGGGCGGCGAGCCCGGGCCAGGCTACTCGGAGGTAAGGGGCCTCGACCTTGTCCACATGGTTAACAGGATACCTGGGATAGGGGTGAGGCAGGAGAGGCGGGGAAAGCCTTAAGAGGGCCCTGGGAGCGGCGGCCTGCGTCAAAATAGTGGGGTGTCGACGAGGGCGCGCGGAGGACCCGGGGGTCTGGAGGGGAGAGTCCTCCGGGCTCCCACCCGCTCCTCTCCTATCCGGTGTCCCGTCTGCTATATTCCTAGTGGTCCTGGGGTGGGCGCGTAACGCGTAAAGCCTAGCGGGGCAGGGGGCGCTGGGGCTGCAGCAGCCCCAGCCGGAGCCTCTTCTCGCCATCAGCCTCCTCCACCTCGACAAGGGCCAGACCGTGAGCCATGAGGGGCGCCAGAGCGTCCATAGTCTCGCCCACACCGGCCTCGAGGCCGTCCAGGCGCAGGACATCGCCGTCCAGCGCGGCCGTGGCCTCGAGCCAGTGTAGGCCGGCGGGGAGGCAGGGGGGCTCCACGGGGCAGCCCAGCCTGGGGAGGCAGTTGAGCCTCCGGGCGGCGCGGCCGGCGAGGACCTGGAGCAGCTCCCGGCGCTCCGCGGGGCAGGCCTCCAGGCTCTGGAGCGCAGCGTCCACTAGGTCGCTTATGGGGCTGGGGAGGGTGTAGAAGGGCTCCAGCTCCCGGAGCCCGAGGAGCCTCGCGCCCGCGTAGACTAGGCAGCGGTAGCGGTGGAGGGGGGAGCTCTCCCGGGCGCGGAGCAGCCTCCTACGAGGGTCCCCCTGGGGCCCGGGGAGCTCCGCGTGCTCCTCGAGGCCGAGGTCCTCCAGCCCCCCGGCGCCGAGGCTCTCGAGCAGCGCCCCCGTCACCGTGGCGGAGGCGCTGTAGAGGACCAGGGCCTCGCGGCTGTAGGGCGGCATGCCGCGGATCAGGGCTGTGAGGAGGCGGTGCAGCGCCTCGGGGGCCCACATGGGGTCCCCGGTGTCGAGCTGGCCCGGCTCCGGGGGCGTGGCTCCCAGGCTCTCGAGCAGCGCCCGGGCAGCGTCGGCGACCGCCTCGATCGCCGCGAGGGGCTTGGTCTTGGAGGAGGCTACCCGGATCCCCCAGCCGGCCAGCCGGAGGGGGAGGCCGTCGCGCAGCCGGGCGGCTAGCCTCTCGGGCTGCGCGACGTACACGCCTACCACGTCGCGGTAGAAGCGGGCGAGGCTCCGCGGGGGGTACCTCTGCTCCCTGTGGATGGATGCCTGGAACCCGCCGAGCAGCATCTCCGCTGCAGGGCCGAGGTCGACTAGCTCGGAGAGATCCCTACCCTCTACGGTCGCCAGGAGCCTGCGCCTCGCCTCTAGGAACCCGGCGGCCTCTCGGTAGACGGCGGCGGCGTAGTCCTCCAGGAAGCCCCTGAGCCCGGGCAACCAGCTGCCCCCGGGCGTGAGGAAGGCGGCCCCCGTAATGCTAGTTACCGCCCGCAAAGCGGGCACGGGTACCGGGGCCCCGAGGGCTTAGGCTCGAGGCCGCCCTCCAGGCGCTAGGAGCCGGCAGGCGGAGCTAGCCATAGGGGCCTGCACGGGGCGCCGCCGGCGGAGGTGGAGAAGCTCCCCAGCCTCGCCGGGCTGGTCGCGCCGATCCACTGCAGCGGCAGCGCGGCGAGCTACATCGCCAGGAGGCGCCCGGGCCGCTACATGGGGGCGGCCGCGGGCACAGTGATGGAGGTCTGGGATCAGGGGTCAGCCACACTAGGGCTCCCCACCCGGAGCGGGGGTCGGCATTGCTACCCCTCATCACGCGCTGGGGCCGGGGAGAGGGGCCGCCTCAGCGGCGGCGGGCCCGCGCACCGGCCCCCGGGGGACGCGGAGGAGGGCCTCGCAATCTGCCCCGGGCAGGGGCTGCACGTTGATCCCGGTGCCTCACCGGCGGCCCCCTGGAGGCACGCTGGGAGAAGCCCTTGGCCCGGGGGCGAGATTGATTCCCCCGGGGCGTTATTACACCCTAGGCCCCGTGGGGCTGTGAGGAGGTGCTTTTCGCCCGAAGAGGGCTGGAGGGTGTGGACCGCTTGCCGCTCCGAGCCCCCAATGGCCGGCAGGGGGTGATGAGCCCACCCTTGCCGCTATCCCGGGGGTCTCCCGGGGCGTGGCGGAGCCCCTCTAGGGGCTGCCCGGGCTGCATGTCTCTCGCCGCTGACCCCCTAGGGCCTAGGGCGGTATAGTGTTCGCCATCTCCTCCCGGAGCTGCTTAACCACCCTGTGGCGTATCCAGGGTGGTTCTGCGGGAACTAGGCTGTCCACCTTGTCCGCGATCTGCGGGTCGAGCCTTATAGCGCCAGATACTACGAGCCTCGTGAAGGCCTTAGTAGCTGTGTAGGCGGTGTAGAGGCGGCTGGCGCCCCGGCTGGCCGCTTGGGCGAGCTCCCTCAGTATACGGTAGACCGTCTTCACCTCCCCCTTGCTGTGGGGCCTCAGATAGGCCGTGGAGCGGCTCTTGCCGGCTATACTGTAGAGCCACTCCATTATCCTTGCCGGGACCGCCACGTAGACCCTGCCGCCGGAGCTGAAGGCGGCGGGGAGCGCGTTCCAGGCCGCGCGGTGGATGTGGGCGAGCAGGCTCCCCTGTATATGCTCGCCCTGAGCCGTGGAGCCGAGCTGCATGACCTGCAGGCCCGCCCCCCGCCGATAGGTGTAGAGGACCGTCACGCTCCCCGCGCCCACCGCTGCTCCCGCAGCCTGGAGCCACTCGGCCACGAGGCCGGCCTCCTCGGGCCGGAGCACTCTGCGGCTGTGGAAGAGGGCTATCTCGCGGAAGAGGAGGAAGAGGGGAAGAGCGATTACGCCGACCACAGCCCCCGTGACTATGGCCAGGCCTAGGGGGGAGCCTCCAACCAGTATAAGGGCGGCGGCCGCCGCGGCTACGCCCACCGCCCCGAGATCGGGCCGGGGAGGGAGCAGCGTGGGCGTAGCAGGGTCTGACCTCTTTTTAGCTTCCACCCTCCCAAGGCACCCCCGCCGTGGCGCCCCAGGGCCCTGCCCAGCCAAGAGTTCCCAAGGGCCCTGGGCATGTATCCATAAATATTACCACGGGTACATCCCAATAAGTCCTACCCCCAGCCCGCCGGCCAGGGGTCCCGGCGCCGGTGGTCTAGGCGCTCCGGGGCTCGGCTAGCCTCCTGCAGCTCCTGTGGACGTAGGCGTCGCCGACCCGTACGAACTCGCTGGGGTCGCCGGGCGGGGTCTCGTAGAGGGTGCAGTCCGGCAGCCCAGCCTCGAGGAACGCGCTGTGCCTGCTCCTGCAGCTCTCGCAGCGGCCGCAGTGGTAGCGGCCGGAGAGGTAGCAGCTCCAGGTCTCGTAGATCAGGTCGCCTACGAGGCTGTAGGTCCTCTTGAGGCCCTCGGCCTTGGTTAGGCCCTCGCGGCTTGGGCTCCAGATCTCGAGCCTCCTCTCTCCCCGGAAGTGGCAGATGCGGAGCGCTGTCTGCAGTGCCTCCAGGCACTCGGGGCTGCAGTCGGGGTAGAGGGGCTCCCAGGTGTCGCTCCTCGGCGCTATGTCGTTGTAGTGGGCGCCGTAGACCACGTAGACGCTCTCGCCCGGGTGCTGCTGGGCCAGGCTGTAGGCGTAGGCGCTCGCTATGCTGAGCATCACCACGTTCCTTATGGGCACCACCACCGTGGGCTGGTACCTCTCCTCCACCGCAATGCTCTCGTCCGTGAGCTGGCTCCCCCTCCACAGCTCGGCCATGAAGCTCATATCCACTATCCTGTGCTCCACCACCCTGCCCCAGCCCTTCCTGGACTCGGCTAGCCGGTTCGCCTCCTCTATGAGGCGCTTAGCCACCTCGAGCTCCTTGCTCCCCTTCTGCCCGTAGTTGAAGCTGAGCGCGTGCACGCTGCAGCCCCTGGCGAGCCACTGGACCATGTAGCCGAAGCTGTCCGGGCCACCGCTCACAATAGCCACGACGCGGCAGGGCTTTCTCACGACGGGCTCCACGCCCCGCAGGGCCAAGAGCAGGCACCTCCCCCGAGGGGTCCAGCCGAGGAGCCCCCGGGGCTATAGCTCCTCGCCGGCCCCGAGGGCCTCCAGGCAGGCCTCCAGCCCGCCGTCTAGTATCAGCAGCCTCCTCCTCTCCGCCACCACGCCGGGCGGCTCGACGAGCCTCCGGGACGGGGCGTAGACCAGGCAGCTGCCGACGAGCCTCCAGGCGGGCTCCTCCAGGGGGTCGCGGCCCCTGCGGCGTAGCTCGCCTATCATCTCCCGCAGCCCCGGCGTGCGGCCGGCCCCTCTGGGCGACGCCGCGTGGTAGATGCTGGAGACGTAGTTGTTGAGCCCCACCCGGGCCCGGTGGAGCAGGTAGCGGGCCGCGTCGCGGCCGGAATAGAGCTTCACCACCCTAGCGTCGAGGAAGAGGGGCCTCCCCAGGCTGAGCGAAACCCCTGCAGAGACCACTCCGGAGGAGATGCTCACGAGCTTCTCCACCCTGCCAGAGTAGGGCGGCTCCCCGGTGAACACTAGGCTCGCCTCATCGCTCACCACCAGGGCGCAGCAGCCGCCGAGGAGCCGGAGCGCCTCCGCCACCGCCCTGGCCAGGGCCCGGTGAACCCTCTCGTCCCTAGGCCACCCGAAGCCCTGGAGCCTCCTCCCCCAGCCAACCCCGTCGAGCCGCAGGGCGAAGGGGGGCTCCACCCGCTCCCCCTGGAAGATCTCCCTGGCCTTGTACTCCTCCTCGAGCGCGGCGGGGTTTAGGCGGAGGAGCCTCTCGAGGAGGCCCCGGTCCACGCCTGGGGCCACCCTTCCCGGGAGAAGGGGGGCTAGCGGCGGCCCCTCTCGGCCAGGAGCTTCTCGACCTCCTCCCTTATCCTGCCCACGCCCTCCCGGATCTTCTCCACGCTGACCGCGTAGCTCAGCCTTATGAAGCCCTCGCCCGCCTTCTCGGGGAACACTGTGCCCGGCAGCGTCACAACCCCGCGGCTGTAGAGGAGGTGGTCGACGAACTCCTCGGTGCTCATGCCTATCTCCTCGAGCACCTTGGCAACCCTGGGGAAGATGTAGAACGCTCCACGGGGCACCGGGACCTCGAAGCCGGGGACGCGGCGCAGCTCCTCAACCACCGCGTCGCGGCGGCGGCGGAACTCCTCGACCATCCTCCTGACCGGCTCCCAGGGGCCGCGGAGCGCTGCGACGCCGGCGCGCTGGCTTATGCTCGGAGCGCAGCTGTACACGTTCACCGCCAGCCTCTTCAGCCTCTCTATCACCGGCCTGGCCGCTGCCAGGTAGCCGAGCCGCCACCCCGTCATGGAGAAGGTCTTGGAGTGCCCGTTCACGTATAGCACGTTGTCCTTCCAGCCGCTGTAGGTTAGTATGCTCCTGAAGCCTCCCTCGTAGACGAAGTTGTCGTATATCTCGTCAGCCAGGACTACCAGGTTATGCCTCCTAGCTATCTCGAGCACCGCCTCAACCTGCTCTGGGGGGAAGACCTCGCCCGTCGGGTTATGCGGGTTCGTGAGCACTATCATCTTGGTGCGGCTCGTCACAGCCTCCTCTATGGCCTCCACGTCCAGCTCGAAGCCCCTCTCCTGGCCCTTCCAGCGGAGCGGCACAAAGACCGGCCTCGCGCCCATGGCGCGGGCGGCCTCGGGGTAGGCGGGGTAGCTAGGCTCCGGCACCACCACCTCGTCCCCGGGGCCGAGGTACGCGGCTATGGCGAGGAATATCGCGGTCTTAGCGCCCGTGGTGACGAGCACCTCGTCCGGGCCAACCTCGGCCTGGTACCTCGAGTTGAGATAGTCCGCTATGGCCTCCCGGAGCTCGGGTATGCCCACGGTCTCCGTGTACCCGGTGAACCTCTCATCCAGAGCCCTCTTAGCCTCCTCGATTATATGGTCGAATGTGGGGATGTCGGGCTGCCCAACCCCGAAGCTTATAACCTTGACGCCGCGGCTGGCGAGCTCACGCGCCTTGGCTATATAGGCGAAGCCTGCCTCCCCCCGGAGGCCCTGGATAACGGGCCTCATAAGCCTCTCAACCGCGGACACGGCGGAGAACACCCCCGCGCCGGGCTGGAAGCCGGCACGCCCAGGGGTTGAAAGAAGTCGCGTACGCCAAGGAAGGAGGGGTCGCGGCTAAGGGCGTCCCTCCCCATGCCCCCGGGAGGGTCGGCTGTTAAGGCCCCGCTCATCCCCCGGAAGGGCCCTGGGAGTGGCTGGGAGAAGGGAGCCCTCTTTCTAGGCACTGCGGGCCCCGGGGAGGCCGGGGGAAAAGCCGGGGGCGGGGGCTCTATAGCTGCGCTACCTGAACACGAGTATCCGGCGCGGCTTCTCGCCGGGCTCCACCGCTAACAGCCGCAGCCCCGCCACGTAGAAGAGGAGCCAGAGGCCGAAGCCGCCGACGAAGGCCGCCGCCTCCACGCTGTTTGACAGCAGCTCGTGGAGCGCCTCGGACTCGAAGCCGCCGCCCAGAGCGGCTGCGGCTAGCCCATGGTAGCCTGGCAGGGCCTCAAGCCGGGCCACCTGGCCTGCCGCCACCAGCGAGTGGAGCATGAGGAAGCCGCCGACTATTGCTAGCACCGAGCCCGTGAACATGGCGGCTCTGCTCCTTCTAGCGCCAGCGTAGAGCCCCAGCGCTATCGGAGCAGCGACGGCGAAGGCCACGCTGAGCCAGAAGAGCCATGCCACGCTGCCCCCGACGAGCATGGAGGCCGCCTGCCTGGATAGCCCCCAGCCCTCGTACTGCTGTACTAGCGTCCAGGCCGCCAGGAAGCCTACAGCCACCGCCATGCCGGCGAGCTCCTTGGAGACCCCGTGGATACAGCACTCGCGCCACTTCTCCCTCGGGAGCGCCGTGAGCTTAACCGCTATCTCCCCTATCCCTATCCCAGTCCAGGCGGCGCCTAGCAGGAAGGCCAGCGCTATGTTGAGCACCCCCAGCGGGGCCGCGAACCAGCCCGGCACCGCCAGGTTCTGGCCGAAGGCCATGGCCAGGTTGTACTCAAGGATTAGGCTCGCCAGCAGCCCTCCTATTAGCAGCGCGCGGCCCCCCAGCCCCGTGAGCGCCCCCTCTCCACGGGCTATGGCGTAGACCAGCGCTGCCACCAGGAACACGGCATAGATTATGTAGAGTATACCGTTCCATGCTATCCTCGACGAGGGGTTGAATCCAAGGTATATCCAGGAGGCGTGCATTACGTGGGTAAGGTCTGCGAATACCAGCACTATGCCGGGTATTAGTAGGGCTAGTGAGAGCCAGAGGGTCTTACGCGCCAGCGGCAGCGCCTCCCTCTCACAGTAGACCGCAAGCCTTATCGCGAGGGCGTCGAACACCCCGCCGCTGGATATCGCGAAGAACACGTAGCCTGTAACCATTATCCCCCAGGGCACTAGTGCGTGCAGCGGAGACGCTTTGCTCAGTGTCTGGTAAGCATATATCCCATAGAGCATTAGTAGCGTCAACGCCGCGCCCACGCCTAGGAGCGTATAGCCGGCTGCGCCGAGCCTCCCCCTGGCGATTGCCGGCCCAGCCCTCTCCTCGACCATGGTGCTCACCTCCTACGGGGTACGGCCGGGACCCTCTGGGGAGGTATGAAGAAGAGCTTGGGCCTGGTGCCCAGCTCCGGTGCCAGCGTCACAGCCTTACCGCTCCTAACTAGCCTCGCCACCTCGCTATCAGGGTCGTCCAGGTCGCCGAAGACCCTGGCGTTGAAGGCGCAGGCTTCGACGCAGGCTGGTACCCAGTTGCTAGAGCCCTCTCCCCCACGGTGTATGCAGAACGTGCACTTATCGGGATAGCCTACTGCGAGCGCCTCCCTGCTCGCCGGAACCCAGCCGGTGAGCACCCTGCCGCGATACACTGTTCTAGCGCCGTAGGGACAGGCTATAACGCAGGCTCTACAGCCTATGCACTTCCTGTGGTCCAGCATCACCACACCGTTCTTGGTTATGTAGGTGGCTCCGGTGGGGCATGCGATGGCGCAGGGGGCGTTCTCGCAGTGCATACACTGTATGAAGTAGGTGGTCTTGTATAGTGGCTCGCCCTCGACAGGCATCTCGACGGGCTTGGTGCGCGCATAGAAGATGCTATTACCCTCGGGCAGTTCGAGGCCCTCGCCACTCTGCCTCATAACGTTCTCGCGTATACATGCTATGACGCAGGCCTGGCACTGGACACAGCGGTTAAGGTCTATAACCATAGCCATGCGGGCCATCGTATACCACCTCCCTCACGGGCTAGAGCTTCTCAACCCTCACAACAAAATCGTGCTGGGCGGCCCTGTAGCCCTCCTCAGGCACAACGCTCACCATGGGGTCTCCCAGGAAGTTGTTGTTCACGCCATAGCCTCCACCGTCTCCGAATAGCTTGACCGTGAGAGTGCCGCTGGAAGTCTCAACCACAACCTTATTGGGTACAACCCTTTCGTCAAGAGCTGTGGCATGGGGTGCTGCTAGAACCATGGGGTGCACCTTCTCGGTGACTATGACCCTAGCTGTTACCTCACCGTTGGGGCCCACCAGCCTCACCAGGTCGCCATCCCTGAGCCCGAGCCTCCTGGCCCTTGAGGGGTGCATCTGGACGCCGTAGTGCCTCCTCCACTTGAGCGAGTCACTCACCAGTCTGGCGAACCTCATGAAGTTGTTTATCGCTGTCAACGGATCCTGGAACTCGACCACCACGAACTCGTTATCGGCAAGGCCGCCCTTCCTCATCCAGAGGGGCGGTACCCAGCAGGGCAGCGGGTTGAGCGGCGACTCCTTACCTATGTAGCTCCTGTACTTGGCAAGCCACTCTACGTTCACCAGCTCGAGCTCGCCCGTGGTTGTGGGGAGCGGCTTGCCGCCCCAGGGGTGGTATTTGGGCTTGGTCCAGAGCAGGGCGTAGCCTTTCCTCCTCAGCTCGGCATAGTTTATGCCAGCCTCCTCAGCCTGCTTCCTCTTGACTGCTATGGGGTCCACCGAGGCACCGGGGGGCAGCTTGCCGAGCCTCTTCGCAATCTCTACAAGTATCCACCAGGTGGGCCTAGCGTCCACGCCTCTCGGCGGGTCCAGGGCCTTCTGCGGGTCCACCACTACGCTTACATAGCTCTTCTTAGCATAGTTTAGCGTTATCGGCTCGTACTCGAAGAAGAATGGTACCGGCAGCACCAGGTCTGCATACATCGTTGTCTCGTTGAACACTGTGTCGAGTACTACTATGAACTCCACGCGGTTCTCGTCCTTAAGCGCTTCAGCCAGCTTACGGCCCCCTAGGACGTGGCTTACGAAGTTCTCTAGGTGTATGAAGAGCACGCCTATCGGATACGGCTTGCCCTCGATAATCGACCTTGCCACGAGCATGCTCCAGCAGCCAGGGCGGATGTTCTCCACGCCCTGGCTGGCCCAGTACCCCGGTATCGAGGTGCCCCTTGGCTTCGTCTTGGCTATGCCCAGTATGTCTATTGGGGACTTGAAGTGGGGCTTCCCAGCCGGGTAGGCTATGCCGCCCTTCGCCCCTAGGCTGCCGAGCATTATGTTTATGAGCATATTCACCCTGTTCAGCATGCCCTCGTTGTAGTAGCGGGTACCCTTGTAGCCGTGGTCTATGAAGGCCTTGGGCGCTGCATCGGCGAGCTCGTGGGCTAGCCTGCGTATAGCGTTGGCCGGGACGCCAGTTATCTTCTCGGCCCACTCGGGCGTATAGTTCTTGACGGCGTCGCGTATGGCTAGGAGCACGGTCTTAACGGGGCGGCCCTGGTAGGTGCCCTCGTACTCCAGGGCTGGGCTCAGGGCCTCAGTCTTCAGCCTGAACTTCCCGTCAGCCTCGTCGTAGACTAGGTAGGTCTTCTTGCCCTTCATCAGCGGGTTAGGGGCGAGCTTCACGGGCTCCATGGTGTCCGCGTAGACCAGCATTGGAGCGTTAGTCCACTTGACAAGGTAGTCCTTGCTGTAGAGCCTCTCGCTGAGTATGATGTTGAGCAGGGCGAGGCTCACCGCGAGGTCGGTGCCCGGGGGTATTATGTAGTACTCGTCGGCTAGCTCGGTCAGACGGCTCTCACGGACATCGAACACCACCAGCTTCATCTTGTTGGCGCGGCCCTCGGTGAACATCTTGGTCCACGCCGAGGCCACTATGCCCCCGGCCGGGTTGCGGCCCATGAAGACGGCGAGCTTAGCATTGGCATAGTCCGGCATGAAGGCCGCGGGGCCCTTATAGGCGCCGAAGATGGGTTTACGGCCTATATCGCAGCCGGCATGGCAGGTGTCGCAGTGCTGGGTAGTGTTCGGGGTGCCCAGCACGCTCTCGAAGAATGAGCGTACCAGGCCGCCTTCAAAGCCCTGGTGGCTGAGCACCACGATGCGCCATGGCTCATCGAGGTACTTCTTCAGCTTCTCGGCGAGTATGTTGAGGGCCTCCTCCCAGCTTATCTCCCTAAACCTGCCCTCGCCCCTTGCTCCTACACGGAGTAGGGGCCTACGGATGCGCTGGGGCAGGAAGCGCAGCTCCGGGATGGCCTGGGGCCTGCCGCAGGCTGCGAAGTACCGGTCGTACTCAGGGTCGGTGTTGTACACGACCTTCGCTACTACCTGCTCGCCACCCACCTCTGCCACGTATATCCTGATGGGGCACCTCTGCCCGCAGATAATGCAGGCAGTGTTGGCCACGCGTATCGAGGTCGGTGCTGCAGAGCTGCCGGCTCTCGCCCGGGGAAGCCTCCTTCTCGGGATAGAGAGTGGGAGCGCTGAAGAAGCTGCAGCGACGGCGGCGAGTTTGAGCGCCTCGCGGCGCGTTATCCTCAACCGATACCCACCCTGGTCCAGTGTTCCACCAATACCTGTACATGGTTGAACATTAATAAAATTACTTATATTAATTACCTTAATTATCAAGAAAATATCATGTGACTGGCCTGCAGCACTTATCCTAAGGCCGGCTGCGGTGCAGCCGGCGGCCGGGCCGGAGGGCCTAAAGGCATGAGAGAGGGCGGGAAGCTGGCAAGGCTTCTCGAGAAGGCGCTCAAGCCCATTGTAGAGGCTCTCGGCATAGACATAAATGACGTGGAGAACCTCGAGATAGACCCGTACGGGCCCAGGGTGGTGCTGGAGGCGCGGCCCCGGAGGGGGAGAACCCGCAGCGTGTTCCTCGACGCCAGCCCGGATGGGGTGGAGCTCGTAGCCTCCCTCGAGGCGCCTAGGGGCCTGGACCCCAGGGAGCTGGAGGAGAGGCTAGCCGAGCTGCTGGAGGAGTCGCCGGAGACCCAGGGCGTGGAGGAGTACGACGTGGACTACGACCCCGAGGCCGGCGAGGCGAGGATAACGCTCCACGCGCGCCTTGTAGCCGAGCTGCCCGGCGTAGGGGAGCTGGAGAGGCTCCTAGAGGAGGCGCTGGGGGGCCTGCAGACTGGGGGCCGAACCGCTAAATAGCCCCTAGGCGAGGGGCCGTAAGATACTACCATGGAGGAGGGTGGGCCGGTAGCTCAGCCTGGAAGAGCGCTCGGCTTGCACCCGAGAGGTCCCGGGTTCAAATCCCGGCCGGTCCACCACCCCCGCCGCTGCCGCCGGCTGCGCGCCTCCTCACGTCCTCTATCTCCCGGAGCACCTTCTCCTTCTCCTCCCTGGGGGCGGGGAGAGCCTTTACAAGCCTCTCCAGCTCCTCGAGCTGGAACGATATGAAACGGAGCACGCTCTTGGTGGCCGCTCCTGCCGCCTTGGGGGGTAGGGCTACCAGGAGGCTGAGGGCCTCACTGGTAGCCGTTGACAGTGCCTCTAGGAGCCTGGAGAAAGCCGGGGTCCGGGCCTGCTCCAGCCTGCTGTGAAGGTACTGGCTGGCCAGCTTCTCGGCCTGGTCCGGGGGTACTCCGTTCTCGACCAGCTCCCGGTAGAATCTAGCTACCTCCTTGCCCAGACTGGACTCGTCCGGCTTCTGCAGCCCGGCGGTGTAGGCTGCTAATTTCCTCACGCGATCCAGCACCGCCGCTATCGACTCCAGGAGGCTGCGTAACTCCTCGCGGCCCTCCTGCCCACTGGTGGGTGCCAAGAGCCTCGCCCCGGGTACCATACTGACCATACTGCTAACGCTTGATTATAAATTGTTGCGGACATACTCTTCCCGTTGTCTTGTGGTATTACTAGTATTACCTAGCGGGCGGCTCCCTAGCCTTCCCAGCAGCGAGCTTAGCCTTCCTCCCTTCCTCCAGGCAAAGCCCGCGGCGAGGCTGACAGAGGCCGCGGCAACGAGTGTGACCCCATCATCGCCGAGGACTAGCACTGGGGGGGAGGGAGATGACGCCCGCTAAGCCCGCCACAATTACTGCCAGCTTTAGCAGCGTGGCGGCTGCAAGCCCAGTGTAGAGGGAGGCCAGATAAGTCCTGGATCCGCGGAGCAGGTCTGGCAGGCCCCGGAGCCCCCCGGGTGGATACAGCGTCGGCGCTTCTAGCCACCAGCGCTATACGCGCCATGGCGACGCCGACATCGCTGGCGGCTAGCATGGGGATGTCGTTGACCCCGTCCCCGGCTACTAGGACAGGGCCCTCCCGCCGGAGATTTTCAACCAGCCTCTTCTTCTCATGAGGCCGTAGGCCCCCGTAGTAGTCTATGCCGAGCCTCTCGGCGATCATTCTCACCGATGAGCTCGAGTCGCCGCTGGCAACCACGACTCTAAGCCCCATGTTTTTCAGCGTCTCCACCACCCGCTCTGCCCCGGGGTCCAGCTCTTCTTCCAGGCAGAACGAGGCCACGTAGGCGCCGTCCACTGCAGCATAGACTACGGGCCCTTCGCAAGGGTTGCCGGGCGGCAGGCCGCCGGCGTGCTCCTCGACAAGGCTCCTACTACCCAGGACCACTAGATGCCCCTCAACCCTGGCTACCACGCCCTTGCCAGGGATCTCGTTGACCTCCTCCACCTCTGCAATCTCATTGCTCAGCCTAGCCACCGCCTCGGCTGCGGGGTGGAGGCTGGCCCTTGCAGCCGAGGCTATGAGGCGTATCGTCTCCCGGCTGGATCCCGGCCCTCATAGTGTATGCGAGCCACGCGAAGGCTGCCGAGGGTGATTGTGCCGGTCTTGTCTAGCACAACCGTCCTGGCCCGGGAGGCGTTCTCGAGGCTCTGGGGCTCCTCACCACCACGCCTCGACGTGCCAGCTGGCCCAGGACTAGCATGTAGGTGTAGCTCGACACCACTATGTAGGCGCTCGGGCAGCCAGCCAGGAGGAAGACTAGGCTTCTCTCCGGGCCAAGTATTGCTGATGCAGCCGCGTAGGAGGCTAGGAGCAGGCCTATGTACCAGGGGGCGATGCGCTCTATGAGGCGCTGGTGCCTCGTCTTCTTCTCCAGCGTCTCCAGGGCCTCGCGCACCAGTAGCTGGATTGCACTCTCCCTAGCAGGCTTTACAGCCCTGACCCCCACAGCCATACCGCCTATATTCATGTAGCCGCTCTCTACCGGGTCGCCTCTCGTCAGCCTCCTCGGCTCGTGCTCCCCGGTGACCATAGATGTATCAAAAACCGCCTCCTCGCTTAGCAGCATGGAGTCGAGAGGCACCATGCCCCCATGCGGGACTATGATCACGTCGCCAGGCTTCACCTCGTCAATGTGAACCTTCTCTACGTTGCCGCGGCGGACCAGGGCGGTGCGCGGCAGAAGCTCCCGGAGGCTCGTAAGCCTCCTCTCTGCAGCCTCCTCCGCAGCATCCTCCAGTATCTCCGACGCAGCGTACAGCGTGGCCACAAGCGCTGCCTCAGAGGTAAGACCGTATTTCAACATCACTAGGACGGAGAGCCCCATCAAGAGGTCTACAGTAACCCTGCCCCTTGCCAACATGACAGTGAACCTTGCCAACAATCCAGCTGCAACCGCTGCAAGGATGAACCAGGCCAGCTGGTCTAGCCCTAGCAGGCTGAGCGATAGTACTAGAAGCCCGAGGATAAGCAGCGCCAGCCACCAACCGTCATGCAGGAATCCACAGCACTTCACACCACTCATCACTGCAGGGCTACAAAACACCATTCATATAATAATTCTTCTTGTTAAACTAGACATGAACATATTATGTAGAATTTATTAGGTCGGCAATCGCGTTACTAGTATACCGCGCCACAGCCGAGGATGAATGAGCATGCCCGTAGTGAGCATATCCATTCCCGAAAACCTGCTCAAGAAGATAGACATGTACGCTGAGAGGCTCGGATTTACTGGAAGATCCGAATACGTGAGGCGGCTAGGAGGATGATAGAACAGTTTGAGGCATCTAATAGCCTCGAGGGGAAGAGGGCATGGATAATAGCAACCGTTGTATGCCACGAGGAGACTTCAGCCGAGCGCAGAGTGATAGGGGTGATCCACCGCTACCTTCACCTGGTCCGATCGTTCCACCACCAGCTTCTCGACGAGAAGCACTGCATCAATATAGCCGTGGCTGCTGCATCGGCCACTGAGCTGAGGCCCCTCATGGAGGAGCTGAGGAGGATCCGGGGAGTGGAGAGGGTGATGCTCCTCCCGGTCTAGCTGCTCGCCAGCGCCTCCAGCGCGGCCTTTCTGGCTGTCTCGTAGAGCTCCCGGGTGGGCTCTATGCCTAGCCATATTCTGTCCGCGTGGAGGGCCTGCCAGACGAGCATGCAGAGCCCGTCAACGGTCCTGGCCCCGCGCTCCCTCGCCGCCCGGAGCAGCCGGGTCTCCAGAGGCCGGTAAACCATGTCGAAGACTAGCTGGCCCTCGCGGAGCCCCTCCAGCACGGGCGGGGCCTGGTCAGGGCAGCAGGCCAGGCTGCCCAGCGGGGTTGCGTTCACCACTGTGTCCGCGTGGGCTGCGGGCACCGCCGCCTCCTCCAGGGGGGTGGGGGTGGCGTCTAGGCCGAGGCGGCCGGCCCACCCTGCGAGCCTCCTAGCCCTCTCTGCCCCCCTGTTAGCTATGTAGACCTTCTCCGCGCCTAGCCGGTAGAGCGCATAGACGGCTGCCCTAGCCGCGCCACCCGCGCCTATGACCAGTGCTACTCGCGGCCGGCTGCCCCTGAGGCACTCGGCCACGCCGAGGTAGTCGGTGTTGTAGCCTACTAGCTCCCCGTCCTCGTTCCTCACCGTGTTCACGGCCCCTATCTCCGCGGCCTCGGCCTCCACGCGGTCGAGGAGGCTGAGGACGGCCTCCTTGAGGGGTGTGGTTACGTTGAAGCCGTGGGCGAGGCTTCTCAGCGCCTCCAGCCTCTCCTCCAGCCTCTCCAGCGGAGTCTCCCAGGCCAGGTAGACAGCGTCTACACCCGCTCGGCGGTAGACCTCGCAGTGTATGGCGGGGCTCAGGCTATGGGAGACTGGGCTGCCTATAAGCCCGTAGAGCCTGGTCGAGGGGCTACAGCGCCTCAAGACGTGGAAGCCTCCTCCGAGGGGCCCGGGGCTGTACTACTGCGGGAGATCCTGGAGCCGGGCCTCCTAGTGTGCGTGGGCCGCCGAGGAAGAGGGGTGGGAGGAGAGGGAAAAACGTAGCCCCATGGGCCGGATGCGTCTTAGCGACGGCCTCTCTCCGGGTTACCCGTGGCCGCCCCTGCCGCGGCCTCCATGCTCGCCATGCTCGCCGTGGCCCCTCTGCCCGCCGCCCCCATGCTCGCCATGCTTCAGCTTCTCCTCGAGCATCTTCAGTGTGTGCTCAACCTTCTCCAGCATGTTCTTAGCTACGTTTATGAGGGCCTTGGCCGGCTGTGTCTGCCCCTTCTTAGCCAGCTCCTTAGCCTGTAGCAGGAGCGCTACAGCGCTCTGGAGCATCGAAGAGGCCCTGTGGACCAGGGCGGCGGCTGCCGGGTTGGCGCTGGTCTCGTTCCGGAGCTGGGCTAGCTCCTGGCCCAGCTCCTTGGCCTCGCCGAGCAGCTCGTCGATATCCTCGGTTATGTTGCCGGTCACATTCGCCTCGCCGGGCTTTATCCAGCCGCCGTGCTTCTCATGCTCGTGAGGGAGGCGGGGTATCGGCGGCCGGAAGCCCTTGCCGAGGCTGGCTAGCCACGAGGCTACTCTGACATCATTGAGAGCCTGCCCTATCTTTACCAGGGCCTTCTGGTAGAGCTGGAAGGCGGCAGCCGTGCTGCCCTCCGCCAGCTTCTCCTGGGCTTCCTTGGCCAGGTCTATGGCCTCTTCCAGCTTCTCTCTTGCCTCCTCCAGCTTCTCCATAGCCTTCTCCTTTATCTTGGTGTTGTTTATCCCCTGGACGGCCTCCATGGTCTTGTTTATAGCCCTACTCGCCTCCGCTATCCTCTCCTGCACTGCCCTCTGCAGCCTCTCCAGCGCCTTGGAGAGGCCTGGCGGGGCAGCGTGCTTGGCCGGGCCCTGCTTGCCGACGCCCAGGTGGCCGTGGAGGCGGCCACCGAGCGCTATGGCTATGTTGGCCCTTGCCAGGTAGATGCCCGCCTTGGCCACGAGGCTGGACGCCATCCCCAGGTCCTTTGCCGCTATAGGTATCTCGCCCTTCTCGAGCGCCGCCCTGGACTCGTTTATGAGGCGTGATGCCTTCGCCAACGCGTCCTTAGCTGCCTTCACCAGCTCCTGCACAATGGTGTTGTTGGTAGCGTTCTCTAGGAGGCTGGCCTCCTCCATGAGTATGCTTATCTTTGTCTCGAGCTTCTCTATCCTGGCCTGGAAGGCTGCGGCAACCGCACCCTTTATAACAGCGGTAGCGTTTGCGGTGGCGTTGCCGCCTGCCGCTATGCTAGCCGCCAGCGCTACATGGCCCACCGTCTCGTTGGCATCCTCGAGCCTCTCGAGGGCCTCCTCAAGGGCTTCACCGACTTCTGTCTCGTTGGCTGCGCGCAGCCTCTTCGACAGCGTCTTCACTAGGTGGAGGGATTTGGCGAAGCTCTTGTTGAGCCTGGCCAGGTAATCCTGGAGGCTCGTGGCATTGCCAGCCTCGGCTGCCTCGACCAGCTGCGCTATGGTGGCGTTGTCTATAGTGGTGGCCATCATGAATATCTTCGCCGCCTCTATCCGGGCCACCACGCTCGACATTATACTGGTTAAGTTCTCCCGGGTGTAGTTGCCACTGAGCGCCATGCTGCGGAGCTGCTGGGCCAGGGCAGCGAGCTGGGTGTCGTTGAGCTGCCTCGCGAGCTGCTCCACGGTATGGGATATGCGTAGCAGTAGGTGTCGCTGCATCTGCCTCTGTATCCTCTCCCTAGCCTCTTCGGCCGCGTGGAGGTTGGCCTCCACCATCTTCTTGGCCAGCGCCCGGTAGGCTGAGGCCACCTTCTGGAGCAGCTCAGCGGCCTGCTGACTGGTCATGTTGCCGAGGGTTCTGGGCAGGTTGAGCGCCTCCTTCAGCGTCTCAGCGGTCTCTAGCGAGACGTTCAGGGCGGCCGCTATCTCTGCAGGGGTGGCGTTGAGCAGGCCCATCCTGGCCAGGGTGCTGCGTATCATAGCGCTGTAGGCTAGCAGCAGGGCGCGCACCGCGCCGGGGCTAAGCTGCGCGCCGGCGGTGGTGTTCGTAGCGGCTGCCGTGGTGTTGCCGCTGGTGCTTGCCGTTGCAGCCACGTTACTATTAGTGGTATTGGTTGTAGTGGTATTGGTGTTGTTTCCTGCTGGGCCGTTCTCCGCCAGGGCGACCGGGGCTAGCAGCGGTGATGGAGTGGCTGCTAGCAGTAGGGCCAGTACGCTCAGCGCGGCTGCTCCTAGGAGCCCGGTTCTATGGGCGCGTGCCTGCATCCGCCTCACCCTGTCCGCCTGGGTCCCCTGGTGTCCTCGGGTCCTCATAAGGGGGATGCTGGAACGTGTGCGGGAAACTGTTGTCCCGTAAGCGGTGGAACAAACCAGTTGTTCCTGGGAGTACCCGCTCCGGGGAGAGGGCCGCAAGAAGCTAATACCCGCGCCGCATCATGACAGCTATGAGCCGCCTAGAGTCTCATGGAGGGAGGAGAAGCGATGAGCCGGGTGTTGCTCTGCATAGCGCTGCCGGCGGCCATGCTGCTGCTCGCCTTCTCCGCCGCCGCGCACGCGGAGCTCTCCAAGACGCCAGTGGTCACTATACGGGACGACGGGACCGTCGTGGTGGAGATATGGGGCACCGCGGAGCCGGGGATGAACGAGTACCCTGCCCCGGTACCAGCGATACCCGCCACGATAGAGGCTAGGCTCGGCGGGAGCCTCGTCTCCGCTATCTACAGCGGCGGCAAGATCTACGTGGCCGCCTCGGGGAGGGGGAGCGTGTACATAGACTACCTGGGCAACGTCACCGAGCAGAATGGTGTGCTCCAGTTCCTGGTGAACTACACCGGCCTGGTGGAGCTGAGGGTCAGCCCGGGCGTAGTGCTGCTCAGCCTCCCCGAGGGCCTGGTGAACGCCACAACAGTGAACAACACGGTGGTGCTGTACCTGAGGGGCCCCGCCACCATCCGGTACGTGCTCGCGCCCCAGACGCCGCCGACCGCCACGGCAAAGACTAAGACCGGGGCCGCTGCGACTACAAGTACCCCCGCGTCAAAGACTTCAAAGACTACCGCTACCACCTTCACTACTACCACTACTACTACCAAGGCTGCTGCTAAGCCTGGAGGCACAACTACAACAACAAGAACAAGTGTAACAAGGGCGACTAAAGCCACGAGTACCACAACAGCCAGCACGACAGCTAGGACGGCAACTGCAACAAGCACCACTACCCCGGCAGCGCCCGTAGCCCCTGCAACTACGTCGACTGCTCTAGCGACCACGCGGCTCTCCACAACCATGAGGCCGGCGACAACCACCGGGAGGCCTTCGAGCCCACCGCCCGCCGCTGGCTCTAAGGGGCCCAGCACCGCGCTGATAGGAGGAGTTGCAGCTGTGCTGGTGGTAGCCGTGGCTGCCGGCCTGGCTCTCGCCCGCCGTGGGGGAGTTTTTGGCGGCGGGGGCGGCGTCCCCTCTAACGCCGCGGCCCCCATATCATCCACAGGCCTGGATGAGGTGGACCTGCTTATCCTCAGTAAGCTGGAGGAGCATGGGGGCTCTGTGCTCCAGAGCCAGCTGCTCCGGGAGACCGGGATTCCGAAGACCACGCTCTGGAGGCACGTCCGGAGGCTCGCAGCGATGGGGTACATAAGGATAGTTAAGGAGGGGAAGGCTAACAGGCTGATACTCCTAAAGAAGCCCTAGCTCCTGGAGCCCCGGAGCCTATCCCGGAGCCCCGCCAGCCCCCCTGGGCTCTTCATGGCCCATGTGCCTATGAGGAGCGCGTCAGCGCCCGCCCGGGCGAGCTCCAGGGCCTTCCCGGGGCTGTCTATGCTGCTCTCCGCCACTAGGAGAGCCCTGCTCGGCTTCCTCTCGGCGGCCCGGGCGATCTCCTCTAGGAGCCTCCGGTAGCTGATCTCCAGCGTCTCCAGGTTCCTCGCGTTTATCCCCACCAGGGCCTCGGGGTAGCTATTCATCGCCTCCACCGCCGGGCCCGCGCTCGTGGTCTCTATTAGGGCTTCCAGGCCGAGGCTCCTCGCCTCCTGGTAGAGCGCGTCCAGCCGCCTCCACCCCAGCATGTCCAGTATCAGGAGGGCCGCCGAGGCCCCGTGGCGGCGGTACAGCTGGAGCTGCTCGGCGGTGGAGGCGAAGTCCTTAGCCAGCACGGGGCGGTGGCGGGCGAAGAAGGCCACCAGCTCGGGGCTGCCGCAGAACCAGTAGGGCTCCACCAGCACCGAGTAGGCGTCTGCCACGCTTAGCGTGGCCTCCAGGTACTCCCAGGGGGTGCGCCAGGCCACGAAGCCCCCGGGGCTGCACCGCTTGTACTCTATCAGCAGCCCGGGCCTCCCCTCGGAGAGGGCCTTCTCCACCGCGCCGCGGAGGCTGCCGGGCCGCGGTGGAGAGCCCAGCAGCCTGGAGCGCTCCAGGCTCCTCCCGAGAGCCTCCCCCAGGAAGCCTCCAGGACGCCCCTCCCCCAAGGCCGCCCCTGCCTCCTTCCCTGCACCGGCGCCTCTACCACGGGTCGTCGAGGAAGTTGCGGAGCAGCCTGGGGCCGTGGGGGGTTGCTATGCTCTCCGGGTGGAACTGGACCCCGTGGACTGGGTGCTCCCGGTGCCGGACCCCCATTACCTCGCCGTCGCTCCTGCTCCTTGCCGTGACCTCCAGCACTGGGGGGATCTCGTCCAGCACGAGGCTGTGGTACCTGGCGGCGGTGAACACCCTGGGCACCCCGCGGTAGAGGCTGCCGCCGTAGTGCTCTATCTCGTCCGTCTTCCCGTGCATTATCCTCCGGGCGCGCCTCACCTTGGCGCCGTAGGCTACGCCCACCACCTGGTGGCCTAGGCAGACGCCTAGCACCGGGATCCTGGGGCCGAGCCTCTTCACGGCCTCCACGGACACGCCTACATCGCGGGCGGAGAGGGGGCTGCCGGGGCCCGGCGAGACTATTATCCTGTCCGGGTTTATCCTCTCTATCCCCGACACGGTTATCTCGTCGTTCCTCACGACTATGCTCCTGGCCCCGAGCTCCGCGAGCACGTTCACAAGGTTGTAGACGAAGCTGTCGTAGTTGTCTATTATGAGGACTAGGGTGTCGTAGGCCGTTCCTGCTCACCTCCCGCCGCCGGCTCCCAGGGCCCGGTGGATCGCGGCAAGCTTGTGTACGGTCTCCATGTACTCTCTCTCGGGCCTGGAGTCGTAGACTATCCCCGCGCCCGCCCTAGTCTCCAGCGTGGAGTCGTCTATGCTCCAGACGCTCCTTATCACTATGGCTGTCTCGCCCGCCTGGTCCGAGTAGACCCCGACGGCGCCGGCGTAGGGGCCGCGGGGCCTGTCCTCGAGCCTAGCTATGGTCTCCATTGCCCTCGGCTTCGGGGCGCCGGACACCGTGCCGGCGGGGTTGACCGCTGCCAGGACGTCGGCGTAGCCCAGCCCGGGCCGGGCCACAGCCTCCACCCTGCTCACGATATGCTGGACCGCGCTGTACTTCTCCACGTCCATGAGCCTCGTCACTCTCACCGTGCCGGGCAACGCTACCCGGCCCAGGTCGTTCCTGGCGAGGTCGACGAGCATGAGGTGCTCCGCCCTCTCCTTCTCGTCGCCCAGCAGCTCCTCCTCGAGGGCCAGGTCCTCCTCCGGCGTCCTGCCGCGGGGCCGGGTCCCGGCTATAGGGTGCGTCTCCAGCCTCCCCCCGTCCATCCTGACGAGCAGCTCGGGGCTGGAGCCGGCTATCCACCTCTCCCCCAGCCTCATGTAGAACATGTAGGGGGAGGGGTTCCGGTCCGCCAGCCTGGCGTAGAGCGCCAGCGGCTCGCCCTGGTACTCGTAGCGCTCGAATCTCGAGAGCACTACTTGTAGGAACTCGCCCCTCTCAAGCATCTCCCTGGCCTCTGCCACCCACTGCTCGAAGAGCCTGCGGGGCGTCTCCTCCACGGGGCCCCTGGCCGGGCTCCAGCCGCCGAGAGGCTTCTCCCCGGCCTCGGCGTCCCCGGGGCAGAGCGTGGCGTGGCCCCTGGCGTGGTCGTAGACCACGAGGGTCTCGGGCTCGAAGACTAGGAGCGCCGGCCACTCGTGGCGGCCCAGCATCGGGGCCAGCCAGGGCTCCGCCCCGGCCACCGCCTCGTAGCCGACCACGCCGAAGAGCATGCTCCTGCAGGGGATGCTGGCGCAGCCCCTGCCCGCGGCTGCCTCGCGGAGCCTGGCGTAGGCCTCCAGGGGGCTGCCCTCCACCACCCGGCGGGCCCCGTAGGCCACCAGGGTGTAGCGGGCCTTCTCCCCCGGCCCCGCGCCGCTCTCGAGCAGCGCGACATAGCCGTAGCGCTCCTCCGCCCACACCGCCAGCCGGCGGGGCTCCGGGGCGCTTGGGAGGGGGACGCGGCGGCACCCGGCCCAGTCTAGCTGCATGAGCGCAGCACCTCCAGCAGCTTCTCCACCCTGGAGAGGTCCTTGCGGCCCGGCTCGGCCTCGACGCCGCTGCTCACGTCGAGCATCGAGACCCCGGTGGAGGCGACGAGGCAGGCGTTCTCCGGCACCACCCCGCCGGCGGCTGCCGCGCGGCTGCTGCACACTGCCGCCCGGAGGTACGCCTCGAGGGGCGCCCTCAGGCCCCCGGCGTAGCGGAGGCCCAGCCCCTTGACGGCGTCCACTAGGAGGTACTCGTGCCCCGGCGCCACGGTCGCCGCCTCGCAGGGGTCTGGGCTCAGCCTCCTGCCGTCCCAGAGGGAGACGGGGGCCAGGGAGACTCCTATCGAGCCCAGCTCCCTGGCCAGGCCGGCGAGCACCTCGGGGCCCGCGGGCTCGTGGTACTGGAGCACCCTGAACGCCTCGAGCCTCGCCGCCAGCTCCACTGCGTCGCGGGGCCCATAGCCGGCCGCCACCAGGACGGGGCGGCTCCTAGACACGGTCTCGGCCAGGCTCCTGGCCTCCCCGGGGCTCAGCACGCGGGGGCTCAGCCTCGACGGGGCGACCACGAAGCCCAGGTAGTCGGCGGCGCCGTCGAGCGCCTCCACGTCCTCTGGCCGGGTGAGCCCGCAGATCTTTAGCCGCAGCAAGCCCTGCAGGCCTCCACGAGCCTCTCAAGGTAGGCCGCCACTGTGCCGTCCCCGAGGGCCTGGAGGGCCTGCTCGGCGGCGTCCCTGAGGCTCCCCGCCAGCCCTGCAGCGTAGATTGCCGCGGCCGCGTTGGCTGCTATGAAGTCGCGGTCCTGCCTCCTCCCGGCGCCGCGGGCCACGGCTAGGAAGCGCTCCACGCTCTCCCCGGGCGCCTCCACCCGGAGGTCCGCCAGCCGGTGGCGGCCGAGCCCCAGGTCCTCGGGCTCTATGCTGTACTCCTCCACCCTGCCGCCCCGGATCTCGTAGACGGTGGTCCTGCCGGAGACGCTGACCTCGTCTATCCCTGGCTCGCCGTGGACCAGGAGGAGCCTCTCGTAGCCCAGCAGCCGGGCCGCCCCCGCCATGACCTCGAGCAGCTCGGGCCTCGCGACGCCGAGCACCTGGCGGCGCACCCCGGCGGGGTTGGAGAGGGGGCCCACAAGGTTGAAGACCGTCCTTATCCCGAGCCTCCTGCGGACCGGCATCACCCTCTTCATTGCCGGGTGGTAGCGGGGCGCGTAGAGGAAGGCGAAGCCGGCGCGGCTGAGCATGCAGGCGGCCTCGGCGGGGCCGTGGTCGATCCGGTAGCCCAGGGCCTCCATGAAGTCGGCGCTCCCGCTCCTGCTGCTCACGCCGCGGTTACCGTGCTTGGCCACCCTGGCGCCCAGGCTAGCGGCGACTATCGCGGCCGCGGTGGAGGCGTTGAGCGTGTGGGCCCCGTCTCCGCCGGTGCCGGCGGTGTCTATCGGCTCCAGGCCCCCGGCGGGCACCTTCACGCAGGTCTCGCGCAGCGCTGCCGAGAAGCCCGCCACCGTCTCCGCTGTCTCGCCCTTGGCCCTCAGGGCGACCAGTATCGCCGCTATAGCCACGTCGTCCAGGCCGCCCCGGAGCATCTCTAGGGCGACGCTCCTGGCCTCCTCGAAGCCCATGCCGCGGCCGGAGAGCAGGTCCTCCAGCAGCCTGGGGAGGTCGGCCACAGCCGCGGTCACCTCCTGGTCCCCGTGGGCTCGGGGAGCCTGCCCTCGACTATCCTGGAGGAGAGAGTCTCGTAGGCGTCGATATCCATGAGCCCGTGGCCGCTGAGGTTGAAAGCTATCACCGTGCCCTTGGGCGCGCGGCGGGCGATGTCGATCACAGCCCTTATCGCGTGGGCGCTCTCCGGCGCCGGGAGCAGGGCCTCGGAGCGGGCGAAGATCCGGGCCGCCTCGAACACCTCCTCCTGGCCGTAGGCCACGGCCTCCACCAGACCGAGCCTGCGCAGCAGCGAGAGGCTCGCGGCGGCCCCGTGGTAGCGGAGCCCGGCAGCGTGTATCGGGGGCGGCACGTAGTCCTTGCCGAGGCTGTACATCCTCGCCAGGGGGAGGACCAGGCCGGTGTCTAGGCCGTCGTACCTGTAGCTCCCCTTCGTCAGCCGGGGGGCTGCCGCCGACTCAGCCGCCACGAAGCGGGTCTTCTCGAAGCCCTCGCCGCGGAGCCTCATCCCTATAGCGGGGTAGGTGAACCCGGCCAGGTTGCTGCCTCCGCCGACGCAGGCTACCATGTAGTCCGGCTCCTCCGGCAGCTGCTGGAGAACCTCCTGGCCTATCACCGTCTGGTGGGTAACGACGCTCTCCATGACTGAGCCGGCTACGTAGCGGCGCTTGGGGTTCCCAAGCACGTACTCTATAGCCTCCGTTATGGCGAGGCCCAGGCTACCGGGGTGGTCGGGCCTCTCCTCCAGCGCCCTCCTCCCAGCCTCGGTGACCCTGCTGGGGCTGGGGTACACCGTGGCGCCCATGGCCTGCATTGCGAGCCTCCTGGGCTTCTTCCGCTCGTAGCTGCTCCTAGTCATGAACACCGTCGCCTTGACACCCAGCATGGCCGCCGCTGTGGCGACCGCGAGGCCCCACTGGCCCGCCCCCGTCTCGGTGGCCACCTCCTCCGCTCCGTCCAGGAGCGCGTAGTAGACCTGGGGTAGCGCCGTGTTCAGCTTATGGCTCCCCGTGGGCAGGGCGCCCTCGTACTTGTAGTAGATCCTCACCCTCCCGCTCACGCCCAGCGCCCTCTCCAGCCCCTCGGCGCGGAGCAGCGGGGTAGGCCTCCCCGCCCTGGCGTAGGCCTCGCGTATCCTCTCTGGTATCGGGATGAGCCTGCTCAGCGTGTACTCCTCGTCTATCAGCCTGGAGGGGAGTATCCTCACCAGCAGCGCTATCCTCGACTCCTCGTCGTCGAGCGGGTCGATGAGGGGCGGCAGCGGCTCCGGGAGATCCGCCACAATGTTGTACCAGTACCTGGGCACCACGGCTACGCAGCCCCGCGGGCAGCGCTGTGGACAGCCCGGTGGATGCTGCAGGCCAGCCCCCTGGCCTCCTCGACGCCTCCCTCCTCCAGGGCGCGCAGCACCGCCGAGCCCACTACCACGGCGTCGGCGCCGGCGCGTATCAGGGCGGCGGCTGCCTCCGGGTGGCGGATGGCGAAGCCGGTGAGCAGGTAGCGGTCGCCGACAAGCCTCCTGGCGAGCCTCACGTTCTTCTCCACCGCTATCGGCAGCTCCACACCGGTGGCGGGCTGGAGGCCTAGGTAGATGTAGAGCGGGTCGAGGGCCGCGTAGCGCTGGAGCCAGGCGTGGGGGAACCTGCTGGAGGCGAAGAAGCAGGGCCGGAGCCCGGCCCTCTCGCTCTCCTCGACGTAGCGGTCCAGCTCGCCGGGGTAGTCGAAGGCTAGGTCGGGCAGCAGCACGCAGCCCGCGCCAGCGCTGGCAGCGGCCTCCATGAGGCCCCGCAGGCTCCCAGCATAGTCCTCCATGTAGGCCATTAGGGTGAATGGCTTCCCCACACTGGTCCTCTCAAGGAGCCTCAGCGCCTCTAGGCCCCGGAGGCCCCTCGCCACGACGCGCCTATGGCTAGCGCGCACCGTCGGGCCGTCGTACTTGGGCCTCGCCGTGGGCAGGCCGAGCTCGTAGAAGTCGACACAGGCCTCGAGGGCCTCGAGGGCCTGGGGGAACCGGGCCGGCTCGGGGAACCCGATGGTCAGGTAGACGCTGAACCCCGGCCGGCTCAAAGCCATTGGCGCTCCATCACGCCCTCCCTCCATCGCCCAGGGATCAGGGTCCAGGCCTGGCAGGCCCACGGGGCTCCCGCTATTAAAGCCTAGCGGCCCCGCCTCTTCACCAGGTAGTGGGTCGGCCTCCCGAGCGCGGCCGCAGCCGCCTCCCCCAGCGCCTCCACCAGGGATGGATGGGGGTGGATGAGGCCGGCAACCTCCTCCAGCGTGAGGCCCCTCTCCACCGCGAGCGCCGCCTCGCCGGCGATCTCCGAGGCCCGGGGCGCCGCAATCACCACCCCCAGTAGCTTGAGGCTGCGCCTGTCATAGACGAGCTTCACCAGGCCCGCCTCAGCGCCCTCTATCACCGCGGAGGCCACTCCCCCCAGCCTTATCCGGGCCTCCGCGGCGTCGTAACCCGCTCTCCTGGCCTCCTCGAGCGTATAGCCTACCTGGAGCAGCTCCGGCTCGGTGTAGACAACGAGTGGCACCGCCCGGGGCTTGTAAGCGGCGTTGCCGCCGGCCGCGTTGACCCCCGCCACTATGGACTGGGCCATAGCCTTGTGGGCCAGGAGCGGCGGCCCGGTAGCGTCGCCCGCCGCGTAGACCCCGGGGGCGCTGGTGGCCATTCTCTCGTCCACCCTTATGTAGCCCTTCTCGTCCACCTCTACTCCCAGCTCCTCGAGGCCCAGCCCCCTGGTGGCGGGCCTCCTCCCCGTGACCACGAGGACGGCGTCGACCTCCAGCCTCTCCCCCTTATCAAGCACAGCTACCACCGTGTCCCCGTGCCTCTCGAGGCCGGCTACACGCGTCGAGGTGTAGACCCTCACGCCCAGCTCGCGGAGGACGCGGCGCGCGGCCAGGGAGAGGTCGCGGTCCATGCTCGGGAGGAGCCTGGGCATCATCTCGACAAGGGTTACCTCGGCCCCCAGCCTGGCCATGGTCTCGGCGTACTCTACGCCCGCCGGGCCGCCGCCCACAACAAGCAGCCTAGAGGGCAGGTCCTCGAGGGAGACTATGCTCCTATTATCATGGACTAGGCGGCCGTCGGGCTCCAGGCCCGGGGGATAGGCGGGCACCGTGCCCGGAGCGAGCACTATACGCTCCGCCTCCAGGACGCTGCCCCCCGCCTCTACTGCGCGGCCGCTGCGGAGCCTGGCGCGGGCCCGCAGGACCTCAACCCCGTAGCCCTCCATGAGGCTCTCGAGGCCGGAGCGGAGCCTCGCCACAACCCTCCTAGCCTCCTCCAGGGCCTTGCGGGCGTCTACCTCGACCCGGGCTATCCTCGAGGCAACGCTGGCCGCCTCGGCGAGCCTGTGGAGGGCCTTACTGGGTATGCAGCCATAGTTGGTGCACTCTCCCCCCAGCGCCCGCTCCTCGACCAGCGCCACCCGTAGGCCGGCCCGGGCGGCGTGGATCGCCGCGGGGTAGCCGCCGGGGCCCCCTCCGACCACGACGAGGTCGTAGCGCCTGGAGCCGGGCAACCAGACCGTACCCAGCCCCTCCGGCCCCGGGGGCTGCCGGTATTAACAGGGCTCCCCCACCGAGGTGGGCGCGCGGGAGGCTGGGAGGGATTGGGCTGCACGGGCTCCTACCCGGTAGAGGTGCGCACCCACACAGCTCTCCACGTGCTGAAGGGGGCTGTCGTCCGGGTCCTGGGCGAGGCCGCCAGGTGGACGGCCTCCACCTACGTCAAGGGGGGCCATGGGAGGCTCGTGGTCCAGTTCGACAGGAAGCCCAGCCCCGAGGAGCTGGCCAGGATAGAGGAGCTGGCAAACAAGACGGTGGAGTGGGACCTTCCAGTGGAGGTGGTAACCCTTCCTAGGAGGGAGGCCGAGGAGAGGTACGGGGATGCGATATACGATCTCTTCCCGGTGCCCGAGGACGTGCAGGAGCTCAGCATAGTCCTGATAAGGGACCCCGGGGGCGGGATATGGAACATAAACGCGTGCAACAAGGAGCACACAGCCAGCACCGGATGCATAGGCCGCCTATCCCTGGGGAAGCCGAGGTTCAGGAGGAGCAAGAGGCTGCTAGAGCTACCCTTCGACATCGAGCCCGGCTAGGCCTCCTCCCCCAGCACGCCCATGAGCCTCCAGGCCTCGAGCAGCTCCTCCAGGGACAGCTGGCCCGGCGCCACCGGGTCGCCGAGGCTAGCATAGGTGAGGGCCCCGCCTATCAAGGGGGCCAGTATCCTTGAGAGCCTCCCGCGCCTCCCCATGGCGAAGGCTGCCACCCTGCCCGGCCACCTGGCGTTGACGCCGAGGATCCTCCAGTTGTCCCCCAGGCTCCGGGCCATGGTAGCTATCTTCGCCACCGCGGCGCCCCGGCGCAGCATGTCGCCGGCGTAGCTGTAGAGCACCTCCGGGGGCGGGGTCCAGCGGAAGTCGTGGATCGAGGCGAGCACCCGGCCGGGGGCCTGGCGGAGGGCCTCGTCTAGCAGGGGGAACCGGTACTCCACATCTATCAGCCAGGCGCCGTGGTCGAGCATGTAGAGGAGCGTCTCCAGCTTCTCCTCGGCGGGGCCGCTGTAGCGGCCTCCCTCCCCCGCGTCGCGGAGGGTGGCTATGACGCGCACCCCGTGCGGGGACAGCCTCTCCAGCGCCTGGCGGGCCTCGGCGCGGCTGTAGCCTAGGATGTCGAGCCTCAGCTCGACGAGCCTGCAGCCGGCCGAGAGGGCCTCCTCCGCGAGCCTCCCCGGCGGCGCGGGCCTGGGTATGCAGGCCACCCTCTCCAGGAGGCTACTCCCCGCCGGCCCCCGCCGCAATCCTCCACGCCTCCTCTAGGAGGCTCAGCGCCTCCCCAAGCTCCATCTCGACTATCACCGGGTCGCCCACGGCGCGGAGCATGGGGACCAGTATGCGGCCGCCGCGCCTCTTCTTGTCCAGCTTCACCGCCTCCAAAGCGCTCCTCGGGTCTAGCTCCCGTGGCGGCGCGATGGGGAGGCCTAGGCTGGCGAGCAGCTCCCTGACCTCCTCCACCGTCTCCCTGGGCAGGCCCAGTTTAAGGGAGGCCGCTATACCCTCCACAACGAGGCCCACGGCTACCGCGTGGCCGTGACGCATCGTGTAGCCCGTGGCCTTCTCCAGCGCGTGGGCCACCGTGTGGCCCAGGTTGAGGAGCATCCTGTCCCCCTTCCTCTCCCTATAGTCCCTGGCCACTATCCTCATCTTCGCGTCGAGGCTCCTCCTGACAGCCTCGGTGAGCACGGCGAGGTCGCGCTCCAGGAGGCGCCCGGCGCTGCGGCGGAGCCAGTCTAGGAACTCTCTCCCCTCTAGGAGGGCGTGCTTCACTACCTCCGCGAGGCCGGAGACATAGTCCTCCCTGGGCAGGGTCTCTGCGAGCTCCACGTCGGCCAGTACTATCCTCGGGTGGTGAAACGCGCCGACAATATTCTTGGCTGAGAGGTTGACCGCTGTCTTCCCGCCTACCGCGGCGTCGGCCATAGAGAGGAGGGTTGTCGGCACCGTGGCCCAGTCTATGCCCCTCATGTAGGTGGCGGCGGCGAAGCCCGCGGTGTCGGAGACCGCTCCCCCGCCGTAGGCGACTAGGAGCGTGTCCCTGGGGAGCCCGTGCCCCGCCATCCAGCCCCAGAGGCCGACGAGGGTTTCGAGGTTCTTGACCCCCTCGCCTCCCGGGAGCGTCTTCTCGTAGACGGGGAGCCCCGCGGCGCGCAGCGCCTCGGCTAAGTCGCGTAGGGGGCCCCTGGGCGCGCCCCCGTCCGCCACGAGGGCTGCGGCGGAGTAGGGGCCCGCCTCCCGGGCTAGCCGGCCCAGCTCCCGGCGGGCTCCGGGGCCGACAACAATCTCAACCTCTATGCTGTCCTCTACCCTCCAGCGGCTCCTCTCGAGGCTCATATCAGCCCGGCACCTCTCAGCTCCCTGGCGAGCTTCTCGAACATATCGAAGCTGAGCTGCTGCTTCGCGTCGCTCAGCGCCTTGTCGGGGCTGGGGTGGACCTCTATCATCACCCCATGGGCTCCCGCCGCGAGGGCTGCCTTGGCCAGGGGCGGGACTAGGCTGCGGCGGCCTGCGGGGTGGCTCACGTCGACTATTATGGGCAGCCTCGAGACCTCCCTTATTATTGGCACCACGGTTATGTCGAGGGTGAAGCGGGCGTACTCGTTTATCCCCCTCGTCCCCCTCTCTATCAGTGCCACCTCCTCCAGGCCGCCGGCTAGGAGGTACTCGGCGCTGCAGAGCCACTCGTTTATCGTGGCGCCGAAGTGCCTCTTGAGGAGCACGGGCTTCCCTGCCTTGGCCAGCTCGCGGAGGAGCGGGGTGTTCTGCATATTCCGGGCCCCCACCCATATCGCGTCAACGTACTCCGCCGCAGTCCCCACGTCCCTCGGATCCAACACCTCGGTGGCGACGGGGAGCCCCGTCTTGTCGCCGGCCTCGCGGAGCCATTCAAGCGCCCTGGCGCCATGGCCCTGGAAGCTGTAGGGGCTCGTGCGGGGCTTCCAGGCGCCTCCCCGGAGCACCACATTGGTGAAGCCCAGCTCGTCGACGAGTATCCTCTTTATAGCCATGGCGGTCTCTATTATCATCTCCCTGCTCTCGACGCTGCAGGGCCCCGCTATTATGAGGGGCTTGTCACCGTTGACCTCGACGCCGCGTATATGGAAGCGCACCGGCTCCCCATGCTCCCGGAGGACGAGCCTACAGTCCATGAGGGGTTCCACCTCTCTCCAGCTCTCCGGGGGCTCTGGCCCCGTGTCCCGGGGCGCGCGAAAGAACTTTATACCGTTCCCACCTCGGTGGGAACATGGCGCGACATGAAGCATAAAATCGAGGCAGAGGGGACCGCCTATTGTATCGCAGCTAGAGCCTGGGCTGGGTGATGCCCTTGGAATGGGGGGAGATGCCCTTGGAATTCGGCTCGAGAGGCTCCACGAGATAGCCCGCCGCGCCCGCCGCCGCGTCGTGCGGATGGGCGTGGTTGAGAGGAGCGTGCACGTGGGGGCCTCGCTCAGCGTTCTCGACATACTGGTCGCGATCTACTTCGGCAGGGGGCTCCGGAGGAGCGGGGAGAAGCCTACCGAGAGGGACTGGCTCATCCTGAGCAAGGGCCACGCCGTCCCAGCCCTCTACGCGGTTCTCGCCGAGGCCGGTGTCATACCCGAAGAGAAGCTGGAGAAGATAAGGGCTATAGACGGGCTCGAGGGCCACCCAGATTTCACCACCAGCGGGGTCGATGTCTCCACCGGGAGCCTCGGCCAGGGCCTCAGCATAGCGGCCGGCATCGCCTACGCTATGAGGCTTGCCGGGACGGAGGATAGGCACCGGGTATACGTCATACTGGGCGATGGGGAGCTTGACGAGGGCCAGGTCTGGGAGGCGGCAGCCACGGTCTCCCACCTCGGGCTCCGAAGCGTGGTCGCCATCGTTGATGTTAACGGCTTCCAGCTCGACGGGCCCGTGGAGGCCGTGAAGACGAAGGGCGACCTGGCGGCTAGGTGGAGGAGTCTAGGCTGGAGCGTCATCGAGGTCGACGGCCACGACTACGAGATGCTCCTGGAGGCGCTGAGGGCCGCCGACGTGGCGGGGAGGCCGACGGTGGTGCTCGCCTACACCCGTAGGGGGAAGGGTCTAGGCTTCCTGGAGGCTAGCGGGGGGCAGCACATTGACCCTAAGCATGCAGGGAGCTTCACCGAGTAGCCCGGGTGGCCTCGGCACCATTAGGGATGCTGTGGGCAAGGCGCTGCTCTACCTAGGCGACGCCGATCCAGATGTGGTAGTGGTCACCGCCGACGTCGCGAGGAGCACGAGGACCGCCTGGTTCGGCGAGAGGTTCCCGGAGAGGTTCGTGAACATCGGGATCTCGGAGCAGGACCTGGTGGACTTCGCCGCCGGGCTCGCGCTGGCCGGGAAGCGGCCCTACGCCGCCGCCTTCGCCATGTTCATGATGAGGGCCTGGGAGCAGATAAGGAACACCGTGGATAGGATGAGGCTCGACGTGAAGCTGGTGGCTACCCACAGCGGGTTCAGCGACCACGGGGACGGGGCGAGCCACCAGAGCCTCGAGGACATAGCGTTGATGCGCGTGCTCCACAACATGACCGTGGTGGTGCCTGCCGACCCGCCGCAGGCCTACAAGGCTCTGGTAAGGGTGCACGAGCAGGTGAGGGGCCCGGTCTACTTCCGCGTCGGCCGCGACTACTCGCCGCTGGTTACCGACCCCGGGGCCGAGTACAGGCTCGGGAGGCTCGAGATCCTGCGTGACGGGAGCGACGTGGCGCTGGTCTCCGCCGGGCCCCTCCTGGCCCAGGTGCTCGAGGCCGCTAGGATGCTCGGTGAGAGGGGCGTCAGCGCCGCTGTGGCCAACCTCCACACTGTTAAGCCGCTGGACGAGGAGGGGTTGGAGAGGCTGGCCAGGGCTACCGGGCTTGTCGTCGTGGTTGAGGAGCACCTGCCGAGGGGAGGGCTCTTCGGCGCCGTGGCCGAGGCGCTTGCGCAGCGCTACCCGGCCCCCGTGTACCCGGTGGCCGCGAGGGGCTACGGGCACAGCGCGAGGAGCGTGCTCGACCTCTACCGGGAGCACGGGCTCCTGGCCGAGCAGATAGCGAGGAGGGTGCTGGAGCTGCTCGCGGGGAGGGAGGGGTGAGCCCCGGGGATGGAGGGGGCTGCTGAGGCGCTGCGAAGCAGCCTGCTCCGCATAGACAGGAGCCTGGTCAGCCTCGTGGCGGCGAGGCTCAACATCGCGGACGTGCTGGGCAGTGTCAAGCGCGGGGAGGGTATGCCCGTCTACGACCCCTCGAGGGAGATAGCGGTAGCCAACCTCCTGGTGGAGGAGGCAAGGAGGCTGGGGGTCCCGGAGAACCTGGTGAAGGAGATCTACTTCCTGCTCGCGAGGGAGTCCAGGTGCAGGCAGCTCTACTGCCCCGAGGCGCTGCGCGTAGCCTTCTACGGCTACGGCCGCATGGCCAGGACCCTCGCCTCCGCCATGGCTAGGGGCGGCTGCTGGGTGGCGATCACCGGGAGGAGCGTGGAGAAGGCTAGGGAGGCCGCCGGCGCCGTGGGCGCCAAGTACATGGAGCCCGGGAGGGCGCTGGACTGGGCCGACGTGCTGGTCTACGCTGTGCCCGGCGATGCCGTGCCCGGGCTGCTCCGCGAACACCTACCCATGCTCCGGGAGAGCATGCTGGTGGCGGACATAGCCTCCGTGAAGACCCCGCTGGTGAGGGAGATCGCCGGGCTCCTTGGGGACGGCGGCCCGGAGTACGCCAGCCTCCACCCCCTCTTCGGCCCCCTTGACTGCCCCGCCGGCGAGACCGTAGCCATAGTGCCGGTCAGGCTCCAGCGCTGGAGGCCCCGGCTCGAGAGGCTGCTGGCCGGGCTGGGACTCTCCCCAGCGTACCTCAGCGCCGAGGAGCACGACAAAGTGATGGCCGTCAACCAGGTGCTCCACCACCTTGTCTACGACCTCTACCGTGAGGCCGCGAGGCTGCTCGAGGAGAGGCTGGACATCCCCACGGACAAGAGGAAGGAGCTGGTGACGCATAGCCTCCGCTCCACGGAGAGGGTGGCGGCGAGGCTGGAGAGGCTGCGCGGGGTGGTCGAGGAGATACGCCGGCTGAACCCCTACACCGGGGAAGTGCTCAAGGCCCTCAGGGAGGCGCTGGAGGGGCTGGCGGCCAGCACCGACAGCGGCCTCGAGCCTCGGGGGTAGCCCGCTGCCTTTTCCACGCCGACCGGGGGCCTCCCGGGGGCTCCGCGGGAGAGCGGGGGAGGGCTTGTAAGAGGCCCCCTGGGGCCTATAGACCGGCCGGTGGCAGGGGCTGCCATGGGTTTGCGGGGCTGCTTGACGCCGCACTGCATGAGCATACACATGGTCGTGGCCGGGCCTTTGGGGCTGCTTCTGGCAGCCCTCCTACTGGCTGCCTGGCTGGCGGTGACGGTCTACGTCTACCGTGACGCCTCGCTCCGGTATCCCAGGGGCAGCCTAGCCCCCCTCATCTGGGCCCTCGCCACGCTCCTGGGGGGCCCTCTGGTGCTTCTCTTCTACCTCCTTGTCCGGCCTCCCAGGGGGAGGGGGGAAGGCGGCTAGAAGGCCTCTCTCGAGCCGGTGGTAGTGCTCCAGCCTCCAGGGGAGCCAGCGGAGCAGGTGGTCGGCCACCACCAGGGCCGCCATGGCCTCCACTACGGGGACGGCGCGGACCGCTATGGCAGGGTCGTGGCGGCCTCTGCCGGTTATGACTGCCTCATCCAGGCCGCGCCAGTCTATGGTTCTCAGCGGCCTCCTTATCGTCGAGGTGGGCTTGAAAGCAACCCTGGCCACTATCGGGGCGCCGGCGGAGAGGCCTCCAAGCACTCCCCCGCTGTGGCCCGGGGTGGGGAGCGGCTCGCCGCCGGGGCCCAGTGTGAGCTCGTCTGTCGCCTCCGAGCCCCTCATCCTGGCAGCCTTCATCCCGAGGCCTATCTCGAAGCCCCTGGCGCCCGGTATGGCGAAGAAGGCCTTCGCCAGGTCGCCGTCAAGGGTGTCGAAGGGGGGCTCGCCGAGGCCTGGCGGCGTGCCGAGGATCCAGACCTCCACGAGGCCTCCGAGGCTGTCGCCGGCCTTGACCGCCTCCACCAGGGCCTCCTCCATCCTCTTGGAGGCGTCGGGGTCGTGGCAGAAGAAGGGGCTCCGGTTCCTCTCCCTCCTCAGCTCCTCGAGCGCCTCGGGGCCCCGCTCCATGAGCTCCCGTGGCTCGGGGCACTCGGCGTGCCCGAGGCCCCGGAGGTAGGCGTAGAACTCTACACCGTGGAGCCCCGCTATCTTCTTGGCCACTGCTCCGGCGGCTACCACTGCCGCCGTGAGCCTGCCGGAGAACGGGCCCCCGCCGCGGTAGTCGTTGAACCCCATGCTGCGGAGCCTCGCGGTTAGGTCGGCGTGGCCCGGGCGGGGGCGGTGGCGGACGACCTGCTCGTAGAAGCTGCTGTCCACGTCCCGGTTGCGTATTATCATCGCCAGGGGTGCTCCGGTCGTGTGGCCCATGTATACGCCGGAGAGTATCTCGACCCGGTCCTCCTCCCTCCTCGGGGTGGTGAACCGTCTCCCGGGCCGGCGGAGGGCCAGCTCCCTGTCTATCTCCTCGCTGGAGACCGGTATGCCCGGCGGCACGCCCTCGAGCACTGCGCCTATGCAGCAGCCGTGGCTCTCCCCGAATATGGTTAGGCGGAGCATCCTGCCCAGAGGCAAGGCCTCTGCTGCACCCCGGCGGCATGGTCCCCGAGGGGAGGGTTCAGCCCTCCGCCAGCGCCACGCCCAGGCCGCGGAGGGCCTCCCAGAAGCCCGGGTACGACTTGGCAACCACGTCGGCCGGCTCGACCACCACCGGTTTCTCCGAGGCGAGGCCCATCAGCGCCGCCGCCATTGCTACCCTGTGGTCCCCGTGGCTGCTGTAGGCTACGCCCCCGGGCAGCCTGCCGCAGCGGCCCCTCACCTCTATGCAGAGGCCCATGCCGGGCTCCTCGGCGAGCCTGGCCTCGACGCGGGAGCGGTGGAGGAGGTCCAGCACCGCCTCCACCCGGTCACTCTCCTTGAGCCTCAGGCGGTCGGCGCAGCATATCCTGGAGACGCCGCAGGCCGGGGCGGCGAGGGCAGCCAGCAGGGGTGCCAGGTCGGGGCTGTCCCGGATACAGGCTGTGAAGGCCTCGAGCCTCCCCGTAGACTCCGCCTCCACCAGGGAGCCGGAGACCCGCACCCGGGCGCCCGCCTCCCGGAGCACCTCCACCACCGCCCTGTCTGGCTGCGGGTCCCCCGGGTCGAGGCCCGCGACGCCCACCCGGCCGGCGAGCGCGCCCGCGGCGAGGAGGGGGGCGGCGCTGCTCCAGTCGCCCGGGACCCGGTACCGGGTGGCCCGGAGCCCGCCGGCCACGCGGAACCAGGAGTAGCCGCTCCTCTCCACCCTGGCGCCGAACGCCTCCAGAACCCTCACAGTCACGTCCACATAGGGCCTGGACTCGAGCCTCTCAACGCTCACCTCGAGGCCCCCGGGGAGCCCGGCGCCGAGGATGAGGAGCGCCGAGAGGTACTGGCTGCTCCCCCATGCATCCACCTTCGTGGAGCCGCTCTGGGCCGGGCCCTGGACTGAGTGGGGAGGACAGCAGCCGGAGGCGAGGTAGCGGACGCCGAGCCCCGCCAGCGCCTCAAGGAGGGGCCGGACCGGCCTCCGGTGGAGCCTCCCCCTCCCGTAGACGAGGACCGGCCTGTCGAGCAGCGAGGCCACCGCGGTGACGAGCCTCATAGTGGTGCCGGACTCCGCCGCGTCTATGCAGGGCGTCCAGGAGAGGCCCGCGGCGCCGGGAGAGCTGAGCCTGGCGACGCGCCCCCGGCTCTCAACGCTGGCGCCGAGCCTCTCCACCGCCTCCAGGGTGGCGAGCGTGTCGCCGCTCCAGAGCGGGTTCTCCACCAGGGACACGCCCCCGGCGAGGAGGGCCGCCAGCAGGGCCCGGTGGGTGTAGCTCTTCGATGGAGGGGCGTCGGCCCGCCCCTCCACCGGGCCCGGCGAGACAATGATGCGCCTGGGGAGCCAGTGGCTGTGCATAGCGCCCAGACCTGTCGTCCCCTCAGGCCCGGGGAGCCCGGGGGCCCTCTAGGGGATAAACCCTTGCCCACCCGGCTCCCACACGAGGAGGGCTGGCAGGGGCCTTGGAGCGCTCACGGAGCAGGGCCCACGCCGCGCTGGGGCTGGTGAACGCTATAGGCACCGGCGGCCTGGGGGCCGCCGCGGCCCTCGACCTCTGGGTCGAGGTCGAGGTGTGGAGGTGCAGCAGCCCCAGGGGCTACACGGTCACGAGGGGCGAGAGGGTCGAGATACACCCGGCTATACTGGAGTCCGTCTCCGAGGCGGCCGCCGGGCTCCTGGGCCGCAGCCCCGGCCCCGTGTGCGCCCGCGGCTCCTCCGATATCCCCCTGGAGGCCGGGTTGAAGGGGAGCAGCGCCCTGGTGAACGCGCTCCTCGAGGCCGTGCTGAGGCTCCACGGCGTGAGCGTGGGGGTGGAGGAGCTGGCTAGGCTGGGGGTTGAGGCTGCGAGGCGGGCAGGGCTCACCGTGACCGGGGCGCTGGACGACCATCTAGCGGTCAGCGGCTGCGGGGGCTACGCCACCGACAACACCAGGCAGGCCATAGTCGCCAGGATGCCGAGGGTGAGCGGCTACGCTGCAGTAGTGGTGCCGGGGAGGAGGAGCATAAGGAGCATAGACCCGGGCAGCTTCGCGAAGTACAGGAGGCTCTACATGGCTGCCTGGAGGCTGCTCGAGAGCGGCGACTGGCTCTCAGCAGCCACCGTTAACGGCGCCGCAACCATGCTGGCCACAGGGGGCGAGCCGGGGAGGCTCCTAGGCCTTCTAGGGGAGGAGGGCGCGCTCGCAGTAGGAGTCTCGGGCAAGGGGCCCGCCGCCTACATAGTGGCCGGCTCCAGGGGCGAGGCGGAGAGGCTCCTAGAGCCCCTGGCGGCGGCGCTAGGCGCGGGGGAGGCTCTGACCGCGAGGATACTGCCATGCCCCGGCGGGGAGGCCGGCCCACGCCCGTAGAGCCTGGGGCGGGCTGGCGGGCAGCAGCCCCAGGCCCTGGCGCCGGGGAGGGAAAAAGGTCCCGGCAGGGTGGGGCTAGCCTGGGTAGTACGCTAGGCTCAGGGTTACTGTGAGCGTCGCCACCGCCCCGGCGGGCCCGGCCTCCAGGCCTACCAGGGTGACCGAGAGCGTGGACCCCGGCGGGCCCGCGACGGCGAGCTCTATCCTGGCTGCGGCCGGCGCCTCGACTGCCAGCACGCGGAGCCCTGGCAGGATCTCGCCGTAGTCGCTGGCCGGGGCGCCGGAGACCTTGATCCTGGCGCCTGGTGGGCCCTCCACGAGTATGTAGTAGGTGCCGGGCTTTACGCTGTAGACCAGCTCCGCGTGGTCGCTGTAGAGGGTGTAGGACACGGAGATGCTGCCGCGGGCGAGGGGCTTTGACGGGCCGGCCGGCTGCCTGGAGCCGCTGCCTGCCTTGGCCGCCGTCCCCGCGCGGTAGAGGGCCACCGCCACGGGGCCGGGGCTGCCTCGGATCACCAGCCTGGCCCCGGCCTCCTCCTTGGCCTCTACAGTCAGTATCTTGACGCCAGCCGCGGGCTGCTCTACCCGGGCCGTGGCGGCGCCCTCTAGCTCTACCTCCACGCCCCCACTGCTCTTCACTGCTATGTAGTAGGTGCCGGGGCCTAGCGTATAGTCTAGCGTGCTGCCGCCCGGCGAGGCCAGGATGAAGTTGCTCGCCACGAGGCCGGCACTGGAGTCGATGCCCTTCACGTACTTCTCGAGCTCTCCTAGGATCTCCTCGGCTGCGCTCTTCACCTCCTCCCCCGCGCCCGGCCGCCTCGGCTTCATGGCCCAGTCGAGGGCCTCGAGCAGCAGGGTCCTGGCAGCATCGTTGGAGCCGGCCTCTACCTCGAAGCTGAAGTACACGGAGCGGTACCAGTGCTCCCGGTCCCGGTAGCGGTCGTACGCCACTATCCCGGCCAGGCCGTCGGGGGAGACCGCCACCAGGCTCGCCGGAGGGGAGGGGAGCAGCTGCTCGGCGAGCTCCCCGCTGAGGCCCGCCGGGAGGCCCAGCTGTAGCGTCTTGGAGGCCGCCCGGAGCCTCAATGCTATCCTAGCCTCCCCGTCCACGATGCTAGTGTTGGCCAGGGCGCTGCGGAGCAGGGGCAGCCCCCTCGAGGCGGCGTCCTCTACGCCCCTCCAGGCCGGCGCCATGCGCCCCGTAATGTTGGCCACCAGGCTGTCGAGCAGCTGGTAGTAGGCCCTCGACTCCCCCACCAGCCTGGGCAGGAGCTTCAGCACCGTCCAGCCGCCGGCCTGAGGGAGGCCGAGCTGCCAGCCCACAAGGGTGTATGCCTTAATGCTAGCATTGGCCTCCATATACGGGTTAGGCACCACCACGGGCTCGTCTGGTACTCTCCAGCCCATCTGCTTGGCCGCGTCGGTGGCCACAAGCCTGCCGTCCCAGGGCACCCACGGGTAGAGAAGCGGCGTAGAGCCCAGGAGCAGGCCCAGTGCCGCCAGCAATGAGTCCCCGGAGCCGTACTGGAGCAGGGTCTCGGCCACCGTGTCGCGGAGCTGCTCGTAGACCGGGATGAGGCGGAGGCCCAGCATGGCCGCCAGCGAGCCCGAGTCCAGCGAGTCGCTTAGAGTGTAGCCTGCATGGCCCCGGGCCATCACCTTGACCCTCCTGCCGTCCCCGAGCCAGACTACCAGGTCGCTGAGGGTCGCATGCGTGGCTATGAGGCCGGCGTGGTTCTCCTCGATGTAGTTGACGAGGGCTCTCCACGCCCTAGGGTGGTCGCGGAGATCCCAGTCGAGAACGCTGGAGCCCGTGGCGCTGAGGCCTGGCCACAGGTTGCTCAGGATAATTGCGTCCGGCTTGTACTCGTCTAGCGCCTCGGGCAGCTCGTCGATGCTCGTAACCACTACGAGGCGGTACCTGGCGCCCACGTATTCCCAGTGGTGGAACACCAGCAGCGGCGCGAGCCGGCTGGAGGCGTTAAGCAGGCTGAGGGCCTCCTCGAGATAGGCGGAGAGGAAGGGGAGGCCCCTGGCCAGGCTGCTCCCGGCGAGCAAGGCGAGCCGGGCCGCGTTATACTTGGCCAGCCAGAGCGGCACGCTGGGGTCCACTACCAGCACGGTCTTATCCGAGTCGCTGTTGTAGACGTAGTAGAGGCCTGCGGGGCTCGTGACAGAGTTGAGGCCCTTGTGGCTCTCGTCGCTCGCCTCCGCCCTGAAGAGCACGTAGCTGCCGGGGGGCTGGCCAGGTATCTCCCCGTACATGGCCTTCACGTCGGGGCATGTGGTGTAGGGGGAGCCCCTGGCCAAAGGGGCCAGGATGCTGCTGAACCCCTCGAGGAACTTGTTGACCAGGAACACTAGGCTGCCGCACTGCCTCCGCATCCCGGCGAGCAGGGCGGAGGTGCCGGGGTAATCGCTTAGGCCCAGCCTCACCCAGTCGCCGCCGTTAACCGAGACGTAGAGGCCGATACCGCTGAGGCCCCTATCATCCACCGCTATAACGGTCACCGGCAGCGGTCTGAAGCCGGGGTAGCTCCAGCCCCTTGGCGAGAGCCCGAGCGCCTCCTCCCCCCGAAGGCCTGCTGCTAGCTGCAGCTTCCCCGCGAAGGCCAGCACGAGCGGCGGGAGGTCGGCCAGCTCAGCGCCAGGCTTGAGGGGCTTTACCCTGTAGCTGTTGCTGTAGACCGTCTTGCCGTCCACAAGCACGTTGTACTCCACGCGGGAGTCCAATATTACCCGTATGCTCTTAACCACCTTTCCTCTAAGGTCGTAGAGGTCAAGCTTGTAGAGTATGTACTTGAATAGATTGTCTGGCAGGCTAGTGTTGAAGGCCGGTAGACCCGGCATCAGGGCAACATAGTAGCCGCCTATGGGGGCCATGGGCACCGAGAAGGGCATCTTCAGCTCGGTGGAGCTAGCTCCCGTAAAAGCTTCCTCTATAGCCTTCATCACCGGGCTGGCTGTGATCTCCACCTTCTGGATGGCCGTGGGAGGCTGTGCCGCTCCGACGCTGCCCGAGCCCACGTACTCGTAGAGCCCGTCGCCATCGGCATCGTAGAACGCGTAGACCTTGAATGCTTCGCCGGGCTTGCCCGCCCTCACGGCCGCGTAGCCATTAAGGCTCGCCCGGGCGCTGCAGACCTCGCCGGTGCTGGCGCTCTCCACTAGGAGGAGCGCGTTCGATGCAGGCTCCCCATTGTCAAGGCGGACGGTCACATCTATTTCCGCCGAGCCCCTGCAGCCGGGGAGCTTAGCCACCTCTACACCGGCTGATATATTGATGAGTATGCTGCCCTCGACACTGGCCTTACCCGCCCCGGGGCCGCCGGCCGGGTAGTAGACTATGACGGGCTGCCCCGCCAGGGGCTCCGCGGGGTACTGGCCGGCCGCCTTGCTGGGGTCCTCAGCCCTGGCTATACCGGCTATAGATGCCGACAGCAGCAGGGTGGCTGCCAGAAGGAGGAGAGCAGCTCTGGGCGCCCTTAATCGTGCATTCATCTCCCGGGAAACACCTCGAAGCGACCGAGGTGTACGCGCATTATTAACCTTAGGGCGTACTTGGGCTGGAGGAGCCGCGTGCAAGACGCCAGGTCTTTGTACAACGCGGGGGCCGCGGCTGGAGACGGTGCAGGAGCGGAGGCCCCGGGTGAGGGATGGGGGCTGCCTCGGAGCCCCCCGGGGGCTAGATCTGGCGGAGCAGATACCTCTCGGTCAGCTTGCTGCGGGGCTCCGTGAACACCCTGCTTGTCGGCCCCACCTCGACCAGCTCGCCCATGTAGAGGAATGCGGTGTAGTCGGATATCCGGGCTGCCTGCTGCGGGTTATGAGTCACTATGATTATCGGTATCTCCTTCTTCAGGCTTATCACGAGCTCCTCTATCTTCTCCGTCGCCACGGGATCCAGGTTGGCCGTGGGCTCATCCATGAGGAGCAGCCGGGGCTTCAGCGCCAGGGCACGGGCTATGCTGAGCCTCTGCTTCTGGCCGCCGCTGAGCTTCGCAGCCGGCACGTGCAGGCGATCCTTCACCTCGTCCCAGAGGAAGGCCTTCTCTAGGGCCCAGCGGACCAGCTCGTCGAGCTCCTTCTTGTTCTTAACCATCCTGTTGAGCCGGGGGCCTATGGCCACGTTATCGTATATGCTCAGGTGGGGGAACGGGTTGGGGTGCTGGAACACCATCCCTATCCTGCGGCGCACCCAGGTGGGATCGACGTCCGGCGCATAGATGTCGATACCGTCGAAGTATACGTGGCCTTCCACCCTGGCTTCCTCGTAGAGGTCGATTATCCTATTGAGCGCCCGCAGCAGCGTCGACTTGCCCGAGCCGCTGGGGCCCATTAGGGCGAACACGCTCCGGTCCGGCACCTCGAAGCTCACGTTCTTCACGACATGCTTCTCGCTATACCATATGTTGAGGTTCTCTACGCGGAGCGCCGGGCCGGCCATGCTAGAGCTCCACCTCCTTCACTAGCATCCTCGCCGCTATCATTATCGCGAATATTATCACCAGCAGCACGAGGCTCGCGCCCCAGGCCAGCTCATGATAGCCGTCCCCGGGCTGCTGTATAAACTCGTATATAAGAAGGGGCACCGCGCCCCCGGGCTTAAGCAGCCCCGAGGGGGGCTCGCCATACGTGCCGCCTAGGGTGAAGAGTAGGGGTGCCGTCTCGCCCGCCACCTTCGCGAGGCCGACCAGTATGCCTACCAGTATGCCGCGGCGCGCTATGCCGAGTATAACCCTGTACACAGTCTTGAGCCGTGGGAGGCCCAGGCTGAAGGCTGCCTCCCGGAGCTCGTGGGGCACGCCGCGGAGGGCCTCGCTTACATGAACAATCACGTAGGGCATCATGACCAGGGCTAATGCCAGTGCGCCGGCCAGCACGCTGTAGGTGCCCAGGGGCTCCACCAGGGTAGCGTATATGTAGAGGCCCATTAGTATGGTGGGGAACTCCACCAGCAGCAGTCCGAGCACCAGCACCAGCCTGGAGATGCCGGCGCGGCGGAACTCGGCCACTAAAACGCCCGCCGGCAGCGCCATGGCCACGCCCATCAGCGAGGATAGGGCGACCAGCACCAGGCTGCCGAGCAGCACCGGGCCTATGCCGCCGGGGTTCTCGGGGTTCTGGGGCCTGGGGGGCGCAGTTAGGAACTCCCAGAGCCCAGACCTGGCTATAGCCTTGTACCCATTGACCGCGACGGTGTAAACTATGTGGAGGAGGGGCGCTACAGCCGCCGCGGCCAGGGCGGCTATGAGTGCGAGGCCAAGCACGTTCTTAGCCCTTCTCCAGGCGTCTATACGTGGCGCCTCCCTAGACACGGCTGATCTCCTCCTCCCAGCGCCTTATGTAGAGCATCCCTATGACGTTCACCGCCAGGCCTATCACGAATAGGGCTAGGCCGCCCGCAAAGAGGGCGCTCTCCATGTACTTGTAGTAGCTAGCCGTCTTGAACATGCTTGCTATGAGGCTTGACACCGTTATACCTGGTTTCGAGACCGCCACGGGTATGTCGAATGCGTTGCCCACCACCAGGCTGACCGCCACGGTCTCCCCCATAGCCCTGCCGAACGCAAGCACTAAGCCAGCAACTATGCTAGGCTTCACGAGGCCGAGAAGTATCCGGATCACCTCGAACCTCGTGGCCCCGATGCTGTAGGCCGCCTCGCGGAGGTGCTGGGGCACCATAGAGTACGCCTCCCTTATCAGGGCGGCCGCATATGGGACAACCATTATGCCCAGCATGACGCCCGCGGTGGCTATGGTATAGCCCGTCACCGGGGGCTCGCTGAAGAAAGGTATCCAGCCGAAATGCCTGTACATGAAGTCGAGGAAGTTTCTCATAACCGGGGCCAGGTAGACCATGGCCCAGACACCGTAGATTATCGTGGGGGTGGCAGCCATCAGGTCTACTAGGGTTGCTACGAGGCCCCGGAGCCTCTTGGGGGTCAGCTCCTCCAGCGCCACTGCCAGGCTTATCGAGAGGGGCGCCGCTATCAGCACAGCTATGACGCTGGTGTATATTGTGCCATATATTGCTGCGAGGAGCCCGTACTCCTCCTTCTCCGGGTTGTCCTCGACCGCTCTCCACACGTTCTTCACGAACACCGAGAGGCCCTCGTGACGTATCACCGGGAGAGACTTGACGAGTATCACTGCGAGCATCGAGGCTAGTATGAGGAATACGAGAATAGAGACCGGGATGTGGACTATGAAGAACCGCTTGTCGTCGCGGCTGCGGAGGCGGGGTAGGAACCCTTCGGTAAAAATGCGTGCACTGGTTCTAGCCTTGGCCCGCACCCCCTCGGCACCCCCCGGGGGGTTAGCCGCACTCCAGGAGGCTGGCAGCCTTTAGCACAACGTTCCTAAGCACCTGGGGCAGCGGCGCGTAGCCTGGTGGCAGGTTCTCCTGGCCCTTAGTAGCTATGTACTCTAGGAACTGCTTCATAGCATTGCACTTTGCGGGGTCGCTCCACTTCTTCCAGACCAGCAGGAAGGTCTGGCCCGCTATGGGGTAGGCGTCGGGGCTGGCGTTAGAGTATATGAACGTCTTTGCAACATTGCTCCAGTCGTCAAGCGGGCTTGGCGGGTTCTTCAGGGCGAAGGCGGCTGATACGGTCTCGGGGGTGGGTGCTACGAACTTGCCGGCGGGGTTCTGTATCCTAGCGTAGGGCATGTGGTACTTCAACGCGTAGGCGAGCTCCACGTAGCCTATCGAGTACTTGGTGCTGAGTACTGCCTGGGTCACGCCGGGGTTACCGTTCTGGCCTACGCCGCGGCCGAGCTTGTCGACGGGCCAGTTCACAGACTTGCCGGAACCAACCTTCTCGGCCCACTCCTTGGAGGTCTTTGAGAGGAAGGTTGTGAATATCTGCGTGGTACCGCTGGCGTCGCTACGGTGCACAGCTATTATCTCCTTGTGGGGTAGCTTGTCCGCCACGCCAGGGTTCAGCTGCTTTATAGCGGGGTCGTCCCAGTACTTGATCTCGCCCAGGTATATCTTGGCTATAACCTCGCCGGTGAGGTTCAGCTGCGTATTGCCTATCTCGGGCACGTTGTAGACAACCACCACTGCGCCCAGCTCCACGGGGAACTGGAGTATCTGGCCACGGTGCTTCTCCCAGATGCTGCGTGGCAGCGGCGGGTCGCTACCAGCGAAGTCCACTAGGTGATGGAGTATATCGTTGACTCCCTTGCCGCTGCCGCCGCCGGTGTATTCTATGTGTATGTTGGGGTGCTCCGCCTCGAACCCTGCTATCCACTTGTTCATGGCCGGCCATACGAAGGTGGAGCCGCTGCCTATCAGAGTGATCTTCCCGCCTGCGGCCGCGCCTGAAGTAGTAGTGCCTGGCTGCGTGGATGCAGCTGTTGTCGTAGCTGCTGCTGTTGTAGTAATCGTGGTTGTTGCTGTGGCCGTCTGGGTTGTATGGCCACCGCCGCTCCTCATGAGCGCTGCTCCCGCGGCGGCTACGGCTATGACGATTATCGCCACGGCTATTATGCCTAGGGTCTTGCTATCCATTTCCAGCACCTCTCTTCCACGAGTCCTTTGCAGTCCCTCTTGGTCCGGGTGTCCCCCACTGGGGCCGCTGCTCTATAGAGTCTACGTACTGTGGCTACATACGCTACAGAGCATATGTGGAGCTTATGTAGGCCTCTATACGCTCTAGAGTGGCTGGGCTCCACCTGCCTAGGGCTGTATGGTGGAGGAGTGGAGCAGGGGGCAGGCCCTGGGGGCTCAGACTAGGTGTTGCTCCCCATTGCCCCGGGGGAGGGCTCGGCCTCGGCTGTAGTCAGCACCTTTCCTCCTTGGCTGTGTCTCCGGCAGGCTCGCAGGTATAAGTATCAGCTATGCCTCCTCTAGTGCCGGGCTAAGCCCGGGAGGCCTTGCCGCACCTCCCCTCGGGCCCCTGGGGCTGGCTTGATGGAGGGATAGTGGGATGCCCATAGTCTCGCTCAAGGTTATGCCCATGGGTGTGGGGACTAGCGTCTCGCGCTACATAGCCAGGGTGGTTGCCCTCCTAGAGGCGCATGGCTACAAGCCGGAGGTGACGCCCGACACCACGGTCATACAGGTTAGCGATCTAAGTGAGGTCGGTGCAATAGTCCGGATGGTGCATGACGAGCTCTACAGCATGGGTGTGCCCCGGGTAGTCACCATCGTGATGATAGATGATAGGAGGGATGTGGAGGAGGCTAGCCCGGAGGAGATGGTTCAGAAGGTGCTGAGGAAGGTCGAGGAGGAGAGGAAGAACGTTAAGGGCGACGTCCACGGCGTGATGTAGCCGCCTCTCCTGCGGTCCAGGATGCTACTCCCGGCGGGGTATTAGGTAGTAGTGGTTTTTATGTATGAGTAGCTCTGCCTCCACGCCCTCCCGCAGCTCGCCCTCGACTCTCAGCCCGCTCCTGGGTATCTCGAGGTACTCGTAGCCTCCGTCGAGGTACTGGAGGTGCACCCAGCCCGGCTCCAGCGCCACCACCATGACGCGGCGGTGGTCGTCGAGCCTAGGCTCGCTTAGGAGCCTCCAGGCGTCCTCCACTGTTAGGCGGTGGAGCCTGCGGCCGCCAAGCCTGCGGATGAGCACGTAGCCCTTGTCTATCTCCTCTACCCTAGCTAGCTCGCCCTGGTACTCGACTATGTTGCCTGGCTTGAAGAATGGGAGGCGGACGGAGAGGGTTAGCCTCGATACCCTGCGGCCGTCGTTCCTCCTCCCCACAACCTTGTGGCTCTCCTTGACTCGGGCCGCGAGCTTGCTGCGCAGCTTCGCCGCTAGGGCGCGGGCCGCGTTCTGGTCGAGCAGCTTGAGGTCTATCCCCTCCCTCAGCTCGTCCACCGAGAGTATAGCATCCGCTATGTAGTCGTCGAGCTCGCTCATAACATCCTCTACCGCTTCTCGCTCCTCCTCGCTGAGCCGGCCGCCGGGGCCCCTTACCTGCACTATCGCCGCGGGGGAGCCGGCCGCCTTCTGGAAGCAGACGGGGCAGAGCTGCTTCCTGACGACAATGGGCACGGTGTAGACTACCGAGACCTCCTCGTCGACTCCCCTGAGCCGGCCGGCCGCCCTCACGACCGCCCTGCCCGTCTCGTAGTCTATACTGGCCTCCTCGACCCGATAGTACTCGGTGTGCTCCGAGGGCCGGAAGCTGGCCTGAAAGAGGAGGGCTGCCACCTCCTCTAGCCCCCCGCCGGGCGGGGGGAGCCACCTGCCCTGGTACCGGTAGCTCCCGCACCTGGGGCAGACTACTATGCTCAGCCGCTCCGGCGGCTTCCCGAGCCCGTGGAGCTCGAGGTAGCAGCTGGGGCAGAGCCTCCCGTCTACCAGCCTATCCACCTCTCGGCCGCAGCGGATGCACATAGGCATGCCGGCGTCACGCCTCCCCCGTTATCCCGGGGCGCCTGGCTGTTCCCACAGAGGCCCCCTGGGGAGGAGCCCTCGGGGCACCCAGGTATCTAGCCTCCGGCCGGCTAGCCGCGCGGTATAGAGGGGAGCCCTCAGGGTTTGTTCCAGCCGGGGCTTGGAGGAGCTTGCCCGGCGGCAGCTGCCCCGTTGTATTTACAGCCGAGAGGATCTACACCGGGTTCAAGCCGACCAGGTATGTGGAGGCGCTGGCTCTACACGGGGGGAGGGTGGTCTACGCGGGCTACGCCGCCGAGGCCGCCCGGGTGGCGAGGGAGATAGCGGGCGCCACGGGCTGCGGCCGCCCGCGGGTCATGGAGGCCGGCGGCGTAGCCCTGCCCGGGTTCGTGGACGCCCACCTCCACGTGGCGGGGCTGGGAGCTGCCAAGTACTCAATAGACCTCACCGACGTGGAGTCTATGGAGGAGCTGCTGGAGAAGGTGGCGAGGGAGGCCGGGAGGTTCACCGGCTGGGTGCTGGGCAGGGGCTGGGACCAGGAGAGGCTCGGGGGCTGGCCGACCCGCTACGAGCTGGACGAGGCCGTCGGGGATAAGCCCGTGGTCCTCCTCCGCGTCTGCGGCCACGCAGCCGCGCTCAACACGCGAGCCATGAAGCTGCTGGGGCTCCTCGACTCCGACAGCCCGCTGGTGGACAGGGGCTGCGACGGCAAGCCTACGGGGATAGTGTTCGAGGAGCTCGCCGCCAAGGCGTACCGGGAGGCGGTGAGGAGCATTGACCCGGTCCAGCTGGTGCTCGAAGGAGCTAGCGAGGCGCTGCGCAACGGCGTAACCATGGCAGGCGCCATGGACGTTGACGCCCACGGGTTCCAGGGCCTCGTCTTGGCGTGGAGGCTCGGGCTCCTGGCCATCAGGCTCCGCGTCTACCTCTCCAGCGAGCTGTTCACCCAGCTCGACCGGGTCGGGGCGGTCCCAGCACTGGGCGACGAGATGCTCCGCGTAGCAGGGGTCAAGGCCTACATGGACGGGAGCCTCGGGGCCAGGACCGCATGGCTCCGGGAGCCCTACAGCGATGACCCCGGAGCCCGGGGAAGGAGGCTCCTCTCAGCCGGGGAGCTAGCCAGGCTCGCGGAGAGGGCTAGACGCTGGGGCCTAGACCTGGCGGTCCACGCTATAGGCGACGCCGCCGTCGAGGAGGCGCTGAGGGGCATGGCTGCGGCGGGCTGCAGGTGCAGGATAGAGCACGCCAGCCTCGCGCCCCCGGATCTCATAGAGCGGATGGCCTCGCTGGGCGTCAGGGCGGCAGTGCAGCCCAGGTTCCTGGCGAGCGACTACTGGGCTGCCGAGAGGCTGGGCCCCCGGAGGGCCAGGTGGCTCTACCCGTTCCGCAGCATGCTCTCCGCCGGGGTAGCCCTGGGCTTCTCCAGCGACGCACCGGTGGAGCCCGTTAACCCGCTCGAGGGGGTGCATGCAGCCGTCACCAGGGGCAGCCTGGCCGAGTACAGCAGGGAGGAGGCGCTCGACGTGGAGACCGCGCTCCACCTCTACACGGCGGGCTCCGCCATGGTGCTCGGCGAGACCAGGGCGGGGTGCCTGGAGCCCGGCTGCTACGCCGACATAGCTGTCCTGGACCGCGACCCCCTCGAGGTGGATGTGGAGGAGCTGCCCGGGCTGAGGGTTGAGGAGACCCTGGTGGCGGGAGAGCTGGCTTGGAGCCGGAGGTAGCCTGCCGCCTCTTCGCCCGCGCCTGCTCGGCCGCCGTGGCAGTGGACGCTGCGGTGCCGAGGCCGGGGCTCACGAGCTTCCAGCGGCCCCGTAGAGACCTGGACCCCCTAGCATTCGCGGGGCTCACGGGCCTCGCCTACGAGGCCTGCCTCTGCAGCTGCCTCGCAGCCGCCGCGGGCGAGCTGGGCGCCTGGCCGGGCTGCTGGCTAGCCGCCGTCGAGGACATGGCGGCTGCCTGGGGGAACCCGGGGCTCGGGAGCCTCTTCCTGCTCACCCTCCAGGCCGCCGGCCTGGGCTACGCCGAGGCGCGGGGGAGGAGGAGCCTAGAGGCCGTGATGGCGTCGACGGGACTCGCCGTGGACGCCGGCGGGGTGGAGGCTGCAGCAGCCTTCTACCGGGGGCTCCAGCTGGCCTCGCCGAGCTACCTGGCCCGCATCTCCTGGAGCGGGCTCCCCGAGGTGGACGGCAGGCTCTCCATAATGGAGGTGTGGGAGAAGAGGGTGACGCTCAGGGAGCTGCTGGAGAAGGCCTCCCTCTACGACCCGGTCTCCAGGGACGCTGCGGGGATGATGAGGCTCAGCCTGGGCATGGCGTTGCCTACGCTGCTAGAGGAGGAATGTCTCGGCCGGGGGGTGAGGAGGGCAACCTACCTGCTGGCAGGCCTGGAGGGCGATCTCCTGGTCTCGAGGAAGTCCGGCCGGGTGACCCGGGAGCTGTGGCTACGGGCCGCGCGGGGCGACCCCGGGGCGGAGGAGGAGCTGTGGCGGCTCCTAGCCGGGGCCGGGCCCGGCTCTGCCGCCGACCTGGTGGTGAATGCTGTGGCGAGGCTCATCTACGAGTATCTCTCCGGTCTCCGGCCCCGGCCGAGGCTTCACTGCGGCTTCCGGTCTCCACCCTGATCCTCCCCTTCTCCGCCGCCAGGAGGATCCTGTAGGCCGCAGCGGTCATCGCTGAGGCTAGGCTGCGCAGCGCGTTCTCAAGCTCCTCAGGGTCGCGGCGGGCCTTCGCCTTGTTGGCCCACTCGAGGTAGCTCCTAACCCTGGGCTCCACGAGGGTGAGGAGAGGGGTATCGCCGGCGAGCCTGCTAGCCCTCTCAGCCGCGTCCACCAGGCGGCCCTCCTGCTCCGCCGCCCGGAGCGCCATCACGCCAGTGTAGCTGCCCGCGAGGAGGCGGATGAACATGTTCCGCTGCTCCTGCCCGTAGTAGGCTACGCGGAGCCCCTGGCTGAGCAGCCGGTCCAGGTGCTTAAGGGCCATCCTTGCCAGCTGGGCGGAGGAGTCTAGCCCAATGCCGCCACGGTAGCTGTCAACCTCCATCCGCTCTCCATCGTAGCTAGCCACCGCCGCGACCGACACGGTCTTGCCGTCGGCCTCCAGGGTCTCGTACACTGCCGCCACCGCTCCTATGCCGTGGCTCTTCGAGGGCCTCGGATGCTCGACAACAACACCCCCAGCCCGGACGGCCCGGGAGCCGGCAACAACCCTGGCCGCGTGGGCTGCTAGCTCGCGGAGCCTCTCGACAGGGACCTCACCCCTCATCACCCTCACCGCAGAGGATGGGTCGATGGCGGCCAGGAGGGGGACCGTTATGCCCGGGTAGTCGAAGCGCTCCACCTTCTCCGCCACCTCCATCCAGTCGAGGGACTCGAGCAGACCTGCCGCCTCCTGCTCCCAGAGGTGGATCAGCTTAACCGGCCCGACGGAGACCACCCTGTATCTTATCAGGCCTAGGGGGATGGCGTAGCCGGGGTCGAGGCGGAGGTAGACTAGGAGGGCTGCCAGGCCGAGGCGGAGGTCCTCTGAGGAGATCACGCCGGGAGCCTCAAAGACATAGCCATAGGTGTAGTCCCGGTACCTGCCGGCCACCGGGGCGTTCAGCTCCAGCGAGGCGACCTCGTGGTAGACCCTCACCATCCCGCCGGCCCGGCCGGCGAGGCGCGGGCGGCGGCTCTCGACCAGCCACTCGACCTCTACGGGCTCCTCTACAAGCTCTCCGAAGCCGCCCGTTGGGGCGGAGACGTTGAGAACGGCCACGGTGAATATCCTGCCATAGCGGAGGTCGTTGTTAAACTCCGGCCTCTCGCCCCAGGCCCTCTTGAGGTCCTCATACCTCGCCAGGGCTCGAGCCAGCCAGTCGTGCTCCTCCACCGCCTCCTCGGGGGGCTGCTCGTAGATCCTCAGCTCTCTGGGCTCAACCCGCACCACTATGGACTCGCTGACCGGGTCATAGGTGCCGGGCTGGTACTTCTCCACCACGTCCCGATGGGAGACCTCCTCGTTCCGCAGCACCGTCTCCTTGCCAGCCCTCACCAAGACCTTGCGGTAGCCGTATGGAGGGCCGTGCTCGTAGAAGCCCAGGTCGTTCCAGAATGCCCATCCCTTGCGGCTGAGGGTGAGCCTGCCACCGCTCAGCGACTGGTACTCCTCCACGAGGCCTAGCTCACAGAGGAGCCTCTCCTCCCCGGGCTCGACGGGAAGGCCGCGGAGAAGCTTCCACATGGCGCTGAATATCCTGGCGTAGGCATTCGACGGGTTTATGTAGAGCTTCTCGAGGGGCAGGCTAAGCCACTGCTTCAGCGCCGAGCCCCCGGCCTCCAGCAGCTTCCGGTCCCATAGCCCGGAGGGCACCACCACAGTCTCGGTGACCCCCAGCTCGCGGCGCCTCCCCTTCCTCCCCTCCCTCTGCATGAACTCCCTGAGATCGCTAGGCAGCCCGACATGAACTACGCGCTTAACACTCCCAATGTCTATGCCCTGGGCGAGCGTGCGCACCGTTATTATCATGGCTATCTTGCCTCTCCGCGCCGCCTCCTCGAGCGCCTCACGCCTCTGCTTCGGCACCAGGTGGTGGTGGACCCCGACGAGCCTCTGTTTCTCCGCCGGAAGCCTCTCTATCAGCCTCCGGTAGAGCCGCTCAGCCATCCTGATGCTCCTGGTGAAGACCAGGGTCACCGTGCCGGGCTCCGAGGCCTCGAGGACGGCCTGGAGCACCTCCACCGGGTCAAGGCCGGGCCTGGGGGGCCGGAGGCCTATCGCTTCTAGGGCCTCGTAGACCTCGTACAAGTGCTCGCGGAACTCCTCCTCGTTGTGGAGCATGTCGAGTATCCAGGGGGCCCGGGAGGCTATTACGCTCGAGTACGCGCGTATGTAGTCCCGGAGCGCCTCGACCCCCTTGCCTATAACGACTATCATCCTGTTAGGGGTCTTGAACGGCTTGCCCTCGATAACCCTCGTCTCCCTGCCGGTGATCCTGGTCAGCAGGGAGGCCAGCTCTCCCGGGTTGCCCAGGGTGGCAGAGAGCACCACCACCCTCGGGGGCTTGGAGGCCAGATGCCTGGAGACAAGTTCCACTATGGCTAGGAGTAGGTGGGCGCCGCGGGGCCCGTAGAAGTCTAGCTCGTCGAACACCAGGAGGTCCACGTGGGAGAGGTAGTCCTCCAGCAGGGCCCGGTTGGGGTGGACCGCGAGCCTCTTCATCTCTGCAAGGAGGAAGGCCGGGTTAGTTACAACAATCCGCGCGGAGGCCAGCAGCCTTAGCAGCTCCTCGCCCCGGCGCCCCCTTCTCTCGAGGCTCGGCCGGTCTATCCTCACCACCGCCCCGGGGAGCCCGGCGGCGGCGTAGTAGCTCTCGAGTCTCCTAATCTGGTCGGCGGCGAGGGCCAGGGTGGGGTAGACCGCTAGAACCCGCCAGCCCTCCCGGAGCGCCGCCAGGGCCCAGGCCTCAGTCTTGCCGGAGCCCGTCCTCGCTGTGAGCACCACGTTCATCCCGGAGGAGAGGGCCTCCACGGCCTCCAGCTGGTGCCTGTAGAGGCGGAGCCCCGCCTTCTCATGGCCCCGGAGGGAGGGGGCCACGTCGGCGAAGGTCTTGCCGGCCTGCTCAGGCTCCTCGCCGGGCTCCTCCCAGACCAGTATCTCGTAGCCCAGGCTCCTCAGCGCCGCCGCCACCCTGGAGCCTGCCATCCCTCACCCCTTCGCGCCCCGGCATACAGCCTGGATGGCCCTCCTGGGGTTAAAGGACGCTGAGCCTCGGCCAGGATGCTCAGGGGCTGCGGGTGCGGGCCTGCAGCATGTTCAGCGGCGGGAAGGACAGCACCTACGCGCTTCACTGGGCGGTGCTCCACGGCTTCCAGGTCTGCTGCCTGGTGACCCTTAGACCGAGGCTGGGCTGGGCGAGCATGCTGTTCCACTATCCTGGCGTGGAGCTCACCAGGCTCCAGGCAGAGGCTCTGGAGCTGCCTCTGGTCGAGGGCGAGGCCGGGGAGGACGAAGAGGCGGGGCTTGTGGAGGTGCTGCGTAGGGCCCGTGGACGGGGCTGCGAGGCGGTGGTTGCCGGGGCTCTGCTGAGCGACTACCAGAGGCTGAGGTTTGCAGCCGCCGCCGAGGAGGTGGGGCTCCGCATCTTTACGCCGCTCTGGAGGATAAACCAGGTAGAGTACATGAGGAGCCTGGTGCGCGAGGGCTTCAAGGTGATGGTGGTGAGCGTTCAGGCCTACGGGCTCCCTGGGAGCCTCGTTGGAAGAGTTCTCGACGAGGAGACGGTGGAGGAGATAATAGAGAGAGCGAGGCGCTACGGCTTTAACCCGGCCTTCGAGGGCGGGGAAGCGGAGACACTAGTCCTTGATGCTCCACTTTTCCGAAAACAGCTTAGAGTTGAGGGCGTCGTAGAGCGGCTTGGACCAGACCACTATTTCTATAAGATCACCCGTGCATGGCTTGTCCCTAAGCATGGGGTCCCTGGCGGCTAGCACCCGGAGGCTGAGGCAGGCCAGCCCGCCTAGCAGCCTCCAGAGCGGCTCCACGAGCAGCGGGAGCCCCACGACTGTGGCGGCAGCGGCGTAGAGCCCGGGGCTCACCGGGGCGATGGGAGCCTCCTTCTCCACCACCTGCTGGGCTTCAGGCATCGCCTGCAGCACCCAGTCCAGGAGCTGGCCCAGCCACTCGATAGAGCCCTTGGCCACTAGCGCCGCGGCGGGCGGCGCCACTATCGAGGCGAGGGCCCCCGTCAAGGGGTCGAAGAGGGGTCGGGGCGCCGGCTCCTCAGCCTCCCCGGCGCGCTCCAGCAAGATGCCCGCGAGCCTGTAGACGTAGGACGAGGAGAGGTAGGAGACCGTGCCGGCCGAGGCCCCGGCGGCGAGCCATAGCGCCAGCGCGGGGCCGGGCAGGCCCAGCGCGAGGAGCGCTAGCGAGGAAGCGAAGAGCACCGCTGCGGCTAGCGCGGCTGCCCTGCTAAGCCGTCTCGCCAGGTCTAGGGGGGCTAGGAGCCGCCCGTGCACGCCTCAGCACCGCCGCTGGCACCGGTTTCCACGAGTACACTGCGGTGCTGCAAAACCTCTCCTCGCGGTATTTAAGCGGGGTCCCGGCTCCGCAGCCCCTGGAGGCGAGGCTGTAGAGTACACCCCGTAGCTCGGCAAGCTTGTCGCGGAGCCTAACCAGGGAGGTGTAGGTGGAATAGACGCTCCCCGGGCTCACGCGCTCCCCGCTGCTTGCCGCCTCAGCCAGCTCGCCTACAGACTTCTCCACGAGCTCCAGAAGGGCCATAGCCTCGTCTAGGAGGCGTAGGGCCTCGTCCGCCTCGCCGCGGCTCATAGCCCAGCACCGGGCCTAGGCGAGGAGAGCTTAATACCCTTCATCTTCTCCATGTGCAGGGCCAGCGCCTCGAGCAGGGGCCGGAGTAGCCTCTCGATGCTGTCTAGCACCTTTTTGCGCAGCTCCTCCGACTCCTCCTCTAGATACGAGGAGCCCCTCTCGATTCCCTTGGGGAGGCTCGACTCGATGACGAGAACCGAGGCTGACATCAGCCTCCTGCTCATGGACACCGTGAATAGCGACGCGGTGTCCATGTCTAGGGCGAGGGCTATCTTGCCGTAGAGCCGGGCGCCCTGCTCCAGCAGCTGTTCATTGAGGTAGAACGTGTCAAGGCTCCAGACCACCCCCGCCACTGTCTTTATGTCGTGGATCTCGAGCGACTGCTGTATATGGCGGAGCAGCGTATAGTCGGGTATGGCCGGCACCTCCATTGGCGCGTAGGTCTTCGAAACCCCGTCGCCCTTTATCGCCGCCGTGGCCAGTACAACGCTACCGATACCCAGGCTGGGCGATATGGCGAGCCCGGTATCCAGGTGGAGCAGCACCCGGGCGCCGAGCCTCGACAGCTCCTCTATGAGTATAGCGAGGGCCGAGGGCCCCACGGGCCTCAGCGCCACCGAGAGCCGGGCACGGTGGATGCTCCCCGTCGCCAGCCTGAAGCCGGGCCTCCCAGGCCTCTCCACAACATCGTGGAGGAGGCTTACAGCATGCTCATAGACCTCTTCAAGGCTAGTTACAAGCACATGAGTTGACACGTCACCCTTGCCAGCCTTGGTGAAGGGCTGAATCCTGGGCAACACCTTGGCACCCTAGATAGCGAACCTTCCCCCGCCATCCAAGCGTAGCGGGCACCAGACTCGTAGGGGTTAATCAATGCTCTACCCTAAGCCCGGAGGGCAGACATCGGGGATGTACGGGAGCGCGCCACCCCCGAGCGCGGCGGCCCGGGGGGAGGGGGGTAAGTCTTAAAGCTAATCATAGCTGTGCCCCCCTCCCCCGGTGAGCACTATGGAGACGACGCCCGTTATCAAGCCAAGGCCTCAGCCAGCGCCGGGCGAGCCCAGGGTCTACGGCAAGCATGTCTACGGCAACCTCTACGAGTGCGACCGCGAAGTGCTGAGCAACGAGGAGAGGCTACGCCAGATAGTGGTCAACGCCGCCAAGCTGGGCAACATGACCCTGCTGGATGTGAGGAGCTGGAAAATAGGCGAGGGCGTCAGCGTGGTCGCGATAGTGCTGGAGAGCCATATAACAATACACACCTGGCCCGAGTACTCGTTCGCAACCGTAGATGTTTACAGCTGCGGCAAGCACACCGACCCGGAGAAGGCCTTCAACTACATAGCTGCTGCGCTGCGTGCTAAGCGCATCGAGAAGAAGGTCACAGAGAGGCACCTAGAATAGGAGTTCCCAGCGCTAATACCTCCAGAGTTTTTAGCTGGTAAGGCCCCCTACTCCTCGCAGCTCTCTACACCGCTCCGACGCCAACAACCCTTCTCAGCGCCTCCGAGGCCTTAAGCGCCGCATCCGCGCCTATAAGTAGGTGCTCGCCTCCATCAACGACCAGCCTGCCCCCCGAAACCACTGTCTCGACTCTAGGCCTAGAGGCGGTAAGGCTCCAGGGCCTTGCAGCCCTGGGCTCGGGTAGCCAGCCGGGCGGCTCAGAGGCGTCCACCACCACGAGGTGGGCGGGGGCGCCGTAGACCCGGTAGCCCGGGTCCAGGACTCCATGGATCCCCTTGGCCAGCGTCTTGTACGCGTCGAGACGGCCCCGGCTCATTAGGCTCCAGGGGCTCGCCTCGTGGGGGTAGAGGGGCTCCAGCCTCAGCTGCCCAGCGCCCGGCGCCTCCAGCACACCGTTATCCATCCTATAGACTACCTCGGCCTTCTCGGGCACGCCTTCTGGAGGCTCCGGGCCGCAGAGCGCGACGCCAACGCGCACCTTGCTCCTGTCTATCCCGCGGGCCTCGAGGCCTCTAAGGGCCTCCTCGAAGCTCCTCCGGGGCGTCAGGCTACAGCCCTGGGGATAGAGGACGGCGCCCTCAAGCCCCGAGTCGATTATCGCCCTGGCCACTGCCTCCAGGTGGGGGTCTATGGCTATCACCCTGGTGTAGCCGTGGAGGGCGAGGTCGTAGGCCGCCATGAGGGCCGCGTAGTAGGCCTCGCGCTCCCCCAGCTGCGCCACCCTGGAAGCCACGCTGCTCCAGGGATACTCCCGGGGCTCGACACCGTCGAGCTGGCTGCGGAAGGGGTAGAGCTCGAGGTAGACTGGGGGAGAGGCGAACCCCGGGTAGACTATCCTCCCGGGCCCCCCGGCCACTAGTTCAGCGGCCTGCATCTCCTCCGGCGGCTCCCCCTCCCCGATGCCGTCTACACCGCCTCCTGAGAGGCGGATATAGCCCGGGCCGTGAGCCACGCCGTCCTCGTCAAAGTAGTAGATGTCGTGGAAGAGGATGCGGAGAGGCAAGCCGCTGCTCCACCTCTAGGTCGTGCGTGGCGAGGCTCAACCGGGGGGTGCCGTGCAGCCACGGGGGATAGAAGGCTGGCGCCCCCGGGGCGGCGGCTAGTCGGGGCACACCCAGTCGGAGACGACACGTATCCTTGAGGGGCCGCAGATAGCCATGCACGCAAGGCAGACGGTACAGAGCCCCGGCTCTACGACAACGCGGCCCGCGTCGAAGCGTAGCGCGTCGGTGGGGCAGACGCTGCTGCATTCCTCGGGGTCGAGGTCGCCGAGGACCTCTATACTCCGGGCCACTATGGTGCAGGGCTTCTCCGGTCTACGCCTCCACGCCATAGCGCGGCGCCCAGCGCTGGGCAGGGGATGCCTGTGTACCCGAGGTCGGACCCGGCGCCATATCACCCCGGGAGCCGGGGGTCATCTCGTCCGCCGGGCCACCACCCCGGGAGAGCTGGGTGTAATGGTGCTCCGCTGTTAACTCTTGCTGGCCCCGGCCAGCTCGGCCTCGACAAGGCTCACCATGGGCTTCAGCTTCTCGACCATAGTGCTCCAGGAGCTCCTCGGCGGGTTCATGTTGAGCGAGAGCGGGGTCACCGCTATAGCGTTCTCCACATGGACCACGTATACATCGGAGCCGGGCTCCGGCTCCACTAGTGTGCCGTAAAGCCAGTAGTACTTCCTACCGCGGGGGTCGTAGAGGACGCTCACCTTCTGCAGGAACTTTATCCTAGCAGCCGGCGCTATCTTGACCCTGGTCTCCCTGGTCACCCTCCGGGGGAAGTTGACGCTGATAATGTCGGCGCCCTCGGGGATCCCGTTATCCAGCACCCATAGGACTATGCGGCGTATAATCTTCTTGATGTTCTCCCAGGTCTCCCTGTCCTCCTCGAGCTGGCTGGCCTCGTCCACGTTGGCTGAGAAGGCTAGGCCTGGTATGCCGAGTAGTGCGGCCTGGGCGGCTGCACCTATGGTTCCCGACGAGAGTATGACCTGTATACTCGTGTTATCGCCTATATTGACCCCGGAGACTACTATGTCGAGATGGGGGGAGAACTCCTCTATAGCCAGGTATATCACGTCGCTGGGTGTGCCGTTAGTCATGTAGACGTCTACGTCGCTCCAAAGCCTCACTCTGGTTATCCGCAAGGGCTTGTGGAGCGTTATGCCAAGCCCGCTGGCGCTCTTAGGGGTCTCGGGTGCGAGGACGTAGGCTTTCCCTATATCCTTTACAGCCTCATATAGCAGTCTGAGCCCTGGGCTGTAGACGCCATCGTCGTTAGTTACCAGTATCTTAGGCGTGCTCCCCGCCACTACGGTCACACCCGGAAGGCTCCTTAGCGAAAAGGTGCCCTGTAAAGGAGGCTGGCCTAGGGTGGCGCCCCCTTAGCTCCCGCGGAGGTTCCAGGGCTTGCCATGGCGGACTATCTTCTCGGGGAGCCGGTCCTGGTACTTGCGGAGGAAGCGTAGGTCCTCCTCCCTCTTCCGCAGGTTGTCGGGAAGCATCCTGGGTATCTCATCTATTATCGGGTACCAGCGGCCGCAGTTGGGACAGTAGAGGACGCCGGTAACGACCTCGACCTTCAAGCACTCGGCGCAGGGGGCTGCAGAGCCGACCTCCTCTATCTTCTTGCCTACGGGGGTCTGGAGCCGGTAGCAGTAGAGCTCGCAGAGCGGCGGCTTGAAGCGCTCAAGCAGCTTCCTTATCTCCTGCTCCCTCTCCGGGTACGTCCTCTCCTCTATCACGTAGAGCTCCAGGGGGAAGTGCTTACACATAGGGCATGCTGCGAGGTCCATGAACCGGTACTTCATCCCGCTGCCAGCCTCCTCGCCTTCTCCACGAGGCTCTCGGCAAGCTCTTTAGCCCTATCTGGGCTCCTCGCCTCCACCATTACCCTTAGCACCGGCTCGGTGCCGCTGGGGCGGACGAGGAACCAGTAGTCGTCCGCATCAACCCTCAACCCGTCTATGGTCAGCACGCGGTAGCCGGGCTTGCCGCTGTACTCCTGCCTCAGCGCCTCCACAACCCTGACTGCCTTCTCCCTCGGCATCGGCACCTTGGTCTTCACAGCGTAGTAGCGGGGCAGCTCGCCGTAGAGCTGGGAAGCCCGGACACTCCTCCGGGCGAGCATCTCGAGGAAGAGGGCCAGCGTCATGCCGCCGTCGCGGGCCAGGAGGTGGGGAGGGTAGATGAAGCCGCCGTTATCCTCGAAGCCGGCGAGCCCGCCCTCCTCGAGGAGCCGGTAGCTTATGTTTACGGAGCCCACAGGGGTCCAGGCAACCTCTATCCCCCGGGGCTTGAGGTAGTCCTCCACAAGCCTGCTGCTGGAGACCGCTGTGTAGATCCTTTTGGGCGTGTCCAGGAGCTTTTCCTCGGCTATGTAGGCTGAGAGCAGTGCCCCGGTGCGGTCGCCCCACCAGGCCTCCCCCTTCTCATCCACGATTATCGCGCGGTCGCCGTCGCCGTCGTGGCCGACTCCCAGGTCGAGGCCCAGCGCTGTGACCGTCCTCGCCGCCTCCGCCAGGCTGCTGGGCGTCGGCTCGGGCTCCCGGTAGGGGATAGGGCTTAGATCGCAGGCTATTGTATAGGCTTTGACGCCGAGCCTCCGCAGTATCCTGGGCGTGGTGAGCGATGAGACGTTATTAGCGCAGTCGACTAGGACGCGGAAGCCCCTACTCCTTATCAGGGTCTTGTCTACCCGGTCCACCACCGCCTCCACGTAGATGTCTAGCACGCGGGGCTCGACCGTGGTGTCGTGCACCGCGCGGCTCCAGGGCACCCGGCGGAGCCGCTGCTCGAAGAAGATCTCCTCTATCTGCCTCTCGGTCTCCCGGTCCACCTCTATGCCCATTGGACCTATAACCTTGATGCCGTTGTACTGGGGCGGGTTATGGCTAGCAGTAACCATTACGCCCAGGTCGTAGCCCAGCTCCTTCACAGCATACTGGACCGCAGGGGTCGGGGCGAAGCCCCCGTCAGCCACCACGTGGACGCGGGCGCCGGAGGAGAGGAGGCCCGCGGCGACAGCATGGAGTATCATGTCGCCGCCTGCTCTCGCGTCGCGGCCGAGGAGCACGTGGACCCCTTCGCCGAAGTGGCTGGCTATGGCGGAGCCGAGGCGTAGAGCCAGCTCGGGGGTGAGCTGCTCGTTCACAACCCCTCGGACGCCGTCAGTGCCGAAGAGCCTGCCCAGGATGCAGACACCTCCCGGCCACCTGCTTCTCCTGCACGTCTAGCTGCGAGGAGGAGGACTAAGATTTCTAGCCGCCCTGAGCCCCGGGGCCCGGCGCGAGACGCTTGGGGGCCCTGCGGTGTGCATCACTGAGAGCATCTACGGCTGGAGGCCGCGCTGCGTCCTAGTAGTCTCGACCGGCGGCGGCGGGGACGTGGCCACAGCCTCGGTGCTGGCTGAGGCACTGCGCCGCGGGGGCGTCGAGGCCGTTGTAGCGGCTAGCCTCTGGGAGAGGTTCGTGAGGGACCCGGAGCCGGGGCCAATACCGCTCCACAGCATAGTAGGTGCGGAGCCCGTAGCCGGGGGAGCCGCGGCCCGCCTCCATCCAGGCTGCTACGCCGTCCGGGGCAGGATCCTAGAGCCTGGGGCCTGCCGGGCGGCGGGGCTCCTACGCGGCCTAGCCTTCTATGCCTTGGACGCCTGGGGTGGCGAGCTGGCCCTACGGAGGGCTCTGGAGGAGATAGCAGGGCTCCATGGCTGCGAGGCGCTGCTCGACGTGGACGTCGGCGGCGACGTGCTGGCGGAGGGCCGGGAGGAGGGCCTCTGGAGCCCCCTCGGCGACAGCCTCGGGCTAGCGGCGTCGGCCAACACGGGGCTCCCCGGGGTGCTCGGCGTCCACGCGCTGGGGGCGGACGGCGAGCTGGGGGAGGAGGAGCTGCTGGCCCGTATAGCAGCCGTGGCGGCGAGGGGCGGCTACCGCTGGATACGCGGCCTCGACCGCAGCGACCTGGAGCTGCTGGAGGAGGTGCTGAAGGCGGTGGAGACAGAGGCGAGCAGGATACCTCTCCTCGCCGCCCGCGGCGCCTACGGCTGGCTGGAGATACGCGGCGGCACGAGGAGGGTCCGCGTCACAGTGTACCAGGCCGCCACCGTGTTCCTAGGCCTCCGTGAGGCCTACGAGGCGACCCCGACCGCCAGGGCGGTGGCGGGGACGAGCAGCCTCGAGGAGGCCCGGGAGAGGCTCAACAGCCTCGGAGTCTACACCGAGCTGGACCTGGAGGAGGACATCCACCCCCTCCTGGAGCTCGGCCTGCTCACCCCCGAGAGGCTTCTCGATGCCAGGAGGGCTGGGCGGAGGAGGCTAGGAGCCCCGAAGAATTGACAGCCCTAAAAACTGGGAAGGGCGTGAGCTGTGCAGTCTACTTGTAGACCACTATGACGAGCCTGCCGCGCCACTCGCTCATCTCGATCTTGACCCGGTCGCCCTCGCGCCAGCGGAGGCTGGCCACTAGCTCCTCGGGGAGTCGGATCAAGTAGCCCTTCTCATCCTTGTCTATTACGCCTTCATACCCCATTCTCGCGCACCCCGCGTGGCTGGAAGACCCGCGTCACCGCATCCCAGCCGGGTTCAGCGTAATTAAAAGCTCCCAGACGGCTCCCGGGGCCTCCTCTCTACTCACGCTTCTTGGGCAGTGTTATCTCCACTATCTTGTTCGGCCTAACCCTCACCTGGACGCCGCTGGGGTCGGCGTCGGGTGGAAGGGTGAGCTCATGCTTATAGTGGCGGAAGGTCAGCCCGTGCCCCATCGATGTACCATAGATGTCGCTGAACCGGACCTCGCGCTCCAGCTTGGCCTCAAGGATCAGCTTGTCGCCGGAGACCTTCACCTCCAGGGACGAGGTGTCGGCGGCCGCCAGGTCGACGAGTATGGTGTAATGGTCGGGGTGCTCGTAGACCGTGTAGAGCGGGCGGAGCGCTCCCTCGGGAGACCAGCCTGCATGAACGATCTCCTCCAGCTCGTAGAACAGCCTATCCATCTCCTCGATTATCCTGCGCCGCAGCCTCTCCCACTCGCGGCGCAGCTCCTCGTAGGCGGACAATGCACCCCACCCCTCCGCCTCTAGGCGTACATTAGGGAGCTTGGAGCCCTCATCTCCGCCATGGCCTGCCTCGTCTGCTTCATGAGGCCGCGGAGCCTCAGCCGTATCATCTCTGCCTGCTCGAGCAGCTTCTTGACGTCGATCTCAATATTCACTATTCTCGAGATTACCTTTAGGACCTCTGCGGCGGCCTCGGGGTCGGGGAACTCCACGTAGGCGTCTGCGAGCAGCACGAGGTTGGCGACGCGCCTGCGTATAGCCTGCTTGAGTATGAGCGCGTAGGGGCCTACCAGGTAGCCGTTGGAGAAGTTCCTTATATCAAGACCGTCTACGAGTTTCTGTGCCTTCTCGCTGCTAGCTATCCAGTAGACGCCAGGCTTATCCATATTGATCCGGTTGGGAGAGGCTATACCAACTATCGACATAACGTAGTCAACGCCACTCTTCATGGCATAGTCTATTAGGAGTCTCGAAAGCGGGTATATAGCTGGCGGAGGCACCGGAGTCTCAGCCGTAACCACAAGCAGATTATCGCGCGCATATATCCTTATGGGAGGGCGTACAGCGCCGTTAGATATGACTGCTACCGGAGGCATCATTGAGAGTATGTCTATCCCCGCAACCTCCCTCATCTGAAGCGTTTCCACCAGATGGCTTGACGATATGACGCCGACGAGCCCTGTATCGGGAAGCCCCAGCACCATGAAGCTTGGCTTCTTCAGCTTGAATTCCTCGTACTCCGCGAGGAGGAGACTGTCAAACTCCTCCTCATAGACCGGGCGGCTTACGGGCATCGATCCTCCCCCTAGAGCTGAGGGCTACACGACTGCATGTAGAGCCCCCTTCTGGGGAGGGGCTGGTCACGGCAGCCAGCCCTTCTACCCGGGTTAGGGGTAAGATTGGACTATGGCTCCGCATCATATAGATGCTGCTAGCCTAGGGGTCTAGAGAGCTAGAGCCGCCAGCTCCTCGGGCATCCTGCTAAACAGTAGGTACTCCTCCAGAACTATTTTAGTCCTCCTGCCGGCCCGCGCTAGGTTGAGCGCCATGCCCGCCACCCGGTAGGCGACTATGTAGGGTGGGGCTCCCGTAGCCAGCGCTACCAGTATGGAGGGCGCGCCCGCTAGGGCCGCCAGGACGCGTATCCGGTCAAGCCTCCCTATGTGCTCGTGTTCCAGCAACCGGCTCACACTGCCCATGGCGGCGGCTGCCTCCTTCACCGCCTCAGCTAGACTGCTATAGGAGTGCGCGAGCTCTCCAGCGACTCTTGCCGCCTCGGACGCCCTTACCGTGCCCACCGTCTCCACCTCTCGGAGGTCTCTCCAGCGGCTTCACTCCTTTACTGCAGTGTTGTAAGGCGTGCAACGGGCAATACTACCCAGGTGCTACCGGGCTTGGGGCGGGCAGGCGTCCGGAGCAGAGCTAGCCCTTGGGGGAGGCTACAGCGTGTGCTCCGCTGTAATTGTAATGGCTCACGTGGCAATCAATGTTGCGTAATGGCTCTCAAACATGTTTTAGGGCCCCGGGTCCCCGGGGGCCGGGGGCCGGGGAGGAGCCCTTTGGTTGAGGTCGAGATAACCACGAGAGAGAACGATGGCGCAGCCTGGTACAAGGATAACGTGATATACATAAATGTGAGGTGGCTCCAACTAGAGGAGGAGGCTGAATGGTTTATTGACGAAAGCTTCATGCACGAGTACATAGAGCACGTGCTCGGCCTGGGCCACGAGAAGGCTATCTTCATAGAGATGGTGTTACGCGACAGCCTCTACCGGGACTGGTACGGCGTCAACCCTCTTAAGCTGCTGTACCACCCTGCTCCGAGAGAGAGCAGGGCTAGTAGAGCATTCTCACAGCTTGAGCATGAGGCACTCCAGCTATCCTTATAACGGCCTCCGGGTGCACGAGCCCCTCTCTTATCGCTGCGTTCACCACGTTCTCCCCCACAAGGTTTAGAACCGTGGCCTCACGCGCCTTGGTAATCGCGTAGCTGAGCGGCACCAGCTGGCCTCCGTAGAACCTCTCACTCACGTGAAGCGCAATACGGCCGTCTACAAGCTTTACACCGAGCAGCTCCTCGTCGCACATAGCTATTATCTTCTCGCCCTGGGCCTCTATCACGTTGATGTAGACTAGAGGCTCGGCGGCATCCTCCGGCATAGCCAGGCTACCCCGGTACCTTGCACCCTAAGCGGCTACGGGATTAATTAGCTGCCCGAGGGTTCACCAGGTGCTGTGGGGATGGGGAGAGTTGGGCCAGGCTAGAGGAGGCAGGATCCAGCTGATATACGACTATGAATACCTGTTGAGGAGGCTCTATGAGAGGCTGCCGGCCAAGACTGCTAAGGCTTCTAGATTCGAGCTGCCCAGGCTCGTGGTTGAGAGGGTGGGCACCAAGACCGTTATAAGGAACTTCAAGCAGGTAGCCGACGTTATGAGGCGGGAGCCCAGGCTGCTGATGAGGTACCTGCTCAAGGAGCTTGGAACAAGCGGCAACTATGACGAGGAGAACGGTATGCTGGTGATAAACGCCAAAGTGTCTACGGCGACGCTCAATAACCTGATCCAGAGATTCGTAAAGACCTACGTCATATGCCCGACATGTGGCGCCCCCGACACGAGGCTGGTGCGCAAGGGGAAGACGTGGATACTCGTCTGCGACGCCTGCGGCGCGGAGCAGCCCGTGCCGCCCTTCTAGCCCCAGGAGGCCACACTCTTTCTATACGCCGGGTGTACGCCTCATACATGTAGGGGCACGCTTTGCCCAGGAGGCTTGTGCTCCTAGGACAGTATCCGCCCACTGTGGTGCTTGAGCCCGGTCAGAGCCTGCTCGAGGCCCTCCTGGCCCTTGACCAGAGAGGGGTGCGCCATGGAGTCGTTGTCGACAATGAGGGTAGGCTGCAGGGCATACTCTCGATACGCCGCATACTATCCTTAATAGACCGGCGGCTCGGCCAGGGAGAGAGCGTCTACAAGGGGCTCGAGGAGTCGCGTGTAGAGGAGCTGATGTGGCGTAACCCGCCCCGTGTCATCCTAGGGGAGTACGGTATAGAGGACGTAATCTACATAATGTCGAGGCTCAACGTGGGCGCAGTCACCGTCGTGGATAGGGATGAGAGGGTGCTCGGTATTGTCTCTGAGAAGCATATAACCGGCATAATGGCTATGACCAGCATCAATGTAGCGGTGCACGAGATTATGACTAGCCCAGCTGAGAGCCTTGGGAGGGATGCCAGGCTACGTGAGGCTCTGAGCATAATGGCCTCTCATCGGTATAGGCATGTGCCTCTAGTGGACGAGGAGGGCAGAGTTGAGGAGATGGTGACTGCCAGGGACATTATAGGCTACGTGGCTCTCGAGCCCACACTGGAGAAGCTAAGAGAGGGGAGGGATAGCGAGGTGTTCAACATCCCTGCGTCGAGCATCGCTACCGGCGCCCCCGCCACGGTGGAACCCGACGTGGATGTGTCGAGGGCTCTCCGGGCCATGAAGAAGATGGGTATAAGCGGCTTGGCCGTGGTCGACCAGGAGGGGAGGCTTCAGGGCATTGTTACCGAGAGGGATGCCGTGATAAAGCTGCCGAAGGTAGTCGGCACGGAGATATTCTATGACCAGGCACGCTCCCGCCTCTATGTGGCGAGGATAGTATCATAGCTCCCGGGGCCTTATAACCCCTTAAGCCCCGGGGGCCTAGTAGGCATAAAGAGCTAGAGGATATCCCCCGGAGGCTAGCACTTCTCGGCGGGGTAGTGGCTGGGGCTCTACTCGGCTGGGTGGGCAATACGGTGTACCGGAGGCTGTTGGCGAGGCTGCTGCGGAGGAGGCTGGCGAGGGATAAGCTGCCCCACCACGTGGCCATCATACCTGATGGTAACCGGCGCTGGGCCCGCCGGCGGGGGCTGCCAGCTGTAGCCGGCCATCTACGGGGCTACCAGGTTGCCAGGAGAACGCTCGACCTGCTCTGGAGCCTGGGGGTCCGTCACGTCACCTTCTACGGGCTCTCTAGGGAGAACTGCCTCTACAGGCCGAGGGAGGAGCTGGAGAACCTTCACCGCCTGCTGGGCCGGGCTGTAGAGGAGCTGGCGAGGGATAAGCGTGTCGAGAGTGGCCGGACGAGGGTGTTCTTCGGTGGCGATCTCTCCCTTCTGCCAGGCTGGCTCGTGGAGAGCATGGAGTGGATAAACAGCTCAACAAAGGGTAACGCCCCCTACACACTGGCGGTAGCGGTCTGCTACAGCGGGCGCTGGGAGGTGGAGGAGGCGGCCCGGAGGCTCTGCAGAGAGGCGGGGGCCTGGGAGGGGCTCCGCAAGGCCATGGTATTCGGCTGGCTCCCCGAGCCCGACCTGCTGATCAGGACAGGAGGAGAGCTGAGACTCAGCGGCTTCCTCCTCTACCATGTGGCGTACACCGAGTTCTACTTCACTCGCCGTCTCTGGCCCGCGTTTGACGAGGCTGAGCTGTACCGTGCTCTTCTCTCCTTTCAGCGGAGGGAGAGGAGGTTCGGTAGGTAGGCCTCTCCAGCAGCCTAGCCGCGCGCCATGCTATGGCCATCAATAGTACCGAGACTATAGTGTAGACGGCGAAGTTGCTGGCCATCAACGCGTGTATCAGCGAGCTGAGGCTGAAGCTGTTCATCATATCCAACGCCTCTGCCAGCGTGTCGAGGAGCACTACAACGGCTACAACAGTAACTATCGAGACAAGCTCCCGGCCCAGCCTGGTGCTGCCGGAAACAAACTTCGAGGCAGCATGGCCGAGAATGGCGATGCTCGCCGCGAAGCCCAGTAGACCGGTGGCGCCCCGTATCGTGTCGGCCACCACGCCTGGCGTCACTGTCTCAGCGTGGATGAACTGAAGGACTGCAAGGACTATGCCTAGAGCGGCTGATATGCCTGCTATGGCGTAGGATACGAGAGCCACCGGGGTCTCCGTCAGTGTCTTCACTATCCTTTCCTCCAGGTCGAAGCCCCTTACAACCATGGCTGCGCCGGCCAGCATAAGCACTACTAGGAGGGCCTCGCGGAGCATGTGCATGAGGGCGAGCACCGAGAAAGCCACGAGGATTATGCCGGGCACCCCTAGGAACATGCGGGAGAACCTCGGCTCGGTAATCACCTTCTTGATATACTTGGCCAGGAGGATGTAGGTCTCCTCGACTCCCCGGAGCTGTTTTATGACGAGACGGTGAACCCCGTAGACGGGGGCCAGGGAGGACACCATTGGCACGAGTAGCTCGTCCTCGGAGCCGTCAGAGACCACCACCACGCCATCCGGCTGGTACTCCTCTATCAGCCTTTCAAGCTCCTGCCTGGCCCTCATACTCGCCTCTGCGCCACCCAGCTCGCTGCCGGCGACCACCGCAGGCGCTGCGTCATAGCCCTTGCCGCGTAGCTCGTCGGCCAGCTTCACCGCCGCGAAAAGCACGTTGGCGTCAGAATCCTCGGGGTCGTAGAGAGCGAAGCGTATAGCTGCATCTAGGACCCGGTCACGGCCGAGTATAGGGGTAGGTATACCTGCACGGCCTAGATCGTTGTCAAGGTCAACCGCCAGCACTAGTATCCTCTTCGCGTCCCTCATTACCCTCTTCCTCTAGCTCCTCTAGCTGTGATGCGTACAACAGCCTCAACTCCTCTAGTGTTAACGGCTCGCCTCGTTTAAGCTTCTCCTCAACTTGGCGCTTCCTCTCCGCGTATATCTGGAGGAGCCTCTCCTTCTCCATGCCGGTGTAGAGGTTCTTCAACTGCTGGCTGAGCTGCCGTAGCTCCTGGACCTTGCTGTTTATCTCCTCCCTGAGCCGGTCTATCTCCTTGCTCTTCTCATCTATGGTCTTGGTCAGCTCGTCTATCCTTGGACTGAGCTTGTCTAGCTCCTGCCTCAGCTCGTTTATCCTCTCATCTATCCTTGATATGCGCTCGCTCCGGGACCTTATCTCCTCGCCGTAGCTGCGGAGCTGGAGACGGAGCCCCATCAATTCCGCCCGCTTCTCCGCCAGCTCCTGGAGAACCTGGCGCGCCTCCAGCGTCTTCTGGAGCAGCGCCTCAAGGCGGACTATCTCGTCCACTATCTCCTTCTCCTGCTCAGGCGTGAGGATCTGGGTCTGCTGCCTCCACTCCAGCTCCTCTATCCTCCTGCGTATCGCGTTTATACTCCGGCGGGCGAGGGGCCGCAGCTCTGCAGCTATCTTCCGCTGCTGCTCTAGCTCGTTGACCGTGGAGCGGAGCTTCTCGAGCAGCTCACGGCGCTGCTGGCGGAGGCTCCTGACCTCCTCCACGAGCTTCCTCCTCTTCTCGCGGAGCTGGCGCAGCTGGTCCCGAAGCAGCCTAGCCCTTTCTATGAGGCTTCGCCTCTCCTGGCGGAGGCTCCTGACCTCCTCTATCAGCGAGTACCGCTTCTCCTTGAGCCTCTTTATCTCCTCTCTCAGCTCGGTCATCCTGTCCAGTATCTCCTTCTCTGAGGCCCCTGCTAGGCCTGGCTGCAAGGATGCATCAACCCTTCCGGAGCCTGGTGGACGCGCGTGGGCCCGAGAGGGTTATGGGCCCTGCCGCCCAGGCTATATTTTACTGCTTCCCTTGGCGGCTCTGCTGGTAGAGGAGCCTTCTCAGGGTGCGGGTCCTCCCCTCGAAAATAGTTTCAAGCAGCACGTCTACCAGCTTGTCGCCTCTAAGCACCATTGACAAGTCGTGGAACCTCCCGGTTCTCCTTGCTATGTCGACTGCCACTAGGTGGTAGCAGGGCTCGCTCGACTCCCCGCCGGCGACCCTTATGGTGAAGTGGGGGCAGCTACAGTACGTGCCTGGTATTGCTATATAGTCGGACTCCCTCCCCATAACTATCCAGAGTTCCACGGGGCTACGGGCTATACGTACCGCCCTCATCTCCCCCGCTGCCGCGGCCTCCTGGCCCCGGGCCTCCTCGCTCCTCCTAGCTATCCGGCGCCGGAGCTCCATGAGCCTGGGGGTAGTCAAAGCGTCGGGTTCCTCCAGCGCCTTCTGCACTCATAGACCTCTGAGCCGCCGTCACCCCTGCCCACTACGAGGGCATCGGCATAGCCTATGAACAAGCCGTGGCCCATCACGCCAGGAATCCTATCGAGGAGGCTGGAGTACTCCATGGGCTCTATGACCCCCCAGGGCCAGGTATCCACCACCACGCCACAGTTATCCGTGAGAGCGGGGCCGTCACGGCAGCCGCAGCCGAGCCGGGGTTCGGCTCTCACCCCACGGGCCCTAAGCTCCTCGATGACCGGCTGGAGGGCGGGCTCCAGCACCTCCACGGGGACGGGCTTCCCCAGCTCTCCGAGCCGGCTGGAGAGCTTAGACTCGTCCACCACTATCACGGTGTACCTGCTGTTGTAGGCCATTATCTTCTCCCGCAGCATCGCCGCGCCCCTGCCCTTCACCAGCATGCACTCGCCGCCGACCGGGGCTGCCTCGTCGGCTCCGTCGAAGTAGAGGTCCAGGCCCCTGCCCGGCACCTGGGTGTAGGCCTCCACTCCATGGCTGCGCAGCAGGAGGAGGGTTGAGAGGCTTGAGGCGTAGACCCTAGCCCCTCTAAGCGCCCTGGACAGCTCGGGGTCGCGTAGCAGCGCCTCCACCACCGCCGCCACGGTGGAGCCGGTGCCGACTCCCACTCTCTCCGCCTCGAGGAGCCTTGGCCGAAGTAGCTCGACCGCCCTCTCCGCGGCGGCACGCTTAGCCGGGCTAGCAGTCAAGAACGCGTCCCCGGAGATCATACCAGGTGGCGTCGGTTACTTCAATGCACCTCCACTCACCAGGCTCCGCAGAGCCCTCGGGGAGTATCACCGGAGTGTAGTTGTAGAGCTTCGCGTCCAGGCCTCCGCGTTCGCCCCGTGAGACCACGAGCGCGCGGGCCCGGGAGCCGATGTACTTCCGGTGCTCCTCGAGCCCTATCCTCTCCACCACCGCCATGAGCCTCTTAGAGCGGCTCTTCTTCACCGGGTCCGGGACCTGGGGCAGCCCCGCTGCCACTGTGCGGGGCCGGGGCGTGTACTGGGCTAGGTGCACTCTCTCGAACCTTAGCTCCTCGACGAGCCTCACAGTGTTGCCGAAGGCCTCCTCGTCCTCGCCGGGGTGTCCCACTATTATGTCGGTGGCCACCATTACGCCGGGTATCTTGCTCCTTATCTCCCTCACCATTGAGCGGTACTCGTCCACCGTGTAGCGGCGCTTCATTATCCTGAGCACCCTGTCGTCACCGCTCTGGACCGGGAGGTGGATGAACTTGAAGAACCTAGGCGCCTTCAGCGCCTCTATGAACTCGTCGAGTATGGGCATAAGCTGGTCGGGGCTCATCATGCCGACGCGTATCATGAAGCTACCCGGCAGCTCTGCTAGGCGCTGGAGCAGCTCCGGGAGCATCCTCTTCCCGTAGATGTCTACACCGTATACCGCCACATCCTGGCCAGTTATCCTGATCTCCACCACGCCCCGGCGGGCAAGAGCCCTTACGAGGTCGACAACCTTCTCCATCGGGCGGCTGTAGACCCTGCGGCGGGCAAGCTTGGTTATGCAGAAGCTGCAGTCGTTGAGGCAGCCGTCGGCTATCGGGACCTCCGCCACCCTACCTCTTTGCATCAGCCCCGGCTCCGGGGTGTAGAGGGTCTTAGGCCTAGGAGGCTCGCCGAGAAGGTCCCGGCCCTGCTCCAGCGCCTCGTGCACACGGTGCACATTATAGGTTGCTACGAGCAGCGCCTCTGGCGCAATCCGCTTCACGGTGTAGGGCTGGGCGGTGGCCATGCAGCCTGCCACAACTAGGGCTGCAGACCGGCTCCGGGCAAGCTTGTACAGCTCCCTTATCCTCCTCCTCATCTTCTCCTCGGTGTCCAGCCTCACCGTGCAGGTATTCACTACTATCACGTCTGCGTCCTCGAGGCTATCCACTATCTCGTAGCCCCTACGGGCCAGCGCACTCTTCATTATAGCGGTGTCGGCGTGATTGAGCGCGCAGCCATAGGTCTCGAAGTAGACCCTAGCCATAGCGGCGGCCACCTCTGCAGCAGCCCTCGGCCGCAGCCAGGGGGCTCCGGGCCAACATCATTCCAGTGCATGAATTCCTGAGAGAGGGCTAATCTAGAGTTCTCTAGGAGCAACCGTTCTAGAGCCCCTGGAGCGCCAGGACTACAGAGCCGGGGCGGGGGGCTCCTTGAGGCGGGAAGTGCTCCTGGCAGCCCTCCTGCTTGCGGCCCTCCTGGCTGCAGTCATCTACCTCCACCGGCAGGGCGGCGGGGCGCCTAGAGGGGCCGGGGAGCTGCCGCTCCCCGAGCTGGTGGCCGGGGCGCCCAGGAGCATCGAGGTAGCGTCGCCTGCGTTCAGCGAAGGGGGGAGGATTCCTAGCCGCTATACCTGCGACGGCGGGGACGTGTCGCCCCCGCTCCTCCTGAAGGGTGTGCCTGAGAAGGCTAGGAGCCTGCTTATACTGGTCTACGACCCCGACGCGCCTGGGGGAGTTTTCATCCACTGGCTCCTCTACAGCATACCCCCTGCAACCACCTATATCCCGGAGGCCGTGCCCAAGACGCCCGTAGTCCAGGGCCTAGGGGTCCAGGGCCGTAACAGCTTCGGCAGGATAGGCTACAACGGGCCCTGCCCGCCCCGCGGCGACCGGCCACACCGCTACGTCTTCCTCGTGGTTGCGCTCGACGTGCCCAGCACGGGGCTGGGGCCTGGAGCTACGTGGAAAACCTTGGAGGAGCGGGTAAGGGGCCACGTGCTCGCCTACGGCTACACCTACGGGCTCTACTCCCGCTAGGCTAGCCGCCGGAGGCCGGCGGGAGTAACACCACCTCGTCCCCGGGCCCCACCCTTGTATCCCTCGAGGCACTCCTCCCGTTAACCAGGTAGACTACCTGCATCCCCCTCCTCTCCAGCTCCTCGACTAGGCTGCGGAGCCTGGGATGTCTGGCGAACAGCTTCTCTAGGACCTCCCCCAGCGTGGCGCCGTCGCCACCGAGCTCAAGCTCTAGCTCCTGCTGCCCGCCGACGGCCTCGCGGAGGAGGGAAACGAGCCTCACCCTGACACCCGCCAAGACGCGTCAGCCCCCTGCTCAGCTGAGGCCCTCGGTACGGCTAGGGGCCTGGGAGGGTTAACTCGCTCATCCCCAGAGCGCCTCATGCGATGGTGTGGCCGGCGCTACCCTTTATAGAGGGATGCCTCACGGGGGTATCTGCTGGGCCTGCTCCCAGTATAGAAGTATGGGTAGGCTCGTAGCCAGCTAGAAGGTGGTTACTATGATGGAGGAGGTAGACTTCTATACGAGAATGTACGATGAGATAGAGAGGATGAGGAAGGAGGGTATAGTGGAATATGTAACCAGCTATGCCAGGTTCCGCGAGATACTAAAGAACCACCGCGTCACTGTGGCGGTATTCACCACGCCCACATGCACCGCCTGCATGGTGTATAAGCCGATATTCTACATGACCGCCGAGAAGCTCCGCGACCAGGCCAAGTGGATAGAGGTGGACGCCTACGAGGCCCCCGAGGCGGCGTTCGAGTGGGGGGTGACGGCCACGCCGACAACAATAGTCTACGTGAACGGCGAGGCTGTAGAGGCCTTCGTCGGCGTCCTCGACGATGAGAGTCTCGAGGAAATAGTCAAAGGAGCGGTCGAGAGAGTGAAATAATGATAGAAACATGAGGGCTTCAGAGGAGTCCCAGCCCCTTCTATTCCTGCACCTCACCAGTACGCACCTTGATGGCTTTCTCCACCGGTACTATGAAGACCCTGCCGTCGCCGGGCCTCCCCGTCCGCGCGTTCTCCGCTATTATCCTGGCCACCTTCTCCGCGTCCTCGTCGGGGACAACCACCTCTATCTGAACTTTCGGTATCAGGTCGACCATTATCGACCTGCCGCGGAACTCTAGGCTTATGCCACCCTGCTCTCCACGACCCCTGGCCTCGATCACTGTCATGGCTGTGTAGCCGTTCTCCCCGAGCGCTCTCTTAACCTGCTCAAGCTTCTCCGGCCTTATTACTGCTATAACCATCTTCATAGGCTACTCACCCCACGCGTAGGCCTCCTCTCCATGCTGGGCCAGGTCTAGGCCCACGTACTCCTCTTCAGTGCTCACGCGCAGCCCTATCAACGCGTCTACGAGTTTTGCAAGCACGTAGGTCGCCACCACAGTGTAGGCTACAGCTACGCCCACATCAACCAGCTGAGCCAGGAACTGGGCCACGCCGCCGTAGAGCAGGCCCCTCGCACCGCCCACGCTGGGGTCGGCGAATATCCCGGTGGCTATCGAGCCCCAGACGCCGCCGATGCCGTGGACTGCCCAGGCGTCCAAGCTCTCGTCGAGGCCGCGAGATACGCGGAAAAGCATGGCGGCGTAGCATAGCATCCCTGCTAGCGCCCCTATGATTATCGCAGCGCCCACGCCGACGTAGCCTGCTGCAGGCGTTATTGCCACGAGGCCTGCTACCGCGCCGCTGGCTAGGCCCAGTGAGCTGGGCTTGCCGCGCGCCCAGCTTGCGAGCAGCCAGGCAAGGGCGCCGGAGGCGGCAGCTATATGGGTTACGAGCAGCGCGTTAGCTGCGGAGGCGTTCGCCGCGAGAGCACTCCCGGCGTTGAACCCGAACCAGCCGAACCAGAGCAGCGCTGTGCCTATGAGAGTTAGAGGTATGTTGTGAGGAGGCATATTGTACTCGCCGTAGCCCAACCTCTTGCCTATTACCAGGGCTAGCACGAGCGCTGCGAAGCCCGAGGTTATATGCACCACAGTGCCGCCGGCGAAGTCTAGCGGCACCGCACCCAGGACCCGGTGAAGCCAGGTGTGGAGCCAGCCTCCTCCCCAGACCCAGTGGGCCACCGGGTCGTAGACGAGGGTCGTCCAGAGCAGGCCCAGGAGGAGGAAGGCGCCCAGCTTAGCCCTCTCGGCGAGAGCGCTGGTGAGTATAGCCAGCGTTATAGCCGCAAAGGCCATCTGGAAAGCTACGAACGCCGTGTGGGGCAGCTGGCTAGCCCCAGGCGCTGGCTGGTCTGGCGTCACGCCGCGGAGGCCAATGTACTTCAGCCCGCCTATGAAGCTTCCCAGCACATTGTCCCCGAAGCTCAGGCTGTACCCTAGCAGGGGCCACTGGAGGCTCACCAGGGCCAGTGACACGAACGAGAGTATTATCATTGATACAGCATTCTTCCTCCTGACCATGCCGCCATAGAAGAAGCCCAGCCCCATAGTCATCAATACTACCATCGATGTTGACGCCAGCAGCCAGGCCGTATCCCCGGAGCTGAAGGCCGCCACTGCTATCGACCGGGGGCCGCCGCCGCTACGAACGCCGCTAAGGTGATTACCACCAAGGAGGGCTGCATGCGTACAGGGTTCACGTCAACACAAATGCAGAAAATACCAACAGCTGTACGGAATTGATGTACAGTAGCCGACCTATCAAGGGTGCAGCATCAAGGTGTGAGAGTACAGACGTCTAGTGGGGTGCCTAGGCAACAGAACTCTAGCTCTATAGTAGCGCCGGCTCCCGGGGCCGTGAGGCATACTGCAGAGGCGGCTCGAGGTACAGGGCCCCAGGAGGTGTAGGGAGATGGGGGATCTAGGGTTGCGGAGATGTGGCGCCGGGGGCGGGATTTGAACCCGCGCGGCCTGCGCGGCCACCGGCTCTCCAGGCCGGCCCCTTGGACCGCTCGGGCACCCCGGCGCCCGGGAGGCCCCTGGAGTAGGAGAGGGGCGGCACCGGGGAGGTTATTGGCTTTCCCCGGGGCCCTGGCCCAGCTTCCTCGCGTATAGTATGGTGTAGCCTTTCTTCCGTAGCAGTACACGGGCCTCCCCGAAGACGCTCCTCATAAGCTCTAGGGCCTTGTTGGCCCCCTTCTTCATCACCAGCTGGAGGCTGCCGCCGGGCGCCAAGTGGCGCGGGGCACCGCGTATAATCTCCTCAACGGTCTTCATGCCCGCCGCGAGGGGAGGGTTGGAGAGTATGGCGTCGAACACCATGCCCTCGACGGGCTCGTAGAGGCTTCCCTGCAGCACCGTGACGCGGTCCTCGACCCCGTTGTGCCTGGCGTTGAGCCTGGCCAGCTCCACGGCGCGCGGGTTAACATCCACCATGACCACGCGCAGCCCCAGGTACGCCTTGGCGAGGGTTATGCCTATCACTCCGTAGCCGCAGCCCAGGTCGAGCACCGTGCCCCTCTCGGGCACCAGCGCGTGTTCGATCAGGAGGCGTGTGCCCGTGTCGACCTCGCCCGGGGAGAAGACGTCGGTGGAGACGTAGAACTCCACCGTGACGCCGCGGAGGTGGTCGCTGACCAGCCACCTGGGGCCGCGGCGCCCCCGCGGCCTGAAGTAGTGGCTGGTCAACTCCTCCCACGCCGCTTCCAGGCTTGGGGGTAGACCCCGGGCTTCATTATGACCCGGCGCATCTTCACCGCTATGCCGCGCCGCGCCTTAGCTATCTCCTCGCTGCTCATCTGCGCCACCCCCACCGCCACCAGCTCCCCCTTGAGCGTGAAGAGGGCTACGAGGTCGCCCCGTTTGATGCCCTCGTGGAGCCTCGCTATCCCCGGCACCGCGAGGTTCGCGCCATGGGCTATGGCGTCCACCGCGGTATCGCGTATAACTATCTTGGGCAGGTGGCTCACGGCGTACTCGACGGGCTTGATGTAGCTCCGCAGCAGGTCCTCCTTGCCCTCGTTCTTCCAGCGGTAGAGGGCCTCGCTCAGCTCCTGCAGCCGGACCAGCCCGTGCTGCTCGCGGAAGGGGCCGCTCTTGGTGCGCCTCAGCTCCCTCATGTGGGCGCCCACGCCGAGGATGAGGCCGGCGTCGTGGCAGAGCTTTCTCATGTATGTGCCGGCCTCGCAGAGCACCCTCATGAGCGCGTACCTGCCGTTGTACTCCAGCAGCTCTATCTCGTATATCCTCTTGACGCGGAGGCTTCTCTTAACACTGCTGCGGAGCGGCGGCCTCTGGTAGATCTCGCCCACGAACATGCCTAGAACGCGGCGCAGCTCCTCCTCCGGCACCGGGCGGTGGAGCTGCATTACGCACATGTACTCCTTGCTCGTGTGCACCACCAGGCCTATGACCTTGGTTGCTTCCTCCAGGGCTACGGGGAGGACGCCGGTGACCTTCGGGTCCAGCGTGCCTCCGTGACCCGCCTTGGAGAGGCCGAACATCCTCTTAACCCAGGCGACGACCTCGTGGCTCGTAGGCCCCGGCGGCTTGTCTAGAGCTATGACGCCCAGCCGGATGTGCTGCTCTATCGGCCTCCTCCAGGGCGGCACGCCGTACTCGGGGCTCGTATCCTCCTCAACCTTGACTATCCACCGTCTATCGAGCCCCGCGAACCTGTCAAGGCCCTCTATGAACTCTAGGCCCTGCCTCGTGAGGCTGCTCGACAAGGCTTTCCGGGTCCCCTCCACCCGCTACCCGGGGGAGGACCGGGAGGGGCGGCAGCACTGAATAAACCCCTGGTCAACGAGGCCTCCCGGCTCCACGACTACGCGGGATACCCTGGGAGGGCGCAGGGAAGGAGGGGGCTAGAAGGGTTAGAGTAGGCCGGGTTTCAGCTCTACGCGCACCCTCTCCTTCATGAAGTCTAGGAGCCCGGCCTCCTCAAGCGCCTTTTTGACTTCCTCGTCGCTGGCGCCAGGCTCAATGTTGATCTTCTCGGGGAGCACTTCTATGTGATTGATGTTAGCCCTTCTCCTCTTAACCCCCGAGACGTCCTTGGGCCCGGTTATTAGCACAAAGTTGTCATCTATAATCTCCACTATGACACACTTCCTACCAGCCTCGCGGCCGCGTATCTTGACACAGAGCCTGCCGACCTCTATCGCGGGCACCGCTTCCTCAACCCCCAACCTCTAGGCCCCGGGGGCCGGCGAGCTTCATTTAAGCCTTACCGGCTGCACGCGCCTAGCCTAAACCCCCTTCTTGCTAGCAGCCTGCAGGTGTAGGTCCTTATCATGAAGTACGCCTCCTCTATATCGAGAGGCTCCGTGTCCACTACAAGATTGAAGATCTGCAGGTTGGTTACATCAACCCCGTAGTAGTCGAGGAAGCGGCGCCAGTGCATGTACTCTCTGGCCACGGTCTCCCGGTAGACCTCCTTCAGCGGCCTCCCCTCCCGAGAGGCTATCCTCCTAATCCTCGCCTCGAGCGGCGCCGTCACGTATATCTTGACGTCCGCGACGCCGGCGAGAACCCAGGCGACGAGGTGTCCCTCGAGCACCACGCCGCCCCGGCAGCCCAGCTCCAGGGTCCTCCGGTCTATCTCAAGGTCTATGCTCGGGTCGCTGGCCGCCACGCGGTTGAGCTCCTCCACGCTGACGCCGCGGCTACGCGCCACCTCGCGGAAAATCATGCCCGCGGAGTAGTAGTCTAGGCCGAGGTCCTCCGCCAGCCGCCGGGCGTAGGTGGTCTTCCCGCTACCGGGGGGCCCGCTCACAGCTATCGTGGGGCCCTTCTTCCCGCCGCTGCACCCCGCGCTGATCAAACTGTACGCCCCGGTGGAGTCGTGGAACCCGGGCTGCGAGGATAAGACTGCTTGTAGGCGTGCGGGAGGCGCTGAGCCAGAGAGGGGATGCAGACGCGCCGGAGGGGGCCTGGCCCCGGTGGAAAGCGCTCTGCGAGGCCCCGGGGGGCAGGGGCTACTGGCTTGCCCGGGCTGCGCGCAGCTGCTCTAGGAGCTGGCTCCTTATAGTCTTCTTGAGGAGCTTGGCGAGGCAGCTGGGGCAGATTACGCCCCCGTACATGCGCTCGGGCCTCTTGGCAGTCTTCGGCAGCTTCCTCAGCTCCACGGGGCGCAGCCTCGGCACGCCGTTGAGAGGCCTGCCGCATATAGCGCACCGGGCCGGGCCCGGCCTCCTCTTCTCATAGTGTATCTTCGTCTCGCCGCCTGGAGTCCTCACATACACTCTGCGCAGCGAGCGGCTCCTCTGATGAGGCCTAGGCATAGCCGTGCACACCCCGCGCTAGCCTATACCCCGGGCTCCCGGTCAGCATGCCTCCAGGCTTTCTTAAGCATTAGCACCCCGACGAGGTCATACTGGACCACGGGCAGGGACGCGAGGAAGGCGAGCGCCGCCACCAGCCCGGAGGGGGCCACGCAGACCCCGGAGCCCCCCAGGGTGAGGGCCGGGATGCAGCAGGCCGAGGGGAAGAGCACTGGGCGGATAGTAAATGCGATCACGGCTGCAGCGTAGACGGGGGTGAGAAGGCTCAGGCGGAGCAGGGCATAGCGGCGCACGGTCCTCTGCAGCACCGGCAGCCTAGAGTGCAGCTTCCCGGCCCGCCTCTGGGCCCGCTTATCCCCCCGGCCGCGGAGGCTGCGGTACGTGCTGAGCAGCTGCTCCAGCTCCACGCGGGCCTCGAGATAGGCCGCGCCGGCCACCCGGTAGAATATGGTCTCGGCCGCGGCCACCCCGAGCAGGGCGAGTAGGACCACGTATGCCTCGTAGGCTAGCAGGTCTACGTCCAACAGGGGACCCTCTGCCGTTATGCCGCTCGGGGAGGAGCCGCCGGAGGGAAAGAAGAGGGCCCCGGGGGCTAGCGGAGCATGTAGGCGAGCTCGACTACTTTCCCTGCAGCCACCCGGGGATTGCCCTCAACGTTTTCGACGATGTAGACGCTGGCCGCCACCAGCACCGCGCTCGACATGGCAGCGGAGCGGGCCATGTCGAGCAGCAGCTTTATAGCCTCGACACCTCCTATGTCGCTCCTAACCCTTGTCTTGTCCCTCTGCTGCCTCGCGAGTATAACCTCGGGCGGCGCCTCAACGAGAACTATGGAGTCGGGCCGCAGCTCCTCAACGACGTTCTCGGGCAACCCGGGCCAGTACCCTGTAGACGTCTTGATAACCGCATGGGTGTCTATGAATAGGAAGCCGCGCTCCGAGAGCCCCTGCTCCGCGTCGCTCCTTATGCTCCTGGCGGCGTGCTCCTGCAGCTCAAGCTGCTTCCGGAGGGGGAGGTGCCGCATCTCATCCCGGTGCTTGACCAGCCCCTGCTCCGAGGCTACACGGAACATGTAGTCGCCGAAGTTCACCACCAGGATCTCGCCGCCTCTCTCCCTAATCATCTCCGATACATGGTTGAGCACGGTGGTCTTCCCTACGCCGGGCACGCCCGTCACAATTATTGTTACGAAAGGGTTACGCAGCACCACCGGCCTCCACCCCTCTCAACGGCTCTAGAGAGGCCCACGGCCCGTGGGCCTCCCGTGGGTCTCCGGCTGCCTGACCGCGGTGCAGCCGAGGGCGCTTTAAAAACCTGGCAGGAGGGCTAGCCTCCTATTATCCTCTGAAGTATTGGGTACATCTCCAGCGTCCTCTCGTAGGTCAGCGTCTCGTAGAAGCTATACACTATACCCACTAGCAGCACTAGGCCCGAGCCGGTGCCGTAGGCGCCGAATATGTCTGCAATGATGGCGAGCGCTGTGACGAGCAGCGAGCTTATCACGGTGAGCGGGTAGATGTACCTCGCCAGCACCTTCTCGAGCAGCTTCACGTTCCGCCTGAGCCCGGGAAGCTCCATACCCGATTTTATCAGGTTCTCGGCCTGCTGCCTCGGGCTCAGCCCCGCTATCTCGACCCAGATGAAGCCATAGAGGAGGCCCATCGCCAGCCACGCGAGGGCGAAGATGAGTGTGCGCAGCGGCGTGTGCACGGCGTCGAGGAGGCCCCGCGGCGGCCTCGTGTAATGGTAGAGCACGTAGAGCGCCCTAGAGAGTGGGTCTGTGCCTCCCGTCACGCCGGCTATCATCTGGTAGAATATTGCCAGGTCGGACACTGTTATGGCTACGAAGAGTATAGGTATGTTAGTCACGTATATGAAGTTGAGCGGTATCCTCGTCTTTATGCTGCCGTACCTGGGGCTGGTTACCGGGATGTATACCCTCATTAGCTGGAAGTAGGTGAGCACCATGATTATAGCTATGGTGGCTAGCAGCCCAACGAGATCGGGCAGCCCGTAGCGGAGTATAGCCGGGTCGCCGGTCTTGACCACGTGGACGAGCCAGCCATAGTACTCGGTGGGGTTGCTGCGAACCAGCACGGGGCCTGCGAGGCGCCAGAAGAGGCCCTTAACCACGTTAGCCACTATGAAGAGGCTGAGCGCCGAGCCGATACCCCACCCTTCGCGGACCAGGTCGTCGAACCACATTAGTATGAGCGTGGCGAACACTAGCTGGAGCACGACCAGCGCCTTGATCCCGAGGCCCACCGGGCAGCCTCCACCGCCCAGCGCCGTGGTCCAGAACCGGCAGCCAGCGGCATAGGCTGCTGCCTCGAGGAGGGCGAAGAGTAGCGCTAGGGTACGCTGGGCACCCATGAATATCTTGCGGTCCCTGGGCTTAGTGAGGTCCATCTCTACGAGGCCGCCGCCCACCAGCACCTCGAGCACTATACCGGCGGTCACTATCGGGCCTATACCCAGCGTCATCAACGAGCCCAGGTTCATACCCAGCAGCAGGGAGGCCAGCGCCTGCGTCGTCTGCTGCCGGTAGCCGAGGACGCCATAGAGCGGTATCTCGCTCATAATCAGGTAGAGGAGCACAACTATACCCGTCCACGCCAGCCTGGTCGGCAGAGGGGGCCTCCTAGCAGGCTTGCCCACCGCGGGTATGTACTTTGAGATCTCGGCGAGAGCCTCTAGAACGCCCACTGGAAGCTCGCCTCCCCTAGTACTCCCCGGAGGCCGGCTGGACTCCACATTACAGCACTATTTAAAGAAGCAGCAGCCCGGCCCCGGCGAGCTTCTCGAAGCCGGCATTGGCCCGGGGGAGCAGGAGAAGGGAGCCCGGGGGATGGCCCCGTAAAGAGGGCCGAGAGCTTCTAGGCTGGAGCCCTGCAGGCGTCTCTGGGGTGGGAGGAGGGGCTACTCCTCTCCCTCCTCGCCCGGGACCGCTACCTCGCCGCCGGCCTCCCTTATCTTGCGCACCGCTGACTCGGTGGCTGCAGGCACTATCACCTTGACGGGCCTAGTTATCTTGCCGCGGCCCAGCAGCTTGTTGTAGCCTAGGCTAGCCAGGTCTACCACTATCCTGCCCTCCTCCTCCCTCGCCTTGCCCTCGCGCAGCCACGCGTCGAGCTTCTCGGACAGCTCGCCCACGTTTATAGCATTGATCTTGACCTCGTAGGTTAGGGGCCGGTTGAACCCGTGCTTGCCGAACCAGGTGGGAGCGTATTTGACAACCCAGGTCCACATGTGCTTATGCATGCCCGCTGCACCGAAGCCTCCACGGCTGCCGCTGCCGCGGTGCTGGCCTATACGGCCCCAGCCCATGGTCCTCGTGCGGCCCCTTAGGTGCCTGCTCTTCCTCCTGCGGCGGACGACCAAGACCGCCTCCCCTCGCGGGCCGCGTCTAGAGCATTCTCCTTATAAGCTCGTTTATCGCGGGCCCCCGGTAGCCCAGCTCGCCGCCAGCCCCGTAGGGCTTCTTTATGCTCCCCCGGAACCCGCCGCGCGGCGGGTGCAGCCTAAACACAGGCTTGATCAACCAGATCTTCCTCCTCTTGTCGTATAGCCGGTGGAGCACTATCTCCGCCCTGAGCAGCTTGTCGGCAAGTTCCTCTATGCCTCCCTTGAGGCCCAGCTTCTCGCGGACATAGTCATCGGTGAGCGGCTTGTTGCCTGGCACCCTGCCGCGGCGGCGCAGCAGCTCTATCAGAGTCTCCCTGTCTATCTCGCCCCAGGTAGCCCAGTCCTTGACCTTGTGGAGCATCCCCCATATGCCGGGAAGCGTGGAGGGGTAAAGGACCAGGTGGAACTTTCGGTGCAGCCGCAGCAGAGCCAGGGTGTGCTCCACGTCCGGGTGGACATCCACCCTGCCACGTATCCTTATTACCGCGTAGAGCCTCACCTGGCTAGCCTGAGCCTTCTCCCCCTCGGCCATTGATACCGCCACGGCGTGCCACCCCGCTCGGCCTCTGGAGGGCATGGGCTAAGGGCTCTGCGAGCCCTAAACCAGCGGCCTGGAAACCGGAAGGATTTAACATAGGGTGCGGCCACGGGGCTCTAGGCTGTGCCGGCCCGGGCCCAGTCGATGGGGGTCACGAACTTGTAGGTCTGCTTGAGCGCGTTATAGGTGGCCTTCACGAAGTTGAGCGTAGTCCTTGTATCACCGCGGGTGAAGCTCCAGACGTCCTTTATCCCGGCCATGCGTAGCACCACCTTCGCGGCATCGCCGGCCACTAGCCCGGTGCCTCGGGGCGCGGGCTTCAGCACTATCTCCACGCTGCCGCTCTTACCCCGCACTGTGAAGGGCACGCTGTGGGGCTGATCGCAGAGGCACTCCCAGCTGCCGCAGCCACGCCTCACTGGGATTATGTTGAGCTTTGCGTTACGCGTCGCCTTCTCTATCGCTGTGCGGAGCTGTCTAGCCTTCCCCTGGCCGACGCCGACGAAGCCGTTCTCATTACCTATGACCACTACTACCCTGAACCTGTTAATCCTGCCTGCGTCGGTCATCTTCTGGACCAGCCTAACGTCGACGGTCTCGGACTTCAGCTCAGGGCCTATGAGGTAATCGACTATCTCCGGCTCGAGTATCGGCAGGTTGCGCTCGAATATCTCGCTGAGGCTCTGTATCCTTCCCTCCTTCACCAGCCTGCCTACGAAGGTACGGGGCTTCCACTCCTGCTCAAGCTCGTAGGGCGAGACGCTCATTGCGAGGCAGCCTCCTTGGCAGCCTTTACCTTCCCAAGAACGTCGCGGTAGTCCTCCAGTATTTTATTCTTAACCTCCTCAAAATGCTTGGGTAGGTCCTCCGGCTTTAGCCCACGCTTTAGGTAGAGGCCGAACCTCCGCTCGTACAGCTCCGGGTTCTCCTGCGCGAGCATAGCAGCATACTTGGCTACATGCTCACCCCGAATCCTGTACTCCTCTGGCAATATCTCCTCGCTGTGGGGTATCTCGAGGCCAGCGTCCACCGCCCCCTTCATGGCAGCAAATACCCTGGAGCCCTTCACTGGCCGGTGCAGCCCAATGTCGAGAACCGCGTAGGTTATGCCCGCGCGGAGAGCGCGCAGCCCGGCGAGCATGCCAGTCAGGTAGGCGGCCGAGGTGTTCTTGGTGCCGCCAAGCCATCCATAGCGCTTGACAAGCTCCCTGCTATGAGCAGCCGCCACCGTGACATCGCCCTGAGGCTTAGCTATAATCACCTGAGCCCATATGTACTGGTTGGTCCTCCTCACAACAAACCGAGGCTTACCCGAGAGCACCATGACATAGCGCTTGTAGTAGTTGGTCTTACCCTCCCTACGCCGCCTCCTCGGCACCTTATACCTAGGACCATGTGCCATGTCTGTCCACCAGCCCTAGCCGTGCACCCGGGGCGGAGGCCCCGGCAGCACGAGCCCTAAATAAATACAAGCCATGCACGCGGGAAAGCCATGCAGAGAGGAGAGCAGGACCGGGAAGGAGGCCGACGGGTGCGCCGGCGGCCTACTTCCTCACGCTCGTCGGGTACCCGTGCTCCTCGAGCCAGCGCTTCAGCGAGGCGAAGGTGGGGAACATGCCGCCCTTGGCCCACATGTAGAGCTTCCGGTATGTCCTCCGGTCTATTACCCCGTGGTCACGGAGGAAGCGGAGGTAGCGGCGCATCTTCCTTATCCTGCTGGCCCACTCCTCCTTCGGGTCCCGCCGGGCGGTGGCCTCGCCCTTACGCCTCCCGTAGCCGCGATGCCTGCCCCTCTTACGCGCCTCGTGGCGCTCCCGCCAGCGGCCCCGGGAGGGGCTGTGAGCTGGCTTAACCCTGATAACACCCTCCTTGATGAGCCTGCGTACCTCGTCCCTAGTTATAGCGCTGGCAACATCCTCTATTCTTGCAGGGTCTATCCATATCCTTGACTCGCCCACCCCGAGTATCTCCGCCGCAAGCCTACGCTGCATCGACAGGTCCTGCGCCAAGGGCCCGCCACCTCGTTAACCCTGCCCGAAACCCCGGGAGGGGACGCCGGAGGCCGGGAGGGGTATAATAAAGGAGAGGACTAGGCGTTAGCTACCTTGAAGCCCTTCTCCCGGGCCTTCTTCAGTATCTCTAGCCTCTTCCTCAGCCCAACCCCGGCGGCGATGTAGACTATGTGCCTCGAGGGGTCCAAGTTCTCCAGCTCAGCAGGGCTCGATACCCGCACCGGCTGGAGCCCCGTAGGGTGGAAGCCGCGGACCGCGGCGGGGGAGCCGTAGCCTATCTCGACCATTGGCTGCCTGCCCTTCAGCTTCAGCCTGATTGGGTTGTCAATGCCCTTAGGCCTACGCCACTTGGGGTCATTCTTGAACTTGGGGAACTTCCACCAGAGGGTGCGTAGGAACTCGGGCTTCTTGGACTTGAGCCTCTTCCTTACACGGAGCAGCCTCTCCACATCCTGGTTCGCCATTACTCAGCCACCCCCTTCTCGTAGATGTATATGCCGTCGAGGAAAACGCGTCTATCCTTATCCTTCACCTTAGTTGCCTGCTCTATGTTAGCTGCGGTCTGCCCTACAGCCTCTATATCGATACCCTCCACTATAACGTCATCCTTCTGGACCTTCACTGTGACGCCTGGCATTATCCTTGCTATCCTAGGCGCCTTCTCGCCTAGGAAGTTCTCTATAACAACCTTGTCGCCCTGCACCTTGACTGTTACCGGGAAGTGGGAGAATACCACCTTGAGCTTGTACCGGAACCCCTTGGTGACACCAGTTATCATGTTCTCTATATGGGCTGCAATTGTGCCGACCAGCGCTTTCAGCCTCCTATCGGCAAAGTAGCTCTCAATAACAACCTTCCTGCCCTCCTCGTCCTCGTCGACACGTATAATCACGCCTTTGGCGTGGGAGAAGTCCCTCGTGAGCTCCCCCTTCGGTCCCTTGACTGTTACCTTCATGCCGTCGACGCTTACCTCCACGCCCTCCGGTATAGGCACCTCTTCAACCACGTGGGTTATCTTGGGCATCCCTCCACACCCTCAACATGGCTAGACACGAGCTCCCAGGCGGCTGGCGGCGAGCTGGGAGGAGAGCTGTTCAGGAGTAAAACCCGGTATTGTAGGCGCTCGGCACCTTAGTAGACGTAGGCCAGGAGTACGCCGCCTATCTTACGCTCGAGAGCCTCCCTGTGTGATATGACGCCCTGGCTAGTAGATATTATCAGTATCCCGATGTCCCTGCTGGGCAGGTACTTGCGGAGCCACTCGGGCATCCTTATGAGGTCGCGGTACTTGACCGAGTACCTGGGCTTTATCACGCCAGCCTTGTTTATACGGCCCAGCAGCCTTACCCTGATCTTGCCCCAGCGGCCGTCATCGATGTACTCGAACTCGCCCACGTAGCCTTCACGCTGCATGACGCGCAGCACGTTGGCTATCAGCTTGGACGCGGGCATTATCACTACCTCGGGCTTAGCCCTCATCTCAGCATTGACTATCGCGGCCATAGCGTTCGCGAGGGTATCAAGCATCACCATGGCTCGGCCACCTCGAGGCTCATGCTACATGTACTTGCGGAAACCCAGGCTGACTGCAAGCTCGCGGAAGCACTGGCGGCAGAGCATGAGGCCATACTTCTTTATCACGGCGTCGCGGCTGCCGCAGCGCTGACACTTGTAGGCACCGCGGCCATATCTCACAACCTTGGGCGGCCTGTACTTGCCCATACCACCGCACCCGCGTGAGGTGGCCACTTTCACCTGGGCTCTATAACTACTCCGAACATCTCGTGGAGGAGCACCATTGACTCCTCCTTGGTCACTCTATGGCGCCTCGGTATCCTGCTGCGGGCCCTCCTCCTCCTAGCCACGCGGTAGCCGGGCCTCTCAACAGTCACCACAACATCCATACCGAAGACGCCTATTTCGGGGTCGTAGCGTACGCCGGGGATCAGTATATGCTCCTTTATCCCGAAGGCCACGTTGCCGAACTCGTCGAACTGGCTGGCCCGGAGCTTGTTGCCCACCGCCTGCAGAGCCTTGCGGAGGAACTCTACCGCCCGCCCGCGGCGTAGAGTAACCACCGCCGCTATGGGCTCCCCCTTCCTTATGCCGAAGTCTCGTATGGTCCTCTTAGCTCTCCTGACCGAGGGCTTCTGCCCAGTGAGCATCTCTAGTACTCTGACGGCCTTCTGCAGCCTCTCACCGGACTCGCCGACGCCGATGTTCACAGTCACCTTGACGAGCCGCGGTTTCAGCATAGGGTTCTGCTCCCAGCGGCGTTTGATCTCCTCAACCCGCTCCGGGGGCAGGGGGAGGGAAGAGGACTCCTGGGCGGCGGCTAGCTGGCTCATTTCCACGCACCCTCGGGCAGGCTTATCCAGGGCTCCTCTCCGGGCGGTGCGATCACGAAGATGTAGTCCAGGCTTGTCTGGAGCTTCTCGCCGCGGGCGTCCTCGAGGGTCACTATGCTCCTCTTCCGGCCGATTCCACGCTGTATGGATACCACCCTGCCGACGCGGCCCACGTTCCGGCCACCCACCACTATGGCAAGGCTGTCCGTCTCCAGCGGGGCGTAGCCGAGGAGCTCCTGCTGGGGTAGGCTTATCTTGACAGTGCCCAGGGTGCGGTACTCCTTAGCCTCCACCGGGTTGGTGGGATCCGAGACCCGTATCAGCACATTTCTCCCATCATGCAGGTGCAGCTGCACGTGGCCGCCCTTCACTGTGGATTTGTCCTCTATCCTGCCTAGCTTGAAGCCAGCCTCCTCCCTGGGTATGGGGTGGAGGGTGAAGAAGCGCACCGGGTAGGGCAGTAGCCGGTAGGCCTCACCCGTATCTACTATCTCGACTACATCCATGAAGCCCACAGGGTACTTGTAGTTCCTCCTAACCCTGCCATCTATCTTGAAGTGGCCCTCGGCTATCAGCTTCCTGGCCTCCCGGCCGGTCTTGGCGTAGCCGAGTACATCTCTCACCAGTATCAGCAGCGGTATCGACCTCTCCACGGGGTGGGGCCCCGGCGAGGGCTTCACGGTGAAGACGCCGACTCGCTGCCTCACGGGCCAGAACTTAGGCGCAGCCAGCGTCTTGAGGTGCCTACGCCCGCCCATCCGCGCCATTGTGTGCCACCTCGTTAACCCTACTGCTGGGCCCCCTGCTCCCGGCCCCCTATAGCCTGCTCTCCCCCGCCACGGAGGAGGGCGAGCTGGGCCTCGCGCTGCTTGCGCTTACGCTCTATTATCTCGCGGCGCCTCTTGTCGTCAAGGTTGAGCGAGACTATCATGACCTTGGAGGGGTGGAGCGGGTAGTACCTGGGCTCGCCCCTGGCATTATTCACGGTGACACCGTCAACGTATATCCTCATGCGGCGCAGGTCTACCTTGACCACCTTGCCCTTGTGGCCCTTGAAGTCGCCCCTCATCACTACTACCTCGTCACCCGTCCTCACTGGAAGGCTGCGTATACCATACTGCCTGCGCAGCTCCGGGCTTAGAGGCGCCGCCATGAGCTTCTGCCTCTTGTGGAGGGGAGCGTTGAAGAGCGCCCTCCTCTGCTTCCTCGGCTGCCTGGACTTGACCCACCTCACACCGACCACCCAGAGCTATATTATTATACTGGCTATGTTGGCTACCCTGGGCCAGCGCTCGGCAGCCTCCCGGGCCACCGGGCCACGGATCTCACTGCCCTTAGGGGCGCCGTCAGGGCTCACTATAACCACAGCATTGTCCTCGAAAGCCACCCAGGTGCCGTCGGGCCTCCGATACGGCCTCCTCTGCCTAATCACTATAGCCCTTGTAACCTGCCTCCTCATCTCCGGCGTGCCCTTCTTCACGGTCACAACAACCATGTCGCCGACTGCCGCCGGAGGGATCCTGCGGAGGCGGCCACGGTAGCCTATCACACCTATAATCATGGCCTCCTTGGCCCCGCTGTTATCGGCAACCCTGACGTAGCTGCCCACCTGCAGGCCGGGAGCTATGTGCCGCCTGGATCCTGCGCCTGCACCGCCCTTGGGCATAGAGGCTGGCACCCCCAGGTGTCGAGGCCCCCAAGCGCCTAGAGCTATTTAAAGATGGCAACAACGTAACCTTCATTGGTTCCTTCAGCTCATGGTCTTCCTGCCCACGACGCCCAGGACCACGAAGTGTACTGTCTTTGCCAGCGGCCTGGTCTCGCCTATCACCACAATATCGCCCGGCTTAGCGTTGATGCAGGGCGGGTTGTGGGCATGTATCCTGCTCCTCCTCTTCTCGTATCTCTTGTACTTCCGGTCATAGTAGACGTACTCACGCTCCACAACCACGGTGTTCTTCATCTTAGCCTTGACCACGACGCCCGTCAGTACAAGGCCGCGCACCCGCACCCTGCCATGCCAAGGACACTTGGAGTCGTTACACGTCCTCTCCGGAGGGTTGACCCCAGGTATACCTACGCTTCTCACCCGCGCGGACAAGCCATCCTACCCCCTTGCTCCTCTCCAGCCGCTTGAGCCGCTCAGACTGCACACCCCGTATTTCTTCCCCTCGTACAACAACCCAGCTGCCGCCCGGCAGCTGGATTAGGAATATAGCATTTGCCTTCGAGACCCAGAGCCTCCGCCCATCGGCCTCCAGGAGGAGGCCGCGCCGTGTCTCTAGCAGAATTCTACCCTCGACACCACGGAGACCGGGGTCTGGATGGAGGAGCACACGGGCACGGAGGCCGACAAGCGTATGGAAAATAATGTTCCACTCGGTGTGCCTCAAGACCTTTTGCCCGCTACGTGCTGCTGCTTAAGCTCCTCCTCCCGCATCACGGTGAGTATCCTTGCTATAGTCTTCCTTATGGCGCGTATAGCGCCGGGGTTCTCGAGGGTACCCACCGAGGCCTTTAGACGGAGCTTGACCAGCTCCTCCCGGAGCTCCTCGAGCTTCTTGAGCCTCTCCTCGGGGCTCATTTTACGTATATCATCGGTCCTTATCATGTACTTGGCCACCGGGGCCACCCCTCCAGGAGCCTCTCTAGGGAGGCGGGAGAAGGGCTAGACTTTGGCCTCCTCGGGCTCCTCCTCTTCCACAGCCTCAGCCTCCTCGCTGGGGGCCTCGGCCGCAGCCTCCTTAAGCTTTTCAGCCTCAGCTGCGCGGATCTTCTCTAGCTCCTCGCGCACCTCCTCTATGAAGTCCTTGGCTTCCTCGGGCTCCTTGATCCGGACGTAGTCGCTGGGCTTAGCAGGTTTAACTATAGTGACCTCTATGCCGAAGGTGCCGGGCTTTAGAGTTATATGCATCACGGCGCGGTCAACCATATACTCTACCTGGTAGCCCGTGGAGTACACCTTACCCACGCGGACCTTCTCGTACCTAGCCCTCTCGGTGCGCAGCTTACCGCTTATGATTATCTGCACGCCTATGGCGCCTGCATTCAGTATGCGGCGGGCCATAACGTTTGCCACGCGGCGGTAGTAGGCACCTCTCTCAAGGAACACCGCTATCCTCGAGGCGGCGACCCGAGCGTTCAGGTCAGGGTTCTCCACGCGGCGTACAGTTATCTGCGGGTTCTGGAGCCCAAACTGGTGCTCAAATATGGCGGCTAGCTGCCTTATCGTCTCGCCCCTCCTGCCTATTATCATTGCAGGCCTCTCAGCGTCTATGAACACCTTCGTGCCCAGGGGGAACTGTATTATCTGCACGCCAGCGTAGCCGGCGCGGTAGAAGCGCTTGGCGAGGTACTCATCTATCCTGGCCTGGGCTATAGCCTTCTCGACGAAGAACTTCTTCACGAGCACCATCGCTACTCTTCCTCCGCCACAACCACTTCTATATGGCTATACTTCCTGAACCTGGGGCTCGAGCGGCCGAAGGCACGGGGCATCCACTTCTTAATCACGCGGCCCTTATGCACGCCTATATGTACGATGCGAAGCTTCTCAGTATCAAGCCCCTTTACCTCGGCGTTATTGGACACGCTCTCGAGGAGCTTGAGCAGTATGCGTGCAGCCTTAACAGGGTAGCGTCCCACTGGCCACCTGTACCTGGCCGCAAGCCCGCGGTGGTGAGCCTGCTTCCCCATGTACCTGCGGACCGGTATGGGCTCCTTACCAGCCGCTACCCGCTCAAGGAGCCGCTTCGCATCCTCTAGCCTCATGCCGCGCAGGAGCCGTGCAAGGTCTATAACCTTCTTGTAGGATATGGGCGCGTCCCACATCACAGCCTTAGCCGAGCGCTCCTCGTCAACCCTCACCGAGTAACGCCATACCGGCAAGACCTAAGCCACCCTCCCTGCTGCCACATCCCCCGGGCGGTGAGCCGCAGCCCTGCACGCCTAAATAAGTGAATAGAGCCCCTGGGACACGGGTAGTCCAGTGCACTCCCCGGGGGGATGAGCGCGCTGACCTGCACCGAGGCTATGCCGGGATGAGGAGCGGCTTTAGAGAGGTGCAGCGACCCCTACATCTCCTCCCCTCATCCCTCAGGGAAGCGTGTAAGGGGGGCCGTGACGCCTAGGGGTGGAGCCTCCACGCGCTCACCGGGCCCCGGGACACGGGGCACTCGCGCGGGCCTAGCTCCCGGTGTTGGGAGAGAGGCTGGGGGTTTCAACGCTTTCCTGGGGAGAGGCTAAGGCCTGGGGGACCCGGGGAGGGGTGCGAGCGGCGCGTCGCCCCTAGAGGAGGACCTGGAGGAGGCGGAGGGAGGGGGACGCCCAAAAGCTAGAGCATGCCTAGCCTAGCGGCCACGTCGCTGGCATTGTAGCCCCGGGCCAGCTTGACGTAGGCCTTCTTCTCGCCGCGGGGCGTTATCAGCGTATTAACCTTCTCGACCTTGACGCCGAAGGCTTGCTCAACAGCCCTCTTTATGTCGTGCTTAGTGGCGCTTCTGGCCACTATGAAGGTTAGCGTGTTCTGCTCCTCTATCAGCCTGAGAGCCTTCTCGCTCTGCACCGGCCTTATTATGATGCTCCAGGCGCTCACGCCGCCCACCTCCCTATGCGAGTATTATGCTATCAAACCTCTTGGCGAGCGCTTCCAGCGCGGATCTAGACACCACGGTGAGCCTGCCGGGCACACCGCCGGGGGCCAGCTGGAGCACGTTCACGTGCCAGGGGTCGGCGACGTCGACCCCTGGCAGGCCTGCAACCGCTCTCGCTAGCGGCGAGGTGTGGCTGCCAAGTATGAACAGGATGCTGCGCGGCGTTATGTAGCGCCTACCCCTCCTTTTGCCCTTGCCGGCGCGTATCCTGGTCCTCTCCTTAGCCCTCTCTATGTCCGGCCACACGCCCAGCTTCTCCAGGAGGGCCCTAGCGTCGCGGACACGGGATATAGCCTGCTCAGCCTCATCCTCTATGACCACTGGCACTGCCTCGGAGGTGAAGCGGTGGCCCCGCCTCTCCACAAACTCTCTCCTCGCCGTGGCCGCTAGCGCGGAGGCGGTGGCTAGCCTCTTCTCCTTCTTGTTTATCTCCTCGTGGATCCTCTTCTCAACCCTAGGCGGGTGAGCCAGGTGGCCGCCCACGGCAGAGTTTATGAAGGCCGCACGGCCCAGCCCGGGGATCCTCGGCACCCTTGCTATGCCCAGGCCGACGCCAAAGCTCCTGGCAGTGGTCCTCTTACCGGCCATCGGGTCGCGGCCCTTAGGCTGGAGCCTGGCGGTGAACTCTGAGAGGAAGGCACGCCTTATCAGATCAATGCGGACTGGCAGCCCGTAGACCCTAGGCAGCTTCACCTCGCCGGATTTCTCGCCAGACGCGCTGTACACCGGCACCGCCGGGGGCTCCTGGGCCAGGAGGAATACCATTGAGCCGAGCCTGCCAGGCATAGTTCATCCACCTCGCGGGTGGGGGTTAGTTGCCCTGCTTGCTCTGTAGGCTGATGTACGTGATCTTGGGGGCGGACTCGGGGGTCCAAGAGGGCCTGACAGGATGGCGGAGCACTATTGGCCTCTTGGGGGTGCCTGGTATGCTGCCGGCGAGCATGACGTAGGTGCTCCTCACTATGCCGTAGTGGGGGAAGCCTCCGGATGGGGTTACCTCCAGGCCGTTGTCGCCTATCCGGAGTATCCTCTTGTTGTACTCCGTCCTCCTATGGAACCCCATCTGGCCGGGCTGGGGCACCTCGCTCCAGGAGAAGGTGGTGGCGGGGCCCCTGCTGCCGGGACCGCTGCGGCTCCCCTTACGGTGCTTATGCCATCTCGGCAGCTCCTTTACGCCATACCTCTTTATTACACCCTGGAAGCCCTTACCCTTGGTAACCGCTATCACGTCGACTAGCTGGCCTTCTCTGAATACGCTCCTAACGTCTAAGGGGTTGCCCAGGAGCTTTACCGCATAGCCAAACCTGTCCTCGATACCCTTGCCACCGCCTATCTTTATCTCTATGAGGTCGGGCTTCTTCTTGCTAAGACCGCCCACGAGCCTAGGCTGGGTCGCAGCTATTATCCTCACGTCGTATACGCTGCCAAGCTTCTCCTCGAGCTTCTTAACAGCCTTCTCGGCGTCGGGGAACCGTAGCCTGGGTATAACGCGGTTTAGGCCGAGCTTGTACTTCTCCTCAAGGGTTTCGGGTTGGGCCCAGGCCTCTCCGAGGGTGTAGAGGCCTATGTTGGGGTCATAGCCGTAGACGCGGACTGCCGTCACTATCATGGGCGGCGTCTCCACTATCGTGACGGGCACGAATATCTCCCTGCCGTGCGTGAGCGAGCCAGGCTCATCGTCTATGACGAATACGTGGGTCATGCCCGCCTTGTAGCCTAGGAAGGCGAGTGGCAGAGGATTCTCACTCTCTACGTTAGGCCAGCTCTTAACCCGCGGCACGATACTTGAAGCTCTCTTACGTGGCCTTACAGCTAGACTGCCCCTACGAGGCGCGTGCTTCTTTCTTGCGCCCACTGGTCACCACCGCCGCTAGAGCAGCCCCATCCCCCACGCGGCCTCCGGCTACTAGCTTTTAACCCTAAGCCCGCGTTGGCTAGATCTACTCCAGGAAGAGGTTCAGTATGGATAGGGTGGCGGCGAGCGCCTCCTCGACGCGTACCGTACGGGTTCCCTGAAGCGGCACCGTGTTGTATATCCTATCCACCGACTCCTCCAGCACCATGCCCTCCCGCCTCGCCATCTCGTGAAGTCCCGCGTCGGGCGCCCCTAGGAGAACCGCCACCCCTCCCCGGGCCCGAGCCTCCAGGGAGTCGCGCCTCAGCTTCTCAGGAGTCACGGCTTCCCCCAGCCTACTTGTAGCAATCCGCAGGAGTCCCCGGGTGGCCTCCAGCGCGCCTCGGAGCCCCCTGGCCAGCTTTACTGTGAACCCCGTGTAGACCCTCTCCTCCCCCGGCTGGAGGATGCGGATCCGGGGCGGCTCCAATGAGATGATCTCCACCAGCACTCTCCTGCTGTGGAGGCGGCCAGGCTTTCTGCACCTAACCGGCCTCCCGAGGCCTGCCTCGAGCACCACTGCGTCGCCGAGATCGCGTATCACGAGCGCCTCGCGCACCTCACCAGCACGGGGGCCTCCAACCCCGTGGGTGGGCAGCTGGAGGGGAGGAAGGACGCCCGCATACCGTAGCTCTGGTTTGAGCGGGTATAGGAGCTTCCGGAGATAAGGTGCTGTCGCTATGTACTCCAGTATCTCTCTTAGCAGCTCCGCGTCTCTTTCAACCCCTGCCCTGTCCACGTATATGATGAGCCTGGTGACGCGGAACACGGCTAGCAGCCTAGCTAGTATCCCTGCTTTCACCGTCTTGAGGAGGAGGGTATGCTCTGTGGAAAGGTAGGAGGCTGGAACCGCGGCCACGAGTTCTAGCCTGCGGGGAGGAGCAGGCAGGGCAGCCATCCCTTTACCTATCCTCTGGCCGATCTAAGCCCTCCCGCGGGACACCGCTAAAAAACCGGCATAGGCTCCAGGGATTCGATACTGGCGGGTCAACGCTCGCGCTTGCCTGCGCGGCGCTGCTGCTTGCTCTTCTTGGCTGTGGACTCCTCCTTGGACATGAAGAGGCTGGTCCTCTGCCTACCGCCCATGCAGCATACCCGTGGTGGCTCACCTGGGCCCGGCTTAGGTACATTACTGCTTCGCTACAGCGTATAGGCCCCTGGGGCCGGTGACGTGTTTGCCGAGTGCTGAGCGGACAAGCCGTGCTGAGTAGACCCCTTCTACCGAGGCCCGCCAGCGGCTCTGGGGGCTCAGACGGGTTCAGCTCGTCACTGCCCTCGGGCGGCTAGGCGTTTGCACCCCTCATCACTGCCCGGCGATGGTCCAGCGGTCCTGGTAAAATACTGGAGCAGCTGAAGCCCGGTTTAGCCCAGGGTGCCTGGGCAGCATGGCCCGCGGGCTGCCTGTATTCAAGTGTCTCTTCTGCGAGCACTGCTGCTACTTCTCCGAGGAGTATGAGATGCCTGTAGTGTACCCCTGGGAGAAGAGGAGGCTTGAGGAGATAGCCTCGGTGCTGGGCGCCAAGCTCAGCTTCAAGCCGCTCCAAGTCTACATGGATGATGAGGGTAACTGCGCTGTCGCCCTCTACAGGTGGGTGATAAGGGGATTCTGCCCCTTCTTTGACCGGGCCACTAAGAGGTGCAGAATACACGAGGACAAGCCTCTTGCATGCAAGATGTACCCGATATTGCTGGAGATGCCCTCCGGCAACCTCCTCGTATCTGGGAAATGCGACTGGGTTAAGAAGCAGGGCCCCCAGCTCATGGAGAGGCTTGCCGCACGCCCAAATGATATACCCCGCGTATTCCCATCCGAGTTCGAAGCTGCCAAGAAGGCTTTCATAGAGTTCCTCACAATAGCCTCCTTCACAAAGGCGCATAGGCTGAGGCCGGTAAACGTTAATAAGCTAGAGGACTGCAAGAGCGTTGTAGACATGGACGACTACATGGCGAGGTTCGAGTAGGCTTGGGCAGGAAGAAGCGGCTCGTCAGGGTGTTCTTCAACACCTACTACGAAGATGTGGCGAGAGATGTGGTCAAGGGTCTAGAGGGCCTGGGTTACCCGGTGAGGATGTCGGCCTCGAGAGTTGTGCCGGAGCTATACTACGCTGAGATAGAGGTTGGAGAGGGTGATCTCGGTAAGGCTGTAGAAGAGGCGCGTAGGCTTCTCGAGGAGGCAAAGGCTAGGCATGGCGGCCTCCTTTTCGGGGTAAAGGTGTATGGTGTAGACGCGTCCTCGGAGTGAAGGCTAAGCGCGGACTATTCTCATCATAACCCTAGCCACATCCTCTGCCGAGCGCACCACGTGTAGGCGGGCATAGCTCTGTATACGCTGCGCCACTTCCACGTCGTACCGCGGCGGGAGTACTATTGTGATCCACCAGCCGCGGCGCCAGAGGCCCTCAAGAACCTCTTCTACGCGTGCAGAGGCCGCCACTGTCTGCCGGAGATCGCTTACAAGCACCAGGTGACCGGGGTTCAGGCCGGCTGCTGCCTGCTGTAGAGCCGACACTATGTCGGTGTAGCCGGAGAACTTTGTTGAGAATATCAGGTCGACCACGCGCAGCGGGTATAAGCGGCTAAGATTATTGTAGACCGTTACGTTCTCGTCGAATACCACTAGCCGCCTTATACTTGCCGCCAGGGAGGACGCTACAAGCACCGCATAGACCGCGTAGGGCTTCATACTACCGCTTTTGTCCACCACTACCACATACTGCCTCAGAGCATACTTGGCCCTGCGCACCAGGGGGCTGGGGTTCAGCCTCACCAGGTTTGCGAGCGTCCTGCGTACGTGGAGTCTGCCCTGCACGGGGCTGAACCTCGTCCTCCGAGATGGCCTTAGCCCGTAGCGGGCTCGGGCCTCTCTCCAGAGCTTCTTCATGAGCATTAGTGCGTAGTTTCTCAGCCTCCCGTCTCCCGTGCTACTGTACACTTCGTGGAGAAGCTTCAACGCCCCAAAGGCGTCCATATGCCTGACCATGCCTTTTAGGATGGTGTACGCGTCTCCACGCCTGGCCGCCTCCAGCAGCTGGCGGAGCTGGAGCATCTCCGATTCTATGATGTCCACTATTCTTCCATGGTAATTCTTCCTTATCTCCTCCCATCTCGCCACCGCCCTGCCAAGCTCGTACTCGGCATACTCGAGAGCTGCGCCCGTTGGGTCGGAGAGGCCTTTCAGAAGGTAGCTCTTCGCGGTAGCCACGGTGTTAAGGGTATCCAGCACCTCGTCGGGGGCTTCGCCTATGCTGCTGAGAAGTCCTGGCTCGTTTCTCTCGAGGATCTCGGACAGTGCACCCCGCCTGGAGGAGCGGGCGCCCAGCGCGCGTAGGGCTACCTCTACCGCCCCCTCCCGGTCGTGCCTAGCCATCTCTGCTGCTATGTCGAGAAGCGCCTCTCTCCCGAAGTCCCTGGCAGCCTTTTCGGCAAGGCGGGGGTTTCGCTCGAGTATATTTCGCAGGTGGTGCTGGCTCAGTACTCCTTCTCTACGGAGTATCTCGTAGACGCTTTCAGCGCTCGTATAGTGCTCTCCCCGGCCTACCTTGTCTGCTATTAGCCTGGACACGATGCGCCTAAGCTGTTTGTCTCTGCCCGCGTAGCGGTATAGCTTCACCAGCTCATCTACGCTGAAATCGCGAAGATCTATATAGTTGAGTACATCAACACCCATTGTAGCTATGAGGCTGCCGTTGCGTTTAATGCCTTGTTTTATGGCGTCCCTCACTGCCTCCCGGTAGCCCCCGTAGCGCCGCGCGAGGCTATCGATCATGCGGCGGGCCTGGCTGCTGCTGACTACATACTCTCCCTTGCGGCCTTTACGTATTATGCCCAGGAGGCGGAGCCTGGCATAGGCGCTTCGGGCCCGGCTGCTGGACGCGTAGTCCCTACGGCGCAGCTTGGCGCCATAGTAGAGGCCCAGGCTCTGGAGGTCCCTCTCTATCTCCTCCTCTATCCTCCTTGCAGGGTTCCCGGCCTGGCGGCGGCCGAACAGCTCCTCCACAGCCTCTCTCACTATCCTCTCCTCGCCCGCCCGCTTAGCATAGACGGAGGCTAGTACGAAGGCTATCTCCTCCGGGGACTGAGGCTTGAAGCCGGCTACCGCGGTGTAGAGGGCTAGGAGCCTCGAGGCCTCCACGATCTCGGCTGTAGATATGCGTAGTCCCTTTCTCCTCGCCTCGACTGCTACACGTAGCGCTAGCTCGCGGGGATCCTGGAGCCCGTCCCTAGGGCCGCAGCCCGAATACCTTCTCGAGGACCTCGTCAACTATCTCCTCCTCGTTAACCCTCTTGTAGAGGACTATGGTGGCCGCTTCGACAACGTCTCTTACAGCTGCCTGCCTCCTGCCCCGGAGGGCTGCCAGCCTGCCGGCTATGCGGGCCCAGAGCACGGTGTCGGCTGGCCCGGGCTTATAGGCTGCCTTCTGCCGCAGCAGGTTAACCACCTCTATCATCGACTTCAGTAGCCCGGAGTCGAGTTCAGCATCGGCGTCATACCTTAGCCTTACTATTTTAGCCTCGAGCTCCGGTGGGGGGTAGTTGAAGGGTATGCGCACCACTCTTCTTAGGAAGGCGTCGCTTAGCTCTCCCTGCGCATAGTCCTCGGGATTACTGGTGAAGATTACCTGGAAGCCCTCTCCCTTGGCGCGGAAGACGCGGCGCAGCTCTGGGACTATTATACGACGCTTATCTATAACGTCTAACAGCAAGTTCTGGAACTCCTCATTGCTCCTCCTTATCTCGTCTACGAGGACCCCCGTGTCGAGTATCATTGCGGCGAGCAGCGGCCGGGGTATGAAGCTCTTCTCGTTGAAGCCGTAGCGCAGCGCCATTAATGGGTGGAAGTCGCCTATGACGCGGTACTCGTCGTAGTTCTCGCTGCATGGTATCACTAGTGCAGGCTTCCCAGCCCATAGGGAGAGTATTGCCTCGCCTATCTCTGTCTTACCCGTGCCTGGGGGCCCCTCGAAGAGCACGGGTCTGCCGGCGAGAAAGGCCGCCACTGTTAGCGTCACGGTTTTCTTGTCAACGAGTAGTCTGTACTCTTTCTTGAGTATCTCGGTCATCTTGTCTACGTCGCGCACTGGCTTCCTCTTATGCTTCTCCACGACATCAGCGTATATGCTCGCAACCTTCTCCTCAATGCTCTCGCTTACCTGTTCACCTGCCTCGTGTAGGACCTCTCTTATGGCCGTAGCTTCAGCTTCCTGGTTATCCCAGCCACTGGTCTCCGGGCCGCTCATACCTGTGTACCCTTCTCTAAGCGTCCCCCGGGAGGGCTCCCTGAAGCTCCCTATCGATGGAGATGCTGGCTCTAGTCTTATAGGTGCTTACGGGAGTCCTACATAGATGGGCTGCGAGGCTTTATGAGGAGAATTAGGGGTCAGCCCCTCCCTACGGGGCCGTGCTTTGACCGGAGGGAGTAGGGAGCCAAACGTTATATATAGCGTCTGGGTGCGCCGCGGCCCCGACGTGCTTCACTACGACATGGTGTTTGACAGGGACGCGTTAAGGCTGATCTATCTCGGCGAGCATTGGGAAAGTATAAGGCCCAGGACGGGGCTGCAGAGGCGTGTCGACCTATTTATATACTCCCTCCGTAAGAGGAGGGAGAGGCTCCGGGGCGGTGAGGAGGTTGTTATAAGCTACTGTGATATCGTGGGGTATAAGCTTCTAAAGCCGCGTCCAAGGCCGCGTGAAGCCACGCTGGCGCCGGGCCTTCTGGAGGTGCTGCTGCGCGATGGAAGGCGTATACGCGTGGAGTTCTCCCCCAAGGTCTACGATATGGTCAAGAGCGCCGTTAAGAAGTATCTGGATGTAAGGCTTGGAGACTGCCGAGGGGCTGTGAAGAGGGCCCGATAGGCTGACCATCTAGAGCCGTGATGAGGGATCAACCGGCAGAGCCCCTGGCTGCTCTTACGTATGAAGACATAGTCCTTCGAGGTCTCTCCCGCGTAGAGCCCGTATTTCGGAATCTTCCTGGCAAACTGGTGGGCCTTCTTCAAACTGGTCACTATAGTATAGAGTTTAGTCACCCTGTCCATTTCCTTCAACGCTCTCGCTTTATCCTCGACTAGATCTACCACAGTGAACGAGAAAGTGTAGTCTATGCTCTTGCTGCGTAGGGGTATGTTCTCCGCGTCAGCTTCAATGCACTCAACCAGGTGGCCCAGGTTCAGGCTCGCTATGCGCCTTCTAGCGACCCGAAGCATCCCGGGAGATAGGTCTAGACAAATGTAGTAGAGGAGTCCTCCCAGCATGCCGGTAGTGTATAGGTATTCTAGGAGGAGGGCTGTGCCACAGCCGTCGTCGAGAACCTTTCCCCGGGGCTCTAGGAGGCGCATAGCGAGCCTGTACTTCTCGTACTGCTCATTCCTATAAAGCTCGTCGTAGCCAGAGCTGGTTACGTTGTACCTCTCCCGCATCACTGCCTTTATAGGCTTCTTGGATGCCAAAAGCTGCAGCACCTCGTTGTCGCCAGTTGTTTGCCTCGGAGAGTAGGATGCAGGGACTGCCGGGAGTACCGTGGGAGGAGGGAGGGGAAAGTCTGCTGGGTAGGGAAAACGGCGCCAGGAGCTACTTGAGGGCTACGTGGAGGCTGCTCCTCGTAGCTTTTAGACCCGGCTCGCCGTGCTGCACCTGGCGGCAGGTGGGGCTGAACTCGCCGAGATAATGGCCTATCATCTCGGGTGTTATGCGCACGGGGATGAACTCCTTCCCGTTGTAGACGGCTATGGTCATGCCGACCATCTCGGGCAGTATTATCATATCCCTCACGTGCGTCTTGACCACGACCTTCTTGCCTTGCAAGATCTTCTGGCGGGCCCGCCGTATCTTCCATAGGAGCCTGCGCTGGGCGTCGGTAAGGCCTCGTAGGAGGCTCCTCCTCTGCCTCGCGGGGAGCAGCTTTATGAAAGTATCCATAGGCATCGAGAGGAGCTGCTCTAAGGTGTAGCCGCGGTAACGGAACTTAAGCCACTCGGGCGGGAGCGTTTCAAGCCACTTTTTCATCTCTTCGTCGAGCTGCGGCCTAGCCTGCACTCATACCCACCCCAGGCCGGCTTCAGGGCCGCGTGCAGGGGGTTTAACGCTACCCCTTCCTGCGGCCCGTGGAGCGTGCAGCTATGTGGCCAACCTTCCTGCCTGGAGGAGCGTTCCTCGATACGGTGGTTGGGAAGCTTGGGCTCTGGTGGCTACCGCCGCCATGGGGATGGTCCACAGCGTTCATTGCCACGCCGCGTACGCGTGGCCATACGTGCGGCTTCGCGCTCCACTTGTAGTAGGCTGCACCAGCCTTGAGCAGCGGCTTCTCGGGGCGGCCGCCCCCAGCAGCTATGCCTACAGTAGCCCTGGCGTCATTAGGGATCTCCTTAACCTTGCCGCTTGGCAGCTGGACTATCGTCTTATTACCGCTACGCCCGAGGACGATGCCGTAAGCGCCGGAGGAGCGGGCCAGCTTCCCGCCATCACCAGGCCTTACCTCTATATTGTATACTTGAGTGCCCTCCGGTATCTTGCCAATAGGGAGGATGTTGCCGTTGGAGGGCTTGGCATCCGGGCCCACCTCTATTATCTGGCCCACATACATGCCCTCAGCAGCGGGTATCCAGAACTCCTCGCCATTCTCAAGAACCACATGAGCTAGAGGAACCCAGCGGCCAGGATCATGCACTAGCTCCACTACACGACCGCGGAGCGTCACCGGCACGAGTGGCGGATACCTGGCTGGAGCCGGATGGAGCCAGGGCCTGCTACGATATAGCGGCGACCCCCTACCTCTGCGCTGCACTATCAGCCGCTTGCCCATAACGTACCCTACCCCAGCTGCCCGTCCCGCCTACACCCGGATTCTTAACTGTTATCGGTGCCTGGAGGACTCTCACCGGGAGAGCCCTCCGCGAGCCATGATACTGCACAAGCGCCTCTCCAACCCCTAGACGGCGGATAAAGGAGACATCCTGAGAGGCCATCCCGCTAAGCCTCTTAATGCTCTCGAGATATGTTTCGTCGTGAGAGCCGAACACCACCGAGTTGCTTGAGTTACTCCATACATCGGGGCCGAAATCCTCCGGCTGCTGGGAGACCAGCATGAGGCTAATACCGCTGCTCCTCCCCTCCCTCACGATCTTCCTGACCACATAGCTCTCCTTAACCCGCCAGAACTCGTCGACTATGAGGAGCGATCTTCTACCAACGCCTTGCAGTAGCGAGAAGGCGTCTGACAAAGCTGTTTCGAGATGCAGGTATTTCTCCCCCTCACTTAGGTACCGTATGTCCACAACCACAATACCTCCTACGCTCTCGCCGAGGGCGCGAAGAATCCTAGAAGCAAGATAGGCTGCATCTCTGCTACTCTCAACCTCCACATGGACGGCTAGGCCGCTCCAGGATAACAGGCTCCATAGATCACCCTTGGGATCCACCGCCACCACTGTAGCGTTATGCAGCAGAGAAGAGAGCACAGCTACCAGTGCTGCAAGACTCGTCTTGCCCCTTCCGGTAGGCCCTACAACAACTGTATGCCTCGCCCCAGTGTCATCCCAGAGCGGGATGCCTACAATACGTCCCAGGAGGATGTCATAGCCTATAGGCACAAACGCTGACTCAACATACCGTGTCATAGAGTCTAAGTAATCCACTAGCTCCCAGAACTTGCCCAGAATGAGGCCGCGAGGCTGTATAACCCTCTTATTGAAACTTTTCAAAAAATTTACGCTAACACATTTAGGGCGGAGCTTACACCCTAACAGCGCTAGGGAGTCTGCGACACCGCGGTAGACGTCAACTATGGTTTCTGGCCCCCCGCAAACCATTATATGGAGGGAGGGCTCAACAGGCTCATCGCGCTCTACTATCGTCCTATAGATTTCTCGTAGCGTATCCAGTTTCACCCGTGCACGCATATTTTCGGGATTCCTTTCCAATTCTACCTCATAAGTTAGTATTTTAGATTCAAGCAGCCTAGCTGCGTAGCTGCTCCTAACACGCCTATATAGTATGAAGATGCCGCATATCCTGCTATCAATAAGGCTGAGCCTGTCGCTGAAGAGCTTTTTAAAACAGAGCTCGTCACCCTTAACTTCAGCAACAACGCCACTGATACCAGAGCCGATGTTTGTTACGCATAACCCTCCCACCCTCGCTATCCCGCTGGCCCAACTCCTGCTCCTACGTAGTTTAGATATATGATTAGTGATACTAGATATAATTCTGCTAATTATCATAGCTATCACCAACTACTTCTTATAAGCATAAATATAACTATATTTATTACCGATATTACAAATAGATACATATTTTTTGATAGCATACCATACATGGCTCCATAAAGGGAGATGCCGAGAGCTATGTACAAGGATCTTCTAAACGTTACCGCCAACTTCAATTTATTCACCACCAGCACGGTATTAGTCAAATATCACACGAGGATACGAGGCACCGATCACCCTCGCAAGGCTCAAAGACACCATCGACATAACTGTTAGGTAGGAGAAAACCGCAAGAGGGAAAGTTATCCCATTAACTATTATATCAATCGCAATATCTTCCAGCGAGCGCTCAGGATAAATCATGCCTTCCGAGAGCTCGAGATCATTCAGCTGGTAAAGCTCATGATAGTCGATATTCTTATAGAATTCTAGCGAGAGGGCTGTTGAGGCATTAGCCATTTCTAGAGTTATCGTCTTTACGTAGACTCTTACGCCCCTCCAAGGCTTCTCGCTTATGTTTACATAGTAGTTGTAGACGCCGTTTAGAGTATTAGGTTGCAGCTTGACATCGTTCGCGCCTAAGGAGTATATGTCGATCCTAACGTTGCCAGATAGCGGTGTGCACTTAAGCTTTAGCATCTTAAGGGACTGGTACACATTTTCTATATTGCATCCCTTGACTATCATAAGGCCTATGGGTTCGATGAATACTGCATCCCTCTCAACGGTTATATCCATGCGGTACTTTGCCTCGTCCAGCTCGTAGGTCAGCCTAGCGTCTCGTGGAAGATTCACGATAGCTTTGCTAGAGTTGAGAAGCACAGATAGGTACTCTACCTCTACTCTGTAGCTTCCACTGGGCAGCATCTTGAGCGGCTTGGTGACATAGTAGCAGCCGTCTACATGGATTATGAACTGGAACACTGCGCCATTGCTGTTTATAAACTTGACTAAGCCTACAGGTGGACGGTAGTTATAGGCGTCTTTTACCTCCCCCCACACATGTACCGGCTCTGTATTGTTTAGCAGGACTTCCACTGCCTTGGATCTCACTAGTGTTTGCTCAGAGCCAACACTGCTAGATATCAAGTTGATCCATTGAGGTAGGAATGGGAGCATTATGTTGCTTACAAGGATAAATGATAGGAGCGAGGCGCCAGCGTTCCTACCTATACGGAATGGTATAGATATTAGTGCTATTGCGAGAGCTGTGAGCTTAGCCTTAGCCGCTGAGATTATGCTTGCTAGCACAACTACCGTCGCTGCAGTCGTTACTATGCCCTGGATCACTAGTGAGAAGGGAAATGTGATTATGCTAAAGATTCTGCCTACGAGGCTATGGGCTATTGAGGCTACACCGACAAGCAGCTGCAATGCATAGTTCATTAGTATGAATTTCTCGAGCGTTAACTCCATATATGCTATTATCTCGCTTAGGGTGTGGCCGCTAAGCCTGGCAAGGCTGTCGGAGAAGCTGAGCAGTGCCGAGTATAGTGTCATCAATATGCTTGCCCAGAGGCTGTCCTGTATCAGCGTTGGAGCCCAGCGCTTGACCCCCCGCACTGGTATGGGTAACATGTACAACAGTACTCCCAGATAGTATGTCAGTACTGCGAGCTGGGCTGTTATTAGGAGGAAGTAGCCCGTCAGTATCAAAGGAGGGTCCCTCTTAGCCGGCGGTGGCGTTGAAGGGTACTGGGGGAGGTGACGCGATAGAGCTCACTATGTGGGATACGAGGGCGAATATTGAGGAACCCAGGGCTAGCCAGAAGGCCGCCCAAACAGCGTCCTCCACGAAGTCTTGACCTACCCTCTTGACTCTTAGGAGGGGTATCGGCGCTCCCCTGAGGAGCCAGCCTATGCTCCATGTCAGCAGAAAGAGGCCCCATGCTATACTTATCACTTTTATTGTAAGTGTGTTGATAAACTCCACTATGTTGTTCATGCGCCCCTACACATGCCCCGCCTTTAGGAAGCGTATTGAGCCGGGGGCGGCCGCAAGTATTACATGGCGCCGCTAGCCCTGCCTTTTCTCGAGCCTTTCTCGAGCCGATGCTTATACCGGTGATAGTTCGCCTCCGCCTCTACTATGGCACGGTAGAATGCATCCTCGCCAAACACTAGCTTCTGGAGCACCCGTCTAGCAGTCTGGGCCCCTATACCCGTTGACACAAGCGCTTCCACCGCCTTTTTGCCATAGCTAAGTACTAGATTGGCAGACTCCATGACCTCGTTCAACGCCTTCTTCTCCTGGGGGGAGAGGCGAGATCCTCTCCTCCTCTTTTCAAGAAGCCTCCTAGCCATGTTTATGCGGTCCTGGGAGAGGGCTGGGTATACAAGGCGGGCGGCACAGCGAGGACATTTCACCTCATTCTCCAGGTGCTTTAGCTGCCCTCTCCAAACATTACCGCACATTAGGCAGAGTAGCAGGATCTCCTTTGACTCTATCCTACGCTTAACGGCTTCGACAAGCACTGTTGAGGGCATGCTATTCGATACTACACGGTCTCCAAGCCTGGCCTCGGCTAAAGCATGCTCTGCGAGAGGAGAAGGCGTCCTAAGGCTCACTACGGCTAGCTCTATCCGGCCCCTTCTAAGATCCTCGAGAAACTTTAAGAGTATCCTGGAGTCTATTTTCCGTGTCTCTATTTCACGATACGCCTCTATACCTAGCAGGGTGTCCCTGAGCTTCTGTATAACCGACTTAACCCGCTTGATGTCTATGTCCCTACTTCTCCGCACGGCACCGCTTCTCACAGCAACGTGCAGCACAATCCACTGGAATAGCCTGCTGCCCAGAACCGCCTTATGCAGGAGCTTCTCCACCTCGTCCCGGGGCAGGCTGGCTATGCTACGAAGCACCTTCTCCATAAAGCCGGCGTGCTCGCGGGATGCAAGCCGGACTGCGACAATGTAGGGTGTGCTTGCAGTTACTGGGGAGTAGCCCTTAATCTCCGATATATAGGCTGATATAACGTACTCCAGTGCCTTGTTCCCCCTGCTCCCAAGCATACTATAGATTATGAAGGTGTCTCCATAATGCTCTATTACCACCCTCCTGTCGCTCGGCAGCGGCAGCCCTCTCGAAATGTGCCTAGACAGCGTTTCGTCGACAAGACGCCTAGCATTAGGGTCAAGCGGGTATAGGCCTAGTACACTGCTTCCCAGCCTCTCATAGCGCCGTAGCACGCTACCTATCTCACGTGCGACGCTATACTCTACCGGGATTAGGTCGCCCTCCCATGCAGGCGGGATCAGCCTTTCCTCCTTCGTCTGCCTAACCCTTACTCCAGCCTCCTCTACATTTACCACCTCCCAGGTCTGCCCGCCCAGGACGAACTTCGAGCCAGGCTCTAGGGTTGCTACAAACTCTTCGTCGAGCACACCGATCTTCCTGCCAGTGCCCACCTCGCATACATTGTACTGTTTGGTATCCGGTATCATTGTGACCGTGAAGTAGTAGCTCTTCGTGGCGGGGCCGAGTCTGACCCTACGCCCTCTAACCCTTGCGAGACCTGCAGCCTCCATGTAGCTTAACACTTGACGGAGCTCGTCAAGGCTGAGCTCCCTATAATAGCCGCTAGCGGACACAACATTATATATGGTGTTTATGCTTGTCTCGCCCAGCTCTACGAGCATCCCCGCAATCTGATGCACAAGGACGTCATAGGGTTTCCTTGGGTAACAAAACTTCTCCAAATTACCTCTCATAGCTCTTGCAGCTATAACCGCAGACTCAAGCACGTCAAACACATTGCCCGCAGCTACTATAACGCCCCTAGACACATCCGACACTCGGTGCCCCGCCCTGCCTACGCGCTGAACAAGCTTCACAACCTGCCTCGGAGACATGTACTGGATAACCCTGCTTACCGCGCCAACATCTATACCCAGCTCGAGGCTTGACGTGGCCACAACAGCCTTCACTTCACCGCTTCGGAGCCTCCGCTCAGCATCAACCCTCCTCTCACGGCTTAGACTACCGTGATGAACCTCTACTGCATTCTCGCCGAGAGCCTGCTTGAGCAGGGCACCCAGTACCTCGGCAGTGTCTCGCGTGTTTGTGAACACCAGAACATTGCCTCCAGTCTCCTCTATTATCCTCTTTATTATCGCTATCCTTGAGGCAAGCTCTCTCTGTGGATCACCACTCGTAGAGGCCGGCGGTGCCGTAACCGTTACATGGTATCGCTTAGCGCCGCCGGCCTCTACGATGCGTACATACCTATCGCCCGCGAGAAGCCTTGCAACGGTGAAGGGGTCGCTGACAGTAGCGGAGAGACCTATTATCTGAAGCCTTGACCTAGCGTAGAGTCTAGCCACTCTCTCTATGGCCAGGGATAGCTCTGCACCACGCTTATCCGAGACAAGCTCATGTGCTTCGTCAACTATTATGTATTTGAGCCCCCTTATACTCTGGCGGAATCGATCGACACTCAGGAGGAAGTAGAAGGACTCCGGAGTGGTAACCATTATGTGCGGAGGGTTCTCGAGGAACCTCTTCTTCTCGCTAGCCGTGCTGTCGCCGTGACGTACCTCTAGCTCGAGCCCGATAGCTGCCGCTATAGACTTCATGCGCTTGAATATGTCGCGGTTAAGGCTGCGCAAGGGGGTTATGTAGACAGCGTACACGCTGCCAGGCCGGGCACCTATAAGGCTCGAGAAAACCGGGAAGAGGACTGCCTCAGTCTTCCCGCTACCCGTGGGGGCTATCGCTAGCACATGGTTGCCGCGCAGAACCTCCGGTATCACCTTCTCCTGAATCTCGGTCAGCCTTATGTACCCATAGCGGGCTAGCACCTTCTGGAGAACGGGGTGCAGCAGCCGGAAGGCGCCCCGGATTCTTCCATCACTACGCCTGGTCATAGTATACTATTTCACCCTTAGGCCGCAGCCAGTGCTCCGGGCCACCACCAGGGGGCCAGGGGCTTGGACGCCACCGCCAGAGTCCGTTCATGGGTGCTAGCGCTAGTATTACTTTCGCTGGTCTCCACGCTGTTCAGCACCTGGGGAGGCTCTACAGGCTATACATCATCGATGACGCTCATAGCTGTAGTAGCTGCACTCCTCTCAAGATCCCTCGCCATAGCGGTAATCGCGCTGCTGCACAACGCGGCTATAAGCATCTACTCGCTCGCATTAAGCCTTTCAAAACCCGGGACGAGCCAGGCCGGCGCACCCCACGGCGGCATCGAGGCTCTCTGGAGAGGCTTTGCTTCAGACATACCCCTACTCTTGGCTCTAGTAGCCTCGGGAGCTGTATTCATAGCGAGACTTGTATCGCTGATACGCTCAAGGCCATACATAGATGTGGCGGCAAGGAACCTCCTACAAGCTATTAAGCCGAGTCTGCTGAAATACGGTCTCTGCATGGCACGCAGAAATGCAGCCATCATACTGATAACTTCATCCCTGCTGGCCTTCCCTGTAGAGGAGATGGTGAACCCGGTAAACTACATCGGGCAGAGCCTCTACCAGGCACTGCTTCTCTCATCAGCGGTCCTCGCGGTACCAGTGTCCCTTGTATCCTCGTTAGACACGTTAACGGCCGGCCTCCTCCTCCCGGTGCTCGTCGCCGCGCTCGCCTTGCCACAACCACTGCTGCTAGTGGCAATGATATCAGTACTCCCCGTCGAAGCACTACCCACTACACTAAGGCTCGCCGAGCGCACCGGCTACCGGTTAGGCGTCCTTGAAGCCGTGATGGTTTACGCCCCCACCATACGCTACACTATAACACAGACGCAGCCGATAACAGGCGCCTGGTGGGCGCCGAGCTACCCGAGGGTGGACTACCGCCTGGCCACAGCCACAACACGAGAGAACCCTCACGTGCTGATAACAGGAACGACAGGGGCGGGCAAGTCGTCCACAGCAATCCGGCTAGCCAGATCAATACTGGAGGAAGCCAAGAGCCCAATACTGCTGGTCATAGACCCCCATGGAGAATACTCCACAATGCTCGGCGGGGTACCCGGTGTGAGGATAGTAGACGCCTCCAAGGAGGCACCCAACCCCCTTGACTTCACAGGGCAAAGCCCCCGAGAGAGGGCACTAGAGCTTGTAGAACTCATGGCAGAGCTCTACCAGCTGGGCCCGATACAGTCTAGAATACTCGAAGAAGCCATCCTGCTCGCCTACGAGAATGCCGGGATAAGGGAGGACGATCCCTCAACGTGGAACAGGAAGCTGCCAACAATTACCGACGTAGTGAAGATACTAGAGGGTATGGCCAAGAAGGAGCCCAGGGCCGGCATAGTAGCTATGTACCTGTCGTCCCTAGCCACGGCATTCGGAGGGAGCGTGCCGTTCCCCCTGCCTGGCAGCAGGACAGCAGCCATAGTCTTTGACCTATCCCGGCTGGCTACGAGGGAGCAAATGATACTATACACGGACACCTTACTTTACAAACTGTACTACATGGTTAAGAGGCTAGGCCCCTCGGACAAGCTGCGCTACATACTCCTTATAGACGAGGCACACCTCTTCGCGCGCAAGACGAGAAAACGTAACGTAGTAGCCCTCATAGCTGCTGAGCTTAGGAAGTATGGGGTAATGCTGGTTCTTGTAACCCAGAGAGCGAGCGAGATAGATAAGACAGTGGCGGCCAACATGGGTACAGTGATATGCCTTAGGCATACAGATCCTGCAGAGGCAAAATTCGCGGCAGAGGCCATCTCGAAGAACTCTGCCGACGACTCCTCAGAGGCGCTCGCTTACACAATAGCGAGGCTGCCGAAAGGCTACGTGGTTGTAGGCGATGTAGGGTTAGACGCGCCACTGCTAGTAAATATTGCTCGGTGATCACTATCCGGGAGTTGTGATTGAAGAGGTTATTGAAGAGGTTTAGGTAAGAGTTTATTGCCGGAAACCCAGAGGATGGCGGGTACGCTAGGGTGAGGGCGGCAATGTCGGAGGAGGTATTCGAGGAAGTCAGCGAGAAGGCCCGCGGGAGTGAGGAAGAAGTTGAGGAGGAGAATATCGATATTAACGCAGCTCTCCTCGAGGCCATGGTTAAGCGCACAGAGATACTTGAGAAGTATGTAAAGGGGGAGGTCGGGAAGGCCGAAGCCACTAGCATGCTTAGTGCGGTGAAAGTGCCTACCCTGGGTAGGAGACGTAGAAGGAAACAGCCTGCATAACCTCCGGGCCTGCAAGCTAAAACGCCTTCTTTATTTCGACCTTGTAGCCCAGCGCCCGTAGCGCGTCGGCAATGATGTCAACGTCTACTCTCCTATCAAACACTATCACAACCCGTTTCTCCTCGTCCTCCTTATAGAGCTTGATCTTGTCCACAACTACGGCACCCCTGATATAGTCTTCCGGCTTGTGCGGCGGCGCAATATAGTCCTTGAACTTCTTGCGCATATACGTGTAGAACTCGTCGAAATTCCTAATATACCTTATAACCTCCTGCATATCCGGCGTAAGCCCACCTCTAAGCTCACCAATCTTTTCTAGAAGTTTTAGAGCTTCATCGCCTGGAAGATCCACCATCTTGTACTTAGCCATATCGACCTCTACCACTACGCGCTGCATGGAGGCATCCCAGCTAGCCCAGAGTTAACGCGCAAATAACTCTTATACCGCACAAGGCGGCTACGGCATCATCCCTCGTGCCAGCCTACACCACGGGGCGGCAGAGCCCCGAGAGCTGTGCCCCGCCGCGATTACTGGCTACTCATCGGTCAGCCGTCGCCAGTACAGCGGGGAGACACCCGGGATAAACCCTATCTAGTCAACCCGGGGCCTCATGGCATTTATAGCTTGGGGCGCGGGGGCATACACCGTACCGGGTGCTTGAAGTATTGAGCATATTCTGGGAGCGCTGCAGTATATGCGGGCGCCACTACCCAGTGAAGCAGTGCTGGCTTCACAGTGAGCGGAATGTCTGCCCCTACTGCTGCCTAGCCTGTCCCGAGCGCAGTATCTGCCCGAAGCCTGTATGGTTTCCAAAGCTGCGCAGGCTCTACGCGAGAAGGAGGCAGGAGGAGAGGACTGAGGCCAAGAAGGCGCTAGAAGAGTTGTTGAAAAGGCTTGAGTCGCCCTAGCATTTTACATTTTAGAATGCAGCCATACCTAGCTATATTCTCGGTGACACCCAGTATATCAGCAGCCCGCCGCTGGGTAGATCGAAGCTTATCCTCATAGGGAGAGCTTCCCCGTACTGGATGGTCACGGTGTCTGCAGCAGATGTCGCCTTTACACTGGCCTTCAGCAAGTCTATAGAGTACTTAGCCTTCACGGGAGTGCTGCCCTCAACCTCTAGGCTGATGAGGGGCTCGCCTACACGGAATACACCATGATAGCGTTTCTGAGCGGACTCTGCATAAACCTCCATTCTATCCTCGTAGCTGCTGAACTCCACTTCATCGCTCACCACCTTGGCATCATTTATAATGTTTTTGAAGTCGTCGGCAACCATTCTGGCAGTGACTGTAAGCTCTACCTGGGGCTCGCTCAGCTCCTCGACAACACCCTCCCTCAGCGGCACGTAGAAGCTTCTCACAACACCCGTCTTCTTATCTATGAAGTTCACTTCGAGACGGCGATGCTCCTCGTCGAGCTTAAGCTCTACAAGATCGTTACGGGTACCCCTCTTGGCTATACGGTTAAGCTCGTCAGAGGGTACTATAAACGTCTTCTTATCCTCCGTGAGCTCGTACTCCTCGAACGTCGTTACTGGGAGTCTCATTACAATCATTGTAGTCTTGTCAGGGGTCAGCGTTCTCACATCGAGCCCTTCATGGGTCGCTGTGAAGGGTATCTCATCCATAACCTTAACTATCGACTGGACTATGTACTTAAACTTCGTAGCTGCAGGATAGACCGCCCTGAAGGTCAACGTAGACCACCCTACCCCGGGAATAGGTTTGTAGGGATGGGCAGGCTTTCACTATTTTCCGGGCACCTTAGTACCCTGGGGCCGCTGTGATGCAGCTCTACCCGCCTGGAGCGCGCGGGCTGTGAAGAGCATACCACCGGCTGAGTGGCCCCAGGGTACCAGGTAGGTAGCTGGACTAGATTACCCGGAGTCCCATGCCCGCGGCTATCTCCCTAAACCTCTGGGCATCCTCCCCCATATAGATATTGTTAAACATAACATAGACTTCCCTTACACTGTCATACTCCTCTAATATGCTGGCCAGGATGGATGCAAGCCTGGCCAGGTCCTCATCTCTATACTTGTACCGGTAGTTCACCTCCCTCCCCCCGAGGCCATGAAGACGGAAATATAGTAGCTCTTGTCCCTCACATACAACCGGCGGCCTTCTAAGAATGTCAACAACATGTATGAGGCCGGGCCTGCCACAAACTATATCCTTTATAGCATCATAGTTCTCGAGCCAACTACCTCTAGGCTCCCAGCCTACAAGCATGGCGTCCCCGACTGCCTCCAACGCTCTGGAGAAGAATTCCCTAGCGTTACGCTCGTTCTCGCCGCTGTAACCGAAGCTCGGGGGAGTCTGCAGGACCATAACCCTTGCCCGCAGCGTCTCCGCGATCTCCACGCTCTTACGCCACGCTTCAAGGTTCTCAGGGGTAGGTCTCAGGTAGCCATAGTTCTCCAGCCTGCCCTGAGGACGCCTCCTCATGCGTCTCCATGTGGGGCTTGTAGGGGGGTGCGTTATGACCTGCCACGCCTTCATGTTAAATATGAAGGAGCTGGGCGCCTCTCTACGCCATTTCTCGGCAAGGCTCCTCTCGGGGAGATCGTAGAAGGTCTGCTGCAGCTCAACCGTGGAGAACAACTCGTAGTACTTCTTCCTAGAGAATGGGAAGCCGCAGCATCCAACAAAAACCGCGGCAGGCGCCATGGGGGCCCCGGGGACCTAGCGCTGGAGAGGTCTGGCCTGTATAAAACGGACTTCCTCGAGCGAGGATAGCTCCTTCTTTACAGTTTCTATGTTCTTATCACTGTGGGAGAGATCTATAATTATTATGCACTCTGCATACTCTCCCCGCTTGACTGTGGTGCACTGCGTAGTAACCTGGTCAACTCCTAACTCGGCTAGTTTCTCCGAGGCTCTCGCCAGAGCCCCTGGTACATCTTTGAACTCTATGCGTAGCTCATAGAGCCTGCTCTCCGCACTGGGCAGCGGGGTTAGGACAATCTCACGCTTGTCTGGGTCGGCGATTAGGATTAGATTCATACCCTCGACTATATTGAGGGCCTCGCGCACCACTAGGGGGATTGTGACCCTGCCCTTGCTATCAACCTTTACTATCTCGGCAAGTCGCACCTAAGTCCACCGTTCGACATGCAGAAATATATTGAAATATAAGTCTTGCCAACCATCTACCCACCGGTTCCCTGTTCTACGATCTCTGCTATGGTCTTAGCCAGCTCCAGTATAACCTTAGAAGCCTTGCTGTCCGGGTACTTTACGAAGAAAGGCTCCCCCGCGTCATTGGCACGGGATATGCGAGGGTCTATAGGTACCTCGCCTAGGAATCTTATTCCATACTTCTCCGCTATCTTCTTAGCCACGCCCTCTCCAAATATGTAGTGTTTAGATCCATCAGGACACTCGAAGTAGCTCATATTCTCTATAATGCCTACTATTGGGACGTTCAGCTTACGTGCGAAATTAACAGCCTTCGCTACGACAACCCTAGACACGTCAGAGGGTATGGTGACTATTATCGTGCCGGTAAGATCCTTTATCAACTGAGCTATAGTGAGCTGCTCGTCCCCAGTGCCCGGAGGCAGGTCTATGAAGAGGTAGTCGAGCTCACTCCAGTCAGTATAGGCTAGCATCTCCCGGATGGCCGAGGTTGAGAGCGGGCCGCGCCAGATAACGGGCACATCCTCCTCCGGTAGGAGCAGGCCTATGGAGATTACCTTGACGCCTAGAGGGGCTGTAACTGGTATAATTCTTCCATCCGATGTAGCCATAACCGACTGGCCCTGCACACCCATCATCTTGGGTATTGACGGCCCGTATATATCAGCATCTAGAACACCTACCTTGCGCCCTAGATAGCTCATAGCGAATGCGAGACTCGCTGTGATAAAGGACTTCCCGACGCCACCCTTACCGCTCAATACTGCTATCTTGTACTTTATCTTTTTCATATTCTCTTCTACTTTCTTCTCCTGCTCGCGTATCTTCTTGAAAGCCTCTATACGCGCTTTGACCTCTGGAGGAATCCTTGCCTGGGAGGACACCGCAGCCCCCTCTCCATAAGTGCTTGTGAGTGTGGCCTAGTATTTCTACATACTCCCGAGGAACGTTAATATTTAGCATACTCGCTTCACACCTCCACTGCCAGGCGACGTACAACACATGCTGCCATGGCACTGACTGGCAACATTATCTGGGGAGGGCTAACACTATGAGGATTGACGAGTTGGCGAGGAGAACCATATCTATAAGCATGCTCCGGTTTCTGCACCGCTTCTACACCTACAGGGAGCTGAGCAGCAAGCTCTCAATACCACCATCTATGATAAGCAGGTATTTGCGTGGCCACACCCTGCCTAGTATGAAGCATGCGGAGCTAATAATCAAGTTGTTCACGGGCGATACTAACGTGAAGAGGTACCTAGCTAGAATAATCTCGTCGGAAGCTATAGACGACATAGTCGGGGACATGGAAGTTCTCGAGATCCTCGCGTTTATGCTCACGGAGCGTGTACGTGAAGCGGGGCAAATATTTGATCGCGTCCTGGTAGTGAACGATTTGTCATCCGTAATAGGGCTCCGTGTGTCACAGAAGCTAGCGATCCCCCTTATGATAGGGTTCATCCCTCCCCTTGCGCCTCCCGGAGCTACAACATGCGTGACCATAGGCCAGTACATTAGTTCACTCACTCTATGTCTTAATATAGAGGGCGTCGGCAGGCTACGTCGATTAAGTGTACTCTTCATCCAGCCTCTAACTCTTCCCGCAAGGTACATGCCCTATGTAAGGGAGAGACTCCTTGATCTCTTCGGGCAAGTGTATGTAGCTTCGCCCATATGTAGAGGGGGTGAAGCGAATAGCGGTGCCTTGTGCGGACTTATAGTAGGGTAGTTATGCCTGTGTGCGGTACTACCGAAGAGGCGGCGATGACCGAGGTTTTAAACACTGAGAAGAAGAGAGATGATGTGGAACCCACGCAGGGAGCCTCTTTCTGCGCCATACTGAAGAAACATAGAGGTCTTTACATAGGCGCATTTGCAGAGCTAAATGACTGTAAATATGTTATCGCATATACCCTTGGGAGACTCGAGGGCTCCGACATACTAGTTGGCTGCGTATTCCGAGTTCTAATGCCGCTAGAGCCTCTCAGCGAAGACGGGCCGCCGAGGATAATTCTAGAGGGGTTGCTCATTGCCGCTAGACCGCCAAGCCGGGCCATAGATCTACTTGAGGAGAGGGCTAGCATTACTGACATATTATACGTTGATAGAGATAGCAAGATATTCATTGCAATAGTCGAGAATGATTCCGAGCCTTCAAAGATTATTGAGAGGAGCGTCGCGAGGGACGTGCATGCCGGAAGCATAGGCTATATGTGTGTGTCCTCATTCAGCGAGCTGCGGGATAAGGCATTTACTGTATTACCGAGCCGTAATGCTGCATAGCGAGTATCGGCAATGACGGCTTCCGGGCCGCTATACCTGCGGTAGCGATGCGGTGGTAGTTTGTATCTGCGGTTCCGAATATGCCGATGGCTTGATAGAGAAGATTTCCGCCGAATAGCCAGCATGGCATCCTATCTAGGCAGACGTGATGGCTGTAGCTGGTTCGAGCTAACAACGGACATAAGTAATGTTGACAAACTAACAGATATTATTGACACCTTGAAGTCCTATGGCGCGGAGCTTGACAAAGACTCGCGCAGCGTTCTTGAAAAGCTCCTTGAAGAGTCAAGCATAGTTGAGATATATGCATCCCCCAAGGGATTCCTTCTACGATCAAAACGCCTCCTAACAGATTATCTTGCCGTATTTAGGGATAAAGGGGTCGTCAGATACTCTAGGGCTCTTAGAGGATTCGTAGTGAAGCCTTACGCGCTGCTTGATGTAATTGAGAGGCTACGGCATGAAGGCTTCAGTATACATGACCGTACAGGGCTTCTCGGGACAGGCAGCTACCCTATCTCGTTCAGGGGAAAACTGCGTGACTACCAGGAGGAGGCAGTAGATACTTGGATACGTAACGGGTATCGTGGAGTTATCGCGTTGCCCACTGGAGCCGGCAAAACGGTGGTAGCGCTGGCGGCCATGGCCAGGCTCTCTGTGCCTACACTCATAGTAGTTTACACCCGTGAGCAGCTCGTGGAGTGGATGGATAAGATAGAAAAGTTCACCTCCCTCTCCAAATCGTCTGTCGGTGCCTTCTACTCTGACGAGAAGAGCGTGAAGCCTGTTACTATCGCTACTTATCAGTCCGCCTTCCGTAACATCGGCTTGCTATTTGATAAGTTCTCTCTCCTCGTAGTTGATGAGGCTCACCACCTGCCTGCTGATAAGTTTAGGGCTATTGCAGAATCCGTGCTTGCACCCTATAGGCTTGGTTTATCGGCTACACCATACCGGGAGGATGGTAAACATGAGGAGCTTTTCCGGCTCGTAGGCGGAGTAGTCTATGAACGTTCTATCGAGGACCTCATGTCTGCTGGGTACATAGCATCATTCGAAATAATTCCCGTGCTTGTGGATCTTAGCCGGAAGGAGCTGGAGGAGTACAAGAGGCTCCGTAAGGACTACCTAGTACTAGCTAGGGGTAGGAGGGTAGAGGAACTCGTAAAGGCTGCGTCGATGGGCGACGAGTCGGCCCGTAAAGCTCTGCAGCTATTGGCTCGGATTAGGCGTATACTAGCACTGTCAAAGTCCAAGCTTGAGAAGGCTCGGAGCATTATAGAGGCTGAGTACATGAGAGGCTCGAAGATAATAGTATTTACGCAGTATGTTGACCAGGCCCAGGCTGTTGGAAAAGAGCTTGGAATCCCCGTGGTGACTGGAAAGACGGAGAAAAGCAAGAGGAAAATCATATTCGAGCTATTTAAGCATAATAGGTTAAAAGCGCTTGTACTCACAACTGTAGGGGATGAGGGTATAGATATACCTGATGCTAATGTAGGCGTGGTGCTCTCCGGCACTGCCTCAAGAAGACAGTTTATACAGAGGCTTGGAAGACTGCTCAGGCCGAAACCCGGCAAATCTGCAAAACTCTACTATATAGCAATACGAGGCACTCAAGAGGAGGCTACTCTAAGAAAGCTGCTACGCTCCCTCTGACCGCTAGTAGCATGTCGTAGTTCCAGCCTTGCCCGGCCTGCCAGGCTCTTGATCCATGGAGGCACGTAATGTACTAAAAGTGGAACGTTATCACCAGAATGCTGGAAGGAGGGACTACTCTATGAGTGATGGAGGTCTGCAACTATACGTTAGCGGCCAGGGTAACATGGATCTAGTGTATGAGAATAGCTTGCCCGAGGTCACGTTAGGGGGTTCCGGGCACCCAACTACCTACTCGACAACATTCGAGCATGGCATAAGATCCGCCACTGTGGACAAGGCGCTGCTCGAGGTTGGGGCAAGGAGCGCTACCATGGAGATACCCCGGTGGAAGGTGCTATTTAACGGTGTTGTAGTTACGAGAGAGTTTAAGCCGAGTATATGTGCCAGAATGGGGGATGGCTTTTTCTGTAAGCTGGTGTTCGATGTCACACCCATAGTCAACTCGAAGCGACGCAAGGATCACACTGTGGGCATCGAGTATATGGGTGTAAGAGAGTTTGTGGTAGACCATGTAGGTCTACTGCTCATGGGATCCTATGATACAGTCCGCTCGTTTTACCATTTCTGGAGCGGTGCGATATCACTCAAACCCGGCGATGTCATTGAGCTGAGCCTACCGGGGCGGCTCAGCGGTATGAAGGCTAGAATAGTGGCTTACATACCACACACGAGTGCGAGCCTTGTAGTTAGCACCGGTGAGGGTACTTCAACGATAAGCAAAAGCGTTGGTACAAACGAGTTTGCCCTGGATATAGGCGATGCAGTACAACTTAGGCTTGAGCATAAAGGCACCGGCGAGTACTATCCCAGGGAGCTGCTAGTGTCTTCGATACTCGTGTACCGCATCGAAGCACCGGAGCCTAGGATAGAAGCCAGCTACAGTGTTAGCGCTGATGCTTTAAAGCTCGAAGTGTCCAATGCCGGCGACGATAGGGCCGAGAATCTTGTCGTGACAGTATTCGCGGTAGGAAACGTGGTCGACAGGGCTGTGGTGGGCGAGCTGAAGCCAGGCGAGTCAAAGACGCTCAATCTAAGGCTGAAGCCAGGCTCTACGAACACAGTGCGTGTGATATGGAGGCATCGTGGCAAGCTTATGTTCAGGGATATAAGGCTTAGGCCTGACTAGGGCTCACCGGCCGCTAGGCATAGGTGCGTGATGAGTTACTCCCGGACGGATAAGCATGTGGGGGATGAAGATAACTTACCCAGCTGAGTCCTGGCCCCTCTTCATGAAGCTCTCCAGGCTAGTATTCGTAGCGTAGGTTACGAACTCTTCCAGGCTCATGGCCTTCTTGAGCACTTCCTCGTCTATCCTTATTCTCCCGGAGGAGGTCTCCTTGGCCACTCTTAGCGGTACTAGGCGCCAGCCCTGATGCGGCCTCTTAACTGCTATCAAGGGTGTGGCTCCTGCCCTGCGAGCAAACTCTAGGAGTTTCTGTATCTGCTCCTTCTCGATGTAGATGGGGGAGTTGTCACTGCGGTATTTAACCTCAAGCGCGAATATCTTGCCTTTAAACATGGCCACTATATCCGGGTACACGGCTTTCCTCACACGGGCGCCGCTAGCGGGTGCGCGCACGACAGCGAAGCCGCTGCCCCAGAGCTTCCTCACAAGCTCCCGCTCAGCTTCAAAACCCCTCCTCCGCCTAGTATCGCTCATTGCGTATCCGCCCGCTCCCTCTGAGGGATGGAGGGGCGGCTAGCCCGTCATATTGACCCTTATGGATACCCCGTACTTGTCCTCGAGCTTCTTTATCTTCTTCATCTTCTTCATGAGTGCCTTAGCCGCAACCCTCGGCACGTTAACAACTACTAGGTTGTCCTTCACCTCCACCTCGGCTCCAGGAAGCATACGCTCTATTAGCCTCTTTATCCTTTCTCCGAACGCTGAAAATGATACCTGTTTCACGGGCACTACTACGGTCTGCTCTCCGAATGTGTAGATCTCGTAGGCTAACTCGCCGGTGAGAGCATCACGAACCTCTACAACCGGTCTAGCAAGCTCTGCTTCCCGGAGCCCCGTGGGCAGCTTCACCGTCATACGGAGCTCGTATACGGTTTCCACGCGTCCCTTGTTTATGAATATCACAGTGTCTATTATGCTTGGGAGCATGCCTATATCTACTCTACGGATGAACCGCTGCACCGCGTCTATCGGCGTGGTAGCGTGAACTACTCCAATCATCCCAATGCCTGCTAGGCGTAGGTCTATGTAGAGGCGGAAGTCCTGGTCGTCGCGGAGCTCGTCGAAGACCGTGTAGTCGGGCCTGCTGAGGAGGAGTATATCATGGAGCTCTCCTATGTCAGCACAGTTCTTTGAGTATTGCGTTATGTCCGGAGGCAGTATCATGTCGCGTGGCGATTCTATTGTCTTAACCACCTTGCCTTTACGCGCATAGTACTCTGCAAGAGCTTGGGCGAAGGTTGTCTTGCCCATGCCCGGCGCCCCTGCTATTAGTATGCCCTCCGCTCTTTCGTCAAGCCGGCGCAGGAGCTTCGACGGCAAGTTGTAGTCCTCTATGTGGAGCTTCTTCACGGGCCTTACTGCCGTTATCTCCCAGCCCTCGCTTAGTGGCGGCCTAGTTATCACTATCCTGTAGCTGCCGAGCTGGATTATGGTTGAGCCTTCCCGGTCTATCTCTATGAACCCGTCCGGGCGGCGTTTAGCGGCTTCAACGGTCTCCTGGGCTATGGTTTCCACGTCCTCCCTGCTTAGCGGCTTAGCGGACAGGTCTACGAGGACCCAGTTGCCGGGGGTGCCCTTCTTTGCCCGGGGAGGACTCCCCTCTTTGAGATGGACGCTCATAGTGTTCTCGTCGAAGAATTCTTCAAGGCGTAGCTTCTCCTCCCCATGCGGCTGTATGTATATTACACTTACTCCTATTGCCTCGGCTACTAGCGCTTGTATGCGGTCGGCTGTGATGAGAGTTGCACCCGCCTCATAGGCATAGTCCCTTATGATGGCATCTATCGCGCCTATCCCAGCGCCTCTGATTTCCTGCAGGCTTGGCCTCTGGCCAGCCAGCTCGAGGTCTATGAGGCCCTTCTCGGCTAGCTCTCTTAGCCTGCGTATCTCCTCAAGGCCTGCGTAGCCAGTGGCCCTCCCCTTGTTGGCCTGGCTCTCAAGCTCGGCTATGACGGCTCTGTGGATTATTATCTTGCCCCTTATTTTTCCCTCACTAATGAGTTTTGAGACCACGCCCTCCACAATGACGCTTGTATCCGGCACATACACTGGCACATGCTCTAGAGTGTACACGGCCCCATGCAGCCCCCGCTATGATGCATAGTACCACCTGGAGAGGCTCTAAAGCTCTAATTCTCTCAGCAGAGAGGAGGCGTAGCCATTAGCTTCGGCTGCCTCCCAGAAGCGTAGCCGCAGGACCGCCGACGCTAATGGGGAGGAGATGCCGCGCGTGAGGATTGATGTTAGCAGGCTTGCGTCCACACTACTAACGCTAGGCTATATATATGTAACGGTTGACCAGCTGGCCTACATACTTGGAGTCTCCACACGGACCGCCGGCAGGATTCTGGCGGAGATGGCTAGGCGTGGGCTGGCCAGACGATGGAGCAGAAGAGCATATAAGCTTGAGCTTCCAAGCCGCTACGAGGTGAGCGGTTAAGGTGACTAAGCCCGTCAAGCTCGTGCTGGTGACAGCAGAACATCACCCGCAACACCGGCTATGGGTACAGCTATTAGAGGAGGTCGCCAAGGAGACGGGCCTAGAAAAGGAGATACGAATAGAGGACTACCTACTGCTCACAGAGCACGGCGATACCGATGATCTAGGCATGCCCTGGCTCCCACAGCTCCTAGTGCAGCTGGATGATGGCTCATTCCAGGTCCTGCTCTCCCGCCTACCTCTTGGAAAGGATCTAAACCCTGATATCGAGGAAGCTAAACACATAGTACTTAAAAACATTAGAGAGCTGCAAAACCCCCAGAGCCTTAGCTATATGTTTTACTACTGCAACTAGTGTAACAGGGTGGAGCGCAGCCTATACCCATATTAGGACAAGACTAGAGGCTGAGCCAGGCCCTCGGAAACCCCTAACACTACCGCTTCAGAAGTAGTATGCAGAAACACGGGCTAAACTCCAAGGGTGACAGGGCGTGAAAATCCTAGTAATAAGATCCGATGAGGGCAAGCTAACCCGCTCAGACGTAGTCGAAGGCGATTTTAATACAGTAGCGAAGGACATAGTAAGGAAAGCCCTGGAGGAATGGCACCCTAGCGAAAGCGATCTAACAGCCCTACGGACCAAGTTTGAGCTAAGATACAAGCTCCCAATAGACCCCGACCTCTATGATAAGCTGGTAGAACTCAACCTAGAACTCATGAGGGAAGGTAACGAGCTTGTAGTTAATCTACCGGTACTGACCATAAGCTTCGATAATGCATGGCTCGAGGACGCATACCTTGACAGACGCATGTATGTGATATCCTACTACCTTGACGAGGCGGCAAAACGACAGCTAGAGGAGTACGCCATAGAGGCAACAAAAGAGCCCAAGAAGATGGGCGGGGAGGCACAGCTATCGCTTGGCGAAGAGGAGATCAAGCGACTCGAGGAAGGCTTGGAAGAGCTAGAGGAGAGGCCTAAGAAGAGGCGTAGAAGCCGGAAAAGATAGCTTTCTTCAAGCTAGCCCCGGCGGCTAAAGAAGGCCTCAAGCCTCGAGGAGCCTATTATCTCATCCCACGACATACTTATTGCAAGCAGTAGCTGTTCAAACACATTCCTCATGCTCTCCACATACTTCTCTACATCAACCTCCGGCAGTCTTGCGAGTTGGACCGGCTTAACACCCTCCTTGCCCTTCACTTTAACGAAGGATATGACATCACCTGGCAGCACCTGCACCCCCGCCCTTATGAGCTGCCGCGCAGCCTTCACATGCTGGGGCGTATTCTTGGTATAGGCCTCAACGGGCTTGTTTAAAGCCATCCTTATGGCTAGCTCGTCTAAGTTGAACTCCAGGTCGCGCAGGCCATGGTATACTTTGCGCAGCCTTTCACGTATAACTCTCCTCACCTTTATGAAGTCCTCAGGGCTCTTAACAGAGCCTATAACTGCTAGCATCTCGCTAAACTCCTTCTTGAGGAACTCCGGCGTATTACGCTTCTTAGCGACCATACCCTTGACATCGATGCTTCCATCCTCGTAGGCGCCTATATAGTTCTTCTTCAGGCCGCTAAATGTCACGAATTTATAGACCTTATCAACCTCAAGGTCTAGGCCAAAGTTCTTCTCTACATACTCTTGCAGCTCCCGCAGCTTATCCTCATCTGGATTCCATATGAATAGTGAGTCCGTATCGCCATAGAGCACGCGGAGCCCTAGTTCGCCAGCCTTCTGCAGCGTCTGCTTGATAGTATACCTGCCTATGGCTGTGACGCTCTCCGCTACCGGCGGCGCGTAGAACGGGAAGCTCTCGGCCCCGAAGACTCCATAGCTGGCATTTATATACACCTTCATGGCTGCCTGGACTGTATTATACCATGCTCTAACATCATCCGGCAGACTCTTATCCTTGGCCTTCTTCTTGTATATCTTGACTCGATAGTCCCTAAGCAGGCCAACTATCTGCGAGGTCAGGCCGGGTATGCTCATGCACACCTTATGCCCTACATCGGGAACCTCCACTAGCTTCGATTCGGGGCAGTATACGGGGTTTACGGTCTCGTAGCTTAGGTTCCACCTCTTTATTATACTGGGGTACAGGCTGGCGAAGTCAAGCACCACTATGTTGAAGTATATGCCGCTAGGCGGGTCAAGGACTAGCGCCCCCTGATACTTCTTACCCTTTATCAGGGCTTCAGAGCGGGTGGTGCCCTTAAGCCGTATTATCTCCTCCCTTGATGGTATTAGGTAGCCCCTCCTCCTATGCTCCCAGTAGAATAAGCTCTTCACCCAAGCTGAGACCTGGCTTCTCGTGACATCCTCCAGAGGCAGCTTGGAGATACGCATTAGCAGTATGATAAGGGACCATACCAGGTCGTTGTTGAACGTTGTTAGCCTAAGGGTTAGATCAGCGTCACGCACATTATACCTGACCAGCTCAAAGAATGGTAGGTCGCTTACAGTAGACTCGACCTCCACCTTGTGCTCCCCCAGCAACGCAGAGGCTATAGCATCAAGGGTGAACTCCTGGTAAGCGTTGCCGAAGGCATATGCCTGAACCGCCTTGGTGCTGAAGAACTTATAGAGGTCTATATGGAAGCCGTACTCCAATGTCACATAGTCGCTTCTAGCACGGAATGGTATGTACTCGCGTGGTATGCCTAGTTTTACTGCCCGGTTGTAGAGGTAGGGGAGGTCAAAGTTATCACCGTTGAAGGTGAGCAGCACCGGGTAGTTTGATATAAGCCGGAACGCCTCCAATATGAGTGCACGCTCATCGTCGAATATCTCTACGTGTAGATTCTCGGGTAATGGGCCACGCGGGGGATTCATAGGCACGCCCGGGCGCGCCAGCACATAGACCGCGCGCCACCCCTCGTCCGAGGACATAGCTACACTGATTACAGGGTAGCTGGCTGTGGAAGGGTCTGGTATACGGCCCTTGAAGGGAGTGAATACCTCGATGTCCACTGCAAGTCTACGAGGCTTAGGGGGAGGCTGCTCAAACAGGGAGAGCCATTTTACTGCCATCTCAATAGTGCTTTCATCCTCACCACTGAATATCTCGCGTATATGGCGCTCATCGTCCCCGCTAGCCTCTCCCCCCAGGAGGATTAGCCTGCCCTTCCCGACGCGGTACTTCATTCCAGGCACTAGCCCATAATCATATATATAGTTGTGGTGAAACTTTATATTGGCCTCCCAGGCGCGTGGAACCTTGTCACGGAGCACCCTCACCACATCGGGGGTCTTTACAACGATCTTAGTAACCTTCCTACGCTGCCAACGCAGGAGATCAAACTTCTCCACAACCTCAACATGGTCGAACCCCTTATGCCGCACCACCTCGTGAAGCTCCTGCAGCTTGTCCGGTGGTATATCGGTTAGAAAGTATGGCATGTAACCAGTCCTATCAAAGTAGACGTAGACAATGCCATTACGGTCGTCATATATCTTAGCCGCCGCAACACCCCTCTCCCCGTCATACATTGTTTGAAGCAGGAAACCCTCAACCCCATCACGCGCTTCCAGGGGTTTGCGCGTAAGCGGGAGAGCGGAAAGTCTCTCAAGGGCACCCCGTGAGCCCCCTAGCAGCGAACCCAGCTTCCCTGCCAGATCATCTCCATACCCCGCGGGGGGCGTAGAGCTCTGAGGCACCATAGTGCTCCATGCATGCTGCTCAGCCCAGGTTTCTGCATCCACGTTCACCACGGCCTTCTCTGTCGTTAGCCCTTGGTGCGTAGCAAGCTGCGGCTGAGCCTTCATGCCGCCAGTGAGATCAGCCCCCTCCCGATCATCGTCTCTTGGATGGCTAGACCCGCGTCTCCTAGATGAGGATATTTCCGATAACAGTTCGTAGAGGCTGTTATCGTATAGCCTCTCCACCCCGGCCCTCCTGGCCGTATTCCCCTCCCAGAGGGGCTTAGCACCATCCCTCTCGCTGCCCGTACCATCCCCGCTCTCGGTGGTTCGACCCTTAGCCCTGCGGGCGCCGGTTACGCCACCAGCTAGGAACTCGAGTAGGTCGCGCTCCCCTCCACGCCTCTTTGAGCGCCTAACCACGCACCGCCCCCCTATCCAGCTCCCACGTATCACCGTATAAGGTGGGTGACCTAAGCCGCGCGCAGAGTCCCTTAGAATTGCATGTAATGTTTAAAAGGAGCCTGGAGCGCCTTGAGCCTATGGATGGAGTGGCCCGGGCGGGCCCGTAGTCTAGCCAGGATAGGACGCCGGCCTGCGGAGCCGGTAGTCCGGGGTTCAAATCCCCGCGGGCCCGCCACAGCACATCCTCGCCGCTCATAACCTGCATGGATGACCGTCTTGGCTGGCTACCCAGACGCTGCCACGCTGCCCCCGTGGTGTACAGGCCGCAGACCATCCAGTACTCCTCTATCCCCCGGCGACATCCTAGTGGCTGGAGATGGGCGGGTACTCCTCTACGTACGCCGCCTCAACGCCGCAAAGATCCTGGTGGTCCCCAAGTATATCAGCGGCCCAGGACCCTGGAGACTGCCCCGCCTAACCAGCCTCAGACGAGTAATAGGCACATACTCTCCCCGTGGGGTGGCCTCGCTAAGCCATCTCACTGATAAGGAGCATCTCCCCTACTACGGCGTCGAAGCCCCCGTCTACGACATGGCCTCACACCGAGGGCTTGTATGCAGCCTACGCCCGCCGGTCGAGAATTACATTAACGAGCTGGATAAGATCTCTGGAGGCTACTGGTCGCTCCTTGCTGAGAGGCTGCCAGGGCTACTCGAGTGCGGCAAGCCTACGGGATCGCTGCTCACAGCATCAATAAGGGAATTCTCCGACATAGACGTGGTATACGTCATCGATAGTAGCTCCTGCATAAAAGCACTGGAAGAGCATCTGGAAAGCCGAGTCACGCCGCTCCCCAGAAGCCAGCTCGAAGAGTGGGCCCTGAGGGAGGCAAGGGCCCGGAGCCTCCCCGCGAGCACTGTTGCTAGGCTCTACCGCCCCTGGGCCCGGTTCATACTGGGAAGGAGAACAATCTCATTCTCAGCAGCTTCATGGAGGCTCCGCTGGAGAGAGGAGAGGAGAATCATCCATGTGACGGGAGGGCCCCTAGAGGTGAAGCTACGTCTCGAGCCTCTTAGCCCGGGACTAGCCGATTTCCCCGGTATAGCTGAGACTAGGGAAGGTATACAGCTAATTGTCTATGATGGCTTGTTCCTTCCGGCCCTATACGAGGGGGGAGTGTTCAGGGTGCGGGGGCTCGCTGCAACAATAACTCTCCCAGGGGGGGACGCCGAGGCTGTAGTGGTGGGGGTTAGGGAAGCGCTAACCTTCATAGAACCATTATAGAAGTGCAGTCCATGCCCCTGGCAACGCGGCCCGCTGGAGAGCTAATGAAAAACGTCAACAAGCCTATCAAGGCTGCTAGGTAGTTGCATGCTCTAGGCTTGACCGCAGTATCTCTACCGCGCGCTCCAGAGCCTTCTTCCTCTCCTCCTCGCTCCCCGCGGCCAGCGCATCCACAACCGCTGCGAAAAGGCGGTAGAGATTGGCTACCTCACCCCTAAGCTTGTCGGTTTTCTCCTCTAGGTCGGATATACGCGTATTCATAGTATCCATCAATACGTCTATGGTGTGAAGCAGCTCATCAAGCCCCTCCGCATGATGATGGTGGTGGTGCTCATGCTCGTGATGGGTCTCGGCGACCTCCTCAACCACCTTCTGCAGGTCTGCCTCCTTCTTAGGGAGAGTCATACGCATGCGCTTACCCATTATGCATCACCGCTGCCGAAGCGCTCCTCCTTCAGCAGGGTTTAACCCTCGTCCTCCTCCCCTTCAAATACCTCCTCCTCGAATTCATCGAATTCACCGGTGAGCACGAGATCTCTACTATACCTGCTGCCATTGGCCAGGTATAGGATGACCTTCTTGGCGCCCCGCGAGTCTATGCACTTGGTCTCGTACTGTACACCATTAACATCCTCGGCGATAATACGCCTCATACCAGGCGCGTCGCAGTCTTCGGCCCAGAACCTCTTAATGAGGCCGAGGGCTGCCATACCCTCCATATAGGCTACGTGAATACGCCTACGCTGCTCTGTCATGTACACCCCCTTCCCCGTAATCGGTATGCACAGGTATATCATTAAACTCTGCCGCCAAACCGGCCTCCGACTGGCGTCTAAGCCCCTCAGGCTATGCCGCAGCAATGCACTAGTGATATAATAATTGAGGCTAGAGCTATTAGCGAAGCAAGCATGTTAACAGAGCGCAGCGCCTCCGGCCTACCGCTGCGTGGAACAAGCATTCTCTGAGCGGCGGATGTAAGAGCGAGAAGTACAGTACCCGCGTATATTATAGCAAGTGCCGAGCCGCTGCACAAGGGGGGCCCAGCCTCCAGGCTGCCCCCACCCCGAGGGGTGCTTAACGACTTTAGCTAGCAGCCCCGGGGCGATGCCTTCCAGGGGCGGCAGCACCGTGGAGGGCAGCGATAAGCTCGCTGAGCTTGCCCTGCGCATGGCCAGAGCATTCAAATCCTTCCAGGGGTTTATCTACCAGCGGGGAATAGACGATCCGAGAGATGTACTAGCGGTAGCAAGGTCCAGCGGCATAGGCATGCTACTGAACAATATTGTCCTAAGCCAGGAGCATGGAATATACGCGCTGCTCCCGAACGATAGGGCCTGCAGGACCGAATGCACCTATGAAAGAGGCTGCAAGCCTAATGATAGCGAATGCATAAACAAGTGCATGAACGAGTGCAGGTCAAGGACTGTAGAAAGAATAGTGGAGGCGCTGGAAAAGTATGCCGGCTCCAGACGTGGGCATGGTAAGCCTTAACGCGCTTATCCGCTCTCTCCTGGTACTCTTCATAGCAATAGACCCGCTGGGGAATGCTCCACTATTCTACGGGCTCACCGCAACCCTGTCCGATGAGAGGCGCAGCACGATAATAAAGAAGAGCTGCGAGGTAGCAACACTGATACTCATAGCATTCGCGCTGGGCGGAGACATGCTGCTCTACTACTTCGGGCTATCGCTAGCAGACTTCCGCATCTCCGGCGGCATAATACTGCTCATCTACGGCATAGCTGGCATATTCGGCTGGACGGAGGCAACGATGCTCCAACGCCCAGAAGACGCCGAAACCATAGCCATAGTGCCCCTGGCGACGCCTCTGCTAGCAGGACCCGCTGCAATAGCTACCGTGCTATACGTCAAGGCCGTATACGGCATACTGTACGCGATCACCGCCATACTAGTCAACACCATTATAACCTTCATAACGCTCATAAACAGCGATAAGCTGATGAAGCTGCTTGGTAGCAATGGTGCAATAGCACTATCCAAGATTATGTCGATACTCCTAGCCGCAATAGCGGTTGCCATGATACGAGAAGGGATAATAGAAGCCATGAACGAGGCAGGGTAAGAGTTCAGCAGAAAAACACTCTTAGCTTGCTAAAGGCTAGAGCTCCATGCCCCCTTTAAGCTCACGGAGAGCTTTCTCTACCTCCTCAAGCCTGCGCATCATTAGGCGGCGCTCTATCGAAGCCACGAGACGCCTAGTGGGTATCACCGCGTCGGGATTCACGCTGATGCTATCAATACCGCTGGCAACGAGGAACTCAACAACCTCCGGGTAGACGCTCGGAGCCTGCCCACATATCGATACCGTACGGCCGTGGCGGTGGGCGGCGTCTATGAGCATTTTTATCGCCCTCAGCACAGCGGGGTCACGCTCGTCGAAGTAGCCCATACCAGCCAGCAGCTGCGAATCCCTGTCAACACCTAGCACAAGCTGGGTTAGATCGTTGCTGCCTATGCTGAATCCGTCCACAAGCTTCGAGAACTCGTCGGCAAGCAGTACTACGCTAGGCACCTCAGCCATTATCCATACTTTGAAGTCCTTACCCCGCTGAAGCCCCTCGTCAGCCATTATCTCGAGGACCTTCTCAACCTCCCACGTGGTCCTCACGAAGGGCAGCATCACCCATACGTTCTTCAGCCCCATCTCGTCGCGAACCTTCTTTATCGCCCTTACCTCGAGGCGGAAAGCCTTCTCGTAGGCAGGGTGGATGTACCTAGAGACGCCGCGCCAGCCCAGCATCGGGTTACGCTCTTCAGGCTCGTACTTCTCGCCGCCCTTGAGCCCGCGGTACTCGTTGGTCTTGAAGTCGCTGAACCTCACAACAACAGGCCGCGGGTATATCGCGCTAGCAACCTTAGCTATACCCTCTGCGAGCCTGTCTACAAAGAAGTCGGCCTTACCGGTCTCTATGAGGTAGAGCGGGTGATAGCCTATCCAGTCGGTGAGTATGAACTCTATCCTCATCAGCCCAATGCCGTCGAACGGGAGGTGCACATACTTGTCTATAACGTCGGGCTCGCCGAGGTTCATGTATATCTTGGTGCCCGTGACGGGGTAGAGATTGCGGAGGGTCTCAGGGTCTATGGCTGCAGCGGCTGCGGCGGCCTCCTCCCCTGCCTTGCTCCTGGATATCTCGACTCTCCCCTCGTAGACCACGCCGCGGCTGCCATCAACCGTTACCAGGGTGCCCGTCTTAATGACCTTTGTAGCGTTTCCTGTGCCGACCACAGCGGGTATACCGAGCTCGCGGGAGACTATGGCGGCGTGGCTCGTCATACCGCCCTCGTCGGTGACTATGGCGGCCGCCTTCTTCATCAAAGGAACCCAGTCGGGATCGGTCATCCTGGTTACCAGTACGTCGCCTTCACGGAATTCCTGCGCTTCAGGGCTATGGGGGTCAAGGATTACCCTGGCTACGCCAGTAGCTACGCCAGGGCTTGCAGGGAGGCCGCGGACCAGTACCCTGCCGCCGGTCTCCTCTGCCGCCTTAGCCTCGGCCTCCCTCGCTTCGCCGGCTTCGGCCTTTCTCCTGCTCCAGACCGTCTCGTATCTAGCCTGTACTATGAATATGTTGTTGGGAGGCTGAATATCCTTATCGATGGCCCACTCAATATCCATTGGGTGATTGTAGTGCTTCTCTATCATTAGCCCATACCTGGCCAGGGCCTTTACCTCGTCATCGCTCAGGCTAGGCTCGGTTGCCTTATCCTCGGGGAGCTTTACCTCAACCGTCCCGCCGGTCTCCGGGTCATAGGTTATCATTATCTCCTTGCGGCTTATCTTCTTATCAACTATCTCCAGGGTCTTCTTGTCTACAACGAACTCGTCCGGCGTCACCTTACCCGCCACGACAGCCTCGCCCAGACCCCAGCTTGACTCTATGACGATAACGCTAGTATCTCCCGTGACCGGGTGAAGCGTGAACATGACACCCGCGGAGCGGGCGTTAACCATCTTCTGGACTACAACGGCCATAGCAGTCTTGAAATGGTCTATCCCATGCTGTGCCCTGTAGAATATGGCGCGGGCAGTGAAGAGGCTAGCCCAGCAGGCCTTAACCTTCTCAACAACCTGGTTGGCACCCTTAACGTTTAGATAGGTGTCCTGCTGCCCTGCGAAGCTGGCCTCCGGAAGATCCTCTGCGGAAGCGCTGCTCCTAACAGCGACGAGAGGCTCCTCGATACCGACGCGCTTGCCCAGCTCGATGTAATAGCTCTTCACAACCTCTGCTATCTCTCTTGGCATCTCAGCAGCCATTATCATCTCTCTTATCTTCCTGCTAGCCTCCTCAAGGGCTCTGGTATCGTTCACATCAAGGTTCTCGAGAATGCTCTTAATCTTATCCCGGAGCCCGGTGCTCTCGATGAATTTCTTGTATGCTTCAGTCGTGACAACAAAGCCGGGCGGGACAGGGACACCGGCCGAGACGAGCTCGCCGAGGTTTGCACCCTTGCCACCAGCAAGCTCAACATCGTTAGCACGTAGCTCCTCGATCCATACAACGAGAGGCCTCTGCCCGGCCAAGACCCCATCCCGGGGCCTCCTCTAGCGGGAGATCCACAATATAAGCATTCAAACAAGGGATAACAGTAGCAAAAACTCAGAGCCATAATCGTTTATAATGACTAATCATTCTGTTGCGGTTAACTGGGGAGCCCCAGGACAATCAGTCGCAAGGCATCTAGTTACAATGCAAGGACGGGAATGGTCAATCTTGCTTCTCGGAGTGGCGACGGAGGCCTATGCGATACTCCCTGTCGCCTACAGCAATTATCGCGTAGACCTCATCTAGATCCTCTACGGGGCCAAAGTATATCTCAACGCTCGACCCAGGGGCAACTCTCCTGCCAAGCGTTATGCGCTCTGTTATTTCCCTCCGGATGGTTTTCGCCTCAACCTCGCCGGAAAGATGCTCGCTTTTCAACACCCTTACACTATACTTTACCTCAACAGCTTTGAGGTCCAAGCCCTCCTTGCAGCCGTTAACAACTACTATATAGGGTCCCTCCACCCTGTAGTACATGCACTCGGCCAACTGCTCAACAATGTCTCCAGACTGGGTCATGTACTCCACCCCATTATACTGAGGGGAGAGCTCCTATATTTAACCTGGAGGCTGCGACATTGACGGTCAGAACCGGTGGAGGCCACTCATCGCCCCTAGGCTGCGGGGCTTGTAGACGTGCAATCTTCTTCATCCCGTATGTGAGCCACAGCATAACCCAGCCTAATAAGGAGGAAGCCCGGGCCACTGGCCGGCCGGGGAGTGATGATAAACCCCGTCTCGCGAGCCCCTCCGGCGGTGAAGAGTGCACCGGTTACTGACCCTCTTCAATAAAATCATGCACCCTGGCCGGCTGGCTACGTGTCTTAGAGGGCGGCTGGCATCGGCAGAGCAACTCCTCGTCACCATGTCAGCTGAAAACCGGGCTCATCCCAGCCAGCCGCCCTGGGGGAGGGGGGCCCCACGCTATGGGGGAGCGGTAAATATTTTCCCTATGAATGAGAAAGAGGTGTCTACTCTCGGGCAGTGCTAGTTTGACCGGCAATACGGACTCGTCACGGGTATCAACTCTGCTTAACCGTGTACACCAGTTCTATACGTCGCTAGCGGAGCCCTTCGTGGGGAGGGAGGAGGAGGCTAGAGTTATCACACTAGCCATTATAGCCAGAGAGCACACAGTACTTATCGGGGAGCCTGGCACAGCAAAGTCAGCCATGGCCAGGCGCAGCGCCGAGCTAATAAACGCCAAGTTCTTCAAGTACCTGCTAACCAAGTATACGGAGCCGAGCGAGCTCTTCGGCCCCCTAGATCTTAACGCCCTCAAGGAAGGCAGGTATGTCAGGATAACTAAGGGTAAGATGCCGGAGGCCGAGATTGTATTCCTAGACGAGGTCTTCAACGCCAACTCGGCAGTGCTTAATGCGCTACTAAGCATAATGCAGGAGCGTATATGGTACGACGGCTACACCGAGATCAAGGTCCCCCTCTGGACTCTGATAGGCGCCACTAACCGTGTACCGGAGGAGCCCGAGCTCGAGGCTATATATGACAGGTTCCTATTAAGACAGTACGCCAGGCCGCTCCCGGAGAACAGGTGGGGCGAGCTGCTAGAGGCCGGGTGGAGAATAGAGTCCGGTAAAATGCCTCCCGCGAAGCCGGTACTAGACATGACCACTCTCACTGAAGTACATAAGCTCGTGTTTAATGTCGACATATCAGGCATCAAGCCAAAGCTGCTACGCCTATTCGCAGTGCTGGAGGAGAGAGGGCTCCACCTCACTGATAGACGTAAGGCAAAGTCACTTAAGATAATCGCCGCTAATGCCCTGCTCGAGGGCAGGATGAAGGCAGAGGAGCGTGACCTCATAGTACTGAAGTACATAGCTCCAAAGGACATAGAGGACTTTGACAAGGTCAATATCGTGCTCTCCGAGGAGCTACGCATGCCCGAGCGCTTCATAAAGGAGCTCAACGACATCAAGGCCAACGTGAAGGAGGCAGGCAGGCTAGTAGACTCCATGAGAAGCTATGACCCGCGTCTTGTCGATCTCTTCCGCAGCCTCAAGATAGCCAAGAGCAGAATACTTAACATACTCAAGGAGACCGATGACGAGCGTGTCAGAGCGCTCGCAAACGAGACCCTTCACGAGATAGATGAACTCCTTGAGAAAATCTCATATAAGCTGGGGATGTAGGCCATGAGCATACTCAGGGGCGTTAAGTATGATGACCCCCCCGTGAGGTATCGGGGGGAGCGCATAATATCTCTACTGCATAAGCTCCTACCCGAGCCCATTAAGACTCCAGACTACCTCAATGTGGACCTGGCGATAACAGTATACTACTCTCTCTTCCTGCCCTACCCCCTGCTAGAGAGGCCCAGCAACGCCGATGAGAGGGAACTGCTACATTACGCTATAGTGTCCAAGATGCTCTCCTCCCCGAAGATATCTGAGGTAAAGAAGCACACCATAGCGGACACAACCACTAGCATGGTAGCCTCCGCAGTGTTCCTCGAATCGCTAGCCCAGAGGCTCAATAGGATGCCGAGGCCTCAGGGCGGTGACGCATCATCAGAGGAAAGCCGGGGAGCGGAGGAGGCCACGCAGGAGACTAGCAAGCTTGAGAAGGCGGTTGAGAAGGCGCTGGACTCTGCACAGGAGGCTGCGAGGCAGGCTAAGGAGATAACCAATCTGGCAATGAAGTTCGCCGCCGGGAACGCGTCCATGCTGAGCCTCGACGAGGTTATAAAAGATGTTATAAACCTAGCCCGCAATACCGATATAAACATGCTCCTCGAGGCCCTAAAGACTATTGAAAGTACGAAGTCCTACATAAAGTCAAAGAAGCTGCCGAGCCCGCGTGGCGAGCTTGACGGCTACGAGCTGGGCGACAACATAGAAAGGGTTGTTGCCAGCGAGCTTGCTCTGCCCCAGGAACTATTCCTGGTTAAGCTTGCTGAGCGCAACCTGCTACTCTACAAGAAGGTCGTAAACGAGGACTATGGAAAGTTCTATGTACTGCTTGATAAGAGCGGCAGCATGATGGGCATGAAGATTATCTGGGCTAAGGCCGTGGCTCTGGCGCTTGCCCAGAGGGCTGTGAGGGAGCGGCGGGAATTCTACCTGAGGTTCTTCGATAGCATACCATACCCGCCATTCCACATATCCAAGAGAATCCATGGGAGAGATGTGGTAAAGCTACTCGAGTATATAGCAAAGATTAGGGCTAACGGTGGTACCGATATAACCAGAGCTATACTTACGGCTGTAAACGATATAATGACGCGCAGTGCTGCATCAAGGGTATCCGACATAATACTGATAACGGATGGCGAAGACCGCGTGGCCATAGAGACTGTTAGGCGTGCCCTGGCTAGAGCTAATGCCAGGCTACACACCGTGATGATATACGGCAATAACCCTGATCTCAGGGCGCTCTCCGACAGCTACATGATAGCCACTAAGCTGGATAAGGAAGAGGCCCTCAAGGTGGTTATGGCGGGGAGCTAGGGCGGCTCCGCCCTATAGAATTTCACCACGTTATCCACGTTTACCCTGTAGAGTTTCTCCTCGTCCACAACTCCCTCTCTCAGCAGCTCCAGCTGCCTATCAATGATCTCCCAGGGGCATGAGGATACGCAGGGCCTCTTCGGGTCATCTATATAGTCTGACTCTATCATTATATAGTCTGTGTTGGCCTCGGTAAACGCCCTTCTCATGGCCTCCTTCTTGCCCGGTATTGTAGCCCAGAAGCCCTTCTCACCGGCGCGCTTAGCAACGCGGGTTGAGGCGTGGTGGAAGAGGACCCTACTCCTAGGAGCCGACGCCAGCTCGACAAGCTTCTCCGTCGTGTCCACGGTCACGGGGCCTGCATTCTCGAGGTGCAGGTGGACCAGGCAGTCATAGTCACGGGCGTGCTCCAATGCTCTAGTAGTTACCGTGGCTGCTATAGCCAGTCTCTCCGGCATCGTCTTGTAGTGCTGCCTCCCGACCTCGCCTATCCCATCGAGCATACCGCTTCTACACAGCTGGGCCATGTGGTCCACAACGCGCAGGCCCAGGCTGAGAACCTCCTCCGGCTTCATACCCGCTGATACCAGCCGGTCTACCTCGGCCGGATGGAACCCCGCCAGGCATGCAACCCGCAGACCCGCCTCACGAGCCCTCCTACATTCGGTCAGGAACCTCTCGAGAGCCTTGAAGTACATCTCTATTCCTGGAGGGGCGTCTACCCCGTAGTGCCAGGGAGGGAGCATTACAAGGGCCATGAACCAGCCGCCCTTCTCCCGGAATCTCCTGGCTATCTCAGCTGCTCCCAGGCCAGTGGGACTACTATGGGCGTGAGCATCCGCGAACAAGAGCTTCACCATACCGGGCACCTCCTAGAGCATTGCAGCAGGGGCGCCCCGGAGTTATAGAGAGGGCTACGCAAGCCCAAGGGTCGGTGTAGGACCACTCTATCATCCCCCGGAACTTAGACCCCCGGGGCTCCGGGGTAGGGGCGTCCTCATCCCCGAAGAAGCATACCGGGCGGGTATAAACGGTGGAATGTCAGCCCTCACACGGCTCCTCACCGGGCCCGCAGAGACGCGGGAGCCTCAGGCCGGAATCGTTCATCACGTAGCCTCTTCCAGGAGCACTGGAAGAGCATTGGGCAGAATATAATCTAAGGCTGAGCCTTTCTCCGACTAGGCTCGAGGCCGCGCTTCCGGGGGCAAGAGATTGGCAAGAGACTCCTGGAGCTCGACTATTAAATCAGCGTTTCTCTTCACATTGCTAGTGTTCAACGGGAGCATAGCACTGGGCTTCAGGTTCCCCAGTACATCCATGCTACAGGACATTGAGAAGAGCTTCCAGAGCATAGAAGCACTCCCACTATTTCATAAATATGTCGCGATAGCTCTAAACAACATAGTGTTGGCCCTACTTCTGGCTGCCGCATCCATAGCAGTACTGCCTGGACTAGCGCTACTGGCGTATAACGGCTACATAATAGGTGCCTTGGCCAGGGTCTGGGTGGAGAGCGGCCAGCCAGTAGAAGGCTTTCTCATAAGTATACTGCCCCATGGCATATTCGAGCTTACAGCCATGCTCTATGCATCCTCCATAGGGTTGAGCCTCGCCGCTACGTACCTCTCCGGCGGCCTTAGCCGGGACAGCCTGCGGAGAGCACTGGCTAGCCTAGCCATTGTAGTCTATCTGCTCCTCATTGCCGCTGCAGTAGAAGTTACCCTAACACCTTACCTGGCTTCACACTATGGCTAGGATGCCTGGCACGTCTATTACCCTAAAACTTTGAAAAAAGAATAAATATATCTTTCATGTACTTACTCTCTACGCAATAGTGTAGTAGGGCTGTGGGGCTCTGGGCCATGGCAAACCTTATTGAGATGAAGCTCAAGCTGCCTACTGGGCGTGAAGCTGCTCTCGTAGAGGGTCTACGCTTCTGCTATGATCTCAGCGAGACCGATGCGCTGATTCTCTTCGAGCTGCTGAAGGGCGGTCAGTACACTGTAGATGACCTTACCAAGAAGCTTGGACTTAGTAAGGCTACCGTCAATAGGAGCCTAGCCAAGCTTATGGAGGCTGGCTTCGTCTCGAGATCCCGGGAAAAGCGTGCAGGCGTAGGGAGACCCCGATACAAATACTACATAGAAGACCCCGAGAAAGTAATAAATAAGATAATTGACGACTTTGACAAGTGTTCTCAATCCTTCAGGGAAGCCCTAACCGAGTTGCTTAGATCTATAAGAGCCCAGAGAGGCCAGAAGTAGTCGAATAGCCGAGAAGAGGGTGAGGGTGCCAGGGGTACCCCGGCATAGTACATCCTCGCGACAATACGTCGATAAAGATAAAATAAAATGCCGGCTAAGCAGGTCTAGTCGCTATCTGCCTCATCGCTCAAAATGGGTTCATTCATATCTTTGTTTCCAACTATAGCCGTTGACACCGATGATTTAAGGGTCTGGCTTGACGCCACGACTTGCATGTAGTAGAGTATCGCCTCTCTTATGAATTCGCTCCTGCTTGTGTAGCCTAGAGAGCGCCAAAGCCTATCCATCTCCTCAATTATATCCACCTCAAGTTTTACTGAGACCACTTTCTTTGGCGGTGATACTGGTACCTCAAACACGTTGCCGGTCTCAATTCTCTGTTCAATTCTCTGTTTAGAAGCCATCACAGCAGCACCAGGGTCCTACAGCTCTCCACGCGTCTGTGAAGGAAGCTTGGCTACACTAATAACAGAGTGTTTTCGATTATACTACATAACATGCCATGGTATACCCGCCTATGTGCTTAATTAACTCAACTTAACAAGGTGCCTAGTAGTACCGGAGAGGGGCTGGAACGGAGGTATACGCTGCTCTTCAACCCTGTGCCCAGCCAGCTCAAGTACCCCCTCCCCCGGATAGCCTCCAGTAGAGAGGGCGCTGCCATGGATAGCAAACCGGAAAAACCGGAGAGCAGGGAGCCGGTAAAGGTGAATGAAGCTGTTATCCAGTGCCCAGTGTGTGGGAAGCATACTCTCCGCGTAGAGGATTATTTATACGAGATACCTATGATTGGCAAGGTTATACTCACCACAGGGAAGTGTAGCAACTGCGGCTATCGATTTAATGACGTGCGGCTAGCCGAGGCCCAAGAGCCTAGAAAGATACTCCTTAACGTGGAGAAGGCAGAAGACCTTAATGCGCTTGTTGTAAGGGCCTCCTCCGCCTCAATACTGATACCGGAGCTCGGGATGAGCATGACTCCGGGCCCCGCGTCGGAGGGGTTCATAACGACTGTTGAGGGTGTGCTAGAGCGTTTCCTAGAGGCCCTCACGGCTGCATGCTCGAGCCCCGACGCTGATAAAGAGGCCTGCGAGAAAGCTAAGAGGCTGATAGAGGACGCTAAGGAGGGGAAGCTGAAGTTCACTCTCGTACTCGTAAACCCGGAGGGTGTGAGCACCATAGTGTCTAGCAAGGCTAGGGTCGAGCCCGTCAGCAAGAAGGAACTTGAGGAGCTTGGCTACATAGTGACGAATGCTCCAGGCGAAGAGAGCAGTGAGAGTGGTAAAAACTAGCTTTATTCAACCCTTATCTTTATACCGCCCTTTTCCTCCTCCTCTTCTTTCCTCTCTTTCTCGATGACTACCTCAAGGACGCCGTTCTTATACTTGGCCTTGGCGGTCTCGGGCTTTATGTCGGGGGGTAGCTCTATCTCCTTGTAGTACTTCCTATCCTTATCCTCCGCCTTTATTATTAGCTTCCCGTCCTTAACCCGGACGTCTATCTTGTCCTTGTCCACGCCTGGCATCTCAGCTACAACCACTACCCTATCCTTCTCATCTATCACGTCGACGAGCGGTTCTCGGCGCTCTTCGACTATCGCTCTGCGGCCACGCCTCTTCACGTTGCCAAACTCCTCTATTATCGGCCTGCCATCAGGCCCTATTGTTATCCTCACGCCGTAGATCAGTGGCCCCCTCACTTCTTCGCCGGGGTATCCGAGGGCTCTGGCCCCTATATTCTCCATCATACTCATCGCTAGCCTTTCCATCTCCCTTATCATGTCCTCTATCTCGTCGAATATATCACTGAACCTGCGCCTCCATATGAAGGACATGCCCTATCCCTCCATACTACATTAAGAAGGGCCGCAAGGGTCCTATTAAGGCTCTTGGTAGGACTATAGTGCTGCATAAAAAGGCCCCTTTCGGGGCTCATCTCGTGGCTGCCGCAGCGGGGCGTCACTGATGCAAGCCAGATACGACGCTGTCATAGCCGGGCTCGGTCCTGCAGGCAGTGTTGCATTATGGCATCTCGCCAGGATGGGGTTCCGGGTTGCAGGGTTCGACATGAGGGATCCCAGCGACGTGTGGGGTAAGCCGTGCGGCGACGCCATCGGGGCTCATCACCCTAGGGAGGCCGGTCTCCCGGAGCCGCCGAGCCACGTGGTTAAGAACAAGGTTAGAGCTATCGACATCTACTCTCCCGGCGAGACCACGAGATACCGTATATATGGAGAGGGCTATATAATAGACCGCGCCAGGTTCGGGAAGTGGCTCCTAGACGAGGCCTCCAACAAGGGGGCTGAGGTGTACTTTAATGCAAGAGTCCTAGGCCCCATAATCAGCAATGGCATGGTTACTGGGCTCCGCGTGAAGACGGAGAACGGCGTTAGGGAAGTATATGCAAACGTGGTGGTGGAGGCTACCGGGTTCTCGAGGGCAGTCAGATCCCGGCTGCCTCGAGACTGGCCCATATACGAGGATATAGACCCCAAGGACACTAATATAGCGTACCGGGAGATAATAGAATACGAGGACTACACGATAGAGGAGCCGGACGTAATAAGGATATACATTGACCAGAATATTGCGCCTGGGGGCTACTGGTGGTACTTCCCCGAATCCAGCCACGGCGTCAACGTGGGGCTCGGCGTCCAGGGCGGTATGGGCCACCCTAACCCCATGACTCTTTACCGCGAGAAGCTGCTGAACCATCCTCTAATGAGGCATCGGTTCAGGGTAGTGAAGAGTGCTGGAGCCCCACTGCCCACCCGGCGGCCATCTAACACGCTGGCCGGCCCTGGGATACTCGTTGTGGGCGATGCCGGCTACACTGTTAACCCGGTGCACGGGGGTGGGATGGGGTACGCGTTCCGCGCTGCCTACTATGCAGCGCTGGCCTACGAGGAGGCCTACAACGCTAACGACTTCAGCGAGCGGGGGCTCTGGGGTATAAATAGAAGGTACATGAGGGACCTGGGGGCTAAGCAGGCTGCCCTAGACATATTCCGCAGGTTCCTCCAGAGGCTGAGCAACGATGAGATAAGATTCGGCATGGAGAAGAGGCTTGTGCCGGAGCAGGACGTGTACTATACGAGTAGCAGCGGCGAGCTAAGAATACCCGTAGTAGAGAAAGCTATGATAGTGCTCCGCGGCTTGAGAAGGCCGAGCCTACTGGCCAAGCTGAAGACAGTGGCTGACTATATGAAGCGCATAAGACAGCTCTACACGGAGTACCCGGAGGAGCCCAGCGGGCTGCCTAGCTGGATTAAAAAGGTTAACATGCTTATCGAGGAGTACGAGGCCAGGATAAGCGGGTAGGGGGCCGAGGGCAGTGTCTCTACAGTGGGACCCCAAGTGGGAGGAAGTGGTCGTGGAAGTCGACGGTGTGAGGGTCAAGGCTCTCAGAGACCGGGTTACAATGCTGCTCGCCTGCCCCATATGCGGCACGGGCGACAAGGCCTCCTACTTCTTTAGCCCAAGGGACCTGGTGAACCACCTGTTCTCCCACACCAGTAGGGCTTCCGGGATCCGGGTTGTGGCTGCTCCGGCCGAGGAGCAGGACAGAGAGGAGTAGACTACAATGCTGGTTATCGACGTCTACTCCTCCTCAACGCTAGACGTTATAGAGGATAGGCTCTGCAGAGGCGGGCCGGCCTACTACGCCCAGCTCGCACTCCATGCTATAGGGGCTGCTGATGCACGTGTCAGGCTTGCACTCCCTACATGCATTGACGCAGAATGGTACCTTGACGCCGACTGGTGCCCCGGCTCAGTCCACGCGGAGGGCTACGAGTGCGCCACAGTGTTTGCTGTAAAGGAGGGCCACGGGGGGAGAAGGCTGCGAGTGCTGCGAGAGCCCGACCCCCTGGAGCCGGATCCCCGCGGAGACGCGGCACTCGTGTCCCCGGTTCTAGGCGAGCTGGAGCCCGCGGAGGCGGCGAGACTGCTCACCCACTACCGGCTGGCCATAGTCGACGTGCAGGGGTTTGGCAGGGTTAACGGCGGCGGCGAGGTCGAGGCTTTCAGCAGAGGCGTACTCGCATTCCTCGAGCAGCCCGCGGAGCCTGGAGGCTTCGCTGCGGTTAAGCTCAGCCTAGAGGATGTGGCGGGGGCGGCGTGGGCCGCAGAGGCGGTTCGGCTACACCGTCACGCCCCCTACTCAGCCCTCCTTGTCACCGCTGGGCCGAGGGGGGCGCTCGCCGTGCTAGGGGACGGCAGCGCCCTGGCCGTGAGGCCTCGCCGGGTGGAGGCCGTCTCCACCGGAGCGGGCGACATGTTATCAGTACTGACGCTCTATGGGCTCTGGAAGGGCTGGGACCTGGAGGACGCGGTGGCCGGGGCTGCGGCTGCCGTCGCGTGCATACTCCTGGAGAGAAGCCGCAGGGGGAGAGTAGAGGAAGGAGCTTGTAAGGCGAGCTTCATGGGGAGGCGCGGTGTAAGCGTGGAGAAGCTACCAGGCGGATGCAGCAGCGCTGACTGCATCGTCATGGCCTTTGAACAAGGGTAGGCCATGCGGCTTATCTCCCTTGTAGCCGAGGAGAGATAGGGCCGTATCAACTATCTCCTCGACCCCAGGCACCCGGCCCTCGGAGACCTCCATCCCGTTTATGACGAGTACGGGTAGGTTGTAGGGGGTAATCGTCCCTATATGAGCTATATCCCAGTACACCGTGCTGGGTATTATCAGCGCCTCGATCCCATACTCCTCCTTCAGTATCTTGGCCGCTTTACGCGCATTGGCTATAAGCTCCTCTGTTGCGGGGTCTAGAGCGCCGTAAACATGGATCTCTATGTCAGCTGCAAATGCCGCCTCCGCCTCGAGGGCGATGCCTGCCTCGTATACGGGGACCGCCGCTCCGGCCTCTGCTGCAGACACGGAGAGACCCCGGTGCAAGTATTCGGGACAACGCGCTGCGGCTTAAGCTACTACAGCCAGGTAACCCGGGGAACAGCCACCCACCTGCTGACGGAAGCGCCTATAGGTGCCGGCGCCCTAGACCGCGGATACAGCTACATTCTAATCCAGTAGTACGTTTAGCCGAGAGTAACACCAAATAGAGGAGAGACCCCCGACAGAGGGCCTGGGGCCCGACGTTGACTGGTAGGAGTAGGGCTAAGACGGGCGACTATATTGATGAGAGGATGCTCTCGGCCGCTGACCGCGCGGCAGAGGTGCTGGTAGAGCACATGGACGAGTGGAAAGACCCGATAGACGCTTACTGGCTGCTTCGGAGGCTCGAGCATGAGGTGGGCGTCCCGGTCACCTACGATATAGTTGAGCAGGCTGTGGAGAAGGCGCGTAGAATCATAGAGTCTGCCAGGCACCCTGCCGCTCAGCACGCCAGAGCTCAGGCTTAGGAGGGTTTCCACTATTACCCCCCGTTTTTACCGTGTTAACTGGTGCCCAGCATAATGCAGGACTCTGGGAGTAGCCGGCTCTCCACGCTGCCCAAGGAGCTGCGCGAGGTTCTCGAGTTCACAAGGATGCACAACCGGTGGAGGAGATTCGAGACCATAAACCTGATAGCAAGCGAGAACGTAATGAGCCCTCTGGCAGACTCCGCCTACATGAGCGATATGATGCACCGCTACGCTGAAGGGAAGCCCTTCAAGCGCTACTACCAGGGGACCCGCTATGTAGACGAGGTAGAGGTTAGAGTTATGAGGCTCATGGGGGAGCTGCTTAACGCCGGCTATGTGGACCCGAGGCCTATCAGCGGCACCACTGCCAACGCCTCCGTTTTCCGCGTCCTCGGCGCTTGCGGCTCCAAGGCGGTAATAGCCCCGGTCCAGGCAGGCGCGCATGTGAGCCACACGAAGTTCGGCACTCTAGGCGCGCTCTGTATAGAGCACATAGAGATGCCCTACGATCCGGAGCGTATGAATGTTGACGTGGACAAGGCCGTCAAGTTGATAGAGGAGGTTAAGCCCAGCTTCGTCGTCCTCGGGGCTAGCGTCTACCTCTTCCCGCACCCCGTGAAAGAGGTAGCTGAAGCAGCCCACTCCGTGGGCGCAAAGCTAGTCTATGATGCCGCCCACGTGCTCGGCCTCATAGCTGGCAAGAGGTGGCGCAATCCCCTAGACCATGGTGCAGACGTGATGACTGCCTCGACCCACAAGACGTTTCCAGGGCCGCAGGGAGGCATAATAGCTACAAGGGATGAGGAGATCTACAAGCGCGTATCCCGCGCCGTTTTCCCCTACTTCGTCAGTAATCACCACCTTCACCGCCTTCCAGCCCTAGCTGTTACAGCTGTAGAGATGAAGTACTTCGGCGAGGCCTACGCGGATCAAGTCGTCAGAAACGCCAGGGCGCTGGCTGAGGCTCTGGCTGCTGAGGGCTTCAAAGTGCTGGGGGAGCATCTGGGGTACACGAAGAGCCACCAGGTTGTGCTCGACGTCAGGCCTCAGGGAGGTGGCGCTAAGGCGGCCAAGCTGCTAGAGGACGCCAACATAATAGTTAACAAAAACCTGCTGCCCTATGACCCACCTGACGCGATAAAGGATCCGAGCGGGCTCCGGCTTGGCGTCCAGGAGATGACCAGATTCGGTATGAAGGAAGACAATATGAAGGATATAGCAAGGTTTATGAGGAGAGTTCTAATAGACAGGGAGGACCCAAGGAAGGTGGCTGAGGAGGTTAAGGAGTACAGAAAGGAGTATACGAGGGTTCATTACTGCTTCGACGTGGACACCATAGAGGATGGGAAGCTCTACCTGCTATACTAGGCCACGGGTCTCGGCAGCGCTGAGGCGGTGAGCAACGAAGATTGCGGGAGGCAAGTCCCCTTACCCTCATCCAGGCCCCGTGCCGCGGGGCTGTCCGGGGGGCGGCGCGCCGGTTGAATACTAGCCGTTACGCCCGAGTTTTAGGGTAGCGCCCCTTGTACAGGCCGCGCGCCTGGATAATAACTATCGGCAATGAGCTCCTTATAGGCAGGACTGTGAACACTAATGCAGCCACAATAGCCAGGGAGCTTACCCTACGCGGCGTGCTCGTGAAGCGTATAGTAGTCGTAGGGGATAGCATCGACGAGATAGCTACAGCTGTAAGAGAGGCCCTGGGGAGCGCTGACATAGTCGTGACCACGGGGGGCCTCGGGCCGACGGATGATGACATGACTATGGAGGCTGTTGCAGCCGCCATAGACGAGCCGCTAGTCCTAAACCCGGAGGCCCTGGAGATGGTTAAGAAGTTTTATGGGGAGAAGGGGCTACCCCTAACCAGGGAGAGGATAAAAATGGCCTATCTGCCTAGGGGGGCAGAGCCGCTCCCCAACCCGGTGGGCGCGGCTCCTGGCGCCTACATAATCTACTCTGGATCCCATATCATAATGCTGCCAGGCGTCCCCGCGGAGATGGAGGCAATGCTCCAGGAGGCTCTAAAGAAGCTTAAACCCTTCCTCCCAAGACTCTGCGTGGTCGAGGAGGGAATCACCATAAGAGGTGTGCCCGAGTCCACCCTGGCTCCGCTGCTCCGACGGGCCGCGAAGAGCTGCAGCGACTGTTACGTGAAGAGCCACCCTAAGGGCCACGAAGTAAGGGAGCCGGTAGTAGAGGTTAAGGTGCTAGCGTCAGCGCCCAACTGCGAAACAGCAAAATCTAGAGTGCGGAATATGCTGGGTAAACTGGAGGCCCTCCTTAATGCTACACATAGCCCAGGAAAGCGAGGCCTTTAAGAGGGGTGCCGCCATCATTAACGCCCTGCTTATCCCCCTGGCTGCTGCTGCAATCTACATAGCATACCTCGGCGCCACTAGGCAGAGTACAGCTCTACTCGTAGCGGGTATAACGCTGACCCTTGCATCCCCCTTCATAGCCTACCTGGCTGCACGCGCTACCCTGCTCCGGAGACTCTTTTAGAGAAGCCTACGGGGCGGCTAGATATGCCGTGTAGCCTCTAGCGCTAAAGATATACTTCAAGCTACCCGCTTCAAGTTAGTGTGGATAAAAGCTTGGGGGTATAGAGTGCCTTGGCAGGCACACAGGCGCAGGCAGTTAAGCAGAGTGGACAGAATGAGGCGAATGCCGAGGAGATAAAGAAGAAGGTCATAGAGGCACTTAGAACGGTGTACGACCCGGAAATACCTGTAAATGTCTACGATCTAGGGCTAGTGTATGACATTAAGTTCGAGGGTGGCAAGGTGAAGGTTAGGCTCGGCGTAACCGCCCCTGGGTGCCCGGTTACAGGCCAGATAGCACTCATGGCTGAGGAGGCCATTCGCCAGAACGTGCCCGAGGTTAAGGACGTCGAGGTCGAGCTTGATATAGAGACGCCCTGGGACCCGCGAAGGGTGACACCGGAGGGTCGCAAGCTTCTGCAGGAGCTCTTCGGCTATGACGTGGTGGAAGAGTGGATCAAGCGTTACGACGAAATGTATGGCGGCTCCCAGGAGGAAGGCGGGAAGAACGAGGATAGCTGAGCCACCGCCCAGGGGAGCGCGTCCCCCCTAACGCCGTATAGGGGATTGGAAGCCGCCGGCACTGATCATGATTTATCCCGGCTCATTTATTCCCGCCAGGCTCCCTGGGTGGGCATCCCCAGGGGCCGGGTGTGACAGAACAAAAGAGCAAAGGCTGGCATCCGACACCTTCGGTGGGGAGGGGACCACCAGAGCTGACCCGGCCCCTCCCTCTCGGCCCAACATTTCCCCTCTGAAAGACGCGGGGCAACGCCAATGGACCCTGCCTTAGCCTTTATAGAGATGGGGGTGGTGCTGTCTACAATGGGTGCCTATCAGGCTTGACGTGGAGCCTGCTCCGCTACCTCCGAGAGAGCCCGGATGTGCTCCGGGAGAGCCTGCGGAAGCGCTTCATGGATCCCTCTATGGTTGATAGGCTCCGCGGCCTGGACGAGCAATGGCGTAAGCTCAAGCGTACCGTCGACGAGATTAGGCATAAGCATAACGTGATTACACATAGCATAGCCAGGACTAAGGATCCAGAGGAGAGGAGGAAGCTGATAGAAGAGGCTAAAAGACTGCTAAAAGAGAGGGAGAGGCTCGAGGCAGAGCTTAAGCGGGTAGAGGAGGAGCGGGAGAGACTGCTTCTCTCGCTACCCAACATAGTCCATGAATCCGTGCCTGTGGGCGAGTCGGATGAGTACAATATGCCCATAAGGTTCTGGGGGAGGCCCAAGGTCTACCGCGGCTTCCTTGACAGGTTCCGCGAGCAGACAGAAAAGTGGGGCTTCAAGGTAGACTACGAGGTTATTGACTGGAAGCCGGTAGGCCACGCGGATATGCTGGAAAGAGTACTTAAGCTAGGCAACACTGCAAAGGCCGCCGAGGTGGCTGGCTCCAGGTTCTACTACCTCTTTGACGACCTCGTCTGGCTGGACTTTGCCCTGCTCATGTACGCGATAGACAAGCTTACCTCAAAGGGCTATCGGCTGGTGCTCCCGCCCTACATGATAAGACACCGGATACTCATGGGGATAATAGACATGGAGACGTTTAGGGACGCCATATACAAGGTTGAGGGCGAGGATCTCTACCTCATAGCTACGGCCGAGCACCCGCTGGCGGGCCTCTACTCAAACGAGGAGATAATGGAGGACGAGCTGCCAATAAAACTGGTCGGGGTAAGCCCATGCTTCCGCAAGGAGGCTGGCGCCGGCAATAGGGACCTCAAGGGTATATTCCGGGTACACCAGTTCCACAAGGTGGAGCAGTTCGTCTACGCGAAGCCCGAGGAGAGCTGGGATATACTCGAGGAACTCATACGCAATGCCGAGGAGCTATTCCAGGGTCTCGGAATACCCTACCGGGTAGTCAACGTGGCCTCCGGCGAGCTCGGAGCGCCCGCGGCGAAGAAGTATGATCTCGAGGCTTGGATGCCTGCTCAGGGCAGGTACCGGGAGATGGTCAGCGCAAGCAACACTACCGACTGGCAGAGCTATAGGCTCAACATAAGGCTTGTGAGGAGAAAGGGCATGGTTAGGGAGTATGTCCACACCCTAAACTCCACAGCTATAGCGTCAACGAGGACTATAACGGCAATACTGGAGAACTTCCAGGAGCCCGACGGCACTGTTGTCATACCGAAGGTGCTGCGCAAATACCTAGAGCCGTTCTCCAAGGCACCCAAGGAAGCAATATACCCTGCCGGGAAGCGGGAGTAGCCGCCCGACAGCATAATAGTGCGTGCCCGAACCCTTTCATACGTACTAGGGCCTCCTAATGGACTTGAAGAGCCGCATATTAAGCCTCGTAGAGGGGGCCCCGCAGGCCAACCAGGCGGCTTTCTACAGCGACCCCTACGTGTCAGCCCTAGTGGAGGAGCTCCACCGGCGGTGGAGTAGAGCAGGCCATAGAGGAGAGCCCATAGACTTCGCCACTAGGGAGGAGCTTATGAGGCTCTACGAGCTTGCTGAGTACTATGCATCCCTCCCCGAGTGGAAGGCCTACCGTATATTCATGGAGAGGCGTGGGGGGCGGTAGGGCAGAGGAGTGGCAGAGACTAAGGGTGCCCGGTGGGCCGAGGCACAGGGACTATAGAGTTGGCGGGGTGTAGACTCTCCTTGCTTCTATTTGAGCGCTTCGTGCCGGAGAGGCTCTGGAGAAGGCTTAGGCCCGACGCGGTGGCGGTATGGAGCGACCCTGAGGTAAGGAGGAGACTCTCATGGTACTACCGCGTGATGAGGGATGAGGCGCCGGCCAAGTTCATGATAGCCAGGAGTGTAGAGGTTGATGAGGACCCCTGGCGCCTCGACTATGAGGGGCTCCAGGATCTGAAAAAATCCGCGAGGAGGGTCTTCGAGAGCCTTCTCCGCGAGGCTCGGAGAGGGGAGCTAACCCTCGAGGCACTTAGGAAGGAGTTCCGCAGCAAGCCCAGGTATACACTGCTACACGTTGACGCTGTCCTGGCCTGGAGGCTTGCGAACCCCTGTAGGCTCTGCGAGAGGAGATGCATGATAGACAGGAGCAGGAGGGTCGGAGCCTGCAGGCTCGACTCGAGGGTCTATGTGCATAGCTGGTTCCACCATCTAGGGGAGGAGGCACCCCTCGTCCCCAGCGGCACCATATTCTATGGAGGCTGCAACTTTACCTGCGTCTACTGCCAGAACCACGATGTTAGCCAGACTGCCGCCCGCAGGGGCGAGGCTATAAACGCTAGGAAACTAGCCTGGATCCAGAAGATGCTAAGAGTACACGGAGCTAGGAATATAAACCATGTTGGGGGCGAGCCTACGCCCAGCCTGCCGGTTATTGTAGAGTCTCTACTCCACCTGGATGTAAACGTGCCGCAGATATGGAACTCCAACATGTACATGACTCCGGAGGCTCTGGATATACTCGTGGATATAGTGGATCTCTGGCTCCCCGACTTCAAGTACGGCAATGACCGCTGCGCTATGAGGCTCTCGGCCGTCCCGCGCTACTTTGAGGTGGTTACCCGCAACCTACGGGCCGCGGTGGAGTGGGCTGACATGATAATAAGGCACCTGGTGCTGCCCTCGCATGTCGAGTGCTGCAGCATACCAGTGCTTAGGTGGATAGCCGAGAACCTGCCCCGGGACCGGGTGCTCGTCAATATAATGAACCAGTACCGGCCTGAGCACCTGGTGGCCCGGTATCCTCGACGCTGGCCCGAGATAGCCAGGACCCCCACGAGGGAGGAGATTGAGAGGGTCTACGAGTATGCCAGGAAGCTCGGCCTCGTCTTCGAGCCTGTCAGCTGAGGGGCTCCTCGCTACCTGAATAGAGTCGGGTGGGGCTATGGCTAAGCCCCGTAGGGTGCTGATCCTAGACGGCTATACCGATGAGCCGGCAGGCTTCGGCGTGCCGCCTTACATAGACGTTTACCCACGCTATATAGCCGGGGCCTTCTGGCTTGCAGACAAGACGACAGTCATACACTACATAACCGTGGACGAGGCTAGGAGGGATGTAGCCGGGTTCATAAGGAGGGCCAACACCTACGACACGGTGGTTGTCATAGCGGGTGCTGTCGTGCCTGGCAAGTACCTGGGCGGGGAGCCGATAAGGCTGGAGGAGCTGAAGCAGTGGTTCCGGCTAGTGGAGAAGCCCTTCAAGATCCTCGCAGGAGCGGCTGCACGCTGGGGCATAGGGAACGAGGGCGGCACAGTAGCGGCCCTGCCTAGAGAGGTTAGAGACGCGTTTGACGTGATAGTCACCGGCGACCCGGAGGCCTACATGATAGACTACGCCCGCTACGGCCCAGAGAGGGCTGAGCCCTGGCGCATAATGACTGATATGAAGCTTGTTGGTGAGATAGCTGTAAAGGGTGCCCGGATAGCCGAACAACACCCGAACCACGGCTACAACCTGGTTGCAGAGATAGAGACGTACCGGAGCTGCAGCAGGTGGATAAGCGGCGGCTGTAGCTTCTGTGTTACAAAGCTCTACGGTAGGCCGAGGCAGAGGGAGCCCAGAGACGTAGTCCGGGAGGTGGAGGCGCTCTACCGGGCAGGTGTGAGGCACTTCAGGCTGGGCAGGCAGGCCGACATACTAGTCTACGGGAGCCCTGAGCTAGACCAGGAGGAGTGGCCTAAGCCCAGCCCAGAGGCGCTTGAGAGGCTGCTCCACGGGATAAGGGCTGCCGCACCCGGGCTAAAGACCCTCCACATAGACAACGTGAACCCAGGCACCATAGTGAGGCATGAGAAGGAGAGTATAGAGGCGCTCAAGACCATAATAAGGTACCACACACCTGGCGACGTAGCAGCGCTGGGAATAGAGACAGCCGACCCCAAAGTCGTGAAGGAGAACAACCTCAAGACGATGCCGGATGAGTCGCTCAAGGCTATAGAGATTATAAACAAGTATGGCTCGGCTAGGGGCTACAACGGGCTCCCCGAGCTACTGCCCGGGCTCAACTTCGTGCTCGGCCTCCGGGGGGAGACAGCTGAGACGTATAGGCTGAACGAGGAGTTCCTCAAGACTGTATACGAGCGGGGACTGCTGGTACGCCGTATAAATGTTAGGAAAGTGCTCGTGCTTCCAGGCACGTCCATGGCTAGTGTTGGGACGAGGCTTGTTGAGAGGCACCGCAGTCTAGCTAAGAGGTTCCAGCATATAGCTAACATATACTCGAGACTCTTCCTGGAGAGGCTGCTTCCCCGAGGCTCGGTGCTGAGAGAAGTCTATATAGAGCGCTACGACTCGCACCGCAGGGTCACCTTCGCTAGGCAGGCTGGCAGCTACCCCGTAGTAGTGGAGATACCTTGCAGAATAGAGGGCAGGAAAGTTATCGATATAGCTGTATACGGTTACTCCGCCAGGAGCGTCCGAGGCCTCCCAGTGCCCCTCGACGCCAATAGGGCTAGCTTAACGCTCCTCTCCAAGCTCATCGGGAGGGCCAAAGCGGCGGAGGTTGCGAGGCGTCGCCCCTTCCGGGGAGACTATGAGCTTGGCAGGCTGCTTGGGGGCCAGATGCATCTTCTCTCCGTATCCGGCTTTGCATGCTAATGCGAATAGGACAATAGACGGTCAGTACCTGGCACTATGCTCACACGGCTAGCCCTTTTTATACAAGGGCTAATGGCTACCCAGCTCAGGATGTGGAGATGCCAGGGGGAAGGTGCTATGGCTCTCTCAACCAAGATCCCTCGGAACAACGCAGCTGGGTCTAATAAGCATGATATCCTGGAGTCTCCTGCGATCTACGATGCTAGGAGCAAGGTAGTTGTGGTGGCTGGTAAGCGGATCCCGATAGGCGGCCCTATCCCGAAGCTCAAGGAGGGCGAGAAGTTCGTTGCCTACACCACTAGTATCTGCCCGTACTGCTCGAGGCTGCTGCCTGCGGTGATCTATGAGAAGGAGGGCAAGATATACATGCGTAAGACCTGCCCGACACATGGCACCATTGATGAGCTGTACTTCAGCGACGCCAGGATCTACCGCAAGTTCATGAAGTATGAGGAGGAGGGTGTCGGCGTAACTCCCCACGTGAAGCTGACGGCTCCCTGCCCCTATAACTGCGGCCTCTGCCCTAGGCACAAGAACCACACCGCTCTCGCCAACCTGGTAGTGACAAACCGCTGCGACCTGTCATGCTGGTACTGCTTCTTCTATGCGGAGAAGATGGGCTACGTCTACGAGCCAACGCTTGAACAGATACGCCACATGATACGCCAGTATAAGAAGGAGGGTGTATCAATGGCCGTTCAGATAACCGGCGGCGAGCCAACGCTGCGCGAGGACCTGGTGGATATAGTAAAGCTGCTCAAGGAGGAGGGCGTAACCCACATACAGCTAAACACTCACGGCATAACGTTCGCTAGGCTCTGGTTCGAGAAGGGCCTCGACGCGGCTGTTAAGTATACGAGGGAGCTACGTGAGGCTGGTGTAAACACCGTATACATGAGCTTTGACGGTGTAACGCCCAGGGCTAACCCGAAGAACCACTGGGAGGTCCCCTACACCCTCGAGGTGTTCCGCAAGGCTGGCATGACAAGCGTGGTGCTCGTGCCGACAGTCATAAGGACGATTAACGACCAGGAGTTGGGCGCCATAGTCAAGTTCGCGGCAAAGCATATAGACGTTGTACGCGGCGTCAACTTCCAGCCCGTGAGCCTCACCGGCCGCATGAAGAAGGAGGCGAGGCGCCGCTATAGGGTAACCATAGCCGACGTGCTGAAATGGGTGGAGGAGCAGACCGACGGCCAGATACCTGCCGACGCCTGGTTCCCCATACCGGTTGCGGCAAAGTTCGCCTACTTCATAGAGGCTCTCAGCGGCGAGCTAAAGGTATGCATGGGCAACCACCCCGCCTGCGGCTCCGCGACATACGTGTTCGTTGAGAGGGGCGGTGATGGGCTGCCCAAGCGCTTTGTACCGATAACAGAGTTCTTCGACGTCGAAGGCTTCATCGAGTATATGGAGCAGAAGACTGGAGAGCTGCGGAAGGATGCCGAGTCAAGCTTCAGCAAGTTTAGACGCGCTCTACGAATAGCATCCATAGTCAAGGATCTGCCGAAGTTCGTTGACCGCGAGAAACTACCTAAGAACCTTAACATAACAAAGCTGCTAACCAACGTGTTCCTTAAGAGGAGCTATGAGGCGCTGGGGGAGCTACACTACAAGATGCTATTCCTAGGCAACATGCACTTCATGGACCAGTACAACTACGATGTGGAGAGAGTTATGAGGTGCAACATCCACTACCTCTCGCCCGACGGCAGGGTGATACCATTCTGCACCTACAATGTGCTCAACGACATATACCGCGACCATATACTCAAGAAGTTCAGGATACCTATAGAGGAGTACGTAAAGAAGTATGGTAAGGACAAGGTAGGCCCCGACGTGAAGTATGTACGCAACATAAAGCTGCTGAAGAGTAACCCGATATACTATGAGGCCTACAGGGGCATAGTGCCCGACGAAATACTCTTCGGCAAGAAGAAGAACTAGAGGCGGAGCCTGGTCTAGACTCCATGCAGTTTTTTCAGGTTGAGTCTAATCTGCTGCGCCACTGTTGAAGCATCCATGTTCTTTACAGCTGCTATTACTTCGAGAACCTCCTCCACCATCAACGGGTTCAGCCGCATGCCCTTATACTCGTAGGGGCCGTCGCTCTCGGTCAACATTATCGAGAGTGGGGCATTCTCTACGACGGCACGATGCTTACGCTGGATCTTCACGGCGGGGTTTATTGATATCATATAGCCCGACGCCTCTATGTCCCTTATGAGATATATTGGGCCTGTGTACCAGTGGAACATAGCCTTTTCTATATCATATTTTACGAGAAGTTGGTAGACTTCCTCCCATGTGCCGGCAGTATGCAGGTTGAGCACTAGCTTGTAATCCCTTGCAGCCTCTAGGAATACTTTGAAGACCTCACGTTGAAGCTCAATGGTTTCTGGGACGAACTTGGTGTCTAAGCCTACCTCGCCTATGCATCTAACCCCGCTGCTCAATGCGATCTCTACTATTTTCCTAGCCTTCTCTACGCCCTCCTCACGGCTCTTCACATTCCATGGGTGAAGGCCTATGCAGGGAATCACGTTCGGCTTTGCTCTAGCTATTTCAAGTACCCTCCTGCTAGTCTCTATATCTTCCCCCACAGCCACGATGGTCATCCCACGTGATAGTATGGACTCCAGCTCCTCGTTGCCGAACTCGTATAGGTGGCAGTGCGCGTCTACAAGCGGCCTACTAGCCTGCATGGGCCCCAGCCTCCCGGGGTGTGAGGCCTTCTCTGCAGCCCTTGAACAGCTGGCTTGGGGCTAATATAGGGGGATGTGCCACGACGGGGGTGGGAGTGCTCTCGTGGGGCGATGAGGAGCATCCCGAACCAGGAGGCCCCGCCGATGATTATGTGGCGGCTGACTGAGCCCCTCAGCCCGTAAAAGAGTCATCACCTACTCAGCATAGGCGGCCACAAGCATCACCGGGCTAGAGATCGATAACCGCCACATCTCCACGTGCTGGGAGGGCCACGTTGATTACACGGGTTCTGCCCAATACAGCCTCCAGCCTCTTTGAGCGGTGAGCGTGGCCGTGGATAGCCAGGTCGGGTGCTGTTTCAAGCACCACCCTCTCCATTATCGTGCTCCCTAGCTCGGGCCATATTCTTGGATCCTCTCCTTCGAGTGTTAGGCGGGTCGGCGCATAATGCGTCACGAGTATAACCTTGTCCGCCTTGCCACGCAGCTCTCGGAGCGCGGCTGCAGCTCTCTCAGCTCTATGGCGGTAGATCGCCTCTATGCCTGGTATGTGCCTGCGCTGCCACCTGGTGGGCCTGTCTAGAACACCCCTGCTACCATATATGGCCAGCTTTATGTCCTCCTCGACCACTATGTAGGTGTCGTTGAGCCATACTACGGAGGGGTAGCGTCTAATAAACTCCTCCTCCCTGTCCATGTATTCCTCGTTACCGAAGACAGCCACTATTCTCGCGGAGGGGCAGCTCCTCCTCGAGGCCTCCACCACGGCCTCGAGCGCGCTAACCCTGCCACGGTCCACCATGTCACCTGCCCATATGAGAATGCCTGCTCTGCTGCACTCATCGCGGTGCTTTGCAAGTGCGGCCATGTACTGTAGCAGGTACCTTGGACTATGCACATCGCCGGCTGCCACAATGATCAAGGCTCCTGCTGCACCTCCTCCTTCCCCAGGAGAGCGGGAGGAGAGGGGCCAGAGAAAGGGCGCGGTGAATACGTCCCGGCCCTGCTCATCCCAGAGAGGCTCCAAGGGCGGAGCTGTTGCAGGGCCAGATTACCGGGAAGAGCACCCGGCGGGTGTAAAGACATTGCGCCTGCTCTAGAGGATGGTGCAGGGAGGAGGGTCAGCCAGGGTTCCGGCACTCATCACGGCGGGGCGTCAGCGACCCTCTTACACATCACGGTCCACGGGCAGCCGTGCGGCAAGGAGGACCGTCCAGCCTTCATAAAAGTCTCCTAGCTCGTGTTATTCTCCCTGGGAGTGCTGGGAGGATGAGGAGCTGAGGGCTGAGCCCCTGGAAGGGGGCTGTGAGGAGGCTGAGCTACGCTGAACCCTGCTGGAAGAGTGGCATACACGCTGCAGGGGAGGCGGAGCAGGCAATGAGCCCGGGAGGGATAGTTTCCATCCTCGGGCGGGGACTGAGAGTTTACATAACGCCGCCGCTACGGCGTGTGTCGATAAGCCTTGGCCTCGTGGCCGCCTACAACGCAGGCACAATACTCTATACGGAGGAGTCGCTGGCTCCTGTCGTATCCGCTGCTGCAGAGGCCGCAGGGCTCGGGGTCGAGGTGAGAGGCTGCAGTGAGTGCGGCGGGCCCGGAGGCGTCTTCCTCTGGTGTGCTCCCGGCAGCAGCCCTGTACTCGTTGCCGGCTATGAGCTGCGGCGCCCCTCCAGCTATGGATTGAGGAGGCTGGTGGTGAAGCGGATATCTCCAAACATCTATCTGCTAGAGCTGCCGGGGACGGGGCTTAAGGAGTATATCGAGATTAGGGGCCATCTCCCCGTGCCTACGAAGCCACCATGCATGCGAGACCCTCTAGAGGCGCTGGCATCGGTGTTCGGCGGGGCGCCCGCCCCTATTAGAGACGCTGTCGACGTGGTCTCCCACGCCATGGGGGTGAAGCGGGAGGAGGCAAGGAGGATGCTCCACGATCTAGCGGAGAAGGGCTGTATAGAGATAACCAGAGAGGGCATGGTTAAGGTGAGGGGGCCTCTATAGGCGGGGGTAAAAGAGGCCTATATAGGAGCGCTATTCTATGAGGATTGCAGGCCTCAGCGGAGTAACCTGGTTCAGCTTGCTCTCGGGGAGACGGCCTGCGGCCTCCTCCACATAGTAGACGCTGATCTCCCTTATCCTGGTCTTAGCCGATATATAATCTCTCATAGCCTCTATGGCGTACTTCTCGTCGAACACGTCGACACCCTCTATGAGCGAGAGCAGCTCCTCGTCTACGCTCTGTAACAGCTCGTAGAGCCTGCGGACCAGCCTAGCAGCCTCCTTGCCCGGAGCCCCCGCTTCTATGGCGGCGTGTATCGCGTCGCGAAGCTGGCTTCTTCTTGCGACGTGGGCTGCTACTATCCTGGCTATTCTCCAGCTGCTGGGACTGGCGACCGCTACGACTAGCCTCCTAGGCTCGCCCTTGTAGACCCTAAGAATTGACTTTACATCCTCGACTAGACGGTCCACATAGGCTACCATGAGCTCTGCCTGGAGGTCGCGTCTACTGGGGTCCGGAGAGGGCCACTTCTCCAATGAGACGAAGCTCTCCTTGCCAAGGATCTCGTGCCAGACCTCCTCTGCTATGTGAGGCGCTATTGGCGACAGCATCTTGGTCCAGGCCTCTATGTACTCGCGTAGTGCGGGCCCGGGCTCGCCGCCGCGGATTTCAAGATACTTGACCACATCATTGCTCATCTCGTAGAGCACTGTAACCGTCGCCGCCCTGGTCCTCAACTCCTCAAAGGCCTTGGTCACCTCCTCCACGCGGCGCTGGAGTATACTGCGGAGCCACCGGTCGGCAACCGTCTCCTCGCCGCCGGCCTCACGGGCCCGCTGGGCATAGCTCTCGAACCTGCGAAGCCTATCCATGACGCTCCTGGCCAGCTCGTCAGAGAAGTTTGCATCCTGCAGCAGCTCTGCAGCCGCGAGCAGCGTAGCCCGCACCGTGTCGGCTCCATAGACGCGCAGCGCTCTTCGCAGCGGTATTATGTTGCGGAGGCTCTTACTCATCTTCTTTCCTTCCAGCAGGACGAAGCCATTCACCACTATCTGTCTAGGCCACTTCTCCCTCGAGAAGATGGCAGCATGGTTGAATATGAAGAACGTTAGATGGTTCGGCACCAGGTCCCTACCGCTATGCCGCGAGTCCAGCGGATACCAGTAGTTAAACTCCCTACGGAGATCTTCAAGCACATCCCTACCAATGCCCGTCTTCTCGGAAACCTTGTCGGGGTCACCCTTGCCCAGCAGTACATAGTCCCAGAACCCTGTGGTTAGCTGCTCCGGCTTCAGGCCGTATCTCCTTATCTTGTGTATAACAGTGTAGAACGCCATGTATATTGTAGAGTCGCTTAGACTTTCTATGATCCAGCCCTTGCTCCACGGCAGCTCTGTGCCGAGGCCGCGGGTGCGGGCAGCCGCTCTCTCGTGGAGCCATTCTATAGTCTTGACGAACTCCTCCCTAACCTCGTCAGGGACTACCCTCATAGAGTTAAGTAGCTCGTAGGCAAGCTTCTTCCACTCGGGGTTCCCATAATCTATAAACCACTGGTCCTTCAGGACTTTGACCACTATCTCGTTTCCACATCTGCAGTAGACGGGGCGGTTCATTATCTCGTACATCTTGTCGCCGTAGCCTAGCGCTACGAGCCATCTGGCAGCCGCGTCGCGGGCCTCCGGAACACTTCTCCCAGCTATCCACGCCTTCACCGGTGCTATGGCAAAACTGCGGTAGGGCTCCGGCATATCCGGGTAAATGTAATTTAGTATATCCTCCCTGACTATGCCGCTATGATACTCATCACTGTAAAGCTTCCTGGTGGCTTCATCAAGCAGCTTCCTCTGAAGCTGGCTCTTAATTCCCATCTTCTCTACTATATCCCTCGCCGGTATCTCACCGTATCCCTTAACCCTTATGAGGGGTATTGGCTCTAGCTCGGCGGGGTCGACTCCAAGCTTCTTTAGAGTGCCCAGCTTCTCCCTCTTCAGCTCCTCTAAGGCTACGTAGTCGTAAGGGGCGTGGGCTGGCACGCTCATTACTACTCCAGTGGCCGTGTTAGGATCGACGAAGTCCGCGGGGAGTATGGGCACCACCCTGCCTGTTGCGGGGTTGCGTACGCGTCTTCCCAGAAGCTCCTCGCCGCGGAGCTTCCTCTCAACCACCACGTTATCGCGCTGGAACCTTAGCTTGAAGGCGGCCCTCTCGCTCACTACATAGCGTCTACCATCAATGGCTACTATTACGTAGTCTGCAGCAGGGTTTACCCATACATTGGTGACGCCGAACACTGTCTCTGGTCTAAGCGTTGCGGCAGGAAGATAGAGGCCGTCCTCCAGCTCGAAGAGTATTAGTGTGAATTCCCCTATCTCCGGCTCCACGTCACCCTTGGTATCGTGCATGCCGACGGGCATGTTGTGTACTGGGCACCAGCCGACGGGGTGAGTGCCCTTCTTCAGCAGCCCTTTCTCCTTCAGCCTTGTGAACTGCCATACAATGAACTTTTTGAACTCCTCGTCTATTGTTGTGAACTCTCTTCTCCAGTCAATACTGTAGCCGGACTCTATCATCGCCTGCTTTGCGTCGCGGCTGAAGTATCTTGCGAGCGAGAGGGGGTCCTTAAGCTTGTCTATATCCTCTGGCGGCACATCGTACACGTTTATCATTAGGTCTATGAGGTCCTTGTCGCCATTGGCTATAGCTTCTGCCATGGTTAGGATCGGTGTGCCGGTGAAGTGGAAGCCCATCGGGAACAGCACGTTGTAACCTCTCATCCGCATGAAGCGCGCGTACGCATCCGTTATGGTGTATGTTCTGCTATGCCCCAGATGCAGCGGGCTATTGGGATAGGGGAAGGCCGCGGTTATGAAGAACTTTGGCTTGCTCTCATCCGGGTCGGCCTCGAATATGCGGGACCTCAGCCATCTTTCCTGCCACTTACGCGCTATCTTGTAGAGCTTCTCAGCGAACTCGTTTATAGGCTCCCTCCTGGAGATTATCCTCGAAGCAATAGCTGACCCCCTCCCCGCAACTTGTCGTCCTCGCCGGCTACCCGGAGGGCCCAGTGGGCCTGGAGCTGGGGCGAGCCGGGCTGCGGCCATACCCGGGCCCGCAAATAAGGCTTCACCTAGCGCAGCTCGGCTGGCTTTGAAGCCCTAAGGGGCCCGTGCAGGGGTCTCCACATGTAGCCTGGAGCAGGGTAAGGGATAAGGTGGGAGCTGTGTAGGCCTTCCCAGGGATTATGGAGCGCTGGCCGGAGGCTGGCCCCCTCTTGGAGTATGTCAAGAAGACGATGAAGGAGATTGTAGTGTTCATAGACAAGGTTATAGACAGGCTGAAGCCGGAGCAGGTAAACAGTATGCTTGAGGTACTAGAGAGAGTGTACCGCGACGGGCACAAGGTACTGGTAATGGGTGCCGGCCGGAGCGGCCTAGTGGGACGCGCATTCGCTATGAGGCTCATGCATATGGGCTTCAACGTGTACGTGCTTGGAGAGAGTATAACCCCCAGTATAGGAGAGAACGATGCGGTTGTAGCTATATCCGGCTCGGGTAGGACGAAGCTAATAGTCACGGCGGCCGAGGCAGCCAAGAAGGTGGGTGCAGTCATAGTAGCTGTAACCAGTTACCCTGACAGCCCTCTGGGGCAGCTAGCAGACGTCGTGGTCGAGATACCTGGCCGCACCAAGATGGCACCTGATATAGACTACTTCGCACGCCAGATACTAGGCATACATGAACCCTTAGCACCGCTTGGCACGCTGTTCGAGGATACTGCACTGGTGTTCCTCGACGGCGTTGTAGTGGAGCTGATGCACCGCCTGGGCAAGAGCGAAGATGATCTCCGCGCTAAGCACGCGAATATCGAGCTATAGCCGCCGCGGGGTTCCAGAAGGGACGCATAGCGGGAGAAGCCCTTGGGTAATATGCCGGGAAGGGGGCGGAGGCCTCTACTGCCCGAAGGCAGGCTTATAAAGACCTTTGACCCCTGGGGGAGCAGTCTCTGCACATGCCCGGTTAAGTATTCTTTAAACCCATATACCGGATGCAGCCACTTCTGCCTCTATTGCTATGCGACCGCATACATAGGGGTTAGGAGGAGTACCCCGAAAAAGGACTACAGGGAGAGGCTCCTGAGGGATCTAGTAAGGATAGACCCCAGGTACCACATAGACATCTCGACGAGCAGCGACCCATACCCCCCGGAGGAGGAGAGGTACCGGCTGACCAGGTGGACGCTGGAGCAGCTGTTGCCCCGCGGGTTCCGTGTACTCATAATAACCAAGGGTGCGCTCGTGGCCAGGGACGCCAACATACTCTCCCAGGGGAACGCCGCGGTCACCATGACCATAACCACTATGGACCGCAGGCTCGCCGCTAGACTGGAGCCGGGCGCGCCGCCGCCGAGGGATAGGGTAAGGGCGCTCGAGAAGCTGAACGAGGCCGGGGTGCCGCTAGGGATCCGGCTCGACCCGGTTTTCCCAGGCCTCACCGACAGCGAGGAAATGATACAAGAGGTCTTGGAGGCTGCCAGGGCCGCTGAGGCAAGGTTCGTGGTTACATCGATCTACAAGGCTAGGCCCGACAACCTACGTAGGATGCTGGAGGCCTTCCCGGAGCTGGAAGAGGAGTACCGGAGGCTCTACCCTGCCGGGCGCAGGTGGATAAACGGCTACTGGTACGCGCCGCTAGAGGTGAGGGCTAGAATCGTTGAAAGAGTGAGGAGGATAGCCCTCCGCCTAGGAATGGAGTTCGCCACGTGCAGAGAGGGCATGCAGCACCTCCACACCGCGCCGACATGCGACGGCTCCCACCTGATACCCCTTAGGATAAGGCCCCGGGAGCCGCCGCGGTCCGGCAGGCTGGACGAGTGGCTATCCCCGCAACAGGCTGGAGAGGCCAGCGCTAAGCCTGCGGAGCTCAGCTAGAACGAGGCTCCGCGGCGGCCACTCCCTCGGCAAGCCGCCGAGCCTGGCCAGGCACTCCCTGCACACCCTTGCTACCGGTGTCACCTGGACAGAGCACTCATCGCAGACAGGGCGGCCGCAGATGCTGCAGCTCGCAACCGCCAGCCTGGCTCCGCATATGCTGCACGACGTCTCCCTGCAGACTATGCAGCGGTCGCCGGCCCAGTCTTCATCGCATACCCTGCGGCCGCACATGGGGCATACGTGGGCCGCCGGCGCCTCGCCGCAGACCTCGCAGAGGGTTCCCGCAGACCCGCTGCTACTCCTCTCCCTCTTGCTCCTCATCAGCTTCCTCCACCTCCTCTTCCTCCTCGCCCCTAGCCTCCTCCCCTATGCTCCGGCCACGGCGTACCTGGAGCGAGGCTATCACGGACTCGGCCAGCCTCTTAACCCTCTCAAGTTCGCTCTTCGTACTAGCATAGATGACTGCCTTGTAGCTGTCCAGACCATCCGGCTCTATAGCTATGACCGCATTGCCCTCAGCCATATGCATCTTTGTAGCGAACCTGCTAACCTTAGTAGCAGGCACTTCTACGTAGCCGCTATACTTCATACCATTCACTGGAGGCTTCTCAACGCTCTCAGCAACCATCCCGTAAGGCGCTGCGCTGCGCGTCCTCTGCCTGCCTCTTCTACGCCTCCCCCGCTGGATAGTGTATACCTCCTTGAGTAGTAGCCAGACGTCGCCATGCCTTATCAGCACCCTCAAATCGCCCCCCACCTTTAGTTGTAGCTTGACCTATAGTATTAAGGATGCCCACCAAGGATTATGAGTGCCACCCGAATAACGCAGCTACTCCGGCTCAAGAACTCCCAGGCGGTCGCCTATCACGCCCCTTCGGACGAGAGCCTCGTAAGTGCGCCATATGCGCTTTATAGTGACATGCCTGGTTTCGAACCCCTTCTCCTCAAGTATCCGCAGCACGTACTCGGGGAACCCGTCGGGATGGCCGCTGAAGCTTCTAACCGCCTCTACCACGGCCTCCACCAAGTCGCGTGAGCTCGGGTAGGGCTTCATCCTCCTTCTACGCCTAGGAAGTATCTCCCGCTCAGCCTCCAGCACCTCCTTAAGTACATCCTCGGGCACGTAGTCCAGCTCGTCGCTCATCTCCGCCTCTCCTCGAGCAGGTGGAGAGATAATACGAGGCGCCTCCTTAGCCTGCCTCGGGAGGTTATGCCAACATCCTCGCCAGTGGCGCCGAGGCGGACGCGATAGTACTTCCTAAGCTGCCGTACTATCTTAGATGCACTGCCACGGTCTAGAAGCAGGAAGTCTACACCATTACCATACTCCACTATATCTACTATGGAGTTGGCGAGCTGCCTGCTAGACTCCAACAGTGGTGATAAAACCTTTGCCAGCTTTGCAGGCTTCTCACCCCTCACCTGGAGGAGGACGTTGTAATCGCCTCCGCGCGCGTCCTTACAAGCCGGGCATATGGTTGGCTTAGCCCTTACCTCAACGGTGTAGCTCACCCTTACCGCTCTATCGACACCCCGTAGCCTGGCGGAGAAGACCACCCTGTACATTGTACGCCAAGAGGGAGCTGTGAGAGGCTCCACGGACTCGAGGCGGAAGCTCTCAACCTCCTTAACGCAGGGCTCTACATGCTCGCTGAGGTGGCGTTCAAGAAATTTTGCCGAGGCCTCACCTAGCTCTCCCCCCTCGACCCATTTATACCCAATCCTGATAGACCCGCAGTACCTGCAGTAGTCGAATTCTAGCCGCTCGGGGACGCATAGGATCCTATGGGTTTCGATGAAGCACTCCAGGCAGAGGGGGCCTACATTCCCTCCCTCAACTAGCGGCCTGCCGCATCTTATACACACTAGCTGCATAGTGGCTTCCTCTCCCCGGGTTAACGGAGAAGACAAGCCCCCTAATCTGCCTCGGCCACCACCCCTCTAGGCCAGGGGATGACGAGATAAACCCGGTTTGAGGCCCGGGGGGCCGCTGCCTCCTGGGGCGGTGAAGAATCCTAGTCCAGCGGACCCCTTCCCATGGAGCAGGGCCCTGGGGCCGAGTGTTACCAGCCCCGTAGAGCTATCCCTACGGCATTACCTCAGCCATTTATCCTCGGGGAGGGCCTCGTGTCCACAGCTGGAACGGATCTCCAAGCCACATCGTTCGGGCAGCTGCCCAGGAGTATAGACACTGGCCAGGAAGCTACGAGCCTGGCGCGGGACATAGCCGTGGTGGCCTCCATAAGCTCAGCCCTCGACGGGCTTGGCATACCCTGCACCGAGTGCAGGGACCATTTCTACACGCTGATTGCCAATTATTCCCGGCACGTCGACGCCGAGTATACCGAGAACACCGCGGTACTGGCATCGATGAAGAAGAGGGATGCTGCACATCTCGTGGACGCCTGGGGGGAGGAGCACTTCGCGGCAGCACTGGAGTACCTAGCCTCGGACACATGTGACGTGGAGATGCTTAGAGAGATGTTTGAAGATATGCTGGAGGCGCTGGAATTCAGTAGAGAGGCCGCCGAAGAGCTTAGGGGCAGAGCCGCTAGGGCCGGCTGCAGGGAGCTGCGCGGGTTAATCCTTACAGCACTAATAGTGCCGCCGAGGGGCTAGGCCGTGGGGTATGCCAGGCTGGACCTCGTCTACGTAGTCAGCAAGCTCGCCGAGGCAGCTATAAGAAGGGCCACAGGGCTTAGTTATAGTCTCAGCGATGTGCCTCCAAGCCTCCAGGAGGTGGGCAAGGAGATAGTGGAGAGGGTGGCCGAGCAACTCATAATCGACGATGGGGAGACTCTCCGCTGCAGGATATGCGGCAGAGGGCCATTTACCCGGAAGGGCCTCTACCTCCACATAAGGAGGGTTCACCTGGACAGCATATACGACATGGTTAGAAGCGAGCTGGAAGCCTATCTCTGGAGGCTGAAGAACACCTAGGGAGGACATGTGGAAGGGTCTGTAGGGGTGGAGCCCGCTCATCGCCTCCTAGGCTCCAGAGGATCCGGGCTCGCCACTGGAGTCTTTCTTCACCCCCGCCAGCATGTCTCTAGACACAAGTCTTACGCCGCGATCGGTCTCTAGTATAACTCCCCACACTCCCTCCGGGAGCTCAATCCTCCCTAGAGATATGTAGAGCTCCCCGGGAGGCTTCACGGCGGGGAGGGGCTGGAGCGGCCGGCTCCCCCTGAGCTCTTCCTCTATAACGCGCACCACTATGAGGCGGGCTGGACGCGGGAACAACACTGTTCCCACAACAGTGGCGAACACTGACGCCTCGACTTCCTCTCCACGCTTGTTATACCTCACCACCTCCACTACGTAGCCTGGCGTGTTAGCGTATCTTTCGCGTAGATCGCTTACCGCGTCGAGAACCTCAGTGCTACCAAGCTCTATCTCCTTCTCTAGCCTAAGCAGTGTTAGCCGTACACCAGCTATACTGGCGTCAAACGCATGGTATAGCCGGGCCACAGTACCTGCTCTACCCATGTCAGCCCCCCGGGTCGGAGTACGGCATATCACAGCCTCTGGTAATAGATGCCCTGGAGCCTCAGGCTAGTATCTATAGGGGCGGCCTGCCACCGGCTACACCGGCGGCCCCGTGAAGACGAACCTCCATGCCAACCTACGGCGGGTCTGAAGAAAAGGTGCCTTCCCGGTGAAGAATCAGCCGGGCCTTGAGGGCCGCCGCCTACTTCTTGTAGCCTATCTTTCTCAGGAAGGCTCTTCTCTCTGCGCGATCCTCCTCCGTCTCAACCCCTACCGGGGTATAGCCATCCACTACCCCTATGACCCCTCTTCCTTGGCTCGTCTCCGCGACGAGGACCTGGAGTGGGTTAGCAGTGGCGGCGAATATCGTGACTACCTCCTGCACGTTCTTTATGGCATTAAGCACGTTTATGGGCCACGCGTCCTTAATGTATATGACGAACACGTGGCCTGCAGCTATTCTCCTAGCGGCCTCTATCGCCAGCTTCTCAAGCCCCTCATCGTTGCCTTCGTAGCGTATTAGCCTCTTCTGGCTGGCCTCGCAGAATGCCAGCCCAAACTTTATCCCGGGGGCACTGGTTACAAGGGCCTCGTACAAGTCCTCAACGGTCTTTATGAAGTGGGCCTGGCCCACTATTACATTGGTCCCCTCAGGCACGGGTATGTCCACGACATGTATCCGGGGGCTCTCGCCGGTAGCAGGCAAGGGGGATGCCGCACCCCCGATACCCTATCCAGTAAGGAGCGGCTTGAAGAGCTATAATGGCCCCTGGCCAGGAAGGAGGGTATGAAGCCGCTCCGAATGCCGAAGAGTAGATTATTTAGAGTACTTACGAGTTCTATAACCGACGGTATTCTGGGGAACGCGTATGGCTCTGCAGCAGCGTAGGCGGCTGGACTTCCTCCGACACATAGTGAATAGGATACTAGCCGAGTCTAATGCTCCCAGGCAGCTGTTGGATGATATACGTCGAGCAGTAGGTAGCGCCGAGGACAAGTACAAGTTCAACGCGTTTGGGGGCGATGTGAAGAGACTCGCAGACTACCTGCGCAGCCGCGACTTCGACGATTTGATAACCATTGCACGCTCCGACCGCAGCGGCCAGGGGCTAGAGCTGCTCCGGCGGATACTGGAGGAGGCGCGGAAAGTCTACAGCGACATACCAGAGGTCGTCGATGCTATTGATGCAAGGCTCAGGGAGCTAGAGGCTGGAGGGAAGAAGGGGGAGGACAAACTGGACACGCTCTACTCCATTCTGAAGGATCTCGAAAAGCTTGGTGCTAAAATCGAGAAGGATGAGAAGGGGAGGAAGCTGCTTGTAAAGCTCCCCGGCGATAAGCTAAGTGCAACCATAAGCTATGACGAGAAGATGAACACGTACAGGCTGGAGCTGGTAGTGAAGGAGAGTGCAGAGTTCTTAACTCCAAGCGAGGTACACGCACATCTAAAGAGGGTTGTGGAGACTATAGGCTCCGGGTAGAGCTTTCCAGCCGCTTCTCAAAATCATAGCAGCGCTGTAATGCCTTTTACCAGGTAGTGTGGCCCGCGGAGCCTGCCTTCAAGCCATGTCTTTATCAAGTCTTCGGGCGCCTTGCTGAGAATTCTCTCCACGCCCATTTTACCCAGCGCGGAGGCCGCGAGCAGCATGAGCGAGTGGGTCCTAGACTCTATTGAAAGGCTTCTTACCCCCTCCCTGTACCTCCTCGCGTCCAGAAACGGCCTGCCATCATCGTCTAGCGATACCGCGTCGGCGAGAGCTCTTGCCGAGAGGACTGCCGGGCGTATTCCCTCCCCTCCAAGACTCATCACTAGGCCCGCCGCCTCACCCGTCTTCACTACACCGCTTCTCGTGAGGAGCTCTATGCGTGGAAAGACTGTCACCAGCGAGTAGGCCTCTCCACGTAGCTTCGGCAGCTGGCCAAGAGCCTTGGATACGAGCTTCACCGATACTTCTCTCGGGTTTTTCACGTCCATAAAGCCTCCGCCTATGTTGAGCATATGGCCGTGAGGGAACACCCACGCGAGGCCAAGTCTCCCCGGCAGGAAGATGAGGTATACAGACTCGCCATCGATGCCCGGATTGTCTGCATAGGCTCTCCAAACGGGTATCTTCACCCCCTTGGAGGAGAATGGGCCCCGTGCATCGGCTACGAGGCTGTGGCTATCCAGGAGGCTCTCGGGATCCACAGGCTTGCTCACCACGTTGAGCCGGCTACGTAGGCCATCTATCCAGCGGCTCTTATCTATCGTGTACCATACTGGCCTCTTAGACTCGTATACTCTCACAACCTCAGCATCAACCATGAATATAAACCTCTTGATGACATTGAGGATCCTAGGCTTTTCAACCGCCTCGGGCCAGTCCTGGTCGAGCAGTCCCGCAGGCACTGCTTCACCGCATGGCTTCCGGTAGGAAGGAGTAATGTCATAGACTACGGTGCTTATGCCCTTAGCCTGGAGTAGCGTAGCCAGCACTGAGCCTGCAACACCGGCCCCTACTACCGCCACTTCTCCCCTAGGCCTCTGCAAAGGACTACAGCCCCTGTGCCCCGCGCAGCAACCGGCTGCGCAGGCTAGAATAACATGCGTCTCCTCCGCAACATAATTAAGCCGCCGTGGGTAGGGGCTTAAAATGATGCAGATACGGCATGGCACAATTAGGCGAGGTGTGAGCCATTTTTAACATTGGTGCCGCCCCCGGCGCCGTGGCGCCGGGCCAGTAGCGGGGTGCATAGCCTTGGCGGGCACACGCATATCCAACGAGGAGCTCGATAAGATTCTCAGCCAGGCGGAGGAGAAGGAGCGCAAGGACCCTAAGAAGAGATGGATAGCACGTATGATACGCAGCGCCAAACAGTATCATAAAATGTGCCCCTACTATGATAAGCGTACAGGCAAGTGCTTCCTCAAGCTCGGCGAGAAGTGTGAGCGTGACGGCAAGTTCGACGGCTGCCCGGTGTTCATAGAATGGCTGTCCCGGAAGTACGACGAGCTAAAGGCCAAGGGCAGGCCCCTGCCCATGGACTTCCTAGACCTCACTTTATCCGTCTAAATACGGTCTATAGCTGTTCACGAGCCTTGAACCATCTAAATTTTTAGCTTATGAATATAGCCCTGCAAAATACGTAGCAGCTAGCAAAGCCGTTGCCGCCGTGATGCTTGTGGCAAGCATCGCCGATGACCTGCTCCTCCTCTCCTCGAGGACTGCATTGGGCAGCGTGAGTAGGGCTATGAGTCTGAGCGGCAGAGGGGCCGGCGCAACTATCGCAGCCATGTTAAATATGTAGGGAGCATATAGCACAACCATCCTCCTAACCCCATGGATCTCGTCCTCTATGAACACTGAGGGCGATGGCAACATTCCATCAGTATCTATGCTGAAGCGTGCGCTGTAGCCTAGTAACCTGGCCGCCGCGTAGTGGAGCAGCTCGTGCATGGTCATGTAGGCTGCCGCCCAGAAGGCTAGGCTTAGGTAGCCGGCTACCAGCGGCTGCATCGGAGGCCCCGGGTTAGGCTGCTCTACTACAACCACCTCTTCTCAAAAGAGTTACCATGAAAGTTTTGCCAGACCACATGGAGCCATAGATGGATAAGATGGGTGAAACTTCTCCTGGGAAAACATAAGCCTATACGTAGTATGCGTAGTACCTACCCTCCTCGTCGCTTTCTACTATACCCTCCTCCGCGAGCCTGTTTAACGCGTAGCGTATCTTGTCCTCGCTAGCCAGGCCAGAGAGGATTGAGTGCAGCTCACGTACGGTCATAGGCCTTTCACGTAGGAGCCGGAGGATAATGTCTCTCAACTGATCCTCATTGGGAGCGACAACTACAACCACCTCATCGTCCTCGTAGAGCTTATGGAGAACTATGTCCCTGTTGTACACATAGGTCTCTCTACCACTAGAGCTGTCGTTGAAGTTGTTCTGCTTGGGGCTGGCCGGCACGGCTCCACTCCTCCGGGGCTTATAACCAGGAGCCCACACCCTTATATAGGGGTTAGTCTTTGAGCATCTAGAATTACTCAAGACGCGTATGACTGATAGATGCCCCGCGTTATTATCGCCCCTAACTCCTCTCCACCATATTAACTCCGGGATAGCTTGCACCTAGGGGCTGGAGGCTTCATGGGATTTGGGCTTAGGGCTGAGCTGCTAGGCCTATGCGCGCAGCTGGAAGCGCTCTCTAACAGCCTTGAGCGCTACCGCGCCAGCTACTCGGCCAAGCTCTCTGAGCTTAAGGAGAGGCCCGGCACGGAGGGGATGAAGGCTACTTTATCCCGTGTCCTGGATGAGCTGGAAGCCGTGGCAGACGTGGTCAATAGAATCAGATCGCTAGCGTGCAGCGGCGAGCCAGGGCTCCAGACACTTGTGCGCGCCTACCACATAGCAGACCAAGCCTACTACAAGATGGTGGCTGGGCACGGTGCCTCCGTACCTGCCAGCATAAGGTCGGCGTTCTACGAGATTTATAGAACCCTGAAGAGTATAGCGCTCTAGCCGGCGCGGGGTCAACGGCCTAAAGCGTCGCCATCGCCCTCCAAGTCCGTAGAGGCCTTTACCTATCATCCCCCGGTGAGGGCTAAGCCCTGGAGTAAGCTTGATTATATAGGTTTCAGCGGTCTCCAGCGGGCAAAAGACGGGGACAAGGCATTGCAGCTGATTGAGGCTGTGCGCACCAGCCTGAGGGCGGCCAAGGTCCCCGGCCAAGTAGCTGCTAAAGCCATAGCTATTGTCGAAGAAGCCCTGGAGACATACGGTGTAAAGAACACCAAGGAGATGTACGAGCTGCCGGACTGGAATCTCTGGCTCATACTCGTAAAGTCCATAGTGTCACCACTAACCAAGATGCTTAGAAGAGAGGGCTACTGCCACGCCAACAGCTACCTCATAGGCGGCCTGATGGCGCTTGACGAGAGGGCTGCCTCAATGCTACGCGAGTGGGTCAGGGCTAAATGCGGGGCAGGCAGCGATCCATGCTGCAAGAGCCCCAAGTGCTGCAACATACTGTAGCACCGCAGCCCTGCTAGCATGGGCAAGGGCCCTCTAGAACGTTAACCCTCGGGCTTTCCACCAGGTGGAGCCTGGGCGAGGAGACACTTGCCGGAGAAGCTTGACCTGGCTAATGTGCCTCTAAGGCCGGCCTCGAGAAGGGAGATACTGCTCCTGGAGACCGGCCTGATCGTCGGTACGCTCTACCGCCCCGACATAATGGAGCTGATAAGAGACCCCCTAGAGAGGGCGACATGGCTTGACAGCCTCGCTGTGGCGGCGGCCGCTCTAGCCCGCGAGAAGGCTGGATACACTGTGAGCCAGATAGCCGAGGAGCTTGGGAGGAGTGAGACCACGATAAGAGCCCACCTGAGCGGGAAGACCAAGGCCGGCAAGATAGTCAGGGAGACCTATGAGATTCTCGCCAGGGGGCAGCTAGAGCTCGTGATACCCTTCACGCTGCCGGCCTGCGGCGAGGCCGAGGAGGAGCTGAAGCGGCTCAAGGAGGAGAACGAGAAGCTGCGGAGGGAGCTGGAGAAGTGCAGCGAGGTGGACGAGGTCAGGAGGCAGCTCGAGGAGATAAGGAGCCGGCTCGAGGAACTCGAGGGCGAGAAGAGGGAAATGGAGAAAGAGCTGGAGAGGTGTAGGGGGCAGGCCAGCCTACTCGAGGAGGCGCGCAAGCTCCTCTGCAGAGCAGGGTGAAGGCCTACTACCGCGGGGAGGGGGCCTGGCGTGCCGTGTCCCTGGTACCGCAACGGCATGTGTACATCACCTAAGCTGTCGAGGCCCACTGCCGCTGTCACCTCTCCCTCAAGGTGCCAGGGGAGCGAGGCTGAGTACAGGGCATGCCAGTTCTATGTCGACCCGGACAAGGGACAGAGGAGGCGCACCGGCCTGGAGGCCGGGTTAAGACCCGCCATAGCTGATCAGCTGAAGCCGTACCCGCCCATACACCTGCTTACCTCGAGGCCGCAGCAGCGCTGCCCCTTCATGAGGGTCTACGAGTACAGTGGGGGCTACCTGGCCCAGTGCCGCGTACTCAATAGGCTACTGACGAGGAGCGAGGCCGAGAAGTGCGAGAAATACTGGCAGTCGTGCCCCTTCTACAAGGTTGGTGTTCAGCAGAAGGCTGCTGAAGCCTAGTCAGCCAGGGTTACAGGAGGGAGGGGGAACCCGGCAACCCCGACTCCAGCCGCACCGGCCACGGCCAGTATGTAGTCCGCCAGTTTCTCCGGGTCAGCCTTTATGGAGGGTATGTACACCTCAACATTGTTGGCTAGCACTACCGGCTCGAAGAGCCCCTCGGAGTCGAGTACCGGCACCGGGACCTCTACATAGTCGACCGCGAGGCCCAGCTCGCGGAGGGCCTCCACCGCTAGCCTAGCGTTGTCGCGCACCCCCTTACTAACCGGGCCGAAGCCGTGTATCACAGCTATTTCGAGCACCTGGTACAAGTGCAGACCCCGCGGCTCAAGCTACACAGACTGGGAGCGCTGGTTAGGCTGAGGCCCAAGTAATACATATAAGACTAGCCACGCTGTGCTGGTGTGATACTCCATATAAACTGTGCCGGTCTAAAAAACCTCCAATAGGGTGTTGTGCCGATGAGCAGCCTAGAGAAGCTCACGGTGGACAAGAGGACGCTCAAACGCATAATACGCGAGCTTAAAAAGTGGAAGGCGCCGGCAACGGTGCTGCTGAGCCTATACATACCCCCGGGTAGGCCGATAAGTGACGTAGCTAGCCTGTTGAGGACGGAGTACTCTATAACAGACAACATAAAGCTGAAGAGGACCAGGGACGCCGTCCAACGCGCGCTATCATCAGCCATGGATAGGCTGAGCAGGATGCAGAAGGTGCCTCCCAACGGCCTGGTACTCTTCTGCGGCGAGGACATGGAGACCCACGACTTCATCTGCCTAATGTTCTCGCCGCCCGAGCCGGTGCCAGTGTTCTTCTACCGCACCGACAAGTGGTTCCACACGGAGTTCCTAGAGGAGATGGTAGAGCATGAGGAGACGTTTGGCCTAGTCATAGTGGAGAGGGACCAGGCTACCATAGGCCTGCTCAAGGGTAGTAGGATCCAGGTGCTGGAGGAACTGGAGGGCTACGTACCCGGCAAACACCATAAGGGCGGGCAGAGCCAGAGGCGATTTGACCGCCAGATAGAGCAGTTCGTAAAGGGCTTCTATAAGGAGGTCGCCGAGGCTATGAATAAGCACTTCCTCCCGCTCATAGAGAAGAACGCGTTGAAGGCCATAATCGTAGGCGGCCCGGGCTATGCTAAGCAGGACTTCCTAGAAGAGGCTAAGGAGTTCCTAGACTACAGGATTAGGCAGAAGATAGCCAGCGAGCTGATAGACGTCGCCTATCAGGGTCCTGCAGGGCTCAGAGAGCTTTCAATAAAGGCCTCAGATATAATAGCTAAGAACAAGTACGCTGAGCTTGTGAAGGCTATAGAGGAGTTCAAGCGCCACCTTGTAAGGGATGATGGACTTGCTGTCTACGGAGACAAGATGGTTAGGCAAGCCCTAGAGATGGGAGCCCTTAAGTTCATAATACTCGATGAGGACCGGGAGGACGCCGAGGCGCTGGCCGAGGAGGCTAAGAAGTACGGTACAGAGGTTTACTTCCTCTCGGACGGTGTACCGGAGGCAGAGTGGATAAAGAAGACGTTCAAGGGCCTGGTAGGGGTGCTAAGGTTCAAGATAGCTTAGGGCCCTAGCGCCCACAGAGCCTTAACCCCCTTTTGCAAGGCTTCCCACCCATAGCTCCTCAGGGACTGTTTGCCCCCCCCCCCTCCCGGGGCGCGTGGAGAGGAGCATCGATGGGGCGACGTATACCTCCGCAGCTATGCACCAGGTGTAAGGGCTATAAGAAGCTCTGCGGGCTCCCAGTATGCCCCATCCTGGAGAAGTTCAGGTTCCAGGCGGAGGCGGTGGCGAGGATAAGGGGTGGGAGGGAGATAGAGGGCAGCACTCCCCCCAGCATAGTGGTCGGCGAGGCCGGGTACCCGAGAGTCCCGCTCCTCTACAACATCCCGCCCGGGGTCCGCGGGGAGGAGGCCCAGCTCTATGATGCCCCCGATCTCTGGAGGGAGAAGCTTCCAAGCCTCCGCGAGCTCCTCCAGCTCCGCTCGAGCCTGGTATCTACCATAACGCGTGTGGACGCTCGGGCCCCCTGGAGGCTCTACGAGAAGGAGATATCAATAGCAGCGGTATCGGAGAGACCCGTCGACAGCCGGGCCATGCTCTCGAAGCCCCCGCTGCCGGGCCTCCGCTTTGACGGCATGCTGGCACCGCAGGGGCCGAGCGCGCCGGCCGAGAAGATAGAGGTTGAAGAGTCTCCAAGGCCGCCAAGGAAGCTCGAGAAACTTGTCTGGGACGACGCGAGGAGCACAGACGCTATAATAGAGCTATACCGTAGCGGCATTGACGTGTACCTGCTCACGCGCGCCCTCTCCCTAGGGCTGCTTGGAAGGATTCGCAGCAGGAGGCTTGTCCCAACCCGCTGGGCTATAACAGCGGTGGACCAGACTATATCAAACAACCTACTCCATGCGGTTAGGAGCTACGACACCATAGGGCAGGTGGAAGTCTACCACGGCGGATACCTGGGCAACTACTTCACAGTCATACTGGTGCCGGGGAGCTACGAGGCAGAGATGATAGAGGTATGGCACCCCTTGACCCCCTGGACCCAGGCGGCAAGGAGCCCCGTGGTCTACCGCATAGTCGAGCACCCGAGCCTCAGAATGGAGCCCCTTGACGGAGGGTACATAGCGGCCAGGCTTGCCGTGGCGGAGCACCTGTACCGCAGGAGGAGACAAGCCAAAGCCATCATACTAAGGGAGATAACGCGCGACTACTACGCCCCCATAGGCAACTGGCACATACGGGAGACGGTGAGGCGCATACTGGCCTCGAAGCCCGTAGCCGTCTACAGCGACCTAGGCCATGCACTGGAAGAGGCTGCCCGGCTGGCGAAATCCCTGGAGGCTGCTGAGGAGGTCAGGCGCTCAAAACTGGCGGGAAAGCTTAGGAGCTCGGCAGCACTGGACGCTTTCCTAAAGAAATAGCCAGCCTAGCCACCGTTTAAGAGGAAGCCACTACTTAACCCCTCCTCATGGCCTACAGTGACGAGTAAGAGGGGGGTAGAACGTATGCCCCAGCTCTCAACAGGCCTTGTCATAGCCGGTGCCTACGCCGACAAGCTGCGCAGGGTGTTGTTCGCCCAGCTTAGGAACGATATCAAGAGCGGCAAGATAGACTCAAAGCAGGTGGCCCGCCGCGCCGGCGAGCTGAACCGCCTCCTCTTCGAGATACTCGTCAACAAGCTCCATATAGACAAGGGTGATGCTGTGCGGATACGCGTAGAGTACGAGGTAAGGGATGGAGACATAGAGTGGAAGCTCGACACGCTCCAGATGGAGGCCTTCAGGAGGATACCCGACGAGGAGGTACGGAAAGCCGTGCTAGAGGTGATAGAGAAGGCTGAGCACGTACTAGCCAGGCCAGAGACCGAGGAGGAGAGAGCCTGGACAACTACAACGGAGGCGGAGGTGGAGCGCCAGATACGGGAAGCCGCTAGGCGCGCCGCCAGGCCCGCAGCCCAGCCGCCGGTACAGGTTAGCGAGGCAGTAGTATACGGGAGCACTAGGAGCGGAGAGCACCTGGCCATACTGAAGGACCCTGCCGGAGAGAACGTAGGCCTAGCTGTTATGAAGGAGGATGACGGGCGAACACGCATCCTAGTAATCCTCGTCCCGGGCAGGAAAGCCTACCGTGCCGAAACCACAGTAGACATGCCCGTCAGCGACCTGGAAAAGCAGCCGGAGAAGATAGTAGAGGCAATCCGGAGCATGGGCTTCACAGAGGTCTCGAGAGGGGATGCAGAGAAGGTAATCAAGGAAAAGATGGAGGAGATAATATAGCGTCCCTCGGCTCAGCGAGGTCTCCACTCCACATCCACACTACTCGGCTCAAATCAGCCTCATCACCGCCGAGGGCTACACCGCTCCAGGACAGGGGCCAGAGAGCACCTTTTATATGACTGTAATACCCCCTCCAACAGCCTATACGGTGGATCCCCGGGCATGGATAAGCCCCTGGGGCTTGTCGGGGAGGATGGTAGCGTTGACTACGGACTCGCACTCAAAATCACGGCCCCGGCCTCAAGGGATGAGTACCTGAAGAGGGCCATTCTCAGCTTCGCTGTCAGGGAGTTCAGGGACGGCTTGAGGAGGATGCCCGGCCTCAGCTTCTCCGGCGTCACATTGAGGTGGGACGCGACTTCGAGAGCATCCTGAGGGAGCGTAAGGGGCGCAGGAGGGTCAGGGATCCCGCCACACTCAAGTACTACAGGAGCCTGTTCACGAAATACCTGGAGGGCAGGGAGCTCTCAGAGGACCTGGTCGACTATGTTGTGAGCCACCCGAATAGGTGGCTCCGGAACGTACTCAGGCACTACGTCCAATACCTCTACTACAGGAGGAGGATCAGCCCCGAAGCATTCGGGTGGCTAACGGAGGCGGTGCCCTCCCGGGGGTACAGGCTGGACGTCAAGCCGTACCCCATAAGCCTCGAGGACGTTAGGAGGACCCTAGAACTCCTGGGGGAGAACCACCCGGTCTACTACACCGTCTACAGGGTCATGATCGAGTCAGGGGCCAGGTACACGCACGTGCTGAGGATGATTGAGTCCTGGGATCCTGGCGGGACCGTGGAGATACCGGGAGTTGGGGTCACAACCGAGAGGCTGGTGTGCCCCGGCGATAAAGGGTTCTGCAGGTACTACATGGGCCTCAGGGGCTCGGCCAAGCAGTGCGAGTGGATATACTTCTCTAGGGAGACCCTTGAGCTGCTGATGCGGGTAGCCCCTAGGAGGGTTGGCAGGCACCAGCCCAGAAGGTACGCGGTGAGGCACGGCCTAGTACTGCCCAAGTACATGAGGAAGGTTGCATGGAGGCTCATGGTTAAAACTGTGGGGAGGGAGGCCGCGAGGTTCATGCAGAGCAGGTTTGGGGAGCTGAGGGTGAGCGAGGCGAGGTACGAAGACCTCCTAGGGGAGGCAGACCAGGCATACCCCAAATACCTGGAGCACCTGGCTGAGGTGGGCCTCACTTAACCGCCTGGCAACATCGGGAACGCTGTGGGGGCCTGTCTTGCCCGTGCCGCGCGTGCCCTTAAAGGACTTGGGCTTCGCAATTCTCCTGCTGGCACTGATACCCTCCCTAATATTATACAGCCTAGGCTTACATGACGGACTCATCGCCACGCTCATATACTTCCAGCTGGTCACTATATGGATTCAGGCGGAGATCTCGCTCAGACAGCAGGAGCTAGCAGAGCTCCAAGCAACGCCGATAACAGTCCTACATTACTCCTCCTCTCGCGGATTTCTTCACGCTAAACCCTCAGAAGCTACTAAGCATATTCCACTTACCGTGCAAAACTAAGCAATGGCCTGCATTGGAGCTTCTTGCAGTCTTTGACACCATTTTCCGCGGGTGCAACACCGTTTTTGAGCCAATAACAGAGAGCAAAGCGTCTTTTTAGGGCTTTTCAACATTATACCTGATAGAAGCACGGCAGGAAAAGAGTCAGAGGATCGCGCTCAAAATAATATCTCGTGCCAGTCCGCGACATGACTCAGATTCACGGCCCCGAGGAATTTAAGAGGGCTGGCCTGGGCGGGGTGAATGAACCTTTATTAGCCGTGTGTGCGTAGTGTGTTTCTGTGGAGTTTGGTGTGCTATGAGCGAGCAGAGGAGGGGGAGGGTTAAGAGGGTTCAGGTCACCTTTACGCGGGAGCAGTGGGAGCTTATAGAGATGCTTCGTGGCGTGATGGGTAGCGACGATGCTGAGCTTGTCAGGAATATAGTGCTGTCGTGGCTGTCGGAGAAGTCGATTGTGGCGTCTAAGGTTAAGAGGGAGATGGGAGGTGGTGAAGTGTGAAGGTGTACAGGGTCGCATCGCTATTCTCGGGTGCTGGGGGGCTTGACCTGGGCCTCGTCCAGACGGGGAGGTTCAGGATTGTGTTCGCTAACGAGTTGCGGGTCCCCGCGGCGATGACGTACGCGAGGAACCTGGGGCTCAAGCTGGAGCTGTGCGGTGGGGAGCTGGAAGTCCAGGCTCGGCCGGGCGTCATCCTGGCCTGCGACGTGGCCCGGGTGGACTTTGCCGGGCTCTCTGATGCGGGGGTTGACGTGGTGGCGGGTGGCCCCCATGCCAGGACTTCTCCATTGTCCGCGGCCCCGACTGGGACAGGAGGGGGATAGAGGTCAGGAGGGGGAGGCTGTACGCCCACTTCGTGAGGGCTCTCGCCACCCTCCAGCCCAAGGCCTTCGTGTTCGAGAACGTGCCCGGCCTCGTCAGCGCCAATAAGGGGCTCGCCTACAAGGTCATCCTGGACGACTTCGCCAACCTGAAGCTCCGCTGGGATGAGGTGAGGAGGCTCATAAAGGCGGACGGCGCGGACGGAGCTGAGGGCTACGAGATAATCTTCAGCGGCATCGTCCACTTCTCCAGCCTCGGAGTCCCCCAGAAGAGGGAGCGGCTGATCATAGTGGGCGTGAGGAAAGACCTGCTCCGGGGGAGCACAGCCGCGCTTTGGAGGCTGAGGGGCAGGCTGGAGGCCGCCCTGCGCGGGAGAGGCTGGCTCTTCCGCAAGTACCCTCTCACACCCATCGAGGTCTTCGAAGGCGACCGGCTGGACAGGCTCGACGACAAGTACAGGGAGGTGATGCGGAAGTGGGAGGGCCTCTGGCGCGAGCTGGGCACTCAGCGCGCCCTGGAGTGGAAGAGGAGAGTGTGGGACAGGCTCACTTTCAGCGCAGTAGAGGACTACCTGAGAGTCAACGGAGTGGAAAGGGCCAGCCCGGAGGAGATCGAGGAGGCCCTGAGGCAACATGAGGCCGTTCTGAGGGAGCTGGGCTACCTGGGCAGGCCTGTGGACAGGCTCATGCTCCCCGACTCCACCACAGAGCCCCCGAGGGAGGATCCCGTGGTGGTTGAGAGGATGAAGAGAATCCCCCCGGGTGAGAACCACGAGTTCGTCAGGGGGACGCGGTGGGAGGTTGAGGGGAGGGGCATAAGCCTGGTCTACAGGAGGATCCACCCGCTGAAGCCAGCCTACACTGTGGTCGCCTACGGCGGCGGGGGGACCCACGGCTACCACTATGATCGAGACAGAGCAATGCTAACGCTGAGAGAAAGGGCGAGGTTGCAGACATTCCCAGACACATTCCTCTTCCATGGCGGCAGGGGCGAGATCAGGGCGCAGATAGGCGAGGCAGTCCCCCCGCTGGCTGCTAAGAGGATAGGCGAAGCCCTGACTCCTGAGGGTCTCGATGAGCCTCTCCCTGTACTTGTCCTGCTCGGGGTGCCAGTAGCCCACAAACTTGTTGACAACAAACCTCTTCTTCTTCTCCTCCCCGTCAGCCAGGAGTATGCTCGTCCTCTCCTTAACTGCATCCTCATACTCTCTCTTGTCGAAGAAACCGGCGATGCAGGCCGGTATCTTGGTAAACTCTGGGATTGCATCCCAAATGCTGGCCAGATCATCCTCAGATATTATCCCCAGCTCCCTCGCCTTCGACAGGATCTTGTCTTTAATGGCGCTTATCTCCTTGAGGAATGCGAGGAAGTGCTCCCTCGACACCCCGACCCTGACCAGGACGAAGACGTGGCTGTTCTCTATCTGGCTGTAAGGTATGTCCAGCCATATGCCTCTCAGCTTAGTTGTCTTTATGCTCACATTGAGCCTGGGAGGCCTACCGTTCACCAGCCTTATGTCTGAGGGCAGGAATTCTGGCAGGGGGCCCTTCCTGTAGTCGAGCACGACTCTGACTTCGAACCTCTCGCCTAGCCACTTGGCGAGGGCTATCTCGCCCAGGAAGCCCCTTATCGCGTCTGTCAAGAGCTGTCCCAGATCCCTCTGCCTCGTCGTCCCGTAATCCGTCGCCGGGATCCTCGGGGCCAGATCGAGGGCGTGAACGGCGGCTGTGAGGTAGTCCCTTTCATCCAGCAGAACAGTACTCCAACCCAGCCACTCAATCCACTCATCTACGCTGGAGAAGGACTCCCAATCACGCCCCCTCACGGTGCCCTCACACAGCAGGTCTGCGTGTGTGACCTTGCGGCGAGGGTCATCGTAGAGCAGGTACTCGTCTGGGAGGGCGCCCCTCCTCACAGCCTTCTTGACCGCGCGCCTGCACAGAGACACTGTGAAGCGTTGCATCAGCACGCACCCCCCAATGAAGCATATTAAAAAACATATATAAAGCATATATATTCACCGAGCATAAGTGCCTCAAGGCGGGAGCCAAAGGGGGGCCTCCTTGCTCCTGGCCGACAGCGGGAAGATCAGGGAGTTCAGGCGCAGGATAATAGAGTGGTACAGGGTGCATGGGGACAGGGGCCTGCCTTGGAGGAATACTAGCAATGCATGGGCCATCCTCGTCGCGGCGCTCCTCCTGAGAAAGACAACCACAAAGCAGGTGATCAAGGTTTACGAGGAGTTCATTAAGAGGTACCCGTCGCCCAAGGCGCTCCTGAACGCTGAAGAGAATGAGGTGAAGGAGGTCATACGCCCGCTGGGCATAGAGCACCAGAGGACTCGGCACCTCATAGAGCTGGCCAGGCTCGTCGAGGAGAAGCTTGGAGGGAGGATCCCATGCGACAAGGAGAAGCTCAAGAAGCTACCCGGAGTGGGCGACTACATAGCCTCGGAGGTGCTCCTGAGGGCCTGTGACAGGCCCGAACCCCTCCTCGACAGGAACATGATAAGGGTCATAGAGAGGGTTTTCAGCGTGAAGTCGGCCAAGAAGAGGCCTCACACAGACCCCAAGCTCTGGGCCTTCGCAAAAATGCTCGTGCCCAAAGACCCTGAGAGCGCCAGAGACTTCAACTACGGAGTGCTGGACTTTGCGAGAAAGGTGTGCACGGCAAGAAGCCCCAAATGCTCAGAATGCCCGGTCAGAGATATATGTAGCTACTATTTTGAAGACAGAAGCAAAAAGCAGGCATAACTGGTCGGCAAGACCCCGGGCCCGCCTCGGCGCTCAGGCGGCTGACCGCCCGGGCCGCACTCACCGGTGATTTCGATCGTGTAGGTGGTTCTGAATCGAGGCTTTTGAGCAGTTTGGGCAATTTTGCCCGCCCTGACCCCGGGACGCGTCCCGCAGAGCCTCCCCCGCCCCACCCCCCATCCTTGTTTAATAGTTTAACGCGTTGTTTAGCCGGGAGAAGTTGCTGGAAGCAGGAGCCCCCTAGCTTCCTGCAGGCATGGGGCCCCGCGCTCTCCGCGTTTTTGAACGCTCGGGGTGGTGTTGAACGGTTAAGGGGGTTGCCCAGGCGTATCGCTGAAAGCCTTAGGGAGCTGGAGGAGCTCCTTGAGGGATCCCGTAGCTAGCAGTATACTGTATATTATTAGGGTAGAGTCGCAGGCCCGCTCTCTGCCCCCTGAAATTTCTGTGGGCGGGCCCGGGTGGCGGCTGCGCACGCTTAACATGTGGGAGGCTGGCGGACGCATACCCTAGAACGATAGTCAATAAACATGGACGTTAAACAGAGAAGCACAGGCAAACACGCTAACAAACACCGGAGTCCCGGACTCCTCCCAGATGCTCCCAGATGCTCCGGGGCGTACACTATAGCGCGGCGCCCCCGAGCCCCGGCCCAGCCCCTCAGACCCCCTCAGACCGTGATAGCCGAGAGGATTTCTAATAGATACCTTGGCATGATGCTCATTCTCAATGAAGAGATTCTTGAGTATCTAAAAGATATTCTTGTTGATTTAATAATGTTAAATTTCAAGGATGTTAAATTTCATGTTAAATTTCAAGTCCCGCAGGCCAGGCCCAGCGTTGCCCCCAGGCAGGCCTCTCGAGCGGCCGCTCGAGGAGGAGTTGCTGGAGCTGCAAGCCCCCCTAGCCCCTAGGGGCGGTGGGAGGCCATGGAGGGCGCTGGTTCTGCAACATTCCTTAGCATTCCTTAGCACGCTAAGTTTAGCGCTAAACTTTCAATTCTATGCAATGGAGAGCGAAGAATCCAAAAGACACTGAAACTGTGGTGAAAGAGGGGGGAGGGGTCTCCTCGAGGGACGTCTCAAGGCTGGTAGACGTGGTGGCGAGGGCCCGGGGGCGTCAGGGCGGAAGCAGTCAAGCCTCGATTCAGAACCACCTACAGGGGTCAGGGCGGGCAAAATTGCCCATAACTGCTCAAAAGGATCTAACAGATAGAATTGAAAGGCGGTGGGCATTTTTGCCCACCCAACACTCCGACCGTATAACGGGCGTAAGACGGCGTCTTACGGGCGTCTGACGCCTATGCGACGGGTGTCGCACGTTTGTCTGACGGGCATTCACCGACCGTGCCGGTGAATCGTGCCGACACCGTCAGTAAGATTAACCGACCCAGTCGGTACGAATCACCCGCGGCGCCGGTGATGGCAAACGCCTGTTAACCCTCCTGCCCAGCCCTCTCAACAGGCCTCCCCCTCCTCCCCGTTGCAGCTTCCTCGGGGATCTCTATGTAGACGTATACTTTGACCCCCAGTTCAGCCTCCTCCACAGGCTGTTGAGATGCGTTGAGAGCCAGATGTGGTAGCGCTCCACCCTCGACCCCGGCCTCCCCGCCCTCGTGACCCTGCTGAGTTGCGGGTGGGTGAGAGGGCTGTATCCAGCCTCATCTACGAGTATGTAGAGCACGCCCTCGAAGTCAGCGGGCATACAGAGGTGGGGTGTAAGTGGCTTGAAGTGGGCGGCGGCTGCCTCAGCTGCCTGGGCATGAAGCTCCGCAACCGGAGGGGGCGTTCGGCCTCTAACAGGCGGCAATGCTCCAAGGCCTGCCGGCACGCCTGGGACCCTACTAACCACGACTACAACCAGGCCAGGCCTCAGGGGTGGCAGAGCACCCTGCCCCGGGGGGCTCCCTACTCCCTGCTATAGCGAGCCTGTAGAGAGCGCCAGGGCGGCGCTCGGAGCATCGGCTCATATCTTATCAATAGCGGCCTTGGCTCCTGCAATCTACTCATGTATGCTGTAAACTCTGTTGACCGCGCCTAGCCTGCTCCTAGCATCTATGGTGCCTCTATTTTATCTTGTAGAGTTTTGCTGGTTTGTATAAACCATGTATTGGCATCTATTAGAGGTAATGCTGGGTAACATAAACCAGGAGTATATCAAAGCATGATGTCCTCCTCTACCATTATTCATGTATACCGCACGGTCCCGGGGCGGTAATCCCTGGCGCAAGAATACCCATGTTCCAGGGGAGCGTAGGGGTGGAGACTATACCCTCCCCAGGGCTGTGCGCGTGCAGGCCGCAATGGCGCCCTTAACCCTCTTTGATAGCCCTATCCTCATGCCGAGTCTCCGGTCGCTGTAGAGGTACACGAGGCCCTTCGTCTGGAGGCCGCGGAGCACTCCGACAAGCCATACCCTGTCAGCCTCTAGCTCCTTCTCCAGCTGGTCTAGGTACATGTAGGTCATCCCCCATCTGCGGTAGTGGTCTAGCAGGGTCTCCAGTACCTGGCGCTCATCCTCCCCTATCTCGAGCTCCTCGAGCAGTGCCCGTATGCAGGCTGCGAGGATCCTCTCCTGCTGTTTCTTGTCGAGATTAATGGTATGAGTGGCAATGAACGGCTGGACTCTGCCTGACTGCTCGCCCGCGCCGCCCGCTCCATTGTTGTTTGCTGCCTGACTAACCTGTGTATTGCTACCCGATAGTATCTGTCTTGCTAGTGCGGCGTACTGGGCTATGCGGCTGTTCATCTCCCTCTCTAGTATGCTCTTGGCGTAATCCTCCCCCTGCGGGGTGAGCACCCAGAACCCGTTTTCGTAGTCGAAGAGGCCCCGCGTCCTCCAGTAGCTCAGGTAGCTGCTAACATACCTGGTAGGCTTGCCCACCACCTGGGCTATCTCGGCGGCCCTCATAGGCCTCGCTAGCAGTAGTACAGCTATCGCCTCCACGAGCTTGCTCCGCGGGCCCCCTCCTCCCCTCTGCCTCTGGGCCAGCCTCTTCGCAGCTTCTTTGACCCACTCCAGCTGCTCTCGCCCGCGCTCATCCATGCCGCGTACCGCCCCTTTAGGGATGTGTGGGTAACTGGTATGAAGCCTAGCTCCCGGGCTAGTAATACCATGGGGCTTCCAAGAGCCCTGGCGGGGCTGAAGGGCTATGGTGTTGAGGGTGCTAGTATCAGGGCTCCTTGAGCACGACTCCGGCAAGACCTGGACAGTGGTAGCCCTGGCCAGGGCTCTGGCTGAGAAGGGGCCCCGCGTGGCAATATTCAAGCCCGTGGCGGGCCACAACCTCTGGGGCTCGCCCCACGCGCTTAGATCGAGCTATGATCGCGGGCTTCTCCTGGGGAACGATGTCTACACCTACCTGAGGTACCTCGAAGGCGTCGACCCCGGCGTCTCAAACCCTGTGGCGCTGGCCCTGGCCTATCCTGACCCCCTGGCCTTCAAGGGGCCCTCGCAGTATCTCGCAGCAATCTCCGATACAAGGTCTATGCTGGTGTTGGCGCGGGTCCAGGACTGCGGGCGGGGCGCTGCACGACACTATGTCTTCCCCAATAGCCTGGCGAGGCTCACCGGCACTCTCCGGAGCGAGGTTGAGAGGCTGGCAGCTCGCCTCGGGGCGGAGCCCTCTGAGCCTGGCTGGCTGCTAGACTGGCTAGCAGGCCCTAAGGCTGAGGAACTGCTGGAGGAGTGCAGGGCCAGGCTTGAGGCCGGGAGCGACATACTACTGGTGGAGTCGTTCAACAACGCTGCTACGCCCTACAGGAGCCTGGTAAGCCATGTAGACTTCTTCATTGTCGCTGCGCCCTCGAGGCTTCTACTCTACAGCGGCGACAAGCTGAGGCTGGTCTATGAGGCCCTGGGGGGCGCCACGCGGGTGGACTCCCTGCTCCCCCTGCTCTCAAAGCCCCTGCTAGCCCTTGAGACCCCTATAGTGGAGAGCCCTGCGGACCTCTCCACGCACATCGGCCAGCTGGCCGAGATCCTGGCTCCGTAGCACCCCGGGTGCAGGGGCACTCTATTAGGGCGGGGGCTGGGGCGCTCTCTCCCACCCCAGGCCCTGTGCAGAGAGCGCGCCCGGGAGGTGCCGGCTCTATGGCGACCAGGCTGCTCTTCCAGGAGGATAGCTACCTAAAGGAGTTCGACGCCACGGTTACCCGTGTCGACGGGAACAGGGTGTACCTCGACGCTACAGCCTTCCACCCCAGGCCAAGCGGCGGCCTCGACGCTGATACGGGCAAGCTAGTGCTCCCAGACGGCACCACGCTCCGTGTGGTGGACACCCTTGCTGAGGGCGATGAAGTGGCGCACATAGTGGAGGAGGGTGCGGAGAGGCTGCAGCCCGGGATGAGGGTGCACGGCGTTATCGACTGGGAGCGGCGCTACAGGATGATGCAGCTCCACACGGCTAGCCATGTACTGGCGGCTGTGCTCTACGAGCGGTATGGTGTCCGGGTGACCGGGGGCCATATAGCCCCGGATATGGCTCGCGACGATTTCGAGATAGCCGTTGACGACTGGAAGAATGCTATAATGGAGGCCGTGGAGGAGACTAACAGGATTCTGAAGCGCTGTATAGAGGTGAAGATCTACTGGCTCCCCCGCGAGGAGGCGATGAGGATACCCGGTATAGTGAAGCTGGCTGATAAGATGCCGCCGGACGTAGAGAAGCTTAGAATAGTCGAGATCCCGGGCATAGACATACAAGCTGACGGCGGGCCCCACGTGAGAAACACGTGCGAGATACCCGGGATAAGAGTGGTTAAGCTGCAGAGCAGGGGCAGGAGGAGGAAGAGAGCCTACTACACGCTGGCGGAGAGCTAGGGATTTGTGAACGCGAACACGCTTGCCAGAGCTATGAGTACTAGCCAGGCCAGCGGGCTCCTCTGCACGATCTTTGAGCCATCAAGCGGGCTGAAGGGTAGCAGGTTGAAGAACGCCAGCCACGCGTTCATAGCAGCAAAGCCTACGAGGAAGGGGTAGGCCCAGGTGTGGCCGGCCAGCCTTGCCGCGATCCAGGCGGCAGCGGCGAGGGCCACGTTCGCGGCGGGGCCTGCAGCGGCCACGTAGTCGTCGCGCGCGAAACCGCTACAGTATATCGACACGTAGCCTGGGGAGAGTATCGCGAAGGGCACCCCTATGCTTCTAAGCACGCCGGAGGCGAGCGTAAGCGCTAGCCCGAACTGGGACAGCACGAAGCCGGCTATGCAGCCCTGCCGGCGCGCGGTCTCCCGGTGAGCGAGCTCATGGGCTAGGAAGCCTACTAGCGCCCCGGCCAGCACTCCGCCGCTGAAGCCCAGGGGGTGGTACGCTACGTTGAGCAGCCCTATCCCCGCGAACCCGAAGGCTACTGAGAACACTGCCACAAGCAGGGCCTTCCACTCATCAGTATATATGGGCCTATCCCTCACGGTTAGCGCCATCCAACCTACACCCCGCCGGGGAGTGCGCCCGGGGAACACTTCTCACTCTACGCGTGCCACAAGCTCCTCTCCGTAGTCTATAACTACTCTGACGTATCCACGCAGTGCGGCATCAACCTCGGGGTCCCCGGTGTCCACTCTAAGCTTTCTCAGCCTCTGCATCTTGCCCCTCGTAGCTATAACGATCAACCCGTCCTTGCCTACTAGCCTCAGTATCCGGGGCGATATCTGCTGGTTCCCCCTGCCAAGTATGTAGCCCTGCCCGCCTATCGGCGTAACTATGAGCTTCACCCTGCCCCCCTTCTCGATATGCTTCTCCACCAGCCGGTAGAGGGCTTCCTCGTCGACGTCGCGGGCGAGGAGCCTCTGGTTGTGCACCACGTCCACCCCCAGGAGAGTCTTCTCTACACCTATCTCGTCGGCCAGCGCCTTGACCGTGGAGCCGGGGCCGAGTATGTAGAGCGTGCAGGGCTCCATGCTCTCGGCCAGGTACCTGGCTATGGCCCTCTTGTTCTCCTCCTCCTCGGGTGTGCTCTGGGAGGGCTGCTTGCTGGCCCCCACCATCCTGGGGCTGCAGGGGGTCTTCGCTATGCCGTAGAGCCTGGTCCTCAGCTCGCCGCGGCGGAAGGCATCCTCGTCTATGTCGAGCACCTCGGCGTCGCAGAGGCTCCTTCTCGCCAGCCAGTCCCGGAGCACATCCGCGGCGGCTTCAGGGTTCTCGGCGTACACCGAGCTGTACATCTTGACTCCCGCTGGTACGCCGAGAACCGGAACCCTCTCCACGGCGTCGCCTAGAGCGTCCAGCACGTCTCTCGCAGTCCCGTCTCCCCCGGTGAACACTACTATCTCCGCACCCTCCCTCAGGCACCGCTTCACAGTCTCCACGGTGTCCCTGCGGCTCGTGGGCCAGTCTCCCGGCTGGTAAACCGTTCTAGCCTTTACGCCGGCTTCCCTGGCCTCCTCCTCCCCCATGAGGCCTCCGGCGGTGATAATCTCGAGCCTCTCGCTGAGCCCGAGGAAGCGTAGCCTGGAGAGGAACCTTACAGCCTTCCCGGGGGAGACCAGCTGGGCTCCGCGCTTCAGGGCGGCTATACCGGCCTCGCCGTCGCTGCCCTTGAGGGCTAGTGGCCCGCCTATGCCTGCCAGGGGGTTAACTACAAAGCACAGCTTACGCCTCACCGGCCGCCACCCTGGAGCTTGGCGCCCCATGCTTTCTTGCGGGGCCAGAGATACTCATAGGGGGCTGTTTATGGCCGGTGGCGACGTTATCGGGAAGGGTAGGCGCGTGCTGTTCTTCGGGAGATTCCAGCCATTCCACCGCGGCCACCTGGCCGCGGTAAACTGGCTGCTTGAACGCTACGACGAGGTGGTCGTGCTTGTGGGCATGGCTGATGAGAGTCATACCTGGCGCAACCCCTTCACGGCGGGGGAGAGGCTGCTTATGATACGGGAGGCGCTGCGTAGAGCCGGGGTGGACCTAGGCAGGATAATCACCGCCACTATACAGACGCTAACAGTGTATAGTGGTAACGCCGGCTTCGTCTTAGGATACGTGCCGCCTGTGGACGCGGTGGCTACGGCTAACCCGGCTGTTAATAGGGCGTTTCGCGACGCGGGCGTGAAGGCTATAGCTCCGCCTCTTGTGAACCGGCATGTCTGGTGCGGAGAATACATCCGCTGCCTAATGCTTCGGGGCGACGAGTCGTGGAGGAGGCTTGTACCCGAGCCCGTCCCGGATATCATAGACAGTATTGACGGTGTTAGTAGGCTGCAGGATATAGTACGCGACAACCTCTACAGCGTCGAGGCCGCGTGCAGCAGGCTCGCGCAGCAGCGGTAGCAGGGAGCGGCGCTGCCGTGAAAAACCCCTATGAGGCAGCGCGGGGCCTCGCCGCACCGGAGCCCCCCTATTAGCCTCCGGTAGTGTTCAGCCAACTCCCCCTCAAGCCTTGGCAGTAGGAGGCCCTTCTCGTCCACCCAGCCTACGACGTCGAGGATGCGGGGCTCGGAGAGCGTTATCACTATTGCATCCCTTAAGGGGATTACAGACCTCTCTACATGCTCGCGGCTAACGTCGCTACAGGGGACTACAGCTATGGTGAAGCCATTCCTCCATAGACACCGGATGCCCCGGAGCAGCCTCCAGGCCTCCCCCGTCAGCCGAGCCCCAGCCCGGCTCACATCGACGAGCCCAGCTTCTCTCAGCTTCGCTACAATGTTTCTAGCGCGTTTGTCGCCGATACCTAGTATACGTGATATACTAGGCCTCCCTATGGGCTCCTCGTCAGCTATAAGGAGGAGCGCCGACAGCGCATCCAGGAGTGTCTGTGGGTCCCCGCTGCTTAGGCTCGCGGACAGCTCCCTAGCCTCTCTACACATCCTCCTCCCCTGAGGGGAGCCTTGGAACCTCGATGCCGACGCTATGGCTCTTAACTACTCTTATCCACTCCTTCTCATCTACCTTAATGCCCTCGGAGAGTAGGTACGCTGCAAGCTCCTGAGCTGTTACATCGTCGTTGTAGAGGATCTTCCGTTCGAGATCCCTCCAGCTGGGCTGGGCGCGTATGCCGGCTGCCTCGTAGAGCCAGCTGGCAAGCTGTGCTGGCTCCATGCCCGCCTCGCGGGCCCTGCGCAGAAGCATCTCCTTAAGCTTCCTCTCCACAAGCCTTCTACGCACGTAAGCCAAGGAGCGGCCTCCCCCGGTCCGTGAAGTCTACATCCCCCTAGAGCCCTATCTGGGGTTAGCCTGAGGCCCCGGTCATCGGCCGCGCGTCATCTACAGGGTTCCAGGGGCGTTAAGATGCCTCGCCGCCTAGATTCATGTTCTTGACGGGAAGCCGTAGGTAGTCGACCACCCCCTGCACTATCCAGGCGTAGCGTGGGTCGCCCCGGCTGTACCGGAGTTTGAGCCGGCGGTACACCGCGCGGTATAAGAGCTGGGCGTCATGGGAGTAGACCTCTATGTAGCCCTTCACGTGGCCCCTTAGGTTCTTCACGAGGTAGATGTAGACGAGGTACCAGCCAGGCGGCACAGCCACCGAGGCTATGTAGGCCGAGCCCCTACTGTAGAGCGGCCTCTCCTCCCTCACCATGCGGGGCCTCGGCTCTACTATCTGGCCGTCCTCTGATACCAGGAGGGCGAGGCTCCTAGCAGCATGCTTACCGCTACGGCTCTTGCTCCTCTCCATCCTGACATTAAGCAAGGTTTCATCCCCTGTAAGCCGGGGCTATTACAAGCAGTGCTCCCTGCTTAGAAGCCTTTGTCTCGCCATCGATCACGTACACTGCTATGCCTCCGTGGATTCCCGCGGGCAGCCTAGCCCTGGAACCGTCTATGACAACTGTCTTAATGCCGTCAAACACGTCTTCGGACACCCTTCTACCGTGATCATCGTAGACCACGCGTTTAACCTTCCTCTCAGCGCGTAGATGGAAGACCACGGTCACTGCCACGGCAGGGCCCCCGGGGGATTCACAGCCATCAGTCCACCTCTATATAGAACCTTGGCGGCTCTATGCGCTGGCTCCTGCACCTAGGACAGCGGCTAGGCTTCCTGGGCTCTCTCAGGTCCCGGAACACGTAGCCGCAGTCCCTGCACCTAGGAGGAATCATGTAGAGCACAGCCCTGCCGCCATAGGCGCGGCGGAGGGTCTTGGCGATATGTCTTAGATGCTCGTATACCTCACGCTCCCCCGTGACTGGGTCCAGGCCTACAAGCTCCGCTATCTCCCTGGCGGTGAGAGGCCCACGGCTCTCCATGAGCAGCCTTATAATACGCTTCCTGACCGTGTCCTCTACGTACAAGGCGTGGGCTATCCCAGTACCGGGAGCATGCACTACAACCCTAATAACAGGCTCCAGTCCCTGGGGAGTTACGCCGGCTTCTCGACAATCTCGGAGAGCCTCTGTTCGGCGACTACCGCGGCCTCCTCCATTATCCTCTTCACATGCTCATTTACAGTGGGGCTCTCCGCTAGCGGGAGCTCCATGCCAGTAATAGAGGCTATCGAGGACACCATGTTCTCGAGGTCGCTAAGCATGCTAGCAACCCCGGGGGCCACCATCCCGTAGGCTTGCCTAGCCTCGCCGATAACCCGCCGTATTATGGAGAGATCTTCTGCGCTGAAAGCACCTATATCAGCCATAGTCTCCAGCCGGACTGAGAGAACCTCCAGCACCGCCTGCAGGCGGAGAATGCTACGCAGCATAGTAAGGAGGGACCTGTCGTGGGTCCTCTCATAGCTACTCCTGAGCCTGGCGGCTAGCAGCCCAAGCCTGGATACTGCGTAGCGCGTGGCGACAGCGAGCTCGAGAAGCTTTATCCTCGGAGAGGAGGATTTACGCCGCCTGAACAGCATGATGCTTCGAGCCCCCAGGCAGCCCTAAGTGCACTCTTCGGGCCCCTTCCGGGCTTCTTAGCCCAGCGCCTCCATCGCGTGGGTTGAAGGCGTATGTGTGGGAAAGAAAAGCCCTGGGGCACTAGCCGGCCCACTCGTAGAGTATCAGCACTTGTACAAAGTAGTACGTGTGGCCGCCTGCAGCGAAGGCTAGCGGCCTCCCCCGGCTATCCATGTATAAGCCGAGTATTACTCGGTAGGGTTTGAAGTGCTTGAAGCTGTAGGGGCTGGTTTTCTCTCCAAACAGCTCTACGCTAGTTATGCGCTTGCCCTTCACATGTATGAGGTTTTGTGGGTATATCTCGCCCACCTTATCGAAATGGTAGGGTGCACTAGCGAACATTTTATATATGAGCGTCTGTCTATACTTGCTATTGCCTACTTCGAAGCCTTGTTCATCCTTCCCAGCTATATGAAGCATGGCCCACGACTTTGCTATATCTATGGAGGGCAGCCTTGCATCAATACTGTATACCAGGGACCCTGTTGCAGGATCGTACAGCGCGTTGTCGTGCACGAATATCAGGGTCTTGCCGGGCTTGAGGTGGAGCGCCTTGAGTATATTGACTGCCTCGTCTTCACTCGTTGAGGTGAAGAACTCGGCTAGCAGTCTTATCTGTGTGGCGTTTGTAGTGGCTCCGTCTGCCAGCGTTGGACGGTGAGCACCCACGCTAATCCAGTACCCGTAATCCCACCAGGCCACTATCACGGTGTCCTTGGAAGTAGCGTTCTCTATCTCCTTGAGCATGTGGAGCCAGTCATACTGCTGGACGTTGACGCTGTACCCCGTAATGCTTGCTATATGGCTTCTCATCATTGCATAGGCGGTCTTGGCGCCTACCACGGCTGCTGCGAGAACTATGATCACAAGTATAATCGTGGCTGCTAGCCTTAGCTCGTAACTACTCCTCTCCAAGCGCTTGGAGCGCGCCAGGCGCTTGGGGACACTGCGGCCTGACGGCGCCAGCATGCCCACAAGCGCTGCCACCGAGAGTATACCTACCACCGAGGAGGCTTGGAGGAAGTAGAGCATGCCCAGTACCGCGTAGTAGAGCCCTAGCGCTGCCAGTGAGAGTGGAAGGTGTTCTGGCTCCCTTCTCCGCAGTGACCGGTAGAGTAGGTAGAGTGAAGCCACGGGGGCTAGTAGGGCTGCTATGTTGCCCTCCCGGACGAATGTGAGGAAAAGCCCCCTGCTCATGAGCGGCGAGGAGTGCTCTGCCACGGTTTCCGCCAGCCTTGATAGGTGGATCTCGCCGGCGAGACGGAGAGGCCATGCCATGGCGAATAGGGCTCTACCTCTCACCCCTAATGCGGGTGCTGCAGCAATTCCCAGCACTAGGAGTGCAATGGCTACAATCCTGTATATAGCCTCGGGCCTCCTCCATGCTACTCCATGTACTTTTCTTCGCCCGGCTATTTCAAGTAGCTCAACCACTATGTAGGGTATCAGGGTGCCCAGGAGTACGGCTTCACCATACTTTATTGACGCGGGCCCATACCTTGATGCTACTGCGAGGATTGCTAGAAAGCCTATGCCCACCGCCACCCCGGCTCTTGCTATAGCCGGTGCATGCCTCCACTCTACTGCTGTGGGGGCAAGGAGCGAGGTAATAGCTATGAGTATTGCCGCTATCGCGTAGCCTCCCCAGATGAAGCCTATGAAACCCATAGCTATGCCGGCGGCGAATGCTACCGGCAGGCTACGCCGGCGTAGAGCCTCGCTGTAGAGCGCTAGCCCGGCTATGAAGAATGGCATAGCTATACCAATCTTCTCCACGAAACCGGCGAACGTCCTGCTGCATGATGCGGGGAGTATTGCTAGGAGAAGCGCGGCTGTAAGCCCGGCGAGCTCGCCGTAGAACCTTCTGATGTAGATATACGCTATAGGTACCATTAGCGCGCCGAAGATCGGGGGGATTAGCGAGATCCATCTTGCCGTGTCAAGCCCCCCGGGCGCTAAGGCCCCTACTACTGGGATGAAGGGGAACTCATCGTGGCTGAAGTCCCTGCCCCATGGATACCAGAATATGTGCGTATCCGGGTTATCCGTCGTAAGCCTCGTCCAGGACCCTATGCCGTGGCTCCTAAGGTATGATGCCAGCCAGTACTCTATCCAGGGGTCGTTGGCGTCTATAAACGCGAACTTGGCCTTGTCGCCTAGGCCCAGGCTGAGCGCCCTATGGTAGATGAGATTGTAGTTCTGGTATGGCAGCGCCCTGATGTAGAACGCTAGTATGGTGAGCAGCGCCACGATAGACGCTGCTGCTACCGCGAGGAACACCCGGTTCCCGAACAGCCTTGAGAGTAGCGGCTCTCTCCTCTCGGCCTTTCCGGCGCCCCTGACTGCTTTGGCCAATGTCTCTACTTCACCCCCGGCCTCTGGCTTGCCTCCGCCCTCAGCTTCAAGGCTCTAGCTATATTCGCTAATGCAAGTGCGGAGGCGAGGGCGTTGAGTAGGGTGAATATAGGGTCGCGTATTACAAAGGCGTAGATCGTGAGCAGGAGGCTTCCTATGAAGTAGAGGACGCTCAGCCGTAGCGGGGGTGTAGCCTGGAGTGAGGCAGCCCACCCGGCTATTATGAATAGCATGCCTGCTATGCCTATGGCGGCCTCCGCGCCGGCCACCAGGGCATCCTTGGAGGGCCCGCTTCTCTGTGAAGCAATAAAAAGGCTGGTCGCGGCGCCGGCTCCTCCGGGGTGCAGGGACGCCTTGACCCTGGCGGAGATAGTGTTCCAGAAGAGGAAGCTCGAGGAGAAGTACGGCATAGAGGGCAGGGTTGCCGGCCTGTACGTTGAGGCAGGCTACAGTGTCAGGATGTGGTTTAACACTGCTAAGGGCAGGCTGTCCTTCGTTGCCAGGAAGGAGGGCCGCGTGCTGGCGGTCGACGTGGTGGCGGAGTCCAAGATCCTCGGGCGCGAGGCTGTGGAGGCTCTCTCGGAGAAGGCTAGGTCGATAAACGCCTCGCCGGTGCTTGTGCTCTACGGGTCTGGGCCGAGGCTCTCCGAGGAGGCTAAAAAGGCGGCTCAGGAGCTGGGCGTGTCAGTCCGCCGGGTTAGGCCTTGAGGGCGCTAGGGGGAGAGTAGCAGGGCTAGCACGGCTTTTTGTACATGCAGCCTATTCTCAGCCTGGTCCCATACAATGCTCCAGGGGCCCTCTATTACCTCCTCCGTTACCTCCTCCCCACGGTGGGCTGGCAAGCAGTGCATGAACACTGCCCTGCTCGACGCTAGAGACATGAGCTGCTCGTTGACCTGGTAGCCTCTCAGCATCCTGCGTCTCTGCTCGGCCTCTCCCTCCTCCCCCATGCTTACCCATACGTCCGTGTATACTACATCAGCCCCTCGCACGGCCTCCCTGGGGTCCTCGAGGATCTCTATAGTTGCTCCGCTCTCCTCCGCGGCGGCCTGTGCAGCCTCCACCACGTCGCTGCGGGGCTGCAGCCCGGGCGGGGACGCTATAGCTATGTGGCCTCCCAGCTTCGCTACTACGAGCAGCAGGCTGTGGGCAACGTTGTTGCGCCCATCACCCACATAGGCAACCTTCACGCCCTTGACGCTGCCGAAGCGCTCCTCGATTGTGAGCGCGTCGGCCAGCGCCTGCAGAGGGTGCTCCAGATCACTCAGCATGTTTATCACTGGGACTGTGGAGTATGCTGCCAGCTCCTCTAGGCTCTTGTGGCTATACACCCTAGCCGCTATAGCGTCAACATAGCGCGAAAGAACCCTAGCAGTATCCTTGATGGGCTCTCCCCTGCTGAGTTGGGTCTCGCCCTTCCGGAGCACCAGCGGGTAGGCGCCGAGCTGGACCGCCGCAACCTCCATGCTGACCCGGGTTCGCGTACTGGGCTTCTCGAAGAGGAGCGCTATAGTCTTACCCTTGAGTACGGGTATCACACGCTCGCCGGCATAGTAGCGCTGCTTGAGCTGCTTAGCCGTGTCTAGTATTAGGCGGATCTCCTCGCGCGAGAGGTCGCGTATGGATAGGAGATCCCTCCCCTGGAGAGTGCCCGGCAAAACATATACACCCTGGCCTACCCCATGACAAAAGCCAGGGATAATAGGGTTCCCTTGTCGTAGAGGCGGGGAACGCCAGGGCTTCTAGCACGCTCAGCCCATGGGAGTGTCTTCATCCCCCCGGGGGGTCTGAGACCGCTAGTCCACATCACCGTCCTCCTAGGTGAGCATCAGCCCAACACCCCGGCACTCTGAGGCCAGGCTTTCCAGAAGCATCACAGACTCCACAACATCAGATGGCTCGCTGCATTCAACGACCACGCCGGCTTCATAGGAGGCGGGTATAGCGTGAAGCCCGGCACTAACCGGTTTCGGGGGCTTCATAGTGACGAGGCATGTCTTCCTGCTTGCTACGAGCCAGCCCGCCTTGGATCCCGGTGCGCAGTTGGACTCCTTGCACAGCTTCTCGCCGGCCCGTAGGAGGCACTCGAAAAGCAGTGAGGCATCCGGGGACACCAGCCTAAGGTCAACCCTGTGTACACAATACCCCGGCATAGACGCCCCGCGCCCTCCCGAAAGGCTGTAGCCCGCCGCGGCCCGAGTGTGCCGTCAGCCGGTCCCGGCGGGGGCATCTTATATTCCCGAGCGCCGCTGGGCTAGAATACTCGGGTTGAACACTCTAAACAGTGACCTACACGGTCTATCATGCCCAGGCTTATCCGCGGCTAGAACGGCTATCGGGGAATGATACGGGATGGCGGAACGCGGTCCAGGACTTAGGGCCCAGTACGCTGGGCGTTCAGGCGGACTCAGCAAGCTGGTAGCGGACATAGCTGCGCTCATAAAGCTGCGCCAGACGACGCTTCTAGCGTTCTCCATGTATACAGCCTTTATCCTTGGCGGGGGGTTCCATAAGCCTCTGCTGTTTCACTTGTTAGTAGTAGTGCTTGGCTACATCTCTATAGCGGCAGTCACAGCGCTAAACATGTACTTCGACCGCGACATAGACGCTGCAATGCCTAGGACCAAGGATAGGCCCCTGGCCGCTGGCAGGATGAACCCCCGCAGTGTACTTGCCGGTTCAAGCATACTACTCGCAGCATCCCTAGTAATAGCAGCTCTACACATAAACGTGTATTATAGCGTTGCAATATTGATCGGCTTCCTCTTCGACATAGTGGCCTACACTATCCTGTTAAAGCGTAAGACCCCGCTAAGCATTATAGCCGGAGCCATTGCCGGCGGCGCCCCCGCCCTAGGCGGATGGGCGGCCGCAACCGGGGTCATAGATGTAAACGGTCTTCTACTATCGCTGCTCGTGGTAGCCTGGGTGCCGGCCCACATATGGTTCCTGGCAACCTTCTACCGCGAGGACTATAGGAAGGCTAACGTTCCAATGCTGCCCGTCATAGCGGATCCCAACGTGACGGCCATGGGGATAGGCTTTGGGGCTATCGTTATGGGCTACGTGGTTGTGGGCCTATGGCTCAACGGTGCAATAGGCTTAGCCTCGCTAGCCTACGGGCTGTTGGCCTCAATACACGTATTCTCTATGGCAGTCAAGTACAGCATAATGAGCGGTGACGAGATCTACGCCAAGAGGGCCTTCAAGGTGACCAACATGCACCTGGGCATGCTCTACCTAGTAATGATACTGGAAAAGCTGGTCCTCCATTAACGCTGGCAGAGGGGAAGACGGCTCGTAGCCGGCAGTTATTTCAAGGCTGTGTAGTCTCCCCACTCCGCCAGCATTTTTCTAAGCAGCTGATCGCTACGCGGCCCCGTGAAGTGCAGTGAGCCACCCCTCTTGGGCAGCCCTATCCTAGCGGTCCGCCAGCGCCTCCGGGGCGGGACAAGCTTTGAGCCCAGAGGATAGAGGACATAGGGAGCCCGCAGCATGTTAGCCTCCTTTATAGCAGATATAACGGCCTCAACCTTCTCCTCGAAGCCCTTTAGGCCCTGGAGCCTGGGCCTCACCTCTACCGGCTTACCCCGCCAGTTAAGGCATGGAAGGAGCTTGAAGTCATAGGTTACCCTGATTCTCGTACAGCCAGCACAGAAGATGAAGTTACCGACAGGCCCCACCAGCTCTACCTTGACCCCATTGTCCAGTATTAGTACCGGCCGGTTGTGCAGGCCTATACGGTATTTTATCTCGGCCACCCTTCCCTCAAGCTTCTCCAGCACACGCCACCTTGGCAGATAGTGTTCATTGAACCTCCTTGCTGCCTTGCCTACCGGGTGAAGCTCTATGAACTGTACGCTTGCACCCATCTTGGCGGCTAGGTCTATCACCCCTGTTATGTCGTTCTCGTTTAGCCCTCGGAGTATCACGAAGTTTATTTTAACCGGTATACCATAGTCGTGGAGCAGTTTGAGGTTGCTGAGAACTCTCTCAAGCATGTTGGAGCCGGTTATGGCTTTGAACTTGCTAGCTGAGAGGGAGTGGAGGCTCACGTTCACATGATCTACTCCAGCGTCTGCTAGGCCGGGCATATGGTGGTGTATAAGCGACCCGTTAGTCGTTATAGAGACGTATGCCTTGCCCCTGCTCTTCAGTATTGATACTATCCTAGCGAGGTCCCTCCGGAGTGTTGGCTCGCCTCCGGTGAGCTTGAAGGCCCTAATATCGAGCCTGCGGGCGGCCTCGGCTATGAGCTCTATCTCGTCAAGCCTTAGCTCCTTCTCCTCCAGCTCCTGCTCCCTATAGCCCTCCATGTGGCAGAAGAAGCAGGAAAAGTTACACCGGCCCGTAACCATGATGCGGAGGTTTGTGAGAGGCCTACCGTAACGATCTATGAGTGGCGTAGTGAGGTCACCCGTCACTACGTGCCCTATAGTATCTGGCAGGTATTATACTGTGGCGTCGGCCACTATCCCCAACATCTAGATGGCCCCTCAGTGCGCGAGCTTAAATTATTACCCCGGGAGGCCGGTAACCCACCATCCTCGGGACTAGATGGAGACTATTATGCACAGGCTCGATGCTGGCAGCTAAACGCGATCACGATGCGGAGGTATCCCGGCCTTGGAGCCCTCTCGCGAGAGGACATGTCCAAGGTGTCGTACGCGCATGGAGTATCGCGTTGAGATAGAGTTCGGCAGCGACGGCGCCAAGAGGATAAGATACTACTACCGATGCCCGAGGTGCGGCTACCGCCTCCCGGACATGACTATAATAGTCAGGCCCGGCAGCAATGGGGGTATGGTAATTGAGACCGAGGAGTATAGGGAGAGGAGGCTGGCTGCTAGCAGAGTGGAGGCGAGAGCGGCTAGGGGCTGAAGGCGGCGGCCCGTTTTTAAGCCCATACGGCCTGGGCGGGCCCTCTCGGCTGCTGGGGCCCCTCTCTATGGAGGAGTTGAATCTACCTACTCAGCCTTCATCCCGGTGATGGGGGCCTGTGCAGCGGCCTTGTTGGGCAGGCTCCTCGGTCGAATCGCCAGGCTTTATCGCGATATAAAAGGGTATGTTAGGATCCTGGATGCAAAGAGCATTGCCAGGAGGATGTTTGTCACCAATAGCTTTGATGGACTGCTCTCAGCACTTGGCATCGTGCTGGGAAGCTTTATTGGAGGCGTTACAAACCCCATCAGTTATGTTGGTAGTGTAGTGGGAGCTTCATTCTCTATGGGGTTCTTCAGCGGGTTCGTAGCCACATACCTCTCCGAGCGTGCTGAGAGGCTTCGAGAGCTCCGCAAGACCGAGAGGGTGATGGCTCACCCGCTGCGTGGGAGCGTGTACGAGAAGGCTGCGAAAATGGTGCCGCTGTACGTGGCGCTCTGGAGCGGTATTGGTGCAATAGCCCTCCCAACAATAGGTATTTCTCCCTTCATTGTTGCAGCGTTCGCGGGTATAAAGGCCCCCATACCTATGCTTGTCTACGCGTCTGCAGCTATAATGGTGGCTGAGCTATTCATGCTGGGCGTGTACCTGGGGAAGGTGAGCGGCGAGAATGTATTGGTAAGCGGCGCCAGGCTGGCTCTGATAGGCCTCGCTGCAGTGGCGTTCTTCACCCTGGTATCGCTAGTCAGGTAGGAGGGCAGTGGGCAGGGGCCTCGGGACAGCGAAGAGGTCATCAACGCGGGCGGGTCTAGGAGAGGCCCCTGGTAGGGCCTCAGCTCCGCCGGAATACCTCATCGGTGCTCCTGGGTGTCGTGTAAGCTGCTGCTAGAGAATAAGCGTTGCACCGAGGCACTTGGAGCTGTGGATAAGTCTTTTCCCTCCACCGCGGGTCAGAGCCCAGCGGTGCATCCCAACCGGGCTAGGGCCCGGGCACAGGGGGCGGCATGGTGAATGCGGCGTGGCGCCGAGGCTCATACTGCTCATACTCGATGGTGCGGCCGATAGGCCGGTGGATGGTGTGACTCCTCTCTCCGAGGCGAGGACTCCGGGCCTAGATGCTCTGGCCGAGCATGCTGTCTGCGGCTTCCACTATCCCGTAGCTCCTGGAATAGCGCCGGAAAGCGATCTCGCAACTCTATCCCTGCTCGGCTACGAGCCCGAGAAGTACTATACTGGGAGGGGGCCGCTCGAGGCCCTGGGGATAGGTCTCAGCATAAAGGCCGGCTACGAGGTTGCCTTTAGAGCGAACTTCGCGACAATAGATCCTGCCACTAGGAGGATAATCGACCGCAGGGTCGGCAGGAGCCTTGGAAGCGAGGAGGCGAGAAGTCTTGCAGCAGCCCTCGACGGCATGGAGCTAGGCGAGAACGGCTACGCCCTGGTCAGGGCCACCGTGGGGCACCGCGCAGTAGTGGTCATAGGGAGCAGGGAAAGCCGTCTCAGCGCCGCCGTCTCCAATATAGATCCCGCCTACGTGAGGAAGGGCCTCATCTCGGAGGCTGTGAGCAGCCCAGAGATGATTCTCCCCAGGTGCAAGCCTCTAGAGGACACGGAGGAAGCTCGTCGCACCTGCAGGCTGGTAGACGAGTTCGTCGACAAGTCTATAGAGATTCTCGAGAACCACCCTGTCAACGCCGAGAGGGCTAGAAGGGGCCTGCTAAAGGCTAATGCAATGCTCCTGCGTGATGCCGGCGACAGGATACCCGAGATGCCCCCTATTACCAGCAGGTTCGGCTTCTCCAGTGCGGCCTCCGTAGCCGAGATGCCGGTAGAGATAGGCATAGCTAGAGCCGCTGGGATGAGGGCTTACAGGGTGTCTCCCCCCTCCGGTGACCTTGCCCGCGACCTGCCGGAGCGCCTGGAGGCTGCGGTAAAGGCTCTCGAGGAGGGCAGCCAATTCCTCTACGTCCATCTAAAAGGCCCCGACGAGCCAGGCCACGACGGCGACTTCGAGAGAAAGAAGAATGCTATAGAGCTTATAGACGAGTACTTTGTAAGGCCCTTGATAGAGAGGATAGACCTAGACGATGTAGCGGTGCTAGTGACTTCGGACCACGCGACGCCCTGGAGCCTCCGGAGCCACAGCGGCGACCCGGTACCCTGGATGCTATCCTGGCGCAGACTCCCCGGGGGCCCCGGCGAGTTCAACGAGATCGTCTGTGGGAAGCGCGGCTCCAAGACCTTAGAGCATGGCTGGCTCCTGCTGCCATACGTGGTCGACACAATCAGGAGGGCTCAGTAGCGCCCGAAGCATCATCACTTAGAGGAGCCCCTCTCCGCGTGTCTGGGGCTCCGAGGAATCAGCTCCGGTCCACCTCAGCACGGCCCCGGGGGGTAGCCACGTATACACCCAGGGAGGATTTAGGCTTCCCGTCTGGAAACCCTCCTAGCCCTCCAGGGGCTCTAGGGGCCGTGAAGAACCCGAAGATAGGGGAGGCCCCGCCCCCGAGCCGATGGCCTAGGCCTTCCTAGCGGAGCCCTCACGCCTCCCGAGTACTAGAGCACCTCAAAGGCCACGGTGCGCAGCCCGTTGAGGGCAGCCAGGCACTCCAGGTAGTCCTCGCTCTCCCTGGACCCCTTAACGCAGCCCGATACGCGCCTCAGCGTCCAATAGTCTTCCTCGCTGAGCGGGGCCAGGAGCCTCAGCGAGGACGTGCAGCTACGCGATACCAGGAACTCTGCCAGGCCTCCGGCTGCCAGGAAGTCGGCGGCGGAGCTAAGGTCCTGCGCAGAAGGGTAGCAGGAGAGACCCGGATGAGTGTGGGCGAACGCCACAGCAGGGATGAGGGGGAGGCGTATCTCGTACTCGCCCCCACGGCCATAGGCTATCTCGCCGTTCCAGCCTATGACGACGAAGTACTCTCTGCCGGTTACAGAGGCCTCCGAGAGCGGCTTATAGAACGTGTTGCTGAAGAGCCTTACAATCATGCTTGTTACTTGTGAGAACCCCGGGTACTCTCCCCCGAAGCCCTCAACACACTCCAAGGTGTAGCCCATGATGGGGGCGCCGAGTATCCTTGGAAGAGACCTCTTCAGCGCTTCGAGCGTGTCATCCACGCAGCTGGCAGCATGGATGACTATGCGCGGCTCCCCGCTGCAGAGGGGCTCCACGCCCGCATCGACGCCGGTGTCCTCGACGTAGTAGGAGAGGACGTGGAAGGAGAGACCGAGGCACGCTATCCGCCTGGCCGCCTCCCTCGCCTCCCTGGACTCAAGGGCTTCTAGCGGGCCTCGGGCCGGCATCCCCTTTTCCTCACTCGGCTCCTCGGAAAAGCCCGGAGCCCTCCTCACGGGCCGGGAGCGGGGGGAGAGAGGGCACAGGGGAGAAAAGAGCGTTGCAGGGCGCGCTAGAGGTTGAAGTACATGTAGACCTCCACCGGGTTGGGGTACTGGCGTAGCTCCATAGCCTCGCGGCGCTTCACATCAATGTAGGCCTCTAGGATATCCCTCGTGAATATCGGCTTTAGGAACTCGTTATCGCTCTCCAGCTCGTCCAGGGCCTCGTCGAGGCTACGCGGCAGCTGCTTTATACCAAGCCTCCGCCTCTCCTCCTCACCCATCTCGTAGACGTTGCGGTCCACGGGGTCGCCTGGCTCGATCTTCTTCTTAATCCCGTCAAGGCCGGCGGCCAGTATGGCCGCGAACGCCAGATACGGGTTGGCGGTTGGATCCGGGCTCCGGAACTCTATCCTCTTAGCCTTCTCTACACCCTTCTCGTAGAATGGTATACGTATCGCAGCGCTGCGGTTTGCCTTACCCCAGACCAGGTAGACCGGCGCCTCGTAGCCGGGTACCAGCCTACGGTAACTATTCACTGTGGGGGCAACGATGGCCGCCAGCGCCCTCCCGTGCTCCAGTATCCCGCCTATGAAGTACCTGGCTGTCTGGCTCAGCTCTGCGTACTCGTCGCTGGGGTCGTAGAAGAGGTTCCTACCGCTACTCCTATCCCAGAGGCTTACGTGGACGTGCATGCCGTTACCGTTGTCGCCGGCTACCAGCTTGGGCATGAAAGTAGCGGCCATGCCGTGCTTTGCCGCCACGTTGCGGGCAACGTACTTTAGGGTGACCACGCGGTCGGCGGTTGTCTTTAGATCGCCGAACCTAAAGTCTATCTCCACCTGGCCTAGTGCAGCAACCTCGTGGTGGTGGGACTCGACCCTAAAGCCAAAGTAGTCCTCCAGCACGCTGGCTATCTCATACCTTACAGCAGCCACCTTGTCTATGGGGGACGGGGTGTGGTAGGCCTTCTTAGTCCTCTGGAAACCTAGCTCCTCCTCATAGTCCATGTACTCGCGGGATACAACACGGTAGCCCAGCCCCTTTGTAGGCGTCTCAACGTCGAGGAAGAGGCCGTCCACTAGCATGAACTCTACCTCTGGGCCGAAGTAGGCTTCAAGACCCTGGGAGGCGAGGTACTCCATAGCACGGTCAGCTATGTAGCGGGGGTCCTTGGGGAATCTGCCCTCGGTGGAGTAGACGTCGGATATCATCCTACCGGTGTCCTTGGCCCAGGGGATCACGGCGAACGTCGACGGATCGGGGCGGAGACGGTAATCACTCTCATGTATGCCGGCGAAGCCCTCTACACTGCTCCCGTCGAGCAGGTTGAGCCCCTGCTTGAACGCCTTATCGTCAACCTCCCTGGAGGGCACTGCTACGCTGCGGAGGTGGCCGGCCACGTCCACGAAGTGGAGCTCCACCCAGCGTACCTTCTTGAGCTGCTCTCCTGCGGACTGCACAAGCGTTCACCGAGCCGGCGGAATCCCCGAACATGTAACTAAGTATTTCCACCATGAAGTGTGAACGCTGTTCAAGAGTTACATCTAATCTGTAGTTATGAAAGGAGAACGTGCTCTTGGAGGCCTCCCCTGGCCTAGCCGCTAGTAGTGTAGTTAAATCTTGTGGCCTCCTCCGGGTGCTGCCCGGGCGATTGCTGGTGGTGTGCAGCGTTAACGTATATGTAGACGCTACAGGGCCTGCGCCTATAGCCTCCTACGAGGCCACGTGCAGCATCCTCTACGTCTGCGGCGAGGTGCGGGTAGAGCCCGCTGAGAGTGCTGAGGTGGAGGTGCTAGGGGACACCGGGTGCTTTGTGGCCAGGAACAGGGGAGGGAGAATGAGCCTGCGGCTGGAGTACCGCAGCCTCCCAGAAACCATCCCGTCAAGGCCGGCACTGCCCCAGCCCTACCCTCCCTTCAGCGTCGTGGATGCATTCGTCGTGGTTGACTCCAGGCCGGGTCTGGAGCTCTACGGGCTCCCCTTCCGCAGGTCTGCAGTGGTTACGCTCACCCAGCGCACCCTCCTCGAGGGCCGTTCACCCCTCCAGCTGGTCGTGGTGGACGAGGCGCTCGACGAGCTGCACGGCCTATCAACTAGGCTGGGCCCCCTGGAAACCCTCTACCCGGTCCTATCCGGCGACGAGCAGGTAGACGGGATAAAGCTCTGCGAGGCTGCCCGCGGCTATGGACTCCAGGTATGGGGCGAGTGCGTGAACAAGCTAGGAGGAGTCAGGGTGTCCCCCTACCTCCAGCTGCTCCGTAGCACCCGCGCCCGGAGGCCAGTCTTCGAGGCGGTGGCTGCACGGCTCTACGCTGGCACGGCTGTCAACTCCCTCCTCGACCCGGCAGAGCTTGCCAGGAAGCTGTACGACATGGGGCTAGACACTCCCGTCTGGGCCCGCAGGAGTGGAGGCGGCTTGCGGCTTGAGGGCATAGAGGGGATTAGGGTATGGCTCCGGAGCCTGGTAGACGGGGTCGAGAAGATAGAGGGGCTCCGGATGGGCCGGGGGCCGGCCGTCCTCAGCGGGGAGTATAGCGAGATAGCCCTGGCCTGCAGGCAGTGCTGGGAGCCACTGGACTTCTTCATCCAGCAGGGCTAGCTGCCAGGCCGGCCTCCAGGGCGGTGCTCTCCCCGGGCGCCCGTATCCTCACAGTGCTCGCCCCGTCGATCTTAACGACCTCCACCACCTTGTCAGCCGCCTCCTCAACCTCCCTGTCGTGGGTAACCACTATGAGCTGTGCAAGCCCGCTTGCCTCCAGCCCATACCTTATAATGTCTACGAGCTCGCGCCTCTTCTCCTCGTCGAGGTGGATAGTAGGCTCATCCATTATCATCGACTCTATTTTCTCGCCCACCACGCGGGCGAGCGCAATCCTGTAAGCTATAGCCAGCGCTATCCTCTCGCCACCGCTTAGCATAGACACCGTCTTCTCGCCCTCGCGTGTTACAAGGACTACGCTGTAGTCGTCCTCGAGCCTTACATCGAGGAAGTCTATGTTGAACCTCATGAGCGTGTCGCGTAGATGGTACTCTAGTATATTCTTCAAGGCGTGCCTTATAGCGCGTGGCACGCCGTTAGGGCTCAGTGCGCGTCTTATCTTCTCTAGAGCAGCTATGGCGTTGCCGTAGCGCTGCAGCTCCTCCTGCAGCCTTTCAACCCTGCCGCGTAGCACCTCGATCTTCGACACTATAGCCTCGAGCTTTTCTTTTGCACCTTCCAGCCTAGCCACCTGGCTCCTCAGGTCCTTAAGCCTCTCCTCAAGCTCGCGCAGCCTTGTCTCAGCCTCTTGAAGCTCGGCCTCAACACTAGAAGCCTCCTCTACCTCCTTTCTGGTCTTCTCCAGCTCGGCCTCGAGCCTTGAGATCTCTGCTTCAAGCCTCTTCAGCCTGGCCTCCGCCTTGGGGAGCCTCTCAGCCTCACTCTTTAGCCCGGCGAGGTACTCGCGGTAGTGGCTAACCCTCTCTGCCGCCTCCCTCAATTCGTCCATACTCATATTCAGCTCGTCTAGAATCTCCGCCAGCCTCCTCTCATGCTCGGCAAGCCTTGACACTATCTCCTCCTCCTGCCGTTTCAGCTCCTCGTACTGCTCGGCTAGCGCCTGAAGCCTCTGGTACCTACTTACCAGCGGCTCCAGCTCCCGGAGCCGGTGGCGGGCCTCCTCGTACTCCTGGCGCTTCGCGAATAACTCCAGGTACTTTCTCTGCAGCTCTTCTATCTGCTTCTCCGCCTCCTCGGCCTCCTTTATCATGGTCTCAATGCTCTTTGCCTCCCCCTGCACCGTCCTGGCAAGCCTCTCCAGCAGCTTCTTCTTGTACTCCAGCTCGCTGTACTCGCGGCGCAGCATCACGGCCTGCGACTCGATCCTCCTAAGCTCTGCCTCTAGCCTCCTCTTCTGCTGCCTAAGCCTCGATATCAGCTGTATCCTATGCTCCTCGGTGAGGGGTCTGCCGCATAGCGGGCAGCGGCCCTGGGCCTCCGTAAGCTTCATCAGCTTCTCCTCTAAGTCGCGTATCTCGGAGCTCTTAGCTCCAGCCTCCTCTTTCAGCCTCTCGAGCTTAAGCCTTGTAGACTCCACGGCCTTGTCGAGGCTTGCTATTATAGACTCGAGCTTCTCCACTATCTTAGCGGGCTCCTTGGGGAGCTCCAGGGGTATGTCTGACCTAAGCCTGTCCATAAGCCTCCTCATCTTGGTATCAACTTCTTTTCTCAGCCTCTTAGCCCTAGCCTCAAGCTGCTCAATCCGGGTTCTAACCTCGTGGTAGCGCTTGTTATCCTCCTCCAGCTTCTCCACCTGTCTCCTGAGCCTCTCATACTCCTCCCAGGCTTGCCTAGCCTCCGGCAGCCCCTCCAGCTCCTTCTCGATCTTCTCTCTATTGTGGCGTAGTGCCTCCAGTACCTCCCTATTCTTATCAAGCTCCTCCAGGATCCTCGACGCCTCCTCTATAAGCTCTATGCTCTTCTCAATCCACCGGAGGCTCTCCAACTCCTCCTTAGCGTTCTTGGCCCGCGTGTACTCGGAGCGAGCCTCATCGTACTCCTCGCGGAGCTTCTGGAGGCTGCGTTCCAGCTCAGCCATCCTGGCTTTCAGGGCCTCCAGCCGCTGCGTGCGGGCCCGCAGCTCCTCTACCTTCTCCCTCAGCTCCTCATACTCCTTCTCCGTAGCTGCTAGGAGCGGCCGCAGCTCCTCCAGCTTCTTGGCCACCTTGTCGTATTCTTTGGCGCTCTCCTCCGCCTCTCTCAGCCTGGCCTCCTCGCTCCGGTACTGCTCCTCGAGCATTGTCTTCTTCGTCCGGAGGAGCCGTAGTATGGAGGCTAGGCGGTCATAGGTCTTCTCGATGGCTTTTAGCCTGAGTATAGTGTTTATTGTATCTATGCGCTTCTCCTTATCCACTAGTATCCTGTCTATCTCGCCCTGCCTGGTCACGAGGAGGAGGTCTGCGAGCGAGGGGTCTATGCCGAGTATCCTCCGCAGCTCTGCCTTCACGCTCTCCACTCCGCGGGCGATTAGCTTTGGGGAGCCGTCATCGAGCTGGTAGAGGAGCGCTTGCGTAGCGCCGGTGCGCTGTACCACCTTCTGGAGCCTATACCGGTTGCCTCCGGAGCTGAACTCTACAGCTATACGGGCTATATGGGCGCCGAGCCTTATCAGGTCGTGTTTACGGCTGCGTGTGCCGCGGCTATGTGAGCCGAACATGGCGTATGTTATAGCGTCTATTATGCTGCTCTTGCCGGCGCCGTTGGGCCCCACTATTGCTATAATGCCGCGGCCGAAGTCTATTCTCGTCCTTCTGTGGCTCAGCACGTTCTCCAGCTCGACACGCTCCACTATCACGGCTCAACGCCTCTCATTGAGCTTGAAGGCCTCTTCTATGATACGTATAGCCTCTGCCTCGGCGTGGCTCTGGGGGTCGGCCCCGAGAACGTCTATGAGCTTCGAGGCCAGCTCTGCCAGCTTCTCGTCGCCGAGAAAGTCCTTTAGAAGCCCTTCGAGCTTTATACTGGAGGATGCTTTCTGCACCGAGGGCGGGAGCTTAGACTCAACAGTGTCGACCCTCAGCCGGTAGGAGAGCACGTACCCCGACAGAACAGTCTCGACAGTCTTGTAGACGTTGGCCTTAGCGCTCCTCGGCACGTTGGATACGGTCAGGTGCAGGATGGGCTTCCGGCTCTCCGGGTAGCGGGCTAGACGGTCACGGAGCCTCAGCAGGGCGGAGCGGAGGGCGTCAAGCGAGTCAAATACTATCTCCTCAACTATCTGCGGCCTCGGAGTCTCTAGTGCAATCTTGTCTACCGACACGGTGCGGCCGGGGGCAAGCTCCACTAGGGATACGTAGCGCCGCGGCTGCGCGGATGCCTCGTCTACACGAAGAGCCTCTATCGAGCCAGGATAGACCGCCAGCGAGTCTCCAATAGCAAACCGGCGGTAGAGGTGTATGTGGCCTAGCGCATAGTACGAGTAGCCCTGGGGCAGCTCGCCCAGCTCAAGCTCATACTCGGGCGCCACCTCGTGGAGCGACTGGTGGAGCAGCAGCACGGAGGGCTCCCTCGGAGCCTTCGGGAGCCTAGCTAGGTGCTCTAGCAGCCTCTGCCTGGCCCCAACCCCCTTCTCGTTGCGCACCCCTGCAACAAGCAGCTCGCCGCTCCGCGTCCTAAGCCTATGGTGCTCCGGGCCCCGGAGCCCCAGCACGTGAACGTCCTCGAGCACCTCCTCGAGAATGAGGAGGGGCGGGAGCATTCTCCGCCGCGGCAGGTCATGATCCCCGGGTATCACTATGAATGGTATACCTGCCGTGTTGAGCCTCCGCAGTGACCTTATGGCACGGTGTATGGCTTGTGGCGGGGGCCGTGTTGTGTCGAAGAAGTCGCCTGCGTGAACCACTGCATCAACCTTCTCACGGATAGCAGTATCTATAATCTCGTCGAAGACGCGGTAGATATCCATCTCCCTCTCTATCAAGCCATATTGTCTATACCCGAGATGCGTGTCAGACACGTGTAGTACCCGTAGGTTATCCCCGGGCATTGCCAAGCACCTTTCACGCCTGCCTTCTCATGCTCGCAAGAGCCCGATAGAGTATGCGTGCCCCGCCCGGCCTCCTTCTCCCTCGGGCGTGTTACTGCATGAAGTCTGAGGTCAGCTCGTCCACTCCCCCGGCTTCAGCCTCCAGCCATGACATGCTCCTCCACTCGGCGACAACATCTATATCGGATCCGCCGAGCTTGCCGGGATACTTGTCTATTCTAACGAGGGCCGGTATCCGTATAAAGGGGCCTACCACCACGGCCTCCCCCGTGTTGAGCGAAGGTAGGTGGGCCACGAGATCATCGCTGAGGCTCTCGCTGGCAGCCTGCACGTAGCGTTGATCGCTCGGCTCGACGATCCGCAGCACGATCATGTTGTTGGCCTGGCTCAGTATCTCCGGGTCAAGCCCCTTGGGCCTCTGGCTCACAAGCATGAGGCCTAGGCCGAACTTGCGGCCCTCGCGAGCTATCCTTGTGAGCCAGTACTTGGAGAGGGTCTCCTCATCCCTTGGGGCCAGTATGTGGGCTTCCTCGACCACTACTAGCACGGGGTATGGCACCTGGCTCGAGCCGGTCAGCCGGTGCCGCTTCCTCTCGGCAAGGAGTATTCGGAGCACATGGCTGGCCACGGCGTCGGCCGCGTCGCGGTCAACACGGCTTAGATCAATTACATTGGCGTAGCCAGGCCTGATCCTTGAGACCGGGTCGACGGCATCGTCGCGTATAATGTCGCCGTACCGCTCCTGGAGCGACTCTATCTTGTTAACCACAGCTGCCGCCGCGCTAGTATCCTCGTTACGGCGCCGGCTCACGTGCTCAACTGCCCGGGCCAGTGTTTCTAGGAAGCCTCCCCGCTCCTCTTCACCGGTCTCCTGTACCTGCTTGAGGGCGCGGCGGAGGATACGCTCCTGCTTATAGTAGCGCTGCTCGACGCCCAGTAGCACCATAAGCTCCGAGGTGCTCAGCAGTCTGGGGTTGAGCACAGGCTCTATAATGTTGACGCGGCCTCCCAGGCTGGAGCCAAGGTACTCCCCGTGGAAGTCGAATATTACGACGGTACCGCCTATTCGGACGAGCCTGTCAACTACTACAGCCACAGTGTTGCTCTTACCCGCGCCGGTGACAGCCAGTATGGCTGTATGCCTGGTGACAAGCTTGTTTACATCAACGTAGACCGGCACATCGGGCCGGGAGGCTAGCACGCCCAGGCGGAGCCGGTAGGGCTCCTTTCCCCCGAACACGCGTTGAAGGAGCTCGCTGGGGGCCTGGTAGACACGGGCCCCGGGCAGTGGGGGGAGCCTGGGCATGCGGAGAGTGTCCACGTCTCCAAGCAGCCTGGCAGTGCACTCGAAGAACACGTCGTCCTCGCTCATCTCGCCGCTAAGCTTCTCGACAATAGCAGGGTCGTAAATCCCGGGCAGCGCGTTGAGAGTGATACTCCTCGTGCCCACCTGCTCAACCAGGCCCAGTAGGGCGCCGCCAGGATACTCTATAAGGACATAGTCGCCGACGGGGGGCGGGTTGGAGGAGACAAAGCGGGCCACGATGGGGGTGGAGTTGTCCACCACGAAGCCCAGCAGCCTGCCCGGGGCCGGCCTGCCGCGCTCCTCGTGCAGGGTCTTGCTTTCCTGCATAGCGGCTGCAGCCTCCGGGGGAGAGAAGGCCGCCCCTCTCTGAGAGCCGGGGCGTTTCCCGGGTCTAAGGGGGTTAGGGGCTAGCACTAATGGCCGGGCGTGCACACTCTCCGGCCACGTCGCGCCCTGGAGTATATACTGCATGGAGGCGCCACCATTATGGCCGCGTAGCTGAGGGAGCGGTGCACCCTCACAACCTTCACCAGCACGAGCAGGTCCGGCTCCTCGAGGTTTACGGGCAGGTCTATGCCATCGGCTATAGCCTCTATGGCGTCCCTCTTGTGTAGAAGCCTCCCCGTCTTGCGGTCGTAGAGCCTCCCTTCAAGCCTTATCGCGAAGGCGGAGCCCCCGCTTGACTTGGAGTAGAGTAGCTCCCTGGCAGCCTCGGCCACGTAGTCCACGTAGGGCGCTACCTCGAGGTCAACAGGTATAGCCCTCAGCACGACGCTGTCCTCGCTAAGCCCCCGGGCCAGCCTAGCCACAGCATCGTAAGGGTCGTCCACTTTAAGGAGCAGCAGCGACCTCGGCGCGTCAAATACTCGCACCCGTCCTAGAATGCCCTCTATCTCTCTCAGGGCCCTCCTCATAGAGTAGTAGCCGGGCTCGTGAGCCACTATCATGTTGAACAGCTTGTACCTGGGCACTCCCCCGTGCTCCATTACCTGGTCCTCCCCTGTAACACGCCCTGCCGGTGCCGCGGGCGTATAGAAAAGAGGAGCGGGCACCCGTTTTTCTAGAAGCGGGTTGCCCTGGGGTCACCGGCCCTGCCTGGCCACAGTCCTAAACTCGGTAATCGTCTCTATCCAGACTCTCGCTATATCTGCTAGGCGTCTGTCTCCATTACATACAAGGTATATTGTATTGCCCTTAACCGAGGCCCTAGCCCTCCTGCAGCCAAGAACCTCGGCGGCCTCGGCCACCTCGCCCTCCTGGGGGCGCGGAGGGGCATGGCCGCAGGGACCCCACTTACAGGCCCAGCAGCCCAGCCCATGGGAGACTATATTGGCGGAGCAGCTGCTTGGAAGCACTCTTAGCCCGTATCTTGCCGCAATCCTGGCGGCTAGCTCCTTGAGATCCGACTCCCTCAGCGTTACCTGGTCCCTCGAGCCCCGGGGGTTCCTAGGCAGCCTCTCCTCTATAGCCTTTATGTCAACTATCCCGGATGCCCCCAGCCTCCTGAGGATTCCGGGGGTGACCCGCAGGCTGCCCGGAACCATAGTCCTTATGCCCGCCTCACGGGCCCTCCGGATTATATCCTCGAGCTCGCGGTCAGTCACCCCCGGTACTATGGGGCGTAGGAAGAGTGTCACGCTAACCCCTCTCCTCGCCAGCTCGGCTGCGAAGCGGAGCCTCTCATCCGGGCTAGGAGCGCCGGGCTCAAGCATATGGGCGTACCGTAGGGTTGTTATCGTTATAAGCACGTTTATCCTAGGGTCGCTCGACTTTACGAAGCGCTCTAGCCTCTCCCCATCAAGCACGGATTTGGTCGATATCTGTTGAGGGTTGCGTAAGTGCCGCCAGGTCTCCTCCAGATACTCGAGGGCTCTATCCACGGTCTCGGGCATGAAGGGCTCGGTAACCGATCCGAATGCTAGCAGGGTCCCCCGGGGCCCCGGGACGAAGTAGGGGTTGTTGAGCAGCGCATAGACCAGTTGGAGGCCGCTGAGCGGATAGGGCCTGGGCTTGAGCGGGAACCCCATGTCTGGAACGTAGCAGTAGAGGCAGCCGAAGTTGCAGCCAACCCCCGTGTGTATGGTCATGCCGCAGGGTATCGGCCGGCGTCTCGCGTGGTGGTCCCGCCGGGCCTCCTCAGCCTCCCTCGGATCGAGCCTGGACTCTATGCTGGCCGCTAGCCTCTTCTTCTCCGCCAGCAGTCTTTCTACAAGGTTCGCAAACCTCTTCAACCGCCAGGCCCCCTAGCACGCCACCGAGCCCATTCCAGTCTATTAGGGCCGCGGGGGATGGACTATTGTGTCTCAAGGCTTCAGGGCGTTGAGGTGGCGTGGCAGGCCGCGAATACGCGTGAGGAACACTATGGGCCAGAGGCTCGAGGTCTTCGAGCCCCTTGAGCCCGGCATTGTCCGCATGTACGTCTGCGGCCCGACGGTGTACGACTACACCCACCTCGGCCACGCGCGCACCTATGTAGCCTTTGACGCCATAAAACGGTACCTGGCTCTCCGAGGCTACAGTGTCATCCATGTACAGAACATAACGGACATCGATGACAAGATTATCGACCGTGCCAGGCGCGAGGGGAGGGACTGGCGTGAAATAGTGGACACCTACAGCCGCGATTACTTCGAGATGCTGCAGAAGCTCAAAATAAGCGTCCACATTCACCCAAGGGTTACAGACCACATAAAGGAGATCATAGAATTCATCCAGGGTTTGATAGACAAGGGCTACGCCTACGTGGCCCCCAGCGGTAGCGTGTACTTCGACGTAGACGCCTTCCCCGGCTACGGCGAGCTGAGCGGCCGCTTCCACCCCGAGGAGTGGAGGCAGGAGGAGGACGTGCTCAGGGAGAAGAAGCATCCCTACGACTTCGCGCTCTGGAAGGCTTGGAAACCCGGCGAGCCCTACTGGGAGGCCCCCTGGGGCCGGGGAAGGCCCGGCTGGCACATAGAGTGCAGCGTGATGTCCTCCAAGTACCTCGGCGAGCAGTTCGATATCCACGGCGGGGGCCAGGACTTGGTCTTCCCCCACCACGAGAACGAGAGGGCCCAGAGCGAGGCCTTCTTCGGGAAGAAGCCCTGGGTACGCTACTGGCTCCACACGGGCTACCTAACCATACGCGGGGAGAAGATGAGCAAGAGCCTTGGCAACATCATACCCTTCCGGGAGGCCTCGAAGAAGTGGAGCCCGAGCGTGCTACGCCTCTGGCTGCTAAGCGCCCACTACCGTACTCAGCTCGACTTCAGCGAGGGTGCCCTCGAGCAGGCTGAGGCCAACCTGCGCCGGCTCCGGGGCGCGGTGTCAGACCTCGCCAGGATGCTGAGGGAGGCCGAGCCAAGGGGCAGGCTAAGCGACAAGGAGTTGAAGGCCCTGGGCGAGGTGGTTGACGCCTACTACGGGTTCCACGAGGCTATGAGTGATGACTTCAACACAGCCAGAGCCCTAGCAGCCGTCCTAAAGCTGACCAGGATAACCAATAGCACCCTTATACCCGGCGAGTACTACACGGCAGGGCTCCTCGCCCTCCGCGTCTACGAGGAGTTTAACACGGTATTCGCTGTGCTCGACGACGTGCTCCAGGGCGCCGGGGCGCCGGCGGCAGAGATGACTGAGAAGCTGGTCGAGATAATAGTATCTGTGCGCCAGGAGCTGAGGAAGAGAAGGCTATTCGACCTGGCAGACTCCATAAGATCGGAGCTAGCGCGGCTGGGGATAAGGCTCTACGACCATCCCGGCGGAAAAACGACGTGGCGTATAGAGCGTATGGGAGACTAGCCGCCCGGCATCTTTCTAATCCTCTCCATAGCTTGCTGGAGCAGCTTCTCCCTCTCAGAAGGCTCCATGCTCCGGTCTGACACGCCCTTGACGTAGACGTATAGCGTCTTCTGCCATGAACGCTGCAGCTCGAACGTGGTCACCGGGTTCCAGCCGGGTATAGGGAAGTCGAGCGTCACCACTATGGCGCCGGGCTTCAGCTCCTCCTCGAGCTTCGGCCTAAGCTTCTGATTCACGCTCGTCAGAAGGTACATATAGATTATGTCGGCATCGCGTAGGGGAGTCTTAAAGAAGTCAGCCTCTATAACCTCTACACGGCCTGTGAGATCCCGCTCTCTCACAGCCTGCCTAGCCCTTTCCGCAAGATCGCTCCTCAGCTCAATGCACTTAACACGTATATGGGGGAAAGCCTCTGCCAGTGCTACTGCTACGCGGCCGTCGCCACAGCCTACATCGTAGACCACGTCGCCCTCCTTGGGGTTGAGTATCGAAACCAGGCTGCGAATAACCTCGTCCCTTGTGGGCACCCAGGGCACCGAGGGCTGATAGTCAAACCCTATCATGACCCAGAGCCTCCCATAGTTTGGTTCGTGGGCGCCGGAGGCTATTATAGAGTTAGACTCGGGGTTGTATCCTGCGGGGTTTTGGACGACGCCGGGCAGGAGCCCTACCTATCCGTCTATGAGCATGCACCCCGCTGACGTCACCTTATTATAGAAGAGTCCCGAGATAGCGCCGGGCAGGAACCCGGGGGCTGGGGTTGAGCACCCCCGTCGAGGGCGGCGGCACGTTATCAAAGCTTGTGCCGGCGGGCATAGCGCTCATCTTCATAGGCGTCCTCCTCATCTTCATAGGTGTCTTCTATAGTATCATCCGCAGTGGTGGCAAAGGCGAGTACGGAGGGGTAGTGGTCATAGGCCCCTTCCCCATAGTGTTTGGCTCGGGCGGCGGGGCTGTAAAAATAGCAGTAATAGGCGCGATAATACTGATGATACTGGCACTAGTGATAATGCTGCTACCCCTCCTCCTGGCTAGGGGTGGGACTGTGGCCTGGAAGCCCTAGGCCAGGGCTCCCGAGGGCTACGGGATAGGTGCAGGATTGTGAGCGAGAGTATAGATGCTGGAGCGGAGGAAATACTCATAAGAGCCGATAGACGTGTACTGAAGACCCTGTCGCCGCATGCCCGCTGCGTGGTCCTGGTCCTGCGGCTCCTGGGCTCCGAGGAGATCAGCGTAGCCGACCTGGAGGCGCGGATAGAAAGCTTCGGCTTCAAATGCTCCAGGCTCGATGAGATAATAGACATGCTCTCCTACTACGATATGCTCGAGTGCAGGGAGACGCTCTGCAGGCTCAGTAGTGCTGGAAGAGAGCTTTCAGGCGCCCTCAACGAGTTTCTTCACGCGCTGAGGCGGCTCGTCTACGGTGCGGTAAGAGGATCTATAGACGAGGATATGGTTGCATCGAGCCTCGTAGCCACATTCGCCAGTACACTGGGCCTTATAGAGTCCTATGTGGAGGAGCCCAGTATGATGCCCCTCTATCTGCCGCTCCACCTCTACATAGCGGGGATTAGTACGGTTGTCCTAGCGCAGCTTGCTAGGGTTAGTGCCTCCGTGCTGGATGTTGTCAAGAGGTTTTGGCTAGACTAGCTGGCACCCTGCGTTGAATGCTCTACTGCATCATAATCTATTCCTAGGACTATCCCTAGGATGATGAAATATATTTAGTTCTCGATTTACACATCATATTGTTAACTTGTGAGATCACTGCATATGGTAATACTTATCAAGAACGCTTCGTGAACACTGGTTAATGGGTGGGAGCGTATGAGCCTAGACCTCAAGGTACTATACGAGGACGAGGAGCTCGTGGTGATGAAGGCTCCGACGGACGAGGAGCTGGTGGAGCTTGTCTACAAGTTCATAAGGAGCAAGGGCCGGCCGGTAACATGGAAGGAGCTGCGCGAGGCCTTCAGCGGCATAGCGGGCGAGGACAGGCTGCGGAGGGCGCTCAGTAGGCTCAAGATGCGCGGTGACATAGTGGAGCTGCGGGGAGGCCGCTACGGTACACCAGACATGCCGGGCGTCAGGGAGGAGATCGAGGAGAGGAAGCGCAGGAGAATGCTGCGCGAGGCCATGAGTCTCGAGTGGAGGCTCTATGGGCCGCCGGGTAGGCCCAGGAGGCGCTCCGGCCAGGCCGTTCATGAGCAGGCCGATCAGACCAACTAGCCGCGCGGTAGCCTCGAAGTACCGGCCTACGGTAAGCGCTGAGGGGGCTTGAGCTTTTTCTCCCCTCTATACCTCAATGTGTAAAATTCTCCACCCTGGGGCGCTACCGCCTTGCCTCAGAGGAGGCAGAGGTCCACATCGCCATCTGAGGTCATACTCCTCGCCAGGCCAAAGAAGCCTGTAGTCTTCCGCGCCGAGGTAAAGGAGGGTATCGTGATACTACGCGGCGAGGACGGCTCGGTCGCTGTCGTCCCGGAGGAGGAGGTTTGCGGGCTGGTGGAGAGGTTGAACCTGATAGTAGAGGGCTTCTCTTGTGGGAAGCGCGCCGGTTAGGGCAGGCAGATAAGCGTGGCGGGCGAGAAGCTCACGCGTAAGGGTGAAAAACCCGGACTGCAGGGCCCGGGGCTTGAAGAGCCCTGATGCGAGTAGGGTCTCCGCCGTGTAGGTGGATTCAGGGGTGTCAGCGATGGAGGCCGTCGGTAGGGAGGTTAGACAGACCGGTACCGCGCAGGAAGACTTCATAGTGGGCAAACACGTCTATGGCAACCTCTACGGTGTAGCCCGGGAAAAACTGTGGGACGAGGAGGGCCTAAAGCGTATTGTAGTCGAGGCTGCCAGGGTTGCTAACATGCATCTAGTCGACCTCAAGTCCTGGAAGTTCAGCGGCTACCATGGCGGCGTCTCCGTTATAGCTCTCGTGCTCGAGAGCCATATAGCCATACATACGTGGCCTGATTATGGCTATGCTACTGTAGACGTCTACACCTGCGGCGCCAACAGTGATCCCTGGAAGGCATTCAACTACATAGTGTCGAGCCTAAGGCCTAGGCACTACATAGTGCACTACGCGGATCGGAGCAGTATACCCGGGGCTACAGGGGAGCACGGGTAGCTAGAGAGAACCTGCGGTGCCTAGGCTTCGCAGCAGTATCGGCTGTCCGGCCCTCCTACGCCCCCTTCTCGGCCGGGCGTATTGCCGGCATACACCCGAGTTTATGGGCTGGGCGGAACCGGCAATAGGATAGAAGCCTCGGCCAGGGCCGTGGCGTCTTCATTGCAGGGCTGCTCGTTGAAACACGGCTCCTCATCGGGCCTTGGATAGCCTATGTCACTCAAGCCCCGCCTTCCGGGAAAAGTCCATTATACTCATTGTTAGGAGCTTCCCGCTTTTAACGCGGAACACTATATCGTTCTCGGTGAGTATAGCCTCCTCCGCCTCCTCGTCGATGTCTCCAAAGTGTATGTAGAGTATGTCGCTCTGTCTGTCATACTCTATCCATACTCTCTCGATGTCTTCGATGCAGTACCTCCTCTTCCTCGGCTCTTCCAGCTCCACTACGCCTCCCCTGGCTGCATAGCAGCCTGCCGAGGATAATGAAGCTCACTGCCACAGCAGCCAGGGCCGCCAGCACGGGCTCGGGGCTGGCTAGCATTCCCCCCTGCCCAGGTAGGCCCTAAGGAGGTCGCGCTCCGTGATTATAGCTCTAGCTAGCCTCTCGCCGTCCAGCAGCAGGAGGGCCCTCTCGTTGACTGAGAGGATTAGCTCGGCTACGTCAGACACCACGGCTGCCTCATAGTCTAGGACCGGCGCGGGGGCTGAACGGCTTGCAAGGGGCTCGAGGAGCGTGTCCTCGGACGGGCGCCGGGCTATAGCCATGAGTATGGACGTCATGGTAGCCAGATAGTACTCCTCGTCCACGTTAAGCGGAAGCCTCCTAAACCCCTTCTCGTACATATAGCCGAGAGCCTCTATCAGGGGCTCGCTTGGATCACCCATGACCAGGCTGTGGGTGGCATAGCACCGGGCGGGCTCGTTGCTCCCCAGCAGCTGCATAGCGTAGTCCAGCTCGGTGTAGGCCGAGATGAAGCGGCCGGACTCGTCGACTACAGGGAGAAAGCCTATCCCCCTCTGTATCATGATCTCCGCCGCCTCCCTTGGGCCCATCCTCTCCGCCACGTATGGAGGCTTATTGGCCACCTCGTAGACACTTGTCTCCAGCGCCGCCTTGAAATTGAACCTCTCCACAGCGCCGGCATCCTCAAAGACGTCCAGCAGGTGCCGTGCCAGATCCTTCACGGATACTACGCCTATGAGTAGGCCCTCGTCATCCACAACGGCTGCGTGGCTTATCCCACGGGTGCCGAGAAGCCGGATAGCCTTAGCAACCGTGGCGTCTGGCTCAATGGTCTCGTAGAAGCGTAGCAGCAGGGCTGACGGCACCCGGGTCTACTGGGAGGTGCGCGGCAGGCTGCTTAGAACCCTTTTTCTCCCTTAGCCCTCCCACGCTACCCTCCGGCCCAGCCCCGGGGAGGCGGCCCCGGGCTGTGGAGTGGAAGGGTGTCCATGCCGTGGAGGAGGCCATACGCGCCCACATAACAGAGGGGGATGGATACGTAGATATCCAGCTCTACGTGAAGCCCGATTCCTCCTTCACCGGGCTGAGGATGGAGGCCGGGGAGCTAGTATTCTACACCGAGGAGCCCCCGGTGCAGGGCCGCGCCAACGCTAGCCTCGTAAGGTTCTTCTCAAGGCTCTTCGGGGTCTCGAGCTCGATGGTGGATATAGTCTATGGGGCCAGGAGCCGGACCAAGCGGATACGCATCAAGGGGGTTACAGCCGACCAGGTGCTTGAGAAGCTGATAGAAGCGCTCCGGGAGAGCGAGAAGCGCTAGAGCCTACTTTACCCTAGCATGCAGCCAGGCTCCGCGCCTGGGTGCAGGGTGTTTTGCCCGACCAGCCCTCGAGGAGGGTGTACGAGGCCGCTCCCCAGAGGCTTCTCGCCCGTGCCGTGGCTGAAGCGCTGGAAAGGCAGGGTGCCAGCCTCTCCGAGGAGGAGAGGAGGCAGATAGAGTACACCGTGGCAGAGTCGCCCAACCCCGAGCTAGGGGACTACGGGATCCCGCTGGCTAGGTATGCAAGACGCTACCGCGCCGACATATCTAGGCTCTTTGAGGACGCCTTAAGCATACTCGCCGAGGAGCCGATTGTGTCCGAAGCCAAGCGTGCCGGGGCCTACCTGAACATCACCCTGAACGCGGTGGAGGCCGCCCGCCTGGTCTTCGACGCGGCTAGGCGGGAGGGCTTCGGGTACGGCCGCGTCAAGACGGATAAACCCATGAGGATAGTGGTGGAGCATACAAGCGCCAACCCTGTACACCCCCTCCACATAGGCCACGCGAGGAACGCTAGCCTCGGGGACACCCTGGCCAGGCTCCTCCGCGCCCGCGGCCACGTGGTGCAGACGCGCTTCTACATAAACGACATGGGCCGCCAGGTGGCGGTGCTGGCCTACGGCTACATCGCCGCAGGCCTCGGCGAGCCGCCCGAGGGGGTTAAGCCAGACCACTGGATAGGCCTCGTCTACGCCATAACGCATACGCTCGCGGATATAGAGGAGCTGAAGAAGAGGTTAGAGCGGCTCAGAAAGGAGGAGAGGTACGAGGAGTACCGCCAGCTCCTCCGCGAGCTCGACGAGCTGGTTGCAGACGCATCGAGGCTGAGGGAGCGGGACCCAGCCCTATTTGAGAGGATAGCCAAGGCCCTACAGGGCAGGAACCCCGAGGAGGAGATATCGGGGCTAATGCAGGACTACGAGTACCGCCGAGGCCCCGAGAAGGTAGAGAAGATCCGCCGAGTAGTGAATCTCTGCCTCCAGGGGTTCCGGGAGACACTCGGAAGGCTCGGCATAGTCATAGACAAGTGGGACTGGGAGAGCGAGCTGGCCTGGACAAGCATGGTCTCCAAGATACTCGAGCAGGCCCGCCGCAGCCCCTACGCCACAGTGCACAAGGGAGCCCTCGCACTCAACCTCCAGCCCCTCCTAAAGGACCCAGTGGTGCGCAAGCACCTGGGCGTACCCGAGAGCTACGAGGTGCCCCCGCTAATCCTCCAGAGGAGTGACGGCACCACACTCTACACCACGAGGGACATAGCATACAGCATAAAGAAGTTCAGGGAGTTCAACGCGGACAAGGTATTCAACGTGATAGCGGCTGAGCAGAGGCTCGAACAGCTACAGGTGAGGCTGGCGCTCATAGCCCTAGGCTACCGCCGCGAAGGCCTAAACATGATCCACTACACGTACGAGATGGTGAATCTCCCGGGGCAGAAGATGAGCGGCCGCCGGGGCCGCTACATAACCCTTGACGAGCTGCTAGACCAGGCCGTCGAGATGGCGCGGAGAGAGGTGGAGAAGAGAAGCCCAGACCTCCCCGAGGACGAGAAGAAGAGGATAGCAGAGGCGGTTGGTACGGCAGCGGTACGCTACACCCTCGTCTCAGTGTCAGCCTCTAAGCCCATGACCTTCAGCATAGAGGAGGCCCTCAACTTCGAGAGGAACAGCGCCCCCTACGTCCTCTACACACACGCCCGTGCGTCAAGCATACTGGCGAAGGCGAGAGAGCGCGGAATAAGCCTAGACTGGGACAGCATAGACTACACAGCTGCAGAGGAGAACCAGCTACGCCGCAGCCTCGTGCTGCAGGCGCTAATCTACCCCTACATATTCGCCAAGGCCGCTGACGAGCAGCGTCCAGAGCTCATAGTAGCCTACCTAAACAGGCTGGCAGACACGTTCAACAAGTGGTATACGAGCGGCGACAGCGCGGTAAACGAGCCTGATCCCGGCAAGAGGGTGTTCAAGCTAGCCCTGGTATACACGGTGAAACAGATACTGGCCAACGCCCTAGACCTGCTAGGCATAAAGGCAGTAGAGAGGATGTAAGATACACCCCGGCACCCCCGGGGGGAGGCGGGCCCGTAGCCTAGCCAGGATAGGGCGCCGGCCTTCGGAGCCGGTAGTCCGGGGTTCAAATCCCCGCGGGCCCGCCACCACACACAGACCCCTAGGGGCGTCCACATGACGGCTTTTGGAGATGCTGTTACTGCGCGGGGTCCGGGGCAGCGAGATAGGGCAATGAGGCTCACGGTTACCGACAATCCTTGGCCTCACCTTGGCCTTATGGGAAGGTGGATGCTTAGCCTCCAGCGTCTTCGGCAGGCATCCAGGTTCTGGCGAACGGCGTAGAAGCCCCGGGCAGCTGATAAATGGCGAGGCGAGGAAAAAGGTGGGAGCAGAGACGGGCTATGCGACTTGAGAGGCTCCCGGTGGCCGGGGGGTTAGTTGGCGCAGGCTACGGCTTGCGTGATCTCCACCATCTCTTTAGGCTGCTCTACCTGGGGCTCCCTCCTCTCCTCAGCTATCTTCTTCTGACTCTTGTTCTCCTGCTTTTTCTTCAGCTCCTCTAGTATTAGGTCGTACTCGTACTCATACTCGAAGCACATGAGCTCCACCTGCCTATTGTATGTGGTGTGCTTTCGAGGGCTGTGCGTATACGCTGTATTATTGTCGCCTTATTAGTACTACTGCCCGCATAACGTGGGACTGTCTTGCCTATTCGCGGGTCGCTGGGAGACCCCGGCTGCTGACTGAACATGAGGAGTATACAGAAGTCCTAAAGGCTCGGTATGGCGTGGTGTGGTCGTTAGGCTTTCTTTACTTTAATTGGTGCCGAATATCTGTGGCGCAATCATTAATTTGCGTAGATGATGCACTATATCTAAACGACAAATTAAGGTAGAATGACGTGGTGGCCTGTCGTGGGGCAGATAGGAAGGCTCATTCCTGTTGCAGGGGTGGTTCTGCTTATAGTGGCTATAGGCATATCGTCGCTGCACGCCAGCTCCATGAGTAATGGCGCCCCTAGGCTGGAGTGCATACAGTGCCACGTGGGTGCAGACAAGCACCCTGCCGGCTTCATAGTCGAGGGGCTTCCGAAGCAGTATGAGCCCGGCAAGACGTACAAGATAACGATAAGGATAACTGAAGGGCCCGACTGCAGCGGCGGCGTGGCCTGCGGCGGTTTCGCTGTAGAGGTGACAGGCGGCCAGCTAATAGTCGTTGATAGTGAGAACACATTCCTGGCAACACTACCCACCGGGGAGAAGATGCTAACCCACACAAAGGCCGGCTCTATGAAGCGGGAATGGACGTTTGAGTGGAAGGCCCCGGAGAAACCAGCTCCTGTAACCTTCAAGATATCCGTCCTAGCCGCCAACGGCGATGGCAGCTTCAACGGCGATGCATACGCCCACAAGGATATAACTATACAGCCCTCCACTGTCGGTGGGGCGCCAGCCCCCACAGTCACCGCTACGAAGCCTCCAGCAAGTACTACAGCGGCTACAACCACTAGCGTGGTAACCGAAACCACTACTAAGACTGTGGTTACCACCACCCCGGTGGGTACCAAGAAGGAGCATAACGCAGCCCTAGCGGCTGGCGTTGCAGCAATAATATTCATAGTAGTCGTGGCCGGCTACCTGGCCGCTGTCAGGAGGTAGGGCTTCCAGGGAAATCCCTGGGAAGCAGTGCAGCTTAGGCAGCCCAGGAACAGCTCCCGGGACCCCCCGCCCCGTTTTAGGCATAGTTGTAACACACTTCCTCAACGCAGTTTAAACCCTGTCGGTTAGGCCGTTAAGCAGCCCCGGAGGGACTCTAGAGGTTCTAGAGACCAACCCCTAAAGCTAGACCCTGGCTTCCATGCGGCTGCAAGTTCCCTGGTGTGGAGGATAAAGGGCTATGGGGGAGGGGCCCGGCAGCAGTGTGGAAGTGGCCTGCACTGGAGGCCTTGTATCCGATAAGTGTACCACCAGTATAGATGTACAAGTCTCCGATACCCGGGCTCTGCTGGAGGCCCTAGAGAGCATATGGTCCAGGGACCCGGAGCGCCCGGTGCTCCTGGTTACACCTTCCTTTAGGGGCTTCGACGCGCTTCTCGAAGAGCTTGAGGAGATGAGTAGAAACCCCTTCCTCGTGGAGGCTACTGGCGTACCGGAGACAATCCTCACGGGGCTCTCGGTCGAGGAGCTGATAGACTACTGGATTGGTATGCTCCGCTTAACCATGCGTGAAAGGGTGAGCGCTAGGAGGAGAAGCCCCAGGGTGTCCCGCAGGGAGCTACTCCGCCGCCTCTTCCTCGTGCCCCCGAGGTACGTGATCCTGCCGAGAGCCCGTTCTACCAGCGTCGCCTGCGGCGGCATCTGCCCCTTTGAGGCCCTCGGGGAGGGTAGGCTGGACGAGGATAAGTGTGAAGGATGCATGCTCTGCACGTGGCTCTGTCCCGGCGGTTTCGAGCCCCCGAGCTGGGCTGGGCCTTCAAGCCTCCTCTACGCCTATCGGTTCATAGACAAGTATGGGCTTGACGGGATCCTCTTCATATGCCGTAGGATGCTCGGGGCCCTTGACACGGCAGCGGTCGAGGCCAGCCCGGCCAGGCTAGCTCCCTTCCATATACCCTGTGTCAGCTGGCTCAATCCAAGGCTTCTCCAGGCGCTGGCAAGGCTAGGTGTATACGTGCACGTGTACGCTGGAGAGGAGGCTTGTAGCGGATGCAGGCTGGAGAAAGCGGTAACTAGGGCCCTGGAAGCTCTCAAGGAGGCAGGCGTCACTATTGCCACCAACCTGGCGTCAGCTGGCTCGGCAGCGTTCACGGGCTATACGAGGCCACGGAGGAGCCTGGAGGAGGTAGCGGGCATCCTCGCCTCCGAGCTGGAGCGGCAGCGGAGAGCACTCTAGCCGGCAGGGCTGGCCGTGGAGTGGAGCCCCGTCGAGATCCTTATGGACTCTATGCCGGCCTCCTTCAGCGGTATAAGCTTCGAGGCCTTCTCCACAGCGGCGACGCACTCGCGGCTCGGCTCCCCCTGGCTACCAGGCATGCAATAAACCAGCAGCTTGCTGCCACGCCTCTCCAGGTGGACCAGGTGGGGCTCCCCGGGCCCGAGAGCCTCTACCAGCGCTAGCAGCCGGGCCGCACCGGTCTGCAACAGGCTCACATAGTCCCTCAGCACCTCAAGTGCTCTCTTCTCCGGCCTGCCTAACACTGCCAGGAGCCGCTCCTCGCCTATGGCGTCGAGCCTCGCCTCCAGCAGCTTCCGCGGCTCTCCGGGACCCTCGGCCAGGAAGTGGAGTAGCCCTGCTAGCTGCGCCTCGCGGCCAGCGTTGAGGGCTGCCAGCCAGGACACATGCTCGCCGTAGTGGAGCCTCCCCCTTCCATACTCGTAGTTGGCGGCGAGTGATAGCAGTATGGAGAGCTTCTTAGCTGCCTCAGCGCCGCCTCCGAGAGCGTTAATCGACGCGTATATCCCCATGAGCCCCGTTACCCCCTGTACGCCGACCCGCGGCTCCTCTCCATAGAGCCGTGCCAGCAGCCGGGCGGCTCTTCTCAGAGCCTCCTCCGGGCCTAGGGAGTCCTTGTACACCATGTGGGCCGCTAATGCCAGGAGGCAGGTGTCTGGCTTGTCGCCGCACACCACGACGCCCGGCTCCCCCTCGAGGAGGAGTGCTGCTGCTAGAAGGCCTACGTAGTCCGCCCTACCGGCCTCTATGGTTTCCGCCAGGGCGTCGTACCCGAGGAACACGTAGTCTCCATACATATCTGCGTAGAAATCGTCTAGAAGCACTATCTTGCGGCCAGGCTCGAGCACCTCGTCGAGCCCAGGCCCGCGTATGAGAATATGCTGTCTATATTCCACGGTATCCGGCACAGCTTACACCCTTGCGGCTCTTTCCCATACTCTCCTACTATTCTCGGCCGTGAATACCCTGGAGCCCGAAACTCTATGGGCTACGCTAAAATACATGTTTGATAGGGTGAATATTCATGTGGAGTCTAAAAGTAATCCGCAAGAGCCCTATCCTGCAACTAATTGGGGTGTCATAAATTGCCGGATGAGACGCGTAGAGACGTGATCAAGGCCATAGCGCTGGGCGCAGCACTGGCGGCCGTGGGCGGCGTCGCAGTCTACTACGGCACTGGCAAGGAGAAGACGATCTACGAGAAAGTGACTAAGACACTCACAGAAACACTAACCAAGACCGTCACTGGTACAGCCCCTGGCACAACAACCGCCGGGGGAGCACAGGCTAAGCCCAAGCTAGCTGCCGTCCCCATAGGCCCCTGCAGATTCTGTGGTACCGGCTGCGGTGTGCAGGCTCAAGTTATACTCGACCCCCAGACCGGCATGGCAAAGGACATAATAGCCCTCATGGGCATACCCACCTACCCCGTCAACCGTGGAGCTCTGTGCACTAAGGCGTTCTACATACACAAAGCCATAGGCCGTGGCGGCAACAAGCAGGCCTATGAGGAGAGGCTCAAGAAGCCTCTAGTTATCAAGGACTGGATAATACCTGGGAAGAACAGGCCTCCTATAAAGCCCGAGGAGATACCCGAGGCCCCGCGCGTCAGGAACAGGCAGGTGAGCAAGAACTATGATGCGAGGCTAACCACTGTAGAGCACATAAGAAAGAACTACGTTGAAGTGGATTGGGACACGGCGGTAAAGTTCTTCACAGCAGTGTTCAAGTATGTACTCCAGAAGTATGGGCCTCACAGCTTCGCCTACTACGGCAGCGGCCAGCTCGGCACAGAGGAGAGCTATGTTATAAACAAGCTCACCAAGGGGGGCATACACACCAACAACCTTGATGGAAACCCGCGTATGTGCATGGTCAGCGCGGTGGGAGGCTACATAACTAGCTACGGCGCCGACGAGCCCGAGGTAAGCTACGACTATATCGACATACCCGAGCCCGACACCGGTGTTCACGCAGACACGTTCCTTCTAATAGGCACTAACACCGCCGAGGCCCACCCCATAGTATTCGGTCGCATAGCCCAGGTCAAGCAGAAGAACCCAGACAAGGTCAAGGTGATACTAGCCGACCCTCGTAAGACCAGAAGCGGCAGCATAGCAGACCTATGGCTCCCTCTACGCTGGAGCATGGATGTCGCGTTCCTCCACACACTAGCTCACATAGTAGCGTTTGAGCTAGATAAATGCAGAGTAGTAGATGTCGGCGCTGGTAAGGTTGAGTGCAGTGGCAAGTACATAGACTTGAAGTGGTTGAAGCGCCACGCCGATTTCGCCATACCGGTGGACACGGCTAAGACATGGGCACTGAAAAGCTACAACACTAGGTACAACAATCTCGGGGGCCTCAACAAGGTATGGGATATGGGCACAACGGCCAGCAGCGCCGCCAACTATAAGCTATACCCAAGCATAGGTAAGGAGTACAGGAGCGAGGACGAGATAGAGAGGGACTGGTGGAGGGGTTTCGCCCTCTACTTGAAGTTCCTCGAGCTTTACAAGCCCGAGATAATGGTTAAGATACTCTTTGGCGATGAGAAGCCGCTAATTAACAGGAAGACTGCCGAGAAGCTGATAAAGACCGGCGAGCTCAGCCCCAGTAAGGTAAACATGTCCAGCAACACACCCTTTGTCGAAATAGACCCGCTTGAGGCTATGAGGCTCGCCGCGAAGTGGATGGCTGAGGGCCGCCTACTAGTATTCTGGACAATGGGCATAAACCAGAAGATACAGGGAGTCCACGCCGTAAACGCTATCATAAACTTCCTAGCCCTTACGGGCAAGATAGGTAAGTGGGGCTCCGGCTCCTTCAGCCTTACCGGCCAGCCCAACGCTTGTGGAGGCATCCGCGACCAGGGCGGCCTAGCCCACGTCCTGCCCTACGGCAGGCTAATAGCGAAGAAGGCTGCCAGAGAAGAGGTAGAGAACATCTGGAAGAAACTCACCGAGGACTACCTGAGAGAGCGCGGCTACCCGCCGGACTTGATCAAGAAGGAGGTTTCAAAGGTCTACATACACCCAGTGCCCGGCCCGCACGTTGTAGAGATGTTCCGCCGTGTCAACGCCGGTCAGCTGAAGGTTGTCTGGATTGCAGAGACCAATCCTGGCCAGAGCCTCCCGAATGTATACAAGTTCCGCGCTGGCATGGCGAAGCCTCATGACGATGACCCGGCGTTCCCGTTCATAGTAGTCAGCGACATCTACCCGACCAGGACAACCGACGTGGCCGACCTGGTGCTGCCCGCTGCGGCATGGGGCGAGAAGGAGTTCAAGTATGGCTGTAGCGAGCGCCGCTATAGCATAGCAAGGTACACCGTGCCGCCTCCCGGCGAGGCGGTAGGCGACCACATAATCTTCGCGATGCTCGGCAAGGCCTGGGAGGACGAGGGCCTAGTACCCAAGGGCATTGTCAGCGGCTTCTTCCCCGAGGACGTCGATAAGGCTGCCAAGGCTGCCGGCAAGAGCTGGATACAGTACGTAGTGGAGAAGAGCAAGGACAAGAAGTGGCAGGAGGAGTTCCTAAACAGGCTGTGGGATCGCGACATACTGAGCCTCGCGAAGAACACCTACTACGACTTTAGCTACGTGAAGCGCGAGCTGTTCAGGAAGCTGATAAGCGGGTTCCGCTGGCCATGGCCCGAGCAGTATGCTACCAACCCGAGCGTGAAGATGCGCTATGACAAGTACCACTCAGCCGGCAGGTACGTGCATCCATACGACCCACTGATGCCGGATCCCGAGGTGATAAAGAAGATATACAACGATATAAAGGGCATGAATGATCCCAATCAGATAGCAGCATACATAGAGAAGCTTGACCCCAATATTGTGCACCCGATACACAAGAAGAAGTGGCTGGGCGAGCTATCCCACAATCCCGTGCTAATGAAGTGGGTGCTCAAACACATAGTGGAGGAGATAGATGATCTAGACTACAAGAAGGTCAGCATGGAGCCCGCCAACTGGTACGTGGTCTTCTACGCTAAGCCTACCGGCAGAATGACCATCTGGGCCAGGCCCTGGCTACCAGTGAAGATGGACCACCAGACGGGCGAGGTTAAGATAAATAAGACCGTTATAATAACCTGGGAGCAGCTGGATGCCGACGCAGCGTTCAAGGGCAAGATATCAGTGTTCGCGGAGCCCAAGGGCCCGTTCAAGATTGTAGAGAAGCATACAGCAGTGCCTGCCAGCGGTGACCCCGAGAAAGGCCTCCAGGTGCTAGCCGCTAAGAGCTGGAGCGAAGCACTGAAGACCAACTACGGCGACGTGGAGGCGATATTCGAGATAGCGCTAGCGCCGGCCGAGGCGCCCGGGTTCACACTGAAGTACCGGCTAGACAATGGCCAGGTGCTCACGGTGAGGGATGCCAAGGGCTACCAGATGGTGGCCACAACTGGCCGTGTAATAGAGCACTGGCACACCTGCACCATGACCTGCCGCGTGCCCGAGCTGAGACGCGTCAAACCTGCCGCATACGTGGAGATACGCAGGGAGCTCGCAGAGAAGCTGGGCATAAAGGATGGCGACTGGGTCACTGTGGAGAGCCCGCGTGGAAAGGTAACGCTGAAGGCCGTAGTGCTAGACCCGAAGACGGGCCTCGGCGGCCCGAGAATGGACTACATGTTCATACCATGGTTCGACGAGAACAAGCTAGCTAATGCGCTGACGCTGGACAACTATGATGTGCAGCCATACTTCTTCCAGCCAGACTTCAAGACGTGCGCTGCTAAGGTCAGGAAGGCTACGCCCGACGAGATACCGAAGAGCGAGAAGGAGCAGACATCGAAACCCAAGTACAGCATAAGGTTCTAGCATCCCCCATGCCGGCCCTCCCCTTCACCGTTATTTTTAAATATCATGCAGTTCCGGGTGGACACCCCTTGCTGCCATTATCGCTTCAAGCTCTACAGCCGCCCAGCATGAATAACCCGACTACCTCCACACATTGCCAGGCTCGTGCAAGGAGTCTTCAGGCTGACCAGTGAGTAGGGGCTAGGCATAATGCCTAGGAGAAGCAGCAGGAGGGGTGTGACCAGGAGGGAATTCCTGCAGGCAGGCATAGCTGTAGCGGCTGCCTCCTCTATCCCCGGGCTCCTCGTGGGCGTGGAGGCTGCATTAGGACGGCGGAGCCGGGAGGGGGAGATCTACTACGAGTACTTTGTGATAGATAATGACCCGCAGCGCCTCCAGTACTATAGCTTGCTCGGGCTTATAGCCGTGGAGAATGGTAGAAAATGCGTCGCAAACCCTCTGCTACCGGACCGCTGCATCGCGTATACCAAGCCCTATCAGGAGGACCGGTTCCCCCTCCACCCTCCAGGCGCCTCCAAGGACTTCTATCAGCGGTGTATACGCTGTGGCCTCTGCTACTTTGCCTGCAGCTACATGGGATACCATGCTATAAGGCTGGCCGGCCTCGGGGAGGGCCTCGGCAAGCTCGGAACCCCAGTGGTGGACAACCAGATAAAGTATCCATGCACACTATGCATGGAGTGCGCCAAGGTCTGCCCTACCGGAGCCCTCATGGAGATACCGAAAGAAGAGGTCAGGATGGGAGTGGCGCTGATAGACCCAGACCTCTGCTGGGCCTGGAACGGCGGCGACTGCAAGAGCTGCGCCAAAGCCTGCCCCTACGGCTCGGAGGTCTTCGAGTTCACATTCAACGAGTGGGGCGTGCACACGCGCGTGAGGCCAGACCGCTGCAAAGGATGCGGCCTCTGCGTCCAGGCCTGCCCGATAGACGGTGCGGCCATCCACGTCCTCCCCCTAGAGGAGTATAGGAAGAGAACCAGCAACTACAAGAACACAGGCATGAGCTACGACGAGTACCTTAAACTCATACTCGAGACCGAGGCGAAAGACCCGGTCAAAGCCACCCAGCGCTCCGCGATAAATACCGACTACATACAGAACATGAGGGGCCTCGAGGAGAAGAAGATTGCCAGAGAGCTATCCCCGCAGAGGGGAGGCACTACCAGCAGGCGTAGCTAGTTTCTTCAGCTATGGCGGCCGATGTGGGGTCGGAAGTGACTAAGGTGAGACGCGGCAAACTATACACCAAGATAAGGCTCCTGGTCCGGGGAACCCCGCCCCGCGGCAAGTACACTCTGGCGAGGAGGCTCCTCCAGATAACGATGCTAGTACTCTTTAGTATTCAGCTCTTAATATCCGGGGCCATACTCGAGGGGAGCCTGGCATCAAGCAGGATACTCCATACCATACCTCTCATGGATGTATTCGCCTGGCTCGAGCATGCAGCCGCGACCCACAGCCCCACGCTCGAGTCGGTTATAGCGGTCCTCATAGTGTTTGTCATCTACAGTGTGTTGGGCCGCTTCTTCTGCGGCTGGGTATGCCCTATGGATCTGTTGTTTAGCCTCTTTGAGCGTAAACTCTCAACGCCCCGGTCGCCCCGCTTCACTAGGCCGCATCACGCAGGACCGGTGGAGAAGGCTATCCCAGGCATAATGATGCTAGTCTACCTTGCCCTATCAGTGGCTCTCGGGAGGCCATTCTTCACCACCATATCCCCGGTGGCGGGCCTGACAAAGCTGGGGTCCATGCTTGTGGGGGTGCTCTACAACATACCTGACGCCACGATAGGATTAGTCATGGCTTGGTCGACGATAACCGGTGTAGCGCTCATAGCTAACATAGTAGCAGAGTACGTCTTCGGCGTCAAGAGGTTCTGGTGCCGTTATGTGTGCCCTATAGGCAACATATACGGCTACATTATGAACCGCTATAGCCCGCTCCGCGTCAAGGTGACCAGGGTAGAGAAGTGTATAGGCTGCAACATATGCAGCATGGTATGCCCCATGAGTATTGATATTCTCAAATACGTTAGAGATGGTAGAGACGTCATCGACTACCGGTGCTTCCACTGCGGCCGCTGCGTGGAAGCATGCCCTCATGGCGTGTTGAGGCTGGGCTTCAGGCTTGGGAGCGGTGGGCCTGGCCGCGGAGGATCCGCGCCTAGGCAGCAGGGCCCTTGAGCGGGTTGTGCGTCGTGTATAAGAGTGCTACCTTTCTAGTGGAACCGGCTAGCTGGAGGGATGGGCTGGATTGGCTTTCGCCTCTGGATTCTTCCTCCTAACAGCAGGGTACCGCGAGGAGCCCGGGAGGAGCGAGGTGAAGGAGTACCTGCAGAAGCTGGGCTTCGAACTTTACGAGGTAGGTAAGCCCTCGTTCATAGTATTCTATGTCGAGGCCCCCGACGTCAAGTCCCTGGAGGATGTGATTAAGAGTGCCGAAGAGCATCCAGGCGTGGCTAAAGCCTATATAGCCTATGGCTTCATGGCCGATAACAGGGTGAAGGAGTGGATAAACGAAGCTCTAGCGGCCGGCGAGCTGGAGATAGACGAGTCTACGAGAGAGTACATAAGGACCATTCTCTCCAGGATAGCTCCGAAGGAGCGGAAGGCGGGTTGAAGCCCGCTGCTGCGCCCAGGCTCTTTCAACCCCCGGCGTCTCGGGGCCTGGGACCTATCCCCTGGGGCGCGGCGTGGTGGGCGTTTCAAGCCTGGTGCGTGAAGCCCTCAGCAGGGTGGATGGCCTCCGCGCGTTTGAGCTGGCCTCACTCCTCTCTAGGCTGCACCGCGTCCAGGGCTCCCAGGAGGTGACGGTTGCAGCCGAGCATCTGGCCCAGCTGCTTGAGGAAGCAGGCGTAGATGCTAGGCTGGAGGTTCTTCACGGCCCTCTAGGGCTCTACGAGCACTGGGGCTTCTGGGAGCCCCGTGGCTGGCGCTTATACTCTGCCAGGCTTGAGAGGAGGCGCAGCGACGGCTCCTGGGAGGTGGTTGCGTCCACCGCTGACACCCCGCTCGTGGCGGTTGCTCACAGCCCGCCGGGGACTGTGGAGGGGGAGGCGAGGCTTGTGGGCAGCCCGGAGAGCCACCGGGACGAGCGGGTTCCGGTGGTGTCTAGCCTCGCCTGGGAGGCCTACTACAGGCTTGTCGAGGCCGGCGCCGAGGCGGTGGTAGCGTTCCATGAGGGACCCGGGGTGAGGTACTGGGGCATCTACCCCCCGTTCTTCATGGAGCCCCCGAAGGCTCCCGGGGTCAGCGTTGAGCTGGAGAAGGCGCTCCAGCTGAACAGGGAGAAGGTTAGGGTCACTGTTGAGGCCGAGCTTCATGCTATGCCGGAGACGCCGGTGCTGGTGGCGCGCCTGGGCCCGGAGGAGCCGCTCCAGGTGCTCCTCACCGCGCACATATGCCATCCTAGCCCCGGGGCCCACGACAATGCTAGCGGCGTCGCCGTCCTAGCGGAGGCCCTTATAGCCCTAAAGGAGGTGGAGCCTCTGCTCCGCGAGGCCGGGGTCTCTATAGCCGCCGTGGCTGCCCCCGAGTGGACCGGGCTGGCAGCCGCCTTCGCTCAGGGCCTCCTCGAGCCCCGTGGCGTGCTGGCAGCCGTAAGCCTTGACATGGTTGGCGCGAGCCCCGAGGCCACGGGGGGCCTGCCCCGCCTGGTCTCCAGCATGCCTCCCCTAGCCTCGCCAATCGAGCCCTTCCTCGACGCCGCGCTCAGGGAGGCGCTCCCCGGCTACACAGGGCTCAAGGGCTACGAGTGGGGGAGCGACCACGACGTGGCAATAGGCTCGGGCGTGCCCAGCTCGCTTGTAAACGAGTGGCCCGACCGCTTCTACCACACCAGCCTCGACACGCCGGATCACCTCTCGCCCCAGCTCCTGGCCCGCGCAGCCGCGGCAGTCGCAGCGGCTGTGGTGGCCCTCGCGAGGGGAGGGCTAGAGAGGGGGGTCGCGGCGGCCATGGAGGCGGCGGGGCTCCAGGTCTACGGCCTGCAGGCCTCCCTGGCCCCCCGTGCCTCTGTCGAAGCTGCCCGGGAGCTGGCGGGGCACTCGAGAAGGTTCCTCGACGCGCTCCGCCGAGGCATACGGAGAGGCGCTGTGGAGCCCCCCTGGAGCCTTGACCTCGAAGTTAGGGTAAGGCCGCCTTTCACCCGCAGCTACCTCTACCTCCGGGGCGGTGATGCGGGCAGACGGCTGCTTGGCCTGGAGGGCGTGGAGAAGGAGGCAGCCAAGGCTATGCTCATAGCGGCGGCCTCCACGGGCAGCATGGAGGTTGCCCGCCTCCACTACGTTCTCCGCAGCGGCAAGGAGCCGCCCGGATGGGTGGAGGAGGCGGTGCGGAGCCTCGTCGAGAGGAGGGCCGGCTAGCACTCCACATCGTGGCCGAGCATGCGTACAGCCTCGCACAGCGTCGCCAGCATGTAGCCCTCGCCGCGGAGGAAGCGTATGAGGCGCCGTAGAAGCTCGAGCGCCGGCTCCCCAGTGTTGAATCTACAGTCCAGCCTAACCGGCTTCCTTGACATATCCACGTACTCCCAGGGATGGGAGAAGTACACGCGCGGCGGGGCAAGCGCCCCATGCAGGGGGCGCTGGAGCCTCCAGGGGAGCCGGAGCACAGAGGAGGTCACCGACACCGGTACACGCACCAGCGGCCCGTGCTTCTCGACGCGCCGGGGGAAGGGCGGCTTATACCTAGCCGTGGAGGAGTCCACCCTGTAGCCGAGCTTGGCCAGTACCGGCAGCAGGTTCTCCGGCAGCTTCAGGTTGGGGGCCCGGAACACCTTCACCTCGCCGTAGCCGCGGAGGATGCTAGTGGACCTCTCGAGCACTCTCGCAGCCTCGCTGCGGGGCAGCCGGTCTAGCCTCTCATGGCGGTAGCCGTGGGAGCCCAGCTCGTGGCCCTCGTCCACAACCCTCCGGGCTAGCCGCGGGAACCTCCTAGCCATCTCTGCAGTGAAGAAGAATGTGGCCCGGACCCTCTCCTCGGCCAGCAGCTCGAGTATCCTCGGAAGCCCCTCCTCCACGCCACGGGCCGAGTCCAGGTAGGGCGGACAGTCCTGCTCCACATCGAAGCTTATCACCGCCACCCGGGGGGTCATCCCTTGATCCACCGCCAGAGCCGGTAGAGCAGGTAGCGTTTATCGCTGCCAGCAGCGGCCTCCATAGTGGCCCGGTATATCTCCACTATGCTCCGGCCAACCTTCTCCCAGGAGAAGTGCTGCGCTATATGGAGAGGCGCCCTATGCTCCATCCTAGCCCTAAGATCCTCGTCGAGTGCTAGCAGGGCCGCCTTCTCAGCCGCCTCCTCGTCGCTATCCACGAGGAACCCCGTAGAGCCGTCCTCTATGACATCGCTTATGCCGCTCTCCCTGAAGCCTATGACCGGGACGCCGCACGCCATAGCCTCCAGGGCGGTTATGGAGAATGCCTCCAGCCTCGCCGGCACGACTAGGAGGTCGGAGGCCCAGTATATCTCGCGCAGCCTCTCCCTCTCAACAAAGCCCAGAATCATCACCCTAACCTCCCCCGAGTACCTCCTAGCCTCCTCGGCCACGAGGTCGGCGAGAGGCCCATCGCCGACGATAACCAGGTTGATAGCTCGCCCGGTCTTCCTAGCCGCCTCAGCCACTATGCGTGGTACCACGTGGATCCTCTTCCTCCTAGTGAACCTGCCCACGGTGGCCACGGTAAACGACTCCTCTGGGATGCCGAGAGCACGCCTAGCCCTGGCCCTCTCTTCGTCCTCTGCCGGCCTCCAGAAGGATGGGTCAACAGCGTTAGGCACTATATAGAGCGGGTGCCCGTCTAGCCGCAGGAGCCTCCGCGAATCCTCTGCGACCTTCCGGCTCACGGCTATGAAGGCGTCCACCCGCCGGAGAAAATGCCGTATCACATAGACTAGGGGGAGGGTCGCGCGGCGCCAGAGGAAGAGAGAATGATTAGTCGCGACTACAGGCACTCCACGGATGCCGCGGGAAAGGTTAGCCATTGCCACGGCAAGGGGCGAGTATATGCTGTGTACATGGGTTATATCAAATCCCACCTTCTTGTATATATTGTTCGCCTCCATCAGCGCCCCAGGCCCGAGGCTGACATGCGCTGACTTGATGTAGAATCTCCCTCTAAGCCTATGCACAGGGTAGGGGAACGAGTCACGGTAGGGCCCAAAGGCCCTATAGTCGTGGGTGAACACGTGAGGCTCGTGCCCCATCCTCTGCAGCGTAAGAGCAAGCTCATGTATATGGGTCTCTATGCCCCCAATCTTGGGGTAAAACCAGTCCGACGCCAGCGCGACTTTAAGAGGGTCCAAGCCCTCCCTCCCCCGCCGATGAGAGTGACCACAAGCCCCAGTACCGAGGCTATCACGTACGAGATCAGCCTCTCTATTATGGTTATAGCCAGGGCCTGCTTGGGCTCCGCACCTAGAGCTATGAATGTGGCCGCCAGCCCGCCTTCAACTATCCCGACCCCGCCAGGGGTTACGGCTACCAGGCCGATTATAAGATATAGGAAGGATGCCGTGACAAAGTGCCCGAGCGGCGCCCTCCAGCCCACCGCCAGCGCTTCCAGGTAGAGCCTAAGTATATCCATAACCCATACAGCAGCGCCGAGAGCGGCTGCCACCGTCAACAGCCGCCGGTCCCTCAGGAGCCTCTGCAAGGCTGCTTCGGAGCCGGGATCATAGCTGAAGCCCAGCCTCCCCGAGGCCATCTCGAGCAGCCTATCCCAGTACTTCGCGCCGAGGCCTATCGCTGCAAGCATTAGGGCAACACCGATTATGAGCCCGCGAGCCCTGCCGCCGGAGAGCAGAACCTCCACGAGGGCTGCTACAGCTATAGCGACCACCGGCACGGCCTCGCTTATGCGCTCAAAGACAACACTGTTAAGCAGCTTGGCCGGCGCCGCCCCCGTCTTCACATAGGCGTATGCTATCCTCATGAGCTCGCCGCCGGCCCTAGCAGAGGGGGTTATGTTGTTCACCAGTATGCCGGCCAGGTACGCCTCAACCGCGTCTCGGAGCCTGAGCCGGACCCCAGCCCTGCGCAGCACTATAACCCAGCGTAGACCGTACACTGCTACGGACGCCATGTAGACAGCTAAGGCTAGGAGAATGTACAGCTTGTTAGCCGACTGCACGGTATGCAGCGTCTCGCTCAGCCACTCGGCTATCCTAGGATTCAGGGCCTATCCACCATCGCCCGCCCTGCCAGCCGCTGGCAGGCTCCTGGGGCGTGGCACGCGCGCTAGGAGCGTTTTATAAAGTCGAGCAGCGAGGCTACCCGGCTTCTAGGCTTCTCCCTCTTGGCCTCCCGGTGCAGCTTGGCCACGTCTATCCGGCGGTACTCGAGACCTAGGCTCGAGAGCAGGCTCAGAGCCTCCTTGGTGGCGGCCGGAGCGGCTAGTATGCCCCTAACCTTGGCTCCCGGGTTGTTCTTGCGCAGGCCCTCCACGTAGCGGTGGAGCTGCTTGACTGCCTCCACTCCGGCTGTAACCCTCTTGACCTCTATGACCACGTAGCGTCCCTCCCGGTCTACTGCAACTATGTCGGCGTAGCCGCTCTCCAGGGGCCTCTCCCTACGTATTACCCGGAGGCCCTCCTCTATCACCTCCGGGTGCCGCGACAGGTAGTCCGCTATCTCGCCCTCGTCGAGATACTCTATGAACTCTGCCTCGTCGACGAGCCCGTGAATCGCTACTGCGAAGTAGAGCCTCGATATCCTTACTACTAGCACTTCCCGCGGCCTCTTCCTCACGCTCCGCAGTACTATGAAGCCGTTATGGGCCTCCACTGTTATCACATGGCTGTCCGGCTGCCAGTTCACTGGCGAGTAGCCTGTAGGCCTGTGGACCAGGACGGCGCCGTCGGGCTTCACTATTAGCAGCCGGTCCCCCTCGCCGAGCCTGCTGGCCCCGCGGCCCTCGTACTCGACACTACACCTCGCCACTGCGACGACTAGGTCGCGGCGCGCCACTGCCTCGTTGAGGAAGCGGTAGCCCTCTTCAAGTCCGGGGCTGGCCACGTGCCTCACGGGCGCCATGGAGCCACGCCCGCCTGGAGCGCTGGAGCTAGGGCATCCTCCATAACAGCCTGGACGTTATGCCGGCTATCTGTGCTCCGGGCCCTCTGCCGCCTCCGGCCCCAAAGCCTAGAAGGTGTTCTCATCCCAGCTAGAGGCTCTAGGGGCCTAGGCCCCCGGCAAGCCACGGGGTAAGGATAGGCTATGAGCCATGCTGTCCCCGCCGTGATAGATACCAGGCTCTATCCCTTCCTTGCAGACCCCGTAGCCGTCGCGCGGAGGAGGTTTGGCGTAGGCCCGCTAGAGGTGGCGCGGCTGAGGAGGGAGTACCTGGAGAGGGCCCAGTATAGACTAGAGAGGGCCATCCGCAGCGCCCAGGCCCCGGGGCCCTGGAGGAGCCTCGAGGAGGAGGTCCTCTCCTTCTACTATGCTGCCCTGGCCGCGAGCCTCTCCGGGAACCGCTGGCTAGTCTCAAGGCTCGCCCTTGCTGAGGCCAACCGGGCCTACAAGCTTCTCAGCGACGAGAAGGACGAGGCTGTGGCTCATCTCGGCCGTCTAGTGGGGCTGCGCAGCCTCTCATACGGGAACGGCTATAGAGAGCCCGTTGCGCTCGTGCAGGGGGTTCCTGTCTACAAGGTCTACCCGTACTCAATGAGCCTCCTGGAGTACCTGCATGCAGCTAAGAGGCTTGTAGGCGACGACGCCTGGAAGCCGATAAACCTCCCCGTTAAGAAGGGGCGAGTATATCTTGAGAAGCAGAGCGTGGTCCGCGTAGTAAAGGAGGCTGTCACGGAGTATGTTGAGAGGAGGATACTCGCCCTCGGCGAGGAGGCGGGGCCTGAGGCTGCGGAGGCTCTCTCCAGCCTCCTGGACCATGTGAAGAAGCTGCTCTCGGAGCGTCAGAGGCCAAGGACTCGTGGGGGCCGTGTAGAGCTCCCCCGGGGCGTCGTGGTCGAGGAGGCGTTCCCGCCGTGCATAGCTGACCTGGCTGCCAGGGCCCGTGGAGGCGAGCACTTGAGTCACCACGAGCGATTCGCGTTAGCCACCTTCCTCCTCAATATAGGGGCGGATGTAGACTATGTGGTGGGCTACTTCCGGAACATGCCTGACTTCAACGAGAGGATCACCAGGTACCAGGTGGAGCACCTGGCGGGGCTGCGCGGCTCCGGCAAGAAGTATAGGGTGTACAGCTGCGAGAAGATGAAGACGCTTGGCATATGTAAGGCAGACTGTGGCACCCGCAGCCCGGTCGCGGCCTACTATCAGCGGCTGCGCGCTCTGGCCAGGAAGGGTGGGCTAGGCGCCAGCCGGCCCGGACATGATATCCAGGGTAAGTCTTAAGCTGAAGGGTTTAAATCGGGGATACTAAGCTACTGCAATCCTAGAACCGGGGTGTGGGAGTCCGGGTCCAGGCCTCCCGGGTCTCGGGGGCTCCCGGGGGTGGCCCTCATGCCCTCCAGGCACTCGGGGCTTGACGAGATAGACCTTGCCATACTACGCGCGCTCAAGGAGATAGGAGGCCCCGCCAGGCCCAAGGAGATAGCTGAGAGGGCTGGCCTCGACGCGCGTAGAGTGGCGGCCAAGATGAGGAAGCTCGTGAGGCTAGGCCTGGTGGAGAGGACCGGTGAAGGCCTCTACAGCATAACGGAGGAGGGTGCCAGGCAGGCGGAAGCCGAGGCCCCCGAGATGAGCGCTTGAATAACCAAAGAACGCCTTATTGCGGGTGCCTTTTTTGAAGCGCTGCCTAGACCCTACTTGCCCTCCTTGACTATGTATATCGGAGCCCTTCTGTTGGGAGCGTAGAGCTCCACTATGCCCTCCTTCTCGAGCCTCCTCAGCACCTGCTTGGCCAGGCTGACGGTCATGTCGTACTTCTCCGACAGCATGTAGGGGGTTACATACTTCTCCCTCCTAATCTCCCTGCTTATCCTCTTGTAGAGGCTCTCGGGGATGAAGGCGGTGTACTCGTGGCCACTGCGCTCCGACACTGCGCTCCCCCCGGGGGAGGGCAGGGCTCCTGGGCTCCAGGGTATAAGTGCTAACACCCTCCCACTGATGGGCCCTTGGGGGAGGCGCTATAGCCGCTCCGCCGTCTCCGCACAGAGGCCCGAGGGAAGGGGGAAGGCTTTGATCAAGCGCAAGAGGTCTATGACGAGCTTCGATGTGGCGGCTGTCGTGAGGGAGATGGCGGGTCTCCGGGGCCTGAGGCTTAACAACATCTACTATGTAGACGGTCTGGTGCTGCTTAGGCTGAAAGGGGCAGGCAGGGATGCAAGGATAGCGGTGGTGCCGGGTGAGCGTGTACACATAACATCGTTCGATATAACCGGTAAGGGGATGCCGCCACCCTTCATAATGGGTATGAGGAAGTACATCCGTGGCGCAGGCCTGGTGGATGTGAAGCAGCAGGGGTTCGACAGGATAGTAGAGATGGTCTTCGATGCCGCGGGGCGCAGGTACCGGCTTATAGCGGAGGTGCTCCCCCGAGGCGTGGCAGTGCTGACCGACGAGGAGGGTACGATACTGCAGCTCGACGAGCAGAGGGTGATGAAGGATCGTGTGCTGAGGCGCGGCGCCCGCTACGCGCCCCCACCCGGCTCCAGCATCCATCCCCTCGACCTCGCCGAGGAACATGTGGCGAAGGCGATAAAGGCGGGCGGTGAGGCGGCCCGCAGCCTCGCCAGAAGCCTCGGCTACCCGGGCGAGGTCGTTGAGGAGGCTCTTGCAAGGCTTGGAGTAGAGCCCGGTGATAGTGTTGAGGCTCTCCGGGGTCGCGAGGGCGAGGTGGTGGAGACGCTCCGCAGTATATACCGTGAGAGCCTGGAGCCCGGCGCCTACCTGCTCTACACGCCGGAGGGAGAGCCCCTAACGGTGGTTCCCTTCGAGCCCCGCGGCCTCGCAGAGAGATACGGGTTTAGGATTGCCTCCAGGCATAGCATTAGTGAGGCCCTCGACCAGTACTTCGTGGAGGAGCTGAAGAGGGCTGAAGAGGCGGAAGCCATCAGGGAGATAGAGGCTGAGCGCCGCCGCCTCCTAGCCTCCCTGGAGCGGGCTAGGAGGAACCTGGAGGATCTTGAGGAGAAGCTGAAGAGCCTCGAGTCTAAGGCGCAGCTCCTAGCGGAGCACATGGCGGAGGCCTATGAGGCCCTCGAGTGCGCCAGGAGAATGCGGAAGAGCAGCGGCTGGGAGTACATAGTCGGCAACTGCCCCCACGTGGTGGATGTACAGCCCTCCCGCGGCATCATCGTTGTCCAGATTTCGGGGGAGCCGGTGGAGCTGGATATACGCTCCGACCCGAGCAGGATGGTTGTAGAGCTCTACAAGCGGGCGGGCGAGATACGCTCTAAGATTGAGAGGGGGCGCCGCGCGGTTGCCGAGGTTGAGCAGAGGCTGGCCGAGCTCGAGAATAAGGCGGCTATGAGGGCCAGGAGGGCCCGCGCGGTTGTGCGGAGGCGTGAATGGTACGAGCGCTACCACTGGCTCATTACGAGCAGCGGCCTCCTCGCCATAGGCGGGAGGGATGCGAGCCAGAACGAGTCGGTGGTCAAGAGGTACCTGAACGAGAAGAGGATATTCATGCACGCCAATATACATGGGGCGCCCGCGGTGGTGGTGTTTGCTGAGGGCCGCGAGCCGCCGGAGAGGGATCTCCGCGAGGCAGCGCTCCTCACAGCAGCCTACTCCAAGGCATGGAAGGCCGGCATGGGCTCGATCGACGTCTACTGGGTGTGGGGGAGCCAGGTCTCCAAATCCCCTCCGCCCGGCGAGTACCTGGCCCGCGGAGCCTTCATGGTGTATGGGAAGAGAAACTACGTGCGCAACGTGGAGCTAAGGCTGGCGCTCGGCATCGGCCTCGAGAACGAGGCCCCCGTGGTCATAGTGGGGCCTCCAGAGCTGGTTAAAAGGCGCAGCATAGTCTACGCCGTGCTTGTGCCGGGGGACGAGGACCCCTCTAAACTCGCCCAGCGGCTCCGAAGGCTGCTTGCGAACAAGGCGGAGGAGGAGCAGCGGCCGGCGGTGGAGGCGGTGAGCCACGAGGAGATAAGAGAGAGGGTGCCCGGCCGCTCCCGAGTAGTCTACGTGGACAGGGGCGAGGCCGTTGAGCCGCCGCGGCCCCTTAGAGAGCTACGTGGAGAAGAGGATACAGAAGTTTAAGCTATCCCTGGCCAAGATCCTGCTAGGCTTTGCCGCCGGGCTATTGGCCGCTGTGCTCCCAAGCGGGTGCCTAGCCAGCCTCGCCCTCTATACGGCTCTGCTCCTAGCTGTCAGCGGCTACGCCGAGAGGAGACTCCGGCTGCTCGAAGGCCTGGAACCCTACACCACCGGGCTGGTGAGCGGGCTAGCCGCCTACCTGCTAGGAGTCTTCTTCGCCTCCGCCCTCGCGTCCTAGGCCCCGGAGCATCTCCCGCGCCTCCTCGTAGCCCAGGCCGCTGGCCAGAAGCTCCTCTAGCCCAGGGGCGAAGAGCGGCCTCCCACCGACTAGGGGGTAGGCGAAGGGTAGCTCGACCTCTACCGTCAGCAGGCCGTCCAGCTCCACCTCCAGCCGGGGCCGGCGGACTAGAGGCACGCTGGAGGGGTGCACGCCCTCTAGCGCCTTGAGGGCAAGGTAGACGGCGCCGTCTATGCTGAGCTGGTCCCCGCCGAGGCTCCTAGCGGCCATGCCGCGCGCCCGCCGGGTCAGCATCTCCCAGGTGCGCCGCCTGGGCGGGTGGTCGCCTAGTATGCCGCCCACAACTATCGCCTCGGCTTCAGCGGCCTCCTCTGGGCTGAGCATGGCCTCCGCGGAGGGGTCCAGGATTATCACGCGGCCCCGCTCCCTGTAGAGGACGCCCTCCAGCTCTACCACGCTCTCCCGGTAGCATGGCGCTATCCTGCTCAGCCTGCCGCAGTACTCTCTACCGTTGGTGAAGACCAGGCGGCTCCTAGCCAAGCTACGGCTATGCTGGTACTCGAGGAGCAGCCAGCGCGATAGGTGGTCCTCAAGATGCTCTATCACTATCAGCGGCTTCGGGGCTCCGCCTCCAGAGATCCCTGCGGAGGGCCTCGAAGGGCTCATACTCCACACCCATGAACTCGGCGGCCGAGAGCACTCTCCCGCCCCGGGACCGTATATCCTCAAGGTAGCTCGGGTACTCGAGGTCGCGGGCGAAATGGTGGTCCGCCACTACAGCCTCGCGGGCTGCACGAGCCAGCTCCTCTAGGTGTCTAAGCCCCTGCGCCACGCTCTCCTCATCCACCTTGTAGCCCTCGAAGTAGGTTGGCGGCCCGCTTATGAAAACAAGCTCCGGGCTCCAGCGCTGCAGGATCTCCATCGCCCGCGCCGATATGGGGCCCTGCACATCCGAGCCATGGACGAAGCGGTAGCCGCAACACTCTACGAGCACCATCACCACGTAGCCCAGCTTGGTTCCGTCGGGCCCGTGGGGGACGGGAGGAGAACCCCTTATCTCAAGCCCCTGGTCCACCCTGTACGTGCTGCCGTCAAGGTATATGACCTGCCTCGCAAGCTCGGCTACCCTGTTGCCCTTGAGGAGGCGGTGTGCCCGTATACGCTGGCTAACATTAATGCTCCTCGTTGGATGCTTGACCAGGAGCACCTTGCCCCGGTAAAGCTCAGCTTCCTCGCCGCGGTAGAGGTAGTGGTCGTAGTGGTAATGTGTTATCACCACTATATCCGTGTCCTCCAGCTCCTTGTATATCCTCTCCTTGATCTCCTCGAGCCTCCTTATCTCCAGGGGATGCGGCGGCAGCCCATAGCGGCGGGGCGCGTAGCTCACACCAGGGTCTATGAATATCTTGACGCCGCCGGCCTCAACCACGGTGGCCATGGAGCGGGAGCCGAAGCTGTCGGCCCCTATAATCCTGACCCGCAGCTCCGGCAAGGTGCGCTACACCACTCGCCTAGAGCGGCCCTGGAGGCCGGAAGGGTATTCGGTGGCGGCCGCCACTCCCCAGGCTCCTCACCGGGGCCCCAGGGGAGCCTCGGCTGAGGGGAAGGCTCCACACCCGCGCTCAGAGCCCAGCCTGGGCCGCCTATCTTGGTAGCGCTGGCCCTGGAGGGCTACTCCGGCTCCTCCACGGCCTCGTAGCCCTCGAAAACCCAGCGGTACTTCTCATAGACCCGCCTGTCAAGAATAATATCGCGCCCCTCCACAGTGAACCGGAGCCCCGCCACGGGATGCTCCGGGGGGTCGGGATAGCCCTCCAGCTCTCTAGGCTTCTCCCTGCCGACATAGATCCACTTTACACGCGAGGTGCTGCCCGACTTGCCCTGATAGAGAACGCGCCACCAGTACCTGCCGATGTAGTAGTAGGTCCTCTTGCCCTCCGGCGTGTTCTTGGTCACTATATGCATGGGCTTGAGGTAGAAACCGGTACCGCGTATAAGGCTGTTGTAGCGGTAGATACGCCGCCTATACTCCTCGAGCAGCCTCTCCACGGCCTCTAGGCCGTTAATCACCCTTACGCGTCTCCGCCGCGGCATGGCTGCATCAGGGCCCGCCGGCTACCAGCGTAGCAGCGGCGGCCTCTTCTCCATCACCTTCTTCCTGGCCTCCTCTAGGATCTCCTTGACCTTCTCTGGGAAGTCGTTGGCCAGCTTCCGGAACAGCGGCTCTGGCTCCCCTATCTCGTGGCCTGGCTCCACGAGGGGCCTGGATGCCTCCCTCCAGCGGCCGGGCTCGTGCACCGAGCCCCGCATGTTGAGCATCCTCCACAGCCTCTCCGCAGCATCTGGAGTGAAGGGTGCCAGCATCACAGCCAGTGTCGCCACAGCGTTGGCCGCCACATACATTGTTGTAGCGGCATCGCTGGGCTCCGTCTTTATCTTGTCCCAGGGCGCCTTTGCATTGAGGTACTGGTTGCCGTGCCGAGCCAGCTCCACGACCTCGTCTAGCGCCTGCTTCAGTCTGAATGAGTCCAGGTAGCTCCCAACCCTCTCAGGGGCCTTGAGCGTGTAATCCAGGTAGTCCCGGTCTAGCTCCTTCATCTCTCCCGGCTCTGGCACCCTGCCGCCAAACCTAGACTTTATGAACTTGAGTACCCGGTGAACGAAGTTGCCTATATCGTCGTTCATGTCGCTGTTAACTATTCTCGTGAACTCCTTCCAGGTGAAGTTGGTGTCCCTGGTTTCCGGCCTCATCTTTATCAGTGCGAAGCGCCAGTAGTCGGCGGGAAGTATCTCAAGCGCCTCATCTATCCATATACCCCAGCGCCTACTCTTGGAGAACTGCTCGCCCTCATACATCAGGTACTCGGTCGAGGCTATATACCATGGGAGTGTGTAGGGGTCACCGCTGGCCATGAGCATCGCCGGGAATATTATGGCGTGGAAGGGTATGTTGTCCTTGCCTATGAAGTATACAGTCCTCGTTTCCTTGTCGAACCAGTATCTCTTCCAGAGGCTCTCGTCCCCCTTTTTCAAGCCATACTCCTTGGTTGCAGATATGTAGCCAAGGAGAGCGTCAAACCATACATAGATTGTCTTACCCTCGGCCCCGGGGAAGGGGGCCGGTATGCCCCACTTGTTGTCGCGGGTCACGCTACGCGGCTTGAGGCCCTCCCTGACCCAGTTTAGCGCATAGTTCTTCACGTTGGGCGGGAGGTTCGACTCCTCGAGCCACTTGAGCAGCCTATCCTGAAGCTTGGACAGGTCGAAGAACCAGTGCTTGCTCTTCCTGAACTCCACGGGGCCGCCGCATATAGCGCAGCGCGGGTTCTTAAGCTCGGTCGGGTGCAGGAGCCTGCCACAGTTGTCGCACTGGTCTCCATGGGCGTAGGGGTAGCCGCAGTAGGGGCATGTGCCTACCACGAACCTGTCGGGTAGGAACATCTTGTCGCGGGGGCAGTAGGGCAATATATCGTCCTGCTCGAATATGTAGCCATTCTCGTAGAGCTTCATCATGAACTCGCGGACGAACTCCCTGTGTACCGGGCTCTCGGTGCGTGTGTAGTTGTCAAAGCTTATCCGGAACTCCCTGAAGAGCCTGGACACGTACTCGTGGGCCTGGTCAGTGAGCTGCCTCGGGTGGACCCCTCGCTTTATCGCCTCGATCTCTATCGGTGTACCGTGCTCATCGCTCCCGCTCACGAACACGACGTCCTCGCCGCGCAGCCGGAGATAGCGGGCGAACACGTCGGCAGAGAGCACTGAGCCGATAAGGTTGCCTAGGTGCGGCACGTTGTTGACGTAGGGCCATGCAGACGCTACTACCCAGCGTGCCACGGCTACCTGGCCCTCCGGAGCCTGGGCCTCCCCGAGGTGCATGCGGCCCGCCCCTTGTTATTTTAGGCGCTCCCTCATCCAGGCGCGGCTCCGGGGCCGGTGAATTGCCTGCCCGGGACCCCCCGCTGCACCTGGCAGTTGGTAACATCAACGTTGACGTCTACCTCCTGGTTGACTACTTGCCGGGCCCGGACGATAACGTGGTGGCTCGTGAGGCCTACCTCGGGCCTGGCGGCGCGGCGTCGAACTACTCGGTTGCGGTATCCAGGCTCGGGCACCGGGCAGCCATAGTAGGCCACACGGGGAGGCTCGCAAAGCAACTAGGAGTTCTGGCCGGGCTCGAGGCTGCGGGTGTAGACACCTCCTTTGTGAAGATACACGAGGACGAGATGCCCGGGATAGTGATTGTCCTCGTCACTCCCGGCGGCGAGAGGACGATGATATCTATGAGGGGTGCTAACAACCTCCTCCGCGGCGATGAGGCCAGGGGCGCTGTTGCCGACGTGCTGCACGTGGCTAGCCGCGGCGTGGAGGTGCTGGAGCGTGCAGCTTCCAGCACGCGCCCCGGCATAGTGTCCTATGACCCTGGCAGCTCGGTGGCTAGGAGGGAGGGGGGCCTGATCCTTGAGGCTGCCCGGAGGTATGTGGACATACTGGTTCTCAACAGGGTGGAGTACCAGCTTGTGGCCGGTAATAGAGGCATCGAGGAGGCTCGTGGCCTGCTCGGCGGGAGGCTCCGTTACATTATAGTCAAAAGGGGGTCTGAGGGCGCGGTGCTCGTGGCCAGGGATGGTGTATGGCATGTTGAAGCCCTTCGCCTCGGCGAGCCCGTCGACACCACTGGGGCTGGCGATGTATTTATAGCTGCATTCAACACGTACTTGGTAGAGAGAGGTGACCCGCTGGAGGCTTTACAAGCGGCCTCGGCCGCGGCGGGCATTAAGGTTACACGCCGGGGTGCCCAGAGTGCGCCTAGCAGAGAGGAGGTCGAGAAAATCCTCCGCGAGAACCCGCCGAGGATACGGGAGTATGGGCGAGGAGCCTCCCGAGCTCAGGGTTGACTGTAGGCTCCCCGACGGCAGGTTGTGCGCCCTCTGCTGCTACAACACTGAGATGCCCCTCACTAAGGAGGATATTGAGAGGATAGCGTCCCTGGGCTACAGTGTGGAAAGCTTCGTAGAGTATGTGGACGGCATTCCGCGCCTAAGGAATGTCGACGGGCACTGCGTGTTCCTCGACCCCTCAACCGGGAGGTGTAGAATATACCCATACAGGCCGATGGGCTGCCGCCTCTATCCGCTCGTCTACGTCCCCGGAGAGGGCGTTACTGTTGATCCTGAGTGTCCTAGGGCATACATGATTAGCGGAAAAACTGTGGAGAGGCTGGCGCCCTATGTGGCGAGGCTCGTGGAGAAGATATACGGGAGGCTAGAGTGAGAGCTCTCTCCCGCAAGCCTCCTCCTGAGCACCCGGTGGCTCGGCGTCACGCTGCGCGGGTGGTTGGCGTACACGTTATCTAGCCTGCCCACAGCGGTGTTGCGGGGCGCCCGCTTCACAGCCTCCGGGTCCCGGTAGGCCTCTTCCACTATCTCTCGGAGCGCTCTTGCATACTCCTCGATCGAGCGGCGGGGCTCTGACTCAGTGAACTCTATCATGAGCGCCTCATCCACTATGAGCGGGAAGTACATCGTTGGGGCGTGTAGCCCTCGGTCTAGCAGCGCCTTAGCCACATCCTCGGCCGTCACGCCTGTATCCCTCTTCAGAGGCTTTGCCGAGAGCACCAGCTCGTGCTTCCTGGGGCGATCCGGGTCATAGGGCAGCTCGTAGCCCCTGACGCCCCTCATCAGCGCTATGAAGTAGTTTGTGTTGATCACGCTCTGTATGGCCGTTTCCCGGAGCCCCTCGCCGCCAAGCATGGCTATGTATATGAACGTCTTCACGAGGGGCAGTATGTTGCCGTAGAACATTCTTATCCTGCCTATGCACTTCTTGCACTCGTAGTCCCAGTAGTAGCGGCCGTTCTTTCTCGCTATTAGGGGCCTGGGCAGGTAGTCTACAAGCTCGCCGCGTGCGCAGACAACGCCGGCTCCAGGCCCGCCGCCGCCGTGGGGTGCGGAGAAGGTCTTGTGGACGTTAAGGTGCACGATGTCGAAGCCCATGTCGCCGGGCCGGACTATCCCCATTATGCCGTTGAGGTTCGCGCCATCGTAGTAGAGGAGCGCCCCCCGGCTGTGGAGCTTCTCGGCGACCTCGAGTATCCGGTCTTCGAACAGGCCGAGCGTATTGGGGTTTGTCAGCATTATGCCCGCCGTGCGCTCGGAGAGTGCGGCCTCAAGGGCCTCCATGTCCAGGGTGCCGTGCTCAGAGGTCGGTATTCTCACCACCCGGAACCCTGCCATGGCGGCGCTGGCCGGGTTGGTGCCGTGGGCCGAGTCTGGGATCAGCATCTCGTCCCTCTCCTCGCCACGGTCCGTGAAGTACTTGCGTATCATCAGCGCCCCTGTCAGCTCTCCTGCAGCGCCGGCCGGGGGCTGGAAGCTGCACCTATCCATGCCGGTGAGCTCTGCCAGCCAGCGCTCGAGGAGGTAGAGGATCTCCAGCAGCCCCTGCACGGTCTCCTCGTCCTGGTAGGGGTGTAGGTAGCGTATCCGCGGGTCTCTGGCCAGCTCCTCGCTTATCTTGGGATTGTACTTCATTGTGCAGGAGCCCAGGGGGACAGGGCCCGTGTCGACGCCGTAGCTCATCTGGCTGAGCCTCGTGAAGTGGCGTACCACCTCAACCTCGCTCAGCCCCGGCACCCTGGGTGCTTCCCTCCTCAGCATTCTGCCGAGCCGCTCCTCGGGCGCCCCGACAAGCCGCTCTAGCTTCTCGTCTTCATCGCTGTAGGGGTGGACGAACCAGGTGTTATCGTAGCTGCCGAGGTCGTAGATGAGGGGCTCGCTCCACTTAGCCTGCCTCCAGCCCTTCCTCAGCTCGAGCCCGCCGCTCATAGGGCCTCACCCACCGCCTCTACGAGCTTGTCTATATCACTCATGCTATGGGCCTCGGTGACGCAGAAGAGGGCGGAGCGCTCGTCCTGGAGCGGGGGCCTCTCCGCGAGGGGTAGACCGCCCAGGATCCCTTTCTCCAGCAGGGCGCTGTGCACCTCCCTGTAGGGCTTGGGAAACCTGGCCACAAACTCCTTGAAGAACTCGCCTTTGAAGAGAGGGGCTTCAACACCCTCTAGCTCGCCTAGCCTCTTGGCGGCGTAGTGGCTGCGGAGCCAGATGCTCCTGGCTAGCTCGCGCAGCCCCTGGCCGCCCAGCAGGGAGAGGTAGGCGGCAGCCGCCACAGCCAGGAGGGCCTCGTTGCTGGTTATGTTTGAGGTAGCCTTCTCCCTGCGTATGTGCTGCTCGCGGGTCTGGAGTATCATAGTGAACCCGTACTCCTCGCCGTCGACGGCTCTCGTGAGCCCTATGAGGCGGCCGGGCATCTGCCTAACTAGCCTCCGGTCCCAGCGGGTGGCGAAGACGCCGAGGTAGGGGCCTCCATAGTTGAGCCCCAGGCCGAGGGGCTGGGCGTCTCCGACAGCTATGTCTGCCCCGTAGCTCCCAGGGGGCCTTACTATGCCTAGGCTGAGCGGCTCTACACCAGCTATCAGCAGTGCCCCTCTCCGGTGGGCTGCATCTGCTATAGCCTCTATCTCGTCCTCTATCACTCCCAGGAAGTTGGGCGTCTCTACATAGACCGCGGCCGTGCCGGCGTCTATCCTGCTCTCTGCATCCTCTAGGCTGGTCTTCCCCGTCTCCCCGTCGAAGCCTAGGATCTCCAGGGTGGCGTCCTTGCCCAGCAGCCAGGTCTTCATAACCTCTAGGCGCTCCGGGTGTATATTACCCGCTACCACTATCTTCCTTCTCCTCGTAACGCGCATGGCCGCCAGCGCCGCCTCTGCCGCGGCGGTGCTCCAGTCGTACATGGATAGGTTGACTACATCCATCTCGAGCAGGTCAGCCATTAGGCTCTGGTACTCGAAGAAGGCCTGGAGGAGGCCCTGGTTTATCTCCGGCTGGTATGGCGTATAGGCTGTATAGAACTCGCTCCTGGAAACTATGGCCTCCACAGCCGCCGGGACCACGTGCATGCAGGCACCGCCGCCCATGAAGGGCGGCGGGTCCAGGAACACACGGTTCCTGGCGAGAAGCCGGTCGATGATCCTCCTTATCTCCCACTCGGAGAGCTGGCGGCCGAACCCCACACGCGGGGGCTCCCGGAGTATAATCTCCCTCGGTATATCCCGGTATAGCTCCATCACGCCTTTAACTCCAATACGCTCGAGCATTTCTCTACGGTCTTTGCTATTCGCCGCAGGGGCCCAGGGGAGTTTCGGCACACCCATGTCACCCCGGGTAGGCAGGGCTCGGGCCCTAGCCGAGGCTCTGGGGAGAAGGGGATTTCGGAGGCCCCCAGGCTCCCGGCGCTCCGGGGCTGTGACGAGAGTCATGCCTGCCGAGCGCTAGGGATGACGCCAGCTACCCTGGGGTAGCTGAGCCCCTGCACCCCATCCTTCAATGAGGAGAGCGGGCTCCCGGGGGCCCTGGAGAGGCTGGGGGAGAAGGGGCGTTGAGCCGGGAGGCTGCTCTAGAATAGTGTACACACAGTTCCTAAGTATGTGCTCGAGACGGGGACCCCAGAAATCCCTAGAATAATTTTTGAAGGGCTGATATAAACGATTCACCAACACGCTCCAACTCCTGCACATCGCGGTACTCGAGGAAATTAATCCTAACAGTACTGCCATACACGCTGGCTGTTACAGGGTCAATGTATACAAGCCTATCAATCTTGTCCTCAGGTATAAGCATGACAATCTCAAGTGCAAGGTCTCCATGAGGGTCGAGAAGAGTGAAGCCCTCGCCGAGATCAATGTGTTGCTTTATCAGAAACTTCAACAATGTAGACTTACCAGTACCAGACTCACCAAATATAGCAATATGCACCTATCGTCCTTATAGATACCATATGCTTTATTATTGAATAAACCCAGATACACTACTTCCTCAAGGCGTTTTAGTTTGATCAAAGCCATCACCTAATAACGCATAGTATGTAGGAATATAGTTACGGATGCTGATTAATCCCATAAAATCTTTCAACTCAAATTATATTTTTAGAACACTTCATGAAGCCACAAGAAGGGCCTATTGAATATGTAGAGCTATTTAGTTACGAGACCTTCATCCTTCTTTTATGATAGGAGCTGTCAGTTCTAAAGGTTTCTTCTAGGATAAAAAAAGTAAGTTATTTTTCAGACCATTTTATTTCTTTGAATGTCCTATGAGAGCTCCGACAATACCTGGCAGGATATGAATAGCTCCCACCATGGCCAGTCCAAACATTGCCAGCTTCTTTAAGGCTTCAAAGAATTCTAGACGTCTTTTTGTCTCAATCCACTCCCTGAAGCCGGGCATTATTGTGGCTAATTTTGTTCTTAGTTCATCGAGTTTATAGGGGTTAAATTCTATTATTGGCGCATTTCCATATCTTGTCAGGTAGGAAGGTAGTCCTCCCAATGATACTCTTTCATCCTTAATTATTAGCATGGGTTTATTCAAACCGTAGGCTATTCCTGTCTCACTATAGAGCCACTCTAGTGTTCTCCAGAGCCCTGTCAAAGCATCAAGATGCCTTGGTGTCGCTATTGCTATTACAGCATCGGATCTCGCTATTTCTCTTCTTACCGCCTGAGGAACTTCCTCCTCTCTAACCTTTACTTCTACGCCTATTGTAACCGTTTCGAATCCCCACTCCTTTATCATTTCCACTATGGGATCGCCAATAACTCTATCCTCAGTACGCAAGCCTCTAGAGACGAATACCCTGTATAATGGCTGCGGATATATACTTAAGAAATACCTCCTCTCATACTCCACAATACCTCTATCAACCCATGTATTGCTAAAGTACTCGTAGACACGGTGCCTTATTAGAAATATTTTTCTGCCAACAACATTTTTAGGCAACAATATTCTCGCGGTACCCAAGTACATATTGCTCCTAGGGGGAATAGCTCCTGCCACAGTATTGATCCTGTATTTTCCGAAGTCGAACTCTATTTCAAAATCACTAAAATATAGATAATTATCGCCAGTATTTTCAACCCAGAAGCTCACAGTAGCTGTGTCTCCTGGCGAGTACGTAGACTTGTCAAATGCCCACCTTAGGATCCAGCTCATTTTAGATCCCCTGTTAATTTGTTCTTAATAAGAATGTAATAAATATTATATAGCTTTGAAGATAATTCTTCAACTTATACCATAGATCAGGAGCAAACCTGATCTCCCCCTCCCTGCTCACACAAGTCACCTACAATGCTTTTATATTTTTATAACTTTTTCTCCGCCTAGGACATATTCTAATAGAGTAGTAAACTCTGATACTTTACCATGAGGGCTTATGCCATAGTAGTAGTTGAATTCGCTACGGCATTTGGGGCATTCAAGTATTCTAACCGTGTAAAATCTAAACCTCCGCGGCTCTTTTAACAGTTTAAACTTGGAGATGTCTACTTCGTATCCACAGTATGGGCATTTAACCATGGCTCCCAGCCTTCCCAACAACTATTCTTCCTTCTTCGAAAACCCATTCTATTTCATCATTCTCATGAAGGTCTAGAAGCTTCCTTACTTCACGTGGAACAGTGGTTCTATAGTATTTACCGATACGTGTAACGGATAATATAGGCATAAACACTATATCACCTCCTATGAGAGAATATAGTGGTAATACTTTATAAAACCAGCCAGAATAATGTCTCTAAGCAATATATACTACCAGCTTCTTCCATAATCCCATAGCGGAATAGTCTTAGAGAGCCTTATAGTTGGGGAGGAAACTACTCGCCTTCTCCATGCTCATGGAGACTTGTATCATAGATGAGAACTCCCCGGTTCTCAGCCTTCCTAAGGGGGCTGGGAGGAGCTGTGAAGCCTCCCCTAAACAATAAGGAGTATAGAGAGGGTTTCCTTTGGTTGGGGGTTCAAGATGCGTTGGAGCCCCCTAAACAGTTGAGCCACAAATTTGTGGTGAGGATGGTCGGGGGCTTTCGTGCTATTTCAGCCCCTGCAAATAAAAATAATAGGGGAACCGGGGTTCCCCTAAAATGCAGTGGGCGATGGAGTTGGAATCACCTAAGATTACCTCTACCAACGTGGAACCCTGCAGAGACACAATAGCTCCATGCCTCATGTTTAATGTCCGTGTTGAAGGATTTGATGCTGGTAGAGGGATTTATATTCCAGTAGATGGCGCACTATATTCTGATGATGAAAAATTTCTGACACGAATCATTCTTGACAAGGTTTCATTCAGCGGTACATCATTTCCTCCACAAATAATAGTAGATTACGGGGAGAAGTATCCCAGAGATCTCAAGCATACTCTGATCCTCGGAGGCAAAGCATTACTAGATCCTAAATCTATAAACTATATTGAGGAGAGGAGGAGAATAAACAAGTATCATAGAGTTGAATTGAAGCTTAAAATAAGATTTATAGTACTTTACAGTACGGTTCATCATCCAGACGACATATATAGGGTGGGAAAGGATTTTCGTTTAGCCGGGCTCCCAAATGATGCTGTAATGTTAAAAGCCGGAAAACCATTACTGGGTATAAACAAATTAAAATTACTGGGTATAAACAATACTGTATATAGCGAATATGAGACACCTATTACAATTGAGGGTCCTAGATGGGTTAGAGATTTTGCCCCCGCACTAGGACTTGGAAACTATGTATTGCTAGAGCTCCCATTACCAGGGCCATTACCAGAGCCGGAGGAGTCCTTACAGCGCTTTATTAATGCTATTAAGTCGCTAAAGCGAGCTAGAGAGGCTATATATGAGACTCTTAGTATTGGACCACCATTAACAGCTCTTAGGAATGCCCTCATAGAAGCCTGCTATGCGTTGGAACCCTTAAAACTCGCTACTAGGAGCCAAAATGGAGGATGCATGCTAGTTAAGGAAAAGCTTAAAGAACTATTCCAAGGAAACGAGCTATTAGCTAAGCTCGTGACAGAAGTTTTTACCAATGTCAAGACAATTTCAACAAGAGGCCCTGAACCCACACAACCCCATCTAGCACCCGGTCCAGCACTAACACTATATCAAGTAGAATCACTTATAGGACTGGCAACATTCATACTCAAACTTCTACTAGATACACTCAAGTATAGACGCATATGAAAACACAATCCCAGCCAATTGCTCGTTTTAAAATGTAAACCTCTACTCATCAAAGAGCCCAGATAACTTTCTAAGAAAGATAAACGCTTCTTCATTTATATGTAACTATGTTTTACCACGTGTTTCTTTGTGGTGTTAGATATGTGTTTAATTTACCGGGTTTAGCAGGCGGATGCGCGCTATTGCCAAGCTTTTTCCGGTATGGCTATCTGTGATTCTGCCTAGTATAGTGTATGCTCAGGATGAGACTCAGCCGCCTGAGGAGCTTGTTACAATGGTTGACAAGATCCTAGGGCTCCTGCAGTATCTAGGCATAGCAGTTTTAATAGGCGGAATGATCTGCACCGGGATCCAGCTTGCCACAGCGGATACACCAGAAGAACAGGCTAGGGCTAAGAAGAGGCTTGGGCTAATAATCTTGGCAGGAGCAATAATGGCTCAAGCAACTCTTTCCGAGTTAAACCGTTTGCCTCAGCTATTTGTTTAAGCCTGTGGCTTTTCTCCAATACTTCTTCGGGAGTGCTGGGAGAGAATGTGTCTGTGAAGGGATCCCATTTGAATACTTCTATGTAACTTAATGGTATAGGCTTCCTAGACCCCAGATCTAGTCCTGTAACCTCCCACACATTAGCCAGCTCCTCGGCTAATCCTAGGCCTATGCCTGCCTGTAAGAAACACTAGAAACTGTTTCTCGGGAAGCACTGATTTAACAGGCTTTTTCGCAATACCCAGACCTACGAAGCCTGATACAAGCACGATAACAGCTACTTCCCCAAACCTCAACCCGCCACCTATCGATAGTGATGCTGATATAATGATGAAACAATGATTAGCAACTGCCTAGCGCTCAGGCCTCCAATAAACGGGAAGCTGAAGAGAGGCTGCATCCACCAAGACCTATCCTCAACAGCTAAAACCCTAACCTCCCTAACCATTACATCATCCCATGAAAAGAGGGGAGGAGAACATAGTAACGGATATACATTATAAACGTTATTATCCTAGGTTAGCGAATTATCAATAAAGTGTTAGGAAAATTAGGGAGGGACATGAACATGAGGGTATGGAGCCGGATGGTGGGTTGGGGAAGGCCCGCGACTGGAGCCGCCGCCGGGATTCGAACCCGGGACCCCCGGCTCCCTCGGAACCCGCGGCTCCTGGACCCCAGCGGGGCTTACGAGGCCGGTGCTCTACCGCTGAGCTACGGCGGCACCATGTAGTATGGCTAGGAGGCCCGGCGGGCGGCTTTATAGGGTTATCGTAGTGTCTAGCCTCTAGCGGCCGATGATGCGTCACGCAGGCCTAGTGAACCCCGCCCACCCTCCGGGGCGGGGGATGCCAGGGCCCGTCCACGCTTGAGGCCTCGTCTCGAGCCTCCCCGGGGAGGGTGGTCAGCGCTCAGCCTTCTCCTCATAGCCCTCGGCGTAGGACGCCTACATCACCTGCAAGGCTTTCGAGAGCGTGGCCCTCAGCTCCAGGTTCCTCGCCAGCGGGCTCGGCCCGGCTCTATTCATCACGTCGGAGGCCTTCCCGTGTTGGGTAGCCACAGTCCCCTGGCCTTATTAGGGGCCCACTTCTCGTAGCCCGGGTGGATCAAGGGGGCTCATACCGACTTCATGGGTGAAGCCTGTAGCCCGAGGTAATAAAGGTGGGTGGGTTTGCTCTCGGAGCGTGCCATGATGCTCATAGGCCAGCTTTATCTAGCAGTGCTCTCCCTAGTCATAGCCATAGCGCCTCACTACTACTGGCTTGTATTCATAGTCTACATAGTGGCCATAATGGCGCTGGGCATGTATTCAGCCCGGGGGGTCTCCGGCAAGGTACCGAGAGAGGAGGTGGTGAAGGCGAGGACTCTTATGAAGGAGGATAAGGCCTTTGAGATAGCGATGGAGGATGAGGACCTCATAAGGCTCTACGCCGGCCAGGCTAAGTCAATGATGATAATGCTCCTACTACTCCCCATCTACTACATCCTCTTCAGGGCGGCGGCAGCGTATCATGATGAGGCAGTTGCTAACCTAAACTCTATTGGCATACACGGGGTTCTCGCAGGCTTCGTCTTCTGGCTACTAGTATTCGAGGCGATGTTCCTGCTGAGCCAGGCCTCCAGAAAGCTCATGGTGGGAGGCGGTGTGAAGCAGCCACCGCTAGTGCCTCACGGTTTCCGCGTGACAGAGAAGGGTATAGTTATGAAGGGCTCCATGGGCCAGGTCATCGGGTTCCCCCTGCCGGAGGGAAGCGAGGTCAAGCTGAACGAGTCAAAGAACTATGTCGAGATAAGGTATCCTAAGGGCAGCAGGGTGAGGCTCTATACGCGCAAGGCGCGTAAGCTCTACGAATACATAGTGCGTTACGGTCTTGCAGGCAGGGTTGAGGGTAAGGAGGCTAGTAAGGAGCCCGCCTAGAAACCATTGGGGGTTGTGGGTTAAATCTTCTGTTCGAGGACCATCCGGTACTCGGTCTCGTCGAGGCTTGGGTTCTTCTTTAGCGCCTCTAGCATCTCCTCTAGCCGGTCCTTCTCCTTCTCTATCTCGCCTTGGCAGCCCTTGCCAAGCCTTATCGGCTTGTCGATCCTCGATAGGAGAACCACTCTACTCTCTATCTGCTGTGATATTACTTTGTAGCCTGTCATATCGGCGAACTTCTTGGCGAAGGCTAGGATCTCCAAGTGGCGCAGCATATCAGTACGGCTGAGCCTGTTCCTGGCCGCGCCGACATGCATGTAGGACTTGAACTCCACATAGGTGGGCTGCGCTATCTCAACCATCTTAGCCCAGGCCTTCAAGGCATCTTCATGCATATTGAAGCTCCTAACTAGCGTGAACCTTATCACAGTGGGGCTTGAGAAGCTTGGCAGGAGCTCTAGCGTCTTGAGTGTTAGCTCCCAGGCTCTGGGTACAAGAGGCTTGTTAAACTTGTTATAGCTGCTCTTGTCCCAGGCCTCTATGCTTATGTAGAGCTGGGAGGGCTCCTCCTCCAGGTTTGCAAGAACGTCGGGGCGGACTCCACGTGTGACGAGGAATGTCGTCATGCCACGTTTGTGGTACTCTTGTATAAGCTCGCCGAGCCTCGGGTAGAGGGCAGGCTCGCCGGTGAGGCTTATGGCCACGTGTACAGGGTTCATTGCCTCCTCAAGCATGCGCTTCATTCTCTCGTTGAACTTTGGATGGCCCCAGTAGCCCATGAGCGACTCGCGGTGTGCCTCAATGCTGCCCTCGGCTATGAGGTCGGGGTCATCCACCCATGGCAGCTTGGTGTCGTCCCATTTGAGGGTGTCGGTGGGCCTCAGCCTCCAGCAGTGTAGGCATGCGTTCCAGCACCATAGCGCTGCAGGGCTCATCTGTACGTCCCGGTGGCTTTCGATGCCATAGAACTTGCACTTGTAGCAGAACCTGTTCTCCACTAGAGCCGCATGGGTCCAGTGGCACTTCTTGACGACGCTGTGGCGCCCGACTATAATGTAGCCCTGCCTTTCGAGTATCCTGTAGAGCGTGCGGTAGGGCTCTGGGAAGTCGTCTATCCTGTACTTCCACCTCTTGCCGCGTACTGTCCTGGGCTTGAACTCTAGCTGTGCCATTTCTAGCCCCCGTAGGCTGGGGTTTGATCGACTTCTGCTACTCTAATAGGCTTAGCTGGACAGGCAAACCCCTGGGCGGCTATTCTTTAAATGGCGGGTCCGGGGTGCTTCTAGTCTCCGCCGTGGGGGATGTGGTGCACACCCTTTGACCGAGTTGGCGGTGAGGGAAGTGGCCAGGGCCGAACCCCTCCTAGTCTGGATCAGTGCTCCGCCAGCCTCTTCACCCCCCAGGCCTAGTGGACTGCCTGCTAAGGGGGGTCGGGCCCAAAGGTCGTCATCATCGCTATGCTGAGCCAACACCTAGCTGACCATGCCTGGAGCATGATGAGTTCCCTGTGGTCTGAGGAGGGAGGTCCAGCGCACGGCCCCTGACGCTCTGTACCTTTACCCTTCATGGGTCATCAAGGTCTACTTCAATGCCTCTCCCATGCTTCTCTGCAACCTGCCAGAACTCGCTGGGCGAGTCTATAACGTTCCTGGGCCGGGCTTTCCCGTCAAGTGCGCCCTCTATTTTTAGGAGTTTCTTCTTGAAGTCGATGCCCTTGCTGAATCCACCCAGCCTCCTCTTCGCTACTACGCGGTGGCAGGGCACTACTATGAGGTCCCTATTTGCCCTCATATATGCTCCCACAGCCCTGGGTGAGGTACCTAACAACTGGGCTAGAGCATTATAGGTTATCGTGTAGCCTGGAGGGACTATTGTCAGGAGTAGGTATGCAATGTCCCTGCGGGTTGTGGGGTCCTTCCAGCTCACCCTCTCCCCACCTATGGGTCGGCCCTGCTGCGGGGAGGCCAGTCATCCCCTCCCGGGTGCAGTGGCTGCCGGGCTAACAAGGTAAGCCCGTAAAGCTTATAAGTAGAGCGGGGACCCGTGAAGAAGTAACATGGCGGATGGCGGGGTAGCATAGCGGGGTAGGGTAGCCTGGTAGCCCGCGGGGCTCATAACCCCGAGGTCGGTGGTTCAAATCCACCCCCCGCTACCACAGCCCGCAGAGAGCGGGCCCCCGCCGCCACTCCTTCTACACCGGCCAACCTCCCCCTAGCAGATCCCCACAGTCCTGCCGGCCTGCCTTAGCTCCGGCCAACCCCCTCTAACGGTGACCGGCCAGGGCTACGCGAGAAACCAGGGGTCTATGGACACTAGAAGATACTACATGCTGGTTATGCCCTTTGCCATTAGGAGCATATCCATTGGAGGGCAGCATAACAGCTTTGGTAACCTGCAGCGGTGTATTCCACAGAGGCTAGTAGTTGTAGGCGGCAACGAGAGGCTCCTCAAACTAAGCTGCAATAACAATGACAGCGTGCTGGTCCCCCTAATAGATGGGCAGACGGTCTCCATTGGAGATAGCTTTAGTGGCTGTAGGCCGGGCGATAGCGAGTCTAAAGTTATAGCGGAGGGCCCTCACGCCATAATATATGAGCGTAGAGGACTCTTTAGTCAAAATCTCCTGGTCCTCTTCCGTGCAAGCGGATGTAAAAGATGGGATAGCATAAGCAAGGCCAACGTTGTGACCCAGGGATCTGATCTAGTATCAAGCTTTGTGCTCTATAAGCGTGCGGGCGAGTACCTCCTCATACTCGACACACTTAGCTCGTTTATGCATTTGAGAATAGGCGAGAAACCGGGCCTCGTGAAATATAGGAATGGCGTGGTAGCGTTATTCTTCCAGGATTATGTGCGCCTCGTAAATCCCGCGGCAGGCTTTGTCGACGTGCCCTCGGTGGAGCGCAGCTTAGAGCCCCTAGGCTACAGCATGGATGGTGATGTGCTCCTCTACAATACTAACGATAATGTTGTATATCTTGTGGATAAGCTGGGCGGCATAAAGCCGCTCGTGCGCTGCCGAGATGCCTCCCCCATACCCTCCTATGAGGGGTACAGCATACTTGACTGTGATGGGCGTATAATGGGCGGGTCTAGCGCTCTAGCATCATACGCGCTGAATCTCGTCAAGAGGGCGCTGGCTCTCCATAAGGCTGTTGTCGTGTTTCCCTACGTGGTCGTAACGAGGGATAATGAGGTCTCTATTATAGAGCTGGGTAGGGTCTCGTCAATACTGTTTGAGGTTTCCCCCAGCTCACGGCGGCTTAGCAGGGCTGTGGGTGCAGGAAAGCTGGGAGAGAGCGGCGTCAGCAACCTAGTTTCTATAATGGAGAGTGAGATCTTTGGTAAATTGGTTGATGCTGAGATTAGGCTTGAGGGAGCGAGGCTATGGACAACTAATAGCGGAACTCTCTGCCTAAGAGAGAATTATTGCGGGCAATCAATACTCGAGGCTTGGGGCAAACTAGTGGGAATAGATAGTGTAGAGAGCATAGAGCTGCTGGTGGGAGACAATAGGGTAGAGCCACTAACGCTCCATGAGGACAATAATTTATTTCATGTAGTCTATGTGCTCGGGTTTAGGCCAAACGCTTCCAGGATTGCTCTGCGGGAAAACGCCACTGGAGCCCTGGCAGAGATCGAGAGAATACGTGAGCACCAGTTATCCCTAGAAGTTACAGTGATGGAGGTTGTTCCACGCGGTCTAGACATTGTCGAGGTTGTGTTTAGGGTTGATACTAACATGGAGCTCTACAAGCTGCTAGTGCTTCCCCGGTTTGTAAAGGCTAGAGTAAAGTCTGCACAGAAGCATGCCAGGCTCTACAGCGCCTTGGTCCCGGTGGAGGATCTAGTCAACAGTGATAATATAGGAGTAGTTGGTGTAAACGACAACGGCATATTGCTCAAGACGGAAGCGCGGCTTGTCAAGCCATTGGAGGATGTACTAGGATCCATAGAGAGGTTCGACATAGATATTAGAAGGGGCCGCTTGTATATAGTGATGGAGCTTAGCAGGCCTGGCTACCTTGCAGCCAGAGTTAATGGATTGGATGTGGTTGTTGAAGCGGGGCCTAGACTCCCTCTGCGTGTACCTGGGGGGCCGGTGGAGCTTACACTGAGAGACGCTAGGGGCGTGAGGAACCTAAGGCTCTTTGGGCCTACCGAGAGTAAGGTAAACGTAGGCCTCCTAGATAGGAAGCGCATGTATCTAGGATGCAGCTATGAGTGCATAGTGCTATGCTATGGTAAACCACTCAACAGCGGTACAGTTGTCATCGATATAGAGAGATTGCTTGATAGCGGTAACGGTGCATGCAAGGTCATTAATATAGGATATGGGTTCGTGAGGGAGCACAGGCTGGACGCAATTAGGGCCCTAATGCTGCTTGGTGCTAGGGCTGGTATAGCTCTCGCCCAGCTCCTTAAGCTGCGATAGTACATAGTTCCTTATCTCATCAAGGCTCGGTACCTCTGTCAGCAGCTCGCCTTTCTCCATGATCTTCTCTAGGAGCGGTTTAGGCTCAGATCCATCGCCGCAGTTTTTCTCCGGCTTCTGCCCCCAGGGCACTATGGTATCATTGAGCGGCTTGCAGCGGTATACCTGCTTCATTCCAGGTAGCTTACCGCGTTTCGTTATGGGTATCCACTTGTCGCCCCTCTTAACCTCTACAATGTCCATGCTTATATCTATGCTGGGCGGGAAGGCTATTGAGGTGCCTACGCCGAAGCCGTCGGCTACATCCCTAAGCTCTATTATATCGTTTTCATCGAGGCCACCGCTGACGATTATTTTAACATTGTTGTAGCCATGTAGATTGAGCGTCCAGCGCACCTCCTCAACGATACGCCGCATGTTGCCCCTCCTGCTGCTCGGCGTGTCAAGCCTCACGCCGAACAACTTATCTCCGAGAGTCTTAGCTGCTAGCAGTGCCTCATACCTCTCATCGTAGAATGTGTCGACTAGAGCTATCCTGGGCACCTCGGGCTCAACGATCTCGTCAAAAGCCTTCCAGGCCTTTACAGGGTCCCCGAAGACTATGATGAGTGCATGGGGCATGGTTCCCTTAGGCTCTAGGCCGAGCATCTCGCGCGATATGGTTCCAGATACTGCGTCACAGCCGCCTATGTAGGCGGCTCTATCAAGCATTGGAGCCAGAGCCGGGTGTGCGGAGCGCAGGCCGAAGAAGAGTAGAGCCTTGTCCCCCGCAGCCAGCCGGAGCCTGGCAGCCTTGGTGGCTACACTAGACTCGTGCCTAAGAACGCCTAGTATAGCGGTCTCCAGCTCTGCGAACTCGCAGTAGGGGCCTTCAACAACCATAATGGGCTCTACGGGCTTGAAGAGCGTACCCTCCCTCATGGCGTAGACGTCCACATTCCTGCCTTCAAGTATGGCAAGTGCCTCCTCGAGCCCAGCCAGCACCGCCCATTCATAGCCCTTAGGGAGGCTGTAGGCGTGGAACTCTGCCCTGACAAGCGTGTCGCAGAGACCCTTAGCCTCCAGGATCCTCTTTGTCCGCGTGAAGTAGATGTCGGTCACACGGCCTTCACGTATATCCCTTGGATCCGCGACATATAGTTGGGGCCTCCGGGGCAATGATCCTACTCCCCCAGCACCTCTACGATAACCCTCCTGCTCCTAGGGCCATCGAGCTCGAGTAGAAGGATGTTCTGCCAGGTGCCGCGGACAAGCCTCCCGCCGGCAACCGGGAATACCCTTGAGGGGCCTATCACGGCGGCTGCGAGGTGCGCATGGGCATTATTATCTATCCGGTTATGCCTCCACTTGTAGTCCGGCTTAAAGAGCTGCTTAACAAGGTCTATATAGTCTTCGAGAAGCCCGGGCTCGGCCTCGTTAGCTATTATGGCAGCCGTAGCATGAGGTACGAAAACCATACACATGCCGTTCCTTATCCCAGACTTAGAGACAATGCGCTCAACCTCAGACGTTATGTCAACCGCTTCAAAACGCTGCCTCGTAGACACAACAAGTTCGTCCACAAAGACCCGCATCCCAAACGCCCCCGTGCCTTAGACTCGCCGCACCATAAGCTGCCCGGGAGACTTCAAAATAAGATAGCCCGCATTGACCGCCACTGCAGCACAATTAAACGTAGGCCCCGCCAGCAAAGGATGCGCGGGTGGCACCGGATGAGCAGCGTAGACGAGGTAGCTGCAGAGCTGCGGAAGCTTGTAGAGCAGAAGATAAGACGCATAGAGCAGGATCTGGGAGACCCCCTCTACTACATAGAGAAGGACTTTGATAAGGTGATAGAGAGGTATCCAGTAGCCGTGGTAGAGTTCTCCGCGCCCTGGTGCAACCCCTGCAAGGCCTACACTCCAGTCTTCCGGCGCGTGGCACGCCGCCTTATAGAGGAGTACAACGGCAAGGTACTCTTCGCATACCTTGACACAGACAAGCTACCCGAGATAGCTGACCGCTACAATGTCGAAAACATACCTACAACAATAATATTCGTAAACGGCCACGTGGCCGACGTGATAATGGGGGCTACAACCGAGTCGAGACTCGAAGACAAGGTCAGATCAATACTCAAGGAGGTTGTCGGGGGCAAGTAGCATAGCGGGGACGAGACTAACAACCGGCCCTGGCTCCGGCAACCAGTAACCACTTTTATTGGGAGGTTTCGGCAAAGGGGGAGGCCTGTCATCCTTTCAACGGTCCCATTGGGGACAGCGCATCCACATCCCTAGGCCACTATAGGGGGTTCAGGGACACCGAGCCTCCTTATATATTTAGAGCCCATTAGAGCCTATAGCAACGTGCTGTGATGAAAAAGGTCGAGGGCCGAAAACCGTGCGGAGAGAGGATGGCGCTGAGCCGCTCAAAATACCTGTACTCGGCTTCAAGCCGCTGATAGGAGTAGTGCATCTACCCGCAACACCCTCCTCGCCCAGGGGCCATGGCGATGTCGAGAGGCTGGTCGAGTACACGGTTAACGAGGCAGGCAAACTCGAAGAGGCAGGCTTCGATGCAGTTATAATAGAGAATTACGGCGATAAGCCCTTCGCGGTGGCAGGCCGTGATGACGTGCTGACCGCTGTCCTCAGTGTCGTGGCAAGGGAGGTGGTGAGATCAACAAAGCTCCCCGTAGGATTGAGCGTGCTGCGAAACAACGCCTCCATAGCCCTTGCTGTGGCCTATGCCACCGGCGCCAGGTTCATCAGGCTTAACGCCTACTGCGACACCAGGCTCTCGCCAGAGGGGCTTCTGGCCCCAGCGGCGAGGGAGGTGGAGCAGATGAGAAAACAGCTTGATAGACACATAATGGTCTTCGCAGACATAGATGTAAAGCATAGCTACCCTCTCGGAAGCTATGACCTCGGCGCTGTCCTTAGCGACTGTGTGGAGAGAGGCTATATGGATGCAGTTATAGCAAGCGGGCAGGCCACCTCAAGGCCCCCAGATCCCGGGTATGTTGCCTTCATAAAGCGGGGCTCGCCGAAGCCAGTCCTCCTTGGAAGCGGGCTGAGGCAGGAGAATCTACAGCTATACTGGAACATAGTGGACGGGTTCATAGTAGGCTCGTCAATAAAGTATGGTGGCAGGACAGCTAACCCCATAGACCCGGAGAAGGCCAAGAGACTGGCAGAGGCTGTTAGAGAGCTTAGAGACAGAGCCAGGCTGGCCTAGGTGCTGCGCCAGCCCCGGTGGAAGATATAAGGAGGCTAATGCCGGCTAGATTCTCGCTAGAGCAGGACCAATGCGGCTGCGGGCCAGGGACAGTGCCTGGGCTGCATCGAGCCATCAGGAGGCGAGGGGTACATGCGTCTGCTGGGAGAGCTTGAACCCACGAAGAACCCCGACAAGCTAGCGCTTCGCGTAGAGAAGCTCGCTCAGGCAGTGGACGCTATAGACATACCTGAGGCCCCCATGGGAAGGCCTATAGCGAGTGCAGCAGTGCTAGCAGCCTACATAAAGGCTAAGTACTTCATCGATGTAGTTCCCCACGTGCGGATAGTGGATGTCAACACTGTAGGGCTGCTGAGCATACTTGGCGGCCTAAGGGCCGCCGGTGTAGAGGAGGCTGTACTGCTTCGCGGTGACAGACCAGCCCTAGGGGGCACTGTAGAGGAGCTGACTGTCGAGGAGGCTGCAAGTATAGCAGCCAAGAGGCTGCATGGATCCCCGAGGCTTGGTGCCATGCTTAGCTTGCGATACCCCATGGAGGCCATCCGCTCGCGGCTCGAGGCCCCTCTCAGCTTCTACCTAGTGCTCCGTGCAAACTACTCGATAGAGAGGCTGGCCGAGGTTAGCAAGCTCGCCAGGAGCCTGGGGAAAACGCTCTACCCATACGTGATAGTGGCTAGTAAGAAGAACTACGAGAAGCTCAAGATGATGCTGGCAGACCAGCCGATATATAGCCTGGACGAGGCTATAAGGTTTGCAGAGAAGGTAAAGAGCTACGTGGACGGCCTGCTCATATCGAGCCCCGGAGACATGGACACCGTTGCCGAGGCGGCACGCGAGATAAAGAGGAGGCTTGGCCTCCCGAGGGGTTAGGCCCCCTCACTCCTCAACAGTTCTCGGAGCTACCACGAACCCCTTCTCCACCCTGGCAGCGTTAAGGAGCGCCCTCTCCCGGTCCAGGCTCCCAGATGGCTTGTCCTCACGGAGGAGCCCCTCGCTGCCGGTAGAGTGGTAGAGAGGCTCAACACCCTCCAACCTGGCCTCTAGAAGCTTGTCTATCAGCCTCCTGGCCCTCTCTATACGCCTCCTAAGCTCCTCAGCCTCCTCCCCGAGGCTTATGCGGGAAAGCCAAGCCAGCTTCTCCAGGCTCATATCCTCCCTAGACGCCATCGACTCCACCCCCTGGCAGAGCCACGGCTGGTATTCCGAGACGCTTAGACACGTAGGAGGCGAAATAAGCGGCAGCCCTACCCCCACGATAGCTGTCAGCGACAAGCAGCCGCGGCCGGGCCTCCTCCACGTAGCTTACCAGCTGCCTGAAGTCAGCATGGTCGCTGAACGATACTACCAACTCCCGCGGGCCCAGCCTCCGGAAAGGCTCCCTAAACTCCCAGCCGGTTAGCAGTACGTGGACAGGCCTCGCGCCGTTCTCTCCAGGCAGCGATCTACGCCTACGCCAGCTACTATAGTGGCGAAAGCCTATGTACCAGCCGCTACGCTTAACCTCCACGGCCTCCCGGGTACCCTCCACCACCACGTCGCCCACGCGGTACCCATGACGTTCGAGAACCTCGACGCTGCGGCCAACACGCTGGTTCACAAGGAAGGGTGCGTCAACCCCTTGGTTGCGGAGCAGCAGCATTATCTCCTCGATCTTCCCATAGTAGCCATAGAGGTATACGGGGCCGTGGGAGAGCCCCTCCCGGACCACATCGGCTAACAGCAGGTCGATCTCCTCCTGCCACGGTCTGACCCAGTCCTCGAGCCCGTACGTGGCATCTATGACAAGCACGTCTAGATCGCTCAGCACCTCGGTACCGGGCAGCTTGAAGTCACCGGTATAGCCCACCCGTACCCCGTTCTCCAGCTCCACCAAGACCTCAGCGGCTCCAGGCACATGGTTAGCCCTTCTTAGAGAAAGCACATCGCCCTCCACGGACACCTGGACCCGGTAAGGTAGGGAAAGCCTCTTGCTAGGCGGTATCCTGTAGCCAGCAGCCTCGAGCAGGTCCAGTGTGAGCGGGGTGGCAGCTATCAGCGATGCCTCCCGTATGCTCCTCCTCAGCCCCAGAATATGGTCCTGGTGTATGTGCGTCACAACCCTAACACCATAGCCCGGCGCATGACCATCGACAGCAACCCGGCTTCCAAGCACTATCGCCCCGGTCTCCGTCACAGCGGCGAGATCCAGCAGGCTCCGCAAGGATAAGCGCTCCCTGGGATAGCGGGAAGGAGGCGAAGGTATTACAATTAAGCTTTGAGCCAACTCCGCGAGATCCAGCCCAATAAGGGGATAAGCGCCCTAGACATTGAGCCCCGGGACAGCCGGGGCATGGAACTATAAAACAAGAGAGGGGAGGCTGCGCCAGGCCCGCTGTCCTGGACCTCACTGGCTGCCCTGCTTGGCGAAGCCGAAGGTTAGGTTGAAGAGCTGGTCCAGCTCAGCCTTTATCTCATCCCTCTTCTCCTTCACGGCCTTTACTATGGCTTCTAGCGCGTTATAGGCCCTGCTCGGTATCTTGCCGCGGAACCAGCTCACATCCTTAGCCATGCCGACGCCTATGCTATCATACTTCACCCCAGTCAGCGGGTCCTCCTCGCGCTCGTTGATTAGCTTGTCTATCTCCAGCACCAGGGTACCCCTGGCAAGCATGTAGTCGCCGTAGGGGTCTACGAGCTTCAGCACCTGCTTCTTTATCTTGCTAAGGATCCTTATGCCAAGTATCTTCTCCGGGGACGGCCTTATCTTGGCAGCCTGCAGTGCACCCAGCAGCGCCACTATGCCGCTGAGATCGCTGAAGGGCTCGTACCATGGCCTGCCCCTGCCGCCGGCAAGCATCTGCTCGGCGCTCGCACGGAGAAGTACCTGGCCGCTCAGCACAGTGTTGTAGGCGCTGGCACTCCTGAACTTCTCGTCAAGAGCTATGTCGATTATGCTCTCTGCATTGCTGCCTACGAATAGTGTGTGGCGGGCGGGTGTGTCAAACACCACGCCCATGTAGAAGCCGAACATCACGGCAGCCTCTGGCCTGTCGGCAGCCTTGAACACCGTGTCGCCTAGAAGCGTCCTCTGAAGTGCAACGTCGCTTAGCCTCCTCGGGGCCTCGCTGTAGGCGATAACCCTCACCAGGCCGAAGCTCTGCATCATACGTAGGTAGTAGAGCAGGTCGTTCATACCGAAGTTCTTGAGCGCTACGTACTTCTCTCCCAGCATCTCCACCCTTACAATACCGCCGACTATGTCGCTGACCTTCTTCGGAGGCTGCCCTGGCTCGGCGGCCCCCGAGAGCATATCCTTATAGAATTTTATTAGCCCGGATATGCCGCCTAGCTTGCCCTGCGCAGCTGCGGCTAGCTCCTTGAACCTACGCGGCACTCTAGCCTCTAGGGTCAGAGGGGGTAACAGCATACTCCCACCGCTCCACGTACAGCTATACATTGGACCAGGAGTTAAAAATTGCCCTCTTCAGCCCTGTATGCCAGCCATCAGCGGCTAGCATGTTTAACGTATATTAGCTGATTGCAAGGTCGGTATTACTGCAGCTTGCACGGGCTACCTGCATCCAGCCCCGTGGGACCGCAAGGAAGCAGCTAAGGATTGACTAGGCTGCAGAGCTTACTCATAGGAAACCTCGACGTGGAGAGCAGCCTTAAGCAGCCCCGATAGGGCGGTACGCACATCCTCCGCCAGAAGGTCGCAGAACTCTGTATAGCTGGTGCAGCGTAGGTAGAGGGTGTACCCCTCCTCGTCCTCTACTATATCTATCTCGGCAAAGGCCTTAGAGGAGTCTAGAACCGAGAGCAGCTTTCCAACCAGTGTAGCTGCACGGCCCGAGCCGGCCCCAGCCCTCCCCGCCGCTAGAGCAGCCTCCACGACCTCCAGGGCTAGCCCCATGGAGCCGAGGCCGCTGGCTGTGATAGCCTCCGCCGCCTGGCCCGCCAGCCGGAGCAGATCCCCGGCCACCCCGTCCCCGTAGAACGGCTCAAGCCTCTCCTCCCCCACGGTAAGCGCGGCCTCGAAGGCTCTCAGCACACCCCTCTGCCACGCCGACTCGACAGCCCCCGGCCGTATCCTCCTAACCGTCATGATAGCGCGGCGGGCGGAGAAGCCGTAGCGGTAGACGAGGTAGCCTGCTGCCAGCGTGGCGCTCCTACCTCTACCGCCCATGCAGTGGATGAGGACCCTCTTCCCCTCCTCGGCCATCTTCGTAGCAGTTTTTGCAGCATAGTAGAGCTGCCAGAGGCTCGGCCCCATGTAGTCGGGTACCGGGAGGTGGATGAACCTCTCAACCCGCAGCTCCCGCGGGTCGTATGCCAGCTCGTGCTTCTCGACAGCGGCTATAACCACGTCGAAGCTCTTGGATATGTATGGTAGGTCCCAGGGTCCAGGCATTGAGGAGAAGGCGACGTACTCGTCTACACTGAACACCCTGCTAGGCCGCACGAGGGTCACCCGGATAGCCCCATCCTCCTGGTGTACTGCCTTTTCAGCCAAGCCGCTATCCTCGACAAGGGTATCTCCATGGGGCAGACTAGGTCGCACCTCATACAGCCGAGGCAGAGCATTGCAGCCTCGGCAGCCACCTCAAGGCTCTCGGTTACGGCGGTCCAGCCGAGCCCCATAGGGCCTCCATAGACCCTTCCTCCCCAGTGGTTCGCAGACTGCTGCCATACCGGGCACTCCAGCTGGCACCTGCCGCAGCGGATGCAGCGCAGCTGCTCCGAGAGAACCGGATGCCTTGCAGCCCTCCTCCTGCCATTGTCAACTAGCACTACGTGAACCTCCCTTGGCCCCTGGGCGCCATAGACACGGTGGAGCTCAATGTCGGCAGTGCTGCTGGGTCCAGCGGTGACGTTCACGTAGGTCGGCGGGTAGAGGCCAGCATAGGCAGCCTGCACCAGGACAGCCTTGAAAGCATCCAGTATGGTTGGCATTATCTTGTCGACGCCCGTAACTACTACGTGCTTCCTGGAGAGGCCGGATACAATCCTAATGTTGCCCTCGTTCTCCACTAGGAACACGGCGCCCGTGTCGGCGGCCACCGCGTTAGCGCCGGTAATACCCACGTCTGCATGCACCAGCTTCTCCCGGAGAAACCGGCGCACAGCCTCAACGATCTCCTCAGGGCTGCCGGAAGATAGCTCAAGCCCGAGCCGCTCAGAGACCAGTCTCGCCGCCTCCACGCGGCTAATGTGGACCGCCGGGGCGATCGTGTGCATGGGCCTACCGTTCTCAAGCTGCACGAGCAGCTGCCCCAGGTCCGTCTCCCAGACCCTGTTGCCAAGGGCTTCCAGGTGCTCCCGGAGCCTTAGCTCCTCGGCAACCATGCTCTTAGACATAACCACTAGCTTCCCGCGCCCAACTATGCCGGCAACTATCTCCCTAGCCTCCTCCGGGGTCTCGGCAAGGTACGGCCTGGCCCCGACACGCCGCAGGCTCTCCATAGCCTTATCTATATAGTAGTCTAGCCTCTCGATAACGCTCTTCTTGGCCTCTTCAACCTCTCTGGCTAGGTGCTCTACCTCCGGGTGCCTCTCCAGCACCCTGGCCACGTTCCTCTCATTATTCTCCGCCGCTCTCTCCAGGGCCCTCCTCAGCGAATCGTCCTCGAGAGCCTCCTCGACCTCGCGGAGGACTCTACTCACCAGCTGCAGCACCCCCATCGACGCCGAGGAAGCCCTTGGCAAGCACCAGCGCTATATCCACTATAGTCTCGTCCCTGGCCACCCTCGAGAGGTTAGCATAGCAGATGGGGCATAAGGTGACCACCCTCTCCGACTTCTCCCTAAGCTCCCGGAGCCTTGCCTCAGCGATCCTCCGCGCTAGCCTGGGGGAGAGGGCCTCGACAGGCCCCCCGCAGCAGTAGGTCATTCTCCCACTTCTCCTCGGCTCGAGAACCTCCACCCCGGCAGCCTTCAGGAGGCGCCTAGGCTGCTCTACTATGCCCAGCGCCCTGGCGTAGAGGCAGGGATCGTGAATGACCATGGCGCCTAGGCTGCCAGGCGCTCGGGCCGGCTTGGAGCCGAGCCTCTCGGCAAGCAGCTCCAGGTAGTTAACCACCTCTATGCTGAAGCCCTCCACGTACTCCGGGTAGACGCTGCGCATAACATAGGTGGTGTGAGGGTCCACCGTTATCAGCTTCTCGGCGCCCCTCCTCCTCAACGCTTCATAGACTCTCGCCGCGTGCTTCCTGAACGCCTCCTCGAGCCCGAGGTCGTAGAGAAGCACCCCGCTATACAAGTCGTCCTCGTAGAGATAGGCGTACTCGACCCCAGCCCTCGAGAGGAGCCGGGCTATCGAGGAGAGTATCCCCTCCACAAGCTCGCTCTCCCGCCTATCGGGCCTCACCACCCTTGCTGCCAGCTCTGCCAGCCTCGTGGAGGCGAGCTTCGCGAGCCTAGAGCCCCCCTTGCCGAGCTGCTCGAGCAGCGAGACGTAGGCCTTTATGTAGGGGACTAGCTGGTAGAGGGCTCCGGTGTAGAGGTATACCCGGCCGTTACGCGGCAGGCCCAGGGGCTGGGCCCACCGGTACACAGCCTCCCGAGGCGCTGGCACCGGCAGCCCGGTGCGTAGAGTGGTCTCAGCTATGGCTGAGAGCACAGAGCGGAGATCCAACCCCGGGGCTCACCCCCTAACCCGTATCTCCACCTGCCGCTCGCCCTCCAGCCCTCCAGAGCTGTAGAGGACACGTACAACACGCATTATATCAGCCACATCTATGGAGACGGGGCACCTCAGGGTACAGGCCCTGCAGAGGAGGCAGGAGTAGATAGAGGCAAGGGCCTCCCCAGAAGCCCTCCCTCCGGCCAAGAGCCGCGCCGCCACAGCCAGGCGGCCACGGGGCCCGTAGCCCCGGTGAGGGCCGTGGCTGAGGGTCGGGCACACCGCCTCGCAGAAGCCGCAGTAGAGGCACATCTCGGCCTCCTGCCGCGCGGCCTCGCGCAGCTTCTCCAGGTCCGGCACACCTACACCACCTTGCCAGGGTTCAGTATCCCCTTCGGATCAAAGACCCGCTTAATCGCCTTCATGATCTCCAGCGCTTTCAGGGAGCCTAGGGCCTCCAGCTCCATCCTGAGCCCCTCCTTCTTCAGCACACCTATCCCGTGCTCAGCGCTGACAGTGCCGCCCAGCTCCACAGCGAGCCTCATGACATCGTGGAACCAGGTCCAAACTCTCCTCCTAGCCTCAGGGTCCCCGGGGTCAAAGCCCACGGCAGGGTGAAGGTTGCCGTCACCTATATGACCGCCGAGCATCATGGGGAGCCTGTACTTCTCCTCCAGCTCCAGGAGCCTCTCCACAGCCTCTGCAAGCCTCGAGGGCGGCACAGCTATATCCTCCACATAGACCTGCACCCTCTCGGAGCCGAGAAGCCTCCTAGACAGCTCAACCTGCGCGGGGAAGAGGCTCCTACGGAGCTGGAAGAGCCCCTTCTTCTCAGCCTCCTCCAGGCTCCTAGCCGTATAGACTAGGCCCGCTCCATTACCCCTGGCCACCCTCTCCAGCCATGCTAGAACCCGGCTGGCAGCCTCGCGGTTAACGTCAACACTCACCAGGAGCATGTGGCCTCTCAGCTTGCCGTGCCAGCCTAGGAAGCCGGCTGCCTGCTCCACGGTGCGCCGCTCCATGAACTCCATTATTAGAGGCTGCACGCCCTCCGACCTTATCTCGACCACGGTATCCAGTAGCCCCTGGAGATCATCGAAGAAGGCGAGCAGTGTGACAGCGGCCTCAGGGAGCGGAGCTATGCGCAGCGTCGCCTCGGTGACTACGGCAAGCGTGCCCTCACTGCCCACAATAAGCCTAACCAGGTCGTAGCCCTGCCGGCACTTCACAGTCCTACAGCCAATCCGCATAACCGTACCCTCCTCGTCGGGAAGCACCACCTCGAGCCCGAGTACCCAGTCCCTCATTGTACCATACTTGGCTCCCCGTAGCCCTCCAGCACCCGTGTTGACGGCACCGCCGACAGTGGCCACGGAGGAGCTGGCAGGGTCGACGGGGAACATGTACCCATACCTAGCGAGCTCTATATTGAGATCATCTATCCGGACCCCGGGCTCCGCCACGGCAACACCATCAACAACGTTCACCTCCTTTATGCGCCTCATACGCTCAAGGCTGAGCACCACACCGCCGGAGGGCAGCGCGGAGCCCGAGAGGCTGGACGCGGACCCCTGCGGGTACACGGGGATCCCGTAACGGTAGGCGAAAGCCAGCAGCTTCGACACGTCCGCGGCGCTCTCCGCGAATACAAGAGCCTCCGGGAGCGTGTCCGCGTTGAGCCCCGTAGCCTCTCTAGAGTAAAGCTCTATTATAATGGGGTCGGTGACCACCTTGTCGCTGCCCAGTATCTCCCTCAGCCTATCCCCTAGCCGGCTCAACGCTCTACTGCCCCGCAGAGGCTGACCCGGGAGAACCCTGCGCCACAGCAGCCGGTAAACCGGTAGCACACAAGCAAACCATAAATGCCTTTAAATAACTTTTTCAGTAAGAAGAATCGTTGAGGGAGCCCGCCTCCAGGCACAAACCATCGCGGCGGGGCGGCACCCCCCGGGGGGTAGGAAGAACGGGGCATGCGCCCGGGGGCCTCTAGTAGAGGGATAACAGGATGCGTGGCGCCGCCGGGTGGATTCGAACCACCGACCACCGGGTTAACAGCCCGGCGCTCTACCCGCTGAGCTACGGCGGCATCCCTGCCCGGCGGCCGTTACGACAGCCACCCCGGCTGGAGGTTTTATCAACTTTACGCGGTTTATCCGCTATAGCGCCGGCGCCGAGCAGATGCTTGCCGGCGCGGCTTGACACGTGTACTGGGAGGAGACCGGTCTAAGGGAGGGATGCAGCAGCGCCCATAGGCAGGAGCCGGAGAAGGTGGTGGGCCCGGGGGGATTCGAACCCCCGACCACCCGGTTATGAGCCGGGCGCTCTGCCGGGCTGAGCTACGGGCCCAGACTCCATGGTTAGGAATCCGGGCTGCTCGCGGGATTTATCAAGTTATCGCTCGGCGGCTCCCCCGACACCCAGCGTATTACCAGGCCATGTGCTCTAGGCCGGCCCCGCTCATGTATCATAGCCTCTCTGATTGCGTCTTGGGCATACACGGGCTTGCCGCGGCAAGGCAGGGCGAGAACCTTTGCATGTAGATCGGCGTGTACTCTGAATGGATACATTCAACTGTATGCAAGTCCCGCCACTACTACCGGAGTAAGGGGAGTTAGTGGGGGTGTTTGTGCTTGGCGTGTGAGAAGGCTGTGAGGGTTCGTGACCCCACGACCGGCAAGGAGGCGGAGCTGGTGCCGATCAAGGTGTGGCAGCTAGCCCCCAGGGGGAGGAAGGGAGTAAAGATAGGCCTATTCAAGAGCCCCGAGACAGGCAAGTACTTCCGCGCCAAGGTCCCAGACGACTACCCGATATGCAGCTAGCACCAAGGCAGCGCTGGGGGTGCGGGCTGTCTAGCTTAACCTTCTAGTTTTTATCTAGCTTTTCTCTAGTTTTCTCTGGAGCCCGGGGGCCGGCCCTCCAGCTCTCCTCTCGTGTGCTATGATAATAAAGGGGCCGACGGGGGCTCTCTCCCGGGTGTGGGCTCCCGCCTCCTTGGGGTGGCAGGGGCTCCATGGGTCTAGAGTGGCTCCTGCCTATCCTCTTCCTAGCCTACACGAGGCAGGGGCTTGACAGGCGCACCCTCGCCGGGCTGCTTGGCGTGCCGGGCTCCACGGTCCGGAGACTGCTCTGGGCTGCAGCGCGCCGAGGCCTCGTGACGGTTAACGGGTCCTCTATAGAGGTTACCGAGCGCGGCGCCGGCCTGGTAGGCCGGGTATACTATGCTGCAAGGGCTCCTAACAAGTTCGTGCTATTGACGCCCGGGCGCCTGGTCTTGGTCGCCGTGAGGCCTAGGAGGGGCCTCCGGGGCTATACGGTGCCGCTGAGCCTTGCCTGCTGGGTCTACAGGGCGGTGCTGGAGGGAGCTGCAGCCCCTAGGGAGGCTGCCGCGAGGCTGGGCATCCATCCCAAGACCGCGTCGCTAGCCATGAGGGCGCTCCGCGTCCTAGGCTGCCCCGGCGCGGGCTGCGTGCTGGCCGAGGCCTGCAGAGACGGTAAGGAATAAACCCCTCCAGCTGCCCCCTAGCCTCGTGGGTTGAACCCCCGGCTGACCCGCGCTCCACCGAGGCGCGGGGATGAGCGTCATGGTGGGCCCTGAGACTGCCTGGATGGGCCCGTAGCTCAGCCAGGCAGAGCGCCGGGCTCCAGACCCCTTAGCTCCGGTCCACAGGCGCCGGGTCTGTCGAGCCCACGGATGAGAGGGAGAGACCCGGAGGTCGGGGGTTCAAATCCCCCCGGGCCCACCATGCCCCAGCAACCCCAACACTGGTCCTAGGCCCCTGCAGCCTCTGGCGGCCCTCCACCTCCACGGAGTCAGCCTCTCAAGCTTCTGGACGGCTATAGCCCGTGGAGGCATCATTCTTTAGCCTGGGGTCCCCCTCGGCCCTAGTGGGCTGGGTGGGTTGGCGAGCAAGATCCGGGACCCCTGGCTAGCGGACAAGGGCATGCTCCAGATAGAATGGGCAGAGATGCACATGCCTGTAGTGGCGAGGTTTATCAGGGAGAGGTTTGAGCGGGAGAAGCCGTTGAAGGATGTGCGTGTCGGCGCCACGCTCCACGTAACCAAGGAGACTGCGGCGCTGGTCCGCACTCTCGTCGCAGGGGGCGCGGAGGTCCGGCTCGCCGCGAGCAACCCCCTAAGCACCCAGGACGAGGTTGCGGCGGCGCTGGCGAGGCATGATGGCGTGGAGGTCTGCGCCTGGCGGGGCATGAGCGAAGACGAGTACTTCTCCTGCATCCGCTGGGTGGCGGAGTGGGAGCCCAACATAGTTATAGATGATGGAGGCGATCTTCACGCCACCCTTCACAAGGAGTACCCCGACGTGGCCGGCAGGGTGTGGGGCGGCACGGAGGAGACAACGACCGGGGTGATAAGGCTCCGCGCCATGGAGAAGGAGGGTGTCCTCCGCTACCCGGCTATAGCGGTTAACGACGCAAAGACCAAGACGATGTTCGACAACCGCTACGGCACGGGCCAGAGCACCATAGATGGGATACTACGGGCCACCAACATCCTCCTGGCGGGCAAGATAGTGGTTGTTGCAGGCTACGGCTGGGTTGGCCGCGGTATAGCGAACCGCGCTAGGGGTATGGGCGCCCGCGTCATAGTAACCGAGGTCGACCCTATAAAGGCCCTCGAGGCCGTTATGGACGGGTTCGACGTAATGCCGATGATGGAGGCGGCTCGCCGCGGAGACGTCTTCATAACAGCCACGGGGAACAAGAAGGTTATACGCAGGGAGCACATAGAGGTCATGAAGGATGGTGCCATACTGGCAAACGCGGGCCACTTCAACGTGGAGATATGGGTCCCCGACCTGGAGGAGATGGCTGTATCCAAGCGCGTGATAAGGCCTAATGTCACTGAGTACAGGCTCCCCGACGGCCGCAGGATATACCTCCTAGCCGAGGGCCGCCTAGTGAACCTTGTAGCAGCGGAGGGCCACCCCAGCGAGGTCATGGACATGAGCTTCGCCAACCAGGCTCTCTCCGTAGAGTATCTTGTGAAGAACCGCGGCAAGCTGGAGCCGAGGCTCTATATGGTGCCAAGGGAAGTAGACGAGGAGGTGGCACGGCTCAAGCTAAGAGCCCTGGGGATAGAGATTGATAGGTTGACGGAGGAGCAGAAGGAGTACCTCTCCAGCTGGCAGCTCTAGCCTAGCCCCCCGGGGGAGGGTGTAGCCACCCTCATGACCGGCGTGGGGGCGCTGGGCGAGTTCGTCACCTACTACGCCACCCTCGTCTTTATAATGAACCCCTTCGGCGCCGCGCCCATATTCCTCGACATAGCTGGCAAGCTCCACCCCTGGGAGAGGAGGAGGCTTGCAAACCTAGTAGCAGCCGCCACGGCCATCCTGCTGCTCCTCGTAGCCCTGACAGGGGACCTCCTGCTCAGACTCTACATGATAAACCTTGATGAGTTCAGGCTGGCAGGCGGGATCGTCCTAATAGCCATAGCTCTCCATAGGCTTGAGGGCGAGTCCAGGACCATGGCTCCCGACCCCAGGGATGCGGCCCTCGTGCCCCTGGCCATGCCCCTGCTGGTCGGCCCAGCAACCATGACCTATGTCATAGTATTCTCCAGCCAGGGTGGCGGAGCAGCACTGTTCGCAGCCATACTGGCTGCCGTGGGCACGGTGTGGGCTATCCTCGTCGCCTCAGAGGCAATGCTCCGCGTCCTAGGCTGGAGCACCATGAGGATCCTCACCAGGATAACATCACTATTCGTGGCAGGCGTGGGGGCGGCTATGGTTCACACAGCCCTGCTCCACTGGGGGATAGCAGTAAAATAGCCCAACCAGCGCGTCTATGTCCACCACTCATTTCCCGCGGCAGGGGTAATAATGAGCCCCGGCGCCCCAGGCCCCGGGCGAGGCTGAGGACTATGCCCCTCTTCCCGGTGGATAACGGCGATAGGAAGCCTATAGGCGGCGACACGGTCTCAGCCATAGGGCTTGGCACCTGGGCTATACGCAACCCTCGCAGAGCCTTCGAGGCCCTTGTAGAGGCCATTGAGACGGGGCTGGTGGATAACATAGACACAGCCGAGATGTACGGGGAGGGCACTGCCGAGGAGCTTGTCGGAGAGGTCCTTAGGAAGGTTGGCAGGGAGAGAGTGTTCGTAACCACTAAGGTGCTGCCCTGGAGGCTCCGCAGCTTCGAGGAGCTTGAGAAGGCCATAAGGGCTAGCCTCCGGAGGCTCGGCGTCGAGACCGTGGATCTGATCCTCATCCACTGGCCTCTCGAGGGTATGCCGGTCTCGGAGCAGGTTAGGAGGCTGGAGAAGATCGCTATAGGGAAGGGCTACGCCCGCTACATAGGGGTGAGCAACTTTGACGACCGGGAGCTCGAGGAGGCCCTCCACGCCACCGCTAGCGCGGAGATAGTTGTAGACCAGGTTCACTACAGCGTGCTTCACCGCCGCTGGGTGGAGGAGAAGCTCCTCCCCCCTAGCGCTCCGGAATAATGTGACCATACAAGCCTATACACCGCTTGAGAGAGGCAGGGTTGCAGAGCACCCAGTGGTGAGGAGGATCGCCGAGCGGGTCGGCAGGACGCCGATCCAGGTGGCGCTAAACTACTTGATATCCAGGCCGAGGGTGGTGGCTATACCCAAGACCGAGAACCGGGAGCATCTGCGCGAGATACTAGGCGCCATGGGCTGGAGGCTCACGGAGGACGCTATAGAAGAGCTAGAAAGAATCGGAGAGTAAAGCGGCGCCCCAGCAGAGGCCCCAGGGCCGGGAGAAAGGAGAGTGGTCTCAGGCAAGTGCTACTAGACCCTTCTCGGCCAGCCTATGTAGCGCCTGAAGCACCTCGCTCTTAGTCACCCCGTACCTGGCGCTGAAGTCGCGTATGTCCAGGAAGCCGTTATGCTCCATTATGTAGTCCAGCACCAGCCTCTCCAGCTCCTCGCCCCTGGGCCTCCCAACGGCCGCCCCGGCGCCGCCGGTAGGGGCCCCCAGCGCCACCAGCTGCCTCCCCGCCGTCTGAAGCCTTATCACGGGCTCCACAGGGGGCTCCGGGAACTCGCTCTTTATCCTCTCCTCAGCCTTCTTCATGGCCTCCTGGAGTACCTCGATAGCACTGCTGCTTATCACCGCCGGGTCTATGTCGCCTACAGCATCTATGCTGGTCTCCACTATCATGCTCTTGACGCTCCTGGATAGCTCCTCGAATGCTATGTTAAGGTTCGGGTATATCGCGCGCACCTGGTCCTTCACCTCCTCGAGCGCGGTGCCGAACACCATGAGGGTCTGGCCTAGCTCGCGCACATCCCTCACGGTCTTAAGCCTCTCCTTGGTCATTGTTACTAGGTTCTCAACCGCGATAACCATCTTCAGTATATTCCTCACCTGGCTTACCTCTCCCGCATATATAGCGGCCCGGCTCTTCTCGCCGCGGCGGAGTAGGGAGACCACTTTCTCAAAGAGCTCGCGGCTCCTCTGCTCGAACTTATACCGAAGCTCCGCCACATTATCCTCTATAAGCTCGAGCTTCACTATGACCTCGTCTATCCTCTCCTTTATACTGGGCTCCCGGCCGCCTCCCAGCCCCAGGGCCTGGAGTAAGCGTGAAACTAGAGCCGCCATGGTGGGTCACCCCTGCTTTACCTCTACCATCTACTCTGCTATCGCGCCCGGTCACAGTCTTCCCGTTGACTCGGTTAGCTAGCCCTTCCACCCTGCTAACACAGAGAGAGTACCAGAAGCGCGGGCCACAGCGCTGCAGAGGATATGCCGCCGCTATAGCAGGCGCTAATACCCCGGTGGTACTGGTGGAGACGCACGCTGCCTGGGAGGGGGCCGGCTGATACCAGAGAACATGGAGAAGAATAGTGAGAGAGTGATAGGGGCCAGTGAAGCTAACCGACTCTGATGAGGTATGGGGTGCCCGGGGCGGACAAGAAGCTTCGGTGTATTGTAGGCTTGGCACGGCAAAAACCCGGGAGGCACGGCTATGGGTAGGGAATGGGCAGGCTTGGGTGTCTCCGAGGCTAGCCCTCTATCACCTTCACTGGTATAGGCTGGAGGCCCTGCACCGTTGCGGGGGCTGTATTCTTCTCCTTCTCGGCCTTGGCCTCGCTCTTGGTCTTAGCCAGCTCTATAGCTCCGTTCTCGAGGGCCTCAATCCTGCCCTTCGTGTTCTTCAGGTCCTCTAGCTCCCTGGTATTGCTGTCCTTAGCGCCGCGGAGGCGCTCTATAGCGGTCTTGTAGGCCTTCTCCCCTATCTCGCCGGCCATGTAGGATACTTTGAGATTCGCTATGGCGCGGTCAAGCTTGAGGTTGTTATCCTCTATCTCGTGCATTCTCCTGTTGATAATTTCGCGCAGCTTCTTAGCCTCCTCCTTCAGCTTTGAGAGGCTGTCGTTCAGCCTCTTCCTCATCTCGTGGTAGACCACGCTCGGTATCTCATTCCTGCTGTATATGTCCTCAAGCCCCTTTAGCCTCTTGAGGGCCCTCTGGTAGCTCGCTGTAACCTTGTAGGCTATTGTCTTCCACTCGGGCCAGACTATTATCCGGCCGTCCTTGATCTCCACGGCCTCGGCGGGTATGAAGCGTACATCCCTATCCTCGGTCTCGACCACCACGTTCTGCACTAGGCCGTCCACGTCGCTCTCGAAGCTCACAAGCCTCCCGGCAACGCGGCCGTAGGGATCGTAGACTGTCTCGCCGATAAACTCCTGCACCTTGTCAACGGTGAGAGGAGGCCTAGCCATGTCCTGGGTTCACCGCTGGGTACTCTTCCAGACCCAGCCATTGACGGGTATTTAAGCCGGGGGGCTTGAGGCTGCGGGGGACCCCGCGGCCCCGGGGGGCTGCAGCAGTGCCGGTAATACGCGCAGTAATCTTCGAGCATGAAAGGCTCGGCTCCTACAGGGCGGAGGCGCGGGGCGCCGGGCTGGACTCCTGGCTCGGAGGCGGCCGCAGGGTCGAGGTGGTCCTCGAGGTCCTGAGGATCACCAGGCCCGGGCTCCTCGTCCAGGAGCCGCCTAGCCGGAGCGTGGAGCCCGTTTGGGAGCCGCTGCTGAGAATAATGCACATAGGGGTCATGCTCTGCAGGTTCCACGAGGGCCCCAGGGGAGAGCCGGCCAAGCACCGCTACTGTGTGAACCCGGCTGAGACCAGGGACGGGTACTGCAGACTCCACCGCGGCAGCTGGAAGGCCCTCTACGAGCGCTGCGCCCAGGGTATTGACAGCGCCTGCATCGAGGCCCAGAGGCTGAACCCGGGAGAGAAGTACAGCGTCTACGTCCTCGACTACGGCGGGGCCCGGGCGAAGGTGGGACTCACCCAGTCCTGGAGGCTGCTCTGGAGGATAGCAGAGCAGCCCCACGTCGCGGCGGCCATGGTCTACACCGGGGGCCTGCTCGACGCCCGGGAGACGGAGAAGAAGCTGGGACGCTCCAGGCTCGGCACCGAGGGCGCCGGGGCTAGGCTCGGGGAGAGGCTCCGGCTCGCGGTGGCCGAGATCGAGAGGAGGCTCGCAAGCTCCGGGGAGTGGGCCAGGGTGGCTGAGAGGCTCGCAAGCCTCATAGCGGGCCTCGGGCTCCAGGGCCGGTTCAGCGCCTACACCGTTCTCCCCAGGGAGCCCGGCTGGCTGGCCCGGGCGAGGAGGCTCCGAGAGCCCGGCGAGCTGCTGGGGAGGAGGCTCCGCCTCGTAGACTACTGGGCCGGCCTCCTGGCCCTCCGCGACGAGGAGACCGGGGAGCTGCTGGCCCTCGACAGGGGCCTGGTGCAGCACCGGGTGCTCCAGGGAAAAGTCGGGTAGAACGGCGGCCAGGGCCCCCGGGGGCAGGGGTATCACGTCTCCCGGGCCTCGCGACCAGCGGAACCCCGATAAGCGGGCCGGAGGGCCCCCGGGCCTCCAGGGAGTCTGGTGGAGCCTCTCCTCGCCAGCAGCCGGGAGCTGGAGGACCTCCGCAGGCTCGTGGCCCGTGTAGCCGGGGAGGCCGCAGCCTACCTCCGCGACCGCTTCGGCCTCGAAGAGCTCTTGAGCGTGGTCTCCGTCCACGAGCATGACAGCGACGAGGGAATGAGGATAGACGTTGAGAGCGAGCGCAACATCATCGAGCTGCTGAGGGCTGAGGGGCTGCAGGGCCTCTTCCTCGGCGAGGAGAGCGGCCTCGTAAAGCTGGGCGATGACCCCTACATAGTGGTGGCGGACCCGCTAGACGGGAGCAAGAACTACGCGGGCCTAGTGCCCTGGAGCGCGGTCAGCATAGCGGTAGCCCCGCTCCCCAAGGGCCGGGATCCCTGGCTCACCGACGTGGCCGCCGGCGCAGTGGCCCCAGTGTTCCCCTGGCCCGTGCTCAGCTTCGCACGGGGCCTCGGAGCCTACGAGGGCGGGGCGAGGGCGACGGTCGAGAGGGGGAGGAAGCCCCGCCTCCTCCTAGCCTATGTGGAGAAGCCCGACCAGGCGTCGGTTGTCCACGAGTACCTCCGGCTGGCCGGGGGCAGGAGGAGCGTCCGCGCCCTCGGAAGCGCGAGCCTCGAGATAGCCTGGGCTGGGCTTGGCCGCGCCGAGGCCTTCATAGACGTACGCGGCAGGCTCCGCGTGGTGGACGTGGCGGCCGCTGTCTGGCTCGCCAGGGAGGCCGGCGCCAGGGTTGCCGTGGAGAGGCGCAGCGCCTCCCTAACCAGGGTGGAGAGGGTCGGCAGCGTGGCAGTAGCATCCACGGAGGAGGCCTGGAGGAGGATAGACGCCGCCCTACGCAACTGCGGTCATCCGGGCCTCGAGGGCCTAGACCTCTAGGGCCCCGGTGCCAGCGGGCTTGCAGCGGAGCCCCAGCCTCCGGGAGCTAGGCGAGCACAGGGCGGTGGAGAGGCTTATAGAGCTGCTCTCGAAGGGCTGGCGCTGCCCAAGCCTAGGGCCCGGCGATGACGCGGCCTGCACCGGGCCCGGGCACCCCAGGCTCCTGGTCAAGATAGACGGCGGCGGCATAGAGTCGAACCTCGCGCCCTGGATGAGCCTCGGGGACCTGGGCTGGCTCCAGGTGGCGTCCGCCGCGAGCGACCTCGCAGCCAAGGCCGCCAGGCCCCTCGCCTTCGTCCTGTCACTGGGCCTGGAGCCGGAGAGGAGCATAAGGGATCTGGAGGAGATAGCAGAGGGCGCCGCCGAGGCCGCGAGAGCCCACGGGGCATGGCTCGCCGGCGGCGACCTCAACAGCTGCCGCGGCAGGGGCTGCGGCTGGGTAGACGTGGCTGCGGTGGGCCTCGCGCCCGGGGAGCCGGTGCCCCGCAGGCCTAGGCCCGGCGACCTCGTCTACGCGACCACCGGCCGCCTAGGCCTCGGGGGCCTCGTCTTCCACTCGCTTGCCGAGGGCTCTTGGAGGAGCGCGGCGGCCAGGTACCCCAGGGCCTTCAGGGTGATGGCTAGGCCGCTGGCCCGGCTAGGCTTCGTGGAGCTGGCCTCAAGGCTCCCCAGGGGCTGCATAACAGGCTCCACCGATACGAGCGACGGGCTAGCCTACAGCCTCTGGCTCCTCTCCCGCTCCGCGGGCGCGCCGCTGGAGGTGCTAGAGGCCCCTGTCGAGGAGGAGGCGCTCCGCTACGCGGAGGAGAAGGGCCTCGACCCACTCAGCCTAGCCCTCTACGGTGGCCAGGAGCTGGAGATAGTCTTCACCGTCCGCCCCCGCTGCAGCCGGCTAGCGGAAGAGGAAGCCGAGGCGCTCGGGCTCCAGGTGGCCCGGGTGGGCAGGATACTAGGGGAGACCGGCGGACCGCTCCTGCTCCATAAGGGGAGAAGCCTAGAGCCCCGGGGGTGGGACAACTTCCTGGGCTGGAGCAGCATGCAGGGCCAGAGCCGTTGAGAGCCTCCTCGGGCCGCCGGCTATACGCTAGGCCCAGCGGCAGGCGCGGCGCTCCTATAGGGCGCCTCCGGGCTCGTTACCCCGGAGGGCGATGACGACTGTAGCCTGCTCCGACGCCCCGCGCGTCCCGGGGGTGTGGGGAGCCTCGATCCCGTTGGAGCCCCTAGGCCTCGGCCTCCACTGGCCTCGTGCCGCTGGAGGAGGGGACCCTCTCCTCCAGGGCTGTGTGGAGGCGGGTGCTGCGCCTTATCTCAGCCAGGTAGCGCTCGATGCTCCTAAAGCCTATCCTCATGCTGCGCTTAGCCTCCTCCAGCACGGCTAGCAGCTCCTGAGGCCCGTTCGGCTTTATGACTATATCGTTGAGGCTGGGCCGGCCCAGGGGGCTGCCGCAGCGGGGGCAGATGCCGCCGAACTGGCTTGCGAGCTCGCTCGGGGTGGGGAGACCGTAGCTGTTCTGGCCGACCCTCACGAAGACATGGAGTATGAACCCGCACACGCGGCAGCGGTAGACCACCGGCACGGAGGGGCGCACCCGGTTAGTCGGAAGTACAGCGCCGCGCCCCCACCCAACGGGGTTAGCCCCTCGCGAGCGGGAGGGGTCTCGTAACACGCTTAACGAGACCGTGTTAACGCGATGTGGATCGTACTAGGGACTTGTTAGATCGCCCACACGGTAGTATTGACACTATCTATCATATAGATAATACGTGGCGGAGAAGCCCTGCCCCCAAACGCCTGCAGCAAGTGGCAGGCCAAGCGGGAGGAGTGGGGGAAGGAGGCCCCGGGGGGACGCGGGCCGCCGCACAGCATACATACCAGAGCCTGATCGCCCCGTCTAGTGGCCCCAGCCGCGTGGAGGAGCGCGTGGTGCCGCGCCATTGGTGCCACAGCCTGGCTATGAGATCCGGCGGGCCCTCGTCGATGCCATGAGGATCCTCCACGACAGGGGGCTTCTCAACCTCCGCGGGGGTAATGCGAGCGCTGTGCTCGAGCTCCCCGATGGCACGAGGTTCATCTACATAACTCCGAGCGGCGCCGTGAAGACCAGGATGAGGCCCGAGGATATAGCAGTAATGAGCCCCGACGGCTACGTCTACGAGGGGAGGCCGAGCAGCGAGTACCGCCTCCACCTCGCGGTTTACAACGCCAGGAGCGACGTCAGGGCGGTGGTGCACGCCCATAACCCCTACGCTGTGCTCGCCCGCCGCCTGGGCCTGGAGCTTAGGACCGAGGTTCTGGGGGTTGAGGCCAGGTACTACCTCGGCCGCTGCGTTGCAGCCGTGCCCGAGGCGCCTCCTGGCACCGAGGAGCTGGCCCAGCTGGCAGCAAGCGCGCTCAGGAGATGCGACGTAGCGGTCATGGAGGGCCATGGCGCGGTGGCGGTGGGGACGTCGAGGGACCCGGTCTACGCGGTGTACGAGGCCGTGGACCGGCTGGAGGCCCTCGAGGACCTCGCTAGGGCCGCCGTCCTCGAGGCAGTGCTCCGCCGCTGACCGCTAGCCAGGCGCCCACAACGCTAAGCGCTATGCCCGGCAGGCTCGCCGGCGGGGGCTTCTCCCCCAGGAGGAGCCAGGCGAGCAGGCTGGCTCCATAGGGCTCTAGCAGCGCCACCCCGGTCACAACACTGGCAGGGTAGTAGCCGAGCGCGTAGTTCAGCATACTGTGCCCAGCGAGCATCGGCACGAGGCCCAGCGCTATGAGGTAGGGTAGGCTCCCGGGCCTGGGCCTCCAGGGCTCCAGTCCGGCTGCAAGAGTGTAGACGGTTATCGCTATGAAGGCGGAGGTGTAGGCGCTAGAGGTGTACTCCAGCGTGGAGACGCCCGCTGCCCGGATCCTCCGGCCGGCCAGGAAGTAGGCCGCGGCCGCCAGGGCGGCGGCGAGGGAGAGGAGGGCGCCCCTCGGCGTGGCCCCGGCCCAGGGCGTGGAGAGCACAGCCACGCCTAGGAATCCCAGGGCCGCGCCCGCCACGCTGCGGCGCGGGGCCTGGCGCCTCGCAGCCTCGTAGAGGGCTACGAACACCGGGTAGGAGACCACTATCCCCGTCGAGGAGGCTACGCTGGCGTAGCGTAGGCTCTCAAGCCAGAGCGCTAGGTGGGCTGCGAGGAGCACCCCGCCCGGAAGGCTCGCCACCGTCACGCCCGGCGCTGGGAGCCTGCCTGCAAGGGCTGCAGCGGCTAGTGAGGCCCCTCCGCCTACGAGGAGCCTCCACCAGGCTGCCGTGGCCCCGTCGACGCCGGCCAGCCTGGCCAGGGGGGCTGCCGTAGATATCCCGGCCAGAGCTATTACTAGCGACAGCCAGGGCGGCAGCGGCCTATGTCTAGCCACAGCCTCGCCCCCTAGCAGCCGGCCCGCCGAGCCCCTGAGGGAGAGCTGGGGCTTATCACAACCCAAGTTAGCCCTACTGTATAAGGTGGAGCAGCGAATGGTACTGTTCGACTAGAGCGCCTCTAAGGCCCCACAAGGCCCCGTAGCGGCTAACACACCGGGCTGGAGAAAGGGTTATACCATGTTCCGGTAGCGCTCTGCCATCGCCTCGTCCGGGTTTATTATAACCGTCTCCCGGTAGTTCTCGTGCACTATAGCGTTGGTTGGGCACACCGTGTGGCAGATGAGGCACTCCACGCACTCCTCCGGCCTAGCCACTACCGGGTAGCCGTCGGGGCCCTCCTCGTAGACGCCATCAAACGCTGTGCAGGCCCTCACGCAGTTGAGGCACTGCTTGCACCTGTCCGTCAGTATCCTTATCCTCACCCTGGCCTCCGCCATGGAGGCTCGCCCCCGGCTTCTCCAGCCCGCTCCTACCCCGGTTTTATGACGCGTAAGGGTTTCCAGTTCTCGTCGGCCACTACTATGCGGAGCGGTGGGCTGCCGTGAGCCGTATGGGTGGCGCACGCCATGCAGGGGTCATAGCTCCTGGCTATCGCTACAGCGCTTGCGTAGACATCGCGGTCCCTCATCTCGTCGAGCTTCTCTCCAACGAAGTAGTCGCGGAGGTCCGCCTCGATGGCGGCAGCGTTTATGGCCGTCGGTGTTATTATGTTGACGAACGCCGTCCTGCCCTCCTCGCCGCGGTAGTGGTGTATCAGAGTGCCGCGGGGCGCCTCTATGATCCCAACGCCCTCTCCGGTATCCCTCTCCGGCTCCCTGTATATCTTGTCGCCGAGCGGCTTCTCGAGCTCCCTCTCTATGATCTCGTAGAGGGCCACCGTCTCGACCACGCGAAGGTAGGTGGCTAGGAGGGGCAGGGTTACCGGCCGCCCCCACTCCTCGAACAGCCTATCCCTCAGCTCGTCGGCCCACTCGACCCCATAGCTCTTCACGAGGTTGGCGCGGGCGAGGGCGCTGGTGTGTATCGTGCCCTCCCTTGGGCTCCTAGCCTTCCACTTAGTGGTCACCATTCTTATGTAGCTGTAGGGCACGCTGTACTCGTAGAGGTAGTCGAGATACTCTGTAGTGCGGTCGCCGAACTCCGCCACAACTGAGCCCGTCCTGGCGTCGAGAAGCCTCACCCTCCCATTAACGATGTCATACTCCCTGTTCTCACCGGCCAGGGCCAGCATGTAGTTGAACCCGGGCTTGTATTCCCCAATCTTATGCTTGGCATCCTCCATTATCTTGATAGCAGTCTTCACGAATACCTCTAGATCGCCGCGGTGCTTGGCGAAGAGGCTCTTCAGCCTATCTATCTCCGCGCTTGGGGGCTTCCGCGCCACACCCCCAGCTATAGCGTTAATCGGGTGTATGTCTCTACCGCCATAGACCGCTACAACCCTATGGCCCAGCTCGGCTAGCATCACGCCCGCGCGCACGGCCTCCGGGTACCTCTTCGACAGCGCCATCACGCTCCGCTTGCCCTCCTCGTCGGGCGGCAGGAAGTCGGGGAGGCCGAAGACCAGCGGGTGCAGCACCTGGTTGTTGAGGTGTATACCATAGTTTATCATGTACCTTATCCTCCAGGCATCCTCCGGAGCCTCCGCCTTCCGGACCCCGTCGAGCGCCTTCACGCTAGCCACGTGATGGGTGGCGCTGCACACGCCGCAGATCATCGGGGTTACCCTAGGCAGCTCGTCTATAGACATACCTATCCACATTGTCTCGAACATTCTTGTATCTACTCCCTCAAACAGCACATCCTCTACCCGGCCGTCTTCACCGGTCTTAAAGACCACGTACGCGTGGCCCTCTATCAGTGTTACGAGCAGCTTACGCAGCTTCCTCCTCCGCTCCTCGCTCTTCCTCTCAACCTGATCCACCAAGGCTCTCCTCCCCTCTTTCACTCGGCTTAGGGTTCACAAACCGGATCCGCTCCTCGAGCCTCTTGAGGAAAACAGGGTCCTGTCTAGAGGAGGCCAGTGCCTGGACGGCGTAGCCGTGGGGCTTGTTGCGCAGCACCTGGGAGCCGAAGGTGAATACGTAGAAGCGGCGGGGCCCGTAAACCTCCAGCAGCTTCTTAACCACCTTGTCTAGGTCCCTAACCGGGTCGAGGCCTGCGAGCGTAGCGATCTTCCTGGCGAGCGCGGTCACAATATCCATGTCGCGCCTCTGCGCTATCTCCTGGTGGGGGCCGCCGCAGCCGAAGCACGGTATACCATGCCTGGGGCAAGGTGCTCCGCAGCCTACGCTGGTCACAGGGCCTAGGCAGAGATAGCCCTGGCTGAGGAAGCACGTCTCGGTGTCCGCGTCGGGGCCGGGGAGCCCTGGCTTGAACTCGAGCTTCTCTATGGGCTTCATCTTGCGGGGGCACTGACTGCAGACAGTGCTGTCTACCGCCTTGACACTCTTGCCCTCGGCTATGGCGCGGAGGGTCACGACTATATGCTCTATCGGGGGTGGGCACCTGGATATCACATAGTCAACCGGCACCAGGTCGGCGACCGCGAAGACACGTGGCAGTAGCTCGCTGCTCTCCTCCAGCCTCTCCCTCCCATATATCGCCTTCATGCTGAGCCACGGGTTGAAGGAGTCCGCGTTACCCACTATGCCTCCCCAGGCTGCGCAGCTCCCAAGGGCTATGAGCCTGCGGCTCCGGAGCCTAGCCTCACGCAGCATCTCCAGGTTCTCCCTGGTCCTCACCAGCCCCTCTACTATAGTCACGTCTATCTCGCTGGGCAGCCTGGTCTCCTCGAGAACCATGGGCCAGTATATCACCTCGTAGCGCTCCTGCAGGTCTGGGTGCAGCGCCAGCGCCCGGAGCACCTGCACCTCGCAGCCGCCGCAGCCCGTGAGGGGTACCACGGCGAGGCTCAGCTTCCCCCTGCTCACAGCTGCATCACCTGGTATACCCTCTCCTCGCCGGTGGAGCGGAGCTCTATCCTACGGCCTAGAAGGATCTCGAGGACGCCTGCAATGAAGCCCTGGACAGTCCTATGTATGAACTCTGGGTGCTCGATTTTCTCCCTCTCAACTATCTTGTGGAAGACGCTCTTCTCGAGAACGAGCCTCTCACCCTCAAGCCGCACCCTAACCATACCATGGAGGCCCTGGTTCATAATCTCCACCGCCTCGCCGAGGCTGGAGGCCTCATAGCCCTCGGCGAGGATCGCGGCGCCAACCTGACGGCCGTAGCTCTTCCCAGCCCTATAGCTCATCGCCGGGTTACCGGCGAGCGTCATGTAGAGCGCCCGGGCCAGCCCATGAAGCATGGTGGAGAGCATCTCGTGTAGCAGTCTCAGGTACTCATCCCTGCTGGGCGGGCTGCTCCTAACCTCCAGGTCATCTGGAGGCGGGCTGCCGGAGAGGACAACGCCACGGAGGAGGCATGCGTTGGGCCCGGCCCTCACCGGCTCCACGCGGTAGCGGCCGCCCAGCCGGCCGGCGAGCAGCCTCTCAAGATAGCTGCACATGATCCGGCAGAGGCTCCTTCCCGCAGGCAGGTCCTCGAGGTAGAGTATTTGCCTCACAGGGCACTCACGTGCTATCAGGTAGAACGCCTTGGAGCCCTCCTCATCCCGTACTAGGCGGCCGCCGGCACGGTAGGTGTCCAGCCTGAACACAGTGTTCCGGTTAAGCCACTCGAAGGCGTCCTGAAGACTGCCTCCGGGCGGCTGGTAGGTGTTCATGATCTCCCTTGCGAGCAGGTTGGCGAAGCCCCCGGAGGCTCTGACGCCTATTGCATCCTCAAGGCCCACAACAACCATTGCTATAAGCCGTGAGTACGCCTCAACCCCCCATACTTCCTTACTACCACCTACGTTGCCTATGCCAGGCAGCCTCTGGAGAATGGTGTTGCCCGCCTCCCCCAGCCGGGTCTCTATGGTTATCCCCCGCGTTGATCAGATCTTCCGATAATATCCATAGTACATTCTATCCGAAGATTATAAATAGTTTGAATGATTAACATATGTTAGATTTCATGTGTTAAGCATGGCAATGAATGGCTAGCGGCCCATAGATAAGTTGCTAAGTGAACTGTCTAAGTGAAGCGTGTAGACTTGAGGCGAAAGCCATAATAACATGTAAATCTACATCAACTTCCCAGGCAGAGCGGGGGAAGTGATCAGAATATGTTCTCCCAGTTCCAGGGCATGGAGTGGGTGATTATCCTCCTGGTTATACTGTTGATCTTCGGGCCCAGCAAGCTGCCCCAGCTTGCCCGCGGCCTCGGCCAGGCAATACACGAGTTCCGTAAGGCGAGTCAGGGGGTCATTGAGGATTCAGGAGGAGAGAAGAAGTCCAGGAAGGCGGAGAAGAGCCTAGCCAGTATCGACGATGAGACTCTTAGGAGGCTTGCTGAGAGGCTTGGCGTGAAGGATGCTGATAAGAAGGATAGGGGCAAGCTGATAGAGGAGATAGTAGCGGAGGCGAAGAAGAAAGGACTACTAGACGAGATAAAGACGGAGGAGGCCACGGCACAGTAGCATCCAAGCAGGCTCAAGCCAGGCTCCGAGGCAGCTTCGGCAGAGCAGCTGCCCGACAGCCGCTACTCCCGGGGTCCTCGGTGCCGGTTGACATCTTTGCCCCCCTTGCCCTGCCGGGCGTCGCGCTGATGAGGTACATGTTATAGCCAGGGATCCGGGGTTAACTCAGCCTACCGAGGCTTGATGGGGCTTTGGCCGAGCCGAGGCCGCCGGGCGATAGGGAGGCTACTATATGGGAGCACCTGGAGGAGCTCGCTGTTAGGCTGCGGAGGATAGTGATAGCGTTCATAGTGTCGGCTGCGGTCTTCTCTGCCCTGCCGGCCGGCGGCCATGGCGGCAGCCTCTACGTTCCGCTCATTAGCAGGCTCCCCGTCATCATATTCTCTCACGCTGTTCCAAGCCAGATAAAGGCGTTCGACGGCAAGGTCTATAATGTTACTATAATACCGTCTCACACGTTCGAGTCGATAGACATTATAATGTACTCGGCCATGCTTCTCGGGGCTATAGGTGCTGCGCCGGTAGCTGCCAGAGAGATATGGGCTTATGTGGAGCCTGCTCTATACCCCCACGAGAAGGCGTTTGCCAGGAAGTTCGTAGCCCTCTTTGTGGCTGCCTTCATATTCGGCGTGGTATTCGCGATTTACATCGTGGCCCCTCTGATAATAACTATGATGCTTAAGATGTACCCGTTCTTCGTGCCGCCTAGCTACGGCTTGATAATAACCGTCAATATTAGTGATACCGTGGACTTTACGCTGAAGCTTGCTGTGGCCTTCGGCCTGCTCTTCGAGCTGCCGCTGGTTGTATACCTGCTGCTAGCCTACGGCATAATCGACCCCGAGATGATAAATAAGGATACGCTGAAGTACATCCTCCTGGGCTCTATGATAGTCGGCGCCATTATATCGCCCGACCCCAGCGGGCTTGGCATGGTGCTGATAGGTATCAGCCTCTACTTGCCCATGCATATAGCTATCACGCTGGGCAAGAAGAAGGGCCTCGAGAGGAGGGCGCTTGAGGAGATCAAGGCCCTGGCCAGCTACGCGTGACGCCCCTGGGGCTCTTTCCAGCGCCCCATCCTCTCCCACGGAGCCCCTCTGCTAGGCCTCTCTCTAACGCATAGTTAACTCGGGGCGGCGGGGCTGCTCCGCCGCCCCGGGCTGCTAGGGGTGGCTGGGCTCTATGCTCTGCTAGTGGCGGTGCTGCTATTCTTCACCTCTATCTCGTCGCTCGGCTCCATAGTGTCGAGGTACATGAGGGACCTGGGTGCCGGCGTCGCCGTCTCGGGGCAGGTATATGCTGTGGCGCCTCTCGTGGCGGCCATCCTCCGTATCCCGGTGGGCATCGCGGCCGACCGGGTTGGCAGCCGGCTCTTCCTTGTAGCGGGCGCAGCGGTAGCAGCGGCTGCCGGGCTCCTCGCGGCTGCTGCCGCGGGTGCCGCAGCCCTGGCCGCCGCCCGGGGGCTGCAGGGCGCCGCGCTCGCCTTCTTCGTGGCGCCCTCGATAGCCGCTGCGGCTGCGCTGGGGGGTGAGATGGCTGTGAGGGCTATCTCGCTCCGGGCTGTAGCCGTCTCGGCCGCCATGGTGCTGGGGCCCATGCTGGCGGGCGTGGTGGCGGACCACGCCGGCAGCCGGGCTGCCTTCCTTCTCTCAGCGGCTGCCGGTGCTTCAGCCGCGGCAGCGGCCGCATGGGTGCGTATGTCCTCCAGGCCAGTGTTCGGCGGCCCCTCTCCCGGGCTGCGGGACGCACTGACCCCGGTCGTGGCGCTGGCGGTGGCGCTCGCCGTCGTCGACGGCATGGGGTTCTTCGCAGTCCAGTCCCTCTCCCAGATGAGCCTCCGCGACCTGGGCTACGGGGCCTCTGCGTCGGGGGCGTTCCAGAGCATCCTGGCCGCCTCCGGGCTGGCTGCCCGGGGGCTCTCGAGCAGGGTCTACGCCAAGCTAGGGCCCCGGAGGATGCTAGCCATGGGCTTCGCGCTCGAGGCGCTAGGCCTCTCCCTGCTGGCCAGCCGCCCCGAGCCGCCAACCGCCTACCTGGCGGCCGCCCTCCAGGGCTTCGGCTCCGGCACCTCGATACCCGGGGAGCAGATACTGGTCAGCATCTCCGCTCCCCGCGGCGCTGGGAACAGGGCTGCGAGCCTCTACACCCTGGGCTTCGATGTGGGTGGGGCTCTCGGGGTGTTCGCACTCTCCGGGCTCGCCGGGAGCGCGGGCTACGCCGCTGCCTACACGGCCGCGGCGGCCGCCGCTGTAGCCGCCGGCACCCTCTCCTTGGCTGCTGGAGGCAGGCTGCAGCGCCCCCGGGGCAAGGTATAAGAGCCGGGGCCGCGGGCCAGGCTGGAATACGAATACGAATAAGGGGCGTGAAGGGAGGGGTTTCCCTGTACAGGGGTGCTAGGCTTCCTCGGCAGGGTGCTTGGGGCATGGTGTGGCTGTTCTGGTTCTACGACCCCGTTACCATGCTCGCGCTAACCCTGGCCTATATAGCCGGGTTCCTGGTGCTGCAGCTGCTGGCCATCAAGGTGGCGCCTAGGGTTGCGGCGAGCCTCTCGGGGAGGCTGAGCCTCTACACAGCGATGCTGCTTACAGCCCTGCTCATCCTCGGTGGAGGCGTCCTAGCCTCCTACGGGCTCTACTACGCCGCCGCCAGCGCCGGCTACCCGCTGCCCCTCGGCTGGCTGGTAGCCTTCATACTCGCGGCCAACCTGCTCAGCTACCTCGCGGCGCCGTACATGATAAACATGGCCTACGACGCCAGGCCTAGCCCCGAGCTGCAGGAGATAGTCGACGAGGCGGCCGCCCGGGCCGGGATGAAGCCCCCGAAGGCCGTGCTGGTGGAGGGGCCGCCTAACGCCTTTGCATACGGCAACTTCCTCTCGGGCCGCTACGTGGCGGTCACCAGGAGCCTATACGAGATGCTGCCCCGCGACGAGCTGCTGGCCGTGGTGGGCCACGAGCTGGGCCACCACCGGCACCGGGACACGGTGGTCATAATGCTGCTCGGCCTCGTGCCGAGCATCCTATACTACCTTGGGGTCTGGCTTATACGCGCCGGGCTCTGGGCCGGCGCCGCCGGCGGCAGGGACAGGGAGGAGGGCGGGAGCGGCCTCTACCTAGCCCTCCTAGGGGTACTGGGCGTGGCGCTCAGCTTCGTCATGCAGGTGGCCGTGCTCGCCTTCAGCAGGCTCCGCGAGTACTACGCCGACTCCCACGGCGCCTCGGTGGCTGGCGTGAGGCCGATGCAGAGGGCGCTGGCAAGGCTCCACCTCTACTACCGCGGGGGCGGCGCCCGGGAGATGGTGGAGAAGAGCAGCCTCAAGGCACTATTCATATACGCTCTCCTGGACGCCGCTGCCAGCCCCTTCTACAGCGGCTGGGCCGGGGGCCTCGCCGGCGACATAGACGAGGTGGTTGAGAGCCTCAAGCGCGAGCCTGTGAACCCCGCGGAGGAGGTGCTCAGCGACCACCCGCCGGTGCCCAAGAGGCTCCGCTTCCTAGACAGCCTAGCGGCCGCCGCTCGCTAGCGCCCCGCGCCTCTAGGCCTGGTCCCGGCGCACGTTTGATCAATTTTGATTATTAACAAAAATATTTTATACCGAACTAGTTGCTGCCTTCATCCGCGCGGTCTTAGCCCCAATACGGCCTAGCCCTGGCTCCAGGCGCGTTCCCGGTCCTCTACGCCCCGGGTCTGCTGCCGGCCTGGAGCCGGGGGCTGGGCCGCAGGAGAGCCGTAGAGAGCCCTTCCCGGGCAGGGGTGCTCCGTCGTGGCCGGCACGGGTGCACGTGTAGCGGGTATAGCAATAGCTGTAATAATAGTGGCCATCGCGGCCTACCTGGCAGCCACATCGGGCGGGCATCCGTCCACAGGAACACCGTCACCAGCACCGGCTGCTACTGTAACACAGACTGCAACGCAGCCGGCGCAGCCCACCACCACGGCCACTGTGACGCACACGACGAGCACTATGCAGGCCACCGGCACCGCTAAGGGCCTCCCCAAGGAGATCCCCATAGGCCTCGCCATAGCTGTTAGCGGCGGCTACGCGGTGGACGGCCCCAGGAGGCTCAAGGCAGCCCTGCTGGCGATAGAGGAGATGAACAAGCTCCTGGAGCAGGCCGGCTCACCCTACAGGTTCAGGCCAATACACGAGGACACCAAGGCTGACCCCCAGGAGGCCGTGAACGTGATAAAGAGGTTCGCCAGCGAGGGTATACAGATAGTCGTAGGCCCCCTATCCACGAGCGAGACCAGGGCAGTGATGCCGATAGCCAACCAGCTCCACATAGTGGTAATAAGCCCCAGTAGCACTGGTAAGGCCGCCGCCTTCCCCGATGACTACGTGTTCCGCGTAGCACCACCCGATGTCGTCCAGGGCCCCGTGCTAGCCAAGCTGATACACAGCCTGGGCTACACGAAGCTGGTAATAATAGCTCGCAACGATGACTACGGCCGCGGCCTCGCAGAGCTGGTGAAGCAGACCTTCGAGAAGCTCGGCGGCACAGTGGAGGAGATACTCTACCAGCCCGATAAGCCCGATCTAACCAACGAGGTCAACCAGCTCGCAGTCAAGGTGGAGCAGTTCGGCGCCGATGAGCATACCGCCGTACTGATAATAGCATTCGACAACGATGGCACGAAGATACTGGAGCAGGCCGCCAAGACGCCGATACTGAGCCGGGTGCAGTGGTTCGGCTCCGACAGCATGGCCCGCAAGACGTTCCTCGAGAAGCCCGAGATAGCGAAGTTCCTGGAGGGGGTGCACTTCATAGCAACGGCGCCCGCCATACCGAAGAACCCGGTGGCCAAGCACTTCGAGGAGCTGTATAAGCAGAAGTACGGTGAGGCGCCAACCACCTACGCCTACTACACCTACGACGCTACATGGATAGCCATGCTTAGCGTGCTGACAGCGGGCACGTACGACGGCAGGGCTATCAAGGCGGTACTGCCGACCGTGGCGTTCCACTTCATGGGCGCTACGGGCCACAAGATGCTGGACAAGAACGGTGACGCGGCCCTAGCAGACTACTCGATACTCGCCGTGAAGGACGGCAAGTTCGTGGAGATAGGTGTCTGGCACGGCTCCACCGACAGCGCTGAGTGGTATCAGAAGCCCACGGCTTGAAGGCTCCCGGCAGGCCTTTTTCCACCTGCCAGCCAATTGTCTCTTTAGGCCTTCCCTTTCTTCCCAGCGTCTTGCTCGTCAGCTTAGCGCCCGTGACGGGAAACCCTTATTTACACCGATACTGGTGCGTGTCCACGGATCCCCACCGCCCCTGGCTCCGGCTGAGCCCTCTTACATCCCCCCGGTGCTCCGCCCCCTGCCTGGGCTCATGCTGTGATCCCCCGGAGGAGCCCCCGGCGGCTCCCCCGGGGTTTTGCGTCGCTGCAAGGGGGGCTCGTGGCATAGCAGTCCCTGGGAGGTACCACGGAGTTGGCGGGTGTCGAGGCGCTCAGGACCGTTGATCTCCACAAACGGTTCGGCGGTATCCGAGCGCTGGACGGCGTCTCTATATCCATCCGGGATGGTGAGTTTGTCGGGCTGATAGGGCCCAATGGCAGCGGTAAGACCACGCTCTTCAACGTGATCTCGGGGATTTATCGCCCGGATAAGGGCGACGTATACCTCTACGGCGAGAAAGTCACCGGGCTCCCGCCCCATGAGCTCTACCGGCTGGGCCTGGTCCGGGGCTTCCAGGTGCCCCGCCTCTGGCACAGGATGACCGTTGTGGAGAATGACGCCACGGCTGCACGTGATAGGAAGGGCTCCGGCCCTCTTGCAGCGCTGCTGAGGAGGAGCGAGTGGCTGAGCTGGGAGCGTAGTAGCCTGGCTAAGCGGGTTGTGGATGTGCTGCACCGCCTCTCGCTGGCTAGGGTGGCGCTTAACCGCGCCTCGGAGCTTAGCGGCGGCCAGATGAAGCTTACAGATATATCGAGGGCGTTGATGGGTGAGGCCCGCGTCCTCCTCCTCGACGAGCCGACCGCCGGCGTAGCGCCTAGGCTGGCCCAGGACCTGTTCAAGGTACTCGAGAGGCTCAACCGGGAGGGCTTGACAATATTCGTTATAGAGCATAGGCTCGAGGTGCTCTTCAACCACGTAGAACGCGTCATAGTCATGCACGAGGGCCGCGTCCTCACCGAGGGGCCGCCGGAGAAGGTGGCCGAGGACCCGCGCGTGCTCGACGCCTACCTAGGCTCGGTCTAGGGGGTTGGTTGCTTTGGCAGGCTCGACGGTGCTAGCTACCCGCGATCTCGAGGGCGGCTATGGGAAGATGGTCATAGTCCAGGGCGTCAGCATCTACGTGGATCGAGGGGAGATAGTGGCGCTCGTGGGCCCCAACGGTAGCGGCAAGAGCACGCTGCTGAAGACCATCTACGGGGTCGCCAGGGTGTTCGGGGGCCAGGTCCTCTTTGAGGGCCGTGATGTCACCTGGCTGGCCCCCGAGGCTAAGACCAGGCTGGGCATGGGCTACGTTCCCCAGACGAATAACGTATTCCCCGACCTGACTGTGGAAGAGAACCTGGAGATGGGGGCCTACCTCGTCCAGGACGAGGAGAAGGTGAGGGAGGCGATGGAGATGGTCTTCAACATATTCCCCGTGCTCAGGGGGCTCCGTAAAACGCTGGCAGGAGCCCTCAGCGGGGGGCAACGCCAGATGCTGGCCGTGGGCCGCGCCCTCATGACAAGGCCCAGGCTGCTTCTCCTCGACGAGCCCACTGCGGGCCTGGCGCCGAAGGTGGCGATAGAGCTGCTCAACTCGCTGAGAGAGATAAGGGAGGAGGCGGGCGCGTCGATACTCATAGTGGAGCAGCATGCCCGCCGTGCCCTGGAGCTGGCGGACCGGGGCTATGTGCTCGTAGCCGGCAGGGTAGCCGCCGAGGGCACGGGGCGCGAGATACTCTCCCGCCGCGACCTCCAGGAGCTCTTCCTAGGCATACACCATGGCTAGGGGTGGTCCTGGTTGGCTGGCTCGGCCATCCTCTACGGGCTCCTCGGCGCGGTTATTGACGGGCTCCGCGCCGGCAGCCTCTACGGGCTAATGGGGCTCGGCCTCACCCTCATATTCAGGGTCGCCAAGGTGCCTAATTTCGCCTACGCGGAGTACGTCACCTACGGGGCCTACGCCGCCTACCTGGCCGCAGCAGCCTCCGGCGCCGGCGCGGCGGGCCTCCTAGCAGGGCTGGCTGCGGCCCTGGCCGTCGGGGCGCTCGCGGCGCTGGTGAGCGACGAGGCCGCCTTCAAGCCGCTCTGGAGGAGGGGTGCCACCCCCCTCCACCTGCTGGTCGCGAGCATAGGTGTGAGCCTCGTGCTCCGCTACACCCTGCTAGCTGTTTCCGCCTCGACCGCCGGGCTACTCCAGGTGGCTCTCCCGGAGCGGAGCAGCGTGGTCGCAACAATGGGCGGTATCGTGTCGCTTGAGACGAGCCACCTCCTCGCCATAGGCTCCGCTGCCGTGCTCGCCCTGGCGCTCCACTGGCTCTTCACGCGCACCAGGACTGGTAAGGCCATGAGGGCTACTGCCAGCAACCCCGTGCTTGCCAGGGTCTCCGGGATCAACATATACAATGTGAGAAGACTGGCCTGGCTCATAGGCGGCGGGCTCGCCGGGCTCTCGGGGTTCATCTACTCCTACTACTACTACGTGGACCCGGAGACCGGCTGGTTCATGCTCCTCTGGATATTCGCCGCCGCCACGATGGGCGGCTTCACGTTCTACGGCTCGATTATATCGGGGATAATACTCGGCCTGGCTGAGCAGGTGGTGAGCTTCCTGGCCAACACGTACCTGGGGCTCAGCACCGCCTATGCACCGGTTATAGCCCTCGCAGCACTCATACTCGTGCTCATGTACCGGCCCGAGGGCGTGATAAGGCTAGAGGCGCTCGCGCTCAAGAAGAGGGTGTGAGCCATGGCAGGGGTTGAGGGTATAATAGCCCAGTGGCTGGTAATGTTCGGCGTCTACGCGATAGCGGCCCTAAGCTTCAACATAGAGTACGGCTACGGCGGCATACCCAACTTCGGCAAGGTAATGTTTATGGCCGTGGGCGCCTTCACCGCCGGCGCCCTCGCCGCCTGGCTGGGGCTCAGCTGGGCAGCGGCAGGGGGTGCCGTAGCGGCCAGCGGGGGGCCAGCCTACTGTACGCCAGAGGCCTACAACATACTCTCCAGCGCCGCCTCTCAGCACCTGCTCAGCCCGGGCCAGTACCTGCTAATCTTCATGGTAGCTGTCCTGGCGGCTGCAGTGCTTGGCGCAGTCTCGGGGGCCCTGGCCAGCTATCCCACACTACGCCTCGGCGGGGACTTCCTCGCCATAACACTGCTGGCGATAGGCGAGGTCGTGAGGCTAGTAGCCTACAACGAGCAGTGGCCGGTCTGCGGCTTCAACGGGCTCACCGCAATACCCACGCCGCTCGCGTGGTACAGCAACAAGTCCGCGATAGACGTCATATACGCGGTCATAGTGGTGGTGTTCGCGCTGGCCTTCTACCTGTACACGGAAATGGTCACCAACAGCCCCTGGGGCCGCGCCCTCAAGGCGATGAGGGACGACGAGCTGGCCGCCCAGGTGTACGGCTACGATATAGCCAGGCTGAGGCTCCAAGCCCTCATAGTAGGCTCAGCGATGGCAGCGGTGGCGGGAGCCCTGCTAGTCTTCTACTCCGGCAGCGTCCAGGCTAACACCTTCAAGCCCGAGAGGACCTTCGAGGTTATAGTTGCAGTCATGCTCGGCGGCGCCGCCAACAACCTAGGCGCGCTCCTCGGAGCAGCCATGGTGGCCGGGATAAACGTGTTCCTCAACACCTCAGCGCTGGAAACCCTCGGGATAAGCGTGCCCGGCCCCGTAGCTGCCGCGCTCCCCTACCTGCGCTACGTTATAATGGGCGCGCTCATCATACTAGTGCTCCTCTACCGGCCTCAGGGCCTGGTGCCGGAGAAGCCTGTGCGCACGCCGGTACTCGAAGTAGTCATGGAGAGGCTGCAGAGCCTCTCCGGGAGCAGCGAGACCGGCAGCCTTCCAGCCGACACCCAGGGCAGGGTGGAAAAGGGAAGGGGCTAGGTAGGAGGCTCCCTGGGCTGGGGCGGCTCCACCCCGGTGGCGCGGGCTACCCACTACCCTGATCCCTGCTGGGCCTCCGTCTTTATCTCGTCTAGTAGTCCTTTCTTCTTCGCCTCCGCTACTATCTCCTCTATCAGCTTGCCCCTATCCTTCTTATCAGCATCCTTCACGCCAAGCCTCTCAGCAAGCCTCCTAAGAGTCTCATCGTCGATATTGGAGAGGGCGCTGCCCTGGCCGCCGGATTTGCTCCCGGAGACGCCTCCAGCGCTCTTCTGCGGGGGCTTGCCTCCCTGATCCTCCTCGAGGAGTCCCTGGCTTGCTCTGCGGAACTCGTAGACGGCCTGGCCGAGGCCGCGGGCAAGCTGGGGCAGCTTGCTGGGCCCGAAGATTAACAGTATAACCAGGAGGATAATCACCCACTCCATGCCCTGGAAGGCGTCGAACATGGATTACCACTTCCCCCGGGGTCCTCACTTGATGTATCCGAGGCTCGGCCTGATATTAGTTTTACCACGCACATTCCCCGGTATGGCCTAGTGGGGCCGAGCAGCATCGGCATACCGGGCTGCGGTGCATAGTATATCATAGTTGCACTGCTCTGCTGTATAGCTCTCCAGCCGGGTGTGTGCTGGAGATACCCCGGTGGCTCAGTCCTCAACGCCGTTCATACGGTATTCTCTACGGTTTCTTTCAGTCTGCAGTGGGCCCGTGTCCCCGCCTAGGAGCCGTGCATCTTAGATGGTGATACCACCCCTAAGCAACAGCCCGGGGGTGCTAGGCCTCTTGGCTATGGGCTACACGTCTGTCAGATACATCAGCCTGATGGAGGCTGTGGAGAGGGTTCTCCGCGACCTGGGCGGCAGCGCTGACCTCGACACCCTGCTCAGGGAGGTGTGGCGCCGCTACGTGGAGCACGGGGACGGCGAGAAGGTGGTTATGAGGCTCTACCGGCACCCCAGCGGCCGCCTCTGGAGCCCCGACGCGGAGGAGGCCCTCCGCGTGCTCGAGGCAGCGGGCGTTATCGTGAAGAGGGGCCGGTGGGTCGCGCTCCGCGGCGCCTAGGCCCTCTCTGCCTTCTCTTCCTCCTTCTCCAGGCTCTCCAGGAGCTTCGACGCCTTCTCCGCCTCCTCCTCGTGCTCCCTAGTGGTGAACACGGCTATCCTGTAGAGCCCCAGCTCGGGGCCTAGGCCGGTGAACCTCTTTAGCCTGGCTAGCTCGTGGTCACGCTCTCTCTCGTCGTCTAGCTTGAGGGGCGCTCCGAGCCTGCGGCTGTAGACGCCCAGGTGCTCGAGGCTTATCAGGTCCACGCGGAGGGGCCTTATCATGAGTAGCGGGTTTTCGCGCTGCATCTCTAGAAGCTCTTCTAGGAGGGGCTTGGCCCAGGGGGGTGCGTTGGCCTCCTCCAGGTAGCGTGTGTAGAGGCCCCATAGGCTCCCAGACTCTATCACCCGGTAGACCCGTGGGTGGCGGCGCTCGACGAGCATTGCTGCCAGCCTCCTGGCCTCCTCGCCGGCCTTAACCTTGCCGTTGTAGACGCTGCGTATTAGCATCCACATAGCCGTGTCGTCGAGACTCCTCCAGGCCATGAGGGCCTCCTCTCTGCCCTGTGCGAGGGACTGGGGAGTAGGTATGTCTAGCTCGCAGCCCTGCTCCACGCATATCAAGCCATCGCGGGCTAGGAGGCTGAAGAGCCTTGAGTAGACTGAGTTGTAGGCCTCCACTACGCGGTGGAGATAAACCTCGCTGAACATGTAGAGCCTCGCCAGGAGGAAGGCCTCGACCACGCTCACCCCCTTGTCCAGGACCATGACGCGGCAGGCGTTCCTGCTCAGCCGGGAGGCGGCGTCGCTCCTGTCGCGGAGCAGGGGCGTGGCCAGTAGCACCCTTATGAGCCGGTCTACGTCGAACACCCCGTAGCGGACTCCCGCGTATAGGCTGTCGCGTATAAGGTAGTCCATCCTATCCACGTCGAGGCCGCCTGCTATGAGCTGGTGGAGTATGCTCGCTGTGCACTCGCTGAGCATGTCCCTAGCTCCGGGCTGGGCTGCGGAGCCCTTGAGTATTAGAGTAAGGTCGCTGGCCACGCTGCCGGTGAACACCGGCTCTATCCCCGCCTCCTCCGCGTCCCTGGCCACATGGGGTAGGAGGCTGTACGTGTACTCTTCGTGGCGGAGGGGGAGCCTGTCGAACCCCTTCAGCCGGTAGAGGAGCCTAGCATCCGCTATCCCGGTCTCGCTCGAGTGGCTGTAGGGCAGGTGGCCTATGTCGTGGACGAGGGCTGCTAGCTGGAACACCTCCTGGGCACGGAGCAGGTAGCCGGCCAGCTCGGGGCCCCCGGCGCTCCAGTAGTATATCCTCGTGTTCCCTGCGAGGAAGTGGAGCACCTCCCTGGCAAGGTGGGCGGAGCCCAGGCTGTGGTTGAACCTACTATGCTCCATCCCATGGTAGACGAGGTAGGCGAAGGCCGTCTGCCTTATGCCCCGGAGCCTCTGAACGGGCCAGGTGTCCACAACCTCGGCGACCCTGCTGCAGAGGTCCACGTACCCGTGGACGGGGTCCTTGAAGCTCTTTATCTCTGTACAGACGGCCATAGTACGGGCTTCCCCAGGGCCCCGGTCCACGGCGGGGTGGGTAGCTAAAAATAGGAGGCTCCGGCCCTAGTGGCACCGGGTGCCGGGATGCCCAAGAAGAGGCAGAACAGAGGCAGGCATAAGGGGTCGAAGGGCCGGACCCGCGTGGTCCAGTGCGATAACTGCGGCAGGCTAATCCCCAGGGACAAGGCCATCTGCATCACCAAGTGGTACACCCCGGTGGACCCGCAGCTGGCCAGGGAGCTGGAGAAGAAGGGCGCAATCATAATGAAGTATCCCGTCGAGAAGTGCTACTGTGTCAGCTGCGCAGTCCACTACGGCATCGTCAAGGTGAGGCCGGAGGAGGAGCGCAAGGCCGTGAGAACTCCTACGGTATAGCCCTCCCCGTGTTTTTGCGCGCGGAGAGGAGCGCCTTCCTCCCCGCGGTAGGCCTGGGCAGCTCTGGGCCCCTTCTCCCTCCGGGGGCTCTGGCGTGGGGAGTCTTGGCCAGGGCGGCTGCGCGGCTCCTAGGCCCCCTCGGGCTCACGAGGGAGAGGCTCGACACGCTCTGGATAGCCTACGGCGAGCGGCCTCCGGGGCCCCCGCCCAGGCGGTGGAGGGGGCTCACGGGGTACGGGAGGCTCGACATAGCCGCCCGGGTGCTGCTCGCAGCCCTCTACCCCCGGGGCAGGCTGGAGGAGGATAGTGGGCTACTAGTCTACCTGGGCTCCGAGAGGCCGGCGGCGCTCTCTCTCCTCCCCAGCTGCCTCCCCGGGGAGATGGAGTACGAGCACGAGTCCGCCGAGCTGCTTCTCCGCGTCCTGCGGGGCGAGGCCTGCAGGCTGCTCGACCCCGCGCCTCCCCTGGTGGAGCTGCTCCGGGCGCTCCGCGCCAGGGGCTACCGGGTGGTGCTGCTCACCGAGCGGGGTGGGAGGCTCCGCCGCCACCGGCGGGGCACGGCCTACGTCCTCGGGCTCCGCGTGGACCCGCCACGGGGGCTCCCCGTGGATGAGGAGGCTAGTGTCGGGCCCTGCAGCTACCTGGCCAGCCACGTGACGGCCTATGTTAATGCCCTCCGCCTCCTCGGCGGGGCTAGGGCTTGACAGCCTTCACGCATACAAAGCCTCCCCGGGGGCTGGGCTCGGGCTCCTCCTCCACCGGCTTCCCCCAGGGCGGGAAGCGCAGGACGGAGCTGTAGGCATCAATCATCAGCCCCGCCTCCCTCATCATATCCTCCACCTCCGAGACGGTGTAGAACCTGGCAACCCTGTAGAAGGGGCTCTCGGTCCTCCGCTCCATGTAGTAGCGGCCCCAGGCGCTATCCCTTGGCACTATGCACGCCGCTACAGAGCCTCCCCTCCTAGCAACCCGCGCAGCCTCCTCCACGACCGCCGCGGGGTCGTCGACGAAGCAGAGGGTAACTATGAGGAGCACGTAGTCCATTGAGCCGCTCCGTAGGGGAAGAGCCTCTCCTACCCCCTGCACCGCCTCAACTCCACGGCGCCTGGCGACCCGGAGCATGGCGGTGCTCGGCTCGACGCCGTACTCGACGCCTAGCCTCGAGGCGAACCAGCCGGTCCCGACTCCCACCTCGACGCCCCTGCCCCGGAGGCCGAGGCCCTGGACAGCTCTGAGCTCATTCTCGGCTATCACTCGGTTCCTCTCGTACCATCTATCGTACCGGCTCCACAGCCTCTCGAACACCATGGCGGTGGACAACTGGCCGGGGACACCTCCCGACGAGGGTGTAATTACAGGCCTACAAGCCCCGGGTACCCCCTGGGAGGGCTGGTGACGAGGGTTAAAAGCGGCCATAGGCCCCTCCCGGGGCCGATGGGCTGAGCCAGGCCGCTGAAGCCCCTCACACCTACTCCCTGCCGGGCGCGTGCTACCAACAGCTCCGGGAGAGGCCATACTGGATACCTGTCAGGCTGTGGGGCTACCAGCTTCTAAAGGTAGCACCCGCTACCCCAGATAGGCGGGGGTCCGGGGCCGTGCCCGGGAAGGTGCTCGTGGCCGTGGCGCTCAGCGAGGAGGAGGCGGCGGCCCTTGAGAGGGCCGCCGAGAGGGAGGGCCATGGGGACCTAGGGAGGGTGCTTGAGAAGGCCCTCCGCCTCTACCTGGAGCATGAGGAGGCTAGTAGGTCTTCGCAAGCCTTATACTCGTCACAGCGGGCCGGCCGCATACGGGGCACCGTTTGCCCCTAACCCACTCCGGCCTCTCCAGCGGCGAGCCCAGCACCGCCGCGTCGACCTCCTCCTCGAGCCTCTTGCCGCACTCCTCGTTGCCGCACCAGGGCAGCTCGACTATCCCCCTCTCCTCCTCGATAGCCCTCCCCGCCTCCTCCACGCCCTCGACCCTCTTCACCTTGCTGCGCAGCCAGCTCCAAGCCCGCTCGCGGAGCCCCCTGGCAACGTCCTCGAGGATGCCGGGTAGCTTCTCCTCCAGCTCCTCCAGCTTCACGACTGTCTTCTCGAGGGTGTCGCGCCGCGCTACCACCAGGGTCCTGGTCTCAGCCTCCTTGGGCCCGGCCTCTATCCTCACCGGGACGCCGCGGGCCTCCCACTCGTAGAACTTCCTGCCCGGCCTCACCTCCTCCCTCCGGTCCACGTGGTAGCGGAGCCCCAGGCGGCGGAGCCTCTCCTCGACCTCCCCGATGTACTCCTCCAGCCTCCGGGCCTGCTCCTCCCCGCGGGCAGGTATCGGGACGACCACCACCTGGATGGGGGCCACCGCGGGGGGCAGCGCGGCGCCCCGATCGTCGCCGTGGAGGGCTATTAGGCTCGCTATCACCCTGTCGCTGAGCCCGTAGCTCGTCTGCCAGGCGTAGTCGAGGCTCTCGTCCGGCAGCTGTATGCGGACCTCGAAGGGTATGGTGAAGTTCTGGCCCAGGTGGTGCACGGTGCCTATCTGCAGCACCCTCCCGTCCGGCATTACTGTATCGAAGGCCACTGTGTAGACGGCGCCCGCGAACTTGTCCCACTCCGGCCTCCTGCTCACCGCGTAGGGTATCCCGAGCTCGTCGAATATCCGCTTGTAGAGCTCTATAGCCTCCGCCACCTGGCGGTCAGCGTCCTCGAAGCTGGCATGAACCGTGTGGGCCTCCTTGAAGGTGGTTACCTCCCTCAGCCTTATCAGTGGCCGCGTGGCCTTGGTCTCGTAGCGGAAAATGCTCACTATCTGGTAGAACCGGCGGGGAAGCTGCTTGTAGCTCTTAATCCAGAAGCTCTCCATGTAGCTTATACTCGTCTCGCTCGTGGGCCGCAGCGCGAGCCTCACGTCGAGGGGCTCCGAGCCGCCGTGGGCGACCCAGTAGACCTCACCCTCGAAGCCACGGATGTGCTCGCTCTCCCTCCGGAGCAGGGTCTCGGGTATCAGCAGGGGGAAGAGAACCTCCTCATGCCCGGCCCCGTCGAGCACCCTCCTGACGAGCTCGATAACCCTCCTCCTAATCTGGAAGCCGTAGGGCAGCCAGACACCCATACCTTTGACCGGGTAACGCCCGTAGTCGTAGATCCCGGCCTCCTCGAGCACCCAGTCGAACCACCGCGAGAACTCCCTACTCCACCGCTCCCTCTTCGCAGGCAAGGGGCGCGTGGCACCTCCGCTGCCCTGGAGAACACCCGGGGGCTGGATGCCTGGAGAACCTGGTTCGGTAAAAGAGGCCCCGGCCGTGGGGGTTCCGGTGACGCTGCTAAAAACCGTGGGCCGGTTTCCGGCGTAGCCGCGGGGCTACTTCACCGCGAATATTATCAGTATGGCTATCAGCAGCCCGTAGATGGCGAGACCCTCGCCCAGCACCAGGTATATCAGCAGCCTGCCGGCGACTTCCGGCCTCTCAGCTGTAGCGGCGCTGGCAGCGGCTCCAGTCTTGGCGAGTGCGTAGCCGGCGCCGAGGGCGCTGAGGCCTATAGCTACCGCGGCTGCCCAGGCCTTGGCCGAGGCCACGCTGCCCGCAGGGTCGGCGGAGGCCGCCTGCGCATGCAGCGCCGGTATCAGAGACAGTAGCGCCAGCAGGGCGAGAGCCCTCATGAGCCCGCTCCCAATCTCCATTGGTTTGCACCGGTTGAGCGTGTTGTATGTCAGAGATAAAAATACTATACGGGTATCATCCCGCGGCCGCAGGGCAGCCGCCGGAGAGAGGCGGTTGAGGACACCCAGCCCCCGGGAGGGAGCCGTAGTGGCGGGCAGGGCGCCAGTGATGCTGGTGTACTCGCTCCCCGACACAGCGGGCAGCGGCGCGGCCAGGGAGCTGCGGAGGCTCACTGACTGGAGGAGCTGCAGCCTGCCCAGGGCAGCTGAGTGCCTCCATAGCCCCGGGCTCAATGCCTACCTGGCGGGCTTCTCGGAGGACAGCATCCACCTCGACTTCCTTGACGAGGTGGCGCCCTCCGAGGTGGAGGCCTACATAGTGCTCAGCAGGCACAGCGGCGGAAAGCCCTCCCTCACAGCCCACTACCCCGGCAACCCCGGGCCGGAGGCCCCCTACGGTGGGAGGCCCAGGGAGCTGGCCCACACCTGGCCCCGGCTGCTGGCAGCGCTGATCAGGGAGTACCGGAGGGTTGCTGGGGAGGCCGGGCTCCTCCAGGAGTTTAGCCTAAGCCTCGAGGCGACCCACCACGGGCCGACGAGCCTGAAGAAGCCTATAGTGTTCATCGAGATCGGGAGCGGCGAGAGAGAGTGGGGCAGGAGCGACGCCCACCGGGCCCTGGCGGAGACGGTGCTCCGCGTCCTAGAAAGGGGCTGGCTCAGCGAGCCCTGCGCCTCGGTAGCAATGGGCGTGGGCGACACCCACTACCCGGCCAGCCACACCAGGGCGGTTCTCGAGGAGGGGGTGTGCTACAGCCACATATTCTCGAGGCACGTGCTGAACAGCCTCACAGAGGAGGTCCTGGCCCAGGCGGTGGATAAGAGCAGGGACCCGGTGGACTCGGTGAGGCTGGCCAAAGTATCCTCCCGCGTCAAGAGGCTTGTGGCGGGCTTCGCGGAGAGGAAGGGGCTCAGGGTGGAGAAGGCCTAGGGGGAGAGGGGCCTAGGCTAGGCCCTCGCCGCCGCGGCTCCGGGCCAGCCTCTTCTTCAGAGTCTTCAGCCTTATCACCTCCTCCCTCATCCGGTCGTCCAGCACCAGCTTTATGTACTTTATGTTCTGCTCGTAGCTGGGTATAATGCTGTAGTCGAGCGCGTTCAGCAGCCTCTGGGTCTCCCGCAGCTCCTCCAGCAGCCTCTGTATGGCAGCCTCCGTCTCCACAACCTTCAGCAGGCTCTGGAAGACCTCCAGCAGCCTCTCCCTAGCCCGGATCAGCGAGGGGGAGAGGCGGGCGGCGGAGACTGGCAGCGGGGGCACCGTATCACCCCTAAGCCTGTAGCTCGGCGTCTTGACGGCGAACAGCACCCTGGCAGCCACGTCCACCTCCATGCTGCTGGGCACGGATTCTAGCACAGGCTTAACCTCCTCGAGGCCGCCGCTGGTCATGAGTGCTAGGAAGAAGCTCCGGTAGGCGTCCGCCAGCGCCTCGGCGACCTTCTCGTACTCCCTCCGGTACTCCTGGCCCAGCTGCCTTATGTACAGGAGGATTACATCCCTCTTCTCCTCGACTACCCTCCTTATCCTCCTGAGGTTCTTCAGCTCCCTGCGCAGGTTGATCAGGTTTATCTTGGTTGGCAGCACCCTAGAGGCGCCGCCGAAGGTCATGGACAAGGCCTGCTACACCCCGGGGTGCTGGGCTCAGCCCTCCTCCTTGGCCTGCTCGCCCGCCTTCTTCCTGTACTTGGGGTGGTACTTGCGTATGAACTCGTCCTTGATCCTGTAGAGCTCGCTCTCCGGGAGTATCGAGAGCACCTCCCATGCTATGTCGAGCGTCTCCTCTATGCTCCGGTTCTCGTAGAAGCCCTGCTTGAGGAACCTCTGCTCGAACGCCTCCGCGAACCTCAGGTACTTGCGGTCCACCTCGCTGAGGCTCTCCTCGCCCACTATCGCTGCGAGGCTCCTCAGCTCCACGGCGCGGCTGTAGGCTGCGTATAGCTGGTCGGAGACATTAGCGTGGTCCTCCCTAGTCTTACCGGGACCTATGCCCTCCTTCATCAGCCTGGAGAGGCTCATCAGCACGTTTATCGGCGGGTAAATGCCGCGGTTGTAGAGCTCGCGACTCAGCACTATCTGGCCCTCAGTTATGTAGCCGGTCAGGTCGGGTATCGGGTGTGTTATATCGTCGTTAGGCATCGTGAGTATGGGCATCTGCGTTATGCTGCCCTTCCTCCCGTGGGCGCGGCCAGCCCTCTCGTAGATGCTCGCCAGGTCGCTGTACATGTAGCCGGGGTAGCCCTGGCGGCCCGGCACCTCCTCGCGGGCGGCGCTGATCTCGCGGAGCGCCTCAGCGTAGTTCGTCATATCGGTGAGTATCACCAGCACGTGCATGCCCAGGTCGAAGGCCAGGTGCTCGGCGAGGGTGAGCGCTATGCGCGGGGTTATCAGCCTGACCGAGGCGGGCTCATCGGCTAGGTTTATGAAGAGCGCCGCCCTCTTTATAGCGCCGGTCTCCTCGAAGAACTTCTTGAAGAAGAGGGCGTCATCGTGCATCACGCCTATGGCTGCGAAGACTACTGCAAACTCCTCGCCCGTGCGGACCGTGGCCTGCCTAGCTATCTGCACGGCTAGCTTGTTGTGGGGGAGGCCGGCGCCGCTGAAGAGGGGCAGCTTCTGCCCGCGGACCATCGTGTTCATACCGTCTATGGCGGAGATGCCGGTCTGGATGAAGTCCTCCGGGTAGGCGCGGGCCGCCGGGTTGAGCGGGTCGCCGTTGATGTCGCGCCACACGCCGCTGGTTATCGGCGGGCCGCCGTCGATCGGGTCGCCTAGCCCGTTGAATACCCTGCCCAGCATCTCGTCCGAGACCTTGACCTCGAGGGTCCTGGCGAGGAACCTTACCTTGGTCCCGGTCAAGCTGATGCCGGTAGTGCCTTCAAACACCTGGACTACGGCGTAGCCCCTCCCAGTCTCGAGTACGCGGCCGCGCCTCCTCTCCCCGCTGGGCAGCTCCACCTCCACTATCTCGTCGTAGGCCGCGTCGCTTATACCCTCGACTATGAGTAGGGGGCCACGTATCTCACGTATACTCTCATACTCGCGTATAACTCTCGACTCGGGGGCCACCGCCAAGGCTCTTGCCACCACGCAGCCTATGGCTCGGTCACGGGTACGTGTGGGGGCCGAAAACCTAGGCTGTGGGGGCCGCGGCCAGGGAGCCGCGCTGCTCCATAAGCTCCTCCAGGCCCTTGAGCAGCTCCTGCTTTATCCTGTCAAGCTCCTCCAGCCTGTCGTTGGGCACGTTGAACCTAGCCATTATGAACTCGCGTATCTTGTCTGCGAGCTTCTCGCGTATCTCCTTCACGGTCATGCCGTGGTCGAGGGCGTCGAGGGCGGCCTTGTAGAAGTCTATTATAGTCTCCAGCTGCTTCCACTGCTTCTGCGGTGTTGCGAACGCGTCTATCTTGTCGAACGCGTTCTGCTGGAGGAAGCCCTCCCTTATGATCCTAGCTACCTCGAGCACCAGCTTGTCCTTCTCGCTGAGGCCCTCAGTGCCGACGAGCCTCACTATCTCCCTCAGCTCGTCCTCGCGGAGCAGCAGCTCGTAGGCGGTGTTGCGGTACTCCAGCCACTTGGGGCTAATGTTCTCGTGCCACCACTTGGCCACGGTCTCGACGTAGGCGGAGTAGCTGAGTAGCCAGTTTATAGCCGGGTAGTGCCTGCTGTAGGCCAGCTTGGCGTCTAGCGCCCAGAAGACACGGATGAACCTCTTAGTGTTAGCGGTAACGGGCTCGGTGAAGTCGCCGCCGGGCGGCGAGACGGCCCCGACCACCGTCACGCTGCCCACGCGCTCCGGCTTGCCGGGGACGCGGACGCGGCCAGCACGGCTGTAGAACTCTGCCAGCCTGGAGGCCAGGTAGCTCGGGTAGCCCTCCTCGGCGGGCATCTCCTCGAGGCGGCCTGCTATCTCGCGGAGTGCCTCCGCCCAACGGCTGGTGGAGTCAGCTACTAGGAGCACGTCGTAGCCCATGTCTCTATAGTACTCAGCCATGGTTATGCCGGTATAGATGCTGGCCTCCCTAGCCGCGACAGGCATGTTGCTAGTGTTGGCTATCAGTATAGTGCGCTCCATCATGGGCTTGCCCGTCCAGGGGTCCTGCAGCTCTGGGAAGGTCTCCAGCACCTCGGTCATCTCGTTGCCGCGCTCGCCGCAGCCTATGTAGATGACTATCTTCGCGGAGCTCCACTTCGCCAGGCTCTGGAGGGTCACGGTCTTCCCGCTGCCGAAGGGCCCAGGTATGGCGCCGGTACCGCCTTTAGCCATGGGGAACATGGTGTCTATAACGCGGAGGCCCGTGATCAGCGGCTCCACGGGATCCATTTTCTCCACTACAGGCCTGGGCCTGCGGACGGGCCAGCGGTGGTATAGCTTGATTTCAAACTTCCTGCCGTCGCCCGCCTCCACCTCGGCTATAGTGTCCTCTACCGTGTACTCGCCCTCCGAGGCTATCCAGCGGAGCATGCCATGCACTCCCGGCGGCACGAGGACGCGGTGTGTGACGAGAGAAGTCTCGGGGACCTCGCCCAGCACGTCCCCGCCGGACACCTTGTCGCCCGGCCTGAGCCCGGAAGGCTTGAAGCTCCATTTCCTGCCACGGTCGAGGGCGGGGACCTTGACGCCTCTACGTATGAATATGCTCTTCGTCTGATCCCTTATAGCGTCGAGGGGCCTCTGGATGCCGTCATATATCCTGCCTATAAGCCCGGGGCCGAGTTCCACGCTTAGAGGGGCCCCGGTGCCGTAGACGGGCTCGCCCGGCTTGATGCCGGTGGTGGTCTCGTAGACCTGGATGTAGGCCTTGTCACCCACTATCCTGTTGACCTCGCCTACGAGCCTCTCCTCGCCTACCTCGACCATCTCGTACATCTGCACGCCCTGCATGCCCTCGGCTACCACGAGGGGGCCGGCCACGCGGATAATCCTACCCTTCACGGGCATACTGCTCATCCTCCCTTCTAGACTAGTGTGGCTAGGCTCCTCCCCTGCACCCACGACTCCCGGGGTGGGAGAGACTGCGTTAAGCTCTACTCTTCAAAAAGAATGCTGGCAATCCTGGACCTAGCCTCCTCTACTGCCGTTGAGAGCACCACGTCCAGCCGGTAATCCAGCGAGGGGCCGCCCCGGGCGCGTATTATGAAGCCGCCTATACCCTCCACGGTCTCGTCCGCCAGGGACGCCTTGACCCCGCCGGGGAGCCGCGCCCTCTTCACCGCCCTCTTCACCGCCTCCCTGTCAGGCCCCGCCGGCACCACCACCAGCTCCCTATACTCGGCGGCGAGTCTCCTGGCAGCCTCCTCGAGCAGCCTGGCTAGGAAGCCGGTATACTCCTCCTCGCCCACAGTGCTGCGCAGCTTCTCGAGGGCCTGCCTCAGCGCCTCCTCTACAGCCTCGGCGCGCAGCTTCGCTATCTTCTTCCGGAGCTCCACCTCGTGGCGCGCGGCGAATGACTCCAGTCTCTCGCTCGCGCTCCTCGCGCTCCTCCTCAGCTCCTCCTCCAGCCGGCTAAGGCTCTCCTCGAAGGCCTTGTCGAGTATCTTCCTAGCTGCCTCCAGCGCCTCGTTCATCCTGGCCTCGGCGTTCCTCCTAGCCCTCTCAATAACCTCGTCGACGAGCTTCTCCGGGCTGCCTATCAGCCGGATGCGCGCAGCCATCGCAGGCTCACCCCATGCCTAGTGCCCTGAGAAGCTCCCTCTGAACATCCATGGGCCTGCCCGGCTCGCGGACCGTGGGGAGCCGGGCTATCACCGCGTCGCTGCGGGCGCGGCGGAACCTATCCACAGCCTCCCTCGCCTCGTCAAAGTACTCGGCCGAGAGCAGGACGAGGCCCACGTCCTCGCGGGGTATGAGGCTCTCGACAACCCTGGCGGCTTCGCGGGGCGAGTTCACGCTATAGCCCTCCACCCCTAGGAGGCGGAAGGCGTAGACCGTGTAGGTGTCGGCTACAACCACCACACGCCTTGCCGCCAAGACTCGGCCTCCTGGGCCCAGGGGCAGAACTATGATATTTAAATATTGCAGTAACGCTGAGGGCCGGCGGGAGGAAGGGTAGCGCGCCGGCCGCGGTGAGGCTGCATGGCCGCGTCCACGCTCATAGCCCAGCCCACCAGCCCGGTGTCGGTGATAGTGGCTAGGGAGGCGCTAGCCGACACCCTCAAGCTGCTGGCCGAGTGCGGCTGCCTCCACCCGGAGCCCCTCGAGGCGGAGGGGGCGCTCTCGCAGACCCTACGCCACCTGCGCAGCGAGCTGGAGTCGCTGGCGCAGCGGCTCCTCGAGCTCCTGCGCGCCGCTGAGGAGGCTGGGGCGGGCGCCGCCGAGGGGGAGCAGGTTCTCAAGATCAGCCGTGAGGCCGACATCGGGCTCTCTAGGCTCCTAGGCGAGATAGACAGAGCTGTGAGGGACGTGGAGTCGCTTGTGGAGAGGCTCTCCCAGCTCCGGAACCCCGAGTCCGAGCTGGCCGAGATGCTGGCCGCGCTGGAGGCCTACAGCTTCATAAACATCGATATCGAGGCGTTGAAGAGGAACAGCTACATACGGGCCAAGGTCTACCGCGTCCCCCGGGGCTCAGTGGCGGGCTTCATAGCCGACCTTGAGGCAATCGGAGCCATAGCAGGCCTCCATGCCACCGGGATAGAGGAGGGAATGGAGACGGTTGTGGTCGCCTACCCCACATGGCTTGAGGCGGAGGTCGGCAAGGCCGCTCTCCGGAGCAGGGCAGTGCCCCTAGAGGTGCCCGAGGGCCTGCCGAGAATCCCCGCCGAGGCCATAAGCAGGGTGCGCAGGGAGCTGGAGGAACTGCCCCTGGCTCTCCGGCGCCACGCCCCCAGGATCCGGGAGGCGCTCGTAAAGGTTGAGGCTGCCAAGAGGCTGCTCAGCCTCCTCGAGGCCACCCGTATAACCAGGCTGCTCGCCGTGATCAACGGGTACATCGCCCCCGGGAGGGAGGGAGACCTCGAGGAGGCCCTCGCCAGCCTGGGCGGGGGCTACACGGCCCTGGTGTACGAGGAGACCGGGGGAAGCAGGGGCCACGGAGGAGAGGCCGGGGAGAAGCTGCCCCCGAGCTACTTCAGGGTTAGCGAGAAGCTGGCACCCTTCGCCAGCCTACTCGAGATGGCCGGGTACCCGAGGCCCCGCGAGTTCGTGCCGGCGGTGCTGATGGCCTTCACGCTGCCCCTAGTCTATGGCCTCATGTTCCCCGACATGGGTCACGGCCTCGTCCTGCTGCTGGCCGGCTACTACCTCTTCTACAGGAAGATGGGTGATAGGAACAATGGCCGACTACTCATGCTGTTCGGCGCGGTAGCCATGGCCACCGGCTTCCTCGCCGGCGAGTTCTTCGGCCCCCTGCCGGCAGTAGCCGGCTGGCTGAACGCCATATGGCATGGCCACCCGCCGCTGGCCAGCCCGCTACACCCCTTCGCCGAGGAGCTGGCGGCGGGGACGGCGGGCGAGAACCTGGCCGGAGAGGCCACGCTGCTCATATACAATGCAATCTACCTCTCGGTGGCGCTTGGAGCCCTGCTGATGGCGCTATCCTCCTGGGTCTCTGTGGCCAACGGCGTGTTGATAGGCGACAAGGAGATAACCGCAGTGGGCCTCGGCAAGGCCCTAGTGTTCACCGGTATAGCGGTAGTCTTCCTTGTAGGCGGTGCCGTGGGTCATGGGGCTACCCCGCTGGAGAGGGCTGGATCGGTGCTCTACGATGCAGGCCTGGCCCTCGTGCCTAAGACGAGCCTGGGCATGGCGGCGAGGCTGATGGTTACCATAGGCCTCCTGCTGGCGCTGGCGGCGCCGGCGCTCTTCGGCCACGGCTCCGCGGGGGAGAGGGTTATGAACGGTATAGTGGAGGCCTTCGACATACTGCTCATGGCTATAGGCAACACGGCATCCTTCATGCGAATAATGGGCCTAATGCTGGCCCACAGCGGCCTCATGTTCGGCTTTGCTATACTAGCGGTGGTCGGCGGCCCGGTACTAGGCGGTATAGCCTACATCTTCGGCAACATACTAGTGATAGGCCTAGAGGCGCTGGTTGCCTACGCGCACTCGCTGAGGCTCCACTTCTACGAGATGTTCAGCAAGTTCTACCTCGACGGCGGCAGGCCCTACACGCCAGTGAAGCTGCCGGAGAACGTGAGGCTGGTGGTTGAGTAGAGAGGCCGCGGGAGGGCCAAAGGAGGCATCTCCCGGCCCTGGGCCCAGCCCCTTTTTATCTACAGGGTGGCAGGAGGAGGCCGCCCTTTTCTCCCAGGAGGTGGGGGAGGCGCCCGGGCCCCTGCCGATAGGGGGCTGGGGGCAGTCTCTAAAGGCGCGCGGATCCCCGGCAGGGGAAGGGAAGTCCTAGAAGGAAAGGAGGCCCGTCACTATGCTCTTGGGCTGCCTGCTGTAGCCCGCCAGGGCTATGGCTATGGCGTCCTCGGCGTCGAGGAGGAAGAGCTCGGCGAACCCCGCGACCACGTCGAGGGAGAGGGGCTCCCTGATGAAGATGGTCTTGGCGCTCGCCCTGTTCTCCCTGCGCCTGCTGGCTATGAAGGCCTCCAGGGCTGATAGGCCCTCGCTGGGCCCGGTGCCCGCAGCCTCTAGGAGTATGTTCTCCACGGATTCCGCGTCGCTGGCCTCTATCGCGTCTATGAGCTTCCTCCTGGGGAGCTTGTAGGTGTCGAGCACGCTTGTGTAGAGCGAGACAGTGCTCTTGTCGATGCTCGCCGCCACGAGCGTGGCGGCGGCGCGGGCGGCGTAGATGTCCTGCCGGGCGCCTACTATCTCCCTCCCAGCCTCCGTCCTAACGGCCCTCCTCGCCCTGTTGAATGCCTGGAGCAGCTCTAGCTCCACCGCCACGCTGAGAAGCTTGGCGTCCCTCGCGCGCTGGAGAAGCTTGGCGGCCTCGCTCATCCCCGCCGCCGCTAGCACCGCCGCGGGGTCCGCGCCCTCCTCCGCCTGCCGGCGCGCGGCCGCCGTCTCCGGCGCCTCGGGGTGGATGAGCTCGCCCGGGGAGGGAGGGGCCTCGCCCTGCAGCCTCCTCCTGGCTATAAGCTCCACGTCGCGGGCCACTACCACGAGGCGGTAGGCGTGGTAGACCGCCTCCGAGTAGCCGGGGGTTCTGCCCCTCAGCGTCTCGAGTGCATCCATGTAGTAGCGGAGGGCGGCCCTCTCTACCGCACCGGGCTCCAGCCTCTCCCCTGCCGGGGGGAGGTAGCGGGCCAGCTTCGTGGCCCGGAAGAGCTCGAGGGTGGCCTCGTCCCCAGTGTACTGGGCCAGGAGCGCCCGGAGGTCGTCCTCGTAGCTGAGGGTCTTCCCGACCATAGCCTTGGAGTAGAGATACTCAGCGCCAAGACCTTCGTAGCTGAGCCTCAACCACGCACCACCCTTGCAAGCAGGTTTAGTGCCTCCTCGACAGCCCTCTCCCGGTTCCTCTCGATCCTATCCCGGAGGCTGCTAAGCTCCCGCTCCTCCCTCTCACGGTACTCCTTCTCCAGCCTCTCCAGCTCCTTCTCGAGCTCCTTCTCCAGTCTCCTCCGGTACTCCTCAATAATCTTGTCCGTCTCCTCGGCCAGGCTACGCGCCATCTCATCCGCCTTGGCCAGGAGCCTGGCGGCGTCGCCGCCCAGCTCCTCCTCTATCTTCTTAAGCTTCTCCTCGGCCTCGGCCACGGCCTGGAGAAACTTGTTGATAACGCTGGCAGCCTCGGCCAATGCCGACCCCAGGGTTGAGGTGTAGCCGGCTCCGGCGCTATTTAAAGGATGTCCATTAGGGCCTCGGGCTAGGCCTCCGGGACCGGGTGGCGCTCGAGCAGCCGGTCTATCATGTCCCTGGGGGTCGGGCCCTCCAGCACCTTTATCTCGTAGCTCACCCTGGCCACCGGCTTGTTGAGGCTCAACATACTCTCTATCCTAGCCGGGCTCGCGACCACTATGGCGTCGGCTGGGACGCTGTTGAGCGTCTCCTCCAGGCTCCGGAGCTGCTCCCTGGTGTACCCTGTCGAGGGAACCACCGGGCCAATGTGGGGGTACCGCCTATACATCTCCTTTATCACGCCGGTTGCGTAGGGCCTGGGGTCGATGATCTTGGCGCCGAGCTTCCTGGCGGCGACGTAGCCGGCCCCGTAGGGGGCTCCGCCGTGGGTTACGGTGGGCGAGTCCTCGACCACCACGACCCGCCTGCCCTCGACGAGGTCTGGCTTGTCGACGTTAACCACCAGATCGGCTACGGCTATCTCGAGCCTCGGGTTTATGCGGGTCAGGTTCTCCCTCACCTTCTTCACGTTGTCCTCCCCGGCCTCGCTTGCCTTGGTTATCACGGCTATCTCTGCCATCCTCACGTTGACCTCTCCGGGGAATGTGGAGTACTCCATCCCCGGCCGGAGGGCGTCGGCCACCACGACCCAGAGGTCGGGCCGTATGAAGGGCCAGTCGTTGTTGCCCCCGTCCCATACTATCACGTCGCCGAGCCGCTCCGCCTCCCTTAGCACGGGGCCATAGTCTATGCCGGCTAGCACCGGTGTCTCGAGGTCGAGGTATGGCTCGAACTCCTCCCTCTCCTCGACCGTCAGGGGGTACTTGGAGAGGTCCTCGGGCTCCACTATCACTATGAGCTTCCGGGCCTCGAGGTCCCCGTACGCCATCGGGTGCCTCACTACCACGGGTGCCAGCTGCCTGGACTTTATCTCCCGGACCAGGGCTCTGGAGAGCGTGCTCTTACCAGCACCGGTCTTCACGGCGGTGACGGCTATCACCGGCTTGTAGCTGGCGAGCATGGTATCGCGGGGCCCTACTATGCGGAAGCTCGCCCCCGTCGAGAGGGCCAGGCTCAGCAGGTGGCCCAGCTCCTCGTAGGTGAGGTCGCTATAGGCTAGGACCACCTCGTCGACCGCCTGCTCCCTCACTATCTCCGGGAGGAGCTTCTCAGGGTAGATGGGGATCCCGTGGGGGTAGCGGTGGCCGGCGAGACTGGGAGGGTAGCGGCGCCACTCGATCCCAGGTATCTGGGCGGCGGTGAAGGCGACGACCTCGTAGCCGGGGTTGTCGCGGAACACTGTGTTGAATACGTGGAAGTCGCGGCCGCCAGCGCCCATTATGACTACTCTGCGCTTAGCCAAGGTTACGCTGCACCGGGCTACCCATGAGGCGGCCTGGGGGTTAAACGCTGGGAGCCGCCCCGGGGCTTAGAGCCTGTCCACCCTCACCCCGAGCATCTCTGCCGCGGCCGTCAGGGCGTCGACCCAGTCCCCGGGCACCATCACATAGTGGTTGCCTATGCTCTCGCGGAGGAGCCTTTCCGCGTCGCCCTCTAGCCTCACCCAGACCTGGGTCCGGCAGTGGAGCTTGCTCCGCGGCTCCCCCTCCATCACGGTGCCGCGGGCCACCCGGAGGAGCTCAAGCCCCGGGTCTAGCCTGGCGAGGGTCACCGTGCTCCCCCGGGGCATGGTCACCGCGACGCCCACCCCCATGCCGGTCTCGAAGTGGGTCCTCAGCATGTAGGCTGGGCCGAGGCTCCTAGCGGCGGTGCAGTGGGCTAGAAGCACCCGGCCCCCATCTATGGCGGCGGGGTTGGCCATGAACCCGGGCCTGCCCGAGGCCCAGCTGGCAAGCATCATGGCCACCGTCGTGGGCACGTCGCCCTCGCAGCCCGCCACCACCCCGCTGTCGTTGAACAGGGAGAGGGCGAGACATGCCGTCGTCTTCAGCCGGGGTATGATCTCGAAGCACTCTATCGTGAAGGCGTCGAGCCTCCTCCTCTCGACAATCCTGCGGAGCGCCTCGTAGACCCGGAGGGCCCTGGCCACCTCCTCCCTCGGCACCTCGACGGCCGCGGCGCCCCCCAGGATCCTCTCGAGCAGCTCCCCGCCGGGCTCCGCCTCCTCGAACTCCCTGTAGAGCTCCTCCAGCGGGACCTCCACCAGCTCCACGCCGAGCCTCTCCCGGAGCCTCCCTGGCTCAACCCTGCTGTAGACAAGCCAGGGGCTGGGCTCCCCCACGAGGCCTAGCCTGCTCCCCCGGAGCCTGGAGGCTGCCCGGAGCCCGGCTAGGCCCTGCTCCAGCCTCCTCCTCGCGCGCTGGTCGCGGGGGTCGAGGCTCGGGAGGAACACCGCCGAGGCCCCGAGGCGGCGGGCCAGCGGGTAGACCTCGAGGAGCGCTGGCAGGCTGTTCGCATAGGGATGAGCTACCAGGAGCGCGGGGCCCCTGAGCGCCCGGAGCCCCTCGAGGACTATGTGCTCGGTGCCCCCCGTCGAGACCACTATGGCCGCGGAGCCGCAGCCCCGCAGCTTCTCCGCCGCCTCCTCCGGGGAGGCGGCCACGCCGAGGTCGCGCAGCCCCGAGGCACCCATGGAGGATGTGCTGGCCCGGAGCCCCTCGAGGAACTCCCTGCTATGGATGGGTGAGGCCGCGTAGAGCAGGCAAGGCTCTCCGCCCCGGCCGCGGGGAGCTGTCAAGGCTCAGGGCTCCTCCGGGCTGGCACCCCGCCCCCGGGGGCTGATAGGGCCGGCGGCGGCTCCTATCAGCTATGTGGCGGTGGGAGGGGCTAGGCCGGCGCGCTGGGCAGCTGCCTCCAGGAGGAGCAGGAGGCTGGCCACACCCCTGCAGCTTGAGGCCAGCCTGGGCAGGGGCTCCGGGGGCTCCACCCCCGCCTCCTCTAGGAGCAGCGCCGCCTCCTCCAGCGGCGGCTCAGCCCCCTCCGCCAGGTCGCAGAGCCCCGACAGCCTGGCCAGCCTGCAGAGGAGCCTGGCGGTTACCCGGAGCGCCTCACCCAGGCCCAGGCACGCCTCGTACTGGTCCTCCAAGCCCCCGGGCGCCCTAGGGGGCCGTGGCCAGAGCCACCACTATATAACCCTAGGTTCATCCTTCCCATACCACGGGTGCGTAGAGTAATGGCGTCCGAGATACAGCTCCGCGTCGCCGAGGCCAGGAGCAGGGACGTGGGGAGGAAGATAGCGAGGATAAGCAGGGAGGCCATGGCTAAGCTCGGCGTAGAGGTAGGCGACTTCATCGAGATCGAGGGCCCCAAGGGCGTCGCGGTGGCGCAGGTCTGGCCCCTCCACCCGGGCGAGGGCGACTCAAACATGATAAGGATAGACGGCTTCATCAGAGAGGCAATCGGCGCCAGCATAGGCGATACGGTCACGGTTAGGAAGGCAGCCAACGTGCAGCCCGCAACCAGGGTAGTGCTCGCCCCCACCGAGCCGATAAGGTTCAGCAGAGACTTCGTCGAGTACGTAAAGGAGTACCTGATAAGGAAGCCGGTGGCCCGCGGGGAGACCATCATCGTCCCGGTGCTGGGCAGCGGCCTCAGGCTAGTGGTGGTTGCAACCCAGCCAGCCCAGTTCGTCTACATAACGGAGCAGACTGACTTGGAGATAAGAGAGGAGCCGGTGAAGGAGGAGAGGCTCCGCCGCGGCATACCCAGGGTGACCTGGGAGGACATAGGAGACCTCGAGGAAGCCAAGGAGAAGATAAGGGAGATAGTAGAGCTGCCGATGAAGCACCCGGAGCTGTTCAAGCACCTGGGCATAGAGCCGCCCAAGGGCATCCTCCTCTACGGCCCGCCCGGCACCGGTAAGACGCTGCTAGCTAAGGCCCTGGCCAACGAGATAGGCGCCTACTTCATAGCCATCAACGGGCCGGAGATAATGAGCAAGTACTATGGCGAGAGCGAGCAGAGGCTCCGCGAGATCTTCGAGGAGGCCGAGAAGAACGCGCCGAGCATCATATTCATAGACGAGATAGACGCGATAGCGCCGCGCCGCGAGGAGGTAACAGGCGAGGTGGAGAAGAGGGTAGTGGCGCAGCTACTAACCCTGATGGACGGGCTCAAGAGCCGCGGCAGAGTGATAGTGATAGGCGCAACCAACAGGCCCGAGGCGCTCGACCCAGCCCTCCGCCGCCCAGGCCGCTTCGACCGCGAGATAGAGATAAGGCCGCCCGACAAGAGGGCCAGGAAGGAGATACTCCAGGTACACGTCCGCAACATGCCGCTGGCCGAGGACGTGGACCTCGACAAGATCGCGGAGATGACCCATGGCTACACCGGCGCGGACCTAGCGGCGCTGGCCAAGGAGGCCGCTATGAGCGCCCTGAGGAGGTTCATTAAGAGCGGTAAGATAGACCTCAACAAGCCGATACCAGCCGAGGTCCTCAAGGAGCTCAAGGTGACTATGGCGGACTTCCTCGAGGCTATGAGGTATATACAGCCCAGCCTCATAAGGGAGATCTACATCGAGGTTCCGGAGGTCCACTGGGGGGATATCGGTGGGCTTGAGGATGTTAAGCAGCAGCTCCGCGAGGCTGTGGAGTGGCCGCTCAAGTACCCCGACGTCTTCCGGCGCATGGGGATAACGCCGCCTAAGGGTGTGCTGCTCTTCGGCCCGCCCGGCACCGGTAAGACGCTACTCGCTAAGGCGGCCGCGACGGAGAGCGGTGCGAACTTCATCGCCGTGAGGGGCCCAGAGGTGCTCAGCAAATGGGTGGGCGAGAGCGAGAAAGCGATACGTCAGATCTTCCGCCGCGCTCGCCAGGTAGCCCCGACAATAGTCTTCTTCGACGAGATAGACGCGATAGCGCCGGCCCGCGGCATGAGGCATGACACCAGCGGGGTCACCGACAGGATTGTGAACCAGCTGCTGACAGAGATGGATGGCATAGTGCCGCTCAGCAACGTGGTTGTGATAGCCGCCACGAACAGGCCGGATATACTCGACCCGGCCCTCCTGCGGCCCGGCAGGTTCGACAGGCTGATCTACGTGCCGCCGCCGGACCGGAAGGCCAGGCTCGAGATACTCAGGATACACACCAGGAAGATGCCACTAGCAGAAGACGTAGACCTAGAGAAGATAGCGGAGAAGACCGAGGGCTACACCGGCGCAGACCTCGAGGCAGTCTGCCGCGAGGCGGCAATGATAGCGGTGAGGGAGGCCTTCCGGAAGGGCGCTAAGCCATTATCCACGGTGGTGAGGATGGAGCACTTCGAGAAGGCGCTGAAGGCTGTGCAGCCCAGCCTAACGCCGGAGGATATAAGGCGCTACGAGAGGCTCGCCAGGGAGCTCAAGCGCATGGTGCTCTAACCCCCTTCCGCTAGGGTATCTGTTTTCCTCACCCCTGCCCCTCTAGCCCCGGGCTCCTTGCCCAGGCCCGGGAGGCCCTAGGGTGCTGTCCTAGGCCTCTACTGCCCCCTTCTAGTGCCGGGACGCCTCTCTGGAGGCCCCCGGGGGAGAGGCTCACCTTCTAACGTGTACAGGGTGATGCTGTGAGCCGGGCGTTTTGGAAAATTATGTACAATAACATGTTTGATAGAGCGGCTTCGCGTGGCGTTTCAACAAGCATAATACACGATTCTACTCTATCATAGTACAAGTAACAGTTATGTTTAAAATAGGGCAACCAAGACTTTTCGTACGTAAATGGTGCATTGGAGAAAAGGGAGCGGTATGAGGAGGGGCTGCGGCCATGGCAGGCGTTGCATACTGGTCCGGGTACCCTCTGCCCGGTATGAGGCTACTGTCATTCATTGGTGTCGACTTCCACTGGGATATACTGCAGTACGTGCTCGGCCTGCCATTCATGACGTTCCTGGCGCTGCTGCTCTACCTGCGGAGCCGCGACGAGGACTGGATGAGGCTAGCCAGGACCCTAGCCAAGGGCTTCATACTAGTGTTCGCCGTAGGCGCTGCCACGGGCACCGCCAGCGAGTTTGGCCTAGTGCTGCTGTGGCCCAACCTGACGGAGGCGGCGGGCCGCTACATCTACTTCCCGCTATATATGGAGATATTCGCCTTCATGATGGAGGTAATATTCCTCTACATGCTATGGTACGGCTGGAATAGGATATCTCACAAAGGCTCTAGCGGTGGTGGCATTCTTCGGCTTCCTCGGCGCCTGGTACAGCGCCAGCATGATTATCAGCGTGAACAGCTTCATGGTGGCGCCCACCGGCATACTACCCGCCTACGAGCCTGACGGCACCTACCTCTACAGCCAGGGCTACCCGAAGCTGGCCATCTACCTGCCCAAGGATGTGGCCAAGCTACTTGACATAAAGAAGCTGGCGGCCGCTGGCGTCGAGGTGCTCGGCGACGCAGGCGACTCCTATAAGGTGGCGATACCGGTTAGGGTCGTGCAGCAGCTAGTGCGCGAGGCCTTCACCGGGGTGGCGCTCAAGGACAGCATACTCGTCAAGGGCGGCTTCGTCAACGTGAAGGCTGTGGAGCAGCTGTCCCCAGAGCAGCTCCGTCAGCTCGCCGAGCACCTAGGCCTGCCGAGCAGCAGCCTGCTAGCCTCCGGCAGTGATCCGGTCAAGACGCTGCTGCAGGTGCCGGTGTTCAATGTCCTAGACTACATAGTGATGACCACTGTAAGGCGTGTAGGCTACATGTCCATAACCTTCAAGAGCCCTGTGTACCTGGCAAGCATAGCCCATACCCTGGGCGCCGGCCTCACGGTGTCCGGCTTCACCGTGATGGCTGCCTACGCCCTCCGGCTTCTAAGGATGCCGGAGAACGCTGACCCCAGGTACCGCCGCTACGTCGAGAAGGCCTTCAAGTTCGCCACAATATTCACGCTGATAGCGATAGTCTACCAGGGCTTCATAGCGGGCCACCTAATGGGTGAGGCGGTGGCCGAGTACAACCCCGAGAAGTTCGCCGCCATGGAGGGTACCAGCCAGCACATACTGAGCCTCTCAAGGCTACTAGGCACTGATAAGATAATGCCGCTTATAGCCTACGGCTCTATGAACGCTAAGCTGCCCGACTACGACAAGATACCCAGGGACTACTGCATCTGTAAGCTGGCAAACACGCCGCCGGTGCAGGACTGCAGGCCGCCGATAATGATCCACTACATCTACTACGCCAAGGTAGGGCTAGGGATACTGCTCGGCCTCTACGCAGCCCTCATGACCCTGGTGGTGCTGCGCGACCGCTGGGGCTTCGCGGACGCGCTGCTCAACATACTGCGTATACGCGGCAAGTACCCGAGGACGCTGCTAGCCTCCGCCATAGTGGCTGCCGCCGTGGCGCAGCTGGTGAGCACCATGGGCTGGGTTGTCAGGGAGGTTGGCCGCAAGCCGTGGAGCATATACGGAATGATGACTGTCGACGTTGCCGGCACGGCCAACCCGCCGCCGGCATGGGAGCTGGGCCTAGTGGCTGCCTACTTCCTCATAATGCTTGGTGCCCTGGTGTACGCGGTATACAGGATACTCTGGCTGCCCGGCAAGCCGGAGAAGTTCACGGCCTAGCGCCTCACCAGCCCTTGACGCTCACTCTTCTTTTTACTACTTGCTATAGCTGCTCTATGCATTGAGCCTCTAACGTATATTTTTTAACACCCTAAATATGCTAGATAAGTGTGTAGCCATGGAGAGGGGAGATGGGATGGTAGGGATAGCGCCAGCCTTCCTGGCAATAATGTTCGGAGCCCACATAGTGATGGTTAACCTTGGTATCGGGCTGGCCTGGCTGGTGCCCTACCTGAAGTGGAGGGCTGACCGGGGCGAAAAGGAGCTGGAGGGGCCGGCGAGGGAGCTCATGAAGTTCTACGCCGCCACATACGGTGTCGCGGGCGTCTTCGGCACAGCGTATACAGTGTTCCTGCTGAGCTACTACCCCAAGTTCCTGGGCTTGGCCGGCCATATAACGCTGATACCCTTCGGCATAGCGATACTCGCGATAATACTGCACTTCTTCAGCATAGCAGCCTTCTGGTACGGCTGGGACCGCTGGAGCAGGGCCGCTCACCACTTCATAGGCCTGCTGCTCGGCATCTCGGCGCTTCTAATACCCCTAGGGTTCCGCGCCGTCTTCGCATTCCTCAACATCCCGGCCGGCCTCGGCTACGACCCGGTGCACAACAAGTTCTACCTCGACGTCGGCGCCGCCCTGACCAAGAACCCGACCTACTGGCCGCTCTACCTGAAGAGCATAGCAGCGGCGTTCGCTGCCACCCTAAGCGTTGTGGCGGGCGCATACGCCTACAAGGCGTTCTTCCGCGCCAAGAGCGAGGAGGAGAGGAGGGCCGCGCTCCGCGTGGCGAGGATGACAGCCACCCCCGCCATAATAGCGCTGGTTATAACAGCCCTCTTCGGCGTCTGGTACGCTGTATCCCTGCAGAACGTACCCTATAAGTTCAACAACGTGTTCGCCAGCCTCGGCTGGAAGACTGCTGACGGCAAGGTCTACTACAACATGTCCTGGCTCTTCGTGCTTAAGATGGTGTTTGCCAGCATACAGCTGATAGCCCTGGCTGTCGCTATACCCGCGCTGGCCGCTGGCAGGATGAGCCCCGGCAAGGCCAGGTTCCTGCTGCTCGGCGGCATACTGGGCTTGCTCACCATACTGGCGGGCGAGTACCTCAACGCGTTCAGCCAGTACCCGTTCTTCATAGCGGTCTGGCCCGACGTGCTGACCGGCAGGGTGCCGGTGTCGGCTCTGCCGCAGTTCGGCATACAGGTGCTCAAGGAGGCCCTGCCCAGGGTTGTCGAGGCTGTGAACTCTGTGGTGCTGCTAGACGATGGGCCCACGGTGAAGAGCATACTCGCCAGCATGGGCATCGAGAAGTACTTCAGCCTACAAGAGGTTACCAACAGCATAGCCGCGATAAGGGAGTGGTAACTATGACTGTAGTATTCCTATCGGCGCTGGCGATCGCACTAGTGTACCTCTTCTACGTGCTACTGGCCCCGGAGAAGCCCAGGCAGGAGCAGCTGGCAGCAGCCAAGTCCTAGGAGGAGTGGGGCCAGTGGCCGCTGGACCTCTAGCCCCCCTTTTCCTACTCTGCGCCCCCCAGGGTGCTCCACTCTTCTTCCGCTCATGCATGGTAAGGGATAGGAGGGGCTGCACCACCAGTATCCCCCGCGGGCGTCTCTGGCGGGTGCCGGGCCTGCAGCTGGCTGGTGGAGAGGGGTGTTGCTGGGCTGGGTGGTAGGCGGTACAAGCGGCTGAAGGATAAGGACCTCTTCGAGACCGTGGAGGAGGTCTGGGACCGGCAGACGCTGCTAGCAGCCTACGAGGTCATGAGGAGGCTCCGGCTCGACCGGTTTGCAGGCGTGCTGAGCGCTGGCAAGGAGGCCCGGGTCTACCGCGCAGTGGGCCGGGATGGGCGCGAGTACGCTGTAAAGATATATCTCACGGTCACAGCGGAGTTTAGGAAGAGCATCCAGAAATACCTGCTCGGCGACCCCAGGTTCGAGAACGTGGATACCAGTAACACGAAGAAGCTGTTCTTTGCCTGGGCCCGGAAGGAGTACCGGAACCTCCGGAGGATGTACGAAGCCGGGGTCCGAGTCCCCAGGCCCTACCTGGTGTACCAGAACATTATCGTGATGGAGTTCCTGGGCCGCGGGGGGCTGAGGGCGCCCACGCTGCACGAGATAAGGCACGAGCTGGACGCGGAGCTGGCCGAGAGGCTCGCGCGGGAGGCGCTGGAGCAGTACATGAGGATCTACTGCTGTGCCAGGCTTGTCCACGCGGACTACAGCGAGTACAACCTAGTCTACTTCGACGACCGGCTCTACGTGATAGACGTGGCGCAGGCTGTGTCGCTGGAGCACCCTAACGCCCAGGACTTCCTGCGCCATGACATAGAGAACATATACAGGTTCTTCGCCCTCCAGCTAGGAGTGGAGCTGCCCGAGCCAGAGGAGCTGGTTAGGCGGGTGGTAGCATGCAGGACACAGTGCCCCGGGAAGGAGAGGAGGGAGGACAGGGGGCAAGGGCAGCGCCAGGCCTCCTGAGGCTCTACGCGCGGCTACCCCCGGACCGGATAGGGGTGTTCATAGGGGAGGGCGGTAGGGTCAAGACGGAGGTGATGAGGAGGACCCGGACGAAGATAACGGTTGACAGCAGCACCGGCATGGTCATCATCGAGCCCGAGGCGCCGGACGTGCCGCCCTACATGGTTATGAAGGCCCAGGAGGTGGTGCGCGCCATAGCATACGGATTCAGCCCGGAGAAGGCTATGAGGCTCCTCGAGGACGACCAGGTGCTCGTAGTCATAGACCTCAAGCAGTACGTAGGCGATGCACCCAACCACCTCCAGAGGGTCAAGGGGAGGATTATAGGGGAGAAGGGGAAGGCCAGGAAGACCATAGAGGAGATGACCGGCACATACATATCGGTCTACGGCAATTACGTGGCGATTATAGGGGACTTCGAGACGGCGAACATAGCCAAGCAGGCTATAGAGATGCTTATCCAGGGCAGGCAGCACAGCACAGTATACAGGTTCCTGGAGCGCACAATGTTCAGGCTGCGCAGGACCCGTATGACGCAGCTCTGGGAGCCGCCCCAGCCCTAGCCCCCATCGGGCGTGAGGAGGGCCAGGATAGCCGACCCTCCAGTGGAGGCACAGCCTCCAGGAGCAGGGAGGGGATGAGGTATCTCCTGAAGGCCGAGGCCCCCCTTGGGTAAAAACACTGCTCCCCTGCTCCAGGCTTCTATGCCAGCTCCTCGGACAGTTCGAGCAGCTCCTGGGGCACCAGGCCCTTCTCGACCAGCTTCCTCAGCTCCTCCTTAGTGTAGCGGTACACCACGTCAGCCCGGTCGGGCTTGAAGTCCCAGGGCGCCGCCAGCACTATGTCGCCCTCCCTCATCCACATGCGGCGCCTTAGGCTGCCCGGGATCCTCGCCTTCCTCTCCACGCCGTCCTGGCAGCGTATCAGCAGGTGGTCGGCGCCCAGCACCCTCACCACGACGCAGAGTATGGTGCCCTCCTCCTTGCTGGGCAGGGGGATCTCCTTCCTGCTTTCCTCCCCGCCGCCTTTCCTCCTCTTCTTCGCCAGGGCAGCCTCACCCTTCAACCCTTGCCTACGCCTACACGCCCCTGATTGGTATCCTAAGGAGCCTGGGCGCCGGGGCTCTATTAAGTAGATTAGGCCCTCCCCGGGGCCCCCTGGGGCCGGCCCGGGGTGGCTGGGAGGCTTCTGCTCCTCCGCGTATTCCTGGACACCGGCAGCCTGCCCGGGGGAGGCTACTACTCCCCACTCCACCGGGACCTGGGCTGCGCAACCCTCATCCCGGTGCCCGAGACCCTAGCGGAGAGGGCGAGCCCCGACACCCTCCCCTGGCTCGCCAGGGACCAGTGCACTGGGAGACCCCCTGGCAGGCTTCCTCCCCAGCGACGCCTGGTGGCTGCTCCACAACGATCCCCGGCTGGACCTCGGCTTCTACACCGACTACCCCGCGCCCCGGGGCAGGCTGCCCCGGCGGCTGGGGAGGGGCGACGTAATCGGCTTCATAGCGGGGCTCGCCGTGTACGCTGAGGGCTTCTGGAGCAGGCCCAGGAGCCTGGGGGAGATACGCCGCGCCTTCCGCCGCGCAGCCGCCGAGGGCAGGGCGGGGGTCTACCTGGTGGGCCTGCTAGAGGTCCGGGAGATCCTCGACGCCTCAGAGCAGGGCTGGGCCGCGATACTCCAGAGGCATCCGGAGCTGCGCCACAGCCCCCACCTGCTCCGGCCGGGGGACAGGCCGGCGGCGGTGACGGGGAGAGGCCTCCTCGTGCACCCGCCGGCACCACTCTCCGAGCCCGGGCCGGGGCCCCAGGCCCAGAGGCCAGCGAGGCTGCTCCAACGCCTCCTGGGGGCCAGCGCGGCGGAGGCCCTCGCTAGGGGCAGGTACCGGCGCTCAAGGATCGTGGACCGGAGCCTGGACGAGGTGGCCGAGCTGCTCCGGGAGGAGGGCCACCGGGTCCTGGAGCTCTCCACGCCTGCCTAGGGGCTAGAGTACGGGGGGATGGAGGCGCCTGGGGAAGCGGGCTAGGCACGCACCTCCGCCACTATCGCCTCGGTAGTGTACTGCACGAGGTGTGTAATCGCCGGCAGCCCATAGAGAAGGGTTAGGAAAGTCCGGAGTACTACGTGGTGTGATTGTGAAGTGTCTTGTGAAGTCTCCTAGGCCGCTGTGCTTTCCGGGGAACGCTGGGCCCTGTAAGGCCGGGGGACTCCCCGGAGAGAATGGTGGGGCCGCCGGGATTTGAACCCGGGACCACCAGCGCTCTGGCGCCCGCCCCCGCGCCGGGGGCGGCGGGGTGCGTCCCCAGGCTGGCATCCTACCAAGCTAGACGACGGCCCCGCCCAAGCCCGTGTTAGAGTATCGCGGAGCTCCGGGCCGGGGTTTATTTAGACTACTACCCTCGGCGTGTTTTGCCGACGGCTTCCAGAAGGGCCGAAGTTTAATGTCTTTATAGGGCAGTTCCCACCAGTGTGTGCCAAGGGGGCCTGCCAGAGGCGGAGCCGGTAAGGAATGCCGCCGACGTCGTTAAGAGGCTTAAGGAGAAGCTTAGAGAGCTCAACATGGATCCAGGCTGTATATCCATAGGTGGCGCTGGTGAGAGAAACAGCTTATGGGTTATAGAGTTAACGTGTTCGAGAGATACGTAGCCGAGGACGGAAGGATACCGTCTCTTAAGAGCAGGTTCCTGCTCGCCGGGGTTGCTCTACGAGCCTCGTAGACACGCCGGCTCTCTACGAGAAGCCGCTGCGCAGACGCTACATCCAATACGGGGAGCTAAAAACCGGAGGCGGCTTGTGAGGGCAGGCGAGCTACCATGGTCCATGGTGCTTACCATGCTCTCCATGATATCGCTGCTCCTTGGCGGCAGGCCCTGCGGCGCCACCAGGAGGCCAAGATGCTCGTAAAGACGAGGCTGGCCACGCTCTATGAGAGCCTCTATGGCAGGACCCGGCCTGCTCGTGGCCTCTTCGAGGCTCTGGAGCAGCTCCCGCCAACTTCTACCACGAGTTCCTGGACTCTAAGCAGCTTCTAGACTACCTTGGCGCCGGCGAGGAGCTTGCCACAATACTGCGCGACATGCTTTGCGTGCTTGCGGCTCGCCGGGGGCGGCTCCAGGCGAGCCCCGTGCGCGTAAACCTCTCTAATCCATCTTGGGTGGTGTTACGCCGCGCTGGCCCTGGTACTTGCCCCTGTAGGGCCTGGCCACGGGGCTGGTGGTCTTCACGAAGACTACGTGTAGGAAGCGGTGGCCGGGGTAGAGCTTGACGGGGAACCCGCCGCCCACTATCTCGACGGTGACCTGGCCGCAGAACCCCGCGTCTATCACGGTGGGCGGCACGAAGAGCCCCAGGCGTGCGAACGTGCTCCTCACGTTCACGAGGCCGACGAGGTCGTCGGGGAGGCACACCTCCTCCAGCGTGGTCGCCAGCACATGCTCCCCCGGCGCCACGACGAAGCCGTGGTCGGGGTCCACCTTCCTGCAGTCGTAGTAGGCGCTGGGGTCGATCTCCCCCCGGGTGTCCAGCGTCGGCGCGTCCCCCCGGAACCTGCAGAGCTCCCCGCCTAGCCTCAGGTCCACACCATTCTCCCTGACAGTATCCTCCGAGAGCGGCTCGATGCGCAGCAGCCCCTTATCCAGGTACCAGTATATGTCGCGGTCGGAGAGGATCACCGCCCACGCACCCCTCTACTACAGTTATCACCCTCGTGCGGGGGCAGGGCTGCTCCGGCCCCGTCTACACCCGGCTAATACCGCGGCGATGGGGTTTGCCGTCCCTGCTCCAGCCTAGCACCCGGCAGCAGTAGACCTCGCGGAGGCCGTGGGTGGTCTCCAGGAGCAGGGCCCCGGTGCCCGTGATCCCCCTCGCCACCCCTGCCGCCGGGCCCCAGGGGGTCTCCACCTCGACCCATGCGTCCCGGAGCACGTCCCTCTCCCGGGCCTCCCCGAGGCAGCGGCCCGGGTCCCGGGCGGCATCGAGCACCGCCTCCACAACGGCCAGGTATACCTCGGCCAGGGGGCCCCGGTAGCCCAGGTCCGCGAGCCTCGCGGCGCCCCTGGGGGCCTCGTTGTACACGTTGACCCCCACCCCTATCCTCAGCGCTCCGCCCCTCTCCTCCACGAGCACCCCGGCGAGCTTGCCCCGGTACGTGTAGAGGTCGTTGGGCCACTTCACCTCTATGGAGCCGGGCCCGGCGCCGGCTAGGTTCTCAAGCCGCGCGGCCAGGCAGCCGCCCACGGCCACGGGCAGCCGGGGGCCCGCGGCAGCGCCGGCGGGGAGGCTTATGGTCAGCCATGCTCCCCCACGGGGGCTTAGCCAGGCCCCTGTGCGCCCTCTCCCCCTTGTCTGCGTGAGCGCTGCTACAACGCCGGGGAGCCCGGGGGGCTCAGCGTCCATGGTGGAGGGGAGGGCGTCGTAGACCTCTATGGGGAGGTGTGTGAGGATGACGTGGAGCACCACTCTTCCCAGCCCCCCGTATATAAGCCTTATCTACGACTGCCGCCGTACACCGGTTTCGCCAGCCGCCTTAAGCTTTATATTTTTAAGTATTGGGAGCCCTCGCTCGGTTGTGAAGAATCCAGCCGCAAGGGTGCCGGCGCCGTGGCTAAGAGGGTGCTCATAGCAGCCCGCGGCGAGGTTGCCATCCGCGTCGCCCGCGCCGCCAGGGAGCTCGGCTGGGAGCCCGTCACGATCTACGAGGAGGACGACCGCGCCAGCCCTCACGTCGCCGCCGGCGTGCTCGCGCTCCCGGTTAGGAGCTACACCGACCCCGACTCGATAATAGAGGCGGCGGTGAAGGCTGGCGCGGACGTGCTCCACCCGGGCTACGGCTTCCTCTCCGAGAGCCCCGAGTTCGCCGAGAAGGTGCTCAGCGCTGGCATCTCATGGGCCGGGCCAAGCCCCAAGGCCATGAGGATGCTGGGCGACAAGACGGGCGCCAAGCAGCTGGCGGAGAAGCTCGGCGTGCCGACCCTTCCCTGGTGCAGGGCCCGGAGCCCCCGGCAGGCCGAGGAGTGCGCCAGGAGGCTCGGCTACCCCGTGGTGATCAAGGCGTCGCGGGCCGGCGGCGGCAGAGGGATGAGGGTGGCCAGGCGGCCCGGGGAGGCGGCCCGGCTCTACAGGCTCGTCTCGCTGGAGGCCGAGCTCGGCTTCGGCGGCGCCGGCGAGGTCTACGTGGAGCGCTACCTCGAGAGGCCCCGGCACATCGAGGTCCAGGTCCTCGGCGACGAGGACGGCGTGCTGCTCCACCTATACGAGAGGGAGTGCAGCCTCCAGCGCCGCCGCCAGAAGGTGGTGGAGGAGGCCCCGAGCCCGCTGGCGGAGAGGCGCCGGGGGCTGCGGGAGAGGCTCATAGACTACGCGCTCCGGCTCGCGGAGCACGCGGGCTACACCAGCGCCGGCACCATAGAGTTCGTGGTCGACGGCAGGGGCGAGGCCTACTTCATAGAGGCCAACACGAGGCTCCAGGTCGAGCACGGGGTGACCGAGGAGGTCACCGGAGTGGATATGGTGAAGATGCAGCTCCTGGTTGCGGCGGGCTCCCGGCTCCCCATAAGCCAGCGGGATGTGAGGCTCCACGGCTGGGCGGTGGAGGCCCGCGTCTACGCGGAGGACCCCTGGGCAGGGTTCCAGGCATCCGAGGGCGTGGTCACGAGGTACCGGGAGCCTAGGGGCCCCGGGATACGGGTGGACTCGGGGATAGCCGAGGGCGTCCCGGTCTCGAGCCGCTACGACACCCTGCTCGCCAAGGTGATAGCCCGGGGGATGGACCGGGGCGAGGCGGTGGCGAGGCTCCGGGCGGCGCTCGGCGACATGGTCGTAGCGGGCGTCGAGACCAACCTGGACCTCCTACGCGCCGTAGTCGATAGCCCCTGGTTCGCCGACGGCGAGTACGACACCGCCACCCTGGAGGAGAGGCTCCCCGAGCTCCTCCGCCAGGCCGGCGAGAGGCGGGCCCTGGCAGCAGCTATAGCCTCGGGCCTCCGCGGCGTGGCCCGGCTCCCCGGCCCCCGGGCTCCGGCAGCCGCATTCTCCACGGCAGCGGTGGTAACGGGCCATGGATGGCCCTGGCCGCCCTGGAGCTAGGCTGCTTGAGATCCGGGAGACCGCGCCCGGGGTCTACGAGGCCAGGCTCGAGGTCGGCGGCCGCGTTCTCACGGTGAGGGCGCGCCTCGTGGGGGATGTCCTGGAGACCCCTTACGGCAGTTACCATCTCCCCTCCCTGCTGTCCCGCGGCCACGCCGCCGGGGCGCAGAGGGGCCGCCGCAGGGAGGAGTGGCTGGTCCAGCTCGACGCCGGCGGCGTCCTCCGCGCCAAGCTCCCGGTGAAGGTTGTGGAGGTGAGGGTGAGGCCTGGGGACCGGGTCGAGGAGGGCCAGGTGATAGTCATCCTGGAGACGATGAAGATGGTTAACGAGGTCCACTCGCCCTGCAGGGGCGTGGTAGAGGAGGTGGCTGAGCCGGGCCGGGGCCTGGCCCGGGGCGAGCCGCTGGCCAGGATAAAGTGTCTGGGGGAGGGCTAGAGGGGTATGTTGCCGTGCTTCCTCCGGGGCCTCTGCTCCCTCTTCCCGAGCAGCACCGATAGGGCGTTGTAGAGCTTCTTCCTCGTCTCCCGGGGCTCTATAACATCGTCTACGAGGCCTAGCTCGGCCGCCCGGTAGGGGTTGAGGAAGGTCCTGCGGTACTCCTCGGTCAGCCTGCGGCGCAGCTCCTCCGGGTTCTCGGCGGCCGCCAGCTGGCGGCGGTAGAGGATCCTCACCGCGGCCTCGGCGCCGAGCACAGCTATCTCGGCGGTGGGCCAGGCCAGCACCAGGTCGGCGCCCATAGAGCGGCTCCCCATAGCTATGTAGGCGCCGCCGTAGGCCTTCCTGAGCACCACAGTTATCTTGGGCACAGTGGCCTCGGCGTAGGCGTAGAGCATCTTCGCCCCATGCCTTATTATGCCTCCATGCTCCTGGCTCGTCCCCGGCATGTAGCCCGGCACGTCTACGAACGTCACTATAGGGAGGTTGAAGGCGTCGCAGAACCTTACGAAGCGGGCCGCCTTGCAGGAGGCGTCGATGTCTATAGCGCCGCTCATTACCAGGGGCTGGCTGGCGACGACGCAGACGGGTATCCCGCCTAGCCTGGCGAAGGCGGTCACTATGCTGGGGCCCCACTCGGCCTGCACCTCGAGCAGGCTGCCCGTATCGAATACCCTCGCGAGCACCTCCCTCACGTCGTAGGGCTTCACCGGGTCCGGCGGCACTATCGCGTCCAGCTCCGGGTCCTCCCGGTCCACGGGGTCGCCCGTGTCAGCTATGGGGAGGGGGGCCTGGTTGTTGTCGGGGAGGTAGCTTAGCAGCCTCCGCGTAGTCTCGAAGGCCTCCTCCTCGCTGCCCGCCCTGAAGTGGGCCACTCCGCTCCTCCCGCTGTGCACCCTCGCTCCTCCGAGGCTCTCGAAGTCCACCTCCTCGCCCGTGACCTCCCTCACCACGTCGGGCCCGGTCACGAACATGTAGGTTATCCCGTCGACGACTATGGTGAAGTCCATGAGGGCTGGGGCGTAGGCCGCCCCGCCGGCGGCGGGGCCGAGGACCAGGGAGATCTGGGGCACGACGCCGCTTGCCTGGACTATCGCGTTGAGTATCCTCCCGACGCCGTGGAGCGCTGCGACCCCCTCCTGGATCCTCGCCCCGCCGGAGTCCCAGAGCCCTATCACCGGGACGCCGCTCTTCACGGCAAGCTCTATGGTCCGGACTATTTTCTCGGCGTGCATCTCGCCTATACTGCCGCCCATAACGGTGAAGTCCTGGGCGAATATGTAGACGGGGCGGCCGCCTATCCTCCCGAGGCCCGCCACCACGCCGTCGCCGGGGACACGGCTGCGATCGAGCCCGAAGAGGCTGCCCCGCGTGGAGACGAGCCAGCCTATCTCCTGGAAGCTGCCGGGGTCGAGGAGGGCCTCTATCCTCTCCCTCGCGAGCAGCTTGCCCCTCTCCCGCTGCCTCCTAGCCCTCTCCGGGCCCCCTCCCTCGAGGGCCCGCCTCCTAAGCTCCCGCAGCTCCCTCAGCCGGTCCTCGATGCCCGGCCCCATGCCGCCTTTCTCCCCGCGCACCGCCGGGGGCTAGGGCTTGAGCCTAGCCCCCCAGAGTATCTCGCGCTCATACCACTCCCGCGTCATTCTCCTCGTAGCGGCCTTCACCAGGCGGGCCGTGTACAGGGCGTCGCGGAGGCTCAGCAGCTCCACTGGGCTGTGGATGTACCTGGTCGGCACGGAGACTACGGCGCTGGGCACGCCCTCGCCGGCCAGCGCTATCGCCGCAGCGTCGGTGGTGCCGCCGGGGAGTATGCTGAGCTGGTAGGGTATCCCCTCGCTCCTGGCGGTCTCGATTAGGAGGCGGAGCATCTTAGGGTGGGCTATCAGCCCGGAGGCGCCGCGGCCGTCGGCCACGGTGAGCGCCGGGCCTCCCCCCACCACCGCCACCCGGTCTCTCGGCGCCACTCCAGGCACGTCGTTGGCGGTGGTGACGTCAACCGCTATAGCGGCGTCGGGCTGTATCTGCTGCGCCGCCACCCGGGCGCCCTTGAGCCCCACCTCCTCCTGCACCGCCACCACGAGGTAGACTGTGGGCTCGAACCCGTCTATCTCCTTGAAGGCTTTGATCAGCACGGCCACGCCGACCCTGTTGTCGAACGCCTTCCCCGTGACCCTGTCCCCCAGGAGCATGGTGGCCTCCCGGTCGAGGTCGACGGGGCTACCTATCCTCACGCCAGCCCTCTCCGCCTCCTCCCTGCTCGAGGCCCCTATGTCCACGAAGAGCTGGTCGAGCGGGATGACCTTATCCCTCTCCTCGGGCTTCATCAGGTGGGGCGGCTTGACCCCCACCACGCCGCGGATTATCCTCCCGTCGTCGGTGCGTATCCTCACCCTCTGGCCGGGGAGGACCCGCTCGCTCCACCCGCCGACGGGGGAGAGGTAGATGAAGCCCTTCTCGTCTATATCCCTCACGAAGAAGCCTATCTCGTCCATGTGGCTGTCCCAGAGCATCCTGATGCCTCCACGCTCCCCCCTCTTCACGGCTATGACGTTGCCCAGCCTGTCCACGCGGAGCTCGTCGGCAGCCTCCCGGAGCTCGTCGACCACTATCCCGCGTGCCTCGTCCTCGTAGCCCGAGACCCCGAAGGCGTCTGCAAGCCTCTTGAGGAGCCTGAAGAACTCCTCCGCCTCAGCCGCCACGGCTCCCAGGGCCTCCAGGCCTCCCCAGGCCGGGGCCCGAGCCTATTATGCCGGCCCGCGCCCCCAGGGGCCCCCGGGGAAGGGAGGGTAGGAGTGCCGCGTGTAGGCGTCTCAACGGCGCTCCGCGGCTGGCTGGATGAGCTGCGGGCCAGCGGCTACCGGGGCCTCGCCCTAGTCCACTCCGCCTCCCCGGTCTACGCGGCCGGGCTCCTGGCCAGGCTGCTTGGGGAGAGCTACAGCCACGTCACCTGCATCGCCCCGGGGGAGTACCGCCCCCTCCTCCGCGGCGACTGCGAGAGGCTCGAGAGCCCCGGGGCCATAGACAGGCTGCTGGGCACCGAGAACGATGCAGTGGTGCTCCTCATCCCAAGGCTGCTCCGCCCCAACCTCCTCGCAGCCGCGGCCGAGACGGTGCGCGGGGGAGGGGTGCTGGCCCTGGCGCTCCCGCCGCCCGAGGAGTGGAGCCCCGGGGGCGCGGGCACCGGGGCCTACCGCCGCTACCTCCTCAACCGGCTGGCCGCGGCCAGGTCCATATTCTGGGCCGACTACGACAGGGGCATAGTCTACCGCGAGGCCCTGCCCGGCGGCCGCGCCCGGGGGCCGCCGGGGCCCCAGGGCTACCAGGCGAGGAGCCCAGTCCACCGCAGGCTCCTAGAGGCGGCGGCGACCCTCGACCAGGCCCGGGCGCTGGACGAGATAGTCCTCCACTTCCGCTCCCGCGGCAGGAGCGTCCTGGTCACCGGGGACAGGGGCCGCGGCAAGTCCGGGTTGCTGGGGCTGGCCGCGGCGTACCTGGCCGCCAGCAGGATGGTGGGCTTCGTCCCAGTCACCGCGCCCCGGCCGGAGGCGGTGCAGAGCCTCTTCAGGGTGCTCGACGAGGCGCTCGACCGGCTCGGGGCCAGGCACTGGAGGGTAGAGAGGGGAGGCCTCGTACTAGGCGTCGCGGGCCCCTGGTTCCACTTCCGCTACCACACCCCGGACAGGGTGGAGCCCGGCGCCTTCACGATAGTGGACGAGGCCGCGGCGCTGAGGCCGCTCCGGCTCCGCCGCATAGCCTCCAGGAGCCCGAGGCTGCTAGCAGCCACAACGATACACGGCTACGAGGGCAGCGGCAGGGTGCTCGCCAGGATGGTGGAGGAGATCCTCCCCGAGCCCAGGCTGGTGGTGAGGCTCGAGCACCCCGTCCGCTACCCGCCGGGGGACCCGCTGGAGGAGTGGGTCTACGAGACCTTCCTCCTCCGCGCCGAGCCCGGCGAGCCCCCGCCCTGGCCCCCGGCCAGGCTGGAGCCGGTGGAGCTTGACCGCATGAGGCTGGCCGACGACTATGAGGCGCTCAGGCTTGTCTACGGGCTGCTGGTGCAGGCCCACTACCGCAACGAGCCCGACGACCTAGCGTTGATCCTCGACGCGCCCCACCACAGGCTCTACGCCCTCCTCGCCGACGGCACCCCGGTGGCTGTTGCCGACGCCTCGCTGGAGAGCTGGGACACTGCCTACGAGGCGAGGATAATGCCAGACCTCCTGGCCCAGTCGAGCCCCCTGGCCGAGAAGGCCCGGGGGGTCAGGATAGTGAGGATAGCCGTCCACCCCAGTCTCCAGCGCCGGGGGCTCGGCTCCACGCTGCTCCGCTACATAGAGGAGAGGGCGAGGGAGGTGGGCGCCGACTGGCTGGGCGCGGTCTTCGGCCGGCCCGGTGTCCTAGGCTTCTGGAGGCGTAACGGGTTCCAGGCAGTCTACGTCTCACCCCTCCCCAGCAGGGCGACCGGCGAGCACAACATAGCGGTGGCGAAGCCCCTCACCAGCCTGGGCAGGGAGCTGGTGCTCACGGCGGCGAGGGACCTGCTCCGCCGCCTCCTCCTGGCGGGCCACAGCCTCTACCGCGGCCTCCCCGTCGAGGCCTACGTGGAGCTGCTCCAGGGCTCCCCCGGGCTGGCCCAGGACGCCCTCGCAGACCCTAGCCCGGCGCAGCGCCGCCGGCTAGAGCTCGCCCTCAAGGGGGTGCTGGATGTGGAGGCCGTGCTCGACGCCCTCTGGCTCCTCCTGGTCAACCACCTGCTCCGCCGCGGGGGCCTCTGGGGCACCCCGCTGGAGCAGCGGGAGCGCCTAGTCCTGGCGGCCAGGGTGCTGCAGGGGAAGACCATGAGCGACATAGTGGCGGGGCTGCGCATCCCCCTGCAGGAGGCCAGGAGGGCCCTGCGCAGGGCCCTGGAGCTGCTCGCGGGCCCCGCCCAGAGCGGGGAGCCGGGCTAGGAGGCCCCCGCGGCGCCGCCCTCTGGCACGCGCCGGGAGGCATGAGGGGGCAAGGATAGAAGAGCCCTGGCCTCCGGGAGACCCTCGCGGAAGGTGGTGTCTTGCAGGCACCCGCCGCTCTGGGCGTCTCCATGCTTATCGGGCTGCTGGCCTCCGCCGCGGCGGGGGCGGGCTGCGGCCTCCACGTGGACGTGAAGACCCTGCTAGTGGAGCCGATGCCGGGCGTGGCCATGGGCTATAGGGTGCTCGTGACGGTGTGCACGGCGGGCGGGCAGGCCCCCAGGCTGGAGGCCAGGATGGGCCCCATACCGGTGCCCCTCCACGTCGAGAGGCTCAACGCCACCTGCATAGCCGCCTACACGGAGCCCGCTATCCCGCTCGGCGAGAGCCTAGAGATCATCGCCGGGTCCGGCGCCTGCCGGCGGGTGTTCATGGTGAGCCCACCAGCCCCTCCACCCCCGCCGAGCCTCCCCGAGGCCGGCGAGGAGGCCAACGAGACCCCCTTAACGGAGCCCCTGGAGCCCCTTCTGAGGCTGCTCAACCAGACCGGTATCCGCATCCCCTTCGGCGGGCCCCTCCCCCAGGGAGGGGTGGGGAGCGGGCCGGCGGCGGGGAACGGGTCCACGGAGAGCGGTGGGGCGCGGCACGCGGGGCGCCCGGGGAGCCGGGGGCGCGGCGCCGGGCTGCTCCTGGCCGTCTCGCTGGCCGGCCTCGCGCTCGTGCTCGCCGACTACCTTGTGGACCGCCTAGGCGGCCGCCCTCCCCATGCCGGGCTGCGGACCGGGAGTAGGGCTAGGAAGGCCTGCTTGATCATCTCTATGAACGCGGGTATCACGCCCTTCTCGTCATAGACTTCTATTATCTTATTCCAGTTCATCCTCACTATGACTATCGACACTATTATGCTGGCCACTATGAGCCCGGCTATTGTCTCGGGGTTGAAGCCCCCCTCGGAGCCCGTGAGTGAGGCCACCACGTTGCCGAGGAGGACGGCCAGCGACGTTATGATTATCTTGCCCAGCGTCACAGCTATGAAGAAGAGGAGAGGGTTGTAGCCGGCCACGCCGACGGGTATGTAGAGCACGTCATCGGGGAGCGGGAGGGCGGCAAAGAGGAATATGGCTATAAACATGCCCTTGTTGAAGACACGGGCGAACAGCTCCACGTTCTCCCGCGCCCGCTCGGGGAGCACCTGGTGGACGCCGCGGCCGAGCATGTAGACTACGACCTTGCCCAGGCCGGCCCCCAGCCCGCCGGCGAGGGCGACGAGGATCTTCTCGTAGACGCTGTTGAGGGCGGCGCCGTAGCCGGCTATAACCACTAGGTAGGGCACAGTCATGTACGGGATGGCGTTGCTTACGAACGCTGTCAGGAAGGCGCCGATTGCTGCGCCGTAACCCGCCGTCAGCAACTCGAGGGACCCGAGGATATTCATTCCTGCTCCACGCTCCCCACGCTGCTGGCAGGCCTCTCTAGGCTCATGGACCGGGAGACGTTAGCTAATTAGAGCAGGCCTCCAGGGGCTAGATAGCCCCGGCGGCGGGATGGGGACTGCAAACGCGGCTTAGCCGGAGAGGGGTGCTGAGGCCCTCGATCGCTCACCGCCGCCTGCTCTCCCTGAGCCTCTCGGCCCAGCGCCTCGCCTCCCCGAGCGTCCTCTCTATCCCTCTCCAGTGGCCGCCCCTCCAGTAGACCTGGCCGCAGCCCGTGCAGACCCAGAACTCGGTGTAGGACTCGTAAACCCTCGGCGGCACCCTCCCCCTGACCTCCTCCCTGGAGGCCAGCCGCAGGGGGCTGTTGCAGACGGGGCACCTGCTCCTCCCCGGGTCTACCTCCAGAGGGACGCCGTAGCGCAGGCTTATCAGGGCCAGCGCCCTGGCCAGGTCCTCGCCCACCAGCACGGCTTCGAGGCCCCGGCGCCTGGCACGGTTGTAGAGCCCGCGGTCCCTCGTCACTATTATTCGGCGGCTCTTCTCGGCCTCCTCGAGTATCCTGGAGTCGTGCCAGCCCCTGGCGTACAGCGTGTCGCAGCCCATCATGCGGAGCCAGCGGGCCAGGTTCCCCAGCATAGAGTCCACTATGAACCTGGCGGCCCTTAGCCTCGCCTCGAGCCTTGGCGCCAACTCTGCAGCGCCCCGGGAGGCCTGGTCGCTAGCAGCTGCGGGGTGTATAACGTCTAGGCGCTCCGGGGGGAGGGGCGGCCCCGGCCCGGGAAGAAACCCTTCGAGAGGCTAGCGGCCCCTGGAAGCCACGAGCTTTACGAGCTCGTTCAGAGTAATTATGCCCACCAGCCTGCCCTCGTGCACGACCACGGCCCCCTTAGACTTCTTAGCCTCCATCTTCTCGAGAGCCTCAGCCACGCTGCTGTCCGGGGACACCGTGGGCGGCCTCAGCCTTATTATGTCGTCCACCAGCAGGTGCTCTATACGCTCCTTGCGGTACTTCTCCGGCACTATGTCGTGGAAGGCTAGGAAGGCGTCGGCAACCTCGTCGGCGGTTACGTATCCCACAAGCCTCCCCTCCTCGTCGAGCACCGGTAGGAAGAGTATGTTGTAGCGCAGCAGCAGCTGCCTGGCGTGGAGCACCTTGTTAGTGGTCCTCAGCACCTCCGGCACGGTAACCATAACATCCACTGCCTTCACATCCGGGGCCAGCTCGTGGACGAGCCTCGCCACCTCCCAGCGCGTTATGAGGCCAACAACCCTGTCGCCCTCAACAACGGGGAAGCTCCCCACGCCCTCCTCTATCATCCTCTGCGCTATGCTCGCGGCATCCTCCTCCGGGCCAGCGGTCTTCGGGTCGGGCGTCATGAAGCTCGAGACGTGGAGCCTCCCCACCACCAGGTTGCGGGTCCGCAGCGTAGCCAGCTTCATCATTATATCCTTCTTCGTCATTATGCCCACGAGCTTCTCGTCCTCGAATGCGAGCACCCTGTCGCTATCATGCTTCCTCATAACCCTCACGGCCTGCTCTAGGGTCTCGTCCTTATCCACGGCCGGGTACCGTGTATTCATTATATCACGGGCCTTCCACTCCACCATCCCGGTACGCCTCCAGCACTGCACGTCGTCCACGAGGCGCGGGAAGCCTCGAGGCCTCCTAGGCCTCTTATATCGCCCTCAAGATATTATGCTTGACCACTACGCCCAGAGGAGCCCCCTCCTCCACTACGGGCACAGAGCTGAACCCGTGCTCTATCATGAGCCCGGCCGCCTCGGCCAGGTCGCTCTCCGGGGCGACCGAGACCGGGTCCCGAGTCATCACGTCCTCGGCCGTGGGCAGTAGGGGCTCGTAGACGGGGCCAAGCCTGCCCTTAGGCAGCTCGGCGAACCGGCGAATCCTCTTCTTCTCCTCGAGAGCGGCGGCCGGGGAGGCGAACGCTATGTCGCTCGGCGCTATTATCCCTACAAGCCTCCCGCCGTCCACCACTAGCACGCGGCGGGAGGGATGGCCCTCAAGCAGCTCCACCACGTAGGCCAGGCTATGGCTAGGAGAGGCTCTCGGCGCGTCGCTGTACATGTAGTCCCCGGCCCGGCCTCTGCCCCGGAGCCTCTCGGCGTAGGCCCTCACCACGTCGGTCTTGGTTATTATCCCCACGAGCCTCCCGTCCTCGCCGACCACCGGCAGCCCGCCAATGCCGTGCTGGAGCATTAGCCTCGCGGCCTCCCGGAGGGGCCAGCCAGGCTTAGCCACGACAGGCTCCCTGGTCATTACCTCGGCGACCGGTATGGAGTCGAGAGGCCTGCCCCGGAGCCTCCTGGAGGCCAGCTTGAGGAAGTCAGCCTTTGTGACCACTCCCACGGGCTTCTCGGCCTCGTCAACCACCACGAGCCTTCCGACCCGGTGGCGTATCATAAGCCTCCTGGCGTGGGCGAGGCTATCCCCGGGCCTAACAGCCACGACGGGGGAGGACATGTAGTCCGCTATCCTGGGATACGACATTGCTCCAACCCAGCTCTATACGGGTATGGGATGACACGTGCCCGGGCAAAAATCTGGTGAGGATTGAGAGCCCTGGGGCCCTCCGCCCCTCTAGGAGGGCTGCGTGGCGAGGGCGTAGAGTATGTCCCTCTCAGTAACTATGCCCACTAGCTCGCCGTCCTTCACCACCAGGAGGCTACTGACACCCTTCTCCCTCATCAGGGTCGCCGCGTCGCCGGCGTCCGCGTCGGGGCTAACAGTAACGTAGCCGCTGAGCCCGACGAGCTTCACCGGGGCCCTTAGCGCCTCCTCCATGCTATCGCCCTCCATGTAGCGGAAGACGTCGTGGCTGCCGAAGAAGCGTACGATATCCTTCGCCGTTATCATGCCCCAGAGCTTGCCGCCCTCTACTATGGGCAGTCTCCTGACACCATACTTTATCATAGTCTCGGCTGCCTCTTTCAGCGTGGCCTTAGCATCTATGGTTATCACGTTACTCGTCATTATGTCGGATACTTTGCGGCCGATCCTCTTCTCGGCCAGGTGCTCCACCAGGTCGTGCTCGGTTATGATCCCCCAGAGGCTACCGTCCTCCATCACCACGGGTAGGACACCGACGCTCCTGGTAACCATGATCTCCAGTATCCTCGGCAGCTTATCCGCCACGGTTACGTAGACGGGGTTGGGGTTCATGATGGAGGAGACGTGCTCCTTCAGCAGCGCGGAGAAGATGTTGCCGCGGTGCCTGTTAACAACTATGTTGTAGAGGTCGCCGCCGCCCAGGTAGCTGACGAGATCCGTGGCGGTGACTATGCCCTCCAGCTTCTCGTCGCTGGGCGACACCACGGGCATAGCCCTTACCCTGTAGCGGCTCATATCCTCCGCCAGCCCCAGTATGGTGGTGGTCTTGGTAGTGGTGTAGACGGGCCTCCTAGCCAGGATCTTGGCGTCGCCCTCGCTCCTGTGGATGCGGTCGCTGAAGTTCGGCTTCCCGTCGCTCCTCAGCCACCTAATACCCTCCGGCCTCCTGGGGGGCAGGGGCGCTCTAGGCGCTCCCACGGCTCAACGCCTCCCTGGCACCCTCTCCCCTGGGCATCCAAGCCCAATCCCGGTTCTACACGAGGGCCATGGTATTAAACTACCTTGGACCGAGGGCGGCCCCGGAGCCACGCAGCCACCACATCGCTTCTATCCACGACCCCGAGGAGCCTGCCCTCCTCATCCACGACGTACACCCTGCCTATATCCCGGCGCAGCATGAGCCTAGCAGCCTCCGCGGCGGGGGCATCGGGCTCCACCGCGGCCGGCGGGGTGGACATCACCTCCTCCACGCGGGGGCCCCTCCGCAGCCCCGAGGGGGACTCGAGGTCCGGCCTCGTGAACCCGCGGGCCAGCAGGTCGTGCTCAGCCACAACGCCCACCAGCCTGCCGTCCTTAACGACTGGGAGGGCTGAGAAGCCGCGGGAGAGCATTAGCTGCCACACCTTGTAGACCGGGGTCCCGGGCTCGACGTAGACGAGCCTGGTCTCCATAAGCCGCGACACGGGCTTCTCGAGGAACTCCTCCCCGCTCTCCAGGAGCCTCTCTATAACCCCCTCGAGGCCCAGGACGCCGAGCAGCCTGCCCGCATCGTCCACCACGGGGGCGTACCACTCGTCAAGCTCCAGCATCCTGCCGGCCGCCTCCCGCAGCCCCTCGCCCGGCTTGAGGAGGAGCCTGGGCTCCTCCTCGAGGCCCCTAGCCGCCACCCCCGCCCTGGTGCTGGTCACCGTCAGCAGGGCCCTCCTCCTGACCACGCCCTCGAGCCGCATGGTCTTCTCGTCGGAGACCACGGGGATTAGGCGCAGCCTCAGCTCCCTTACCATGCGCCGCAGCTCGCCGATGCTCGTCTGGGGCAGGGCGTAGGGGTAGCGGGTCGAGAACGCGTCTGAGACACGTGCCTCCAGGCCCGACACCGTTAGTAGAATCAAGTATGATTAATGGAGTAAAATCTCTTTTGCAGGACCTCTAGAGTCCGCCTCCCCGGCCCTCCCTTAGGTAGAGGATCTCGATGAGCCCAGGCGCTATCCTCACTATATCGCTCCTCGATATTATCCCGACGAGCCTGCCGTGCTCGTTCACCACCGGCAGGTGGCCTATCCCCTTCTCCCTCATGTACTCCGCGGCAGCGGCGAGGGTAGCGTCCTCGTAGATCGTGACCGGGTTCCTGGTCATTATGTCCTCCACCCGGGTCTTGGAGGGGTCCAGGCCCCGGGCCACCACCCTCCTCACTATATCGCCCTCGGTAACTATCCCCAGTATGGTGCCCTTCTCGTCCACGACCACGACACTGCCCACGTCGTTCTCGGCCATCTTGCGTGCCGCCTCCACGGCAGTCTCGTCGGGCCTAACGGTGACAACGTTAACCGTCATAACGTCGGAGACGCTCAGCTCCTCCGGGGGAGCACTCTCAGAGGACACCATCAGCCACCCCGCTCCTCCGGGACAGTCTTGAAGGCGATTGGGAGGTTAAAGAATGGTACCTCAAGCCCCTAGAGGAGGCCGAGCCGCCGCGCCTTCTCCACCGCCGGGCCCCAGAGGCTTCCAGGCCTCCTACGCCGCAGTGCCTCCAGGAGCCGCCGGTTCCTCTCCTTAGCCCTCGCCAGGACCTCGTTAGCCACGTCCACCATGCGGTGGAGCGCCTCGCGGTCAACCAGCACCCGGTCTCCATCGGCCAGCAGCATGTCCGCCCTCACCCCCGTCCGCAACTCCACCAGCGGGGCCTCGCCCAGCACCATTACCCCGCTGTGCTTGAACCCCGCCTCCCTCGCAGCAGCCAGCAGCTCCCTGGCCTCCTCCAGGCTGGCCGTGTAGACGTGGTATATGGGCCCCTGCACGCTCAGCCAGAGCCGGTGGGCCCAGGGCTTCGCGAGCACCCCCTCTATCTCCTCGTAGCCCACCCTCCCGTGCTTCTTGAAAACAGTCATGGTCTCGTCCTTGGCCCAGGGGTAGGCGGCGTCTATCACGGTTATCCTGCCCGAACAGCTGCTCTTCGGGTAGCTCCAGGGCCGCAGGAAGATCTCGATCAGCACGTCTAGGATATCCTCGTCGAGATAGCCTATCCTGAGGTCCTCCCAGAGCCTCCGCCAGGCCTCCATCTTGGCCTGCTGCCAGCCGCCCCCCGCCGCCACGGCTCCTAGGCCCCGGTGGAGGGTGTTGGAGGAGGGCCTGGAAGACTTGATAAAAGGGCTTGCCGTACCAGCTACTCACTGAAACGGGTACCCATGGCGAGGGAGGGGCGGGGGTGGACGGCATGGGGGCGCTGCTGGAGAAGCTTAAGCCCATGAGCCCCGGGCAGGAGGAGATGCTCCAGGCCCTCACAAGCGACGAGTACGAGATAGTAGGGCTCTTCGGCCCCACGGGGAGCGGTAAGAGCCTCTTCAGCGTCCTCTACGGGATCGACGCGGTGCTGGAGGGCAAGTACAAGAGGCTCATAATCTCGAGGCCCGTGGTCGACGTTGTCACGGGCAGGGAGCTCACGGCCCAGGAGCTGGGGGAGCAGTACTACGAGATAGCCTCGGCCTACCTCCGCGACATCCTGGCAGGCTTCATAGAGTGGCAGGAGGTAGAGAAGCTCATAGACGAGGGCAAGATAATGTTCGCCGACACCCACTACCTCCGCGGCAGGACTTTCGACGACTCAATAATCTTCCTAGACGACTCGCAGAACATCCCCCCGGAGAGCAGCGTTGAGATACTCATGAGGATAGGCAGGAACAGCAAGTTCGTCATAGCCGGCGACCCGGTGTTCCAGAAGCCCCACGGCGTGGAGCGCGACGGCGCCACCGTTATGAGGGAGGTACTGGTCGGCGAGGAGAATGCCAAGGTTGTAGACCTCGGGCTGAAGGACATAGTTAGGCCCGGCGCCCGCCGGGGGATAAGGCTCCTCATAGAGATGAGGATGAGGAACAGGCCCCTCAACGAGGCGGAGAAGAGGGTGATGGAGGCCGCCAGGATCTACGCCCCGGACGCCGACGTGATAACAGTGGTGGAGTTCATAGACGCCAAGAAGCAGTTCCAGATAACGGCCGAGCACGTGCCAGACGCCCTGATACTGGTGAAGGAGGGCTACCTGGGCAGGCTGGTGGGCCGCGGCGGCGAGAGGATACAGAAGATAGAGCAGGACACCGAGCTGAGGCTCCGCGCAGTGGAGCTGACACTAGACTTCACCAACATCATAAGGGCTGTACACCCTGTAAGCTGGATATACAAGCACGTGGTTGATGTGGACTTCGAGGGCCCCTACCTAGCGGTCCGGGTCCGGAGCGACGAGTTCGGCGCCTTCGTCGGCCAGCGCGGCTTCCACGTGAAGTTCCTGGACGCTGTGTTCAGGAAGCTGCTCGGCGTAGGGGTAAAGGCCTACGAGGTCGAGGAGGAGACTAGGCGTAGGAGGAGGCGCTAGCCCCCAGGCCCCCCTTTCTACGGGGCCCCGGGGGCCACCCACTTGTCCCCCCGGGGGCCGCAGCGGCCCCCCTCTGCCCCGGGCAGCCTCCTTGCCGAGGATCAGGCTTGTGCGCGACTCGAGGCTCGAGGAGGCCCTCCGACTCCTCGTGGACGCCCTCGGCCTGGACTACGTGGACAAGTCCAGGCTCTACGCCGCCTGGAGCAGGGGCGCCCGGACGCGAGCATACGCAAGGATATGGGGGGTTCCCAGCCCCTTCACCAGGCTGGGGCTCTGCAGCCCCATGTACGTGGTGGAGCTGGTCTCAGAGAACTTCGCCCACCTGGGCTGCCGCGACCGGGTGGCGGTGCTGGTGCACGAGCTGCTCCACATACCGCGGAGCTTTAGCGGGGGCCTCCGCAGCCACGGGGAGTGGAGCCGCTGGAGCAGGCTGAGGAGGCTGGCGGACAGCCTCCCCGGCGGCGTGGTTGAGAGGGTGTGCAGGCTCCTGGAGAGCTCTCTGGAGGAGCTTATAGGCGGGGGTGCAGGAGGCGATGGGCAAGATCTACGTGCTGAGGGAGCCCCGTAGGGGAGACCGGGCCTGGAACATCTACGCCCTCCGTGAGGCGGCGTGGCTGAAGCGCTGGTTCCAGGGCGTCTACTACAGCCCGCGGCTCAAGAGGCTCCTAGCGGTCTTCAAGCCGACCCCGGGCACCCATGTGAACATGCTGGTGTTCGAGGAGATGGGGGAGAGCGTGCTCAGCGACGCCTACAGGATGGAGTGCCCCAGGGGCTGCAACCGCTGCTGCGTCTTCCGCAGCGGCGCCTTCATCCTCGAGAACGAGCTGCGCCGCCTCCCCGTGGAGGTCCAGGAGAGGATCCGGAGCCAGCCTAGCGAGCTGGTCCGCACCCCTGGCGGCCCCGTGAGGGTCTACAGGCTCGACACCGGGCCTATGGGGCGCTGCATATTCTTCGACGTCGAGGAGGGTAGGTGCATGCTGGAGGACTACGGGAAGCACGCCAAGCCGATAGTATGCCTGCTGACCTACTGCACCGTATTCGCCACCCGGGGCGGCAGGCTCTACCTCAAGAGAGGCTACCGGGTCCTGCGAGACGGGAGGGTGGAGATGCGCTACGAGGAGGTGGACCGGGATACATGGAACAGGATGGTGGCCAGGATGGGCTCCCTCTGGTCCAGCTACCGTAAAACCTTCAGGAGGGCTGGCGCCGGGGCGGTGAAGAGGGAGGCCAAGGCCTAGATGTGCATTACAGCGCCCTCCCCGACACTCATGGGGGCGCTGCTCTCCAGGTACTCCGGGCTCTCCGCGTAGGGCCTCCTCCGCTTCTTCATAACCTTCTCCACCGCGGCCGCGAAGTCCTCCATCGACACGTACCTGCGGCCGCTCCTCAGCGCCATGAGCCCGGCCTCCATAACTATAGCCCTTATATCCGCCCCCGTGGCGCCCTCAGTCACCCTGGCCAGGTAGGCTAGGTCGACGTCCTCCGCCAGCGGCATCCTCCTGGTGTGTATCTTGAATATCTCCAGCCGGCCCTTCTCGTCCGGCGGCGGCACGTAGATCAGCCTGTCGAACCTGCCGGGCCGCAGCAGGGCCGGGTCGAGTATATCGATCCTGTTGGTGGCGGCTATCACCTTCACGTTGCCGAGGGGCTCGAAGCCGTCCAGCTCCGCGAGCAGCTGCATCAGGGTCCGCTGTATCTCGCGCTCACCGCTGGTACCTATGTCTATCCTCTTAGCAGCTATCGCGTCTATCTCGTCTATGAATATGATGCTGGGCGCCTTCCTCCTCGCCAGCTTGAACACCTCCCTCACTATCCTCGCGCCCTCGCCCACATACTTGTGGACGAACTCGGAGGCCACAACACGTATGAAGGTGGCATTGCTCATGGTGGCCACGGCCTTGGCGAGCAGCGTCTTCCCGCAGCCCGGCGGGCCGTAGAGCAGCACACCCTTAGGCGGCTCTATCCCCAGCTCGCGGAACGCCTCCGGCTTGAGCAGCGGGAGTATGACGGCCTCGTAGAGCTCCCTCTTCTGCTCATCCAGCCCCCCTATATCGTCGAAGGTGACGCCAGGCTTCTCGGTGACCTCCATAGCCCTTACGGTAGGGTCCTCCCTCTCGGGGAGCACCTCTACTATGGTCGAGCCCCGCTGGTTGAGCGCCACGTAGGCGCCGGGTGTGAGCCTTGAGACGTCCACGTTGGAGGAGACGTTCACAACCAGGTTGGGCCCGGTACTGCTCTTTACCACGACCCTGCCGTCGGGGAGCACGCTGAGCACTACAGCCTCTATGAGAGGCGGGTTGAGGAGCTTGTCCACCTCCATCTTGTAGCGGCGCAGCTCCCTACGCAGCTCGGCCCTCTCGGCCTCCAGCTCGCGGACACGCCTCTCAAGGTAGTGTATATAGTCCCTGGTGGCCTCGTTGTCGGCGCCGCGCCGCTGCATACCACTACGCCACCATGCACCTAGATTAGAACGGGCATATGAACACCTAAATAATAGTTTGTGCCCCGTGGCTACTCTGGTGAGACGCCCCCTATGCCGCTAGGGAGACGCCGCAGGGAGGTAGTCTACTGCGAGATGTGCGGCCGCCCGATAGAGGGGAGGAGCTACACCATAGTGGTCGAGGGCGTCGAGATGGTGGTCTGCGAGAGCTGCTACCGCCGCTACATGTCCCGCGCCTCCCCTACGAGGATGGATGAGCCGCTGCGGCTCCGCGTGGCGCCCGGCTCCCGGGCGCCGGAGCCCAGTGGGCCGCGGGCCGCCAGGCCAGCGGCGCCCCGGAGGGTGCGGCAGAGGCCCCCCGCCCGCCGTGGCTCGGGGCTGGGGCTCGTCGAGCGCTTCGAGGTGGTGGAGGACTACGCTGAGAGGGTGAGGAGGGCCCGGGAGAAGCTCGGGCTAACCCAGCGGGAGCTGGCGGTGAAGGTCAGGGTCGGGGAGAATGTGATAAAGCGTATCGAGGCTGGGACACTGGTGCCCCCGATAGACCTGGCTAGGAGGCTGGAGAGGGTGCTGGGGGTGAAGCTGCTGGAGCCCGTAGCGGAGGAGCCGCTGGAGGAGCTGGAGGAGGGGAGAGGCAGGGGCGGCTTCCACCTCACCCTAGGCGACGTCGCGGAGCTGCGCGAGGACTAGCCCCCGGGGCAGCCCCTATAGCCGGGCTCCCGCCCCACGCCCAAGCCCGGATGGCCTGCCGCTCCCCGCCGGGGATGCGTGGAGCCGCCTTGAAGCGCGCCATTCTAGCCCTGCCGAGGAGTATGGAGGGTTGGGAAGAGAGGGAGGCATACGCGCTGGTGGAGACTGCAGGCTACCGTGTCGAGGGTGTCGTGCGCTACCGCCCCGTGTCGCGCTCCAGGCTCTTCAGCAGGGCTAAGCTCGAGGAGATCGCCGCCAGCGCCAGGGGGCTGCGGGGCGACGAGGAGGCGAGGATAATAGTCTACGACGAGCTGAAGCCCCGGGAGTACTTTCGGGTGGTTAGGGAGGCCGGCGTGGAGGCTATAGACAGGACGCTCCTCATACTGGAGATCTTCGCCCTCCACGCTGGCAGCAGGGAGGCCAAGCTGCAGATAGAGCTGGCCCGGCTCAGGCACCGGCTGCCGCTGGTGAAGGAGGCTATAAGGCTTGCCAAGATGCGGGAGCTGCCCGGCTTTCTGGGCCCCGGCGGCTACGCGGTGGACGCCTACTACCGGTACATGGTCTCGAGGATAGCGAGGATAAGGAGGGAGCTGCAGAGGCTCCGGGAGCGTAGGGGGCTGGAGAGGAGGAAGAGGAGGAGCGCCGGGCTCCCCCACGTAGCTATAGTGGGCTACGCCAGCGCCGGCAAGACGACGCTGTTCAACATGCTGAGCGGGGAGGCTAAGCCCGTTGGCCCGGAGTACTTCACAACCGTGTCCCCCAAGGTCAAGGCTGTAGGTGTTGACGGGCTCCGCTTCGCGGTGGTCGACACGGTCGGGTTCATCTCGAGGATACCCCCGGAGATCATAGAGGCCTTCCACTCCACCCTCGAGGAGGCCGCCGAGGCCGATCTAATCCTCTACGTGCTGGACGTGTCGGAGGAGGAGCACGTGCTGGCGGAGAAGCTGAGCGAGGGCCTCGACACGCTCCGGAGGATAGGGGTGATCGACAAGCCCATGGTGATAGCCGCCAACAAGATGGACCTGGTCAGCGACAGGAGCGAGCTCGACAGGGTGCTCCGGCTCGTGGAGGCCATGGCCTCCTCGGTCTACCCCGGGCTCCAGGGAGTTATACCCGTCTCAGCCGCGACCGGTGAGGGCCTGGGCAGGCTGCTATGCCGGCTGTCCACCCTGCTGAGAGGTACGGCCGGGTCTACGTGCTCCGGATAGGCCACAGGCCCCAGCGCGACAAGAGGATAACCACCCACGTGGGCCTCGTAGCCAGGGCGTTCGGGGCCAACGGCTTCATACTTGGCGACGTCTGCGACGACCACGTGATGGAGTCGCTCCGCGGGGTGCTGGAGAGATGGGGTGGCTCGATGGAGCTGCGCTGCGGGGTCAGCAGCCGCCGCTACGTGGCTGAGTGGAAGAGGGGCGGCGGCGAGGTCATACACTTGACCATGTACGGGCTTCACGTGGACGATGTCATAGGCGAGATAAGGGCCAGCCCCAGGCCTAAGCTGATAGTCGTGGGGGCGGAGAAGGTGCCCCCGTTCTTCTACGAGGCCGCCGACTACAACGTGGCTATAGGGAACCAGCCGCACAGCGAGGTGGCCGCGCTGGCAGTGTTCCTCGACCGGCTCTACGGGGGCGAGGAGCTCCGCATCGAGTTCCCCGGGGCCAGGGTGAAGATCATACCATCGCCCAGGGGCAAAAGAGTAGTAAGCCTGGAGTGAGCACAATTATACCTGGCTGACGTCATGGGGCTGAGCAGGCCATGCAGGGCAGCGAGCTTGAGAAGTTCTACCTGTTCGTGGAGAGGCTTGTGGACAGCGAGGCCCGGCAGGTGATCCAGGCCCTCTACGAGGAGGGGGGCGAGCTCTCCGAGGCCGATATAGCTGAGAAGACGGGGTTGAAGCTCAACGCCGTCCGCAGGGCCCTCAACCTCCTGGCGGAGAAGGGGCTTGTCGTGTACAGGAGGCAGAGGCACCCGGAGAAGAACAGGCTCGTCTTCTACTGGAGGATAAACTACGAGGGCCTCCCGGCGATCATCGAGGCGAGAAGGAGGGCTGCGCTGGAGAGGCTCCGGACGCTGCTCGAGGGGGAGGAGGGCACCTACTACTACGTCTGCCCCAACGATGGGACCAAGTACACGTTCGAGGAGGCGCTGGAGCACGAGTTCACCTGCCCCAGGTGCGGCACCATGCTTGTCCCGGACCCGGACCGGGAGCTGCGTATACAGATCCTCCGGCAGTACGTGTCGCTGCTGGAGGCGGAGGTGAACAGTGCTAGGCGTCGTTGACCTCTTCGCGGGCGCCGGGGGGTTTGCGGAGGGGTTCCGGCGGGCTGGGTTCCGCATCCTCCTGGGCGTGGACAACGACCCGGCGGCGATAAGGAGCTATAAGGCGAACTTCCCCGAGTCGGTAGCCCTCGCCATGGATATCAAGGAGGTGACGGGGGCGCTTATAGAGAGGCTCGTGGGCCGCCCCGACGTGGTGATAGGCAGCCCTCCCTGCGAGCCCTACACCGGCGCCAACCCCAGGAGGATGCGGAACCCCCTGGACAGGCTCTACCAGGACCCGGCGGGGCAGCTGGCCCTGCACTTCGCCAGGATAGTCGGGGAGCTGCGGCCCAGGGTATTCGTCATGGAGAACGTGCCCGGCATCCTGGACGTGGAGGAGGAGCTGCGCCGCGTCTTCGCCGAGGCCGGGTACCCGAGGATATACTTTAACCTCCTCCGGGCGGAGGACTACGGCACCCCCAGCCACAGGCTCCGCGTATTCATCTCAAACATCAGGATAAAGCCGCCCAGGAGGAGGCGGAGGATAACCGTCGAGGAGGCCCTGCGCGGGCTCCCCGAGCCGGGCAGCGAGGGAGTGCTGAACCACGAGCCCCCCTCCATGAGCCCCAGGAAGGCCAGGAGGATAGCGAGGCTCCGCTGGAGCCAGGCCCTCATCTACTACGAGGGCGCCGAGGGCCGCCGCTACCCCAACCTGATAAGGCTGGACCCCCGCCGCCACGCGCCCACGGTGCTGGGCTCCAGCAGGTTCATCCACCCCTACGAGCCCAGGTTCCTCACCGTCAGGGAGCAGGCCAGGCTGATGGGGTTCCCCGATAACCACGTCTTCCTCGGAGGGAGGGACGAGCAGTACAACCAGGTGGGGGAGGCCGTCCCGGTCCCGCTGGCGGAGGCTATAGCCTGGGAGGTTAGGAGGTTTCTCGAGAAATCCTCCTAGCCAGGGGGTAGAGGAGGAGCGCCGCCTCGGCCACCGGGGTTAGCCTGCCCTCGCTCCCCACGGGGTAGACAGCCTCCCCGAGCCCCGCCACGTCCCTGCCCGGGGCCGCGTCTATCCCGCCGAGGACTATCATCAGGCTCTCCTCCCCGGCCAGCTTCTCCGCGTAGCTCCACGGGTCCACGGGCTCCCCGTACTCCCTCGACACCACCACTATCCTCCCAGGGGAGAGGATCTCCACGGCGTCCTTCACGCTGGGCAGCACCGAGAAGCTCCTCCCCAGCCGCAGCGCCAGCCTCATCGCCTCCGGGACCCCGCTGGAGGCGGCGGCGCCGTAGACCTTGGTGGCCACCAGGTGGGTAAAGCCTAGGCCGTAGACGAGCTTAGCCATGTCTATGAGGCGCTGCGCGCTCGAGACGTCGTGAACCACTACGGCCACCCTCGGCCTCAATGAGCCGCTCCACCCCCTGCCCTGGTAGCGCGCCGCCGGGGGCTCGGCACTTAAAGGTGTCCACATCACGCCCGGGCTCGGCGAGTACAGCCTTCGCCACAGCCCCCGGCCATCTAGAACCTGCCAGAAGGCCTAACCCGAATTATAGGGACGCGCCGCCTAGACCACCCCAGGGGCCCCTCTAGCCCGTCATCACGCTGAGGGCCCTCCGGCCGGCGAGTGGTGGACGCTCATGCCGCGCCTGGTAGCTCTACGCCTCCCCGACGACGTGTACAGGGAGCTGGAGGAGAGGGCCAGGAGGGAGGGCTTCCCCCTCGTCTCCGACTACATCCGCTACCTCGTGCTGAGGGAGCTGGGCCTCCTCGGCGAGGAGAGGAGTGTGGAGGCGCTGGTGGAGCGCGCCGTCTCGGAGAAGCTGAGGGAGCTGGCCGGGGAGGGCAAGCTGGAGGTCACGCCCCCGGACGTGGAGAAGCTGGCGTCCAGGCTGGAGCGCAGGATACAGGACATGATAAACCCCTGGACGGCTAAGATAGACTCGCTGTCGGCGAAGCTGGCCGAGGCCATAGAGAGGCTGGAGGCTCTGGAAGACAGGCTGAAGAGCCTCGAGGAGGCCGTGGAGGCCCAGCGCCGCCAGGAGCAGCCCCCGCCGCCGAGGGCCCCGGTCCAGCCGGCCCCGGGCGAGAGGGCGGCGGGGAGGGAGCACCACCGGGGCAGGAGGCGCTCAGCCATAGAGAGGCTCCGGGAGCAGGGCGTCGTCTTCGAGCACGAGGTCCACTGGCTCCGCGACCGCGACGCGTTCTTCGAGAAGCTCCGCCGCGAGGGGGCGCTGGTGCTCGACCTCGGCGGGGAGCGGGTGGCGGTCGACAGGGGCTTCTGGGAGAACTTCCGCGAGAAGGTGGAGCAGCTCCCCACCGCCAACGACGAGGAGATAAGGATGCTGCTCACCGACACCCAGTACGAACTGTTCAAGAGGCTCAAGGAGGCCGGGCTAGTCTACTTCGACGCCTCCAGGAAGGCCTGGCGCTTCGTGGAGGAGCCCAAGCCGGGGTAGGCGGCCTCGGAGCCAAGTCACTCTTCACAGCCGGCCCCTAGGGGCTCCGGCGCTGGCGTAGTCTTCATCGGCCATCCCCAGGGAGGGGGCCGGGGATGCGGGGGCTCCCGAAGGGGCGAAACTCGCCATCCCCCGCGCCGCTGCGCGGGGCTCGGATCGGCTGTAAGGCTTCACAGCCCCCATAGGGCTGGGGCCCGGGGGCCCATCCCTAAATACAGTGCCCAGGGGCCAGGGGAGCCGGGGAGCATGGCCAGGCTGGGCGACCTGGAGGAGAGGGTGCTGAGCTACCTCCGCGACCACCCGGGCAGCGGGCCGAGGGAGATAGCTGACGCGCTCGGAGAGCCCCTGCAGAGGGTGCGGGCGGCGCTCCAGAGGCTCCGCGACGCCGGCCTCGCCGCCCGCGGCGAGGAGGGCCGCTACTACGCCGTCGCCCCCGCGGTCCGCGGGCTGCCCCGCAGGGAGCTGCGCCGCCCCGGGGGCCACTTCTCCCCCGGCGACCTCGAGGCGGTGGTTGCGAAGCTCGCGGAGCTCGAGGAGAGGGTCGGGATACTCGAGGCTGCGGTGGAGAGGCTTCTCCGCCGCTGCGGGGCCCGCGGCGATGAGTCCAGCGCCTTATAGCCTCGCCCCCGTCGGCCGCGAATGATACCCCTCCGGGGGTCTGTGCAGGGTGTCCGCCGGGCTGCACAAGCTGGAGGCAATGGCCCGGGGCTACGCCCTCGCGGCCGTGAGGGCCGACCGGGAGGGCAGGATACAGGAGGCTATATCGAACTACAAGAAGGCCATAGATATACTCGGCAAGATAGTGAGGCTCTACCCCGACAACCCGCTGGCCCATGTCTACCGCGGGATAATCCAGCAGTACCGCCGCCGGGTAGAGCAGCTCGAGAAGCTCGGGGTCCCGGCCTCCCCGGCGGAGGCGGAGCAGCTCGAGGACTGGATAGTCACGGAGAGGCCTAGGGTGAGGTTCAGCGACATAGCGGACCTGGAGCACGCGAAGCAGGCGATAAAGGAGGCTATAATATACCCGGTTAGGAGGCCGGATCTCTTCCCCCTCGGCTGGCCCCGCGGGATACTCCTCTTCGGCCCGCCGGGCTGCGGCAAGACAATGCTCGCCGCGGCGGTGGCCAACGAGGTGGACGGGGTCTTCTTCAACGTGGACGCGGCCAGCATCATGAGCAAGTGGCTGGGGGACGCCGAGAAGAGGGTGAGGATGCTCTTCGAGAAGGCGCGCGAGGCGGCCCGCGGCGGGAGGCCGGCGATAATATTCATTGACGAGATAGACGCGCTCCTCGGCGTCCACGAGAGCGAGGTCGGCGGGGAGGTTAGGGTGAGAAACCAGTTCCTCAAGGAGATGGACGGGCTCCAGGACAAGAGCAGCAAGCTGCACGTATACGTTATAGGCGCCACCAACAAGCCGTGGAAGCTAGACGAGCCCTTCATAAGGAGGTTCCAGAAGAGAATCTACATACCCCCGCCCGACCGGAGGGCCAGGCTGGAGCTCTTCAAGCTCTACACCCGCGGGCTCCGGCTGACCCCCGACGTGGACCTGGAGAAGCTCGCCGACATGACCGAGGGCTACAGCGCCAGCGACATAAAGGACATAGTCATGGAGGCCCACCTCCGCACCGTGAGGGAGCTGTTCGAGCGGCAGGGAGGCCAGGGCGAGCCCAGGCCCCTGACCATGGAGGACTTCGTGGAGTCGATAAGGTCCAGAAGGCCGAGCATAACGAGGGAGATGATAGAGGCCTACGAGAAGTGGTACGAGAGGTTCAGGGGCTAGCCCCTCCTACCAGACCACGGTCTCCCGGTGTATAGCCGCCCGGCGCGGCGGGCCGCAGAGCCGGAGCCAGGGGAGGGGCTCGCCGCAGCGGGGGCACCTGGGGGCCGTGCCGCCCCCCGCGTCGGCGTACACCCTGACCCCCCAGGGCTTCCTCGAGACCACTGGGGCGCCGCACCTGGGGCAGGCGGTGTCGGTGAGGGTGTAGCTCTCCTCCGGGTAGAGGTAGACGTTCCACCTCCCCCGGTCCCTCAGCTTCTCCACGAGGCTGTACGCCTTGTCGCCCAGCTCCTCCCCCAGGGGGAGCACGTGGACCGGAGTGCCGGGGTACCTAGCCGCCAGGTCGGCCACGGCGGCGGCCGCGCCGGGGGAGCCGTCGTAGGGGACGTGGATCTCCACGGCCTCGAACAGCCGGTGCGCCTCCCTCAGCGCTGCGGCGGCGTGGTCGGGCCGGGGGAGCTTCTCGACGGCCAGCAGGTACTCGAACACGACGCCGTTGTAGCCCGCCTCCCGGGCCTCGCGCAGCCTCTCCAGCGCCACCAGGCCAGCGGTGCGGGCGAGCACGTAGCGCACGCCGGGGGCGGCCTCGCGTACGAGCCCGGGGAGCTGCATCACCCAGTCAGCCACCAAGGGCTCGCCGCCGTCGAGGAGGAAGACGCTGGGGGACAGCATGCGGAGCCTCCGCAGCTCCCCCGGCTCCAGCCTCCGCAGCTCCAGGCCCCTGGGGTCGGCGTAGTCCCTCCAGCTGCAGCGGCTGCAGCGGACCGGGGAGCCGGGGAGCATGAGCCTGGCCGCCACCCCGCCGGGGCAGGTGTGGGCGAGGGGCACGTCCTCGACGCGGAGCACGCTGAGCCAGAGGGCCCTCCAGGGGCGGAGGTCGCCCCTCCCCGGCGCCACGACGCCGCAGCGCCCCTCGCCGCGGCAGTGGAGGATGCAGCGGCTGCACACCGGCCCCTGCCCCTCCAAGGGCCTCCTACCTCCGGCGGAGCCACCAGCTGCTCCGGTACCTCTCCTCCAGCCGCCGGGCCAGGCTCTCCTCCTCCGGGCTGAGGACGTCCAGCCTCACGGTGTCGTAGCCGAGGGCGCGTCGGAAGCCCTCCACCAGCGCCAGGGCGGCCTCCTCCCGGGCGGGGCGGCGGCCCAGCACCCTCTCGACGGTGGTGACCCTCTCCTCTATGCTCCGGGCCCCGTGGCTCTCCAGCTTCTCCCTGGGGGCGCGGAGGAGCCTGGCCATGACCTGGAGGTCTGAGGCGTAGAGGAGGGTGCCGTGCTGGAGCAGCGCCCCCGCGGCCCTCGCCTGCGCGTTCCCCGAGATCTTCCTCCCGGCCACGACCACGTCGTTCACCGGCTTGAACTCGGCCTCCACGCCCAGGACGCGGAGCGCCTCCACAACGCCCCTGCAGAGGACCCGGTAGCTCTCCTCCACGTCCCTCAGCCCTGGGAGAGAGTCCAGCCCCAACGCTATGGAGTATGTAACCTCCCCCGCCGGGTCGTGGTAGACGCTCCCCCCGCCTGTGAACCTCCTCACCACGTCGATCCCCATCCTCCTGGCCTCCTCCAGGTCCACGCTGGCCTCGAGCCTCTGGAACCTCCCGATAGTCACCGCCGGGGGGTTGAAGACGTAGACTCTGAGCGTGTCCGGGACCGCGCCCTCGCCGCGGAGCCGGAGCAGCGCCTCGTCCACCGCCATCTGCCAGGAGGCGGGGTGGCCCTCCAGGTCCAGGATCACCCGCAGCACCCTCGCCAACGCCTACCGGGCCCTCCTCCCGGGGGCTGGAGCGCGCCTGCCCATATATGCCGGCCCCGGAGGCCCCGTGGCCAGGGGCCGTGCAGGGTGCTGGTACGCGCCTCCATAGGCACGCTGGCCGTGCTGGGGCTCGAGAGGATCCCGCTGGCCGCCAGGCCCACCACGGCCTATCTGCTCCAGTACAGCCCCCAGGGCTGTATGGCGCGCTGCATGTTCTGCAGCCAGTCCGTCTTCTCCAGGGCGGGGAGGAGCCTGCTGAGCAGGGTCACCTGGCCCGTGGTCAGGCTCGGGGACATCCTCTCTAGGTGGAGGAGGGGGCTCTTCGCTAGGGTCTGCATCCAGACCGTGCTCCGGCCCGGCTTCGCCTGCGAGGCCTACAAGCTGCTGGAGGGGCTGCGCCGCGTCGACCCCGACACCCCTGCATCGGTGACCACCACGCCGGTGGCGGCGGGCGTCCTCGAGGCCTGGCGGCGGCTCGGGGTGGACACGCTCGGCGTAGGCCTGGACGCTGCAAGCCCCAGGGTTTTCGCCGAGGCCGGGAAGCCCTACAGCTGGAGCACCTACATAGGGTTCATAGGGAGGGCTGTGGGGGTCTACGGGAGGGGCAGGGTCTACGTCCACCTGGTGGCCGGGCTCGGCGAGACGCCGGCCGAGATGCTCAAAGCGATGAAGCTCATCTACTCCCTCGGCGCCCGGGTGGCGCTCTTCAGCTACACCCGGGTCCCCGGCACGCCGCGCCGCTTCCCGGGCGTGGACATCCACACCTACCGTGTCTACCAGGTCGCCCGCCTCCTCCTCGAGGAGGGCCTCGACCCCCTCGACTACATCGACCCTGGGCCCCCGGCCCGGTTCGCCCGGAGGCCCCCCGTGGACCCGCTCCCTGGGCTCCTCACCAGCGGCTGCCCCGGCTGCAACAGGCCCTTCTACAACGAGTCCCCCAGGGGCCCCATCTACAACTACCCCTCGGCCCGCCTCCTCCAGCGGGACCGGGGCCTCCTCGAGGAGCAGCTCCGCAGGATAGGCCTAGGGTGACTGGGCGTGGGGCTCCCGAAGGCCTTCAGGATGATGAAGAGGTTCACGGAGATAAGCCTCACCGGCGCCAGCTGCCCCCTCAACTGCAGCCACTGCGGGAGCCGCTACCTCCGCGGCATGCTGCCCGTCCCCCGGGGGCCCCGCGGCCTCCTGGGGCTCCTCGAGTCTCTCCACCGCCGCGGGGTCCGAGGCGCCCTGGTGAGCGGCGGCCTGACCAGGGAGGGGAGGCTGCCGCTGGAGCCCTTCCTGGACCAGCTGGCGGAGGCCCGCAGGGAGCTCGGCATGGTGTTCAACCTCCACCCCGGCTACGAGGACCGGGGCTGGGTCCTCGAGAGGCTCCGCGGCGTCGTGGACATACTAGACTATGAGCTGAGCCTCAGCAAGGAGATGGTTATGGGTGTCCGCCGTCTCCCCTTCGGCCCCGAGCGCGTCGCCAAGATAATGGAGCGGATGATGGAGCACGGGCTCGAGGTTGTGCCCCACATCTTCCTCTGGCACCCCTGGAGCAGCCCGGAGCTGCTCCGCCGGGAGCTGATGCTCGCAGCCGACCTGGGCGCTGAGAGGGTGACGCTCCTCGTCTACATCCCCCCGCCCGGCGAGCCCGCGCCCCCCGCGGAGAAGCTCCCCGGGCTCCTCCGGCTAGCCCGCAGCGTCTGGCCCGGGGAGCTCTCGCTCGGCTGCATGAGGCCCTACCAGGTGAAGCCCCTCCTTGACCGGGTGGCGGTGGAGGAGGGCATGGTGGACCGGATAGCCAACCCGAGCCCCAGGGCGCTTAGGGAGCTGGGGGTCAGGCTGCCGCTCTACGATGCCTGCTGCAGCCTCCCCGAGAGGGTGCTCCCACTGTTCAGGGTGAGGTAGGGGCTCTGGGCCGTGGAGTGGCTCGAGATAGGCATCAAGCCGAGCAGCTACATCTCCTCCCTCTGCTACAGCGTGTTCCGGCTGGAGCCCTTCACCGGCTGCGTCTTCGACTGCCTCTACTGCTACGCCCGCTGGTACCGCGGCCTTCGGGCCCCTGGCCAGGAGGCTCCAGGGGCTCCCCAGGCCGGTGCTCCGCCTCTCCACCCTCTCCGACCCCCTCCAGCCCCCGGCGGGGCCCACCCGGCTGTGAAGGAGCCGCTCCGGGCCGGCCCTCCGCCACCGGGTCCCAGCCATAGTTAGCACTAAGGGCGACCCCCTGGCCGACCCCGAGGCGCTCAGCCTCCTCTCCCTAGCCGACCACGAGCTGCTCCTGCTCCAGGAGACCATAGCCCTCCCCGACGGGGCCTCGAGGCTGCTGGAGCCCCCGCCTCCAGGAGGCTCGACGCCGCCGAGGCCCTGGCCAGCCACGGGGTTAGGGTGGTCGTCAGGGTGCAGCCCCTGCTCCCGGGGCTCGAGGAGGAGCAGCTGCGGGTGGCAGAGGAGGCCCTGGAGAGGGGCGCCGCGGGCGTCATAGCGGAGCCTATACGCGAGACGAGGGAGGGCCTGGAGAGCCTCTACCGGGTCCTCGGCGCCGCGTCCCCGAGGCGGGCTGGGAGCCCTACCAGCTGGGCCCGGAGCCGGGGAGGGGCTCCTCCACCCCCGGAGCCGAGTGGAGGAGCAGGATCCACCGCGCTGGAGGCCCTCTCCCTCCGCCACGGCGCCGTCTACGCCCCCTGCAAGGACGCCGTTCTCCCCCTCGTGGCCCGCTGGTACCGGCCCGGCAGGAGCTGCTACCTGGAGTGGCTGGCCGTGGACGAGCCCCCTGCTGCTCCGGGCCCACGCTGCACTAGTACCTCTACTGGCGGCTCCTCCAGGGCGGGGGCGGGTCCTGGAGAGGCTTCGAGGGCTACGCCTGCAGCCTCCCCGAGTTCGAGGCCTTCTGCAGCATGCTGGACCGCCACCCGGGCCCGTGAGGCACACCCTCCGCGCCCACCACCAGCGGCTCCGGCGCCAGCATCCCCAGAGAGCCCCAGGGGCCCGCCGTGGCCGCCGCCAGCCCCCGCCAGCGGTTTTAGTCGACGCCCCACACGCCCTGTGGGGAGAGGGCCGGGAGCATTGAGGATCGTAAGCCTCTCCCCCTCGGTAACAGACACCCTGGTGGAGCTCGGCGCCGGCGACGAGCTGGTAGGGGTCTCCTCCTTCTGCCTCCCCTACGCGCCCGGGAAGAGGATAGCAGGCGACTACCTGAAGCCCCGGCTCGACGTGATCCAGGAGCTCAGGCCAGACCTGGTCTTCACCAGCGGCGAGGCCCAGCTCCCGGCGGCAAGGCTCCTCACCGCCCACGGCTACCGCGTAGTACACATCGACATCCCGGCAAGCCTCCACGGGGTAGCAGACATGGCGTGGAGGATAGGCGTCCACATAGGCAGGATAAGGGAGGCGGAGGAGCTATCCCAGAAACTCCACCAGCGCCTCGCCAGGCTCCACGCCGCCGCCAAGGGAGCACGCATAGCCTACATCATAGACCTCGGCGAGCCAGTCTCACCAGCCGCCCTCAGCTACGCAGGCCACGCACTAACCCACCTAGGAGCAACCCACCCCTACCAGAACAGGCAGGCCAAATGGGCCTACCCCACACCGGAGGAGCTAGAGAAGCACAACCCAGCCATAATAGTCTACGAGGCCAAATCACCAAACCCCACCCACCGCCTCGCACAGAAACGCCTAGAAACATGGCGCATGGCAGGCCTCCTAGCCAGAGCAAAGCTACTAGTAACACCAGTCGACACACTAGCCCACTACGGGCCAAAACTAGCACAAAGACTAGAAAAACTAGCAGAACAACTCAAAACAACTCCAACACCCCCCTGACACCCCCTCCAATCCTATTTGTTTAGGTTTCATCAAGAATGGCGGCGGGTAGGCAGAGCTATAGAGCAATAGAGCCCCCGGCAACACGGGCCAACACCGATGCCCGGCGATGAAGAGATGCAGAATCTGCCCTTACGGCTTGTGGCTGGTGCGGAGGTGGCAGTTTTTGTGCGTCGCCATGCTGGGGCCGGCGGGTTGGGCCGGGTTGGGGCTGGCTGGTATTGTGGCTGGTGTTGCTGCTGGTGTTGTGGGGCTGGCTGCCGCTGGTGTTGTTGAGACTCTGGCTGCTGGGGTTGAGCTCACGCGTGTCAGGCTTGGTGTTGGTAGGCGTGTGCTTCTTCTCGCCGATCTCCATGTTCATGGGTCTCCTGGCTGGAGGGCTGTGTGGGCTGCGCGTGCCGCCCGCCCGGACCTGGTGGTGCTTGCGGGGGATACGTGGGATGAGAGGACGAGGGGGTTTGGGCCGGTGTGGGAGACGCTGCGGGAGGTGGCTAGGTACATGAGGGCTGGTGTGGCCGTGCTTGGGAATCATGAGGTGTGGGCGGCTCGCAGGCTCCCCCTGGGGGAGGGGGTGAGGCTGCTGGAGGATGCGGGGTTCTCGGTGCTCCTTGACTCTGACGCCGAGGTCCTGGGGCTGCGGGTGGCGGGGCTGGCTTGGAGGGAGGATCCCCGTGGCTACCGGGGGCCCTTGGAGAGGCTGGCGCGGGGGGCGGATCTGGTGGTTGTCCATAGCCCCGACGCGTTCAGCCACCTGCCTAGGGGTGCTAGGGTGGTGGCGCTGGCCGGCCACACTCATGGGGGCCAGTGGTGCCTGCCGGTTAACCGGAGCGTGTGGACTAACAGCCGGTATGGCTACGCCTGGGGGCTCTACCGCCGCGGGGAGTCGGTGATGTACGTGTCTAGGGGCCTGGGGGAGAGGGATCCGCCCCGCGTCTTCTGCCACTACCAGGCCGTGCTCATAGAGTAGGGGTGGGGCTAGCCTAGCAGCTGGCGGGCTAGCTGGGCGAGGCCGCGGAGGAGGGGCAGCTCGTCCACGCCTATCACCTTCACGCCGCTGTCGGTCCAGAACTCTACGCCCTCGGCGGCCCCCCGGAGCCACTTATGGAAGCCGGCCAAGTCGACCACTAGGTCGTGGGGGCCGCGTCTGCCGGGGCCGGCGGGGCCCGGCGCCAGGTTGTAGACTACCACGTAGCCCCCGTGGTCCACCTCCACGGAGTGGCCGTCCACGACTAGGACTAGCCTCGGGCCCTCGCCGCTGGAGGGCTCCGGCGCCACCACAGCCTTGAGCGTGGAGGCCTCGGCCTGCTGGTAGCGGAGGCCCTGCCCCGTATACCTTATCGTGGTGTTGGAGGCTACGAGCCTATCGTTGACGTATATTGCCTCCACCGGCGTGTCCCTTATCTCTACCCAGCCGCCGCTGTTGAAGTGGATGTAGCCGCGGGTGGTGTTGAAGACCAGCCTCACCCGGTCGCCGGGATTGACCACCACCGGCCCGCTGTCGGTCACTATGGTGCCCGCGCCTCTGGGGTGCACTGTGAACTCTATGTAGCCCGTCAGCCTCAGGACGAAGCTGCCGTCCATGCGGATCTCCACGTAGTGGTGCCCGTCCCCTGCCGCGGCCGCGCCCACCGCGAGCAGCGCCGCGCCGAGGAGGGCCGCGGCGAGCACGGCGAGGCTGCCGGCGCTCACCCTGCGCATCCCTCTCCCCTCCGGGAGCGGGGGTCCCCGGCCATGCCGCTCTTATAAGCGCCCTAGCCGGCCTCTCGAAAAGCTTGTTGCAGCCGGGGGCCTCACCGCGGGCCTGGCTTTATAGCCGGAATACCCGGGGGGCTGCGGGCCCCTAGGAGTAGGAGCGCTCCCGGAGGGGAGGGTGCGCGGTGCGGGCTGTGCGGGGCCCGGGGTTCAGCGTGGAGGCTGTAATCGGGCTCGCCAGGGTGCTGGCGCCGGGGGGCGGCGTGGAGCCCGCCATCGTGTACCGCGGCAGGGTCTACCCGCTGGGCCCCTGGGGCTTCAGCGACGTGAGGGAGGTGATGCTCGAGTACCCGCCCGAGGAGTTCGAGGCGCTGGCCCGCCGGGTCTCCGGGAGCGACCATGGGCTCCCGCTTCGCGGGGTGAGGCTCGCGGCCCCAGTGGAGAGGCCGGGGAAGCTCATACTGGTGGGGCTCAACTACCGGGACCACGCCAGGGAGATAGGTGTCGAGCCGCCCAGGGTCCCCGACCTCTTCTCCAAGGGCAGCAACGCGGTTGTGGGCCCGGGGGACCCGATACTGCTGCACGACCCGGGGCTCCGGGTGGACGCTGAGGCCGAGCTCGCCGCGGTGCTGGGGCTCCCCGCGCGCAGCCTGGAGCCCGGGGAGGCGCTGGAGGCTGTCTGGGGCTACACGTGCCTCAACGACGTCTCGGCGAGGACGGAGCAGCTGCTCTCCGGGGCCTCCCAATGGTGGAGGGGGAAGAGCAGGGACACCTACTCGCCCCTAGGCCCGGTGGTCGTGCCGAGGACCGTGCTGGACCCTGGCAGGGGGCTGCGCTTAGCCCTAACCGTGTCAGGGGAGAGGCTCCAGGAGGGCACCACGAGCGACATGGTGCACAGCGTGGCTGTGCTCGTCTCCTACGCGAGCAGGGGCACTCTGCTCGAGCCCGGCGACGTAGTGGCCACCGGGACGCCGGCGGGGGTGGGGCACGCCCGCAGGCCGCCCCGCTACCTGAGACCCGGCGACACCGTGGAGGTCTGCGTCGAGGGGATAGGCTGCCTGGAGAACCCGGTGGTAGCCGACTCCCCTGGGGAGGGCTAGCTCCCGTTCACCCTCCCGAAGCGGTGGAGCTTCCCCCTGGCCTTCTCGAGCACCGGGTCCAGCATCTCACGGTACTGCTCTATGCTGTAGCGTGGGAACGGCCTGGGCGTGCCCCGGTAGACTGGTGTCTCCCTCAGCGTGTAGGAGTTGACCCTCACCACCTCGACCTCTCCGCCCTCCTCCACCCTCAGCACGTTGAAGGAGGGGACTGTGCCCGCCTTTATCCTGGTCGTGGTGGCCGTGCCGGCGTGGACGAGGAGCATGCCGTTGAGCTCCCATATCCAGGGCACGTGCTTGTGCCCCGCGAGGACTATGTTGACGCCGAGCCTCATGAGGAGGTCCAGGAAGTCGCCGGCGTCGGCGGGTATGTTCCTCTCCCTGCCCGTGCCCGGCACCGGCACCAGGTGGTGGTGCAGCGCCACTATCCTGACCCCGTTGCAGCCCCCGAGGTTCTCCTCCACGAGCCTGTAGGCCAGCCTGCCTATATGGCCGTCGTCCAGGTCGGGCTCGCTGGAGTCCACGCCCTGGATGCAGACACTGCCGCTGCGCAGGAAGGGGTACCGGGTGCCGAAGAGCTCCTCGAATACCACGTAGCCCATGTTCCTGGAGTCGTGGTTCCCGGGCACCAGTATGAGGTCCCGCGTGTTTATCCTGGAGAGGAGCTCCACGGCTTTCTCGTACTCGTGGATGTAGCCGTAGTCCGTTATATCCCCGGTGACCACCACTATATCCGGCTCAAGCCTGTCCAGGTACCCCACAACGTTCTCGGCAAGCTCGGGGGAGAAGTAGGGTGCGCCCACATGCAGGTCCGAGATATGCGCTATCGTGGTCAAGGCTCTCCAGGCCCTCCTTTCTCAGCCCCTAAGCCCGGGGGCCCTGGGGGAGGGTAAAGAGCCGGATCCACTGCCTCTAGAGGCGGCTGTATACGCCTATAGAGCCTGCCGGCGGCTCTATAGGGCCTGGCCCCTCTTCCTCTGCTCCCCGAGGTACTTGCTGAGGTCTATGAGGCCGAGGGCGGCCTTCTGCTTGCACTCGCTGCACAGGTAGATCTTCATGATGGTCTCCTCCGGCAGCCCGCTGGCGCGGAGCCTCGCCTCCACCTTCCTCAGTATGCTCAGGGGGCCTATCGGCCTCCCGCAGACTATGCAGTGGGCCGTCTCGTCGCTGTGGAGCAGCCTGGTGCCGCCCGAGAGGAGCCCGGGATCGACGGCGCGTGTGAGGCGTATCGCGTCCTCCGGGCAGGTGTCCACGCAGAGGCTGCAGGCGGGGCAGCGGTCGGGGTGGAAGAGCAGCCGGGCGCCCTCCCCGCCCTCCACCATCTCGAGCGCGCCGGTGGGGCAGGCCCTGCTGCAGGCGCTGCAGAGGGTGCACCTCGAGGGATCCACCTCCACCACGCCGAGCAGCGGCGCCGCCGTCTCAACCCTGGAGCCGGGGGGCCTAGCCTTAACCGCCTCGACCGCCGAGCGCCACGCCTTCTCGGCCCCCTGCGCCGCCGGCTTCAGCCCCGGCTCCCGCTGCAGCACCTCCCCGAGCTCCCCCCGCTCGGCGGCGAAGACCGGCTTCAACCCGGTGAGCGCAGTGTAGTCCGCAGCCACCGTCTCCAGGTACCTCTGGAAGGCCTCCACCCCGCAGGCCTTCACGCTCCCGCTGCTGCAGACGTAGACGGGGGCGAGCCCGGCGCCCCAGGCTGCGAGGAGGAGCCGGAGCCCCGCCTGCCCGGGGCAGGTGAGCGTGAGGATGTAGGCCCTGGCCGCCGGCTCGGCCCCGCGCAGCGCCTCGACGGCCCAGGCCGCGTCGCGGCGGCAGAGGATGAGCAGGTAGCCCGGCCCACGGGCGCCTAGGAGGCGTAGATACCTCCAGGCCGGGTCCTCGCCGGCCCCAGCGGCCTCGAGCACGCCGGCGGGGCAGGCGGAGAGGCAGAGCCCGCAGCCGGTGCACTTGTATGGATCAGCCCTGGGCGGCTTCCCCTCCAGCGCCCCGTAGGGGCAGGAGTCTATGCAGGCCCTGCAGCCCTTCAGCAGGCTGCAGGCCTGGGGGTCGACCACCACCGGCGTGTCCACGGCCTCGAAGACGGCGGCGGGCCCGGAGCGGAGCAGGTCGCGGCGCCCAAGCTTCTTCCCGGGGGCTGTGCGGAGCCCGGCCTCCTCGGGCTGGAGCCACTCGAGGAGCGACCGGCGGGCGGCCGCAGCAGCCTCGAGAGGGACGCCGGCAGCCCGGGCCTCGACGGGGTCGAGGCCCCAGACCAGCAGCGGGTTGCCGCCGGTCTTCTCAAGCCTCTCCCAGGCCAGCTCGGCCGCCCTCCACGCCCCGTCCCCTACTATGAGCACGCGCTCGCCCTCTCCGGCCAGCTCGGCCGCCTTCTCGGCGGCGTTCTCGAGCCCGTCAGCCTCCACCGCACCCTCCACGCTGGCGCCAGGGAGCGCGACAAGTCTCGCCAAGTGGGCGCGCCTCCATCCTCATCGGGGGCGGAGGCGATACTAATAATAATGTTTTTTGATGGGGGATGGGCCGCTCTGCGCTCCCCCGCGGGGACCCCCGGGGGCTCCACGCATACCACGGAAAACATGGTGCAGCACAACAGTGATGGAGGCTCTCCACGGCTCCAGGCTCGGGGCAAGCCCCTGGACCGGCTCATAGCAGGCTTCACGGCGCTGAGCCGCGTCTACTGCGTGGGGGTGCGTGACCAGCTGCACAGCCCCGGGGGCGGGACCCCGTGAACCCTCGTGGCGGGGCTAGCGGCCCCCGATAGAGGGGCTGGAGTCCATGGTAGGCCGGGTTTTGACCGGGATGAGGGCCCCTAAGAGGCCTGGCGGGGCTGCCTAGATCCGGGCTGCGAGCCCGTCGGAGGGGACCAGCACGCCCCGCGGCAGCTTGCCCCTCCTAGCCCTCTCCCTCAGCTCCCCCAGGCTGCTCCCGGTGAGGTGGACTAGGGCTAGGATGCTGCCCGGCTTCATGTACCTCCGGTGGGCCAGCGCCTGCTCGACAGTGTGGTGCCCGGTGGCCGCCGCCACCTCGGCCAGGCTGCTGGGCATCGTTGCCTCCACTGCTGCCAGGTCTGCCTTCCCGGCGGCCTCCTCCACCGCCCTGGAGGGGGCCGTGTCGGCGCTGTAGTAGAGGGCTGCGCCGCCCTCCTCCCGGAGGAGGGCGCCGTAGCAGGGCACCGTGTGGCGGGCCTCGACGGGCTCCAGCGCGAGGCCGCCCAGCTCCAGGCTGCCGCCGGGCTCCACCGCCTCCAGCCGGGCCTTCTCGCGGAAGCTGCCCGGCATCCTGGGCAGCAGCACCTCCCTCGCCTCGGCCGCCACGGGGCCTGCGGCTAGCAGGGCTGGGGGCCTGCAGGCCTGCTCCGAGGCCTGGACGGCTAGGTCGAAGAGCCCGGACCAGTGGTCGAGGTGGAGGTGGCTGATGTAGACGTAGCTGATGTCGCAGACGGTGTAGCCTGCCTCGAGGAGGCGCTGGCTGCAGCCCGGCCCGGCGTCGAGGAGCACAGCCACCCCGCCGGCCTCGGCCAGGATGCAGTTCTCCGCCCTGCCCGGCGGCGCCCCGCTCCCGCCCGTGCCCAGGAAGACCACGTGCACCCTCTCCCCCGGGGAGGGCGGGCTTGGTGCACCGGGCACCGCTTTAGAGCCCCCGGCCGGCCGCCGCAGAGCCTAGCCGGCCGGGGGGCTAGAGGGCTTGGAGGGCCTGCTGGCGGGCTGGGAGGGCGGCCCGGTGGAGACGGCGCTTGTAATGGGGCTGGTGGCGGCGGCCTTCACGAGCATTGGAGGGGTGCTGGCTCTGCCCCTGAGCCGCCGGGGGCTGAACCCCAGGGACCTGGATGTGGGGCTGGGGTTCAGCAGCGGGGTTATGACCGTTGCTAGCTTCACCAGCCTGCTGATACCGGCGATAGATCTGGCCGGGAGCCCGTGGAGGCCCCTCCTCGGCTTCGCCGCTGGCGCCATCGCCGTAGCAGTGCTGAACCGCGTCCTCCCCCACGAGCACGCGCTGATAGGCAGGTATGAGGGGCCGGAGTGGGGGAGGAAGCTGCGCGCCGCCTGGCTGGTGGCGCTGGCCATACTTATCCACAACCTGCCGGAGGGCATGGCTATAGGGGCTGCCTCCGCCTACAGCATCGCCAAGGGCGTAGCCACCGGCCTCGCCATAGCGCTGCAGGACGTGCCGGAGGGCCTCGCGGTAGCCATGCCCATCCTGGCCGCCTCCGGGAAGAGGCTCACCGCGCTTGGAGTGAGCGTCCTCAGCGGGCTGAGCGAGACGGCCATGGCCGTGCCGACGTCCATGCTCGGGAGCCTCGCCGCCAACCATCTCCCCGAGCTCCTGGGCTTCGGGGCCGGGGCTATGATGTACGTGGTCAGCCACGAGGCTATACCGGAGAGCCACCGCAGCGGCCACGAGGACCTGGCGACCCTGGGCTTCTTCCTAGGCTTCGCGGTGATGCTGCTGCTCGACACCCTGCTCCAGGGGGCCTCCCCGGCGCCCCGGGGGCCGGGGGAGATATAGCCTGAAAAGCCGCTGCCCCGAGGAGGCGCCGGAGGGCGTGGAGGCCCCAGCCGTGGCGCCGGGGGACAGGGCCGGGGAGCTGAGGCTCCGGCTGGAGGCGGTGGAGCTCCTCCGCCTCCTCCGCCGCTGGTGGAGCCTGAGGGAGCTGGAGGAGATAACCGGGGTGCCCCGCGGGGCCCTCTCCCACTACGTCTCGGGCTCCAGGGTGCCGAGCACGGGGCAGGCGAGGGCGATAGTGGAGAGGGTGCTGGAGAGGCTTCCCCCGGGCAGGCTGCTGGGGGAGAGGATACGCGGGGCCAAGGGCATGGTGGACACCCAGGAGCTTGTGCTGGACCCCCTGGTGCTCCGGCTGGCCTCCCTCTGGGCGTCCCACCGGTACCGGGGCAGGGCCGGCAAGGTGCTGGCCGCCGAGACCGCGGGGGTCCCGCTGGCGACCGCGATAGCCCTGGGGCTCGGGGCCGACCTGGTGCTGGCCAGGAGGAGCAGGGAGAACCCCTACCGGGGCTACATCCGGGGCGAGGCGGGGGAGCCCCCGTTCAGCGTGAAGGTGTTCTACGCCCCCGAGGGGAGCCTACAGCGGGGCGACAGGGTGCTCCTCGTGGACGACCTGGCTAGGACGGGCGCCACCCTGGAGGCGCTGGCCAAGATAGTAATCCGGGCCGGCGCGGAGCCCGTGGCCGCGGTGGTGCTGATAGCCCTGGGGAGCGAGTGGCGCCGCCGCCTGGCGGGCCTCGTCCCCGAGGCCCTCGCCATGCTCGAGATAGGGTAGCCCCGCGGGGGGAGGGTGCCGCCGTGGTGCTCGTTGACGCTGTGCAGGCCGCCAGGGTGGGGGAGGCGCTGCGCCCCGCGCTGGAGCGCTACCGGCCCGACCCCTTCACCGACCCCCGGTTCTACCCCCCGGCGGGCGAGGACCCGGAGACCGTGGCCCGCTACTTCCTCGTAATGGTGGCCATAGACCACCGGCTCTCGAGGCCCGGGAGGCCCTACGAGGCCGTGGTCAGGGGGAGAGGCTGCACGGGGCGGACCTCCTATACAGGCTTGGCCGCCTCAGGCTGGACGAGGATCCTGGCTTCTTCAGCCCCCGGAGGCTTGCAGGGATCACCGCCAGGGACGTTGAGGAGTGGCTGTGCGTGGGCGGCGTGTGCCCGCCCGACCCCGGGGTGAGGGCGGCGCTGCTCCGGGACCTGGGCTCGAAGCTGGAGGCGCTCTACGGCGGGAGCGCTCTCAGGCTCCTCGAGGAGTCGCGGGGGCTGCTCCACAGCTGGGACCCCTCGAGCCCGGGGCTGGTGGAGAGGCTCCGGGTGTTCGAGGCCTACGGGGACCCGGTGGAGAAGAAGCCGATGCTCCTGGCGAAGTTCCTGGAGAGGAGGGGGCTGCTGGAGATAAGGGACCCGTGGGACAAGAGGGTGCCGGTTGACAACCACGTGGCCAGGATAGCTCTCCGCCTCGGCCTCGTGAGGCCGGAGCCCCGCCTCCTCGAGAAGATACGCGGAGGCCGGGAGACCACGCCCTGGGAGGACGTTCTCATCCGCATCGCCGTCCGGGAGGCCTGGCACCTGGTGGCGGAGAGGATCAGCGTTGACGACTTCATCCCCGACGACGTGCTCTGGACCATGGGGAGGAGGGTCTGCGTCCACGGGAGGCCGAGGTGCAGGGGCTGCAGCGGCCACCCCGCGTGCGAGGGGGGAGGCTGCATCCTCCGCGGCGTGTGCCCCGTGGGCCTAGGCGTGGAGGAGCCTGTGGAGGAGCATAGGTTCCTAAACACCTGGTGGTACTAGCCCCCGGGGCCCCGGGGGCCGTGAGGCCGCCTCCCTTTGGCTACCTCCCGAGCCCCTCGGAGGGAGGGGTGGTGAGGAGTCCTGGCCTTGCCGAGCCCCCGGGGCATGCTGCCGCTGCTCTGCGGTGGATGCGGAGAGAGCCCCCCGGGAGCCAGTGTCAATAACGCCGGGGCGCGGGGGGCGGCTGGGGTGCTGCCCGGGCATGGCTCCGCCCGGCCGTGGCCTGGTAGCTTTCATGACTGACTTCGGGCTCAGCGACCCCTACGTCGGGATCGTGAAGGCTGTCATCGAGAGGCTCGGCGCGGGGCGGGTGAGGGTGGTGGATATAACGCACGAGGTGGAGGCCTTCAGCATCCTGGCGGGCGCGTATGTGCTATACACGAGCTACCGCTACTTCCCCCCGGGCACGGTGTTCCTGGCCGTGGTCGACCCGGGGGTTGGGACCGAGAGGAAGCCCGTGGCTATAGAGACCCGTAGCTACTACTTCATCGGCCCCGACAACGGGCTCCTCTACCCGGCCGCCTCCGAGGACGGGATAGTGAGGGTTCACATGATAAGCAACGAGGCGGTCTACATTAAGCCCGTGTCCCGCAGCTTCCACGGCCGCGACATATTCGCCCCCGCCGCCGCCCACCTAGCCCTCGGCGGGGGCATCGAGGCGCTCGGCGAGCCCCTGGACCCGGGCTCGCTGAGGAGGCTCAGCCTCCGCAGGAGCTGCAGGGGCGACGAGGAGGAGGTAGAGGCCATGGTAGTCTACATAGACAGGTTCGGCAACGCGGCCCTAGGCCTCACGGAGGAGTGCTTGAACATGCTCTGCCGCCACGGGGAGGTGGAGGTGGAGGCCAGGGGGAGGAGGAAGGCCCGCTGCCTCCCCGTCTTCAGCCAGGCCGAGCCCGGCGAGCTGGTGTTCTACATGAACAGCCTCGGGTTCCCCGAGCTGGCGGTGAACCTCGGCAACGCCGCCAGGGAGCTGGGGCTCGCCCCGGGCTCTAGCCTAGGGCTGCGCCCCGCCGGGCCCCGCGGGTAGGCCCCCCGGGGCCGGGGGCGAGAGTGAGGAGAACCCCCGCGGGGCAGGAGTAGGAGGCCCGGAGGCGCCTAGCCGTGGCGGCCCGCGGAGAGGCCCTGGAGAGGCTCCGGGCGAGCGGCCTCGACGCCCGGGTCGAGGATGGGAGGCTCCATATACGCGCCGGCAGGGGCTTCAGCCTCGCCGACCTCCCGGCGGAGCTGCTCGAGGACCTCATGGGCTTCGAGGAGATACTGGTGGAGGCCCCGGAGGGCTACTACTTCTACTTCCGCAGGGGGGATGTGGAGAAGCTGCTGGAGCTGAAGAGGAGAGAGGATGGGGGCAGGGGCCCCTAGCCCCGCGGCAGGTACTCCTCCAGCTCGCCGGGGAGGCGGAGGAACTTCCACTCCAGGTACTCCACCAGCGCAGCCGCCGAGGGCTTCCCTCCGAGGCTCCTCTCCACCAGCTCCAGCGGCGGGAAGGTGGCGCCCCAGCGGTGTATCCTCTCGCCCAGCCAGGCGCGGAGCCCCGCCAGGTCCAGCCCGGTCAGTAGCTCGGGGCTCCCGCTCCACAACCTCCTCCATATCATAGCCGCTATCACGTTGCCTAGCGTGTAGGTGGGGAAGTAGCCGAAGCTCCCGTGGCTCCAGTGTATGTCCTGGAGCACGCCCTCGCTCGGGCTCCTTGGCCTCACCCCCAGCAGGTCCTCCATCATATCGTCCCAGGCCTGGGGGAGCTCGTCCACCATCACGCTGCCCTCTATAAGCTTCTTCTCCAGGATGTAGCGGAGGTAGATGTGGAGGTTGTAGGTCACCTCGTCGGCGTCAACCCTTATGAGGTCTGGGCGGACGGTGTTCACGTAGCGGTACAGCTCCAGCGGCTCTAGCCGGAGCCCCAGGTGCTCGGCGAGCCTCTTCGAGAGGAGCCCCATGAACCAGGGGCCGCGGCCGACCACGTTCTCCCAGAACCTCGACTGGCTCTCGTGGACACCCATGCTCACCCCCGTCCCTATCGGGGTGTAGGCCAGCCTCCGGTCTATCTGGAGCTGGTAGAGGGCGTGGCCGTACTCGTGGACGAGGCTGTAGACAGCCCTCTTGATGTCGCGGCCCTCGTAGCGGACTGTTATCCTTACATCATCTATGCCCATGTCTATTGTGAAGGGGTGAGCGGACTCGTCCAGCCTCCCCCGGTCCCAGGGCCAGCCCAGGTCGTCCAGGAGGCGGCGGAGCATCGCCCTGGCCCGTTCCACGTCGTACCCCTGGTCCTCGAGCGGGTGGCGGCTGGGGTAGAAGCCGCCGGTTAGGACGCGGTCGAGTATCCTCCTGGTCGCCGGCACCAGCTCGTTGAAGAGCGGGTCCAGGTGGCGGACCCTCAGCCCCTCCTCGTAGAGGTCGAGGAGAGCGTCGTAGGGGTGGTCCTCATAGCCGAGCAGCTCTGCCTTCCTCCTCTGTATCTCGACTATCTCCTCCAGGTAGGGCTTGAACATTTTGAAGTCGGCCTTCTTCTTGGCCTCCTTCCAGACCTGGGTGGCCTCGCTGGTCACCCTCGCCTCGCGGCGGGCAAGCTCCTCGGGCACCGCCTTGGCTATCCTCACCGCCCTGCGGAGGACCCTCACCACGCCACGCTCGTAGACGTTGAGGCTATCGAGCTTCTCCTCCGCCTCGCGGAGGAGCTTGTCGAGCTCGGGGTCTAGCAGGAGCCGGTGGCTCAGCCCCTCCAGCTCCTCGGCCGCCGTGGAGCGGTCCTTTACCCCCGCCCTGGGCATGTAGGTCTCGAGATCCCAGCCCATGAGGGATAGGGCGTGGCCCAGGGCCCAGAGCAGCCGGTACTTGCCAAGGATTCTCCTGACCGTCTCGTCGCGGAACAGGGTCCCCGCCTCGGAAGCTGTCTCGGGCATTAGCTCCCACGCCTCGCCCAGCAGGAGCAGGCCTCCATATATACATCCCCGGGGGTCTCTGCGGGTATTCGCTGTTTCGCCGCACACTCGGAGCGCTGTATGGGGCAGCGCAATTTAGGGTCCAAGCCCCACGGGGCAGCAGCGAGGATTGGTGGAGTATGCGCGGCTGGAGGCTCTACGCTGCAGTAGCTGTAGCGGTGGCCGTGGCGGCTGCCGCGGCGCTGCTCCTAACCCACCGGGGCGGGGGAACCGCCGCCTCCAGCGCGGCCGGGCCCCGGGCGTGCGGCAGCGGCCCAGCAGTGATGGTCGTCTACGAGAAGGGGCAGGAGAAGCTCGCCTCGGTGGTCCAGGAGCTGCTCAGTAGGCAGCTGGCGGGGCTCCTCCCCAACGGCACCAGGTTCTGCAATGCCACCGCCGAGGCCGCGGGGCTTAGGGGGCTGCGCGTCTACCCCGCGATACTGGTGAGGGCCGGCAACGTTAGCGGCGAGCTCGCCCGGGCGCTGCTGAACGAGACCCTGCCCGGCGGCTGGAGGCCCCTCCGCTACGACTACACAGCCGCCTTCGAGACCCAGGTGGCGCTCCGGCTGGGGCTCCCCAGGCCCAGCTACGCGTACACCGCCAAGCTGCTAGTTGTTGAGGGCGACATGCCCTACGCAACGGTGAACAGGGACTCGCTCAAGCCTGGGAGCAGTATAATGGAAATCCTCTCATCCCTCTTCGCCGCCAAGATAACCGGGGTCGAGTACGTCAAGAAGCCGCCCGCCGGCGTGGACCCCAGGGAGCTGCCGGCCTTCTACGCCGTTTCCCAGCAGCCCCTGGACAGGGGCGTCCCCGGCGTGAGGAGGATAAGCGACAACGTCTACGAGGTAGCCGACGTCAATATAACTGATCTCCTCCTGGAGTCTGGCGCAGTGGAGGCAGTGGAGAGGGAGGGGCCGCCCCCCGGCATAGAGGGGCACCCCGCCCTGGGCCACGGGAGGGTGCACATCGCGATATACGAGGACTTCGCCTGCCCCTACTGCGCCAGGTTCTACAGGGACATCTTCCCCGAGATCAAGAAGCTCGTGGACGAGGGCAAGATCACCTACCATATAGTCGACCTCGTGGTGCACCTGAACCCCAACGTAACCAGGCTGCACGAGCTGTTGCTATGCTACTACAATAGGACGGGCAACGCCACCGCCTACCTGGAGGAGGCCACAAGGATATATAGCAAGGTCTACAAGCTCTACCAGGAGGGGCTGGCCAGCGCGAGCCAGCTCTACAACAGCATGGGCAAGCTACTGAGCGAGGAGGAGCAGAGGCTCAACGCCACCCCCGACTGCCCCGCAGCCAGCCTGGTGGAGGAGGCGTCCCACGCAGCGGTCATGGCGGGGCTCCAGGGCACGCCCAGCTTCGCAGTGTGGGTTGAGGGGAGCAACAAGACCCTCTACATACTGGGCTACAGGGACGCGGACTTCTTCAGGAAGCTGGTGGATCAGCTGGAGAAGAGCTAGCCCTCCAAGCGCCGCAGCAGGGGCCGCACCCGCGTTTTTAGCCCTCCACGGGCCTCCCCCGGGGGCTAGTAGACTATCCTGCCGTACATGGTCTCGAGCACCACCGCCGGCTCCTCCCCCTCCGCCTCCTCCACGCGGCCCAGCAGGTGGGCCCGGTGGCCCATCCTCTCGGCGAGGGAGAGGGCCTCCTCGGCGCGGTCGCCGGGCGCGGCCACCACGAGGCCTATGCCCATGTTCCACACGCGGTAGGCCTCCCTGGGCTCCACCCTCCCGGCCTCCATCAGTATGCGGAATATGGCGGGGGGCTCGGGCATCTCCATCACCGCCGCGGAGCCGTGGGGGAGGATCCTCTTGACCTTGGTGAAGGCCCCGCCGGTTACGTGGGCGGCCGCGGTTATGAGGCCCCGGCGCCAGGCCTCGAGGAGGAACGCGGTGTAGTTGGCCACTGGCTTCGAGAGCTCCTCCCCCAGCCTAACGCTCTCCACAACCGTGTCGTAGCCGCCCAGCCTCTCCTCCACTATCCTCCTGGCCAGACTGTAGCCGTTGGCGTGGAGCCCGCTGCTCTCCAGCCCGAGCAGCACGTCCCCGGGCTTCGCTCTGTTCCCCCTCCAGCCCTTCTCCCTCACAGCCAGCACCGTGCAGACCACGTCCACGCCGCCCGCGAGGCCCGGGAGCACGGCGGTCTCGCCGCCCAGCAGCGCCGCTCCCGTAGCCTCCGCCGCCTCCCTGACCCCCTCCAGGACCTCCCGGAACACCCTCTCGTCGGCCCTCGGCATGGCTATGTAGTCTACCAGCGCCAGGGGCCTGGCGGCGTCGCAGGCGACATCATTGGTGTTCATGACCACGCAGTCCCAGCCGGCGACCCTCATCCTCCCGGTCCTCTCCAGCACCAGCGTCTTGGTGCCGACGCCGTCGACGTGGAGCACCAGCTCGTAGCCTCCAAGCTCTATGGAGGAGGTGTAGGCCTCCCGGCGGCCGGCGAGAAGCCTCGAGGCGAGGCGGTGCATGGCCTCGCTGGCGTCCAGGTCGACGCCGGCGTCGCGGTAGCTGAGGCCCCTAGCCACCACGCCTCCCCGGCCGCCACCCGGCGGCTGGCAGGGATATAGAGATGGCCCGGGGCTGGTAGGATACGCGGGAGGGCATGGCGGGCTGGACAGGGGCCTGCCGCCGAGGATATGCTGGGAGACCAATGGGCTTGCAAACCCCGCGGTCTTCAGGGAGGCTGTCAGGCTCAGCCTCGAGGGCGGCGGCATAGTGAAGGTTGACTGGAAGGCCTGGAGCCCCAGCGTCTACGAGGCCCTCACCGGGTCGATGGGCGCAGGGCTGTTGAGAGGCTGAAGGATAGCCGCCGAGCTGGCTAGGGAGAGGCCGGAGCCGCCGCTCCTGGTGGTAAGCATACTCCTGGTACCAGGCTACGTCGACGCCGAGGAGGTGCGTGGAATAGCGGGCTACATAGCCGGCCTGATGGAGGAGTACGGGGTGAACATACCGCTGGTCCTCCTAGCCTTCCACCGGACCACAGGATGCTGGACCTGCTGCCTACCAGCCGCCGACACGCCCTCGAGGCTAGGCGCGTGGCGCTGGAAGCCGGTGTTAGAGAAGTAACAATAGGTAGTGTAATGCCTGGCTCCCCGGCGACTACTATTAGAGCCCCCTGGAGGCCTCACCCCTCGGAGTGACTCTCAGCCTCCTGGCGGCCATCTGGGCCTTCCTCCTGGCCTCCTCCACCGTCTCCGCCCTGGCCAGCACCACCGCCATGCGGCGCCCCCTGTAGGTCCGGGGCTTGCCGAACCAGCGCACCTCCACCCCCGGCTCCCCGAGGGCCTCGTAGACCCCGTCGAGCACCGGGTACCACTCGCCGTCGAGGTCGGTGTACACCGCTAGGCTCGCGGCGGGGGTGAGGACCCTGGGCCTGGGCACGGGCAGCCCCACGGAGGCGCGGACGTGGACCTGGAACTCGCTCATATCCTGGCTCGCCATGGTGACCATGCCGGTGTCGTGGGGCCTCGGGGCCACCTCGCTGAAGAGGAGGCGGCCGTCCCTGGTCTGGAGCAGCTCGACGCCGAAGACGCCCACCCCGCCGAGGCCCTCGGCCACCCTTATCCCTATATCCCTGGCCTTGTCCAGCAGCTCCCTGGGCCTGGTGCTGGGCTGCCAGGACTCTATGTAGTGGTACTCCCCGTACCTCCAGTGCTCCACGGGCTCCATCGCATCCGTCCTGACCCTGTCTCCGTCCAGCCAGCGGTAGGCGAGCACAGTGTACTCCGTCTCGAGCTGGACGTACTCCTCCACTATCACCCTCCTGCTCGCGCCGCGCGCGTGCCTTATCGACTCCATGTAGGCCTCCTCCACCGCCCTCCTGCTGGGCTCCTCGACCTTGACGTGCCCGTGGCCGCTACTGCTCATCTCGGGCTTGATGAGGCAGGGGTAGCCTACGCGCTCGCAGGCCTCATAGGCCTCCTCCGGGCTCGAGGCGAAGGCGTACCTGGTGGTGGGCAGCCCCAGCTCCTCCGCGGCCCAGCGCCTCAGCTCGATCCTGTTCATCGCTATCTTGACCGCCCTGGCGTTGGGGACGACGTGGAAGCCGCGCTCCTCCAGCCTCTCCAGGGCCTCCGTGTCCACGGCCTCTATCTCGGGGATCACAGCCACCGGGTTCTCCCTCTCCACTATAGCCTCCACCGCCCTGCCGTCGAGCATGTTGACCACGTAGCGGCGGTGGGCTACGTGCATCGCCGGGGCCCAGTCGTAGCGGTCGACAACGACCACCTCTAGGCCGAGCCTCTGCGCCTCGATGGCCACCTCCTTGCCCAGCTCTCCTCCGCCCAGGAGGACTATCCTAGCCGCTCCGGGGCCCAGGGGGCTGGGGAGCCTCTCCATCCTAGAGGGCACGCCCATCCCGGATGGACACCTCCACGCTCACGGGGTGTACACGGGTGACTGGGTATGGGAAAGAAATTAGCCGTAGTCGTAGACCAGGAGGCCGCGACCGGGGATCCAGTCGTAGACCCTGGTCTCGCCCCTCTCACGGCGCCTCAGGTAGGCCTTCCTCACGCGCTCGGCGAGCCTCACCCGGGCCTCGATGTGGCTCCGGGAGCCTATGTCGCGCCGCCACACCAGCGGGTGGCCGTCGAGCAGGCGCACCGCCGAGGCGGCGCGCTGGGCCCTCGCCGCGGCGTCCTCGTAGCCCCTGGTGCTCGGGCAGGCTATCTCCACGAGCCTCGAGCCGGTGGAGACCAGGCCCCCGGGGCCCTCGTCCACGCCGGCGTAGAGGAGGCTGCAGCCCTCCCTCTCCACGGCCCCCCGGTCCACCGCCACGGGGTGGCCCCTGGCTATGGAGCGGTTGTTCGGGTAGCCCGCCGGCGCCAGGGCTATGGTCACCACGTAGGTGTCCTCCGCCACCTCCAGCCTGTAGCCGGCCAGCCTCCCCGAGGCCGCGCGGTCGAGAAGCTCGAGGAAGTCGCTCTCCACCATGTGGACCAGGTTGGCGGTCTCCGGGTCGCCGAAGCGGGCGTAGTACTCTATCACCGTGGGGCCCCAGAGGCTGGTGAGCATCATCTGGCCGCTCAGCGTCCCCCGGTAGGGCTCCCCGGTGTCGGCGCGGATAGCCTCCACGGTCTTCTCGAGGATCTCCACGGTCTCCCGGTACTCACCGGGCTCCAGGAAGGAGGGCGTGGTCCCGGGGCCGCTGACCGCCCCCATGCCGCCCGTCTCGGGGCCGAGGTCCCAGGTGAAGAGGTGCGGGTGGTCCTGGATCGCGGGGAGCGGCACCACCGTGGAGCCGTCGGTGACAGCCATGACCGTGTACTCTACGCCCTCAACCCTCTCCTCCACTATCACCGCGTGCTCTATGTCGCTGTAGCTCTCCCGGATCCTCTCCGCGAGCCTCTCCGCGTAGCCCGCGGCCGCCTCCCTCACAGCCGAGCCCAGGTGCTCCATGGGCTCGGCGAAGACGCGCACCCCGCGGCCGCCCGCCTGCCTGGCAGGCTTCACCGCCACGTCGCCCGCCGCGCGGGCGTACTCGGCCGCCTCCCTCGGGTCGGTGAAGACGCGGTAGCGGAGCCGGCCCGGGATGCGGTGGCGCCACATCAGCTCCCTGGCGTAGGCCTTGTCCTTCTCGATCCTGGCCTGGGCCGCGCCGGGCCCGTAGACGGTGAAGCCCCTCTCCCTCAGCGCGTCGGCCACGCCGGCGAAGAGGGGCTCCTCCGGCCCTATGACCACGAGGTCGGGGCTCCACTCCTCGGCGGTCCTGGCCACGTCGGCCGGGCTCGTGGGCTTCCCGGTGTAGAGCCTGCCCCCCGTCCTCTCGGCGGCCTCGGCGAGGCCCGGGTTCCTCTTGTCGCTCACCACCGCTATCCTGGGCTCCAGGCCGCTCCTGGCCATCAGTACTGCGAGGGCGTGCTCCCGGCCGCCGCTGCCGACTAGGAGGACCTTCACTTCCCGGCCACCTCCCTGTCGCTCATGCAGGCCGTGCAGGGGTCGACCCCGCGGGCCCTGAGGTAGGAGACCGCCTCCCCCAGGGGGAGCCATGCGAGGCTGTCGACGTTGAGCACGCGCTTGATATGCTCGTCGCGGAGCTGCCGGGCTATCAGCGTCCCTGGGTCGAGGAGCTGGACCCGGTGGGGGCAAGGGGCGACTATCCTCGGGCTCGAGACGGCCACGTGGATCTCGCGGGGCGCCTGGCTCCTCCAGAGGCGGTGGATGAACGTCTTCAGCGTGAGCCCGGTGACCACGCTGTCGTCGACCACGGCTACCCGCTTGCCCTCGAACACGCCCGGTACAGGGTTGAACTTCAGGCTGAGAGCCATCAGCCTCTCCTCCACGGAGCCTGTGGACATGATAGCGGTGCGGACCCTGCCCAGTGTGGAGACCAGCGCCAGCTCCAGGGGGGCCCGCTTCTCCTCCGCGTAGCCGAGGGCGTAGGGGAGCGCGGTCTCCGGGACCCCCACCACGACGTCGACCTCCACCTGGTGGCTGCGGGCGAGCCTGCGGCCCATCTCCCTCCGGAACATGTAGACGTTCACGCCGTCCACAAGGCTGTCGGGCCTGGCCAGGTAGATGTACTCGAAGAGGGAGGTGCCCCTCCTCCCCCTCCCCGCGGACACAGTGTCGAGGCTGTACCGGTCCCCGTAGACCGCCTCGCCCGGCTCCAGGTCGTGGCGGTGCTCGCCGCCCATCAGGGTTATCGGCGCCGTCTCGGTCGCGGCGTAGAGGGCGTCGAAGCCGTAGCCGCCGACGGATAGGGGCCTCACCCCGAGCCTGCCCCGGTAGAGCAGGTAGCCCCCGTCCGCCCTCAGCGCCGCCACGCTGCAGGCGTCGAACTCCTCGAGGGAGGCGAGGGCCTCCCCGGCCTCCCCGGGGCCCCGGGCCCCCTCGACAGCCTTGAGGGCCTTCTCGGGGCTGCAGGCGCCGTCGACGGCCACCGCCGCCCTCCTGGAGGCAGCGAGCCTCCCCGTGGGCTCCACGGCCGCCACCACCGCGCCGCCGGGGGGCAGGCTCCAGCCGTCGCTCCAGGGGTCGATGCTGCCCGCCTCCAGCCCACCGCCGCGGAGCACGGCGTAGGAGACCCTGGGGCCCCGGTGCCGGAGCCCCATGACCCCGTAGCGTGCGTACACGTGGGCAGGCTGGTCCTCCTCGTAGAAGTAGGCCAGGAGGACTCCCATACCCTGCCCTCACCTCCTGCCCTCTGTGAACACCTTCTCCAGCCTCTCCACGTCGAGCGGGAACGGGTAGGAGCCGCCGAAGCAGCCGAGGCAGAGCCGGCGGCCCACGGCCTCCTCCAGCCCGCGGAGGCCGAGGTAGAGGAGGCTGTCCACACCGAGGAGCCTGGCCACCTCGTCCACGCTCCTCCCGTGGGCTACCAGCTCGCGGCGGCTAGGCATGTCTATGCCCAGGAAGCAGGGCATCACCACGGGGGGAGAGGCTACGCGGAGGTGCACCTCCCTCGCGCCGGCCGCGCGGAGGGTGGCGGCTATCCTCCTGCCGGTCGAGCCCCTGACAACACTGTCGTCGATGAGGATTATCCTCTTGCCCCAGGCGGCGGAGCGTATCGGGTTAAACTTCCTCCGGAGCCTCCCGTCCCTCTCCCTCGGCGGGGCTATGAAGGCGCGGCCGGCGTACCTGTTCCTGTAGAGCACCTCCACCAGGGGGATGCCCCGCTCCAGCGCGTAGCCTATCGCCGCGCTCCTCCCGCTGTCGGGCACCGGGGCCACCAGGTCTGCCTCCACGGTGTCGCTCCGGGCGAGCCTGCGGCCCATCTCCACCCGGGCGGCGTGGGCCTCCACGCCCTCGAAGACGCTGTCCGGGCGGAGGAAGTAGACGTACTCGAACGCGCAGGGCCTGGGCTCGTGGGAGGGGGCGAGACGGGTCTCGACACAGTCCTTGGGGCTCCCGTTGCAGTATAGGAGGCCTCCGGCCGGCAGCTCCCTCCAGGCCAGCCCCATGGTGTCGAGCGCGGCTGTCTCGCTGGCTACAGCGGCGTAGCCGTCGCCGAGGGCGTAGGCCAGCGGCCGGACCCCATAGGGGTCCCTCGCCGCCGCCAGCTCGCCCCTCGAGCTCAGGGCGACCATGCTGTAGGCGCCGCGGAGCAGCCGTGCCGCCTCACGGAGCGCGTCGGCCAGGCTGCCGTGCTCCAGGTAGAGGGCCTCCACAAGGTCTGCCACGAGCTGGGCGTCCCAGCTGTAGCGGCGGCCGAGCAGCTCGCCGCCCAGCTCACGGTAGTTCACAATGTTGCCGTTGAACGCCACGTAGACCAGGCCCCGGGCGCCCGCCACGGGCTGGAAAAGCTCGCCGCCGTAGAGGCTGCTGGTGCTGTACCTCACGTGCCCTATCGCTGCCCACGCCCTCGAGGCCTCGGGCGGCAGCTTCACCGCCTCCTCCACCAGCCCGCCGCCGCCGGCGAGGCCGATGCGGCCGCCCGCGAGGAACGCCACGCCTGCCGCCTCCTGGCCCCGGTGCTGGAGCTCCAGCAGCAGCTCGTAGACCGCCCCGGCGGCCCCCTCCCCCATCCACGCCGCCACGCCGCACAAGGGCCCCTGCTCACCCCCGGGCTAGGCTCCTCTCGAGAGCAATCTCGTAGGCCTCGCGTAGCCCCTCCAGCGGGAGCCTGGATACCAGTCTCCCCGAGGACAGTAGCTCCACATAGTCACCGCCGGTCTCGCCCACCGGGCGGGCCCAGACCCCGAGCCTCCTCGCCTCCTCGAGCACCTCCCCCAGGCTCTCACGGGGCACCTCGAGGAGGTAACGGCCGGGGGTCTCGGAGAACCCTGCCTCGAGGAGGCTGCTGCACCGGGGGCAGAGCGCCCCGAGGTCTATGCTGGCCCCGGCGCCGCCGGCGACGGCCATCTTGGCTGCGGCGGCGGCCGCGCCCCCGAGCCCCACCGAGTGGGAGGCGGTGACTAGCCCCCTCTCGACGAGCCTCCTCACAAGCTGCGCCGCGGCCTTCTCCTCGCCGGGCCTGGGCTCCGGCGGGGCGCCCGCGGGCTCGCCCAGGAGGATCTCGGCCGCCTCGCTAGCGCCCAGCTCGGGCCTGGTCTCCCCCACCGCCACGAGGACGGCGTCGCCCTGGAGCGCCAGTCCCGTGGCGCGGCCGGCGTCGGCGATCCTGCCGACGACGAGGACGGTGGCCACCGGGTCCACCATGTGGCCCCTCTCGTCCTCGTTGTAGAGGCTTACGTTGCCCCCTATGAAGGGTATCCCCAGGCCCCTGGCCATCCAGGCGAGGCCGTCAACCATCCTCTCGAAGTACCAGAACTGCCTCGGCTTCTCAGGGTTCCCGGCGTTGATGTTGTCGAGCGCCGCCAGCGGCTCCCCGCCCACCGCGGCCACGCTGCGGTAGGCCTCCGCGAGGCTGAGGGCGGCGCCGCGGAACGGGTCCTGCCTCGTATACCTCGGGTTCCCTGCCAGCGCCGCCACGACGCCCCTGGCCGTGCCGTCCTGCAGCCAGAGGACCGCGGCATCCCCATGGCCCGGCGGGAGCCTGGTGCGGCCCTGGACGCCCCAGTCGTACTGCTCATAGACCCAGGCCTTGGAGGCCGCCCTGGGGCTGGAGAGGATCCTCTCGAGCAGCCGGCCCAGCTCCTCCTCCGCCACGCTGAGCCCGGGCAGCGGCCCGGGGGGCTGGGGCTGCTCCGAGCGCCTCTCCACCGGCGGGGCCTCGGCCGCCAGCTCCACGGGAAGGTCCACCACTGTCCTGCCCCTGTAGACCGCCCGGAGCCTGCCCGTGTCGTCGAAGTAGCCTATCACGCTCGCCTCGACCCCGTAGCGGTCGAGGATACGGAGCAGCTCGCCCAGCCTACCCTTCTCCGGCACCAGGAGCATGCGCTCCTGGCTCTCCGAGACCAGTATCTCAGCGGGGTCCATATCCGGCTCCCGGAGGTGGACCCTGTCGAGGTGCACGACGGCGCCGACCCGGCTGGAGGCCGCGGTCTCGGCCACCGCTGTGGCCAGCCCGCCGCCGCCCAGGTCCTTTACGTGGCGGAGGAGGCGGCGCTCGAAGGCCTCGGAGAGCGCGTCTATGAGGAGCTTCTCGAGGAACGGGTTCCCCACCTGCACCGCCGCTATGTCCTCCTCCCTCTCGCCCAGCGGGCGGCTGGCGAAGCTGCTCCCGAGCATCCCGTCCCTCCCGGTGGAGTTCCCCGCCAGCACCATGACGTCGCCAGGCTCCACCCTGCCGGGGAGGATGGCGTCGGGCCTGGCCACGCCCAGGCAGGCCACGTTGACCAGCGGCTGCCTCTCGTAGCTCGGGTGGAACCACGTCCGCCCGGCCACGGTGGGGACTCCTATCCTGTTCCCGTAGTCGCTTATCCCCCGGACTATGCCCCTGGCGAGCCACCTGGAGACGGGGGTGCGGAGGCTCCCGAGGTAGAGGGCGTCGAGCAGCGCTATGGGCCTGGCCCCGAGGCTGAGCACGTCCCTGACGATGCCCCCCACGCCGGTGGCCGCCCCGTTGTAGGGGTCCACAGCGGATGGGTGGTTGTGGCTCTCTATCCTGGCTACCAGGGCCACGTCGTCGAAGAGCTTGACCGCGCCGGCGTCCCTGCCGGGCCCGACCAGCACCCAGGGGGCCTCCGTGGGGAGCCTCCTCAGCAGCCTCTTGGTGCTCTTATAGCTGCAGTGCTCGCTCCAGGTGGCCTCGAAGAGGGCTAGCTCCTCCCTGGTGGGCTCCCTGCCGAGCCTGCGCCGTATCTCCTCCAGCTCCTCCCGCGTCAGCGGCATCACCAGCCCCTCCGCAGCGCTGCCCCGATGGACTCGAAGAGGACGCGGCCGCCGGTTCCCCGGCCCCTGGGCGTCTGGAGGGGGTGGGCGGCCCTCTCCGGGTGCGGCATTAGGCCCAGCACCGCCCCGTCCTGGCTACCCAGCCCCGCGATGTTGGCGACGCTGCCGTTGGGGTTCTCGAGGTACTCCAGCCAGGGCCTATCCCTCAGCAGGGAGCCGGGGTCTGGGTGGTAGTAGCGGCCCTCCGCATGGGCTATAGGCATCTCCAGCACCATCCCCTCCTCGGCCGCGAGGAGCCAGGGCCCCCGCGGCGCGTGGACCCGGACACGCGTCCAGCGGGCGATGAAGCGGCCGCTCTCGTTGGGGAGGAGCGCGCCGGGGAGTATGCCGGCCTCGACGAGCACCTGGAAGCCGTTGCATATGCCGAGTATGGGGGAGCCGGCCGCCGCGGCCTCCCGGAGCTGCTCGGCTGCTGGGCTCCAGGAGGCGAGTAGCCCGGCGCGGCCGTAGTCGCCGTAGCTGAAGCCCCCGGGCACCACGGTGGCGTCCCAGCTCCTCCAACTGTACTCGGTGTGCCAGACCACGTGGGCCTCCACGCCGGCTACCTCGCGGAGCATGTAGGCGGTCTCCTCGTCGCAGTTGGTGCCGGGGAACTTCACCACCGCGACCCTAGGCAAGGGGGATCACCAGGAGGCTGTGGACGGCGGGGTTGTAGAGCCGGGTCTCCCTGGCCATCTCCTCTACGAGCCGGGCCGCCTCCTCCCTTGACCCGGCCTCGACCTCGAAGACGAAGGCCTTCCCGGCCCTGGCGCCGAGGATCCACGTGTAGCCGAGCCTCCTCAGCTCCCCGGCCAGGGTCTCGCCCTCCGGGTCCCGGGCGGAGGGCTTATAGGACACCATTACCAGCACGCGGTGCCTCGCCAAGGCCTCCTCACTCCCCGCAGAGCCTCTCCGGGGCCCCGGCCAGCCTGGCCAGCTCCCTGTACGCCTCCACCAGCTCCTCCACGCTACCTCCCCGGCGGTAGAGCTCTTTGTCCAGGTGCCTGCCCTCGGCGTCGACGAGCCTCATCGTGTCGCCCGACACCTCGTCGACCACCACGAAGCCCCTCGGGGTCCTCGCCACCTCTATCTTGAAGTCTATGAGCCGGAGCCCCCTCCGCCTCCAGAAGGATTCGAGAACCGCGTCCACCCGGAGGGCGAGGCTCCGGAGCGCGTCCAGCTCGCTCCAGGAGAGGAGCCCCGCCTCCACCACGTCCTCCGGGAGCAGGAGGGGGTCGCCCCTCTCATCGTCCTTGAGGTGCAGCTCCACCAGCGGCCTAGAGAGCCGGGCCATGGGCTTGAGGAAGGGCATGCGCCTGACCATGGAGCCGTAGGCGTAGTTACGCACTATCACCTCGAGGGGGGCCACCTCGTGCCTCTCCACGAGGATCCGGGAGCCGCCCATGTAGCAGATGTAGTGGGTGCGCACCCCGTGCTCCTCGAGGAGCTCGAACATCCTGGCCGAGAGCCGGGCCGCGGCCTCCCCCTTGCCCGGCGCCGGGTCCCTCCTCCTCCCGTCGAACGCCGTGACCCCATCCTTGAACTCCATGACCGCCCTTCCGTCGCCGGCGTCTAGGACTCGCTTAGCCTTCCCCTCGTAGAGGAGCCGCCCGGGCCTCAACGTAACCCCCATGATTGGGGCTTGGCCGAGTAAGGGGTCTAAAAGCATTCCAGGATGAGGGAACCCCTCGCCTCTACTTGGCCAAGTATAGAGGATGGAGACTCGCGCTAGTCGCCCGGGGGCTCCGCCGCAGCCACCCCTGTCTCCACCGCCACGTCCCCGGCCTTCCCCAGCCGGCCCCGTGGAGCCGCGCGTAGTAGACGTAGGCGGCGTCGTAGACAGTGAGCCCCAGCTCGCCGGCGAACCTCTCCACGGCCTCCACGTCGCCGGGCTTTATCCTCAGCAGGGTGAGGCTCTCAGCGAGCACGGCAAGCGCCCGGGCCAGCGCGCCGCGCCTCCACGAGGGCAGCGTTAGCGGCCTCGTAGAGGGCCAGATCCAGTATGGCGGCCTCCTCGCGGAGTAGCCTCTCCGCAGCCCTCTCCACGCCACTCTCCTGCGCCATCTTCGCCAGCGGGTAGAGTGCCGAGGCGTCGAGTGTGATCAAGCCGGGCTCCTCCCCTAGGGGAGGCCTTCACCGCCTCAACCCGGTCGCCCGGCTCGAGGCCTCCGCCGGCCTCGGCGGCCCCGCGGAGGGCTTCGGCGAGCCTACGCCTCCTCTCCTCCTCCACCGCGCGGCGTATAGCCTCCACCACCCTGATGTCGATGCCCAGCCTCTCAGCCTCCTCCTTCAGCTCCCTGGGCACCCGGACGGAGACTACGGCGGTAGACACGGGGCCCCGTGTATACAGGGTGGGGGTGTATACAGGCTGTTAAGGCCTGCCGCCCGGCCCTACAGCCTCCCGCCGCTGCTGCCCCGCGGCCGGCATAATCCCCCGTGGAGGACCCTGGAGGCGGGTGCCGCCGAGGCCTTGCACGGGGTGCTGGGCAGGACCGGGCTGAGGGTCTCCAGGGTCGGGCTGGGCCTCTGGCAGGCCAGGTCGAGGCTCTGGGGCTCCCCTGGGGAGGGGCTGCGGGGCGCCCGGGAGGCGGTGAGGGGCCTGGCGGGCTACATAGGGGTCTCCAACTACCCCCAGCCCCTCCTCGAGAAGGCTATGCTCTGCACGCGGCGCCACGAGATAGCTGTGAACCAGGTCCACTACAGCCTCGGCTGCCGGGTGGCCGAGAACAGGCTGAAGCCCTTCATGGAGAGCCGGGGGTGGCTCTGCAGGCCTGGAGCCCCCTCGACAAGGGCGCGCTCGCGGGCAGGACCCGGGCCGACAACCCGGCCCGCCGCATGGACCCCGTGTTCAAGACCGTGGCGGGGGACAGGGTGCTCCAGGAGACGCTGGCGAGGGTGGCGGAGAGGCTCGGCACCAGCAGGGCCGTGGTGGCCCTCGCCTGGCTCGTGGCGAAGGGCGCCTTCCCCCTGGTGGGGGCTAGGAGGAGGAGCCACGCCGAGTCGGCCGCCGAGGCGGCCCGCCTAGACCTCCCCGGCTGGGCAGTCGGGGAGCTCGACAGGGCTAGCGGGCGGTACCGGAGCCTATGGGGCAGGTGCTGCAGCGAGCTGTCCTGGAGCCGCGTCCTCCCTGGGCTCCTCCAGGCCCTAGTCTTCAAGTACATACTCCGAGGCATATAGCCGGCCAGTCTTGCAGCAGCCGGGATGGGCACATAGATGATGCCCCTGGCCCCCGCCCTCCTCCCGGGGAAGGCCGGAGCCGAGGCCGGGCAGACGGGTAGAAAACTAGGGAGAGGCTACCCGCCCTTCTGCTCCTCGAACTTCTTCTTCAGCTCTAGGAGGCAGGCGCCAAGATGCTTAGCCATAGCTATCAGCAGGCCTATGCCATGCTGCACCTCCGGGTCGCGGAGCGCCCCCATGAGGCCTAGCAGCCCAAGAGGTTTGACCTCACTGGGCTTCAGCGATGCCATGGACTTCATGGTGCAGCTTGTTATCCCCTCAACGTTCAGCTTGGCTGAGACGACCTCCTCGGGCTCCAGGCTATTGATGCCCCGCGTGGCGCCATGCGTGAGGGCGAGCAAGCGGTAGAGCGTCGGATCGCGGCTGAGTATGGTAAACAGCTCATTGCTCTTCTCGGCTATGAACTTCAGCATATCCAGCATACCGCTTTTCTTGAGGTAGACAAGGGCCTCTATGATGTCCTCGAGAGCCTTCATACTCTCCTCGTCGAACTTGAGGGCCTCCTCTATAGTGCCCCTCTTCTCCCCAGCCTGGGAGGCCATAGTGCACCACCCGAGCCGGCTGCTACTTCATTGCGGCTATCCATGACTTGTAGAAAGCCTCCTTTACTATACGGAGCAGGGGGTTTGTGGCGGCTATATACCTGGCAGCCTTCCACTGGTCACTCTTCTCATCATATTTCATGTCGAACGCTATCATTATGCCTGAGGTCGCGCCGAAGTATCCGACAACCATGGTGCCCCTGGCGAACTCGGCCACCGGGTAGCCGCCGGTTATCTCGCTGATTATCTGGTCGGCTGCGTAGTCGGCTGCAAGATGCACCGGCACGCCTGCGCCCGGGAAGCCGAGAGGCGGCATGGAGTGCTCTCCCACCATGAATACGTCGTCGTAGTCTGGGTGGCGGAAGTTCCTGGGCCTCACCGGCGCCCACCTCGGATCCTGCTTGAGCTGGAAGCCCTCACTCCTGGCCAGGGGCTCCGGAAGCCTACTAGGAGGCACCTTAATCAACAAATCATACCTCTCCTCAACATTCCCCGCACGAACAACACCCCTCTCACCATCAACCTCGACATTACCGTCATGCATTACAACCTCTACCCCTGTCTCCTCCATCTTCTCCATCCATATGCGTAAGGTGTCGAGAACGCTGAGAGGCGGCGGCATCCTCTCCATCTTAGGCATCATCAAGGCCACCTGTGGCTTCACACCACGGTGCTTGAGGCTCTCAGCCAGCGTGGTGGCAAGCTCCATGGGGAACATTGGGCAGCGATGCTCGGCCTCTGGCACTAGTATGACTATCCTCCCGCCCTTGAAGCCCTCCAGGGCCTTCCTCATCTCCAGTGCTCCTTCGAGCGTGTAGCTGTGGTACCCGTAGCGGTCTAGGCCTGGGTAGGCCTCCCAGCCGTAGCGGACCCCCAGGCTCACGACGAGGTAGTCGTAGCCCAGCCTCCCACTCCTCTCAGTCTCAACAGCCCTCTCGCCGGCATCAATCCGGGTAACCCGGTCAACCAGCACCCTGAAGCCAAACCTCCTACCAGCATCAACAATAGAGGCGCGAACCTCATCCGGCACAGCAGTCCCGAAGGCAACATCGGCGTAGAGGGGGCGGAAGTCGTGCCAAGGCTCATCAGCCACAACAGTAACCTCGGAGTCAGCATTCATCTTCCTGAGGTATTCGGCGAGCCTGCGGGCGGCGACGTAGCCTCCGGAGCCGCCGCCTAGGATGAGGATGCGTTTAGTCACAGCCTAACACCTAGCTACTAGCCCGTTGCGTCATATTGACTGATTAGTAGCGCATTCAAATAAACTTATCCATATTTCTCTCTGCTTCTGCATTAATACATATATATCTTTTAATCCATAAATATCAATAATATCCCCATGGGGGTCGCGTGGATAGGGTCTCCAGCGACGCGGGTTCCGGCTGCACCGCCGCCGGCGGCAGGAACCGGGCAGGGGCGGCGGAAGCCCGGCGGAGAGGAGGGTACGGTAGCGCCTGGGGCTCGGCTCCCCGCTTCCGGTCACCGCCTCTCCCGGGCTCCCTCCTTCTAAGCCTCCTCACAGCCCCGGGCGGCGTGCTAGAGGGGTCTCCTCCGCCTCTCCACCTCCGCCAGCGTCTTCTCCGCGTCCTCCACCGCCCAGTCGAGGCCCAGGCGGCGCAGCGTCTCGGGGAGGGGGACGCCGTACTCCTCGTGGTAGCCTCTCCTCCTGTAGAACTCGCGGATCGCCTCCATGAGGTCGCTCCAGTCCAGCGCGGCCTTCTCGCCCTTCAGGGGGCCCTCCCTTATCGGCTCCATCCAGCGCTTGGGCGGCCGGTCGCCCTCCGGCACCCTGCCGGCCAGGGCCGCGTGTATCCTCGCCAGTGCCTCCGTCCTCCAGCCCACGAGCATCAGCTCCTCTATCTCGGCGTCCAGCCCGGTGACGGCGCTGTAGAGGGCCTGCACCTCCCCGGGCCGGTAGGGCACGAAGCTGCAGAGCCCCATGCTATCGAGCAGGGCCTTCCAGTCCCTGTCCCTCAGCATGCTCTCCACAGTCTCCCTGGCAGGGCCCTTGCTCGGCGGCTGATGGGGGCTGGGCCAGCCGCGGAGGTGGCTAGCGCCCACATCCGCGGTTGCGTAGCTCACCACCAGCCCCCTGCGGCCCCTCGGGTCCCAGGCCGCCGCCTCGAGGCCCTTGACGTGGACCGCCCGGTCGCCGCCGCGGCCCAGTATCCTGGAGGCCTTCTCAACGCCCTCTGCCAGCACCGCCCCTATCCCGCGGCGCTCTGCCACGAGGCGGGCCAGCTCGCGCACTGCCTCGGGGTCGCCGTGCCTCGGCTCCCTGGTGAGCCCGGCCAGCTCCTCCCGGGAGACGAGGCCCTCCTCGTAGAGCTCCATGAGCCAGGAGGCTGTCTCGCCGAAGCTTATGCTGTCCAGCCCCAGGCTGTTGATGAGCCACTCGGTGTAGAGCACCTCGTCGGGGTCAACCACCCCGGGGGCGAGGCCCAGCATGGCCAGGTTCTCGTACTCGGGCTTGACCACTATGTGCTCCAGGCCCCTCCTCCTCGGGGAGGCGAGCTTGCTGCACTTGACGGGGCAGCCCCAGCCCCAGAGGATGCCGGCGTACCTCCGGTAGACGCTCCTCGGCGCCTCCCGGGAGAGGATCTCGTCGCCGCTCAGCCTCCTGGCCTCCTCCTCGGGGAGCCAGTTCCTCCTCCAGTGCCAGCCGGGGCACATGCTCAGCCTGCTGCAGACCGAGACGCCGTCGTTGGTGCCGTAGCGGGCCCAGGCCCTGGTGGGCTCGTCGCCGCGTATCCTCTCGTAGACCTCCAGGTAGAGCTTCCTCCACTCCTCGGGCCTGGCTCTGGCGGGCACACTGCTCCCCCAGACGGCCACGGCCTTCAGCCCCATGGAGCCCATTACTGCTCCCAGCCCGCAGCGGCCGGCGGCGCGGAACCCGTCCACGATTATGTTGGCGTAGCGCACCAGCCTCTCCCCCGCGGGCCCTATGGCCGCGACGCTGGCGCCCAGCCTCGTCTCCTTCCTCACGGCCTCAGCTGCCTCCACCGCACCGCTACCCCAGAGGTGGCGGGCGGGCCTCACCTCGACCCCGCCATCCTCTATGTAGAGGTAGACGGGTTCCTCGGCCTTACCGTAGACAACTACCGCGTCGAACCCCGCCATCCGCAGCTTCCCGGCGAACACCTGGCCAGCGTAGCTGTCACAGAGGATGCCGGTCAGCGGGCTCTTGGCCAGGAACCCGGTCTTCGACGCGCCGGGCGCGTGGGTCGCCAGCGCCCCGGCGGCGATGACGAGCCTGTTAGCCGCCGGGTCCAGGGGGTCGGCGCTCGGCGGGATCAGCCTGTAGCCAAGGAGGTAGAGGAGCCCCTTCCCTCCGAGGAACAGCCTGGCCTCGCTCTCGCCCAGCTCCCGCGTCTCAACCCTCCCGCTGGAGAGGTCTATGAACGCTATCCTGCCGGCGTAGCCGGGGACGGGCACGGGCCGGAACACCCGGGGGTGGAGCCCCGGGGCCCCAGGGTAAAGAGGGCCCCATAGCCGGGACGCCTAGAGGCAGCGGGGGCCCCTGGAGAGGGATTCAGCCACCCCTGGCCCGGCGCCCGCGGCTGCCATCAGCCGGCTCCACCTGCTCCAGGCCCGGCTGCACGTCTCCCTAGCCTCTTCGAGGGGCCTAGGCTCCCTCGTGGGGGCCGGGTCGAGGGCTGTTAGGCAGTAGATCTCCGGGGCTATCTTCTCCTGCCACTCCCAGTCGCCCTCCACTACGCCGCGGCCCAGGAGCCTGCGGACCGCCTCCCGGTACCGGGGGTGCACCGGCCTCGGCCGGGCCCTGGCGAGAGGGGTGCCGGGGAGGGGTAGGAAGCTGTGGAGCCGAAGCCTCGCCCCCATGCCGGCCAGACGGTATATGACCTCCACGGTCGCCTCCACCGCCTCCTCGTCCTCGCCGGGGAGCCCGAAGATTATGTCCACCACCGCCTGGAGCCCGTGGCGGTGTATCAGCTCCACGGCTTCGAGCGCCTCCTCCACAGTGTGGCCCCTGCCAACGGCCTTGAGCACCTTGTCGCTGCCGGACTGGAGGCCCACCGACACCCTGCGGTTGGCGGCGTAGCGCTTCACCACGCGGAGGGCCTTAGGGGTGACGTACTCGGGCCTGGTCTCGCTGGGGAAGCTGCCCAGGTAGGGCTCCCCGCCCGCCTCCCTGACGCCGCGGAGCAGCTCCTCCAGCGCCTCCGGGTTCGGCTCGCCGGGCCGCGGCGACATGTAGGCGAAGCCTATGGGGGCTATGAAGCGTATTCTCCTCCTGCCCGCCTCGATGTAGGCCCTCGCCGCCTCCACGGCGCGGCCGGGGCTGCGGAAGCGCACCCTGGACTTGAAGAGCCAGGGGACCTGGCAGAACCTGCAGGAGTAGGGGCAGCCCCTCATTATCTCCAGAGGCGGGTAGAGCTGGTAGCGGCTGCTGTAGGGCCGGTAGTCGTCGAGGTCGACAAGCTCTATCCTCGTGACACGGAAGACGCCCCCGCCCTCCATGTAGGCTATGTTCGGGACCTCGGATATGTCCCGCTCCCCGAGAAAGTGCTCGGCGAGGGCCACGATAGCGTTCTCCCCGTCTCCCACCACGGCGGCGTAGACGCCGAGGCGGAGGAGCTGCCAGTAGGCCCCCTCCGCGTGGGGGCCCCCGGCCACCACTGGGTAGCGGGAGGCGGCCCCGGCGATCTCATCCATCAGCTCGAGGAACACTGGGGTGGAGACCCCGTAGAGCAGCACGGGGCGGTAGCCCTTCTCCTCCAGCCTCCTGGCCAGGGGGACCGGGTCCTCCTCGGCGAAGAAGAGGTCCAGGCCCTGGCCCAGCAGCCCGCTATCCTCCAGCGCCGCGGCCAGGTGGGCGAAGGCGTTGCGGGCCCCGTAGAGCGTCCGGGCCACCAGCGCGACTCTCTCCGGCAAGACCCCCTATACCCCTAGGCCCCTGGGGGCCTCCGACCCCTAGGCCCGGAAGGGGGTCTAGTATTGGAGTAAGGGATATAATAGATTGGGATTGGGGGAGCCGCCGGGCCAGGAGGAGCGCCGGGGTGGCGTGGCTTGCATAGCTCTAGACGCTTGATGTTAGCGGCCGCATTGGCTGCGATAGTCCTTGTGGCCGCCGTGGCCCTCCTGAGCCTCCGCATGGGGGCTGGGAGCGGCGGGGAGCTCGTCGTATTCACCGCCGGCTCGCTGAGGATCCCCCTGGAGAAGGTGGCGGAGGAGTACAAGAGGCTCCACGGGACGGACGTGATAATAGAGGCTAGCGGCAGCGTGGAGGCGATACGCAAGGTAACCGACCTGGGGAGGAAGGCCGACATCATAGCCGTGGCAGACTACAGGCTTATACCCAGGTTCCTGGTCCCCAGGTACGCGAGCTGGTACATAGCCTTCGCGAGCAACGAGCTGGTACTAGTATACACGAACCACTCCAAGTACCACGAGCTGCTCGAGAAGCACCCGGAGGAGTGGTACGAGATACTCTCGAGGAGCGATGTAAAGTGGGGCTTCTCCGACCCCAACAAGGACCCATGCGGCTACCGGGCGGTGGGCGCGATAGGCCTGGCCTCCCTATACTACCATAACGCATCGATACTAGGGCTGCTCACCAACAACACCAACATAGAGGTTAGGAGGATGGAGAACGGCACGCTGGAGCTGGTAGTCCCCGCGGACCTCGAGGTTAGGAGCGGCAGCAACCTGGTGGTGAGGCCCAAGAGCGTGGACCTCATAGCCCTCCTCGAGGCCGGTGAGCTGGACTACGCCTTCGAGTACCGCAGCGTGGCGGTGCAGCACCACCTCCACTACCTGAGACTCCCCCGGGCAATCAACCTGGGAGACCCCAGGGAGAGCAGCTTCTACAGCAGGGTGGTGGTCAGGATACTCTCGGGGACTGACAAGGAGACGGCAGTGGCCATGGCCCCGATAGTGTACGGCATAACCGTGCTCGATGACGCGCCGCACCACGAGGAGGCGGTAAGGTTCCTGAGGCTCCTGCTCGGCCCCTACGGCAGGAAGGTGTTCGAGGAGGCGGGGCAGCCCTTCCTTGAGAAGCCCCTCGCGTATGGCAGGGTGCCGGAGGAGCTTAGGAGCCTTGTCAGCCTCCAGGGCCAGGAGGGTTGAGAGGCTCCTCCTGGTTTTCGCCGCCTTCTCCTCGCTCGGCATGCTGTTCATACTCGCGCCCCTGGCAGCTCTCCTCGTCAGCGTGGACCCTGGGACATTCGCCAAGGTGTGGCTCCGCGACACCCCCTACGCGCGGCAGGCCTACCCCGCGCTGCTCCGGACCCTCGAGGCCTCCCTAGTATCCTCGACACTGCTGCTGGTAATCGGTATACCCCTGGGCTACCTGCTGGCCCGCAGCGAGTTCCCCGGGAAGAGGCTGGTCGAGGCCCTGGTGGACGTGCCGCTGGTAATCCCCCACGCCGTGGCCGGTATAATGATCCTGCTCGCCTACGGCCGCCGGGGGCTCCTCGGGGGCCTCGCAGCCGCCCTGGGGCTCCAGGTGGAGAACGGCTTCTGGGGCATAGTGGCCAGCATGATGTTCGTGTCCTTCCCGTTGATGGTTGACGTGCTGAAGCTGGGCTACGAGAGGGTCGGCGCCTCCCTGGAGCTCGTAGCCAGGAGCCTGGGGGCAAGCCCCTGGATGGTGTTCAGGAGGGTGACGCTGCCGCTCATACTGCCCCACATCGCCGCGGGCTTCCTCCTGTCATGGGCCAGGGCTATGAGCGAGGTCGGCGCGATACTCATAGTGGCGTACTACCCGAAAACAATAAACGTGCTGATATACGAGTGGTTTAACAACTACGGGCTAAGATACGCTGTAGCCCTCTCAGCCTTCGTAGTGCTCCTCTCCATCGCGGCTTTCACGGCGATAAGGGTGCTGACCCGCCATGATCACGGTGCGTAACCTCCGCGTAGAGCTGGGGGGCTTCACGCTGACCATACCGCGGCTGGAGGTGAGGGAGGGGGAGTACCTGGTGGTAATGGGGGCCAGCGGCGTCGGCAAGACGGTCCTGCTACACGCCCTCGCCGGCTTCATAAAGCCCGCTGAGGGCGAGATACTCGTCGACGGCCGGGACGTCACCAGCCTCCCCCCAGAGGAGAGGGGCTTCGCCTATGTTCCTCAGGATTATGGGCTTTTCCCCCACATGACTGTCTACGAGAACATTGCCTTCGGCCTCCGGGCCCGCCGCTGCCCCGGGGAGGATGTGGACAGGAGGGTGCGGGGGGTCGCCGGGGTCCTCGGGATAGAGCATCTCCTCGACCGCAGGCCCGCGGAGCTGAGCGGCGGCGAGAGGCAGCGCGTGGCGCTCGCCAGAGCCCTAGCAGTAGAGCCCAGGCTACTCCTCCTCGACGAGCCCACGGCCAACATAGACCCGGGCAACCGGGTCAGGGTGAGAGCCTTTATCCGAGAGCTTAGGGAGAAGCTGAGGTTCACAGCAGTACACGTGACCCACGACATAGTGGAGGCCCTGGAGCTGGGGGACTCGATAGCCTGCATGGAGAGGGGGAGGCTGACCGGCAAGTGCAGCGTGGACGAGTTCCTCGAGACGGAGTATGCGAGGCCCTACCTCGAGGAGCTGAAGCCGCTGCTGAAGCGCCTCGGCTACGCGTGACAGGAACCCGGGGGGCGAGGAAGGCCCGCAACGGCTGCTGCTCCTCGGCCCTGGGAGGGCTAGCCCTGCTCCCCCACCGCCCGGAGCGCCGCCCGGTAGGCCGCCTGGAGCGCTGCTGGCGGGTAACCGGGCCTCACCAGCTCCTCCCAGGGCCTCGGGCCCTTCCCGGAGGTGTAGGCGTCGAGGCTCACCCCTAGCCTCCTCGCCGCCGTCCATAGCTGGCCCAGCCTGCCGCCCAGCCGGGCCCACTCGGCCAGCAGCTCCGCCACCCTCTCGTCGCCCCTCGCCACCACCGCCTGGGCGTAGGCGTAGCGGTAGCTGAGAGCATCTACGCTGAGCACCTTGCTCTGGGCACGGCGGAGGATCCTAACCCTCCTCTCGTAGACCCTCCGGTCTATGAGGGGGTGGCGCTGGAGGGGCGTCCAGGGCTTCGGGACCAGGGGGTTCACGCTGACCCGTATCGCCTCCCTGGCGGGGGGCGCGCGGCGGCTCAGCCTCCGGAGCGCCTCGGCGTAGGCCTCCACGTCCCCGTCGCTCTCGCCGGGGAGGCCGAGCATGAGGTATAGCTTGACGTGCATCCTCCGGCGCCAGGCCAGCTCGGCGATCTCCTCGACCCTCTCCAGGGGTATACACTTGCCTATGCCGCGGCACAGCCTAGGGCTGAGCGTCTCCGGGGCCACAGTCACCACCCTCTGCCCGGCCCTGCTCATCAGCTCCACCCTGTCCTCGGTGAGCTGGTCGGCCCTCAGGCTGCCTATCGAGGCCTCCAGCCCCTCCCCGACGACCCACTCGAGGAGCCTGTCCGCACCCGGGTGGTCGAAGAAGCTGAGGGAGTAGAAGGCCACCCCGTTGACCTTGTTGGCCTCCACGCCCTCCTCTACGAGGCTCCTTATCCTCGCGGTGCTCCGGTGCCTGGCCGGGAGCAGGAAGTGGGCCTCCATGCAGAACCTGCACATGTGGGGGCAGCCCCTGCTGGCCTCGACCATGTAGGCCTCTCCCCAGGGCTCCCCGCTGCCGGGGACGCGGAACTGGATGGTCGTGTGGAAGGCCTCGTCCAGGCTGGCGACCACGGCCTTGTGGACGGGGCTGCTGCAGCCGGGGGCCAGGAAGCCAGTGCTGCAGGCCAGCTCCTCGGCGCCGCCTGGGCCCCCGCCGTGGAGGGCATCGAGGAGCCTCGGCACCGTCTCCTCTGCTTCCCCGACCAGCACCAGGTCGGCGAGGCCGAGCGCCACGGCAGGGTTCATGCTGGGGACGGGGCCGCCCACCGCGACCAGCGGGCCCCTCCCGCCCCTCCTGCGGCGGAGCGGCTCAATGCCGGCGGCCAGGAGGATGCGGGCGAGGGTGACGTAGTCTAGCTCGTAGCTCACGGGGGCGAGTATGAGGTCGAAGCTGGAGAGGGGGGAGCCGGTCTCGAGGCTCCTGGGGGGAGGCTCCTCCCCGGCCGTCGAAGCCGCCACGAACCTCTCGGCTACAGCGTAGTCGAGGCTGTTGATCATGTAGTAGAGGTTCTGGTAGGCCAGGCTGGCCACCGCAGCGCTGTAGACGGATGGGTAGACCAGGGCCACCCGGAGGCAGCCCCGGCACCGCTTCACCACTACACCGTGCTCCCTCAGCCGCTCCGGGCCTCCTGGCACCGCCGCTGCAGCCCTGCCCGTGGCCCCGCCGCCGGGACGCGAATATACCGTGGCCCCGGGGCCTCTACCGCCCCGTCGCCGGCGCGAGGGGGCACAGCGGGTCCGGGGCCGGGAGGCGGCCCCAGCGGAGCATTGCCCTAGCGTAGCAGCCCCCGCGGCAGCGGGGGCGAGGGGGCAACCCCTACACTCCCTGGGCACGCTGTGGGTGAGCTTGTTCAGTGGGTGGCTCTGCAGCTTCTCCCAGGCCCTCCGGAGCCCCTCCTTCGCCGCGTCAGCCACCACTACGCCCAACACGTCGCAGAGCACAACCTTGCCCGACGGCGTTATATCCATGACGGCCCAGTCCCTGCAGTTGCTGGCCCTCAGGTGCTTGGCCCAGGGCAGGGCCTCGACGAAGGGGGCGCACCAGGCCGAGACCGTTACGCCGAGCCTCTCGGCTGCCTCCTCCGCGCCGCGGAGGGCCTCAAGGAGCTCCCTTGAGGAGATGTAGCTGCGGGTCTCCACCGCCCTGCCCGAGGGCATCGCCGGGATGATGGAGACGCTTGCAGCCCCCAGCCCAACCGCCGTCTCGACGGCCTCGCCCACCCTCCTGTAGTTGAGCCGGGAGACCGGGATGTTGACGTGGAAGCCCAGGCCGTGGCGCCGGGCCGCCCCCAGGCCCCTGAGGAACCTCTCCCAGCTCCCCGGGCCCTTCGCCGCCTCGTAGACCTCCCTGGGCCCGTCGAGGCTGGTGTAGAGGAGCACCCCGAGCCTCGCCAGCTCCCCCGCAACGCCGTCGCGGAGGAGAGCCATGTTCGTGAAGAGGCTCGCCTCTATGCCCGAGTCGACCGCCGCCGCCAGGAGCTCCAGTATGTCGCCGCGGAGGAGGGGCTCGCCCCCAGTGAGGTTGATATGCGCGACCCCCAGCTCGGCCGCCTCCCCCACCAGGCGGAGCGCCTCCCCGGTGGAGAGCGGCCTCTCACCGAGGTAGCGGGCGGCGTAGCAGTAAGGGCAGCGGAGGTTGCAGGCGGCAGTCACTATCCAGACTATCCACTCCGGCCCCTCGCAGCCCAAGACCCGTCCAGCCCATCCAGCTCGGGGCGGCTGGCCCCCTCTTCTACCCCCAGCCTCCCCGGGGGGCCGCGGGGCCATCGCGTTACAAAAATTATAAATATAAAAAGGAGCGCCCCTGGAGCGCCCGCGGAGGGGCGGGGAGGAGGCCCGTTAGGGGGCCTCCTCCCTGGCGCCGCCCCGCACCCCCTCTACTGCTGCTGGCCCTCACTCTCCTTGGACCGCTTGGACCTCTTCTTCTTCTGGGCCATGTAGGCCACCTCCCTCAGTCTTAGCGTGTGGGAGGGGGAGGGGGGGTCCAGGCTATCTAGTGTTCACTTAATCACGCATGCCCGGAAAGGGGTATCTACCCCCGCATGGGGCCGCCGGCGCCCACCCCCCGCCCGGCGCGGCGGGGCTAGATGACGAGCCTCTCCTCCTCCACTCTCCTGCTCCTGGTGCCTAGTATGCTCGCGTCCACCTCCTCTCCGCCGTAGAGCGCCGCCCTCTTCTTGCCCAGGGCTAGGGAGGCAGCTATCCTGCCGACCGCGTCGGCCTTCATTATCCCGCTGCCGCTTGTGCCGGCCGCCGCCACGAGCCCGGGCTCGGACAGCACGACGGGTTGCCCGTCTATGGAGATGTCGTAGAACCCCGCCCAGGCCGAGGAGGGCCGCGCGTTCTCGAAGGCCGGGAGGTAGTTGTGGAGCACCGGGTAGATGCCGTACTCGTAGAAGTGCTCCTCGGGCTGGGGGTCGGGCTCCCAGGAGAAGGGCCTGCCCAGGTGGTCGGAGGCCCCAACCCAGAAGGCGTTGTCCTCGGGGGCGGGGCGGATGTAGACGCCTTTCGGCAGGAGGATGAAGGGGGCGAGCCCGAGGCTGTTGAAGCCCTCGGCGTGGAGCAGCCTCCGCAGCTCCGGCCGGTCGGCGCGTATGACGAAGACCTGCCTCTTCTTCGGCTTCGCGTGTATATCCACGCCCACAGGGTCGAGGAGGAAGGGGGTCTCAGCACCCCCGGCCACTATGGTTACGTCGGCCCTTATCTCGCCCCTCGACGTGGCCGCGCCCACCACCCGGGCCTTCTGCCAGGGGAGGGGCTCGCCGGGGACCCCCAGGGGCTGCTCCGGCTCCACCAGTATCTTCTCCACCCTGGTGTTGTAGAGGGCCTCAACGCCCATCTCCCCTATCCTCCTGCTGTAGTACTCCACCAGCCTCTCGGGCCTGATTATGCCCGCGTTCTCGGCCAGCACGCCCACGTCTATGCCGGGGAGCTGCATCAGCTCCGCCTCCTCGCCGCCCGGCCTCGTCCTGAGGCCCAGCAGTTCCTCTAGCTCCTCGGGGCTGTAGACCCGGTAGCCCAGGCCGCGGCGCCGCAGCTCCTCGAGGACCGGCGCGAGGGCCTGGTGCTGCTCCTCCGTGAGGAGGAAGAGGTAGCCCGTGAACCTCATCCCTAGGTCGAAGCCCTCCCTCTCCTGCACCTCCCTGTAGAAGGCTACGCTGCTAGCCGCCAGCGCCATATTGGTCCTGGATGTGAAGAACGCGCGGAAGGCGGCGGCGCTCCTGCCCGTGTCGCCGTGGCCGGGGCCGGGGTGCTTCTCCACCAGGAGGACCCGGCAGCTGGGGCACAGCCTCTTGACGTGGAAGGCGGAGGAGAGCCCGATTATCCCTGCCCCAACTACGAGCACGTCCACCCTGGTCATAGCAGTGCATCCCGCGCCCCTTCTACGGCCCCTCACCCATGCTGTGGGCCGGCGGGGGGAGCCTACGGGGGGTGGTCTACCAGTGGGCCAACTATAAATATCGAGCATGGTGCCGCCCAAGCCCCGGGGCGTGGAGCAGGCCTTGCCTACAACACCGCAGGGCGGCGGCTTCCTAGAGGCGCTGCGGAGGACCGTGGAGATACGCTTCCACGGCCGCGGCGGCCAGGGGGCGGTGACGGCCGCCTCCATACTCGTGAGGGCGGTGCAGCTGGAGGGCAAGTGGGGCCAGGCTATCCCCAGCTTCGGCGCCGAGAGGAGGGGCGCCCACGTCCTAGCCTTCGCCCGGGTGGCCGACCGGCCGGTGCCGGTCCACAGCATGGTGCGGAGGCCCCACGTGGTAGTGGTGCTCGACCCCTGGCTCCTCGAGACCGAGAGGGAGAAGGTTCTGGAGGGCATGAGGCCTGGGGCCACGGTGGTGGCCAACCTGCCCAAGCCCGTGGACCTCGGCGTCGAGGGGCTCCGGCTCTACTGGGTCAACGCCACGAGGATAGCGGAGGAGCTGGGCCTCGTGGTGGCGGGCTGGCCGGTGGTGAACACGGCCATGCTGGGCGCACTGGCCAGGGCCACCGGCATAGTGTCGATAGACTCGGTGGCCAGGGCCATCCGGGAGCACTGGAGCGGCAGGCCCCGGGTGGCGGATCTCAACGCCGAGGCCGCCAGGCGCGCCTACATGGAGACCGGGGAGGCGGTCCAGAGGCCCGTGGAGGTGGCCGGGCTGTGACCGCGGAGGCCTCGGGGACCCGGAGGCCGGGGGAGGTGGCTGCCGTTGACCCGGCGGGCCACGCGCTCCCCATAGCGGTGGCTGGGCGTGGCTCGGCCGGGCGCACCGGGTCCTGGAGGGTCAAGCGCCCCGTCCTCCGCCCTGAGAAGTGCACCGGCTGCTACCTCTGCTGGATCTACTGCCCCGAGGATGTGATAGACATGAGGGAGGGCGCGGGCCCTAGGGGCCAGGCGATACCGGTGATAGAGTACGACTATTGTAAGGGCTGCGGCGTCTGCGCCATGGCCTGCCCCACCCACGCTCTCGAGATGGTTGACGAGGAGGAGTTCCTCCAGCGCGAGGGGTGAGGCCCGTGCCCGTGGTCACGAGTCTCCGCGGGAACGAGGCGGTCGCGTACGCGGCCAAGCTGGCCCGCGTCGAGGTGGTGGCGGCCTACCCCATAACCCCCCAGACCATAATCGTCGAGAAGATCGACGAGCTTATCTCCAGCGGCGAGATGGACGCCGACTTCATCGATGTCGAGAGCGAGCACAGCGCCCTCGCCGCCGCCTACGGCGCCGCCGCGGGGGGCGTCAGGGCGTTCACCGCCACCAGCAGCCACGGGCTAGCCTACATGTATGAGATGCTCTGGTGGACGGCCGGCAGCAGGATCCCCCTGGTAATGGCCGTGGTTACCAGGGCCATCGGGCCGCCCTGGAACATTCACGTGGAGCACGCTGACATAATGAGCACTAGGGACACGGGCTGGCTGATCTCAATGGCCGAGAACAACCAGGAGGCCCTAGACCTGACGATAATGATGTTCCGGGTGACCGAGGACCCGAGGGTGTATCTTCCCGGGATAGTCGGGCTGGACGGCTTCATACTCAGCCACACCGTGGAGCCAGTGGAGCTGCCCGACCAGGAGACCGTGGATGAGTTCCTCCCGCCCCGCCGCCAGCCCTACGTGATACAGCCCCGGGAGAAGATCGCGATGGGCAACCTTGTGCCCGACGAGTACTTCGAGGAGCTGAGGATGGACATGCACCGGAGCATGGCCAGGGCCAGGGAGGTGATAAGGGAGGCCGGCCGGGAGTACGGGAAGCTGACGGGGAGGAGCTACGAGAGCCTCATAGACTGCTACCGTTGCAGCGACGCCGACGTGCTGGTGGCCGGCATAGGCTCGTGGATGGGCGACGCGAAGATAGCTGCCGACATGCTTAGGGAGAAGGGGATACGCGCCGGGGTGCTGAGGCTGCGGTGGATCCGGCCCTTCCCCTGGGAGGAGGTCCGCGAGGCAGCCATAGGCAAGAAGCTCGTGGCCGTGATGGATAGGAGCATCTCCTTCGGCCACGCCGGGCCGCTGTTCCTGGAGCTGAGCAGCGCCCTGGAGGCGAGGCCTAGCATGGTAGGGGTGCCGGCCGGGATAGGCGGCGTCGATATCTCCTACGAGGACATAGCATCTATAGTGGAGCATGCTTACAGCCTGGTGGAGGAGGAGGGCCGCGTCTACATACCCGCCTACTGGTACCACCTCGGCAAGTTCCACCCCATGCCCCCGCTCGAGCACCCCGTGAGGGGGGAGAAGCTGCGGGAGGCCCGGAGGTGAGCCCCGGGATGGCTATAAACATACGTAAGCTACCCAAGGAGAAGTACGTTATGCCCGGCAACGCCGCGTGCCCGGGCTGCCCGGAGACCATGGGGTTCAGGTACCTCGGCATGGCGCTCGGCGACAAGGCTGTGGTAGTGATCCCCGCTGGCTGCAGCTCCGTCATACAGGGCATGTGGCCCCGGCAGGGCTGGGGGCTCCCGGTGCTCAACATAGTGTTCGCCGCCGGCGCTTCCGCCGCCAGCGGGCTTGCCAGGGCGCTCCGCCGCAGGGGCGTGGACGCGCAGGTGGTTGTCTGGGCCGGGGACGGCGGCACCGCTGACATAGGCCTCCAGGCCCTCAGCGCCGCCGCGGAGAGGGGCGAGGACATAATCTACATCTGCGTCGACAACGAGGCCTACATGAACACGGGTATCCAGAGGAGCGGGCTCACCCCCTACGGCGCCTGGACCACGACCACCCACCGGGGCAAGAAGGAGTTCAAGAAGCCCATGCCACAGATAGTAGCCGCCCACAGGGTCCCCTACGTGGCTACCGCAAGCGTGGGCTACCCCTGGGACTTCATAGCGAAGCTGCGCAAAGCCGCCAGCATAAGAGGGTTCAAGTACATCCACCTCCACGCCCCCTGCCCTGTGGGCTGGAGGTTCGACCCAAGCCTGACCGCGAGGATAGCCCAGCTGGCGGTCGAGACGGGGATGTGGATACTCTACGAGTACGAGAACGGCCGGCTGAGGCTCAACCCGCCGAGCAACAGGCTGCTAGACCCCTCGAAGAGGAAGCCCGTGGAGGAGTACCTCAAGCTCCAGGGCAGGTTCCGCCACCTGACCGAAGAGGACATCAAGAAGATCTACGAGGAGATAGAGGCCAACTGGCGCGAGATAAGGGCGATGCTCAAGCTCCAGGAGCTGGAGGAGCAGGACAAGCTCTAGCACTAGGCGCCTAGAGCATCGGGAGAACGCCTCACCCTTTTCCACGCGCCCCCACGCTCTCCCGGGGAGCTCTTGAGCCCCCGCCTTGACGCCAGGGTGCCCTGGCAGCGGCGGCCCGGCGGTGAGGGGCAGCTCCGCTGCGTCGAGGAGGTATGGCCCTGGCAGCCTCGTCCACCAGCACCTGGAGCCCCTCCCCCGCCCCGGGGGCCACATTATTAAGCCTGTTACATGGGTGCACTTCCCTACACCCTCCAGGGCGGAGGGCCCATGGCCGGCGGGATGGCTAGGGCCTATCTCCGCATCTACGGCAGGGTACAGGGCGTCTTCTTCCGGGCCACTATGAGGGAGGTTGCCCGGAGGCTCGGGGTCACGGGCTGGGTCAGGAACATGCCTGATGGGAGCGTGGAGGCTGTTGTCGAGGGGCCCCGGGAGGCCGTTGAGGAGGTGATACGCTGGGCCCACCGGGGCCCGCCGGCGGCCCGGGTTGAGAGGGTCGTGGTGGTCTGGGAGCCGTACCGGGGCGAGTACCGGGACTTCACTATACGCTACGACCTGGAGCCGTACCGGCCCACGCCCCTCCAGGAGGAGGGCTAGAGGCCCCAGGAGGCTCCGGCGCCGCGGCCATAGTGCTACCCGTGTACTACGGGCTGGCCGCCGGGAGCCGAGGGGTGCCGCTGTATGAGTGTTACTCATGCCTCTACACCCGGGTTTCGGCTATGCCTCCGGAGACTGTGGCCAGGCGCTGCGGGCCGCCGCCCGCGAGGCTGCCGAGCCTGACTGGCACGGACGCCAGGAGGCTCGACGAGTACCTCCCCCCGCTGCCGAGCAGGCAGAGGGTCTACCAGCAGGTAGCCGAGGCCCTCAACGAGATGGAGAAGAGCCAGGACCCCGTCCTCGTGCTCCTCGTGGCGGAGTGGGGGGAGGGGAAGACAAGCGTATACAACGCTAGGATCAGGCCCTGGCTGGAGGAGAGGGGCTGGCTGGGCCTCGAGGCCCGGGCCGCCACGGTGCTCGCCCACCTCTCCTCGCTGCGCGGCAGGAGCGAGAGGGGCCCCGCCTACCGGCTCGCCGCCGCGCTCCTCGCCGCGGGGCTGGAGCAGAGGGGGCTCCTCCCCCGCTACGGCGGCCCCGATGGGGCGGAGAGCCTCCGGGGCTACGTGGAGAGGGTGCTCCGCGGCCTGGTGCCCAGGGGCGGTAGGCTCGTAGTGTTCATAGACGAGCTCGAGGACCTCGTCGCCTCGGCGAGGGAGGAGGAGCTGGCGGAGCTCGTGGCAGGGCTCGTGGGCATACTGAACGGCGACGTGGAGATAGTCTCCGCCGGCTGCAGCGGCGAGGGCTGCATGCCGGGCGCCCTCCACCTGGTGGCCAGCCTCACTCCCCCGGCCTACAGCAGGCTGATGGGGCTAAGGGACTTCGCCACCGTGGCCGCGAGGCTCCGGAGGAGAGTGAGGAGTATCTGGATAAGGCCGCTCACCAGGCGCGAGGCCTTCGCCTTCCTGGAGAGCCTCGCCCGCTACACTCTCGGCAGGGGGCTCGAGGGGCTGCTCAGGGACCACAGCCTGGCCCACGCTGTGGTATCAGGCACGCTGGGCAACATGGGGGCACTGGTCTCGGCCTTCCGCTACCTAGTCTCCTGGGCGCGGGGCCGCGGTGACTGCGGCGACGGCGTGGCCGTGCTCGATACCGGGGAGCTGCTGGAGGCCCTCCAGGGCCTCACGCTGAGCGTCGGCGGCGCCGAGCTGCCGGCCCTCAACAGCGAGGCCTACTCGAGGCTGGCTGAGGGCTGGGGGGCCCGGGCGAGGCTGGCGGGCTTCGACGCGGGGCTCGCCAGGAGGCTGCTCGAGGAGCTCGTGGCCAGGGGCGCCGCGCCGGTGGAGGACCTCGCCGCCGCGCTCGGGGCCAGGCCCGGCGTCCTTGAGGAGATGGTTAGGGAGATGAACCTCTACGGCGAGCAGTCCTGGCCCCGCCGCGAGCTGGGGGTGCAGAGGCTCGTCCACGAAGTGCTCGAGACCCCGGCGGTGGAGGATGCCTTCAAGCTTCTCCGCACGGTGGAGCCGGAGGCTGTGAAGCTCCTCCCCCAGCTGGCGGGGATGGATGGGGGGAGCCCGCTGGAGCAGCTGCTCGACAGCCTCGTCTACACCGAGCCCACGGGCAGGCTGGTCGTGGCCGTGCCCCCGGACGAGAGGGCCGCGGTGGACCTGGTGGCGGACGCGTCGCCGCTGGAGCTAAGCCGCTCGGAGGCCGAGAGGCTGGCCCAGCTGCTCTGGGAGGCCCTATTCTCCCGGCTCCTGGGCGCCGGCGGCTCCAGGGCCTACATGCTGTCGCCGAGGCTGCAGCGCCTCCTCTACGTGAGCCCCGAGCTGAGCTACCTGGACTTCATAGCTGACCGTGTCGAGAGGCTGCAGGTGATACGCCGCGTCTACACCGAGGCCGGCCGCAGCCACCTCGCCGCCGGCGCCGCCGCTGTGCTGGCCGCCGAGGGGCTGCTAAGGGAGCCGCCGGCGCTCCAGGGCGAGGGCGTGGCTAGGGCTGAGGCCGTGCTCCAGGGGGGCGCGAGGGCCCGGGTGCTGGTCTACGCGGTGCCGGGCGAGGTGACCGCCGAGGAGGCTAGGAGGCTGGAGAGCCAGGTGATGGCTGCCGTTATGAGCGGCTGGAGGCCCCACGCCGTGCTGCTGGTGCACCATGGAGGGGTGGAGCCGCGGGCCAGGAGGCTGCTCGAAAGCCTCGAGGGCAAGCTCTTCCTGAAGATAGTCGACGCCCCCATAGAGTCCATGGTTAGCCGCGTCAGGCTCCAGGCCCTCGGGGTGAAGCTGGCCGCCGAGACGGGCGGGCTGGAGGAGGCGCTGCACGCCGCCGTGGAGGCCGCGGGGAGCCCGGAGGCCGCCGAGAGGCTCGGGCTGGACCCCCTCCGCCTCCACTCCATGCTCCGCGAGCTCGCCGAGGAGCTGAGGCCCAGGGAGAGGCTGGAGCGGGGGCTAGAGGAGGGCGTCGAGGGGGCCCCGCTTCTGGTGAGGGACCCGAAGCTGGGCTACGACGTCGAGAGGCCGACGGAGCTGAGCGGCGCGCTCCGCTACTTCCTCGTGGTCCCGAGCACGAGGGCCTCCGCCAGGGAGGCGCTGCACGCCGCCTACGAGTACGTTATGAGGTACCACCTCTACCGCGGCCCGGGCGGCGAGGGGCGGGGCCTGCTGAGCCCCGACATAGACCGGGGCGAGGTCCAGACCCTGGAGAAGTACATGCTCCTGCTGGCCGCCAACGGCTTCCTGGAGAAGACGAACGGCTCGGCGAGGGTGGACGTGCTCAGCCCCGTGGAGAGGAGCGTGCTCCGGGCCCTGGAGCAGCTGGGCGCCCGGAGCCAGGAGGTCCAGGCGTCCAGGGTTTGGGAGCTGCTGGTTGTCGAGGCTCGCAACCCGGGCACTAGGAGAATGCTGCTCCAGAGCCTCGTCTACCGGGGCCTCGTCGCCGCCTCCTCCGAGAGGAGGGTTGACCCCGAGCGCTCCAGGCTCCGGCTCCGCGACAGCGAGGAGGCAGCGTGGCAGCTGATACGGGAGGCCCGGGAGCTCGTCGAGGAGATAGAGGGGGACCCCGAGGCGAGGAGCTGGGGGCTGATAGTCTCCGCGAAGGCGAGGGACTACAGGGCTGGAAGCCTCGAGGGGTTCGCCAGGAAGATGAGAGGCCTGCTGGCCACTGCCGAGGAGGCCCTGAAGGCTGGCAACCTGCTCATGTCCCTCCGGCTGGCCCGCACCGTGCTCGACGCGGCGGAGTACGTGAGAGGCGAGATCCTCCGGGGCCACGTGAAGCCCGCCGCCGCGGAGGCGAGGAGGCTGAGGGCGCGGCTGGAGGAGTACGCCGGCAGGATAGAGGAGGCCCGCAGGGAGACCGAGAGGCTGCTGGAGAGGCTCACCGGCAGGAAGGTGAGGCTGAGGATAGAGGGGCTCGAGAGGCTGAGGGAGGCGGTCCACGCAGTGGAGGAGATAGAGGAGCTGAGGATCAGCGAGGCGCAGCTGGAGGAGGAGGCCAGGAGGCTCTGGGAGGAGGCCAGGCGCCGGAGGCCCCGCGACCCCGGCCGGGTGAACCCCTTCTACGTCTCCGGCACCGGGCCGGCGCTGCACTTCAACTACAAGCTCTGGCTGGTAGCGAGGAGGCTCGAGGAGCTGGGGCTGGCCAAGCTGACCCCCAGCGGGATAGAGGAGGGCGAGTGGCTGCAGAGCACGCTCAGGGCGCTGGAGGAGCTGGCCGAGAGGCTGCGGAGACTGCTGGAGGAGACCGCCGGGCTCCGGAGGAGGGCGGAGGAGCTGGCCGAGAGGCTGCGGAGGCTGGGCGCCGAGGCCCCGGAGCCCCAGGCGATAGTGCTGCAGGGCCTGGAGGCGCCCGGCGAGATAGGCCTGGACGAGGCTGAGCAGCTGCTCGCCGAGGCCCGGCGCCAGCTCGAGGAGGGCCGCCGGCCCCTGCTGGAGCTGGAGGAGCAGGTGGACCGGCTGCTCCAGAGCCTGGAGGCGATGGAGGAGCTGGCCGCCGAGGCGGAGAGCTGGCTCCACGGCCTCGAGGAGGCCAGGGCCAGGGCCGGGGAGGCCGGGCTCCCCTCCTCGAGGAGGCTCGGGGAGGCGGTGGAGGACCTGGCGCTGGCCCTGGACCAGGCCAGGGCGCTCAGGAGCAATGCGATGGAGGCGCTGAGGAGGGGCGGGGGCCGGGTCGAGGCCGCCAGGGAGGCCAGGGGGCTGGTGGAGAGCGCCGTGGCGGTGCTCCGGGACAGCCTTGAGAGGGCTAAGAGGGTTCACGCCGACGCGGTGGCGGAGGCTGAGAGGCTGCGCAGCGCGCTGGAGGCGGAGGCGCAGGCGCTCCGCGAGGCGCTGGAGAGGGCGGGCTCCGGGGCCCCGGAGCCCCCCAGGGCCGGGGACCCGTTCGAGGCCGTGGCCAGGCTGCACGGCTACATGGAGGAGCTGAGGAGGATGGCTGAGGGAGCAGGGCTGCTCTCGCCGGAGGAGCTGGAGGCCTACAAGCTGGTGGCGCTGGAGCGGAGGAGGAGGGGCGAGCTGCTGCTCCGCGAGGCCGCCGAGATAGTGGCCGAGAGGATGGGGATCGGCCTCGAGGAGGCCAGGAGGATACTGATATCCCTCATCGAGAAGGAGGTCCTGGAGCCCAGGCTCTAGCCTCTCTTCCCCGCGGCCTCCGGGCGGCGGGATTAGCTTCGGCCACCCCCAGGCAGAGCTATAGGGAGGCCCGGCCGGCAACGAGCGAGAGGGGGAAGAGGGGCCGGGAGAACCCCTCCTCCCAGAGCCTCCCGGGGGGCAGGAAGGGGCAGCGGTGATGCCTAGGAACCGGCGGCTGGACGACTACCTCCGCGAGCTGGGGGCGGCAGTCCACTCCAGGCAGGTAGACGTGGAGGAGCTGATCCGCCGCGTGGCGGAGGAGGCCGCCAGGGAGGCCGGCGGGGGCTGCGGGGAGGGGGCCGATAAGGCCCTCCTCGAGAGGCTTGAGAGGATAGAGGAGAGGCTGGAGGCCATCGAGAGGAGGCTGGAGGCGCTGGAGCGCCGGGGAGGCGGGCTAACGCGCCGCGACGTGGAGGAGCTGGCCCGCGCCATATCGGCCGCGGTGGCCCAGGCGCTGCGGCAGGCGCAGGGGAGCCGGGCCAGGGAGGAGCCCGCCTGGCTCCGCGCCGTGGCCGAGAGGCTCCGGGGCAGGGGCTACGTGCTGCTCCACGAGCTGCCGCCGGAGGCCCGGGAGGGCTTCGACCCGGAGGAGGCCCGGAGGAGGGGCCTAGTGGTGGCCGGCCTGGGCGGGGAGACCGTGGTGCTGACGCGGCAGGGGCTCCGCGAGTTCCTCGAGAGGCTGAGGGGGCTCCGGGCGAGCGACGAGTACGAGGCAGAGGCGCAGATGGGCCGCTACAAGGCTCTCTTCCGGCTCCTCCGCGAGGAGGGCCTCGTCTACTACGCCGGCCCGGGCCGGGGCTGGGTGGTGCAGGGCAGCCTGGGGAGGATGCTAGCCGAGGAGAAACTTGTATAGCAGGAGCCCGGCCAGGGTCTTGCAGTCCCTTATCTCCCCCCTCTTGATCATCTCCAGCGCCTCCTCCAGCGGGACCCAGCGGACCTCTATCACCTCGTCCTCCTCCGGCCTGGCCCCCACCTCCCTGAGCCCGCCCGCCGCGTAGATGTAGAGCATCTCTGTGGAGACCCCGGGGCTGCTGTAGAACCTGGCCAGGGGCCTGAGCCAGCCCGGCTCGTAGCCGGTCTCCTCCACAAGCTCCCTCCGCGCAGTCTCCTCCGGCTCCTCCCCCGGCTCCAGCGTGCCGGCGGGGATCTCGTAGAGCCACTCCCCCACGCTCGGCCGGTACTGGCGCTCCATAAGCACCCTGCCCCGCTCGTCCACCGCCACCACGGCCACCGCGCCCGGGTGCTGGAACGTGTCGAACAGCCTCCTCTGCCCGTTAACCAGGGCCTCTACCTGGCCGAAGGAGAAGCGGCGGCCGCGGCACAGCTCCCGGAAGCCTAGCACCCTTGGCTCCTCTCCACGGCTCCCCGGCAACCATGACCCCCTCGCTCTGGGTTGCATCCCCTGGAGCCGCCGGGGCCTGGCTGGCTCCGAGGGGGACCGGGCTAGGCGGTATATAGCCTCTAACCCCGGGGTGGAAGCCTAGGTGTGTAGAGGAGGGCGGCGGGTTGAGGGCTTTATCGCCGGTGGTGGCGGAGGTGCTGCTGATACTCATAGCTGCCGCGGCAGCCGCCCTCCTCTACACCTGGCTCAGCGGCCAGGTCTCGGGCTCCCTAGGGACTCCGGCGCTGCTGCCCGAGCTGCGTATCGAGGACGCCGCGCCCCTCTACAGCGGCAATGGGAGCTACTGCTACGGGGTAAAGGTGTCGCTGAGCAACACGGGCCTCGCGGCGGCCGAGCTGGACAACATGACTAGCGGCTACATACTGGACTCGACGGGCTCGGCGATACCTGCGGTGGTCTACAACATAACGGGGGGCATGAGTATCCCGCCCGGGGGCTTCACCGCCCTGATCGTGCTACCCCTCGAGAACACCAGCCTGGTCAACCCGGTGTACGCCAAGATTGTGGCGCGCAGCGGCGTGGAGGCTGTGGCGCCCGTAGCCCCCCTATGCAGCCTGATGGGGGCGATAGTTGCTAGGCTCCCCGCCCAGGACGGGTACAGCAGGACCCTGGAGGCGGGTGACGCGAACCTAACGCTATCCGTGACAAGCCCCAGCACCGGCCTATACCGGGTGGACTATAGGATAGACGTGCCCGGCGGCTACAGGCTCGTCTACGCCATGATCGAGGTCTTGAACTCGACGGGCCGGCACCCCATGTGGGCCGCCAGCCCGGTGGTGGTCTACAAGGACGTGGCGGGGCCAAACTACGTGGCGGGCTACTGGTACCCTATAGCCGGCCAGGAGTTCCCCGTAACTGTGAGGCTCGTGCTCTACGTGGAGAGGGCCTCATAGGAGGCGGCGGCCTTGGGGATGGAGGTTGTGCTAGTACCCTTCCACCTCGCCAGGCTCGGCGACCGGCTGGTGGGAATGGACGCCTACTTCTGGCCGAGCCTGGAGGAGAGGTACCGGGTGGTCCTCCTAGTCCAGCCGGCTGAGCGTCTCTCCGGCGCCCCGGCCGGCGGCTGCCGGCTCCCCGCGAGGGTGGAGGCCCGGGACCAGGTGGAGGAGATCCAGCACCTCGCCAGGGAGAGGATCCCCAGGCCCCGGGTGCGGAGGGGCAGGGCGTGGCGCAGCCTGGCCTGGCTCCTCGTACCCGTGAAGCTGCTCGAGGCGGCCGGCCTCTGGGACCGAGTGGAGGTGCCCGAGAAGGCCTACGCCCTGGCGCTGGCCCGCGGCCTCCAGGGGCTCGAGCCCCTAGGCGAGACGCGGTACGCCGCCTTCACCCGCGGCGGGGATGGCGTTCTCCTCCCCGTGGACGAGGGGATGAGGAGGATCTACTCCGAGCTGGCCCGCCGCGACAGGGGCTACGCCAGGGCCGCCAGGGAGGCTGCATGCAGGGGCTAGAGGGGATTGGCGGGTCGGCCAGCAGCCCCTTGGTCTTCACACCTAGGCCCCCACGGCCCCCGGGGGAGACGCCGTGGAGGGCCTCAGCTTTGCTACATCTCCTCACTCCCGCCTACCCCGGGCTGGCGGCTGGCGAGGCGCCTATTGTCTTTACCCCGGCGGGCCCCCGGGGGGCCGGGCCGCCGGGGGTGGGGATGGGCTGAGGCCTGGAGGCGGTAAGCTGAGCCTCTGGGAGGCCACCGCCATAGCCGTCGGCATGATCATAGGGGCTAGCATATTCGCGCTGGTCGGCGTGGGGGCCGAGGTCGCGGGCAGGGACCTTCCCCTGGCGCTGGTCCTCGACTCTCTCGCGGCCGGCCTCGTGGCCTACTCCTATGCCAAGCTGGGCGCCAGGTTCGTCTCAAACGCCGGCCCGATAGAGTTCATCATAAGGGGGCTGGGGGACGGCCTGGCCACCGGGGTCCTGGCCTTCATGCTCTGGCTCACCTACGTGCTCTCAATATCCATGTTCGCCAAGGCGTTTGCCGGCTACCTCCTCGCCCTCCTCGGCCGGGAGCCCGGTGGCCTCGCCGCCGGCCTCGCCGAGGCGCTGGCCATAGCCTTCTTCACCGCGCTCGACATAAGGGGCTCGAAGACCGTGGGCAGGGCCGAGGGCGCCATAGTGGCTGCCAAGCTGGCGGTGCTGGGCCTCTTCATAGCCGCCGGCATCTGGAGCGTGGAGCCGGGCCTGCTCGCCCCCGACCTCAGCCCCCGCGGGCTGCGGGGAGCGCTCTACGCCGCCTCGGTCTTCTTCCTCAGCTACACCGGGTTCGGGCTGGTGACCAACGCCTCGGAGGACATAGAGGACCCCGAGCGCAACGTGCCCCGGGCAATCTACCTGAGCCTGGTGATAGCAAGCCTCGTCTACGTGCTCGTGGCTGTTGTCGCCGTTGGCAACCTGCCGGTGGAGGAGCTGGCAAGGGCCAGGGACTACGCGCTCGCCGAGGCGGCGAGGCCCTTCCTCGGGAGCCTCGGCTTCACAATGGTCTCGCTGGGGGCGCTGCTCTCCACGAGCAGCGCGATAAACGCCAGCCTCTACGGGGGCGCCAACATAGCCTACGCGCTCGCCAAGAAGGGGGAGCTGCCCAGAGTGTTCGAGAGAAGGAGCTGGCTCAGCGAGCCCGAGGGCCTCTACATAACCGCGCTCCTGAGCCTCGCCTTCGCCCTCGGGCTCAACCTGGACGGGGTGGCGGAGGTCTGCAGCGCCACATTCATAGCCGTGTATATGGCCGTCATAGTGTCCCACTACCGGCTCGCCGGCGAGACCCGGGGGAGCAGGCCGCTCATACTGCTGAGCCTCGCGGTGGTGCTGGCCCTGCTGGCCCTCCTCCTCTACTACCAGCTGGCGAGCAACCCACGCGCCTTCTACACCACGGTCACCGTCTACACCGCCGTGGCCCTGCTGGAGGCCGTGTACCGCCGGGCCACCGGCCGCCGGTTCCGCGCCGGGGCTCAGGAAGGCCAGCTCAACAGCTATAAGCATAAGTATTGGACCCCGGGTCCAGCCAGTGCTCCGGCGGCAGGCCTTGAGGACCGGAGCAGCTGTGGCCCTGGCAGTGGTCCTCCTCCTAGTGGGCCTAGCAGCCGGCTACCTAGCTGGCAGGAGCGGCTCCAAGACAGCCACGGAGACGGTGGCCACTACCGTGACAACCACTGTGACGCAGACCATGCCGCCGAGCACCGTGACGGCTACAGAGACCGTGACAAAGACCCTGGTGGAGAATCACACGATCGTTGAGACGAGCACGGCCACCGTGACAGCCACGGCCACGAGGATAGTGCTCGTGGACGCGCTGGGCAGGAGTATTGTGCTGGAGAAGCCCGCGGAGAGGATAGTAACCCTGGCCCCCTCGATAACGGAGGATGTGTGCAGCCTAGGGCTCTGCAGCAGGATAGTGGGGCTAGACAGCTACTCCAAGACGGTGGAAGGGGTGCCGTCGAACGCCACCGTGGTGGGCGGCTACTGGAACCCCAGCCCGGAGAAGATAGCGGCGCTGCACCCCGACCTGGTGCTCGCCTGCAGCGGCGTACCCTACCAGGAGAGGATGGCGCCGCAGCTGGAGCAGCTGGGGATAAGGGTGTTCTTCCTCCGCTGCGACCGGGCCAGGGACCTGAACGACATCTACTGGGACCTCCGAGCCGTGGCCACCCTGCTCGGCCGCCCCGAGGCAGCCGATAAGGTGATAGAGGGGATGCGGGAGCGGGTCGCCAGGCTCGAGGAGGCGCTGGCCAACATGACCAGGCCCAGCGTGGCGCTGCTAGTCTACCTGCAGAAGAACGGCGCCTGGGTGGCCGGCGGCGGCACATTCCAGGACACGCTGGTAAACCTTGCAGGCGGCACGAACGTGTTCCACAGCCTCCACGGGTGGCAGATGGTCGGCTACGAGGAGATACTCTCCAAGAACCCCGACTACATAGTGGTGACGGGTATGTCCCCCGCCGACTACAACCGCACCATAGCGCTGTTCGAGTCCACGCCGCTGAAGAACGCGAGGGCCTTCAGGGAGGGCCACGTCTGCGTGCTCTACGGCGAGGCGGCAAACCGTCTAAACCGCCCAAGCCCTGGAGTGGTTGACGCCGCCTACCTGCTAGCCCACTTGCTCCACCCCGACAAGGTGGAGGCCCCGGCAGGCCTCGCCGAGAGCTACCACTGCCTAGGCCAGAGCGGCTAAGGGGGACCGGGGCGCCTCCCATGGGGAGCCCGCGTGTTTTTCCCTGGCTCGGCGCGGCCCTGGCGCTGCTCTTCCTGGCCTCGCTCTCAGTCGGGCCCGCCGGGGTCTACAACCCGCTCGATCCGGGCGGCTGGGGGCTGATCCTCCGGCTCCGGCTTCTCCGCAGCCTCCTAGCCCTAGGGGTTGGCGCCGCCCTGGGGGCTGCCGGGGCGCTGATGCAGTACAGCGTCTCCAACCCTCTGGCCAGCCCGAGCATACTGGGCGTCTCGCCCGGGGCGCTGCTGGCCTCCGTGCTCGTCTTGCTCGCCTGGGACGGGGCGCCCCTGCCCGGCCTGCCTCTCCTCGCCGGAACCCTGGGCGGGTTCGCCGCCTACCTGGCCTCCGCCGGGCTCGCAGCCCGGCTGGGCTTCACCCGGGCCGGGCTGGTGCTCGCCGGCCTGGCGGTCTCGAGCCTGCTCTCGGGGCTCTCGAGCATGCTCGTCATGCTGGCAGAGGCGAGGCTGGGCATGCCCGCCGCCATGGTGCTCCTCGGCAGCTTCGCCTACGCGGTCCCGGGGGACGTCTACACAGCGCTGGGGGCGGCCGCGGCCGCGGCCCTACTGGGGGCGGCTCTGGCGAGGGGCCTCGACGCGGTCTCCTACGGCGACGAGGCCGCCGCGGCCATGGGCTATAGCCCGGCCCGGGTGAGGCTGGCGGCGAGCCTCGCGGCCGCGGCGCTGACCTCCGTGTGCGTCTACGCCGCCGGGCTCATAGGCTTTGTTGGCCTCGTAGCCCCTAACGCTGCAAGGCTGCTGGCCGGCGGCCACCCGAGCCGCAGCATCCCGGGCTCCCTGCTCCTGGGCGCGGCTACGGCGTTGTCCGCCGACCTGGCGGGTAGGCTGCTCGCCCTGGCCATGGGCCTCGGCGAGGTGCCCGCCGGGCTGATAACCAGCAGCGTGGGGGGCGCCTTCCTCGCCTACATGCTCCTCCGCGGCGGCCTGGAGGAGGGCTAGGTGAGGCATGGAGGAGGCTGAGGGGCTGAGGGCCCTCGATATCCGCGTGGAGCTGGGCGGCGCCACCATCCTGGACGGGGTGAGCCTTGAGGCCAGGCCCGGGCTGGTCACCGTGGTGCTTGGGCCCAACGGGGCCGGGAAGACCACGCTCCTCAAGACGGTGGCAGGGCTGCTGGAGCCCAGCAGGGGCCGCGTCCTCCTCGACGGGGTGGAGGTCCACCGGCTCCCCCCGAGGGAGAGGGCCAGGCGGCTAGCCTACATCCCGGCCTTCCTGGAGGCGCCGGGGCTCGGGCAGAGCGTCGAGGAGTTCGTCGCCGCCAGCCGCTACCCGCTCCGCCGGAGCCTGGCCCTGGGCCCCTCGGAGAGAGACCTCGCGGAGGCTAGGAGGCAGCTTGCCAGGGTGGAGGCTGCGGGGCTCGCGGCGAGGAGGCTTGCGGCGCTGAGCAGCGGCGAGAGGCAGCGGGCCCTCCTAGCCCACGCTCTCGCCAGGGGCGCCCGGGCGCTGCTCGCCGACGAGCCCACTAGCTTCCTCGACCTGCGCGGGAGACTGCTCACCTACAAGCTGCTCGTAGAGGAGGCGAGAAGGGGACGCATCGTGGTGGCCGCGACCCACGACATGGTGCTAGCCGGGCTCTACGCCGACCGGGTGGCAGTGCTCCACCGGGGCCGGGTGGTGGCCGCCGGGGGGCCGGGAGAGGTGCTGGAGCCGGGGCTGCTGGAGGAGGTGTTCGGGGTTAGGGTGGAGATGGCCCGGGTGGCCGGGAGGAGCGTGCCCGTGCCGGTGGACACCGCGTAGGGAGCGTAGAACCCGGGGGGACGCGCCGGGGCCCGCGAGAAGGGGCCCGGTGGAGACGGGGAGAGGGGAAAAAGACTACGGGTTCACAGGGTTGGCCGGTTACTTCACTGTGACTGTTATCTCGCTGAACTTGGTGCCGCCGTAGAGCAGTGGGCCGGCGTAGTCGTCGGGGTCCAGGTAGTCGGGCGCCCAGCCTATGATGTAGACGTCGAAGTCGCCCTTCTCGGTCTTACTCAGCAGGGTTGGCCAGTTCAACGCCTTCACGGTCACCCTGAAGCCCAGCTGGCCCCAGGTCTGCTGGAGTATCGACGCTATCTTCTCGCGCTGGCTGTTACCAGTGTTGTACCATATCTCTATCGTGTACTCGGATGGGTTGATGCCGCTCTTCCTTATCAGCTCCGTGGCCTTAGCGGGGTCGAAGTGGTACTTGATCACTATGTCGTCGTTGTGCCCGGGGAACCCGGCGGGTAGCACGCCGTACAGCGGCACCAGGTAGCCAGCGTACACAGCGCTGCTTATCTGCTCGAAGGGTATCATGTATATCAGCGCCTGCCTTACCAGCCTGTTGTTGAACGGAGGCTTCATAGTGTTCAGCACTATGTAGATTATCGTGGGCTCTATGCCGCCCTCCTCCACCTGTATCCTGAAGCTGGTGCCCTCCATCTGGTAGTCCTTCACGTCCTTGAGCCTGTCGAGCGGTATCGCGCCGGTGTCGGCCTGGCCGGACTTCAGTATCTCTATCCTGGAGACCGCGTCATTGTTTATCAGGTAGATCACTGTCTTGTGGCTGGGGACGCCGTTCTCGCCGTAGGGCTTCATTGTCCAGAGGGTCTTGTTCCAGTAGTAGGGGTTGTACTCGAGCACTATGTAGCTGTTCTCCTTGTACTCCTTCACGTAGTAGGGGCCGGTGCCGACGGGCTTCTTGTGGAGCAGCAGGTGGGTCGGGTCCTGCTCGCCGGGCTTCACGTAGGCTGCCCAGGCGGCGGGGTTCTTGCCGTAGTTGCTGGCCTTGAGCGCCTCCTCGTACTTGCCCTTCAGCTGGTCAATGTTGTCGAAGAAGTACTTCATGGGCACGACGCTGGCGAAGGGGTCGGCGAGTATGCTTAGTATAGCGCCGTAGGGCTGCTTCAGCTTCAGCATGACTACGCCGGCGGTCCCGCCGCTGTAGCCGAAGAACTTTAGCAGCTCGTCCAGGCTCTTCGGCTCCACGGTCTTCCCGTGGTACTCGGCGTAGATGCCGCCCTTCTGCAGGAGCTGGTTGAACTCCTGCTCGGTCAGCACCTTGGAGTTGTTAACGTCGACGAACTCGGTTATCATCCAGCTGGGGTCTAGGCCCAGCCTGGCTATGCGCCATATGCTGAACAGCGCATCGACAGCGGTTATATTGTAGGTCTTCTTGTCCCAGGGGTCGTAGGCCTTCACGCCGCCCCTTATCACGAAGTACCACACGGTGCCGTCCTCGCTGTGGGCCCAGGCCACCGCTAGGTCGGGGCTCACCTCCTTGGTCTCGTTCTTCCAGTAGGTTACCAGGGTGTCGCCTATGTTGTGCCATATCGCCCAGCCGAAGGTCTCGTAGTCGGCGGCGGGGTCGAAGGTGTCAGGCCAGCCTATGGTGACTATCACGTAGGTGCTGGGATCGTTCTTGTAGCCTCCCAGCCCAAGGTCCACGCTGGGGGCGTTCTTGTCCTCCCAGAGGAGGTCGTAGCGCTCGGCGAGGATCGGGTGGTAGTAGCGGCCGTGGAGCCAGCTCCACTGGACGCGTACCTGCTTATACTGGCCCAGCCAGAGTATGGGGACCTCGTAGTTGCTCAGCTTGTAGATTGCCTCGTAGAGTATCTCGCGTATCTCGGGGTTGGTCTCCCTCCTGGCAGCGATTATCAGCGCGTCTATGGTTGTGTTCCTGTAGAAGGCGGGGTCTATGGTTGTGAAGGCTACCGACTCGTTTATGGGCTTGGTGTGCTTCTCGTCTACAACGTACCTCACTACCACTAGCTTCTTACCGTGGGTCTCTATTTGGGGTATGCTGACCCCCTTGGGAGCCACTACCACCACGGCCTTGCTCGTCTCTATCACGTGGACTCCCTTGGGCAGCTGAGCAGGCTTCGCTGTCTGGGTGGCGGTGGCCGTTGGGCTGGCTGTAGCGGTGCGGGTCGTGGTGGTCCCGGGAGCCTGCGTTGCCGGGGAGGTCGAGGCGGCTGTGGTCGTGGCGGCCGTGGTGGTTGTAGTTGCTACCGGTCCTCCGCCCTTGTGGAGGGACACGTAGGCAGCTATTATGGCCAGGATTATGATTAACACGCCTATAGCGCCTAGGGTCTTCCCGGACGCCATGCCAGGTGCACCTCTCCCGTGGGCATAGGGCTGCCAAGTGTTCGGGCATTGTTTTAGTACACTATCTGGGTTAGCCCTAGGCCGCATCAGCAGTGTTTATAAAAGCTATCATGAGGTTCCACTGGGTCTTCAAAGCATAGCGCGTGGGATAAGCTTCCCGCAAAGAGTTATCCGGGGCCCCGCTCGGGGGCAGCCGACGCGGCGGCCAGTGGGCCTGGAAGCCCCCGGGGGCTGGAGGAAGAGCCTCAGGGTGGGCTCTTGTGGCGGACCTAAGGAGGTTCATCGCGCGTAGGTTCCTAACCTTCGTGCCCACCATTATAGGGGTGACTCTCCTCGTCTACATTATAGCTGCTGTTATACCGGCTGACCCTGCGAGGCTGTGGGCGGGCGGGCAGAAGGCCTCGCCGGAGGTCGTGGAGAGGCTTATCCGGGAGTACCATCTGAACGACCCCTGGTACATCCAGTACTACTACTTCATGAAGAACTTGTTCTTCGGCAACCCCGTGAGCCCTGTGACCCACAACAACGTGTGGAGCGAGATCACGGACCGGTTCCTCACGGTCACTCTGCCCCTCACGCTCCTAGCCTTCGTGCTGATAGTTGTTATTGGTGTTCCCCTGGGGGTGTTGGCGGCGATTAAGAGGGACACCGCGGTCGACATGGTTATCCGGGGCCTGGCCCTGGTCGGGCTCTCTACGCCGATCTTCTGGCTGGCCTACTTGATGATATTCGTCCTGTACCCCCACGGGCTCGTGACCCTGGCGGGTATGCCGACGCCCAGCTACCGTATCACGGGCGTGCCCCTCGTGGACGCGCTGCTGAAGCTCGACCCCCACTACCTGGGGCTGATGCTGAAGAGGCTCTGGCTGCCAGCGTTCATGCTAGCCTACCCTGGTATAGGCGTGATAACAAGGCTTGTCCGGAACAGCTTCCTCGACGCGTATAGCAGGGACTACGTGGACTTCATGGAGGCCCGCGGGTTCCCCAGGAGGAGGGTGTACCTGCACGTGCTCCGCAACTCGCTCTCCCCGATAGTCACCGTGCTGGGGCTCCAGTTCGGCGGGCTGCTGGCCGGCGCCCCGATAACCGAGACGATATTCGGCCTGCCCGGGCTCGGGCTCTACATGCTCCAGGCTATAGAGAACTTCGACTACATGTCCCTGACCGCGTCCGTGCTCCTAGTAGCCTTCATCTACACCTCGGTCAACCTCGTGGTGGACGTGCTCTACGCGGTGATAGACCCGAGGGTAAGGTATTGACGAGGGGCTCCTCCGGGAGGGGTGCATCAGGGCTTGGCGGCGGAGGAGGTGTATGAGAAGAAGCTCCTGGACCACATGTCCGACCTGATGCTGGCCGGGCTGGCCGCGGTGGCCGACAGGATCCGCCCGGGCTGGAGCACGAGGAACCGGGGGAGGCTGGAAGAGTGGAGGCTGATGCTCTACACGCTGAACCGCTCCCCCCTCGGGCTCCTCGGCCTGCTCCTAGCCGCGGTATTCGTCGTGCTCGCCCTGCTCGGCCCCAGCATAGCGCCCCTAGGGTATGACACCCAGCTCTTCCTCTGCGACAGCCACGCGAGGCTCGCGCCGCCGGGCACGGTGGTGCACATACCCGATAACGCGTTCTGCCGGAGCCTCGGGCTCCACCCGGGCAACTTCACCATGCTCCTGGGCGGCGACGACTACGGTAGAGACCTCTGGAGCAGGATCCTCTACGGCGCCCGCACCAGCTTCATAGTCGCGGTCATAGTCATGGCTGTGGGCCCCTGGATAGGGATAGCGCTGGGCCTGGTGGCCGGCTACTACGGCGGCGTGGTGGACGAGGCTGTAATGAGGCTCACCGACATATTCCTCGCGTTCCCCGGCATGATACTGGCTATAGCGTTCTCCGCCGTGCTGCCCTACAGGATCCAGGACCTGCTCCAGGCCCACCCGCACCTGGCGGACTTCCTCCGCATGCTCTTCGCGGTCAAGCCCAAGGACGAGCCGGCTCTGGCCAGCCTGCTCTCGGTGATAATCGCGCTCTGGCTGGTCTGGTGGCCCGGCTACGCGAGGCTCGCCAGGGGCATGGTGCTGAGCACGAAGGAGAACACGTACGTCGAGGCGGCTAGGGCGCTGGGCGTGCCGACTAGGAGGATACTCTTCAGCCACATACTCCCCAACATAGCCGGGCCCCTGCTGGTGTTCCTAACGATAGACTTCGGCGGCGTGATACTGACGGAGGCCGGGCTCAGCTTCCTGGGCCTCGGCGCGGTGCCGCCGCTGGCGGACTGGGGCAGGATAATCTACGACGGCTCCCAGTACTTCCCCGACAGCTGGTGGCTGGTGTTCTTCCCGGGCCTGATGATATTCCTCACGGTGTTCGGCTTCAACCTGCTGGGCGACGCTCTACGGGACATAATGGACCCGAGGGTGAGGCGGAGCATAGAGTTCAAGGTGAAGAGGAGGGCTGGGGCCGCGAGCCCGGTCGGGGAGGCGGAGGCCGTAGCCGAGGAGTGGACCCGAGGTGAGGAGGGTGGCTGAGCGGAGGAGGCTCGACTGCAGGGACCCGATTATACTGGTGAGGGGGCTCCGCGTCAACTTCTACACCTACGCCGGCGTAGTTAAGGCTATCGACGGGGTGAGCTTCTGCATAGAGAGGGGTGAGACCTACTGCCTGGTCGGGGAGACCGGCTGCGGTAAGAGCGTGACCAGCCGCGCCCTCACCAGGCTCATAAAGCCGCCGGGGAGGATAGAGGGGGGCGAGATAATCTACTACCCCGAGCCCGGCAAGCCCGTGAACATCATGGAGCTAGGCGAGGAGGAGCTGCAGAGGATAAGGGGCAGGGAGATAGCCTACGTGTTCCAGGACCCTGGCGCCGCGCTTGACCCTCTCTACACGGTCGGCTACCAGGTCTCCGAGACCATGCTAGTCCACGGCATAATTAGGAGGATAAAGGACGGGTTCCAGAGGGCCGTGGAGCTGCTGAGGAAGACGCTGATCACCGACCCGGAGAAGAGGGTCCGGTCCTACCCCCACGAGCTCAGCGGCGGCATGAAGCAGAGGAGCGTGATAAGCATAAGCCTCTCCACTAAGCCGAAGCTCCTAGTGGCGGACGAGCCCACAACGGCCCTCGACACGACGGTGCAGGCGGAGATAATGGACCTGCTCCGCAGACTCAAGAAGGAGGAGGGGCTGACGCTCCTCCTAATAACCCACAACATGGGCCTAGTGGCGGAGATGTGCGACCGTGTAGCGGTAATGTACGCGGGCCAGATAGTGGAGGAGGCCCCCGTCGACGAGATATTCAAGAACCCGCTGCACCCCTACACCAGGGCGCTGCTGAGGGCCATACCAGACCCCACTAGGAGCGTTGAGAAGCTCGAGTCGATACCCGGCACCGTGCCCAACCTGGTGAACCCGCCTCCGGGCTGCAGGTTCCACCCACGCTGCCCCGAGGCTATGCCGGTCTGCACGCGGCGGCCCCCCGTGCTCAGGATGGGGGACCGCCACTACGTGGCATGCTGGCTCTACGCGGGCAAGGGCAGGAGCGGGGGTGGCGGGGCGTGAGCGCCGGCGAGGCAGGGCTCGCGGCCAGGGAGGACCCGGGCTATAGGGAGGCCCTACGGGAGCTGGGCAGGCTGTTCCCCGGCGAGGAGCCGCTGGTGGTAGCCCATCACCTGGCCAAGTACTTCCCCGTGAAGGGGCTCTTCTTCACCAGGGGCTGGGTGAGGGCGGTAGACGATGTATCCTTCATAGTGCCCCGCGGCAAGACGATGGGCCTTGTGGGGGAGAGCGGGAGCGGGAAGACCACCACGGGCCGGCTGGTGCTCAGGCTGATAGAGCCTACGAGGGGCACCGTGTTCTTCGAGGGCCGCGACGTGTTCAAGCTGAAGGGGAGGGAGCTGAAGTGGTTCCGCAGGCAGGCGCAGATAGTGTTCCAGGACCCCTATAGCAGCCTCAACCCCCGGATGACCGTCTACGATATCCTCACCGAGCCCCTCCGGGTCCACGGTATAGAGGTTGACGACCCATACAGCTACGTGGTGAAGCTGCTCGAGGAGGTGGGGCTGAACGAGAGCCACGTCTACCGCTACCCCCACGAGTTCAGCGGCGGGCAGCGCCAGAGGATAGCAATAGCCAGGGTGATGGTGCTCAAGCCCAAGTTCATAGTGCTCGATGAGCCCACCAGCGCGCTCGACGTCTCGGTGCAGGCCCAGATACTCAACATGCTGAAGGAGCTGCAGGCGAAGTACGGGCTGACCTACCTCTTCATAAGCCACGACCTGGGGGTTATACGCTACATGAGCAACTACATAGCCGTCATGTACCTGGGCAAGATCGTTGAGCTGGGGCCGGCGGAGGAGGTGTTCGAGAAGCCCCTGCACCCCTACACGGAGATGCTGCTCTCCGCCATACCTGTCCCTGACCCGGAGAGGGCTAGGAGCAGGAAGCGGGTGAGGATCGAGGGGGAGCCGCCGAGCCCCATCAACCCGCCGCCGGGCTGCAGGTTCCACCCCAGGTGCTGGAAGCGCCTCGACCACTGCAGCCGCGAGGAGCCGCCGCTGGTCGAGGCCGAGAAGGGCCACTATGTCGCGTGCTGGCTCTACGCCCGCCGCTAGCCCCTGAGGGGGCCGAGGAGAGGGAGTCTACACGAGATCCCGGGGGCGCCTCGCCTGGCCTGTAGGCCCTCCGGGGCCGGAGCCCGCGGCGGCTGGAGGGCTACTAGCCCCGGAGCCCCGGGAGCCCGAGCGAGCGGCATACAAGGGGGGCCAGGGGCCTAAGAGTCGTCAGGGAGGGCCCTAGGGGCCGGGAGTGAAGAGCGGGCTACCAGCCCGGGCAGGCCCGGGGCCGATGCCGGGGAGAACCTCGGGGGCGACCCGGCCGGGGCCCCTCCAGGCGCCGGGCTTATCAACCAGGGGCGCGGCGCCCCTCCCCCGCGAGGAACCGGGGCCAACGCGGAGGCCTGGCAAGCAGCTGCGGGGTGCCCGGCTTGGTGTTCAGGGTTAAGGCGTGCACGATGTTCTCAGCGGCCCACCGGATAGAGGGCCACCCCCGCTGCGGGCGGGTGCATGGGCACAACTATAGGGTCTGCATAGTGCTCCGGGAGGACAGGCCCATGGGGATAGACCTGGACGAGCTGGAGAAGTGGCTGCGCGAGAACGTCTACAGCAAGTTCGACCACCGGTACCTCAACAGTGTTCTCGCCGAGGGCGGCGGGGAGCTGCCGGTGGTGACCAGCGAGGATCTCGCCGTCCTGGTGGCCCGCGGCCTAGAGGAGAGGTTCCCCGGGAGGGTGGAGCTTGTCGAGGTCTGCGAGACAGAGGATCTCTGCGCAAGCTACCAGCCCTAGGCTCCGCGTCTCCGAGCTCTTCCTGAGCCTCCAGGGGGAGGGCCCCTTCACGGGCATGAGGGCCCTCTTCATAAGGCTCGCCGGCTGCAATCTCCGCTGCCCCTTCTGCGACACCAAGTACAGCCTCGACCCCAGGGCCGGCAGGCCGGTGGAGCTGGAGGAGGTGCTGGCTAGGGTGGAGGAGCTGAAGCCCAGCCTGGTGGTCGCGACGGGAGGGGAGCCGCTGCTCCAGCGCCGGGCTCTCAACGCGCTGGCGGAGCGGCTCCACGAGCGGGGCTACACGCTGCAGCTTGAGACCAACGGGACGCTGCCGGCCCCGGAGGCGGGGGAGCCCCTCTACAGGGCCTACCACGTGGTCTCCCCGAAGGACGTGCCCGTGGCGGTGCCGGGGGCCAGGACGCACCCTAGCTGGGTGAGCTACGCCAGGGAGACTGGCAGGGCCTGGTTCAAGTTCCTCGTCTCCGGCGAGGAGCACGTGAAGGCTGTGGAGAGGTACGTCGAGGAGAACGGCATCCCCCGGGAGAGGGTCTACCTGATGCCCCTGACGTCCGAGGACATGGGGCCGGAGGAGCTGCTGGAGGCCCACCGCCGGGTGGCCGGGCTGGCCCTCGGCAGCGGGTTCAACTTCAGCCCACGGCTCCACCTTCTCCTAGGCCTCCGCTAGGGGGCCGCGGAGCACCGGGTAGCTGCCCAGGACGCGGAGGAAGAGGCTCCTCTCCCGGGCCTCCTCCAGGGCCTCCGCCACCCTCTCATCGAGCCTGCTGCCCTCCATGTCTATGTAGAAGTTGTAGTGCCAAGGCTTGCCGTGGATGGGCCTGGAGTAGATCATCTTCAGGTTCACCCCGTGGCTGGCGAAGGGCTCGAGCAGCCTGTAGAGGCTGCCAGGCTCATCCGGCACCGCTGTTATGATGCTCGTCCTCTCCCCCCTCTCCGGCTGGTCCCTCCACGCCAGCGCTATGAACCTGGTGTAGTTGGGGCCGTCCTCGACGCTCTCGGCGAGCACCTCCAGGCCGTGGGCCGCCGCTGCCCGGTGGCTGCAGACGCACAGCGCCCCCTCCTCCGCGGCGCGGCGGCCCACGGCCTGGAGGTGCTCGAGACCGCCACCCTCTCCACGCCGGGGGCGAGCCTGTCGAGGCTCCTGGCCGCCTCCCGCAGCGCGTGAGGGTGCCCGTAGAGCCTCGGAGCGCCCCGCCGGCCGGCTAGGACGAGGCTTATCCTGGCCTCGAGCGCGGCGTAGACGTGGAGCATCGTGGAGGCCAGGTTGTCGAGCGTCTCGCCCACGGGCCCCTCGAGGCTGTTCTCCACGGGGACGACGCCGTAGTCGGCCTCGTAGCCCTCTACAGCCCTGAAGACCTCGGTTATGCTCCTGCACGCAATGTACTCGGCGCCGGGGAAGAGCCCCTCGGCAGCCATGTGGGTGAAGCTGTGCTCCGGGCCTAGGAAGGCGACGCGAACAATAGCGCCCCACCGGGGGCCCACCACGGGCCCCGGGGAGGTTATACTCCTGACGGCGCGGGGCCCGGGCGTCGGAAGCCGTTTAGCCAGCGAGACGGCGTCCTCCAGCAAGCCCCGGGGGAGGCTATGGCGCAGAGTACTGGGGGAAGGGAGGGCTCCGGGTCCCCGGAGCCGGAGAGGCACGACATAATAGTGATAGGGGCGGGCATGGCTGGGCTCACGGCCGCCCTCTACCTGGCTAGGCAGGGTGTCGACGTGCTCGTGGTCAGCAAGGACCTCGGGGGCCAGCTGCTCCAGGCCACGGTCATAGAGAACTACCCGGGTATCGAGGCTATAAAGGGCGTAGACCTGGCCATGAAGGTGGAGAAGCAGGCCAGGACCTTTGGGGCCAAGTTCAGGTACGGGGAGCTTATAACTAGGATAGAGAGGCTTGAGGACGGCAGCTTCCTCCTCGAGAGCGCTAGGGGCAGCCGCTACCAGGCCGAGGCGGTCATCCTAGCCTTCGGCAAGACCCCGAAGAGGATGAACGTCCCCGGGGAGGACGAGTACGATGGCCGCGGGGTGAGCTACTGCACTATCTGCGACGGGCCCCTCTACCGGGGCAAGAACACGGCGGTGGTGGGGATAGGCGACCAGGGGCTCGAGGCCGTGGCGCTCCTCGCCGGGCTCTGCCCCCGCGTATACTACGTGACCCCCACCAAGCTCTTCGGCGACCCCGACCTGGTGGCCAGGGTGCGCAGCGCCGAGAACGTGACCATACTGGAGAAGCATGAGCCTGTCCGCGTCCTAGGCGACGGCAGGAGGGTCACCGGGCTCGTGGTGCGGGACAAGGAGACCGGCGAGGAGAAGACCCTGGAGGTGGAGGGCGTGTTCGTGGAGCTGGGCTACGAGGCCAAGACGGAGTTCGTGAAGCACCTAGTAGACCTTAACGAGAACGGGGAGATAGTCACCGACTGCATGGGGGCAACCAGGACGCCGGGCCTCTTCGCGGCCGGCGACGTGACCCATATACCCTTCAAGCAGGCCGTGATCTCGGCTGGCGATGGAGCCAAGGCCGCGCTGGCCGCGTTCAACTATCTGCAGAAGAGGCGGGGCAGGAACGTGGAGATAAAGGGCGACTGGAAGAAAACCGGCCGCGTTAAGCCGAAGGTACAGCTCCGCGTGGGCCTCAAGAAGAGGAAGGAGCAGTAGGAGAGGGCCTAGTGGCCCTCCTCCTCCCTGCGTATCTTTTCCGCGTACTGCTCCGGCGTAAGCAGCTTCTCGAGCTCGCTCTCATCGCTTATCCTTATCTTGAACATCCAGCCCTCCCCGTAGGGATCCTTGTTGACAAGCTCGGGCTCGTCGTAGAGCCTCTCGTTAACCTCGACAACCTCCCCGGAGACGGGGGCGTAGATGTCGGCGGCGGCCTTCACCGACTCTATGCTCCCCACCGCCTCGCCCGCCTTCACCCTGGAGCCCGGCTCCGGCAGCTCCACGCCCACTATGTCGCGCAGCTTCTTCTGCGCATAGTCGGTTATCCCTACCACTACAACGCCGTCCTCCCTCTTAGCCCACTCATCGGTCCTCGTGTAGAGCCTGTCCCGGAGCACTATGTAGTTGCCCACACGTATCTCCTCGGCCAAGCCGGGGCACCTCGCGTGGCCGCGCTCCAGGCAATGCCCAGCCTGGGGAGGATAAAGAGGGCCCTGGCCCCGGGGGCAGGGCTATAACGCTGCCCCCGCCGCCCTAGAGGGGCCGGCGCCGCGGGGCCGAGCGGGGGAGCTGGAGGGGCGTGGATAGGGTTGGCCGCGGGCTATGCCGACGCTATAGTGTCTATAGCAGCTGTCCTCGTGCTCGTACCCGCCAGCATTATCCTCGCCTACCTGCTCCTCTCCCGGGCCACGCGGGGCCCGGAGCACGTCTTCAAGAGGCTCCGTTTCGAGGCCGGCAACCCGCCCGGCGGGGAGGCTAGGGTTCCGACGCTCTACCAGTACCTGGGCTACATACTCATATTCATAGCGCTTGACCCCGTGTTCATGCTGCTCTTCGTCCTCCCGGCGGCAGGGGGGAGGGGGTACCAGGTGGCTTTCCTCGTCCTAGCCTCGGTGGCGGCAATACTCCCGCCCATAGTGTACGCCGTAAGATATGCCAGGAGGCGGGAGTACTGGGGCCTGCCCTAGGGGGTGGAGAGCCGCATGTACCAGTACCGGGATTGGAGGCGCGGCCTCATACTGGTGGGGAACCTCGAGGAGGCTGCTGAGAAGGCGGCGCGCTGGCTGGTGGAGAAGACCCCTATCAAGACTCTCCGGGACTGGGCTACCAGCTTCAGCCTCTGGCCGGTGCACCTCACCACCAGCTGCTGCGGCGCCGAGTTCGCCGCCCTCTACGCGCCCAAGTACGACGCTGAGAGGCTGGGTAGCCTGCCCTTCACCCACGCGCGGAACACCAACCTGGTGATTATAGAGGGGACGCTCACCAGGAAGATGGCCAGGGTTGCAAGGATAACCTGGGAGCAGATGCCCTGGCCCAAGTTCGTGATAGCTATGGGGGCGTGCGCGCTCACCGGCGGCCTATTCTACAACAGCTACAATGTAGTGTTGGCCCACGAGGTGCTCCCCGTCGACTACTACGTGCCGGGCTGCCCGCCGCCGCCCGAGGCCGTCGCCCACGCGCTGGTGAAGCTGCAGCAGAAGGTCAGGCAGGGCAAGTGGAGGCCCAGGGACGTCGAGGACAAGAGCAAGCTGAAGGAGCTCATGGAGCCCATGTACAGGAGGGCTGAGGAGTACCAGCGTGTTGTCGCCGAGCAGCGGCTCCTGGCGGAGGGGTAGAGGGAGGGCTCCCCCTCAGCCTTTTCCGCCTCCCTCTCCAGCCCCGGCTTCGCCGCCGGGCTTCAGCTCGGGCTTCAGCACCCATATCGGCTTGCTCGGCTTGGAGGATATGTAGGGCTCCTCGGCCACGTGGAAGTCCTTGCGGAGCGGGTAGACACCCTCGGGCCAGTCCTCGGGGAGGAGCAGGTGGCGGAGGTCCGGGTTGCCCTCGAACACTATGCCCAGCATCTCGTGCTCCTCCCTCTCCTGGATCTGCGCCGCCGGGTAGATGTCGTATACCGAGGGCACGCGGGGGTCGTCACGCGGCACCATGACCTCGAGGGCGACTAGCTCGGAGGGGTTGCTGCTCCTCGTTATATGGTAGACTATTCTCATCCTCCCCTGCTTTGGCTCATCCACCCCGCTGACCATGAGGAGGTAGTCGTAGCCGGCCTCCCGCAGCCTCTCCGCAGCCTCGCGGAGCCGGCTAGGCTCCACGATAGCCACCTTCACTCCCTGGCGCTCCTCGACACGCTGAGCTAGGCCCGCTAGGAGCTCCTCTAGCTCCTGCAAGGGTCTCCTGCACCTCCCGCCTAGGGGCCGGAGGAGCCTCCCGGAAGCGCTGTGAAGCCCTCCCCCGGGCCCCTTCTTAGCCGCTGGCCCGCTGGGTGTGCGGGGTCCTATTGACCGATGCTGTACAATGGCTATTCCGTCTGGGGCTCAGTATTTTAGGGTGCTTGACGCCTTGGCCGGTGCTTCGGGCCGGGGGCGCCTAGCATTACGCGTCAGTAGTCGAACCCAGGTCTTCATGGTCTCAGCCGTCCGCCGTGCTGCGCGGGGTGGCTGACGCTATGGCCGCGGTGGAGCTTCCGGGGATGATGGGCCGGGAGCTCGGGACCCGGGAGGGCTACCGGGTGGTCGAGCTCTACATAGGGCCCCAGCACCCCGCCTCGGGGCATATGAGGCTTATCGTCTATCTTGACGGTGACAGGGTTGTACGGGTCGACCCGGATATAGGGTATGTGCACCGCACTATGGAGAAGCTCTCCGAGGTAAGAGAGTACGTCCGTATCATAAGCCTCCTGGAGCGCATGACAATAATCGACGCCTGTAACATTACCCTCCCCTACGTCGAGGCTGTGGAGAAGCTGCTGGGCGTTGAGCCCCCGCCCAGGGCCAGGTACCTGCGCACCATCCTCTGCGAGGTGAACAGGATAGCGAGCCACCTCTACGGCCTCGGGATAGGCGGGATATTCCTCAACCACTCTACCATGTACATGTGGGCCTTCGGCGACCGCGAGGTATTCGTCCACCTAGCCTCGCTGCTCACGGGCACGAGGCTTACCCACACCTACCCGATACCCGGCGGGGTCCGTCTCGACCTCCCCCAAGTGTTCCGCGAGGAGTTCGAGAAGGCGAAGCGCTACATGCTGCGCAGGCTCCGCGAGTACGACAAGGTGTTCCTCAACAACCCGGTGATAAGGGGGAGGCTCGAGGGAGTCGGGGTCCTCCCCCGCAGCCGTGCCGTGGCCCTCGGAGCCACTGGGCCTAACCTGAGGGCTAGCGGCGTCCGCTACGACGCCAGGCTCCTGGGCTACGCCGCCTACGGCGAGCTCGACTTCGAGCCCGTGGTCGGGAGCGAGGGCGACGCGCTCGAGAGGATATGGGTCCGGCTCCGCGAGATAGAGGCCAGCCTCGAGCTGATAGAGAGGGCGCTCCGCCAGCTCCCCGAGGGCCCGTTCATGAGCGAGCGGTTCATCCGCCAGGTGCCCCCGGCCATGAGGAAGTGGTTCGAGCGGGGCCGCGTCAAGCTCCCCGGGGGCTATGTGAGGCTGAAGGCCAAGCCCGGCGAGGTGGTGGGCCGGGGAGAGATGGGGAGGGGTGAGGTGACCTACTACCTGGTCAGCAGCGGGGATACGAAGCCCTACCGGCTCCGCGTGGTGACGCCGAGCGCTAGGAACGTGGTGCTCTTCGACGCCCTGGCCAGGGGCCACACGCTAATGGATGTGCCCGCTATATACGCGAGCATCGACTACTTCCCCCCGGAGGCTGACCGGTAGAAGGAGGGGGTGAAGGCTTCCATGCTGCTCGGCTGGCTCGCAGCCCGCCTAGGCGTGCCCGAGTGGGCTGTGAGGGCGGTGTTCGCGCCCCTCGTCTACCCGGGGCTCCTCACATTCACCCTCCTGGCCCTCTTCATAATCTGGGCTGAGAGGAAGATCGCTGCCAGGGCCCAGATGAGGGTGGGGCCCTACTATGTCTCGCCGAGGCTCCAGGGCGCGCTGCAGATGCTGGCGGATGGCGTGAAGTTCGCCTTCCAGGAGATAATAGTGCCGGTCGAGGCAGAGAAGTGGAGCTTCCTCTTCGCCCCGGTACTCGCCTTCACCATAGTGGCGCTCGCATTCACCGTAGTGCCTGGCGGCCCCGGGATCTACGGGTTCAGGACGCCCTTCAGCATACTCATCGCCACAGCCATTATTGGCCTAACCCCGATACTAGCGGTCATAATGGGCTGGGCGGCCTCCAACAAGTTCGCCTTCATCGGGGCCAGCCGTGAGGCCCTGGTCTCGGTGACGGGGGAGGCTACCCTACTCGCCTCCCTCCTAGCGACCACAATGATGTATGGTGTTCTGGACTTCAGCGAGGCTGTCGAGAAGCAGATGGCTACAGGGGTTATAGGGCTCGTGGCCAACCCTATAGCGGCGCTGCTCTTCTTCATAGCCGCGCTCCTGGTCACCGACAGGGTGCCGTTCGACCTGGTGCTGGGGGAGCAGGAGATAGTGCAGGGCCCCTACACCGAGTATAGCGGGCTCCTCTACGCGCTGGTAATGGCCCTGGACTACGCCAAGCTCTACGTGCTGATGCTCATGTTCACACTCCTCTTCCTGGGGGGCTGGATGCCCTTCACGAGCCCGCTGCTCGGCAGCATCGCCGTGCTGGCCAAGACGGTCGCCCTAATGCTATTCACGGTGTTCCTCCGCGCAGTATATGGGAGGATGCGGCTGGACCAGACGGCCGACATGTTCTGGTCGCGTCTCTTCCCCCTGGCCCTCCTGGCCTTCGCCGTCTCGGCTCTCGTGCGCTACATCTACACGGGGTGAGCCATCTTGGCTCCGGGCCTCAGCGAGAGGAGGGATAAGGGTCGGGCTGGCCGTAGGCCGCCGCGCGTGAACCCGGTTAAGGGCCACCTGGACGCCATACTCACTGTGGCTAGGCGGATGCTCCACCCGCCTATGACGCTCCAGTACCCCGACGTGGAGGAGGAGAAGCCGGAGTACTACCACGGCATAATACTCTTCGACTATAACAAGTGCATAGGCTGCACGCTATGCGCCCAGGTCTGCCCCTCCAGGGCGATCAAGATGTTCAGGGTGCCGGGCGATAAGAGGATGAGGCCCGGCTACGATATCGGTCGCTGCATCTTCTGCGGGCTCTGCGCGGACATATGCCCGACTGACGCGCTTGAGACGAGCATAGTGCATGACAAGGTGTTCGAGAAGCTTGAGACCATGGACCTGGACCCCGTGGACTGGGCTATATACTCCAGGAAGCTGCGGGAGGAGATAAAGAAGCCCTCAAGGCCCCGGGTTAGGGCCAGAGTTGATGAGAAGGCGGGGCTCCGCTATGAGCGTGCAAGCTAGCCTCCTCGATGCGGCTATAGTTGTGTCGCTGCTAGCAGCGGCCTCGGGCTCTGTAGGAGCCATTATGGCTAGGAAGACGGTGCATAGTATAGCCTGGCTTGTCATTGCCTCGCTCGGGGTTGCCGCGGTTCTCGCGCTGACGGGCTACGGCTACCTCTCGGTCTTCCACATAGTCGTCTACACGGGGGCGGGCATCATGCTCCTAGCCATAGTGGTTATGATGCTGGGTTGCGGCGTGGAGCCGAGGACTCTGAACCCTGGCAGGCTTGTGCTAGCCTTCTTCGCCGCGGCCGCGCTCGAGGCGCCGCTGGCGATGTATGCGCTCAGCCACCCCGTGTCAAGCAGCGAGCTGGCCTCCAGGAGCCTCAGCTTCACCCAGGCAGCCCGGGTGCTGGTGGACTGCTGGCTCTGCACCCTCCTAATGGTGGTGACGGTTGCAGCGGTGCTGATAGAGGCCCTCTCCATGGCGCGGGGCTCCGCCGCCCCCCGGGGGGAGTAGAGGGGGCCGGCGCGCCGACGCCGCGGCGTGGAGGCAGAGTAGAACTTTTTCCCAGCTGGTCCCCGAGCCGGGCTGGCACAGCCCTTGGGAGGATGGCGGGGCTGTGAACGGCGAGGCCCTTACGCTGCTCGTCTACCTGACCGCGCTGGTGGCCGGCATGTCCGGGCTCTACGGGGTTATGACAGCGCGTAGTCTCGTGAAGCTCTTCATATCGGTGGAAGTATTCTTCAACTCTGTGGTGCTTACCGCCGCCTACACGGGCCTCGTTGCAGGGGCCCGCCCAGGGTTCTACAGTGTCCTCCTCGCAACCATAATGCTCACTATAGCCGAGATCGCGGTGGTCGCTGCACTCCTCATACTCGTGTACCGTAAGAAGAGGAGCATGAGCGTCGACCTGCTGAAGGAGACCCGGGGGTGAAGGGGCTGATGGAGGAGACTGGGCTCGGCCTCCCTCTGCTCTGGGCCAGCGTGGCCGCCCCGGCCATAGCGGGTACTGTCAGCGGGCTCTACGCCTCGAGGATCGGGCGGAGGGGCCACGTGCTGCTCAACTCGGGCAGCTGGCTGATCTCCCTGCTCCTCCTCCTGCCCCCGGCCGCGGCCGCGCTGGGAGGCAGGGTTGTCCTAGACCCTCTCTGGGCGAGGGTGCCCGGCGTCGGGGTGTTCAGCCTCTTCCTCGACGCCGTGGGGGCTGCGATGGCCCTCACCATCGCGGTTGTGAGCCTGCTTGTGGCCCTCTACTCCAGCCCCTACATGGAGCACCGCTTCGAGGAGATGGGGCTGGATGAGAGGCACTGGGGCGTCTACTACCTGCTCTACCAGCTATTCACCGCGGGGATGCTGGGCGCTGTCATGGCTGGCAACGGTATACTCTTCTACCTCTTCCTCGAGCTCACGCTGATCCCGAGCGCGCTCCTCATAGTCCTCTACGGCTACGGTGACCGGGTGCGCGTGGGCCTCATCTACCTCGTCTGGACCCACCTGGGCGCGCTCCTCTACCTCCTGGGCCTCTTCCTCATCCACTCCTACGACTTCTACCTGCCTGGCTCCGGCTACGTAACCGGGGCCGGCGGGGGCCACGCGCTGGCGCTCGCGCTCATAGTCGTGGGGCTCGCGGTCAAGATGGCCATGTCTGGGCTCCACCTCTGGCTCCCCTACGCGCACGCTGAGGCCCCTACCCCGGTCTCGGCGCTGCTCTCGCCGCTGTTGATAGGGATAGGGGCCTACGCCATGCTCCGGGCCGGTGTCGGGTTCTTCCCCCGCCTCTGGGGCTCCGTTAGCCCCATCCTCCTCCTCTGGGCCCTGGCCACCATGCTCTACGGGGGCTTCCTGGTGCTCGCCCAGAGGGATGTGAAGAGGCTGTTAGCCTATAGCAGCATATCGCAGATGGGCTACCTTATGCTGGGGCTCGCGGCCGCAAACCCGGTGGGTGAGACCGGGACGGTGCTCCACTATATGGCCCACGCGCTGGGCAAGGCAATACTCTTCGGCGTCGCCGGCGTCTTCATAGTGGGTCTGGGCACCCGCGACCTCGGGGAGCTGGGTGGGCTGCTGCAGCGCATGCCCTACACGGCTGCCGTAGCCCTCCTCGGCTTCATGATGATATCCGGTATACCCCCGACGCTGGGCATGTGGAGCGAGGTCTACCTGGTCTTCGGATTCGCCAGGTGGGCCAGCGGCTACGGGCCCGGCGCCTTCGTGGTCCTCGCGGCAGGCGTCGCGGCGGCAATGACGCTCACTGCTGTCTACAGCTTCCTCGCCTTCAGGAACATGTTCCTCGGCAGGCCGGGGAGGGCGTACGAGAGGGCTGGGGAGGAGGGCGTGCGGGGCCTGCTCGCGCCCCTCGTGGCCCTGGCGGTGCTCGGCGTAGCCCTCTTCATACTCGTCAACCTGGTTGCCGGCCCGGTGCTCTCCCTGCTGAGGCAGGTCTACGGCTGATCCCCGGCGAGAGGTGGGCTGGATGGCCTCGCCCGGGCTGCTGGCGCTGGCGGCGGTGGCGTCCGAGTACCTGGCGGCCCTAGCCGTGGTGCTGCTCGCCGTGCTCGGCTCCGGCTGGAGGAGGATTGCCTGGACCGGGGTGGCGGGCGCCGCAGCGGCCACCGTGTTCTCCTGGCTCGCGCTCGCCGCGGGGGAGGGGAGGCTCAGCTATCCCTGGGTGCCCGGGCTCGGCGTCGACCTGGCGCTCCGGGTGGATGCGCTCTCCGGGATAGTGGGGGTGGTCGTCTCCACCCTCAGCCTGCTGATAGCCCTCTACAGCGTCGACTACATAGGAGAGTGGGGGGCGGCCAGGTACTGGCTGTTCTACAGCTTCTTCGTGGCTAGCATGCTGCTGCTCGTCTACGCCGACGACCTTGTTGTAATGTTCATAGGCTGGGAGGGCACCGGGCTCTCCAGCTGGGCCCTCATAAGCTTCTACCACGACGACCGGGAGGAGGCGTGGGTGGGCGACCCCGGCCGCTCCAGGCTCGGGGTGCCCATGTGGTTCACGCCAACTCATAGCGGGCTCCGGGCACTCTCATTCACGCGGCTCGGCGATATGGGCATGCTTATAGGCATGGGCCTCGTGGCCGCCTCCCTCGGCTCCACGAGCATGTCGGGGATGGAGGGGCACGCCGCCTGGCTGCTCTCGGACCTCAACATGAGGGGGCTCCTGGCTGCGTGGCTCGCCCTCTTCTACCTAGGCGCGCTGGCGAAGAGCGCCCAGTTCCCCTTCCACGAGTGGCTGGTAACCGCCATGACGGGCCCCACCTCGGTGTCGGCGCTGATACACGCGGCAACCATGGTGAAGGCGGGTGTCTACTTCGCGCTCCGCTTCACCCCCGCCATAGCGGCGGGGCTGGCCCTCTTCCACGGCGCCGGCGCCGGCGTCTATCGGGGGCTGGCCTGGCTCGCCCTGCTCACAGCCTTCTCGACGGCTACAATGGCTATAGTGGCTAGGGAGCTTAAGCTCATACTAGCATTCTCCACGGCCAGCCAGCTATCCTACATGATGGCCGCCGTCTTCGCCGCCGCGGCCGCGGGGAGCCCGGCCCTCGGCAGCCTCGGGGGGCTGGCCCACCTAATCTCCCACGCCGTGTTCAAGGCGGCGCTCTTCCTCGCCGCCGGCGCGGTGATACACGAGGTGGGCAGCCGCTACATAACAGACATGGGCGGGCTGCGGCGCTCAATGCCCTACACGTTCCTAGCCTTCCTCCTGGCCGGGCTGAGCCTGGCCGCGCTGCCGCCCTTCTCGGGCTGGTGGAGCAAGGACCTGGCCGTGGAGGCGATAGGCCTGCTCGGCGGCTGGGCCAGCCTAGCCGCGCTGGCCACCGCTGTGCTCACAGCGTTCTACACAGTTAGGATGATCTACTACGTGTTCCTCGCCCCGCCCCGGGGGGAGCGCCACGCCGGGGAGCCCGGCTGGCTGATGCTGGGCCCCTACCTGGCCCTCGGCCTGGCCTCCCTGGGCCTCGGCCTCGCCTGGCCCTGGCTCGCGCGCCTCCTGGAGGAGGCCGTGGGGCTCCATGCTTTCAGGGAGGAGCTGGGCGTGGTGGCCTACGGCACCCTCGCTGCAGCGCTGGGGGCGTCGGGGATCCTGCTCTACCGCGCCCGCCTCCTCCCCCTACGGGGGGTTGAAGAGAGGCCCCTGCTGGGTGCTCTCCACGGGTTCCTCTACGACAGGTGGCTGGTGAACCCTCTGATATACAGGCTCGTAGTCTACCCGGGCGCGTGGCTCTCGCGCGCCCTGGCCCGTGTGGAGGAGCTGCTGGACCTGGCTGTGCACGGCGGCGTGGCCCGGGCGGGCTGGAGGATGATTGGGGCGCTGCAGGAGGGGGCTGAGCTGAGGCTGGACCGGGCGCTCCACGTGGAGCTGCCCGCCGCGGCTGCGGGGCTGAGTGCGGCCGTTAGGAGGCTGCAGAGCGGGGACGTGAGGATCTATATCGTGTACTTCATGGCTGGAATGGTGCTCGCGGCGATCCTCTCCACGGTGGTGATATTCTTCATAGCCCACGCGGCCTGGCCCGCGCTGGCAAGCCTTGCTCCAGGGTGGTAGCCGTGGTGCCGCCCGTCCTCACTGGCGTGGCCGACTACAGCTTCCTCGCCGTGCTCGTGGGCTATGCTTTCACCGGCCTGGTGGCCCCGCTCTGGGGGCCGCGGGCCGCGAGGGTGAGCCTCTACGCCGCCACCGCCGTGGCTCTCGCCGCAGCGCTCTACATGAGCCTGGCCTTCGCGCCGGCGCAGGGCTATACCACAGCGTTCAACGGGGCCCTGGTTATCGACACTTACTCCGTGTTCCTACTCTCCACAGTGGTTATCGTGTTCGCCCTAGCGGCTATGGCGGCGTCGCGTATAGTCGACTACTGGGAGGCGGGCGAGGCCTTCTACGCCGTCATGGGGCTTATGGCGCTCGGCGTCATAGTGCTCGGGCTCGCCCGGCTCCTCTACCTCGTCTACGTGGGCTGGATACTCGCGGCCGTCTCAAGCTACATCCTGGTGGCCCTCTACCGCGACGCCATATCGGCGGAGGCTGCTATAAAGTACGCTGTAAACGGGACCATTGCAACCATTATACTCCTACTGGGGCTCACGCTCTTCTACATCGTGCACGGGGACGCCGCCATATCGCCGGGGCTCCTGATCCGCGATGCGCTGCTCGTGACCCCCACAGTCGCAATGGTGGCCGTGGCTGTAGGGTTCAAGATGGGTGTTGTCCCCTTCCACGGCTGGCTAATAGACGTCTACGGTAACGCGAAGCCCCTGGTGATAGCTGTCGCGAGCGCAGCCGCGAAGATAATAGCGGCGCTTATGATAGCCAAGCTGGTCGCGCCCTTCGCGGTGGTGGAGCCACACATAGTGCTCTGGACCATGGGTGTGCTCGCCGCCCTTACGATGCTCTACGGCAACCTGGGGGCGCTGCTCACGGTGAGGGACTCGCCCCAGAAGCTGCTAGCCTACAGCAGCGTGGCCCAGGCCGGCTACATCGTCGTCGGCTTCGCGGCGCTCGCCCGGCTCCCGGGCATAGATAACGTGGCCGCGCTGGCGGGTATAGCGCTCCACACGGCTGGCTACGCGTTCTCCAAGCTCGCGAGCTTCCTGGTGCTAGACACGGCCTGCGAGGACGATAGGCCCTGTAGCTGGGAGAGGCTGCGCGGCCTCGCCTACCGGAGCCCCGTGGCGGCGGCAGCGCTGGTGCTGGCCCTCGCCTCGCTGGCCGGGGCGCCGCCCACGCTAGGGTTCTGGGGGAAGCTATACCTGCTCATAGCAGCTGTCTCGGCTAGCCCCGCCCTGGCGGCCCTCATGGTTATCAACTTCGCTGTGGCGGTATTCTACTACGGCTACATGATATACATGGTGTTCACGGGGCCGCGGGAGGCGGCCGGGGGGAGGCCGGGGGCCCGGGAGGCGGCCGCGCTGATAGCGGCGCTCTTCACCGTGCTGCTCGGGCTGGCGCCCTGGGAGGGGTACGGGCTAACCCTCTACGCCTACACCACCGCCTAGCCGCCGCGCCGCCGCCAGCTCCTCCGCCACCCTCCTCCAGCCGCCGAGCCGGTCACGGAGAAGCCTCATGGATATCGGTATGGGGAGCGAGGTGTCCTCGAAGAGGCCCTCGGCGAGCGCCTCCAGGGTAGGGTGGCAGTCGAGAGCCCCCTCCCTGACCATGCACGTCTTCGTGGACAGCTCCAGCACAGCGTCCAGGTCGTGGCTGGCCATAATCACTGTCTTCCCCCTCGCAGCCGCCTCGCGCACTATGCTGAACAGCTTCTCCACCCCGGCCCGGTCCAGGTTGGCAGTGGGCTCGTCCAGGAGCAGCACGTCGGGGTCGTAGACAAGTATGGAGGCAAGGGCTACCAGACGGCGCTGCCCCACGCTCAGCCTGTAGGGCGGCCGGCTCAGGAGCCCCTGGATCCCTAGCCTCCGGGCAACCCTCTCCACCCTCTCCTCAATCACGCGCCCGGGGAGCCCGAGGCCGCGGAGAGCGTAGGCTATCTCATCGTACACCGTGGGGTTGAAGAGCTGGTCGTCGGGGTTCTGGAAGAGCAAGCCTATCCTCCTTCTAGCCCCCGGCAGCTGGCTCCACAGCGGCCTGCCGTCGAGAAGCACCTCCCCCCGGCTCGGCCTCAGCAGCCCGGCCAGGATGAGGAGGAGCGTCGACTTCCCAGAGCCCGTGGGCCCGGCCAGCGCCACAACCTCGCCGGGGCCCGCCCGGAGGCTGGCGCCCCGCAGCACCGGGCTGCCGCGGGAGTACTCGAACCAGACGCCACGGGCCTCAACAACCGGCAAGCAGGGCCGCCACCTCCACCGCCACTACCGCTGCCGGGGGGAGATAGGCGAGAAGCTCCGCGGCTGAGCCTGCCCACCCCCCTCCACGCCCCCGGCCCCGGGTCAGCGGGGACAGGCTTCTAGCCTCGATAGCCATGCCGAGCAGCGTGGCGCGCTGCATACTCCTCTCCAGGAGCTCCCCGGCAGCACCGGCCAGGAGCCTCCAGGCCTCGCGGAGCCCCGGGCGCCCAAGGCTCCTGGCCCTCCTGGCAGCGAGGAGCCGGAGCATCTCCGAGGCGAGGAGGGGCACGTAGCGGGCCACCAGGCTGAGGCCCTCCACGATCTCTCCCGGGAGCCCGAGCTCCCCCAGGCCCTCGGCCAGCCGCCTCCACCCCACCAGGGCCGCCACGGAGGCCACCATGGCGGAGGCCGCGGAGACCCGCAGGAGGAAGAGGAGCGCCTGAGACCCACGGTGGAGGGGCAGCAGGGGGAGGGCGACCAGGGCTGAGGCCCCCACCACGTAGGCTGCCGACCTGACCACCGGGGCTACGGGGCCTCGGCGGGATAGGGCAGCGTAGGCGAGCACGGGCATGGAGGCGAGGAGCCCCGCGGCTGCTGGGAGCGGCGGCGAGTAGGAGACGAGGGCCACGCCCACGACGAGGAGAAGAAAAACGAGGCCAGGGTGGCGGGGCTCCACTGGGCCCTCGCCGGCCGCCAGGTAGAGAGCCGCCTCCCTAAGCTCGCTGAGGAAGCCCGCCAGTGCCTCGTCCAGCAAGCCCCGTCCTCTGCTCACCGCCCGACGCGCCTCGCAGCCACGTAGCCTATGGCGAGGATCACTGCTACACCTACGGCGCCGGCGACTATGTAGCCCAGCGTGTCGGGCAGCCCTGGGAACGTGTAGTCGCTGAACGGCGTCCACTCGCCAAGGCTCCTCTCCTGGAGCCCTAGCTTCTCGGCGGCGACGTCGAGGGGCTCGTGGTAGCCTAGCTTGTCCGCCAGTATCACGCCGAAGACCGGGCTCACCACCAGCAGCACGGCCATGGCTATGAACGCGCCCCGGTACCTCGAGAAGAGGCCGGGCACGGCCCCCACCCCCTCTAGGCTTTGACTGTTAGGGTGGCCCTCTCAGCCGCCTCGACCAGCGGGCTGCGGTGCTGGTACAGGTAGTCCACAACCAGCGCCGTTATCACACCCTCTATTATACCTAGGAGGGCGTGCCAGCCAGCCATTACAGGCACAGTTATCTTCACACCGTAGGGGAACGACGGGCTAAGCCCTATCTCGACACCGGCCATCGCTCCAGCCAGGGTTATGCCTAGCCATCCCCCCAGGAAGGCACCCAGCAGCCTCGCTCCACGCGTAGCCCCCAGCGCCCTCACCGTGGCCCGGTACACCGCGTAGCCCACAAGACCGTCTATGATAGCCATGTTCAGTATGTTGGCGCCCAGCGTTGTTATCCCGCCGTCGTGGAAGACGAGCGCCTGGGTGGTTACAACCAGGGCTAGCACGTAGGGGCCGAGCCAGGGCCCGAACAGTATGGCGGCGAGAGCGCCGCCCACGAAGTGGAGCGAGGTGCCGCCCGGTATCGGCCAGTTCAGCATCTGCGCCACGAATATGCCGGCCGCCAGCACCGCCGCGGCTGTCACCTGCTCGCGTGTCAGGCGGCCGCGGAGCCTCCTCCACGCAGCCGCCAGGTAGGCCACGCTGACGGCGTAGGTGGCTGCGCACCAGTATGGATCCAGGTAGCCGTCGGGTATATGCAACCCGTCACACGCCCCCTGGTACACCTTTCCGGGGCCAGCAGTGCACCATAACCAGTATTATTTAAGGATATTGCTGGAAGGGTGCCGGTGGGCAGCCCATTGGTCCGAGTGGCCCTGCTATCCGGGGGCAAGGACTCCCTCTACGCAGCGATGCAGAGGTGGCCGGTGGACCTCGGCCTGGTGCTGGTCTACCGCTTCCCCAGGCCCAGCCCCCACCTGCTGAACCTCGGGAAGACCGTGGAGACCCTCAACCTGGCCGGGATACCGGTGGTGGTGGCGAGGCTCCACAGGGGGAGGGAGAGGGAAGAGACTGTCGAGATCCTACGCAGGCTAGGCGCGGACGAGGTGGTCGCGGGCGACGTCTATGTCGAGGACCACCTCCGCTACATGGAGGCTGTGGCTGCAGACGCGGGGGCCAGGCTGAGCGAGCCCCTCTGGGGCATGGATCCCGCGGAGCTGGCCTACCGGGAGGCCGAGGCGGGGATAGAGGCGCTCTTCACCGGGGTTGACGCCAGGCTTAGCCGGTGGCTGGGCAGGGTCTTCTCACGCGATACTGTGGAGGAGCTAGTGGAGGACGCCAAGCGGGCCGGGGTAGACCCCCTCGGCGAGCAGGGAGAGTACCACACCCTGGTCATCGACAGCCCCAGGCACGAGGAGAGGCTCCCCTACCAGGTGGTGGAAAAGCTGGAGATCCAGGGCTATCATCTCCTCAGGGTGGTGTAGCTGGGTGGCCGGGCTCTCCTGCAGAGCGGCTGAGGAGCTTGTGCTAAGCGCCCTGCGCCGCTACGTCGGGAGCGTGGGCTGCGACTGCATAGCTATGAGCGGCGGCATCGACACCACCGTGGTGGCGCTCGCCGCGAGGCTGGAGGCCCTGCCCCTACGCGGGGTCACGGCCTTCTACACCCGGGGGCTGCCGAGAGACCTCCCCTACGCACTCTACGTGGCCGGCAAGCTGGGGATAGAGCTCCACGTTGTCCCCGTAGACCCGGGCTACATAGCGGGGCACGCACCACTGGTCATAAGGTGCACGGGCAGGAGGGACCACGTGGAGCTGAGGAACGACATTGTATTCCTCCGGGCGCTCGAGGAGGCTAGGAGGCTTGGCTGCCGCTGCATCCTCCTAGGCGACGGGGGCGACGAGGTGTTCGCTGGCTACCGGTTCATGCTGAGCCTAGGCCCCGGGGAACTGAGGGATACAATACTCCGGATGGCCGCTAGGGGCAGGTACCCGGGCATGGAGCTGGCCGAGTGTATCGGCGTGGAGGCCCACGCACCCCTGCTCAGCGACGAGGTGCTCGAGACTGTTATGAGCACGCCCCTCGAGTGCCTCCGGCAGAGCGTGTGGGAGGGGAAGGAGCTGCTCCGCAGCATCCTCCGCCGCCACGGCCTCACGCTCGTCGCCGACAGGCCGAAGACCCCCGCGGAGCAGGGAGCCGGCACCGAGGCGCTGGGCAGGACGGAGCTGGAGGCCCTCACCGGCATAGAGCTGCCGGACTGCCACTGCTAGGCCAGCGTGAGGGCGAGCAGTGCCAGCAGGAGCCAGGCAGCGGCCACCAGCAGGGCGACGCGCACAGCGCGCCTCATCTCCCGGGGACCGGGTAGCTGGGCCTCCCCGAGCGCGTAGCTGCTGGGCTTCTCCAGCCTCACTCCCAGCGCGCCCGCCATGGCGCTCATCGGGTGGCCGGCGTTCCTGCTCTCGGTGGAGGAGGCGTAGCGGCTCCAGACCCGCAGCGCCGCCGCCACGCTGCCCCCGGCGGCGGGGGAGGCCAGGGCTATCAGCACGGCGGTGACGCGGGCGGGGACGTAGTTGAGCAGCGTGTCCACCCATGCGCTCGCCCAGCCGGCCTCCAGGTACTCCGGCGTCTTGAAGCCGAGGGCGCCGTCGAGCGTGTTAGCCAGCCTCTGGAGGAGGCCGCCGAGCGGCCCGAGGAGCAGCGTGTAGAAGAGCGGCGAGGTGTAGCCGTCCACCAGGCTCTCCGCGAGGCTCTCCACCGCCGCGCTCGCCACGTGGCCAGGGCCCAGCCTGTAGACGTCGCGGCGCACCAGGCCCTGGACCAGGCTGCGGGCCTGGTCGACGCAGCCCTTCTCCATGAGCGCCGCGGCCCGCCAGACGGTCTCCAGTAGGAGGCGGAGCGAGAACGAGGTCTTCAGCACCCAGGAGGCGGCCAGGAGCCAGGCCAGGGGGCTGAGCCTCCACGCGGCGTAGAGGAGGAGCGCGTAGCCCGCCAGGTGGGAGCCCACCACAGCCGCCCAGGCCGCAGCGCCCCGGAGCCTGCCCGAGCCGGGGGGAGCCAGCCGCTTGGCCATGAAGTAGGAGGTGTGGACGGGGTGCACCCGGAGCAGGAGGCCCCGGTGGAAGGGGTAGATGAAGTCGAGCACATGAGCCAGTAGGATAGCCTCGGCCAGAAGGACTCTCCCGGGATAGAGCCACACGGGGAGCCACGCGGGAGCCATGGCGCCGCGGCACCCCTAGCCGGCGAGCAGCGCGGCCGCTAGGAGGGCGGATGTATGGGCGAGCTCGTAGGCGAAGCCGAGCACGTCGCCCGAGGCGTAGCCGAGCCTCCCCCGAGCGTCCCGGGCCGCCACCAGGGCGGCCGCCACGCCCCCAGCCAGCGCCGCGGAAGCCCCCAGAGGATCCTGGAGCAGGAGCGCCAGGGCCGCAAGCGCGTAGACGGCCATGTTAACCGTGGCCGCGCCTCCCCCGGTGCCGAGCCTCCGGAAGAGACTGCCGAGCCCCTCGTAGCCCGGGGCGGGGAGGAGCAGGGAGACCATGTACATGGCCTCGGCTGCTGCCAGGTAGGAGGCGAGCACCACCGGCCAGCGACGCCACGCCGCCATGAAGCCCGCGTACTTGGCCAGCAGGAGGGTGGCCGTATAGGCTAGCGCGAAGCCTCCGCGCCTCGGATCCTTCATTACCTCCAGCGCCCTGTCGCCGCGAGCGCCGGCGCCGGCAGCGTCGCTGTAGTCGGCGAAGCCGTCCAAGTGGAGGGCCCCGGTCACCAGCACGTGGGCCGCCAGCCCGAGGGCGGCCGCTACGCCGGGGAGCCGGGAGGCCAGCATGGCAGCGTAGACGAGCACTCCCTCGACTAGCCCGACTAGGGGGACCAGGGGGTAGCCCCTGGCAGCCTCCTCGATATCGTGGCAGCCCAGAGGGAGCCGCGTGAGGAACGACGCCAGGCAGGCCAGCCTCCTAGCAGCCCCCCGGAGGCCTAGCCCCCTCGAGCGCCCTCTCGAACGCGCGTAGGAGGACATCGTTCTCACCAGGGGTTCTGATCGAGACCCTGCTGTAGCCCGGGCCCAGCCCGTGGAAGCTCGAGGCATCCCTCACGTAGACCCCCTGGGCCGTGAGGGCCTCCTGCATCGCGGGGTGGGGGAGCCAGGGATGCCCCAGGAGCAGGAAGGGCGCCCTGGAGGGGTAGACGCGCAGCCCCATCTCCGCGAGCCTCCGGGCGAGCCTCCTGGACTCCAGCGCCGCCAGCTCGCGGCCCCTGGCGACGTAGTCCCGGCTCCGGGGGTCGTGGAGCAGCCTGGGGTAGACGCAGGCCTCGAGACCCCCTACGGGCCAGGGCTGGCGAGCGCCGTCCAGCTTCCTGGCCAGCCACTCCTCGGCGTAGATGTAGCCCAGCCGGAGCCCCGGGGAGGCGAAGGTCTTGGTGAGGCTCCGGACCACCACCAGGCCGGGGCCCGGCTCCAGCGGCTCCGCGCCCGGCGAGAGGTCGATGAAAGCCTCGTCCACCACAAGCCACGAGCCCCTCTCCGCGAGCCTGCGGGCGAGGTCCGCGAGGAGGTCGGCGGGCGCCAGGTAGCCGGTCGGGTTACTGGGCCTGGAGAGGACCACCACTGAGCCCTCCTCCGCCGCCTCGAGCACACGGGCCTCGTCGATAGTGAAGCCCTCCCCGCCCCTCTCCATGACCACCCTTGCCAGCCCCAGCCCCATGGCCGGCGCCTGGACCCCGTGGTCCCCGAACCCGGGCTCGACCACGACGAGCCTCTCCGCGTGGAGGAGGAGCGGGAGCACCGCCAGCGCCTCGGCTGCGCCGTTAACCACCACTATCATCCGGGGGTCGGCGCGGTGGAACCAGGCTATAGCCTCCCGCAGCTCCTCGAGGCCAGGGCTCGGGTAGCGGAGGTGAACCCTCCTCGCCATGCACTCCTCCAGAAGCTCGCCCAGCCAGGCCGGGGGCCCCAGCGGGTTGGCAGGAGCGCTGAAGTCGTGGCAGCAGGGCGGCGGGCTGCCCCCGTGGATCCTCAGGCTAGCCGCCGGCAAAGCCTCTCAGCCTCCACAAGGTCCTCCGGGGTGTTCACGTTGAGGAGGTCGGGCCCCCACTCCTGCCGGATCGTCACCCAGGGCTCCCAGCCGCCGAGGAGCAGGGAGACGCCCAGCGGCCCCCGGCCGCCTGCCTCGAGGGTGGCCAGGCCCGCGGCCGCCGCCACAGCCTCCCTGACAAACCTCCTGAGCCTCCGGGGGCTGAGGAAGGGCGTGTCCGCGGGGAGGAACAGGAGGGGCCTAGCCCTCACAGCCTCGGCCGCGAGCCTCATGTCGGCTGGGTAGCCGGCGCCCGGGAGCTCCATGCACGCGTCTACCGGGAGCCGGGGGCAGAGAGGCTTGGCCGCGGGAAGCGTGTAGGGGGAGAGAGCCACCGCCACCCTCCGCGCAGCCTCAAGGGCGGCGGCCGCTACGCGCTCGAGAATCGTGGAGCCGCAGACCCGGAGCAGGGGCTTAGCCACGCCCCCCAGCCTCCTAGCCCTCCCGCCGGCCATTATCACCGCGGCCGCGGCCATCAAGCCGGGTCCACGCCCTAGACGCCGGTGCCCAGCAGCCGGTCGTAGAGCCTGGCGAGCAGCGCCCCCGCGAGCGCGGCGGCCGCGTCATCCCCGAAGACGGGCAGGCTGGCCAGGCGCAGGCCAGCCTCGTGCTTGGAGCGGTCGACCCAGTAGGCTGCAAGGAGCCCGCGGAACCCCGCCAGGTAGAGCGCGAGCGCGGCTGCGAGCGCCTCGTCAGCGACTATGCCCCTGCTGTCCGCCTCGAAGCCCCCGCGGCTGAGCCCGGGCAGGGTGCCAGAGACGCCGTGGATGTCAAGCTCCCTGGCGGCGACGAGGAAGGCCCAGACGTTGGGGTCGCGGAGCACCCTGTCAAGCATCTCCTGGAGCAGCCTGGAGGCCTCCTCCAGGCTCACCCCGGGCACCGGGGCGCGGCGGTACATCCGCAGCATGTCCTCGAGCAGCTCCTCGGGGCCGAGGCCCAGCGCCCCGCGCAGCCTCTCCCCTAGGCTCCTCCTGTCGCCCCGGAGCACGGCCTCGCGGACAAGCCTCGCCACGGTGTTGCCGAGCCTCGTGGCCATCCCGGCCCAGGGGAGGCCCTTCTCATCCACCCTGGCCGCCACCGCCACCGCGTCGGTGGCTGTGCCGGAGGCGCGGCCCCTGCAGGGGAGCAGGAGGAGGGAGGCCGCGAGCGTCTTAGCCTCCACGGCCACGCGGAGGAGGTCCACGAGCCCCGCCGGCGTGAGGACTTGCTCCTCCACTATCACTGCTATGTTTATCGTGCCGGCCATGGGGGGCTCGTAGAGCCGCTCCTGCTCCACGCAGACCGGGGGCTCGAGCCCCACCGTGGCCACCACGTGGACGCCGCCGCTGCTCAGCACCTGGTGGCGGCCGGGCTCCACTGCTGTGAGGAAGACCGGCGTCTCCTCCGGGAGCCCGTGGCTTCTAGCCACCTCGCGGCGGTAGGCCTCCACGTCGCGGACGCTGAAGCCCCTGGGCACGTGGTGGAACACTATGTGCTCTGAGGAGACCAGCCCTGAGATGCTGGAGAGGACCTTGTACCTGCCCCCCAGCTCCACCACCAGGGTGTCGCCCTCAAGCCTGGCCCCGGGAGCCGGCATCCCCGGCACCACGGGTTATCCTCTCATACTCCTCCTCGACCGCCTCCAGCATCTCCCTGGCCGGGAGCCCGCGGGCCGCGCCGAGGACTAGCGCGCCGCCGGCGCCCACACCCTCCTTCACGTAGCCCTTCTCGTAGGCCCGGAGCCCAGCGTGCCTCGACCCGGCCATGGAGAACCTGGCGGCTAGCACCGCCACCCTGGGGGCTATGTCGCGCACCAGGCCCAGGAGGTCGGCCGTCCCGTCCCTGATTATCCACGGCGTGGTCGCCACAGCCACCCTCTCCAGCGCCTTGGGCTCCGCCCTGGAGAGTATCGCCAGCACCGCGGCCATCTGGGTGCCGCCGGCCAGCACGGCCCACGCGCCCGCCTCCACGGCGCCGGCCGCCAGGCCGGCGAGGGAGACGTGGACCGGGTCCCCGATCTCGTCTACAGCCTCGAACACGTCGCCGGCGCCGTGCAGCCTGGAGAGGGCTGCCCTCACAACCCGCTCGCGGAGCCCGTGAGGGTTGCTCGCGGAGCTGCTGCTCACCCTGCCCAGCGCCCGGTAGCCTAAGGCCTCCATAACCGCTGCCGCCACAGTGGTGCCGCCGGGTATGGTCTCGCCCGCCACGAGCGCGTCGAGGCCCCGCGCAAGGCTGGAGCCCAAGAGCCGGGCCTCCATGTAGAGGCTGCGCGCGGTGCCCCTGGGAAGCGCGGGCTCCTTGTCTATCCTCCCTCCAGGCATCCTCGAGGGGAGGGCTGCGTGAGGCACCCTCGGTACCTGCTTGCAGCCCGCGTCGACGACGAGCAGGGGCAGCCCAAGCCTGTTAGCCACTATGGCCCTCGATATGACCGCGGGCGTCGGGAGGCCCTCGGGCGAGACGGGGACCACGCTGAGCGTTAGGGGGCGGCCGGCCAGCAGGTACTCCGCGTCGAGCGTGGGGGTGAGGACGGTGGCTTCCGGGCTGGGCCCGGCTATGCTTATCCCCGGTATGGTGGACGTCGCCGTGCTCCCGGCCACCACGGAGAAGAGGACCCGGCCTCGCAGCGCCTCCAGCACCTCCCCGGCAGCGGGGCCGTAGGCGTCCAACCCCTGAGAGGTGTGCATGGCCTAGGAGCCCCGAAGGATGTTGGCCCTAGGGTCCAACTATTTACCTCTACCCGCGGGGCTGGCCGGCGGCTACAAGCTTATAGAGCGCCCCGAGGATGCGGGGAAGGCCCTCTGGAGGCCGCTGACGTGTGCACGTCAGCCCGAAGCCCCCGGGGCGGAGGGGGCGGTGTGGGCTACGGCCGTGAGCCGAGGCCGCCCACGCGGCGCCGGCAGCCACATTATCCCAGCCGCCCCTCCTTTGCGAAGCCCTGGTGGCCGCCGGGCCTTGTGCCGCATGCTGGCGGGTGCCGCGTGGAGCAGGGACGGCGCCTGGCTCCTGGCAAGGCTGCTACGGCTCCTCGCGAGGACCGCATCGGGCGACCCCTACCTTGCCGAGGTTACCGGGGGCGAGGCCAGGCACTGCCACGGCTACGGCTTCCTCATAGCCGCCAGGCTGGCGGGCTCCTGGAGGCTCCTCTACGAGAGGTTCGACGCCAAGACCCCCGCCGCCGGCGAGGAGGAGGCCTGCAAGGCCAACCTTGAAGCGCTGAGCGGCGCCGCAGAGCGGGCGGCGGGCCTCATAGCCGCTGCCGAGGAGGCCTACGTGGTGGCCCATGCCAGGAGGGCTGGGCGGAGGGAGCCCCGGGGCACGCTGAACGCCCACCCCTACCCCGTCACGCTGGAAACGCCCGGAGGCAGCCTCGAGCTCTACCTAGCCCACAACGGTGGGCTCGATAAGGAGAAGCTGGCCGGGGCTCTAGGGCTGGAGGCAGACATGTACACTGACAGCCACATGCTAGCCGTGCTACTCGCAAGAAGGATTAGAATGGGCGTTGGGCTGGCGGAGGCGCTGGCAGAGGCCACGGCGTTCACCAGGAACGCCCTCGACCTCGCGGTAGTGGTTCTGGAGAGGAGGCGTGACGGCATCGAGCCGAGCCTCTACGTTACCGGCTACCTCAGGCCAGGCCTCGACGAGGCCAGGAAGAGGTACTACCAGCCCATAGGCTTCCAGGCGGAGGGCGCCGCGGGATACATATCAAGCACGCTCCGCGACCTAGCCCTTGAGGAGGGGCTGGCCCTCGAGACGGTCGAGCTGGAGGGCGTCTACAGGGTGGAGCCCGGCAAGGGGCTCGAGAAGCTAAGGAGCCTACCCTAAGCCCCGGAGGGCCACGGCTATATTAGCACCGGGTGGGCGGGCACCCTGGACCACCAGGGGGCGGGTGAGGTAGTAGGGACGTGCCGACGCCAACACCCCCTGGATGAGGAGTGGTGGAGCGACCCTGACGCCCCCTACACGCCCGAGCCCCCGGGCGCCAGGGGCCCGCGGGCCATAAGCGCAAAGCTAATTGGAAATCTTGCGAAAACCTCGCTGAAATTCGCGGGAGCGGCTTTGGCTGAGGCCCGTGGACCGCTACTGTGCCCGGAGCTGGAGGAGGGCGTCTTCAGCTACGATCCAGAGCATGGCTGGCAGCGCGTCAAGGGGCAGCCGGGCCTCGATAGCGCGATACTCGTGTTCGTTAATGTTGTGTGCAGGCACTCCTGCAACGAGGTGCTCCAGAAGCTCTCCGAGAAGCTGGGAGAGGCCCTGGGCACCAAGCTGAAAGTATACCTGGTGGTGTGCACCAGGTTCCACAAGACGTGCCTAGACGCGGACGCCCGGAGCCTCTTCTACCACCACCACGTGATAGCGAGCCCCGCGGTGGTGCTGTATATTGGAGGAGAGCCGGTCATGAGGCTTCAGGGCCGTATGAGGATTGAGGAGGGTCTAGACCGGCTTGTAGAGGCAGCGGCTGGCCCGAGGGATGTGTAGAGAGGGGCCGGCGCGCGGGCCCCCTTCTCGGGGGCGCCAGGGCTGGGGTATCGTTGATACGGGGCCGGCGCCCATCCGTAAGGCTGGGTAGCAGGCTGTGGCGTCCACTACCTCCGGCGGGCAGGTGAGGCAGGAGAGCCTGCCCCGGCGTCCCTATGTGCGTGAGGCCGAGCTGTGGGTGCCGCTCCGGGATAGGCCGGGCTACGTGCGCTGCGACCTCTGCGCCCGCCGCTGCATCATAGCGCCGGGCAAGTATGGGGTCTGCGGGGTCCGGAAGAACGTAGGGGGTAGGCTCTACACCCTCGTCTACGGGCTGCTCACGGCGATGAATATTGACCCTATAGAGAAGAAGCCCATGTTCCACTTCGAGCCCGGGAGCCAGGTTCTCTCGATAAGCACTGTGGGCTGCAACTTCTACTGCCAGTTCTGCCAGAACTGGGAGATAAGCCAGTCCCGGCTCGAGAGAGGGCTCTACGGCCGCTACGTGGAGCCCGAGAAGGTCGTAGAGAAGGCCCTAGAGTATGGGGCCGACGGGATAGCCTACACCTACAACGAGCCTATAATATTCTTCGAGTACATGAGGGATGTAGCTAAGATAGCTAAGAAGCACGGGCTCTTCAACATGATGGTGACCAACGGCTACGCCACCCCCGAAGCGATAAGGGCGCTAGCCCCCTACATGGACGCCGCCACGGTGGACTTCAAGGGCGGCGGGAACCCCGAGTTCTACCGCAGGTTTATGGCTGTCCCCGACCCCTCCCCAATCTACACCGCGCTGCTGGAGATGAAGAAGGCCGGCTGGTTCATAGAGGTCACCAACCTGGTGGTGCCCAAGTATGGGGACCGAGTGGAGGATATTAGGAGGCTCGCACGCTGGATAGTCGAGAACCTCGGCCCGGAGACGCCCTTCCACCTGCTCCGCTTCCATCCAGACTTTAGGATGAGGGATGTGCCGCCCACACCCGTGGAGACCCTGGAGAGGCTGGCCAATGCGGCGAAGGAGGAGGGTCTACAGTACGTCTACATAGGCAACGTGTGGGGCCACCCGCTTGAGAGCACCTACTGTCCACGCTGCGGCTACAAGGTGATAGAGAGGAGGGGCTTCGCTATACTGGCCTGGAGGCTCACCCGGGACAACCGCTGCCCCAAGTGCGGCTACAGGATAAACATAAGAGGCAGGTTCCATGGCGGGGGCGGCGACATACTGCCCCTCATGATATACTAGGGTGGGCCCGAGGGCATGGAGGACAGCTTTTTATTTCAAGGAGCCCCCTACACCATATTACGGGTGTACGTATGGCCGCCCAGGAGTCTAACCAGGAGGAGGGCCTCAAGCTACGCGAGGTCTCCCTGCCGGTAGAGGTTCCGGTCAAGCCCGTCTCCAAGAGGGAGGTTAGGCAGCTCGAGGCAATGCTCATAATAGGCACCATGTTCAGGCCGGACGTTATAAAGGCTGCTCTGAACAAGGAGGAGTTCCTCACCTGGGTCGACAGCCTCGCGGTGGCGGCGGCAGCGCTCGCCATGGAGAAGGCCGGGTACACTGTGAGCCAGATAGCCGAGGAGCTGGGCCGCACCGAGGCTACGATACGCCGCCACCTCCGCGGGGAGACCAAGGCGGGCAAGCTGGTCCGGGAGACCTACGAGATGCTGACGCGGGGCGAGTTGAAGCTGGCGGTCCCCATAGTAAGCCCGGAGGCCGAGACGGAGCTGAAGCAGCTCCACGAGCAGGTGAAGAAGCTGGAGGAGGAGCTGAAGCAGCTACGCGCCGAGAACACTGAGATGCGGGAGAAGCTCGGCCGGCTTAGGGAGGCGGTCCGCCAGGCCTCCGGCAAGCTAGAGGAGGCCGAGAAGGCTATCCGCGAGGCCAGGGAGGCCCTCAGTCTCTAGCCCCGCTTTCTCCTCCTTAGCATCCTTAGGCGCCACGGCTAGCCTTAACAATACCCGGTCTTCTCCGCGGGGAAGCACTAGAACACGGTGCGCACGCCTTGCCGGGGGAGTATAATAAGTATACGCTCTACATCCACCCGACGTGCGCCAGCAGCTACGAGGTCGTGAAGCACCTGGCGGGCAAAGGGCTGCTAGACAGCGTGAGGCTTGTCTCCACGGCGGAGCCCGCCGCCTCTCAGGTTCTCGGGCGCTCTGTATGGAGCGTGCCCTGGCTGGTGGTGGACGAGGTACCCGTCGCAACGGACCCGGTGGAGCCTGCCGAGGTTGAGGCCATACTGCTCGGCGAGGGCCCGCTGGAGGCGGGGGACCCGGTGGAGGAGTTCATGGAGGCTGTGCTCCACAGCGCCTACGCGGCTGCAGTGGCCTATCTGCACGGGAGCGTTAAGCCCGTCGCTGATACCGCGCTGATCTCCGCCGCGACCCGGGCGCCCCTCCGGGGCCTCGACGTGGAGGAGGTGGCTAGAGAGGTGCTGGAGAGGGCTGACGAGCTCTACGCCGGTTGGGAGGACAAGATAATGAGGGCTCTCGGCATCTCCTTCGTCCGGGAGCTCTGGTGGGCTCATGGCGGGGAGCTGGAGAAGGAGCAGGTCAGGGAGCTGGCGACACCGGGCAACGTGGGGCTCTGGCTGGTGGCTAAGGCGAGTATCGGGAGGAGCGGGCTCCCCTCGAGGCCCATGCCTCCGAGGGAGAGGCTTGAGCGGCTAGCCGGCTTCGTGAGGCGTGGCGCGGCGGGGCTGCTCTTCAAGGTGAGGAGGGAGCAGGAGACTATACTGGGGGACGAGGAGTACTGGAAGCTGCTGGGGGAGAGGCTAGCCGGCTAGGAGCCTGCGTAGGGGCGGCGGTATCCTCCCACCCCTCTCGATGAACTCCTCCACCCTGCCCGGCCCCGGGTCCATGACCGGGGCCTCGCCGAGCAGGCCTCCCAGGCTCACCGTGTCGCCGGGCTTCTTCCCTGGGGCCGGGAGGAGGCGGACTCCAAGCACCTTCCCCTGCGCCATGCCTAGGGCGAGCACGTCCGCCGTGAGGGCTGCGAGCCTCCTCCAGTCAGTGTCGCCGGGCACCGGGACCATGTCGAGCCCGGTGCTGCAGACACCCGTCATAGCTATCAGCTTGTACATGGTGGCCAGGCCCCGGGCCGCTGCCTCTGCGATGCCGCTGTCCTCGGAGACGGGTATCATTGCGCCGCTGTAGCCGCCGGCGCAGCAGACTCCCATGCCGCCCCCCTTCCGAAGCGCGTCTATGAGCATAGCTAGCGCCGCTATGCTGCCCGGGGCGCCGAACTCGACGCCAATGGCCTCCAGCACTGCGGCGATGCTGTCACCAGGCTCGGGGGTGGGCGCCAGGGAGAGGTCGACGCTGCCCAGCGTGTAGCCGGCCTCCGCTGCGACCCACTCCGCCACGAGCTGGCCCAGCCTGGATATCTTGAAGCCTATCCTCTTCAGCTCCTCGTAGAGCCTCTCTAGGGGCGTGTCCTGCGGGAGGGGGCGGAGCACAGCCGCCACGACACCAGGGCCGCTTATAGCAACGTTGACCGCTCCATCAGCCTCTCCGAGGCCGTGGTGGGCGGCGGGGAGGAACGGTATATCGGGCGCAACGTTGACCGTGACCAGGAACTTCGCCCCCGGCAGCGGGGAGCCCGCCGCCTCCACCGCCCTCAGCAGCGCCTTCACAGCCGCCGCCACCGCCTCCATGTTCAGCCCCAGCATCGTGGAGGCAGCGTTGACGAAGCCCATCACCCTCCCGGTCTCCGCCAGCACCCTGGGGAGCGCCTCCACCACCGCCCTGCCGCCGGGCCCCACACCCCGGTCGGCGAAGGCCGAGAAGCCGCCGATGTAGTCAACGCCGGCCCGCTCCGCGGCCCGCTCCATCTCGGCCGCGGCCTCAAAGCCCGCCTCGGCTGCCTTCTCCACGCCTAGCGAGCCGGCCACGGGAGCAAGCAGCTGCTCCATTGGAGTGAGCGCGAGTCTGGCCGTGGTCACGGGTACCCCGAGCCTGGAGGAGACCCGCTCCACAGCCCGGCGTAGGCGGCGGCCATGCTCCTCGACGAGGCGGGCCAGGCAGTCGACCAGCTCCCTGGGCCTGGGGGAGGAGCAGACACCGGCGTCTATGCTCAGAGTGACGCTCCTCACATCCAGGCTGCGGTAGCGTATCATCTCGGCTACTTCGCTTATCTCCGACACGCTGAACCTCGTAGACAAGCCCAGGCAACCCCCGCTAGGGCCTCTCCAGGTACCTTACCACGTCTATGTGGTGGACGCTGACCTCCACGCCAAGCTCCGCCGCCTTCTCCTCGAGCCGGCGGCGTAGCTCCTCGACGCCGAGCCTCGCATCAGTGACATCGACCACCATAGCCATGGTGAATATGCCCCTCATAACAGTCTGCGAGATGTCCATTATGTTTGCGTTCGCCTCCGCAAGCACCCCAGCTATCCCGGCTACTATGCCGGGCCGGTCCCTGCCGTGGACGAAAACCGCTATGTACTCGCGGCCCCTCTCGAGCCCCCCGCCACAGGAGTCCATGACTGGTCCTCCGCCCCTCCCCGGGGGAGGCGGGCCTAGGGGCATGGCCCCGGGCTTATAGGGCTCCAACCCCATCCCCCGGGAGGAGGGGCGCCGCGGGCCATGGGCCTAGCCGAGGAGGCCAGGAGGCTGGCCAGGCTACTGGCAGGCTCCCGCTACGCAGTAGCCTTCACCGGGGCGGGGGTGAGCACCGAGAGCGGCATCCCCGACTTCCGGGGCCCCCAGGGGCTCTGGCGCCGCGTGGACCCGGAGGTCTTCAGCATAGAGTACTTCATGGAGGACCCGCTGGGCGTCTGGAGGCTCTTCGCAGAGCTCTTCGCAGGGTTCCGCGGAGCCCGGCCCAACCCCGCCCACCACGCCCTGGCCAGGATGGAGGAACTCGGCGTCGTAAAGACTGTCATAACCCAGAACATTGACGGGCTCCACCAGGCGGCGGGGAGCAGGAGGGTTATAGAGCTCCACGGCAGCCTCCGCTGGGCCCGCTGCACCCGCTGCGGCCACCGCGTCCCCCTCGAGGAGGCGCTGAGGGAGGTGGAGGAGGGCAGGCTCCCCCGCTGCCCCCGGTGCGGCGGCGTCCTCAAGCCCGACGCCGTGTTCTTCGGCGAGCCCCTGCCGGACGATGCGCTGCGGGAGGCCTACCGGGAGGCCGGGCGCGCGGACCTCGTGCTAGTGGTCGGCTCCAGCCTCACAGTCTACCCCGCCGCCCTGATACCAGAGTACGCCGCCCGGAGGGGCGCGAGACTGGCAATAATCAACCTGGAGCCGACCAGCCTCGACAGCCTCGCAGTCTTCGTATCGAGGCGTAGGGCCGGCGAGATACTGCCAGCCGCCGCCAGGGAGCTCGAAGCCATGATGGGGGCCCGGTAGGGGAGGCGGCTGGGCAGCTCGGGGCGGGGTTGCAGCAGTCGAGAAGCCCCGCCACCCGCCTCTCCGCCCAGCGGGGGCCGCAGCCTCCGGTGCAGAGGAGCGGAGCCTTTAAGAACGATTGAGCCCGGCGGCGGGATTAGCCTCTACACGGATCCTTGAAGAGCTTCTCCCCGCGCAGGGGTGGAGGGCTGTGGCGGAGGACTGCGTGTTCTGCAAGATAATCCGCGGCGAGCTGCCCTCAGTGAAGGTTTACGAGGACGAGAACGTGGTGGCGTTCCTCGACATATACCCGATAAACCCAGGCCACACACTGGTCGTGCCTAAGCGTCACGTGGAGCGGCTCGAGCAGCTCAGCGACGAGGAAGCGGCTGCACTGATACGGGTGGTTAAGAAGCTGGCGCCGAGGATCGTCGAGGCCGTGGGCGCCCAGGGCTACAACGTTGTAGCCAATAATGGGCGGGCCGCGGGCCAGGTTATATTCCACGTGCACTTCCACATAGTGCCGAGGTTCGAGGGCGACGGCTGCCAGATGGACTGCAGCCGCTCCAAGCCCAGCATGGAGGAGCTGCGGGAGATAGGGGAGAAGATAAAGAGGCACCTGGAGCACTAGCTCCAGGGGCTGAGGGCGCCACGTTATTACTCTCACCCACCCTCTAGGCCCTCCTCCCCCGGGGCGCCGGGATGACGGCGGGCAAGAGGGCCATAGCCGAGCTGAGAGAGGCGCTGCAGCGGCTCCTAAAGGACTTCCAGGAGGCGGGCAGGAGGGGGAAGCTTCTCCTAACCCTCGTCGCGGCGCTTAAGCTGCGGGAGAAGGAGAAGCCCATAACCCCGGCGAGCGTGGCCGAGGAGGCTAGGAGGATAATAGAGGAAACAAGGGGCGAGATCAGCTGGGGTGTGGAGAGCGCCCAGTACACCGCCGCCCTGGCGGCCGACCTGCTGCAGGAGCTAGTCGAGATGGGGGTCCTCGAGCCCGGCCCCGAGATACTGAGGGAGCTGGGCAGGCGCTACCGGTTCCGCAGCTACGGGGAGGGGGACGCGGAGGCGGAGGCCCGGAGGATACTGGCGCCGGTGCTGATGAAGATGGCCTAGAGGCTACCTGCCCGAGAAGAGGGACAGGACGCTCTGCACCGCGAACAGCGCGGCGAGGAGAGCGCCCGCGAGGTTGTTCTCGAGCGCGAAGGCTAGGGCACCGGTTATGGAGAGGAACAGCGCGAGTACGTGGAGGCGGCGCGCCCCCATACCAGGCATTGCCCTCTATCCTCCGCCCTCTGCTAGCAGGGGCCGGGGTTTTAAAGCTACATGGCCTTGGAGCAAGAGGCCTGCTCCATGGCCGCGCTAATACCCCGGGATGAGCCCGTAGCACGGGCAGGCTTCTGCCAGGGTTTATGAGGGCTCGTGGTGCCGGCTCTACGTGGAGCCCCCCGGGCTCCTCCTACACCATGCAGGGAGCAGAGCGTACGTGCGTGGGTGCCCAGCGTGCCGCGCGACGCTTACCAGGAGTTCGTGGATGAGGGCTACGAGCCCGGCCCCGGGGACCTCGTCGCCGTGTTCCGCGTCGCGCCGGCTGAGGGGCTCAGCGTGCGCGACGCCGCCGCCCGGGTGGCGGCTGAGAGCAGCGTGGGGACCTGGACCACGCTTAGCGTTAAGCCGAGCCTCTACGACCGGCTCCGCGCCAGGGCATACCGGTTCCACAGCCTGGGGGATGGGAGCTGGCTCGTCTGGATAGCCTACCCCTCGGAGCTCTTCGAGGAGGGGAGTATACCGAACCTGGCAAGCAGCGTCATGGGCAACGTTTTCGGCATGAGGGCTGTCGAGGCCCTGCGGCTAGAGGAGATAAGGCTCCCCCGCGGCTACGTCGCCAGCTTCCCGGGCCCCGGCCACGGGGTAGAGGGCGTGAGGAAGATACTCGGCGTCGAGAGCCGCCCCATCCTAGCCACTGTGCCCAAGCCGAAGATGGGGTACACCCCCGAGGAGTATGGGAGGACGGCCTACGAGATACTCGCGGGCGGGGTGGACCTCGTGAAGGATGACGAGAATGTTGCCGGCCAGCGGCTCTGCAGGTTCGAGGCAAGGCTCCGGGAGGTGATGAAGGCCGTCGAGAGGGCTGAGAAGGAGACGGGGGAGAGGAAGGGCTACCTGGCCAACGTGACCGCGCCAGTGAAGGAGATGGAGCGGAGGATCAAGCTGGTCGCGGATTATGGCAACAAATTCATAATGATAGACTTCCTCACCGCCGGCTGGGCCGCGCTCCAGCACGCCAGGGAGCTAGCCGGGGAATACGGGCTAGCGATCCACGGGCACCGCGCCTTCCACGCCGCGTTCACCCGGAACCCCCGGCACGGCGTCTCCATGTTCGTGGTGGCGAAGCTCGGGAGGCTGGCGGGGCTCGACCACCTCCACGTGGGCACGCCCGGCGTCGGCAAGATGGAGGCCCGGGCCGGGGAGGTGGTCGAGTACGCCCGCGTGCTCCGGGAGCCCGTCTACAAGCCACGGGAGGGCGACATCATCCACATGGAGCAGGACTGGGCCGGGCTCCGGCCGGTGCTCCCCGTCTCCAGCGGCGGCCTCCACCCGGGCAACATCGAGCCCGTCATAAGGAGCCTGGGCCTGGACATAATCATCCAGGCGGGCGGCGGCGTCATAGGCCACCCCGACGGCCCCAGGGCGGGCGCGGCGGCGATGAGGCAGGCGGTGGAGGCTGCTGTGGAGGGCGTGCCCCTCGAGGAGTATGCCGAGAAGCACCGCGAGCTGGCCCGGGCGCTGGAGAAGTGGGGCCACACCCGCCCCGTCTAGCCCCCGCTGCAGGCCGGCGCCCCCTTCTTATACTGGGCGGGGCCCCTTCCCCCAGGGGCTGGATGGTTTTGAGGCGTCTACTCCCGCCGGCGCTCCTCATCCTGCTGCTCGCCCTGCTAATCCACGCCCACGCAGGGGCCGCCACGGGCGGCCAGCAGGGCAGGGTGGTACTGACGGCCAGGGTGGGTGGCGACGGCTGGGCCTACATCCACGCCGTGCTCCCACCCGGCAGCTACCGGGTGGCAGGAGTCCAGGGCTGGGAGCCCAGGGCCGCCAACCCAAGGCCGCTGCTCCTCAGCTTCACACCAGACCCCGAGCTATGGAGCAGGCTCAGCAGGCTCGCAGTAGCCGCGCCCGCGGAGAGCCTGGGGCCCAGTGTTAGGCTTGTCCAGCGGCCCTGGGGGGTGGAGCTCTACGCCTGGGTGCCGGGCAGGCCAGGCTCCACCGTAGAGGTCGTGCTGGAGGAGGCGGGGGCCGGGCGCCAGGCCGCGGGCGGCGCAGCCTCGATGATAATAGTCGTGCCCGGTGAGCCCGCCGCCCTGGAGGCCGCCGGGGAGATAGCCAGGATCCACGAGAGCCAGGGCCTCAGCGTCAGGATAGTGACCGTGGACGAGATACGCTCCAGCTACAAGCCGGCGCCGCAGCCCCCCGGGGCGTGCAGGCCGGGGAAGAACGGACCCAAATACGACATGGACCTGGCGCTCAGGATAGTATCCATGCTCCGGGAGGCCGCGGGGAAGGGGGCCAGGTACGTGCTCATAATAGGCGGCGCCAGGGACGTGCCCCCCATCTACTACTGCAGCCCCATCCTCCGCGAGCTAGTGGGCCCCGACGAGGCGGCTGTGCCCACCGACTACTACTACGCAGACCCCAACTACGACGGGCTGGCGGAGCTCGCGGTCGGCAGGATACCCTTCACCGACCGGGGCATGCTCCAGGCCTACGTCGAGGCCCTGCGGAGGTGGGTCGAGGGGGGCAGCTGGCAGGGGGAGGCGTTCCTAGCCGGCGGAGCCCCCTTCGCCACCGACCTCATGGTGGGCGAGGCCGCGGTTGTGAAGGCCCTCGAGGAGGCCTCGGGGCTCCCCCTGAAGCCCGACGTCATGATGCTCAGCCTGGGGGGCTACACCGGGACGGGGTTCGCCAGCCGCCTGGGAGACTACGGGCTCTACTATCTGGTCACCCACGGGGCCGGGAACGCGCTCCTGGACTACGTGCCGGGCGGGCTGTGGAACTACGACTTCGAGGAGAAGCTGCGCAGCGACCAGGTCACCGCGGCGGGTGAGCCCGGGGTCTTCGTCACCCCCGCCTGCCGCTCAGCGTTCTGGGACTACGACCTCGTAGACCCGCCCTTCAAGCCGCCGAGCCTCGCAGACGCGCTCCTCGGCCGCGGCGACGCGGTGGCCTACCTGGGCTACACCAGGATAGCCGTGGAGGTGATAGACGGGGTCAGCGCCGGCGACAGGGGCGTCGAGGTGAGCCTGGCGGGGGCCGACGCGCCCCTCCTCCTCTTCCTCCGCAGCCTTGGCTCCGCCGACACCCTCGGCGACGCCTGGCTCCAGGCGCTCAACGCCTACGCCGTGTCGCCCGCCAGCCACTACCGGGCCTACCTCACCAGCGGCCAGGAGGACATAGGCGAGCTGGTGCTGCGCGAGGCGGCGTTCCTCGGGGACCCGGCGGCCCCCAACCCCTGGAGGAGCGGCGGGGCCGGCGGCGAGGGGGAGCCGCCGGGCCTGGTGCCGCCCAGGGGGAGCATACGGGTCGGGGCGGCGCTGCTCGCGATGCCGCTGGCCCGCTACGCCTCCGGCAGCCTGCCGGCCTTCAACCCCGGCGGCTCCACGGAGGTAGCCCTGGGCTTCCAGGGGGCCTGCCCCGACAGCATCGCGGCCAACGCGGTCTACCGGGTGGAGGGGGTCTACCTGCTGGGCCTCCGGAGGCTCGACGCCAGCGTCAAGAGGAGCGGCGGGGAGTGCGTGGCCAGGATAAGGCTGCCCCTCGACTCGCCCGGCCTAGTCAGGATAGTCGCCATGTGGGGCGGGAGGGCCACGGCCTACTACCTGGTCGCGGCCGGGACCTGGCTCGACGCAGGCAACGGCACGCTGGTGCTCCGGGGCCTAGACGTGCTGGAGACCGTGGGCGACGAGCCGCTACTCCTAACCCTCAACGGTACAGCCGCCACCCTGCTGCCGGGCGGCTCCACGAGCTACACCCTGCCCCTCGCGATGCTCGGGCCCCGGGCCCGGGGCGCGGTGGCCGCCGTGGAGCCTGTCCACCGCTACGACGCAATCTACGGCGGCGAGTTCGTGGAGAGCGTTGAGGCCAAGCTGGCCAGGCTATTCCGGGTGGAGCTGCCCGCCGGGGAGTGGAGGACTATGACCACGCCCTTCACCGCAAGGCTGGCCGAAGCCAGCCCCGCCGAGAAGCCCAGCCCGCTCCCGCGCGCGGGCGCGGGCACCGCGCTCCTAGCAGCAGCGCTGGCGGCAGCGGCTGCAGCCGCGGCAGCGGCCAGGAGGAGGGCAGGAGGCTAGAGGGGGGCTCTACCGGGCGCTAAAGACTATCCTGGCGCGGCCGTAGGTGTAGACGCCGGGGGCCACCTCAAACACCTCCCTAAGGTCGACGAAGCAGCGGGCCCCGCCGGGCAGGTAGGCGGTGGCCCATATCCAGCCGGCCAGCCAGCTCCCCCCGGAGCCCGTAGGCGCGGCCGGGACCTGGCCGGTGCTGCTGGACACTATGACCCCGTCCACTACCTCTATGGGCGCCGCCGCGGCCCCCGACGAGTTGTAGAGGAAGATGTAGACATGGCCGCTGTCCAGCAGGGTGCAGTTGGTGTCCACGAGCTCGAGCCACGTCACGAAGCCCTGGGCGAGGTCCGAGTAGATGTCTAGCACCCTGCCGGCGAAGCGCTCAACCCTGTAGACGTCGCCGCCGACAACGTAGCTGAAGCTCGCCCTGGCCACCAGCCGGCCCTGGTCGTCGTAGACCTCTATCGAGGCGTTGGGGACTATCAGGTAGCCCCAGACGCTCAGCGAGGCAACGCCATCACTCCCAGCGGTAGCCTCGTCCACCACCCCGCCGGTAGAGTTCAGCAGCACAACCCTCCAGCCGGGCAAGAGCCCCGTGACATTAACCAGCCAGGGATAAGCGTCAACAGTGACAACAAAGTTGTCAAAGTATATGTATGGAAGTCCATCGAGGGTATAGGCGTAGATATACTCTGTGTCGACGCCCACGCCGACGCGATTAGGCGTGAACCTATACGACTCGTTTATATAGGCTTTGAGCGCTCGCAGCGTGCTCGAAGAGTTCACGGTAAGGCCTATGCTCCAGAACCCCGCATCCCATACGTTGAAGTCTATACCGGCACTCATGTTATGGTGGTATAGTCCCTCGAAGCCATACGCGCCGCTTGGGAGAGACGACTCGTTCAGCAACGAGACGTAGTACGTCCCCTGAGAATAATTGTAGTAATACGCTGTAGCATTAGCATTATCGCCGGTAAGATTGGCGAGAACTTCATCGCGTAGGCCTATGAGGTAGCTATCCCAGGTGGTGTCGTTAGCGTATGCGAAACCCACGCGCAGCCAATCGCCAACATAGTAGTATCCATTACGCCACATTATGGCTGCCGCGTAGACCCCGCTACCGTTGGCCACGTAGCTGCTTATATCGAGGCTTGACGGGTAGAAGTAGCAGTACCACCTAGGAAGCTGGTAAACACCATACCACCAGTCATAATACCATCCAAGGGCACTTATGTTTACCACCATGTAGTGGCCCGTCTGGTTCCACTCCAGGACGCCGCTACAGTATGGTGAGGATGTGAAGTTGGGCTGCTGGTCGAACGTGTCGTAGTAGATTGCGTGCCTCTTTTCAAGCACTATGCCCGTCGGCACCTCCACGGTCGCGCTAGCTTCCAGCCCATCTATGCTCGTTACCACGCCCGGGGTGCCGGGATCCTGGTACCATATCAGCCAGGTTGGCTCGGCGTGGACGCTCCCCTCTAGGCTCCTGACAGCGAAGAGCGTGGCGTCGGCCACAAGCGCTAGCATGGCTAGAGCCAGGGCCGCGAGAGCTAGCCTCCTGCGCTCCCCGCGCATCACGGCTCTCCCTCCTCCCCGGCTAGCTGGTATTGTAGACGAGGGGTTCTTCGAGGAGGTCCTCGTAGTAGCGTGCCAGGTAGTATACGAGGGCCGCGGCGGCGGCTATGAGGAGGGCTGCGAGCAGGGGGTAGAGGCTCCAGAGGCGTAGGGCTAGGAGCCCCGCGTCGGTGTACCAGCCGCTCGAGCCGCGGAGGGTGAAGACCCCGTAGGCTGTGGGCAAGCGGCCGCCGAGGGGTATGGAGGGTATTATGTCCCTGAAGAGGACGCGGAGGAAGGATATGAGTAGGGCTACTGTGAGCCCGGCTACGGCGTAGCCGGCCGCCGCCGCCTCGAGGTAGACCCTGGGCACCTTGGGGCTCATGATTGTGGAGGCCAGGGCTAGGGAGACGAGGGCTGTTGAGAGCAGGGGGCCGAGCACAAGGGTGAAGGAGAGCCTCACGAGGGAGTCGAGCACGGGGACGCGGAGGGGGGCGTCGTAGAGGGCCAGCTGGTACCCGGTGAGCCTGATCCAGCCGCTGAGCATAATCCCCTGGAACCGGTAGAGCGGGGTGAGGGCCAGCAAGAGCACCAGCAGGGAGGATGCTATGGCCAGCAGGGAGGCCGCTGCAACTCCCAGCCGGGCGGCTCTGCCCAGCATGTAGTATCTGGAGGCCCTGAGGGCTGCCTCCCGTGCCTCGTACACGTTCCAGCCGCTAGCCATGGAGGGTCACCCCTACGCTCCTAAAGTGGCCTAGGAAGGTGTAGCGGACGTAGGCGCGGAGGCTCCCGGGGAGCTTGGAGAGGTCGAGCCTCTCCACGGTGAAGGGGTCTAGGACGAGCCTCTCCCGGTGGACCAGCCTATACCCTCCCCCGGGGCTGGGCGCGTAGACTACGACCTCCACGGGGATTGGCACCGGGTTGTGGTTCCCGAGGACCAGGGTCTTCCCGGAGGCCTCCACCACGGGCTCGGACCATGAGAAGGCTACGGGGTAGGTGTCCTCGAGAACCCCCTTGTCGAAGTCTAGGCTGCAGCGGAGCATGAGCCCGGTAGCCACCTTCGCTGGGGGAGGCGGGAGCGCTGTCCTGGAGACCCGCCTGGTGTCCAGGAGCCATAGCTCCATGAAAGCCTCCTGGGGGATGCGTATAGCCATCACCGCCTCCCCGGGCTGGGCGCTGAAGCCCTCGACCACCGGCGACGCGTTGAACCCGCCCACGAGGCTGCAGCTCGGGAGCCCGGAGGGGTGGAGGCTAGTATTGTAGCTCAGCTTCACCGTCAGGAGGCCCGCCGAGAGGTTGAAGGATAGATGCTCCCCATAGACCCTCGGGAGGTCGATGATGACGGGCGAGGCGTCTAGCATGCCGGAGCCCACGTAGGCGATGTTGAAGAGGGCGTAGGCGAGCACCATGAGCAGCGCCGGGGCCCCGGGCTCCAGCGCGTAGCGGCGGTGGGTCACGTAGGGGAGGTAGAGGTAGTAGTACCCTGCAGCCGCGGCGGCTGCAGCAGCGAGCAGGGGGAGAACGAGCCTCCGGGGAGCCCGGTAGACTACAACATATGCAACCCTCTCCATGGGGACCGGCGGGTCGCTGACATCCAACGCGTCGCCCTTAGTGACCACCAGCACCCCCCTGCTTGTGTTCACCAGGTCCACCACGCGGTGGACGACGCAGCTGCTCCTCCAGAAGTCGCCCGGAAGGCACCAGACCACTACATCGCCCTTCTCCACGCCCCCAGCCAGCCAAGGCTCCACCCCGAGAACCAGGTCCAGGGGCTCAAACGTAGGCTCCATGGAGGTGCCGTAGACAATCATGAGGGCCACGGGTAGGCGGAGCATCTTACCCGCGAGGAGGACTAGCAGCACACCAGCCGCTAGGTAGCCCAGAGCCCTGGCAAGCCCCGGCATGGCGTCTCTGCACCATCAAGCACCCCTGCTGGGGCCGGCGCCCCCGAGACCCTCTGGGAGCCGCGCGGTGAAGCAGATGCAAGAGGCGGCAAAGACCGTGGAAAAAGAGAGGGAGCTAACCCCGGCCACCGGGTGCCGGCTACCTAGGCTGCTCGCTGCTCGGCGATATGTAGAACCTCACTGTGAAGCTGTCGGATGATACAGCACCGGTGGCGGAGAGATCCAGGTCTATCTGGACTCCCTGGCCGGGCGTCAGCGTGAAGTTGATGTAGTCGCCGTTGTTCTTCAGGTCTATCTGCCCTATGAGGTTCCCGCTACTAGCATCGTATATCTTCAGTAGAGCTTTAGTTATGTTGGTGTTGCTGAGGGCTCCCTCGACACGCACTATCACGTAGGCGGGGCTTGGGCTGCTCGTTATGTTGGGGTAGCCGAAGCCGAGTATGTCCTTGAAGTACCAGTCACCGTTAGTGACGTTTATATACACTGTCGCTGTCTTGTAGAGCGTGTTGGTGTTATTGGTGCTCGTGTTTGTCCAGCTGCAGGCAACGTCTCCGGGGACTACCTTCACGCCGTACCAGCCGCCGGTGCTCGTGGTCCCTATCGGCGCAGCGTTGTAGTTCGTGCCCGCGGTGGGCAGCACACCCCGATCCTTTATAGAGTCGCTCGTGTAGAAGCCTACGCATGCCAGGCCATACTGCGTTATGCTGGTCTGGTCCTGGCCCTGCGTTATATCAGCTATCTTGACGTTGCCATAGAGTGTCCGGTAGGCGAAAACGCTCGCGTTAGCTACCGACAGGGCTGCCACCGCCGCCAGGATGACTAGTAGGGTTGCCCTGCGCCTGCCCTGCAGCCTCATCGCCAGCCACCTCCGAACTCCATGGCCGCCGGGGCCTCTGGGAGGCTCTCAGCCAATATAAGGGGTATAGTACGGCTCTCGAACACTACTGCTCTAGAGCCCCGGGGGAGTGCCCAGGGGTGCCGCAGGGGAGGGCTGCCTCCAGCGGAGGCCGGCTGCGAGCCCCCTAGACTGCCGCCAGGGTGATGCAGTGGAGGCTCCCCGAGGGGAGGCCTGGGGGCAGGGGCCTCATCCCCCTGGCCGCCGGATACGCTGCCCCTAGGGGACGTGTCTCCAGCCCCCTATCCCTTCGGGGCCCCTCCACCCCCGCCCGGGCAGGGGCCTGGCTGGGGGGTCGGGCGTGGAGAGCCCGGGGATTGGCCTGGGAGCCATTCACTCGCCTACATTCTGCTCCTCGCCGCAGACCTCATCGAGCCTGCCCCGGAGCCTCCTGGCGAGCTCCCGCAGGCCCTCTAGCCCCCTGACGCTTATCCCGTAGCGAGCCGCCACCTCCTCCGGCCGGGCGCCCGCCGCCAGGTCGCGTAGAACGCTGCAGAACAGCCTATCCCTCCCAGCTATACTCCTGACGGCCTCGAGCTCGCGGCCCCGGAGGTAGTAGATGGTATACCTACGGTACCGGATGGCCCCTATACGCCCCTCCCGCAGCAGCACGTAGAGGTGCCAGCTGAGCGTAGCCCGCGGGGCCTCAAGGCTGCGCAGGAGCTCGCTATAGTATACCGCGCCATGCTCCTTGAGCAGCTGGAGTATCCGGGCCCGGAGCGGGTGCTCCTCCACGAATATTACCTCCATCACAACCATCACAACTGTAATGTTAGTACTCTGCACACTCTAATCTATGCAACTCCTAATCCGCCAGGAAAGCTGGGGCACACCATTATATGTAGGCTAGACGGTTTCTCGAACAATCAGCTTCGAGACAGCTCCACAAGCCCGCAGGGGAGGCGCATGGAATCCCGGGGCATCCTTCACTAAGGAATAACATAATTTATAAAGGGAGAGAGGAAGGTCCTGTAATGCGGTGTGAGGCGCCTCCCCAGGAGCCCGGAGGCGATCGATCGCCTCCGGGCTCCTGGGGTGAGCTGCCCCGGCTGCCGCCCTCGCCGGGTGACACCCGGGGTCCTGGCCATTCCGTTTATAGCTTATAGTCGGTTATTAGGCCGCGGTATCTCGAACCGAATTATAAATACGTATTAAGGCTTGGAATAAACTATTATGAGATTTACCATGTAATTGTTTGGTTGCCTGTAGGGGTCTACAGGGCTGCTCGGCGCCGGCATCACGTGTTCCGCGCCAGTGCTCCACCTAGGCGTCTTCGGGGCTGCCGTGCCTGCTTCCTGGGGGCTTGAATCCTAATTACTGCGGGGCAGGGGCCGGGGGCGCCTCCTGGGGGCTGTGTTGGCGGGTGTGGCTAGTGCGAGTGAGCTGGCCCGTCTCCTCCCTGGGAGGGTTTGCGGGGTTGCGGTGGATATTGACGGGACGATTACGGAGAGGAGGGTTAGCGGCGACTTCCGCCTGAGCCTGGAGGCTGTGGAGGCGCTGAGGAGGCTGGAGGATGCCGGGGTTCGGGTTATGCTTGTCACCGGGAACTCCGTCATGGTGGCTGCGGGGGTCGCGCGGTACATAGGGGTGCGGGGCCCGCATGTGGCGGAGAACGGGTGCCTGGTCTACCAGCGTGGCAGCGTTGTCCACGCCTGCCGGGGGACTGCGAGGGCTGCCGCGGAGGCGCTGGAGGAGGAGCTCGGGGGGCTGCTGGAGCCGAGCTGGCAGAACCGGTGCAGGATCCACGACTACGCGTTCCTGGTGCGCCGCGTGGGCCCGGAGGAGGCCTGGAGGATGGCGGAGAGGGTGCTCCGGGAGAGGGGGCTCCGGGCCAAGCTGAGCCATAGCGGCTACGCGCTCCACGTGAGGCCGCTGGAGGCGAGCAAGGGTCTGGGGCTCCGGGTGGCCATGCGCATGGCGGGGCTGGAGCCCGGCTGCGTGGTGGCCGTCGGGGACTCGGCCATGGACCTCGAGATGAGGGATGCGGGCGTAACCCTGGCCGCCGTGGGGAACGCGGACCCGAGGCTGCGGGAGGGGGCGGACCTGGTCCTCCCCGGCGAGAGCGGTAGCGGCGTGGCCCTGCTCGCCAGGGCCATCCTCGAGAGCCTCTAGCCCCTCGGGCCCCCGTACCCCTGGGTGTTCGAGCACCGTTCTATCCCCGCTATAAGGCCGGTCGCGCACAGCTATACCAGAGGGCTCCCCGGGGGCCCGGGAGCCGCACCGGCGCTGTGCTGCATTACGCTCGCGGGAGGGCTAGGAGGGGCCGAGGCCCCGGGGGCAGCCTCGGCCGCCAGGAGGACTGGGGCGCTGTTCGACGGAGCCTAGGGTGTACACGGCTATGGGCAGGGTGGGGGCAAGGCTCCAGCCAGTGGCGGTGGCGCTGGCCGCCGCGCTTGCGGCCGCTGCAGCCGCGCCGGCCCTGGCGGGGCAGGGGGCAGTATTCCTGGCGAGCGACCGGGGCGATCTACTCTTCCTCGAGGAGCTTGGGGCCGGGTTCACGCCCGCGAAGTGCGTGCTGCCGGACACGGTCCCCGGCTACGTGTACGTGCTCGACTACAACGCCCCCAGCTGCGGCGGCTGGCCCCGGGGCCTCGGGGAGAGGCTGCTAGAGCTCGCGGAGAAGGGCGCCACCGTGGTGCTCGGCTACAACACGCTGCGGGCTATCAGCGTCTACGAGCCGGGCGTGCTCGCAAGAGTAGGGTTGGTGGCTAAGGATGAGGGGAGCGGTGTTCACGCTATCCACGCTTCCCTCGGCCTCCAGCTCCACGGTGCTCCGGCGAGCATAGTGTACAAGACGTGGAAGTACCGCCGTTTCCGCGTCCTGCCTCAGGCGGGCTGGAGGGTGCTGGCGCGGTTCAGCGACGGCGACCCGGCGATAGTTGCGATGCATTATGGCCGTGGGAGGCTGGTGCTCCTCTTCTTCAACCCGGTCTGGCCCACCATCGACGGGGAGAAGGGGTTCACCAGGCTGGTCCGGGCCCTCCACAGCTACCTGGCCGGGGGCCTGGGCACGGCTCTGGCCGCCGCAGCTGTCGCCGCCGCCCTCAGCGCTGCCGCCGCCCAGTCTAGCTCCAGCAGCAGCCGTGGAGAGAGGATGCTCCGGCACCTCATGAGGCCCTGGGCGGCTGTAGCGGTACTGGCCCACCGAATACGCGGGGCGGACGCCGCCAAGCACCCGGTGAGGGCTAAGATCCTGGAGCTGGCTGAGAGGCGGGGCTACGTGACGCTCGGCATGGTTGTGAGGGAGCTGGGGCTGAAGAGGACGCCGGCGCTCTGGCACCTAACCCTGCTCGTGGACGCGGGGCTCCTCGAGACCCGCAGGGTGCTGAACACGCAGATATACTATAGGAGGGGGAGAGCCGTTGAAGCCGTGCTCGCATTCCTCCTCGAGGCTGAGCCGCGGCGCCGGATAGCGGAGGCGCTGCTCCAGTCGCCTGCCAGTATATCTCAGCTCGCCCGCGCTCTGGGCATGAGCAAGTCCACCGTTAAGCACCATATCGATGTTCTACGCGTGCATAACGTCGTGGAGGAGGCCGGCTACGGCTACCGGCTCTCCGACTGGGCCCTTAGGCTGGTACCCAGGCTTCTAGCCCGCGGTGGCGAGGCCTATGCCTAGGCTGCTGGGCAGGCTGGCCGGCCGGGCGGCTGCCGCCCTAGCGGCCGCGGTCCTGGTCTGGGCTGCGGCGGGCCTGGCCGGCGACAGGCCGTTGGAGGTGGAGGCGGCCAGCCTGAGCGCCATACTGGACCTGGCCGGGGTGAGCCATGTAAGGGTGGGGAGGACTATCTACATCATCCGCGGCGGGGAGGTGGTCGGGCTTAGGATAGACTGGCATTGCAGCGGCCTGGTATCCTACACGATATTCCTAGCCGCCTCGCTGCTCCTCCCCATGAGGCCCTGGAGGAGGCTCTACTGGCTCACGGCAGGCTTCCTCGTCATATACCTCGCCAACATACTGCGCATACTCCTCGTAGCCGCTGCCGCTGAGAAGCTTGGCGTGGAGGCTGCGGCATCGATGCACAGTATTGCCGGGCCCCTGCTCCTCCTCGGCAGCGTGGCGCTACTCCTCTCGCTTGAGGCGGCAGAGGTCATTAGGAGAGGGGGGAGGCTGTGACCGGTAGCGTAGAGGGCTCAATGACCGCGGGGAAGGGCTACAGGCTGGGGAGTGCAGCCAGGTGGCAGACCAGGCTCGTGGGGATAGCCGGGGGCGTACTCTGGTTCGCCCTAGGGCTCCTCCTAGCCCGCGTGATCATGGACCGGCTGGTGGAGGCCCTCCACCTCGGCCGGGGCGCGGCTAGCCCGGGGCTCCCCTTGGTCGTCCTCCTCTACAGCCTCATCGGGGGCGTGACGGCAGCCTTCTACGCGTCGAGGGTCTTCAGTAAGCTCGTGCTGGCCAGGGTCTACAAGGCTCATCCCGGGGGGCGGCTGCACCCGGGGATACCGGCGAGGGTCTCGGTAGAGATCCCGGTGTTCAATGGCGAGCAGGTTATCGGCCGTGTCCTGCGCGCCCTCCTCCATCAGGACTACCCGAGGGAGCTGATGGAGGTGATAATCGTTGACGACGGCTCCACGGACGGCACCTGGTCTATAGTGAGCAGCTATGCTAGGAGGTACCCGTTCATAAGGGCTGTGAGGCACGAGGTCAACCTGGGGAAGGCCGAGGCGCTAACCACGGGTATACGGAGAGCCACTGGAGACGTCATAATCGTCCTTGACGCTGACACGGTGCCGGAGAGGGACGCGGTCAGGAGGCTCGTGTCCAGGCTCCTCTACGAGGACGGGCTGGGGGCCGTGTGCGGCCGCCTCATCCCGGCCGGGCATGGGGGCCTCCTCTACTGGATGCAGCGCATAGAGTACTTCCTCGGCTTTGAGCTGGGCCGCTTCATGGAGGACGCGGTCAGCAGGGCCACGCTGATACTCTCGGGCGCGTTCAGCGCCTTCCGCTCCATAGTATTGAAGCCCCTGGCTGAGCGTGGCATACCGGAGGACACTCTAGCGGAGGACTTCGACCTCACCGTAATGGTGTGGAAGAGGGGGCTGAGGACCGGCTACGAGCACAGCGCCGTGGCTTACACCATCACGCCCTCGAGCCTCCGGGGCCTCTATAGGCAGCGGATACGCTGGTATGCTGGGGGCCTCCAGGTTCTCCTCAAGCATGCAAACCTGCTGGGCCTCCGGAGGGCTGGGCACGCCTCCTACCTCTATGGGCGGCTGCTGGCTGTCTACCTTCTGGGCGTCGAGTATCTCCTCCCCCTGCTCCATGTAGCCGGCTACATAACGCTGGCAGCTATAGTGGCTGTCTACGGGCTGCTCGGGCTAGAGGTGCTGGCCCTCCCCCTGCCGGTCTTCCTGGCAGCCTATCTGGCCGCGCTGGCTTCCACGGTCATAATGGGGTCTCTCAGCATTATAGTAGCGTATGGGGCCGAGTACGGGGCAGGGAGTGCCGTGAGGATAGCGCCCTACGCGTTCATATACACGCTCCTCTACATCCCGCTGCTGGCGGTGGCTAAGACTGATGCCATGATAAGAGCGCTGCTCCGCGAGAGGATTACATGGGGCGCTGCATGATTGCTGGAGAGCCGTGCTGGCAGCTTTAAAGCCGGAGGCCGCCTAGAGGCTCTCCAGGCTCAGGCGAAGGGTGTAGTATTTGCCTAGGAGCGCTGCCCCGGTTCTAGTGGTGCTGGCAGCCGCTATCCTAGCCTGCAGCGTCTCCGCCGCCTCCGCTGCCGGGGGCCCGGGCCGCCCCCGCTCCATGCTAGTGGTGGCCAGCGATTTTGACGAGACATACTATGGGCCCGCAGCATAGCCGACAGCGCTGCCGCCGCCGGGCTCCAAGTGGATGTGAGAGTGCTGTACCTGAGCAAGAGCTACCCCTCCGCCGGCGCGGAGCGCGCAAGGCTCAGCGATCCCGCGTTCCTCTGGCGCTACGACGCAGTGCTCATACCAGACCTTAACAGGCTCTTCACCTACGGCGGGCGGCTTACACCAGCTGAGATAGAGGCGCTGGCGGAGTATGTTAGGGGAGGCCACCTGCTCTTCATAGGCATGAACACCTTCGTGCAGCACTGGCACCCTCTTCTAGAGTCCATGGCTGGGGCCAGGGTAGCCGGTGTAGCATCCAGTAGCGCCGACACGCCCCTCTACGACATAGTCTACCGGGGGCGGGTATACGCCTACAACGACACCTACGGCGCCATGCACCTCGAGCCCCAGGGAGCCCGTGTGCTCGCCGCCTTCCAGGAGGGACACCCAGCCATACTGGCCAACAGGTACGGCCGCGGAGTCGTTGTCACTGCCGCGTTCAACCCGGTTAAGGCGGTGGTGAGCCAGGGCAACGGGGCGGAGATGGCAGGGCTCCTAGCAGGCATAGTGGTGGAGGAGATGCAGGCCGTCACCCCGGAGCCCCCTCCGGCAAGGCACCGTGTGAAGGCTGTGCTGCACAACGCGGCCCTGGCCCTCCTCAGGCCTTTCGGGAGAGTGGCGGCTGACGCGGGAGGCGGGCTGCCCGGAGCCCTGGCCGCGGCAGCCCTCGTGGCATTCCCCGCCTACCTGGCGTTGCTCGCCGCCTCGCTGGCCTGCCTGGCGCCCCGCAGGATCCGACTGCTGGTGCTGAGGCCCCTGGCCAGGCTCTACAAGCCGCGCGAGATGGATGCGAGGATAGTCGAGCTGCTGAGGGACTCGGGGCCTATGAGCCTTGAGGAGCTGGCGGCCAGGCTGGGGGCGGGCTGGCGTAGGCTGTGCCGCCGCCTCACCCTGCTCGAGCTGCGGGGCGCCGTGGCCTCGGTGCCGGAGGCCCGGGGGCGGCTCTACGTATACCCCGAGGACCTGCCGGCGGCGCTACTGGCCGTCGACCCGCTCTACGAGGAGATAGCCCGCCTGGCCGCCCGGGAGCCCGGGGTAACGGTGCACGAGATAGCGGCCAGGCTCTCGATACCGCCCGGCGCGGTGCTGAAGGCTTGTAGGAGGCTGGCCGGCTACGGCCTCCTCGAGCTGCGCAAATCCCTCTTCGAGTACGAGGTCTACCCTACGAGGCTGCTCTACCGCTACCACTACGTCCTCGGGGAGGGCTCGGCGGCCCTGGGGGCCCCCAGGGGCTAGGAGCGGTGCCAGCGGGGCAGGCTGGAGGACGTGTTATAGACCATGGTGTTCCTCTCCACGGCTGTGCTGCTTGCTCTCCTCCTCGCCCACAGCTACCTCGGCGCCGGGTTCCCCCGCCTCCAGGGCCGGCGATATCTAGCCCGCCGAGCTCGGTGCCCGGCGCCGCTGGCTGGGAGGCCGAGTACAGCTACCAGGGAGACGCATGGGTCGCCACGGTCTACAGCGGCGGGTCCTGGAACTCCGTGCTCCTGGAGGCTAACGGGACCCCCGTGGTGGCGGCGAGGAGGGCGGGCAGGGGGCTGGCCGTCTTTGTCTCGCTTAACATGTTCTACCACGCCTCTACAGCCACAGCAGGGCCGAGGAGGAGTTCCTGGGGGAGCTGGTGTACGCGTTCTACCGGCCGCCCAGGCTTCATGTGTCGGGCATGCACGTCGGCGACGGGCTGATAGAGTTCAGCGTGGAGCCCGATAAGCCTGCCTGGCTCCTGGTGAGCCAGGCCTGGTACCCCCACTGGAGGGCCTACTTCAACGGGTCGCCGGTCCCCCTGGCGAGGGATGCCGAGGCCAACGTGATCCTCGTCCGCGTCCCGTCGGGCAGCGGGACGCTCGTGCTCCGCTTCGAGGACCCCTACCAGGGGCTCTGGGGGCTGGAGCCCCTGGCCCTGGCCGGCCTTCTCGCAGGCCTCGCCCTCTACGCGGCCTCGGGGAGGCGGGGGCCCGGGGGTATGCCGGCGGCTCGGGGCAGCCAAGGCGGCTTCTATGGCCGGGGCCGCCCCTGGGGCACTAGGCTATCTTCTTAGCCTCTCGTCCCCGGGCTCCTCCGGGGCAGCTGGATGGGCTCTAGGCTGGTGGAGGGCAGGAGGGCCCCGGGCTTCGGCGAGGGCGGCCGCTACGTCTCCCACCCCTACTACAGCGGGTGGTTCGAGCGGCTCCTCGGCTGCAGGCCCTTCCCCGGCACCCTGAACATAGAGGCTGGCGTCGACTGGAGGCAGCTGGCCGGGGAGTGCGAGCCCCTCGTCATCCCCGAGACCATCTGGGAGGGTAGGAGGCTGGGCGCCGTCTATGCCTGGAGGGCCCGTGTCAGGACGCGGGAGGGCAGCGTGGAGGCTATGCTTATCCGCCCGCTCCTCAGCCGGCACGGGCCACGGGTGCTGGAGCTGGTCGCCTGCAGGCGCCTCGAGCCCCTCCTCCCCGGCGATCGGGTAGTGGTTGAGGTGGAGTGCGGGGCGCGCAAGGGATGAGGATAGGCCTGGTGCTGGCCGGGGGCGAGGGGAGGAGGTTCGGGGGCGACAAGCTCCTAGCCCTCGTCGACGGCGAGGTCTCCATAGCCAGGGTGGCTGAGGCGCTCCGGGAGGCGGGCGCAAGCCTCGTCTACGCGGCCACCAGGAGCGGGGAGAGGTGCCGCCTCTACACCGAGGCCGCGGGGCTCGACGGCTGCATCTACGACCCCCCGTGGCTCGGCTGCGGCGGCCCCGCCGCCGCGCTGGCAGGGCTCGGGGGGCTCCGGGGCAAGGTGCTCCTGGTAGCGCCGGGCGACATGCCCTGGCTGGAGCCGGGGGTGCTCCGGGGCCTGGAGGCGTTCATGGAGGAGGCGGGGGCGGAGGCGGCGCTCCCCCTCCACGCCGGGGGCTACCTGGACACCTTGGCGGCGGCTATGAGCTGGAGCCTGGTAGAGAGGCTCCCGGGCGTGCTGGGGCGGCTCTGCAGGCTCCGCGGCGAGCTGCGCGCCAGCGACCCGGCCAGGGCGGCCGAGAGGCTGGTTCTCGTAGGCTCCGGGCTCCTCGCCTCAAGCCCGCTGGCGTTTGCCCACATAAACACGAGGGAGGCCCTCCGCAGCAGGGAGCCCAAGAACCCCCTGGGCCCCAAGCAGGCCTATATTCTGGAGCCGGGCCTGGACCCTGCGGCGCCCCGCGGCAGGCTCTGCACAGGGCTGAGGATGGAGCTGGAGGAGTACAGGAGGCTCGGCATACGCCACCTCGAGAGGCAGGCTGCGAGGGACATGGAGAGGCTCTGCAGCCCATAGCCCTCGGGGGGCGGCCGGCGCGAATCCTCCAAAACACCGTGATAACCGCCTATTTCACGTATATAACGTATACTATGTGTGATTCGAATTATAGGTTAAATTACATGCTAATACGATAGCTGCCTTAAACACCGGTTATCCACTAAAATAGGCGCTGATGCCGAAAATATATTTTATACAATAGCGATGAATAATGTCCAATGGGCCACGTGGGGTGAACTGCCAGCCTTGGCACAGTCTGGCCATGGCCTCCGCCTGGATAGGCGAAGCTTCCTGAAAACCGCCGCGACGGTTGCCACGCTCGCCGCGCTGCCGGGTAGCGTTAGGAGGGCCCTCGGCTACAGGGCCCCGAAGCGCTACCGTCTCGGCGAGATAGGGGGCAAGAACCTCGAGGAGACCGTTGAGGTCCGGGGTGTCTGCACCTACTGTAGCGTGGGCTGCGGCATCATATTCTACAAGAGGGGCGACAAGGTAGTCTACCTCGAGGGCGACCCCGATAACCCGCTTAACGAGGGCAAGCTCTGCGCCAAGGGCAAGGCCTCCATCCAGCTCTTCGGCGCCTACAACGGGCTGCGGGCGAGGAAGCCGCTGATACGTGTAAACCCCAAGCCCCGGCCCGAGGAGATACTCGCCGCCAGGGACTCCAACGAGCTCCGGAGGGTGCTGGAGAAGTACAAGCCCGTCTGGAAGCCGGTGACCTGGGAGGAGGCGTTCGCCTACATAGCGAGGAGGATGAAGGAGATACTCGGGGAGAATGCTGGCGCGGTGCGCTCTTACCACCCCTACGACGGGAAGCTGTGCGACAGCAGGAAGGGCTGCTACTTCCGACTGGGCAATCAGTACCCGCTCATGATAATGGCCGGGGCTAAGATGCTGAACGAGGAGGCATACCTGATAAGGAAGATCTCAATGCTCCTCGGCAGCAACAATATAGACCATGATGCGCGCCGCTGCCACTCCACCACCGTGGCCGGCCTAGCGGGCACCGTGGGCTTCGGGGCCCAGACTCAGAGCTTCCCCGACACCCAGTACATCAGTGTCTACCTCATCCTAGGCGGCAACCCCGCCGAGGCCCACCCGGTCTCCATGAGGCACGTGATGAAGGGTATTAAGCGCGGCACCCTCACCCTGGTTGTGGTAGACCCGAAGTACGGCCGCACAGCCTCCAAGGCCCAGGTGTTCGCCTTCCACAGGCCCGGGACCGACATACCCGTGATGTACTACCTTCTCCACTACGCGTTCTACGAGCGCAACCCGCCCGTAGACCAGCTCCCCACGTTCAGGGAGTACGCCAAGAGGTTCAACATAGACCTGGAGGAGATCTCGGAGATAAAGGATATAGCAAAGAGGTTCACCGCCGAGGAGGTCTCGAGGATAACCGGTATACCGGTCGAGAAGCTTAGACAGATAGCGAAGCTCTTTGTCGAGAACAGCGGTGTAACAACAAACTTCAAGAGGTTCGCCTCCATAGAGTGGGCTATGGGGCTCACCCAGCACCACGTGGGGACCCAGAACACCCGAATGGCCGCGCTGGTCCAGCTGGTCCTCGGCAACCTGGGCTTCCCCGGCGGCGGCCTCAACCCCTACCGCGGCCACAGCAACGTGCAGGGCACCACCGACCTCTGCATACTGAGCCACATATTCCCAGGCTACGTGAAGATACCAACCAACAGTAAGCAGGTACGCGCCTACCAGGAGTGGAAGCTCAAGGGCTTCCCCGACGCCTTCAACTGGCGCCCCAGCATGAAGACCTGCAAGGCCCTGGGGCTGAAGTGCAGCGGCTGCGACGAGAAGGGCGACAACTGCAGGCTCACGGTCAACAGCACGGCGCTGCTCTGGTCATGGTGGTTCATGAACTGGCGCCGCTACGAGCTGTCCATGGGGATCTTCGTCGGCACCGACCCCGAGGACAGGCCCTGGGACGAGGACAGCGTGGTTATCAGCGACCTGCCCTTCAACAAGGGCTACACCGAGAACAACTGGTGGATGGGCGTACTATTGCCCGATGACCCGAGGACTAGGAAGCTGGGCGGCAAGATTGAGGCTATGTGGCTGTTCGGCGAGAACATAGCGATAAGCGACGCAGACTCCAAGATGACTATGGCAGCGCTCTCCGCGCTCAAGTTCCTAGTCGTCTCGGACATCTTCCTCACGGAGACAGCCTGGTTCGCCGACGTCTTCCTCCCCGCAGCCTTCCAGTACGAGAAGGAGGGCAGCATAACCAACAGCAACCGCTGGATACAGTGGCAGCACCGCGTGGTCTCGCCGCCCGGCGACGCCAAGCCGGACCTGTGGATAATGTACAAGCTCTGGGAGCACATGAGGAGGGCTGGGCTGGCGAAGCTGCCCAGCGAGGAGTACGGCAAGCACGTGGAGCGCGTGCTGGTGAAGCATCCCGAGGCCGATACTCTTGTGGAGCTGTACAGGCGGAGGATAGCCCCCTACATGAACTACAGCAGCGACAGGTACCCGTGGAGCGACTACCAGGAGGTAGACCCAGTACTCGTCTACAAGGAGATAGACGCGGCCGTCGACCTCTACTATGGCCAGTACGACTGGGCCCACAATAGGGTGCTGGCCGCGAGGAGGGTCTCGGCACCGCGGTCGCCCGGCCAGCCCGACGGGCTGCTGGACAGCGGCACCCTCACACACCCTGGAGCCAAGGCGCCGCTGAGGCTCTACAAGGACTGGGGATGGAGCTGGCCCAGAAACGTGAGGATACTCTACAACCTCTACACGCTAGAGAAGACCTTCGGCCGCAAAGACAGGTTCACCTTCGAGGCGGGCAGGTGGGCTGTAGGCCCCGAGCTGGACGGCAAGACGGTCGAGATACTGGGCGAGGCCGGCGACATAGTAGACGCCAAGACTGGTGAGATGAGACCAGCGTTCATACCCGGCCACAACTTCCTGATAGGAAAGTTCTACAAGCGGGCCTGGACATGCCTCAACGAGCGCTGCAGCCAGAAGACCACGGCCGACATATTCACCGGCGCAGCCGACCCGGAGGCTATGATACGCTACGGCAAGACCGTGGGCAGGATAGTGTTCTGGAAGCCCGGCGGCGGCTACGAGGTAAAGACCGTGGAGGAGCTTGGAATCAAGTGCCCGATGTGCGAGAGCTTCTACTACGACCCCGAGCTGGTGCTCGACTACGGCAAGGCGAACTTCTACAAGCCCTACTTCAAGGGATCCAAGACCGTCAACGGCAAGACCATAGTATACAAGGACTGGAAGGAGTGGCGCCGGGTGCACGACAAGTTCATCAACGAGTTCAAGTCCTGCGTCGACGGCAGCCCCGACAACTACAAGAAGTGCGTGAAGGAGCTAATATCCCGGTACGGCGAGTGGTACGCCACCCTAGGGCCCGACGGCAAGGTCTGGGCGTACAGCATCGACTACCCGTTCCACTTCGAGCCCGGCGAGAGCCCGAGCCTGGAGCTGGCGACGGAGTACCCGGCGCTGGCGTGGAGGAGGATAGAGAACCTCTTCTACATAGAGCCGCCGGAGCAGATGCCAGAGCTCTACAAGGCGATTACGGCTAGCTACGAGGAGCTGAAGAAGTACGCTCCCAGCGGGTCCGAGGTGGTAGTGGTTACCGAGAATAGGCTGGAGGAGCACTGGCACACCGGCATAATGTCCAGGAACGTCCCCTATCTCGCCGAGATGGTGCCGGAGCCCTTCGCGGAGATACCGGTCGAGCTGGCTGAGAAGCTCGGGATAAAGAGCGGCGATATTGTCGAGCTGGGCAACAACCGCAACAGGATATACGTGAGAGCCCTGGTGACCAACCGTATGCCGAAGCTGAGGATAGCGGGCAGGGAGGTCTACGTGGTAAACGTGCCGTGGCACTGGGGCTGGAGCGGCGCCCACAACAGCTTCGACGTAGCCAACACTATATCGATACTGCTGCTCGACATAGTGACAACCATGCAGGAGACCAAGGCGTTCCTGGCATGGGTGAGGAAGGCGAGCCCCGAGAAATACACCTACCAGTCGAAGCCCAGCGTGCAGCCCATACTCTAACCCTTCTTCCGCCCAACGGACCGGGAGGTGAGATGCCCGTGACGGAGTATGGGATAGTAGTCAACCTGGACACCTGCATAGGCTGCAGGGCATGCCAGGTAGCATGCAAGGTGTGGAACGGGCTCAAAGCCGAGGAGACCAGCTTCAACCCCCAGGGCTACACCAACCCGCCGGACCTCACCCCGAACACCTGGATGATAATGCAGTTCCTGGAGGGCGTCGAGGACGGGGAGCCCTTCTGGCTGTTCAAGAAGCACCAGTGCCTCCACTGCAGCGAGGCGCCCTGCGCCAAGGCGTGCCCGGTCAACGCCATCGAGGTCCACCCCGAGGGCGCCGTGGTGATACGCTCCGACAGGTGCATCGGCTGCCGCTACTGCATCGAGGCCTGCCCCTACAATGTGCCGCGCTACGACCCTAAGACGAACAAGGTGTACAAGTGCACGCTCTGCATAGACCGTATACAGAACGGGCTCCAGCCCGCCTGCGTCGAGGCCTGCCCTACCGACGCGCTCGAGTTCGGGCCGTGGAGGGAGCTTGTGGAGAAGTACCGTGCAGCAGGCTACGAGGTCTACGGCGACCACGTGAACGACTACGTGGGGCACACCCACTACCTCTACGTGACCAGGAAGTATAGGAGCCTCGGCGCCAAGCAGGGCAAGAAGTGGTACGAGGTATTGGGGCTCCCCGCCGACCCGAGAGGCCGCCTGCCAGGCGTGCAGCTAGGCCGCGAGGTCGGCGTCGGGCTGGCGGCGCTGGCCGCGCTAGGCGCGGTGGCGCACGCCGTCTACTGGCGGGCCAAGAGGATGGAGAAGCGCAGCGGCTCCAAGGGCGGGTAGCCAGGCTCACCCCTTTCTCCCATGACCCACCCACGCCCTGGGAGGTGGCTCCAGGTGGCGCGCGAGATTAGGCTCTTCAGCGAGCTGGAGATATGGACGCATAAGCATGTGGTACACTTCGCGGCGGCGCTGATACTCACGGGGCTAATAATATCGGCCGCCAAGCTGCCGAGCCCGCTGGACAGCTTCTTCGGCTGGCTAGCCTACGCGCTCGGCACACCGGCCTCCTACCTGGCTAAGGCGCTCGGCTACTCCCCGTTTGAGCAGGGCTACAGCGCCTACAGCCTAGGGGTGCAGGTGGCCAGGGTAATCCACAGGCTGGCAGGAGTAGGCATGGCGGCTATAGGCTTGGTATGGCTTCTCGGCGAGCTGCCGAGGATAAGGAAGTGGCAGATCTGGCCTGAGGGCGGGCTGGGCGAGGCAGTGAGGAACCTGGCAGTCTACTACCTCGGGAGGAGGAGCGTCAGGTTCGGCAAGTATAATCTAGGCCAGAAGCTGTGGATATGGAGCGTGTTCATAGGCTTCACAATACTCTTCGCCACGGGCATGGTAATGTGGTTCCGCAGCAGCTTCAGCCCGGAGACAGTGGCGCTGGCGCACACAATACACGTGTGGACAGCATGGCTCGGCATAGCAGGGCTCATAGTGCACATATACCTCGCCATAGGGATACCGGAGCACAGGCCCATGGTGAGGGCTATGTTCCGCACCGGCACCGCCCCCGAGGACTTCGTGAAGCACCACCACCCGCTATACTACGAGAAGGCCGCCAAAGAGGCCGAGGAGGCCTAGAGGCGCCCAACCAGCCCACACCCACACTCCTTTTTCCCCGTACCAGCGGTTATGCACGCCTTAACCCTGCCATGGAGGGCAAATAGGCATGGAGGAGCGTGTAGCCAGGGCCGTGGACGCTGCCCGTGAGTGCAGCCTGGCCACCACCATGGTCTCGGGGCTGCGCGTGGCAGCCGACTACGAGTACGTGGTTGAGCTGGACGGGAGGAGGCTAGGCTCGATATACACTAGCCCAAACTACCTCGCCGACGCCGTGGCGGGGCTAGCGCTGCGCGAGGAGCTGGCGGAGCTGGGAGACCACGTAGAGCTCCTATCCGTCACGGGCACCGGGGATATGAGCTTCCTCGTGAGGGCCCGGCTCGCTAGGGCGGCTGCCGCCGGGCTGCCCGAGGACCGCAGGGTCGAGTGGAGCCTGGTGGAGGAGGCCTACCGCGACCTGGTGCATATGGTGCCGAAGCACCGGTGCCCCTACGCGCTCCACTCGGTCGCCGTCTACGGGGTGGAGCGCGGCTCGGGCTCCGCGGAGAGGCTGCTGCTCGTAAGCGATGTCAGCAGGCACAGCGCCATGTTGAAGGCGGCGGGGATGCTGTCCAGGCTCGCCGCGGCCGGGAGGCTCAGGGGGCTAGCCCTGGTGGCCGTCTCGACCGGCAGGGTGTCGGGGGACGCGGTCAAGGCTCTCGCGAGGGCGGGGGTCCGGGTCATCGTGGCCAACCACCACCCCCTGCTCAGCGGGCTCGCGGCCGCGAGGAAGCATGGCGTCACGCTCGTGCTCCGCAGGCCGGATGGCCGGGGCCTGGCAGTCTACACGGCCCCGGAGAGGATCCAGGGGGCGCCACTCGTTATGCCCCTAGGCCGCCTGGGGCTGGAGCCCTATGCGGTGGAGGCTAGCCCCCTATCGCCCCTCTGCTAGCCCCGAGGGGCTCGCATGGGGTGTCCCCGTTGTTCCCGCTTGCTTTATTCACTGCCCAGTGTCTTCTTAGCCGCTTGGTGCTCCGCCCGCTGGAGCATCCCGCGTATCACTAGCTAGAGGCTGTGCGTGATGGTAGAGTCGGAGCATGGTCTTAGGCTCCTGAAGGATAGGCTTCCCGAGATAAGGGCGTGGCTCGACCGGCTGGCCCAGGAGGAGCCGGAGAATAGCCGTACCTACCGCATCCTCGAGGCCCTCTACGAGGCCCAGGCACGGGTAGAGGAGGAGGCGCTCCGCCGCCTCCGGGAAGCGGGCCTCGTGGAGGAGGTCCAGGCCGCGGCGCGGAGGATAGCCGTGGAGCGTAAGCCTCTCGTAGCCCTGCTCGGCGGGCTCCCCCGCCCGCTGATGGACGAGGCGTTCCTCCGCGACTCCATGCTGGCTATAATGGACGCCGTGGCCGGGGCCGGGTTCAGCCTGGAGGGCGCCGCCGCCTCGCTGCGGGACCCCGTGGAGAAGGCTGTGCTCAGCCTATCCCAGCTGGTCGAGGAGCTGCTCCAGGGGAGGGAGGATAGCATACACGCCTGGGCGGGCGCGGTCTCAGCCGACCGGGACCGGGTGCGCGCCCTCGCCCTCTGGCTCCTCCAGCCCCTCCTCAGCGCCCTCCGCCTGGCCGCCGGGCCCGCGCTCGACTGGGCCAGGGAGTACTGGCAGCAGGGCGTCTGCCCGGTCTGCGGCTCCGCCACCCGCGTCGGCTACATGAGGGGTGAGGGCCGCCGCCAGTACCTGATCTGCCAGGCCTGCGGCATGGAGTGGGTGTTCCCCAGGGCCCGCTGCCCCTACTGCGGCGCCGAGAGGCCCGGAGACGTGGTGTTCTACCGCCCGCTCCCCGACAAGCCCTGGCTCCGGCTCTACCGGTGCAGGCGCTGCGGCGGCTACTGGAAGGTGGTCGACGAGGAGGACGAGAAGGCTGTCAAGGCGGGGCTGCCCCCGAGGGAGCTATACAACGTCTACAGCTTCGCCCTGGACGAGATAGCCGAGGGAGCAGCGCTGGAGGAGAGGCGGTGAGGCATGAGCGAGGAGGAGGGCGGTTTCTACGAGGAGATGCCGGAGGACTTCTATGCAGCCGAGGAGCTGGAGCTGGGGAGGCTCTCCAAGTGCAGGGGCATGGGCAAGAAGAGGAAGAGGAAGACCGAGGACCGGGTGCTGGAGGAGGAGAGGAGTTGACCCGGCTCCCGGGCCTCCGGGAGGCGGTGGAGGCGGCGCCGCGGGGCGGCAGGGAGCTGCTGACTGTGCTCGAGGAGCTGGCGGGCAGGATGGCGCTCGCCGCCCGGAGGACGGCGCCCGGGAAGGCGGTGGAGGTCTACGCCATGCTGGCCCGGGCCGGCGGCCTCCCGGTCGCGGTCCGCGGCGGGCCCCCGCCGCTCAGCCCGGCCCAGTACGCGGACTTCGCGGCCGAGACCATAGCGAGGCTGGAGTCGAGCGGGTTCTACGAGGAGGCCAGGCCTCTCCGCAGCGCCCTCGCCGCCGGTAGGCTCCCGGTCTACGACCTGGCCCGCAGCTACCTCCTCGGCGATACGGGGTTCGTAGACCACGTCGCGGAGGAGGCGGGGGCGCCGGCGTGGCTTGTCCGCGTCCTCGCCGCCACACTGGCCGCCGGCGCCGCCAGGGCGGTGAGGCTGCTGCTCGAGGAGCGGGAGGCGCTGCCGGAGGCCAGGGGCGGGGCCTGCCCGGTCTGCGGGAGGCCCCTCGTGGAGGGCCGCTGCGGCTTCTGCGGCTACGGGGAGGGGCGCTCGCTATAAGGCTGGCCGGCCCCCGGGCCCTGGAGGCTCCTGGGAAGGCCGCCGTGGCTGTCCGAGTCGCCGTGGTGGGCGGCGGAGCCGCGGGGATGGCCGCGGCTAGCAGGGCTAAGAGGATGCTGGGCGACCGGGCCGAGGTGGTGGTTTTCGAGAAGGGGAGCTGGGTCAGCTTCGCGCTCTGCGGCACCCCCTACTACATCGGCTGCAGGGTCCGCAGGCTTGACGATCTCCTCTACTACCCGCCCGAGGAGTTCACCAGGCGCCGCGGGATAAGGGTGATGCTGAGGACGCTTGTGACGGAGCTGGAGCCGGGGGAGGGGAGGCTGCGGTACCGCAGCCTCTCGACCGGGGAGGAGGGCTGGTACGAGTACGACTACCTCGTCCTAGCCACCGGTGCCCGGCCCCGCGTGCTGGGCGAGTGGCTCCGGTACCGTAACGTCTACACCCTCCATAGCCTCGGCGACGCCGACAGGGTAAGGGCGGCCGCTGTCCGGGACGATGTGAGGAGGATCGTGGTCATAGGCGGCGGCTATACGGGCGTCGAGGCAGCCGAGAACCTCGCCGGGCTCGGGAGGAGGGTTACGATCATCCACCGGCGTGGCTGGCTGCTGAACAGGATGCTGGACGAGGATATGAAGGGGCTTGTGGAGGAGAGGGCCCGGGCGGCGGGGGTCGAGCTCGTCCTCGGGAGGAGGGTGGAGGGCCTGGAGGGCTCCGGGGACCTGGCTGTATCGGCTGTGCTCGACAACGGGGAGAGGGTCGGCGGAGACCTCTTCATAGTGGCCGGCGGCATCGAGCCCGCGGCGGATATCGCTGAGAAGGCTGGCATAAGGCTGGGCGAGACGGGGGCCGTGTGGACGGACGAGAGGATGAGGACCAGCGTTGACAACGTGTACGCTGTCGGCGACGTCGCTGAGACCAGGGACCTGGTGACCGGCGGGAGGGTCTGGTGGCCCTTCGCCCCCGCCGCGAACAAAATGGGGTACGTGGCCGGCACGAACATAGCCGGTGGGGACGCCCGGTTCCCCGGCGTGGTCCGGACCAGCGCTGTGGGGGCCTTCGGGTTCTACGTGGCGGCCACCGGGCTCGGCGAGGAGGAGGCCAGACGCCACGGCTTCAACCCGGTGGCCGCGAGGCTGAAGGCCAGGACTAGGGCCCACTACATGGGCGGCGAGGAGATAGTGCTCAAGGTCGTGGCCGACGCCGATACCGGGAGGCTGCTGGGCGCCCAGGCGGTCTCCGGCGACCCCAGCGGCTTCTGGAGGGTGAATGTGGTCGCCTCCCTCCTCTACAAGGGCGCCACAGTCTGGGACCTCTTCGGCGTAGATGTAGGCTACTGGCCCGGCCTCAACCCGGTCTGGGACCCGCTGACCGTGGCCGCGAGGCTGCTCTTCCGGCAGCTAGGAGCCGCGCCCCCGAAGCCGGAGGACAAGGGCGGCTAGAGGCCGGGAGGCCGCTACAAGGCCGGCGAAGAGGGCGAAACCGGCCACCCTCGCGGCCAGGCCCAGGCCGTCGAGCACGGCAGCCACCGCCATGGCCGCGAGCGAGGCCAGTAGGGAGAGGAGGCGGAGGCGGCGGCTTCCCGAGGACAGGGCCCCGGGGGCCCACCGGGCGCGCCCCAGGAGCAAGGCCGCGGCGGCGAGCCCCGCATCTATCCCGGCCAGCCTCGCCGCGGAGGCGTAGCCCGGGCTCCTAGAGAGCGCCAGGGCTGCCATGGGGAGGGAAGCGAGACCCAGCAGGGCCGCCGCGCGGAGCCGGCCGAGCCTCCTGGCCGCGGCGTGGGCGGCGAGGGCGGAGGCGAGGCCGAGGACGAGGCCGCCGGCCACGTCTCTGGGGTAGTGGACGTGGAGCACGAGCCTGGACAGCGACACCGCTCCGGCGTAGAGGGCGCCCGCCAGCGCTGCCACCGGGCTGCCCGCATGGAGGGCTACCAGGGTCCAGAAGGCGGAGGCTGTGGTGGCGTGGCCGCTGGGGAACCCGGGGCCGTGGGCCTCTGCGAGCCAGAGGCTCATGGGCGGCCTGGGCAGGTTCAAGTAGACCTTCAGGAACACCGCGGCGCTGGCTGCGAGGGCGAGGCCGGAGACTATCTCAACCCCTAGAAGGCCGTCCACCAGCGCGTAGACCAGCACCCCGAGGAGCATGTAGGCTGCCTCGCCTCCGGCCAGGGAGACGAGGCGGCACACGCCGACAAGGCGGGCCAGGCAGGCTAGGAGCGAGGCGAGGCCGCCGGCCGTCAGCAGGAGCCAGCCGAGCCTGGCCATCCTGTCTCCGCTCAACCCCTCACCGCCCTGGGGCGGCGGGCGAGGCTCCTCGCTATAATCTCTACTGGCCATCCTGTCTCCGCTCAACCCCTCACCGCCCTGGGGCGGCGGGCGAGGCTCCTCGCTATAATCTCTAGCTGTATATTCCCTGTGCCCTCGGCCGGCTCGAGGCCGTAGAGGTGGAGGAGCAGCTCGGGGCCCCGCTCCCGCTCCTCACCGCGTGGCCGCCCATAGTCCTGGCGAGCGTGTCCGCGGCCTCGAGCCCCGCCTCGACAGCTACGTACTTGGCTGCGCTGGTTAGGGCCCAGTCCGGCTCCCCCTCCCTCTCCAGGGCCTCCGCAGCCTTCTCCACAAGCGCCCCCGCCGCCTCTAGGAGGGCGTGGCTGCGGGCAATCCGGTGGCTCACGGCCTGGAACCTGTATACGCCCCGCTCCAGCGCCCACGATAGGGCCTTCTCGAGCGCCCTCCTGCCCAGGGAGACTGCGAGCGCTGCTACGAGGACCCTGCTCTCGGCGAGCGAGCGGAGGACGGCAAGGTAGGGCTCGCGGCCGGGGCCGGCGACAAGCCTCGCCTCCACGCCCTCGAGCCGGAGCCTCGCTATCCCGCTGCACCGGTAGGCCTCGATGTCGAGGGGCTCCGCTGCGAGGCCCCTGGAGCCGGGCTCGGCAAGGGCTAGAGCGTAGCCGTCCCCGCTCCGGGCCAGGACTAGTATAGCGGAGGCGTGGAGAGCATTGGTGGCGAACACCTTCTCCCCCGTCAGCCTGGCCCTCCCCCCTTCCAGCACCTCGGCCCTGGTCTCGACCCTGGCTGGGTCGGAGCCCCCCTGGGCTCGGTTAGGGTGGGGGATAGCAGCCCCTCCGGAGCCTCCACGCCTAGCCTATGGAGGATGCGCCTAGCGACGCAGCGGCCTACGAGGCTCATACCGGTGCAGGGGCAGTATAGTTTTTGATTGTTGTTGGAAAAGTTTATATTGGTTGATGTTTAAATGTTTATTGATGCTGTATGTCTGAGCGTTTGCTTCGTCCTAGAGAGGCTTGCAGGGTTCTTGGTGTTAGTTATACTACTCTTCGGCGATGGATTAGGGAGGGTAGGATTAGGGCTGTAAGGACTATTGGCGGTAAATATCGTATACCTGAGAGTGAGGTTAGGAGGATACTATCAGGGGTTATGGAGAAAGAGGCTAGGGCAGTAATATATGCTCGTGTAAGCTCTAGTGATCAGAGAAGTGATCTTGAGAGGCAGATACAATATCTCACACAATACTGCATGGCTAAGGGCTACAGGGTTGTTGATGTATTAAGCGATATTGCCAGCGGTTTAAATACTGGGCGTAGGGGATTAACTAAACTATTCAACTATATCGTGAATAAACAAGTAGATGTTGTTGTGATAACTTATAAGGATAGATTAACGAGATTCGGATACGAATACCTAGAATATTTCTTCAAACAATATGGTGTTAGGATAGAGGTTGTTTTCGGAGAAGAACCCAGAGATGCTTATCAAGAACTGGTGGAAGACCTAGTAGCAATCGTAACAAGCTTTGCAGGCAAACTCTACGGGCTGAGAAGCCATAAGAGAAAAAGACTTGTCGAAGGCTTCAAAAAACTAATAGAAGAGGTTGAAAAGAAGTGATCAGGGTTTCTAGAACAATTATTGTGAAAAGTATAAGGATTCCTAGGAGGTTGTTTAGGGTGCTGGTTGAAGTTGAGGGTATGTATCGTAACATGGTTGAACAACTAACTATGTATGCTGTTAGAAACAATATTAAGAGCTTTACAAAGCTTAAATCGCAGAGTGAGCGTGGTGTCGGAGGCTCAAAATGAGGCCCAGACCTCTAGTGTGGAGCCGCGTTGGCTGGTTGACGCGATCGAGGAGGTTGCGAAGAGGGTTGAGGAGAGGACTGACATAGGGGGCCCGGAGCTTGTCGACGCTTTCAACACAGAGGGCGGCACTGCTATCGTGAGGGTGCAGAGGGGGCTGAACTTTGTTACGGTCAGGGTTGAGCTTGCTGTGGGGGGCTGCGCGGCGATCCCGATCCTGGATGCGTACATAAACACGTTAAGCAACTGGGTGTCCATCGACACGTATGCGCCGCGCCTCAAGGATGTGATAGCGAAGGCTATAGAGTCAATAAAGAGCGTGCTCGGGGGTGGGCGGGGCTAGGGAGCCCCCTGGGCAGGGCCGTTTTTCCCGGCTACGAGCATGCTTCACACCTACACCTATCTTGGCTTCGGGGGCATAGGATGGCGTATCTATCATCCTCTGAGACCTCTACCACTATCCTGTACACTCCGGGCGTGAACCCCATGGACTTGGCTATCATGCGTGGCAGGTAGAGGAGCCCCATCCTGTCTAGCGAGACGGTGTACTGGGCCCACTCGGGCGGCGCCCTGGATATGGCTATCTTCACGCACCCCTCCCTCGTTACGGCTATGTACCCCTTGAGGCCGTGCCCCTTGGCGTCCTTCTTGCTGAGCCCGGTTAGTAGCAGGAATAGGTCCTTGGGTATATTTATCTTCACGGAGTCCCTCGATTTCCAGAGCCTGGCGGTTCCCTCTACCCGCACGCTCCTCACCGGCCTCTACAGAGTGTACCGAGCCGGTGTATAAGAATTTGCACTAGAGAGGCATGATGGGCGTGCATAAATAGGCATAGGTGTCAACGGGTATAGGGGCCCGCGGGGAGGGCGCGCGCAGGGGTGGCCCCGGTGGGGAAGGAGGACATCTACGTTGAGATAATAGACGAGCTGAGGGCCTCCAAGCCCGCGCTCATGCCAGCCCTGAGGAAGGTGATGGAGTACGTCAGGGACAAGTGCAACCTGAAGCCCTGCGAGTTCACCGCGCTGGACGTCTCGGTGCCCCCAGCCAAGCTGAGGGGGCTAGTGGAGAAGGGGATACTCACCAGGGCCAGCAAGTACTCCTACAGGGTGAAGGACCCTGAAGCCGTCTACAAGGCCATGGAGAGGCTTGACGTGCTCCCCAGGCCCCGGAGAAGGGGGCCAGCGTTCAACGTAACCATGGACATGTTCGACGGGATAGTCGGCTACGAGACCGTGAAAAGGGCGATAGTGATGGCCCTGAGAGCCAGGGCCCCCGTGCACGTCCTCCTAGTAGGCCCCCCGGGGATAGGCAAGACCGTGTTCCTCGACGGGGTGAGGGAGTACCTTGAGAGGACCGGCGAGTGCGTGGCCCACGTGGAGGGCGGTAAGGGGCTCACAACCAGCACCGGCCTGGTTGAGGTCCTGCTGCAGATGCCCCCGGACACCCCCTGCGTGCTGACGATAGACGAGCTCGACAAGATGAACAGGCAGGACATGGCCGCGCTCTACAGGCTCATGGTGACCGGCGAGGTGGTGGTGGCCAAGCACAGGATGTACGTCAGGGAGAAGAGGCTGGTGTGGGTCCTGGCAGCCACGAACAACGAGAAGCCCATCCCAGAGCCCATACTCTCAAGGTTCCTCAGGATACGCTTCAGGCCCCTCACGGAGGAGGAGTACAAGATAGTGGTGCCCGGGATACTTGTGAAGAGGGAGGGCATAGACCCCGAGCTAGCCAAGTACATAGCGGAGAAGCTAGCCCCAATCACAAGGGACCCGAGGGACGCGATAAGAGTGGCCAGGATGGCCTGGACCAAGGAGGACGTGGACTACCTGGTCTCCCTGATGACCCGCAGCCAGGGCCCCACCCAGCCCTAGCGCCCCCCGGCCAGGTAGGCCAGGCCAGCAGCCGCCGGGGCCCCGAGGAGGGCACCTGCCAGGGCTCCCCGGCCCTTCCCGACCGCGTAGCCCACAGCGGCCCCCACCGCGGCCCCCACGAACGGCGAGGCCAGCACCAGGAGGCTGTAGGCCTCAACGATGGCGTGTTTTATGTCGCTGTAGTAGATCACTCCCCGGCCCACGTCGAAGTAGCCGGCCAGGCCCGCCAGGGTGTACTCGCCGGGCTCGGGGAGATTCAGCTGGAACTCGACGTCCAGGGTGCCGGCGCTCTTGTACCAGATGAAGACATTGCCCTTGGGGATGTTGTGGGCTGTGTCACTCCACTTCACCTCGATGGAGTCCGCCGGGCCATCCCTGTACCATATGCCGACTGCCAGGTTAGGGTGGTTCCAGGCCTGGACGGCCGTCCCGGCTAGCCTCGCCCTGAACCAGAGCCCGGCCACTGCTCTCGAAGGCACCCTGAACACGTCCAGCCTGGCGGGCACGCTAGCCACCCACCCTATGCTCGCCGCCCCCGGAGCTAATTAACGATATGCCCCCGAGCATAAGGACCCCCATGCTCCAGAGGTTCTCGATGGAGGGCACCGGGCCGGGGGCAGCGGCCCTGGCCCCCATGTCCCCGTAGGCCACCGCTATGTTCCTGTCAATCGTGAGCAGCCTGACTATGAGTGGGGCGTGCCTGTGGCCCCTGCCGGGGCCCGTGGTGAAGTAGTCTATCCAGTAGTCGTAGGCCCTCAGCCTGGCCTCGTGGGCCTCCCCCACGCTCCTCCCGAGTAGCAGCTGCCTGGTGAACTCGTACTCAGCCCTGAACACGGCCATAGAGGCATCCGTGGAGCACGGCGGGTCGCCTATGTAGAACCAGAAGGGGTCCCTGCTCCCGGCGAAAGCCACGGCCCCGTGCCTCTCCACCATGTCCCTGCCGAGCATGGAGCCCACGCGGCAGGAGTTCAGGTGCCAAATCCTCCCGCGGGCGAGGTCGAGGTTCAGGTCGCGGCTGCAGTACCGGGGCAGCCCGGGGTCCCTCTCCACGAGGAAGGGGCGGCGGGAGTACACCGTGTAGATGCAGCGAAGCCCGTGGCCCACCCCGACCACAAGGGCCGGGTCGAAGTCCAGCACGGCCGACCTGGCGTTCTCCGGGGTCGCCCGGGGGCCCCACAGGAGCCTGACAGAGACCCTCCCGCCGGCCTCCGCTAAAATCCTCCTCAGGGTGCACGAGCCCCAGTCGAGATAGTTGCCCGTCGGCGCTATGGCGACTACAATACTATGAACTGAGAAATATGTATCCACAACTGCCAAGTCACTATGCATATACAGCATGCCAGGATGCAACTACAAGAGCTAAGAGCTTCCTGAAGCTTAGAGAGAAGGGATTGGCTAGGAGAGAATACCCAACGATTAGGAAGATTAGTATATGGTTAGACGACCACCTATGGAAACCTAATGGCTACACAGCTCTCAGAATAGCTACACATAAGGGATGGGTCACGATTGATTATGAGCCTCATAAACAGTATTGGAGATATGTTAATCGCGGTTGGAGATTGGCGGGTGAAGCAAAAATAAAGCTTGATAAAAGGAATAGGAGGATTAAAATATATTTTACGTTTGTAAAGGATGTTGAAAACTATGAGCCTAGGGGTTATATATCTGTTGATGTTAATGAGAACAATGTATCAATACTAGTTGACGGTGTAGCATATATATTTGAGACAAATATTAGCAAGACTGTTCTAGGATACTATTACCGTAGAAAAAGAATTCAGGAAAAATACGACAAGAAATACGGTGTTAGGTCTAGGATTAAAAGGAAGATCATAAGGAAGCTTAGAGAAAGGAGTAAAAAGAATGATGTTAGGTGGAAGATAGCAAACCTTATCGTTCGTGTAGCTTATGAGAGAGGGTATGGTATTGTATTAGAGAAGCTCGGTAAACGAGTAGCTAATAATATGGTTAAGAGGATAGGAGATAAACAGTTAAGACACAGAATATATCAGGCATCGCTTAGAGGCGTCCAGAAAGCTATTGCTGAGAAAGCTAGAGAGCACGGCTCACCTATAACTTATCAACCACCAAAAGGAACATCAACCACATGCCCAATACACCATGCAAAAATAATATACAGGAACGGTTCTAGGATTGGTAGATGCAGTATGGGAGGAGAACTATGGCATCGTGATATAGCCTCTATATGGAACCTCTACTTGAAAACCCTGAGAGGCGATGGGGGCAGTGCTCCAAGCCTCTCAGGGTATAAGATCTTGGATGGGAGCCCCGTGCCGTTGGGCTCGACAGCCACCCATGAGTTCACAGCCCTAACCCTAGGGAAAGGGCTGTGGACGAGGTGGAACTCCCTAGATGCAGACATAAACCCATATAAAATAATGGGAATGAGCATCTAGGGAGAAACGGTCCACGCCCTCCCTCATGACCCTCCTGGCCAGCACTGCCAGGCTGCCGCAGTCGCCCGCCAGGCCCAGAACATGTTCCATCGTGGGCAAATAGGTTCACCGAAGACCGTGTGTTGTCCCGGGGGTTTTCAAGGTGCCCCCTCCCCCGAGCTGTGCACCGGCAGAGAGGGGCCTGGACGTGGCGCCTAGAATAGCGGTGGTGACGGGTAGGAGGGCCAGGAGCTACCTGGAGGATATCGTGGGGGAGCTGAGGAGGAGGACCGGCTGGAGAATAGAGGTCGTAGAGGCGCCGGCCGAGGTTGCCGCCCTGATCCCCAGGGACGTCCTCGCCGCCACGCTGAGGAGGCTGAGGGGCCGGTACGACCTGGTCATTGTGCCGGGCACGCTGGAGTACAGCCTGGAGGGGCTGGGGAGAGAGGCCGGGGCCCCGGTGGTTAAGGGGCCCAGGGAGCCGGAGGCACTCCTGCTCCTCGCGGAGCTGGGCGAGGAGGGCCTCGAGAAGCTCGCTGAGCGGGGCGAGCTGGAGCCCTCACTCCTCCTGGACAAGTGGCTCGAGGAGCTGAGGAGGCGCCACCTCTCCGCCCCGGGGCTGGAGGCCTGCGGGGTCAGGGTCCCGGTCCGGCCGCCTCCCCTAGTGGTGGCGGCCGAGCTCTACATCCAGCCCCACACGGGCGGCGAGGAGGCCGCCGAGAAGGCGTGGGAGCTGCTGGGCCGCGGAGCCGACATACTCGTGGCCGGCTTCGGCAGCGACTGGGACCGCGGAGAGGCCCTCGAGGTGCTACGCGCCATAGCCGATAGGGTTGGGCCTGTGGCGCTCGACACCCCGGATAAGGGGCTGGCGGCGGAGGCCGCGGCGAGGGGGCTGAGCTGCCTAACCCTCAGCATCGGCTGGGGCGACCCCCTCCTGGAGAAGCTGCCGCGGGGGAGCAGGGCCGTTGTTATCCCCCTCCGGGAGGGGGCCCCGCCGCGGGACCCGGCGGAGAGGGCTGAGCTGCTCGCACGCCTCGTCGAGAAGGCCCGGGGGGCGGGCCTGGAGCCTATAGCGGACCCGCTGGTGGACCCGCCAGGCATGGGCTTCGCCTCCAGCGTGGCCGCCTACCTGGAGGCCTCGAGGAGGCTGCCCGGCACCCCTCTCATGGCGGGGATAGCCAACGTCTACGAGCTTGTCGACGCGGACACCCATGGCCAGATAGCGGTACTGGCAATGCTCTACGCTGAGGCAGGCGCCTCGGTGCTGCTGGTGACCGAGGAGAGCTGGAAGTCCAGGATGGCTGTGGCAGAGGCATCCATCGCCGCCACCATGGCGGGGGTGGCGTTGCTCAAGAGGAGGTGGCCCAAGGACCTCGGGGTGGACCTCCTCTACGCTAAGGAGAAGAAGCCGCGCGGCCGGCCCCCGAGGCTGCCCAGGAGGAGGAGGAAGAGGCTGGACGCGGCGAGCATAGCCGGGTGGCAGGGCTTCCGGGTGGACAGGGCCGGCAGCCACCTCATATCGGTGGAGGACGGCGTGATCAGGGACGTCTACATAGGGAGAAAGGGCGTGCTGGAGCTGGGTGGGGTGAGCGCGGAGCAGGTCTACAAGGCGGCGGCCTTCCTACGCCTCGCGAGCGAGCCCAGCCACTACGCCTACCTGGGCTACGAGCTCTGCAAGGCCGAGCTGGCGGCGCTGATGAGGAGGAGCTACGCCCAGGACGAGCCCCTCATAGAGCCCCCCTGGACCCGGTGCAAGAGGTACAGCGCCAGGGAGAGGAGGGTGGTGAAGCCGGAAAATAGAGGCTAGGAGGACTGCTGCTCCCCCGCGGGCTTGACTACGAGGCTGCGGCCCCTCCACTCGTAGCGGCCCTCCCGGAGCGCCTCCAGTATCTCTCGAGCCACCCGGTCATTCGGGTGTTTGCGTAGGTGCCTCTCAAGCCTCCTTATCATGCGCAGCTTCCGGCTCACACCCGCCACCCCGTCCAGGCGCCATCGCCCCGGCGGGGGTATAAGGGCGAACAGTCCTGCAGTAGGCACGGGACCCAAAGGGGCGCGCGGGGCCGAGCCCCCTTCGAGCGGAGAAGGACTTCTACGAGAACTGGCTCCCCGCGGAGATGGTGAGAGATGGCGTCAGGGACGTGGAGAATCTCGTGGAGAGGCTGAGGAGGCTCCTTAGGCCAGGGAACCGGGCCCCAGGCCCCAATGAGGGCTACCCCGCCTGCCCGGCGGCCAGCCGGCTTCTCACAGCTGCCGCCATGTCTGGGTAGTCGGTGGCTATCCCGTCCACCCCGCGGCGGGCCAGCTCTAGGATCCAGCGCTCCTCGTTCACCGTCCAGGCTACGACGCGAAGGCCGAGGCGGTGGGCGAGGGCCACAGCCTTCTCCGTGGCCAGGGGGTAGCGGGGGAGGACTATCCTGCAGCCCAGCCTGCGGCAGTCGAGGATCCTGCCCGGGGGCTTGAAGTAGACTATCCCCGTGGGCAGCCCCGGCTCCAGCCTCCTGGCCTCGAGGAGGGCCTCGTCGTGGAAGCTTATCAGCGCCACCATGTCCACTGCCTTCTCCCTCCTCACCACCTCCAGCACGCGCCCCGTGTCCCCGGGCTCCTTGACCTCCAGGAAGAGGAGGATCCTGCCACGAGCCTCGGCCAGCAGCTCCTCCAGGGTCGGCGGATGCTCGCCTCCGCCCAGGTCCACCGCCTTGACCTCGTCCAGGCTGGCCTTCCTCACGTTCAGGGTCCTGTCGTCGACGCCCTTGATAACCGGGTCGTGGGAGGCCACGACGTGGCCATCAGCCGTGACCTGCATGTCGAACTCCGCTATATCAGCCCCGGCCTCCACCGCCCTGCGGAGCGCCGCCAGCGTGTTCTCGGGCGCCAGGCCCTTCGCCCCACGGTGGCCCACCACGGCGAAGGGCCGGCGGCCCAGAGCCTCTAGGATGGGGTGCACAGCGCCAAGCACCGGGGAGGAGGGGTGCGCTAGCCCAGGGGTTTAAACCCGGGGAGGCGGCCCGGGGTGCTCCTAGAGCATCTCTCCAAGCCTTCGGGCCACGTTCTCGGCCACATCCATAGTCTTGGCCGTGCCGCCTAGGTCCGGGGTGAGCACGCGGTCCTCGACCAGCGTCTTCTCCACTGCCTGGTCCAGCTTCTCGGCCGCCTCCGCCAGCCTCCGGTCGCCGTGCCTCTCGGCCAGGTGCTCCATCATGAGCCGGGCGGCGTGGATTGCCGCCACGGGGTTCGCCACCCCCTTACCGGCTATGTCGAAGCCCGCCCCATGGACCGGCTCGAAGACGGCGTAGCGCTCCCCTATCTGGCCGGAGCCGCATAGCCCCAGGCTGCCGGCGAGCCCCGCGGCGAGGTCGCTGAGTATGTCGCCGTACAGGTTGAGGGTCACTATTACCTGGAAGCGCTCCGGCGTCCGCGCCATGTTGTAGGCTGCGGCGTCGACTATCATGTCGTCCGCCTCTATCCCCGGGTACTCCCTGGCCAGCTCCCGGAAGGCCTCGAGGAAGAGGCCGTCGCTCAGCTTGAGTATGTTGGCCTTGTGGACTGCTGTGATCCTCCTGTAGCCCTTCCTAGACGCATAGTCAAGGGCGAACCTCGCTATCCTCTCGGAGCCCCTGCGCGTCACTATCTTCAGCGCCACCGCCTGGTCGCGGAACGAGCCCTCGATCCCGGTGTAGAGGCCCTCGGTGTTCTCTCTCACTATAACCATGTTGAACACTCTGGGGGAGACGCCGGGGTAGCCGCGGCAGGGCCTAAGGTTGGCGTAGAGGTCCAGGCTCTGCCTGATGAAGACGTTGATGCTCCTGTAGCCCCCAGGGCCCACGGGGGTTGCGAGGGGCCCCTTCAGCACCGCGTCGGCGGCGCGTAGCCGGTCGAGGAAGTCGTCGGGGTATGGCCGGCCTGTCCGCTTGTAGTAGGCTAGCCCCGCCTCCAGCTCCTCTAGCTCGAAGAAGCCGAGGGGCTCTATCACCCGGCGGGCGGCCGCTATGACCTCCGGGCCTATCCCGTCGCCGGGTATGACCACCACGTGGTAGCGGCGTGGCATGAGGCCTTCACCAGGGGAGCCTGCCGGTCTTCCGTATGTACTCCACTATGCCCCCGGCCTCGAGTATCTCCAGGAGCCTGGCCGGCGGGGGCTGGAACCTCTCCTCCACCCCCCTGGTGAGGTTCCTCGCCACGCCCGCCTCCAGGTCCACCTCCACCTCGTCGCCCTGCCTGGTCACGTCGGGCAGCTTCCTGACCACTATCACCGGGAGGCCTATGTTTATCGAGTTCCTGTAGAATATCCTGTGGAAGCTCTTGGCGAGCACCGCTCCTACGCCGGCTAGTTTGAGGAGCCTCGGCGCGTGCTCCCTGCTGCTGCCGTAGCCGAAGCCCCGGCCCGCCACAATCACGTCGCCGGGCCTGAGCTTCTTGTAGAAGCCCGGTATGACCTCCTCCAACACGTAGGGCAGCATGTCCTCTAGCCTATTTATCTTAGCGAACTTGTACTTCCCGCTTATTATGTGGTCCGTGCTTATATTGTCCCCGAGGACCCACGCCCTCCCACGTATGACCCGGGCCATGCCGCTCGACACCTCCATGGCAGAGGGCTTAGGGCTTGTAGCTGTAGCTAGGGTCAACAACCATGAGCCTTGCGTCCGCGGGCAGCAGCTCGCGGGGGTCGGTTATCCTCCCCGTCGCCGCCGCCGCGGCCGCCGTGGCGGGGCTGGCCAGGTATATCTTCGAGTCCTTGTGGCCCATGCGGCCTGGGAAGTTCCTGTTGCTCGTCGATACCGCCACCTCGCCCTCGCCGAGGAGGCCCAGGTGGGCGCCTATGCAGGGGCCGCAGGTGCCGAAGGCTACGAAGCAGCCCGCCTTGACCAGTATGTCTATGACCCCGTTGCGGAGGAGTCTCTCGTAGACCTTCCTGGACGCGGGTATGGCTATGCAGCGCACCCCCTCCTTCACTCTCCGGCCCTTCAGTATCCTCGCGGCCGCCACGTAGTCCTCGTAGCGGCCGTTGGTGCAGCTCCCTATGAACACCTGGTTGACCTCGACGCCCTCAACCTCCCTCACGGGCTTTACGTTGTCCACGTTCGGTGGCGCCGCCACCACGGGCTCCAGGCTAGGCAGCTCCACCTCCAGCTCGTCGTCGTAGTCGGCGCCGGGGTCGGGCTCCAGCCTAGGCACCTCTAGGCCGTGGACACCGCGGAACCACTCCACCGTGACATCGTCGGAGGGGAAGAGGCCCACCTTAGCCCCCATCTCAACGGACATGTTGCTTATAGTCATCCTCGAGTCCATCGATATACTCTTGAGCCCCTCGCCCTGGAACTCCGCGGCCTTGTATATCATGCCGTCGGAGCCCACCTTGCCTATAATGCTGAGCACGATATCCTTGCCCATTATGTAGCCGGGGGGCTCGCCTGAGAGCCGGACCCGCACCTGCTCGGGGACACGGAGCCATATCTTCCCAGTGGCCATGGCTACAGCCGCGTCCGTGCTCCCCACACCCGTGGCGAAGGCTGCGAAAGCGCCCCCGGTCACCGTGTGGCTGTCAGCGCCGACAATGAACATGCCCGGCCGCGCCAGCGCCTCGTCCGCGACCACCTGGTGGCATATCCCGGTGCCGACGTCGTAGAACCTCACGCCGCGCTCCCTGGCGAACCTCCGCATCACCTCGTGGACCATTGCGGCCGCCACGGTCGGCGGCGGCGCTGCGTGGTCTATGAAGAGCGCCACCTTGTCCGGGTCGAATATCCTGTCGAGCAGCTGCGTCTTCTTCATGACCTCCAGGGCCAGTGTGAAGGTGCCGTCATGGGCGTAGACAAGGTCCACCGGGACTACTGCTATCTCTCCCCTCTCGGGCACCCTGCCGAGCTTGCCCTTGAACAGCTTCTCGGTGAGGGTTAGTCCGCTGCCCAACCCGCAACACCTCTCCTCAGACCATCACCCTATGCTTCCGGGAGGCCCACACCCTCCATGACATTGGGCCGCGCGCAGAGGCATGCACGGGATGGTGCCCGCGGCGGCCTGCGGACACACCCACCCTTATAACTCCGCGCACACGGTCAACCCTGCATGGAACAAGTGTGGAGGGGCTAGTCCCGGCCCCCTAGCTCCGGGAAGTAGCGTGCGGCAATCCTCTCCATTTCCTCGTCGCTGAGCGGCGTGTGGCGGCCGCTCTCATCGAACACCCTCACAACCTCCCTATAGACCGCCTCCACCCTGGGATCGTTCTTGCTCAGCCGCTCGGCGGCCTCCCTGGGGAGCCTGCTGCGGAGCCACATGAGGACCGCCGCGCGGCCCCCGTAGGCGGTGACCGCCACCTCGGCCTTCCTCCCCACTATGGCGGGGTCGAAGGGGAGGTAGACCTCCGGGTTCTTCAGCAGCCCGTCTATATGCACCCCCGCCTTGGTGCGGAAGGCGTTCCTCCCGACCAGCGGCTGGTACTCGGGTACCTGATAGCCCATCGCCTCCAGCGTCTCCACCACCCTGGGGAGCGCCTTGAGGTTCACCCTGTCGAGGCGGCCGGTGAGCCCGGCGTAGTGGAGCAGCATCACCTCGAGCGGGCAGTTCCCAGCCCTCTCCCCTATACCTAGCAGTGTGCAGTTGCTCAGCCCCGCCCCGTAGATCCAGGCAGCCAGGTGGTTCGCCACAACAAGGCCCAGATCGTTGTGGCCATGAAACTCTATCTGGTCGGCCCGTAGCCCGGCCTCCCGGAGCGCCGACACCAGGGCGGGCACGCCGCGTGGAGGCGGGACCTCCGGGAAGGGGAGCCCCAGGCCCAGGGTGTCGGCCACCTTCACTCGGAAGTCCAGGCCGTAGCGCTCGCTGAGCCTCATAAGCCTCTCCACGAAGGGCAGTACGTTCTTCTCGAGGCTGGCCCTTGTAGCGTCCTCCAGTGTGCAGCGCACCACTATGCCCCGCTTCATAGCCTCCTCGACGACCGAGAGATACTTCTCGAACGCCCTCTCCCTTGTAACGCCGAACTTGTAGTAGATGTGGTAGTCGCTTATACTAGTAAGTAGCGTCGTCTCCTCAAGACCTGCCTCCACGACCAGCTTCAGGTCGTTCATAGTGGCCCTTATCCAGCCTATGGGCCTCGGGTACTCGGCGCCATACTCTATTATCTTCCTGGCCAGCTCCCGGTCCCTAGGCGTGTAGAGGAACAGCTCGGTGGACACTATCGAGCCGCGGCCGCCGAGCTCGACGAGCAGCTCATATATCCTCAGCCCCTCCTCGACGGTTATCGGCCTCCAGCCCTGCTGCCCATCCCTCAGCGTGGTATCGGTGACGGCTATCCGGTCCGGCTCAAACCAGCGGGGAGCCCCGCCATCGAACAGTATTCGAGGAGGCTCCCCCCGGGGGAACGCGTCCCGGTACAACTCCAGCCCTGCTACCTCCGTAAACCCGCACCACCCCCGATGGCGTGGCGGCGGGGCTCCAGGACGGCGGCAGGCCCCGCTCCTGCAACCCGGGGACAGAGGGCCTCAGCCGATCCACCGGCTAATAATATGCCGATAATGGGCGCCGGACTCCTGGCCGGCGGGGCTACTTCACGGCTACTGTTTCCGCACCTCTGCTCGTGTAACCCGCACCCCTCCCAGCCTAGAACGGATCCCGAAGCGCCTAGTGCATAATGGATCCGGTATCCGGGCCAGAGAGCAGGGGGAAAGGCCAGGTTCCGCAGTTACCATGCGTTGTCGCCGAACGTTCTGAAGCCGCCCCGCCGGGATCCCTCCTAACTACTGTGTTGCTTCCAGGCCATGGGAGCTGGAGAAGCGTTCGCCAGTAAGGGGGGCCTGGGAGAAGGGCGGGAAGGGGAATGCGCGCGGAAAAGTCGGGACAATGGCGCCTTGCAGGGGCCGAGCCCTGCGCTAGATGCCTAGTAGTAGTACCATATGCTTTTGTAGTCCTCGGGGTCCTCGCCGAACACCTCCCGGAGCTTGTCTAGATACATCTTTATCGATACCATGTCGGTGTATATGTAGGGGTCCACCAGCTGGATGTTCTTCTCCCAGGGGTGCCAGAGGTAGACGCGGCGGCCGTCAGGCCTTATCATTATCAACTCGTGGTCCTGGCCGGCGCGGAGATGGTTCTTGCCGAGCCTCGGCACGTTGAACACCGGTTCCTCGGTCCGGAAGGTTCCTGGGAGGAGGCGGGCCTCCTCCTTCCTCTCCTGGAGTATCCTGGCCACCGGCACGAGGTAGTCCTTGGTCTCCCACTTGCCCTTGGGGTAGAAGGTGTAGTAGGGGTCTATCCCGGCCTTCTTGAGGGCTATTCTCAGCGCCACCGTCTCGAAGCGGCGGCTCACCCAGAAGGTGTAGACCTGCTGGTTGTACACCATTATCCCGTTGCGGCGGAGCTTGTAGACGGCCTCAGCCATCTCGGGCGTGACCTCGTAGGCGGACTCCACGTGGGTCGAGATGCTTATCACCCTCTTGCCGGGCTCGACGTAGCTGCCAAGCATCTCGGCCAGCTCCTCGGTTATCCTGAAGGGCACTGTTACGAGTATCCTCGTGCCTATCCTTATCAGCTCCACGTGGTCCAGCTCGGAGAGCCTCTTCACTATATGCTCTATAGTGGCGTCATCGAGTATCATAGGGTCGCCGCCGGTTACCAGTACATCCCTTATCTCCGGGTGCTCCGCGAACCAGTCTATCGCCTTATCTATCAGCTTCCTGGCGGGTATCCCCTGGGGGTCTAGGGCGGTCACTATCTCCCAGTTGCGCTGGCAGTAGACGCATATCTGCGGGCAGGTGTTAGCCGCCTTGAGTATAGCCACCATCGGGTAGCGGCGAGTTATCAAGGGGTGGGGGCTGGTGTCGTGCTCCCCCATGAAGTCGAAGTAGTACTCCCTGTCATCCCTATGCTCTATCATCGTCTTCACGTAGTGGAGCGGTGGGAGGACCTGCCTCCTCACCTGGTGGTCGTGGCTCCACGGGCTGTCGAGGTCGAAGAGGTGGAGGTAGTAGGGGGTTATGCCGAAGGGTACACGGTGCTCCAGGGCCTTGGTGAGCGCCTCCAGGTCCTCGCCCTCGAGGCCAAGGAGCTCTCGCAGCACCTTTATCCCGCGGCGGCCCTTGAGCACGTTGCGGAAGTGCCAGCGGTAGTCTCTCCAATCGTCGGGCGAGCCTCCCAGCACCTGGAGTATCCTCTCGACATTCCTCCGCCTCCGCTTCACCACCTCCGGGTCGAGGCCGCTGGGGTAGCGTTTGAGGTACTCCCTAACCCTCCTGGCGAGTTCGTCGAGGTAGTTGCTCCTGGCTATGCCGGCCCTGCGGCCCTTTATCCTGGTGAAGTCTACCTGTTCCAGGCCCTCCGCGTACTTGGCGGGGTAGATGTCCGGCCTCCCGTTTATAGCCTTGAATAGGTGCTTGAACTCGTATACGAAGCCCTCGTCAACCTCCCTGGCGGCCGCTCTCCCCTCCCGGGCGAGCCTCCAGAGACAGTAGAGGGCGCTGTAGCCGGTCAGCTTCTCGTTCCTAGGCGATATTATGTTCTTGAATACGCGTATAGCGTCCCTCGCCACGGCCTCCACTAGGGGGTGGAGCTTATCCTCGCCGCTGTAGAGGCGCCACTCGAGCTGGTTTAGGTAGAGGAATAGGCTCCTCCTGGCCTCCTCGAGGCTGCTCGAGGAGGCCAATATCTCCTTTATACTGGGGTCCTCCCTCCAGAGGAACCCCTCCAGGTCTATGCTGGTGGCCGGCTTCACTATCTGGAGGGGCACGTCCGTGCTGTGTATACGGGAGTAATCGTAGTGCCCGTAGTGGCTCTGCAATATAGAGGCCAAGTTGCTCCACCCTGCAATGTTACCTGGAGGGCACCACTACCATTAATAATTTCTTCTTCTTTAATTCTAATTTAATTTCTCCTAAGGTGGATCTTCTGAGTGGAACGACGTGGACAAGCACAGCCCGCGACGAGCCGGCTCCATGGACGCGAGGGCCCCGGCGCCCTGCGCCCCGGGCCGGCGGCTATGCCGCTCCACCGGCCTTTTGAGCCTATTCGGCTGGAGAGTGCTGCTAGAGCCCGGGGCCCTGAGAGCTGTGGCACACGGCATACGGGTTGAGGGCCTCAGCGTCAGCCTTGGGGGTAGGAGGGTTCTCCACCGGGTGAGCTTCGGCCTCGAGGAAGCGGGCTACCTGGTGGTACTCGGTCCCAGCGGCTCGGGGAAGACAACGCTGCTCCGCACCATAGCAGGGCTGCTGGAGCCCGATGAGGGCCGCGTGCTGGTCGGGGGCAGGGATGTGACGAGGAAGCCCCCATGGGAGAGGGGGGTCGCTCTGGTCCAGCAGGTGCCGGGGCTGCTCCCCCACCTAACGGTCGAGGAGAACATCATCCTAGCGGCCGAGACGAGGGCGGGGCTCAGCCGGAGCGAGGCCCGGGAGGAGGCCCGGCGGCTGGCGGCGATGCTGGGGATAGAGGATGTTCTCGACCGTAGGCCGGGCGGGCTCAGCGGGGGCCAGCTCCAGAGGGCCGCGATAGCGGTGGCGCTGGCTACCAGGGCAGGGGTGCTGCTGCTCGACGAGCCGCTCAGCCACCTGGACCGGCCGCTGGCTGAGCAGCTCCGCGGCGAGTTGGCGGCTATACATAGGGCAACCGGCGCCACTGTGGTGCACGTCACACATGACCAGGACGAGGCCCTGGCGCTTGCAACCCACCTCGCGGTACTCATCGAGGGGAGGATCGAGGCTTTCGGGAGATCGGTGGAGGTGTACTACCGGCCTCCCTCGGCGCGTGTGGCGAGGTTCCTAGGCCACAACGTGGTCGAGGCAGGGAGGCTCGACCCCGGCATGCAGGGCGTCTACTCCGTGCCGCCGGAGGCGGTGGCCCCGGATCCGGACGGTGCCTACAGGGGGAGGGTCCGGAGCCTCGCCAGGGAGAGGGGCAGGGTCACCGTGCTGCTGGAGACGGAGGCGGGGCTGCTGAGGGCCTACCTCCACCCCAGGGATGCAGAGCACCTGGAGCCGGGGGTGGAGTTGCGCTTCAGCATAGACTGGGGCCTCGCCCACCCGCTCAGCGCCTAACAAGCGGGGGCATTATTTACACCGGGGCGCCGCTGCAGGATAAGGCGACTGCAGAGGGGCTGTGTGCCATGAATGCTGCCAGGCTCAGGCTGCTGCTACTTCTCGCAGCCCTCCTCGTATCGCTCGCAGCCCTGTACCACTACACGGTGAGCGCCAGCCGGGCCGCCGTGAGGGTCTACACAGGGTATGCGAACGGCTACTGCATGGCCTCGCTGCACGGCGTGTACTGCAGCGTCTACATAGACCTTGACAGGGCGCTGCTGCTGAGAACGGTGATCCTCAGGCTAGGGGAGACGGGCACCAACATAACGCTGCCCTGGGGAGGCATCTACATCAAGAAGGACGCCTCCATAATGATTACCCTGGGCGGCAGGGGCAGGGGCCTGCTCCAGGTGTCCCCCAGCAGAGGGCCCATCATAGAACTCGAGTTCAACGCTACCGGCCTCCTGGAGGCCCTAGAGTCCCTGCACCCGGTGCTGGTGAGGGCTTACAAGCTCCGCATACCCCCCGGCTCCCTCTCGCTCCTGGATCTCGGGGGGCTGGAGCCTAGCAGTAGGGAGAGCTACTACCTGGCGGTGGACAGCCTGGAAAAGGCCCCCCACGGGCTGCTTCACCTCAAGCTCTTCCGCGGCCAGGACACGCTGTCCTGGGAGCACCTCTCCAGGGGAGGCGGCTTCCTGGCACCCCTCGGTGGGCTGCTCGTGGGAGGGGCGCCCCCCTACACCCGTGCAGTGATCCAGTACCTCTCCGAGGATAGGGAGCCGGCGGAGCTAGTGGCGAAGCTCTATGCCACCACGCCTCTCGTGCTAGGCCTCGTGGATCCTGAGGGGGGTAAAGCTGAGGCCGTAGTCCCCGTGGCGGTGGCGGGAGAGCCGTCCTAGCCGGGGGCTCCTTCTGCGTGCCTATCCGCCTGCAGGAGCCAGCCCAGGTGCCCCGACGCTAGCCCCAGGAGGATGCCCGCTACCGCGTCGAGCAGGTAGTGGTTGGCCGTGTAGAACGTGGCTAGCGCCATGACCAGCACCCAGGCCGCACCGGGGAGGCGGCGGCCGGTGAGCCTCCAGAGGTAGTAGGCGAACAGGGTTGCCACACAGACGTGCATGCTAGGCATGGCCGCGAAGGGGTTCGGGTCTACGGGCGTCCCCATCCCGAGTATAGCCTCCTGCAGCTTAAGCAGAGAATTGGGCGGCCTATTGACGCCCGGCAGCGCCACCCAGGGCGGGGCCGTGGGGTAGAGGGCGAACACCAGCGTCGCCACCGAGCTGGCGGCCAGGAAGGAGAGGAGGAGCCCGCGGAAGAGGCGGGGACGGCGGAAGAGCATGTAGAAGGAAAAGACCAGGAAGTAGAGGGGATGGAGCGCGTAGACAAGGTTAGCAGCCACGTCAAGTGCCAGGCTCCGATGGGCTGCGAAGAAGGCTGCGAGGGTTTCGCCGAAGAGCCTCCTCTCGGCATCTATGCTCGCCGTCGGGATGAAGGCCGCCGCCCCGTGCAGCCGCAGCGCTATGTCGCGGGCCGACACGTAGCCGATGTAGACCACTATGAAGGGTATTACGCCCGTGAGCACGCGCGACAGCAGCACCCTCCCCCTTCCGCCGCCCCCGGCCTGGAGGACACCAGCCCTGCCACCATAGCCGGCCAAGACTATCCCCGGCAGCCGCCCGCGCGCCCCTGGCTACCCAGGAGGCCCGCTCCCCGGGATAAAGGAAGCTGGAGGGCTAGCGGCGGGCGAGCGCCGCTAGGCCGGGGCCCGATAGGTCGAGGTAGCGCTGCGCCCGGCGCCAGCCTGGCCCTAGGATGCGGCGTAGCGTCGCCGCGTCCAGCACGCCCTTCTCCCTGGCGTCGAGCAGCCTCCTCGCCCTGGCGGGGCCGATGCCGGGTACCCGGAGCAGCTCCCGCAGCGGGGCGGTCCAGGGGTCCACGGGGAACCACTCGGGGTGCGCCTCGGCCAGCCTCTCCTTGAGCGGCCTGGTGGAGGGCGGCAGGTTGCCATCATCGTCGAGCAGGGGCTCGATGTCCCGCAGGGTGAAGCCGTAGCGGCTGATGAGGGTCCAGGCCTCGTAGAGCTGCCTGCTCCTCCAGGCGGGGGTCGCCCTCCTCACCCTGGCGAGTGGGGTCCCGGGCACCGGGGTGTAGGGGCTGAAGTGCATAACCCCGACACCCTCCCTGGAAAGGTTCTCCGCAAGCTGCAGTATTTCCCAGTCGCTCTCCCCCGACGCCCCGACAACGAGCTGGGTATCAACCCTACGCGGGTCCCCGGCTGCATGGGCCGCGTAGAGGAGGCGGCTGAGGAGGTCGAGGCTCCAGCTTCCCTTGCTCGGCGCTATCTCCGCCAGCCTGCTGGGCCCCGGCGCCTCCAAGTTGAGCCCCACACGGTCCGCCACCCGGAGCGCCTCCCGGACCAGCCACAGCGGAGTACCGGGCATGAGGCGGAGGTGGAGGTAGCCCCTGTAGCCCCTCCTCCTCAGCTCCCAGGCGACCGAGACGAGGTCCTCGCTAACTCTCTCCGGGTCGGCGTAGAGCCCGCTGCTGAGGAAGAGCCCGCGGACCCAGCCCCTGCGGTACGCCTCCAGGAAGACGCGGACCAGCTTACCGGGGCTCCACGCCTCCCTGGCCACGGGGACGCCGTGGGCGAAGGGGCAGTAGCGGCAGTCCATCCTGCAGCCGCTGCTCAGCAGCGTCTTGAACACCGGGCCGCCGCTGCTCCGGTAGACGGGGATCTCCACCCGCTCGTAGCGCTCAGCACCCTCGACCAGTATGCTGGGCCTGCTCCACTTCCACCACCAGGCCACGGCCCCGGCCCCCGGGGCCTGCTAGAGGGCTGTACTACCATAACTGGTGGCCGCCGGCTAGGAGGAGGGCTGAGCCAGGGCCTCGGAGAGGGCCTCGAAAAGCTTCTCGAACGCGCCGTGGGGGAGCCAGCCCATAGTGGCTATTCTAACCACCCTGTCGCGGAGCTGGCCCATGCCGCGGGCCACGCGTATCCCGCGGCGGGCCAGCTCCGAGGCCAGCGTGCCGCTCGGCACCGGGGTGTAGAACGCCGCCACCGTGTTGGCCCGGTAGCCCGGCTCCACCACGGGCTCCAGGCCGTAGCCTGGAAGCTTGCTGTAGAGGATCTCAGCCCTCTCCCGGTGGGCCTCTATCCAGGCGTCGACGCCCCTCTCCACTATGAGCGTCAAGGCCTCCCGGAGCCCGTAGAGGAGGTTGACTGCGGGCGTGTAGGGGGTCTCCCTCCTCTCGCTGTGGAAGCTATACACCTTCCAGAGGTCCAGGTAGTTAGGCGGCCTCACGCGGAGCCTCCTCATCTTCTCCAGGGCGTTGCCGGATACGGCTATGAATGAGACGCCGGGGGGCCCCGCCACAGCCTTCTGGGCCGCCGAGGCCACCGCGTCGACGATGCCGAGGGCCGGCACCCTCTCCCCGGCGAGGGCTGAGACGGCGTCGACGAGCACTAGGGCGCCGCGGTCCTTGGCAGCCTTGGCTACGCGCTCCGCGTCCCGGTAGCTGAGCCCGAGGCTGGTCTCGGTATACACCATTGCCACTGCGGCGTACCCGGCCTCATCCAGCTTCTCGATCACCTTCTCGGCCGGCACGTGGACGCCCGGCCTCTCGGCCTCCACAGTCTCGACCAGAGCCCCCCTGCGGCGCAGGGTGTCGACCAGCCTCTCGCCGAACTCCCCGTGGCTGACCACGAGAACCCTCTCGCCGGGCTCCACCAGGCTCCATGCCATAGACTCTACCGCTAGTGTGCCGCTGCCCGTGAGCACTAGAGGCTCGCCGCCCCCGTACACCCCGGCGAGCAGCTCCCGGACCTCGTCGAGCAGGCGGCGGAACTCCTCGGACCGGTGGCTGATCACCTGCCCCGCCATGGCGCGGAGGACGCGCTCGTGCATCATAACTGGGCCCGGCGTGAAGAGCAGCTCCCCGGTCACCTACTGCACCCCCTGGCCTCGGCCAGCGCTTCTAGGAGCCTCCTCACAGTCTCTATCGCGACGCGGCGCTGGGCCTCGACGGTTGAAGCGCCTATATGGGTTGTGAGTATGACCCTCGGGTGCTGGGCCAGCCTCTTCTCCGCCTCCGTCGCCGGGGGCTCGTGCTCCAGTACATCAAGCGCCGCCGTGGCCACTACCCCCTCGTTGAGGGCCCATAGCAGGGCCTCGCTATCCACCACGGCCCCCCTGCTGGTGTTTACCAGTATGGAGCCCCGCTTCATCGCCTTGAACTCCTCCCAGCTCATGAGGTGGTAGGTGTCGGGGGTCAGCGGCACGTGGAGGGTAACCACGTCCGCCTCGGCTAGGGCGCTGTGCAGGTCCTCGGCGACTCGGGCGCCCAGTTTCTCCGCGTGGCCCCTTATATCGACTACATCGTACGCTATTATGTCCATGCCTATGGCCCTCGCTATCTCGGCCACCCTCCTGCCTATCCTCCCGAACCCTACTACGGCCAGTGTCTTGCCGTAGAGCTCGACACCGACAACCTTCTTCCAGACTCCTCTGCTGGCCAGCTCCATTGACTCGCGGAGGCGGCGGGCAGCAGCTATCATGAGGGCTATGGTGAGCTCGGCGACGCTCTGGGTGGCTGCGCCTGGCGCGTTTACTACACGCACCTTCCGCTCCCTGGCAGCCTCTAGGTCCACGTTGTCGAGACCCACGCCGGCCCTAGCGACCACGAGCAGGTTCCCGGCACGCTCGAGTACCTCCCGGTCCACCCGGGTCCGGCTTCTCACGACGAGGGCCTCGTACCTGGGCACGAGGGCGAGCAGCTCCCCGCGGCTTATCCCGGGCCTGTAGTCCACCTGGGCCCCTACCGCCCGGAGTGCCTCCAGGAGGAGGTCGTCTACCGGGTCGGTTACCAGGACGCGGGCGCCCTGGAGGCAGGGGCGGAGCTTCTCGATGTAGGCTAGCTCAAGGCCGAATCCAACTGCACCACCTCCCCTCACGGGCCTTCCGGAGCTTCCTCCAGCCCGCCGGGAAGAAAACACAGCTCGCCCACGGGCTAATTTAAGGCTTAGCCCTGCCCGTGGAGGCTCAGTGTTTTCCTCAGTGTTTTCTCGAGGCTGCGGGTTGAGAAGATGGTGTAGCCTGTGTGGTACTCTCTGGGCCACTTGGCGGCTTTCTCCCGTGCCTCCCTCCAGAGTGTGAGGTGCTTCCTGGGAAGGAATACTACTGCCTCCCTGAGCCCCCTCTCCACCAGCCTCTCCACGGCCTCTGCGAGCAGGCTTGTCACCATGCTCCTCAGCTCCTGGCTCCCGAGCACCAGGTCTGGGGGTGCCTCGTAGCAGCAGGCTGGGTAATCCCCGGCCCTCTCGTAGGGCACCAGGATGAGGAGGTCTGAGAAGTAGAGCCAGGTGACGCCCCTGGGGGCCCCGCCGCCCCATAGGCCGAGGCGGCGGAGGAGCCCCCTCACCTTCCTGGAGGTGGGGCTCCTGGTGTAGGGCTTCACGTTGCTGCAGGGCGTGACCAGGGCCACCGGGCTGGGGGGCCGGTACTCCTCCCGAAGCCAGCGCCACCACTCCTGCACCGCTGGGTGAGTGTAGGCGCGCTCCCCCACCAGGCCGGGGTCCAGGCCGGAGTGGTGCCGGGGCACGAGCCGGCCAGCCTCATCCTTCCTGATGCTGAACCTGGGCCTCGAGGCCACAGTGCCCGGGATCGGGGAGGCCGGAGTGGTGCCCGGGAGGGCCTCGGCGGACATCGGGGCGCACCGGCGCGGTAATACCATTTACTGTCCTTTTAGAGCCTACAGGGCCATTCTCAGCCCTCCTCTCTATGGCTGCCATAGAACACTACCTCGACAGGCTCGATCGTAACGAGGCCCTCCCTAACAACCTTCTTCACCTCCTCCAGCACCCTTCTCACCCGCTCCTCCTCATCGACAACCTCCACCACCAGGGGAAGATCCTCAGAGAGCCTCAGCACATGGGGCGAGTGGATCACGCTATGCCTCCCATACCCGGCCAGCGCGCGGAACACTGTAGCGCCCCTCATCCCGCGGCTTCGGAAGAGCTCTAGGAGGTACATGTAGAGGGGCTTGCCCCTATAGCGATCGGACTCGCCTATATAGATCCTAAGGCGTAGCCAGCGTGCCACGCCCATACACCATGTTCGCTAGCACAGCCCCTAGGTATATACCTGCGAGCCCCAGGCCGAGGCTCAGCGCTACATAGGCCAGCGCCTGGAGCCCCTCATGCTCCCTTACCAGGGAGAAGCTCTCATACATGAACGTCGAGAAGGTTGTGAAAGCGCCCGCGAACCCCGTGGCTATTAGGAGGCGCTGGTCCCTAGTGAACACACCGTAGAGCAGCGATGCCTCGAGCACGAAGCCCAGGAGGATGGAGCCGAGCACGTTTACCGCCAGCGTGCCCACCGGGAACTCGTGGCCCGCCTGGATGGCCTTGGAGAAGAGCCACCTCGCCACAGCCCCTAGGGCTCCCCCCAGAGCCACCAGCAGGGTCTCCCGCAGCACCGCCCGGCTACCCCTGGGCCCAGCAGCCCGGGGGCCTGGAGGCATTTCACGTTGTTTACAGGATTATAGATAATGTGGGTCACCGCCGTCCTGGGAGGCTGGACCTAGCGGGGCTCGACTATAGTCGAACCGGCCCAGGATGGGGATTGGACCACCATTTATGAGAGGGGGAAGCCGAGCCCACTAGTATAAGGGTGCGAGGGAGACATGATGCTGCAGGCCGTGCTGGCGCTGAGCCTCGCCATAGTCCTCGGCGGGCTCGCGTATAGCCTGCACGCTGAGAGGAAGGAGCGTGGAGGCAGGAGGGCGGCGGACGGCTGAGCCACGCCGAGCCGAGGCCCGCTCACAGAGACCGCCGCGCGGCGGCCTCGCGGGCGGGCCAGCGAGTGCCGCCAGGAAATAGTAAAGAACAGGGTTAGGAATGAGGGGCCGCGTCTAAAAGCCTTTCACTGGATAAGGGTTTCTCCCCGGGGGGCGGGACACTGCTAGTAGGTGCCTAGGCTGAATATGGTCTCCTCGCTGCCTCCCCGTGCCTGGGCCTCGCCCAGGGAGAGGAAGCCCACGCTCGCCAGCACCGCGCCAGCCGCGGCCAGCAGCTTGGCGAGGGCGGCTGCGCCCCCAATCCTTGATATGAGGCCCTGGGCCGCCTGGTTGGCCCAGACCACGCCGCCCCAGTCGACCACACCCCCGCTGGCGGCCCTGGTCGCCGCGTCCACGCTGCTGGCGCCGGAGACTGCTAGGAGCAGCGACATGGCTAGGAGCGCCGCCGCGGCCTTGAGGGGGGTGCTGCCGGCCCTTATCCCCAGGGTCCAGAGGGCTACGACGCTCAGGGCGCTGTAGAGGAGTAGCACCGTGCCGCCGGCCTCCGCCAGGCCGTGGCCGCTGCCGTAGTAGTCCGCCAGCACCGCCGCTACCCCCAGGAGGCCCGCCATGCCTATACCGGTGTAGAGTGGCCGCCTCGACTCGGTCCCGTAGGAGAGCCAGCCCGCGGCTGTCAGCACAGCCGAGCCTGGGCCGGCGAAGGGGGCTGATAGGTAGCCTAGTGCCAGCAGGAGCCTGGAGTACGACACAGCTCTCCCCGGTCCCGGGATAAGGGGTTGGAGGCCACTAGCGGGCCTCGGGAAAGTAACACCGGGCCGGGGGTTAGGCGTAGAGCCAGCAGGCCACCCTGCGGCCGCCGCCCATGTCTATGAGAGGGGGCTCCTCCTTCTCGCAGCGCGGCCGGACCTCGGGGTGCCTGTCGTAGGCTACGCAGCGGGGGCGGAACCGGCAGCCCGCCGGTATGTTCACGGCGCTGGGCACCTCGCCCTTTATCGGGATGGTGCGGAGCTTCTTCCTGTTTGCCGGGTCCGGCTCGGGTATCGCTGCCACCAACGCCCGGGTGTATGGGTGGAGGGGCTCCTCGATCACCTTGTCCGTCGGGCCTATCTCCACTATCCTGCCCAGGTACATTACTGCTATCCTGTCGCAGATATACCTGGCCACTGCCAGGTCGTGCGTTATGAAGAGTATCGCCGTGTTGTACCGGTTGCGGAGCTTGAGGAGCAGCTCCAGTATCTCAGCCCTTATAGACACGTCCAGCATGGAGACGGGCTCGTCCGCAACCACCAGCCTGGGCTCCAGTATGAAGGCCCTGGCTATGGCAACCCTCTGGCGCTGCCCGCCGCTGAGCTGGTGGGGATAGCGGTCCAGGAAGTCGTCGGCGGGCACGAGCTTGACCGCCTCAAGCATCTCCCTAACCTTCTTGAGCCGCGTCTCCTCGTCGCCTATACGGTGTATTATCAGGGGCTCCTCGAGCGTGTAGCGTATCGTATACCTCGGGTTGAGGCTGCTGTACGGGTCCTGCTGGACCATCTGTATCTCGCGCCTTACAGCCCGCCGTAGCCTGCCCCTGAGCCTCGTTATATCCACGTAGCCGTTCTCGAGGCTGACACCGTTCTCCTCCATTATCTTCGCCAGCCTGGGGGAGGGCTTGAAGAGTATGCGGCCCCGGGTGGCCTTCACGAGGCCCAGGAGGGCCCGGCCGGTGGTCGTCTTGCCGCAGCCGCTCTCGCCCACCAGGCAGAGGACCTCGCGCTCCGCGAGGCTGAGGGATACGCCGTCGACCGCCCTCACGTAGCGCCTGGGCCTACGCCTCAGTATGTCGGCGAGGCCGCGGCGCAGGGGGAACCAGACGTGGAGGTCCTCTACCTGGACAACCTCCTCCGGCACGGCCTCGTCGCCCCCTCTACTGCCCTGCCTCTCTAAGCTTCTCCGCCGCCGTCCCGGCGAGCCAGCAGGCCACGTAGTGGCCGGGCCCGCCCGGCTCGTAGGGCATGAGCGGGGGCTCTTCCCTGCGGCACCGCTCCTCCGCCAGGGGGCATCGGGGGGCGAAGCGGCAGCCCGGCGGCGGGCGGCGGAGGTCCGGCGGCTGGCCGGGGATGTAGCGGAGCCGCTTGGGGCCGTGGAGCCTGGGGAAGGAGTCTAGCAGCAGGTAGGTGTAGGGGTGGCGTGGCCGGTAGAACACATCCTCCGCGCTCCCATACTCCACGGCCTTGCCCGCGTACATTATCATTACCTTGTCTGCAAGCTCGGCTATCACGCCGAGGTCGTGGCTTATTATTATTATGCTTATGCCCTTCTCCCTCTGCAGCTTCTTCATGAGGTTGAGTATCTGGGCCTGCACAACCACGTCGAGCGCTGTTGTAGGCTCGTCGGCTATCACTATGTCGGGCTCCAGGGCTAGGGCCATCGCTATGACGACGCGCTGCTTCTGGCCCCCGCTCAGCTCGTGGGGGTAGCGGTAGAATATGGAGCGGTCCAGCCCGACGCTCTCGAGGAGCTCGTGGGCCCTCTGCCTGGCCTCCTCCTCACTGTAGCCTCCGTGGAGAGTTAGCACTTCCACTATCTGGCGGCCCACCGTGTAGACGGGCGTGAGCACGTTCATAGCGCCCTGGAATATCATGCTTATACGCTTCCAGCGTATCTTCCTACGCAGCTCCGCCTCGCTCATCCTGGTGAGCTCCTGGCCCTCGAGCTTCACGCTACCCCCGACGATGCGGCCTGGGGGAGGGACGAGCCCCAGGAGCCCCCAGGCGAGCGTGCTCTTACCGCAGCCGCTCTCGCCGGCTATCCCCAGCACCTCGCCCTTCTCGAGGTCGAATGAGACGCCGTCAACTGCCTTCACTACACCGCGGAGCGTGTAGTAGTAGACCTTCAGGTCCCGTACCTCGAGAAGCGCCATCCCCCTGGCCACCACGCTACCTCCTAAGCCTGGGGTTCAGTATCCGGTCGAGCGCACTGCCTATGAATATGAACGAGAGCCCCATGAGGGCTATTGCAAGGCCCGGCGGCACCACCCACCACCAGTAGCCGTTCAGCGCCGCGTTAGCGGCCTCAGCCTCGTGGAGTATGCGGCCCCACGTTATCTTGGACGGGTCGCCGACGCCGAGGAAGCTCAGCGAAGCCTCAGTTATTATCGCGCCGGGCACCCCGAGCGCTATAGAGGCGAAGACGTAGGGCAGTATCTGCGGCATAACGTAGAGGAAGAGTATGCGCTTCGTGCTGGCACCCAGCGCTCTCGCCGCCTCCACGTAGGGCTCCGCCCGGATCTGCAGGGACATAGACCTGGTGATTATCGACACGCCGGGCCAGCCGAACGCGACAAGCATGAAGATTATCAGCCATATGCTGGGTCTGAAGAGCGCCGCGAGCAGGATCAGCAGGGGCAGGGCCGGGAGCGAGTAGACGATGTAGGCTATCCCCATCATCACGGTGTCTACAGCGCCTCCGAAGTACCCCGCGATGGTGCCGTAGATGGCGCCCAGTATGATCGCGAGGCCGCTCGCCAGCAGGCCGACTATAAGGGCCCAGCGGGTGCCGTAGAGAAGGCCCTGCCAGAGGTCATGGCCCTGGTTGTCGGTGCCCATGAGGCCGTAGCAGGAGCCTATGACGGCGAGCTTCTCCGGCCTAAACACTATGGTGGCGTTGTAGCCCTGGAGCTTCACCACCCACCAGTAGCGGCCCTTAAGCGCAGTAGTGGAGTTGCCCTGCAGCGCGGCGGCCATGTCCTTCGCGTAGAGGGCGTCGAACAGCGACAATACTATCGAGGGGACATCCACGAAGCTGACCTGCAGCCCCATCCGCTGCAGCTCGGGCAGCACATGCCTGAGTACTAGGAGCTGGTTCTGGGTCAGCGTCCTGAAGCTCAGTACGGTGGTTAGGTTAGCGTGGCGGCTGGGAAGCCCGCTGAACACGCTGCTTACCGGCTCCCGGGAGCCCGGGGGCACGAGATAGAAGCGCTTACCATCGGGCCTCACTATCCCGAGCTCGGTCACATAGATAGGCTGGCTCGACGAATTATAGAAGACATGCGCCTTCAGAAGCACGTCGCTGGGCGGCTTAGTGCCCGTCACATCCACCGGGACCTCTATAGTCACGTTTACATACGGCATGCCCAGCTGCTTGTCAAACCCCCTGGAGGCTAGAACCTTGACCGGCTCACCACCAGTAATTATGGTACGCGTGTACTCCTCGCCCGTGAGCACCGAGGCCCAGCAGGGCGGGACAGCCTTCGGGTAGAAGCGGAAGTACTCGTAGTTATCCCAGTTCTTGATAACCTCCTCGTCGCCTATCAGCGGGAAAGCTACAGCCACAAATACGAAGAGCAATAGGAGGGCTAGCCCGAGCATCCCCAGTTTATCGCGCTTATACTCGTCCCACACGCCCTTTACGCGCTCAGCCAGCCCCATGCCGGGCCACCCCTAGCCTCGGAGCACCGCCGCTAAACCGTCTCACGGGTGCGGACACGCGGGTCGAGAAGCATGTATATGAAGTCGAGAGTATACACGAGAGCCACGAACAGTATCACGACAAGCGCTGTAGTGGCTATCAGCACGTTTACCTCGCTATTGAGCAGGGCAACCCAGTAGAGTAGCCCCATGCCGGGCCAGCCGAACACGGTCTCGGTTATAATGGCGCCGCCGAACGAGCCCACCAGGGACAGGGCGACATTAGCCACTATCGGAGGGCTGCTGGTCCTCAGCACATGGCCGTAGATGACGCGTCTCTCGGGCAGCCCCCTGGCGCGGGCCGCTATGACGAAGTCCTGCTGCATAGTCTCGAGCACTATGGTGCGCACAACATAGGCCCAGCCGCCTACACTCACGCTAACAATGGTTATCAGCGGTAGGGCCATGTAGTAGAGCCACGTCTTCAGCTCCAGGAAGAGCCTGGTGTAGAGGGGCAGGTTCTCGGGTATAGCCTGGAGAGCTGCGTAGACCTCCTTAGCCTGCGTCGGGAACCAGCCCAGGTAGAAGGAGAATATGAGGAGGAAGAGTATGCCTACCCACCAGGTGGGAAGACTCCAGGACACCATGCCGAGGATCGAGACGGTCCTATCGAGGACGCCGCCCGGCTTGCGGGCCATGTAGAGGCCCAGGAGAATACCTATTATCGACGTTATGATTGTAGCTGTTGTGAAGAGTATAACCGTGTTCTTGAGAGCTATCTTGACCTGCTCGCCTATATCCGTGGTGCCGAAGTAACGGTTCCTCGACGTGCCGAAATCGAATGTGAACACTGCCAGCAACTGCCTCTTAACATCATTGATCACGTCATGGTAGAAGGAGCCGGTTACACCGTACTGCCGCATCAGGGACTCCTTGAGCTTCTTGAGAGCCTCCTGCAGCTCTCGGGGATCCTTGTATTTCTGCTGGAGCTGCCGCGCCATAAACACGTACTGCTCCTCTACAGCGGCCTGCTTCTCCTTAACGCTGTAGACAGCGTATATGGTGGAGATGAAGACGAGCGCGACAATTAGAGTGATTGATGCATTAAGCAGTCTAGCCGCTATAAAGCGGCCGATTCCGGCCATGCTGCTGCCCAGCCCCGGGGAGGGCGTCCTGGTCTTAGCTTATAAGTTTGGGCACCAGGTGAGCCCAGAGCAGGCACGGTATCAACTATGGGCTAAAACATCGTCTAAAGCATAGCATAGGGAAAAGAGGCTAAAACAGGTATTTAGGGTAAGCAGATAACTTATTGTAAACTTAAAAACTGGTATCGTGGCGGAGGGCTACTTGCGTCTTAACGCTAGGTTGGCGCCAGCAACTATCAGTATTATTATGATTACTATTGCCGCAGCTGTGCCGGCTGATATGCCGCCAGGCTTCGTGGCTGCCGCTGTGCTGGTGGCAGCAGCACTGGTGGTCTGGGTGGGCGGTGCTGTGGTCTGGGTCGTAGTTGTAGCGGGTTTGGTAGTCTGAGTAGTTGTGGTCATGGTGGTTGTTGTAGCGGTCGGAGTCGTAGTCGTCGTAGTCGTGGCTGTCGTAGCTGTGGCTGTGGTGCCCTGGGTCGTGGTCTTCAGCGGTGCAGGGTTGTAGAACACGTTGTTGTGGGTTACCTCTAGCAGCTGCTTGGGTATGTAGCCTCTGGGCAGCGGGTAGTCCTTGAACGCCTTTAGCACCAGCTCATTGGCCGAGGGGTTGTAGCTCACCACCATGTAGGGGCCGTTGGACACCACGGCGTGGCCGTAGGTGTCTATGAACTTTGCTAGGTACTCTACCCTCTCGTCGAGGTTGAAGGGCAGGTTCAGCCCGTTGAGGTAGGCCACCTTGCTGCCCTTCAGCTCTAGGGCCATCTGCTTTATCACCTTGCCGTCCTTCAGCATGTCTATGGCGCGCTCGTGAGTAGCCTCTCTCGTGGTCCAGCCGTAGTTGGTGCCGCCGGGATCCTCTACCACGGCCTTCTCCATGGCTAGCAGTAGGTGCAGTGGCACCGTGGGCCATATGTCGACCTGGCTTGCTATCAGCGCCGGGTCCACGTCGACGTAGGGGGTGTAGATGGCTACAGCTGTGTCGTTGATTATCTTTATGCCGAATATGTTGGCTAGAGCTGGGGTGACAGCGCTATCGATCTCGGGGTCGTAGTAGGGGTCGGGCTTGCCGGTCACCTTGGTGTCGTTAAACGCCCACTCGTAGTCGAAGGCCAGGCTGCCGAGGATGTCGGCTAGCGTCATCTTGCTGCCGTCGTGCCACTTGCCGAGCTTGTAGTTGAACACCACCACCGCCTTGGCCTTGCCGCCGCTCTCGATGAGGTCGCTGACGCCGGGTATGTAGGTCTTATTCTCGGCTATAGCCTCGCCGATGGTTATCCACTTGTTGGCCACGGGATCATACACCATGGCGTCCTCGGGCACGGTTATGTTGCCGATCTTCACGTCCCAGGTTGCGCGCAGCGGCGTGGGCATGCCGGTTACCGGGTGGTTGTACATGGAGAAGTCATGTATCAGGTTCCATATGACGTTGCTGTAGATGTCGTTGAAGCCTAGCACAGGGTTCCAGGCGCTCATGAAGAGGGCGCCCTGGCTCGAATACTCTAGTATGGTTAGCTTGCCGTCCACGGTACGTATTGTCCTCAGGGCCCAGGGCGTCCAGAGCCCGGATATGGCGCCGTATATGCTGTAGGTCACGCGGTTCTTGTTAACCGCGAAGTACTGGAGGCTCTGGGCTATGAATACGCGTATGGACTGCTCGAGGCCCCACTTGACCATGGCGCGTATATCGTTTATCAGCTGCTGCTTCTGGTCCGGCGTATAGGCTCCGAAGAACAGCTTCTTACCGAGTTCATAGGCCCACGGGTTGTAGAAGTACCACCAGCTGGTCACGCGGTGGTTGGGGCCGTAGCCTAGAAGCGGCGCGTAGAAGAAGGCCGCGCTGCCGCGGCCGTGCCAGTAGGCAGGCTCCTCGCCGGTTGACACCCAGCCCTCGGTGTACATGCTCCACATCACGTTGCCCAGGGTCTTGCTCGTGTCTATCGGATTCTGGCCGTACACCACGGGGGTTACTACGCTCCTCTCCCTCTCTATCCTGTTCACCTTGATGCCGAAGTAGTCCTCTATCCACTTGGCTATCTGGCGGCCTATCTGCAGCCTCTCATCCTCGATACGTATCAGGAAGTTCACTGTCACGGGCTCCTCGTAGCCGTCGGGGTACTTGAAGTAGAGCACCTTCTTCCCGTTAACGGTCTTGTAGTATAGCTTGTAGCCGTACTGCTGGTACGTCTTGTTGAGCTCGTCTATAGCCTGGTTGAAGAGCTTGACAGCCTTCTGCACGTCGGCGGCCGCTGATATGCCCATGCTCTCGGGTATGTCCTGCACGAACCCGTAGTCGCCGTGGGTGGGCAGCAGGGCGGTGAGCATGGGGACGGCGCTGCCCTGGTAGATGCTCTGCACTATGAAGTTCCTGTCTATCAGGTACTCTAGGGCTAGCCTTATCTTCCAGTAGCCCCAGGGGTTGAACTTTATGTTGTGGTCGTCGGGCGCCACCTTGTTTATGTCTACCCAGTTGCTGCCGGTCACCTTGTCTGCGTTGAGGTAGACGAGGCCGGGTATCCTCTGCCCGGTGATGTTCCTATCCTTGAGCTGTACCACTCCAGGCTTCTTGGAGTCGTAGACGTTGGAGGCGGGGTTCAGCGCTATGTCCACGAACACTGAGCCGGAGGGTATCAGCGCGAGGTTATTCATGAGGTCCTTGGGCACGTTCTTGTAGTTGCTTAGAGGCTGGCTCCAGAGGAATACGTCGGCATCGCCCTTAGCCACCTCGATGATGCCGGCCGTCTGGTCGGTGACGCTCTTGAACACTATCTCGACCGGCGGCTGGCCCACAGGCTGGTTGGCCTGCTGAGCCGCCGCGGGGGTCAGCGAGGCGATGGTTGGCAGCAGGAAGAGGGATACGACGAAGAACGCGACAATACTCCTATGCTTCACGGCCCGCTTCACCCTTGGAGCTAACCATGTCGTTGGTGGTATAAGGCTCCCCGACTTTATAAAGATACTTGCTCGGCGGCGCTGCTAGCTATCGACGAGACTGCTTCCAGCCCGTCGGGAGGGCTCCATCGCAGGCATAGCGGGTGCTACCGGGAGCCCTGGAGGGCCTGGAGGAGCTGGGAAGGAGGGGCTGCAAAAACGAGGATCATGGATCGAGCCGCTGTGCAGGGGCTTTGGAGGCTTAGAAGCGGGGCCTGTAGCCGCGGCCGCGGTAGCCGCCCTGGCGGCGCGGAGGCCTCCAGTCCTCCGGCGCCCTGGGGGTCTCCTCGGGTATCTCGTCCTCAGCTGGGAGGCTCTCGCTGTCCACGCGTCTTATACTGCCGCGGCCCCCGGCGTTTAGGACGACCTGGCCCCGGTAGGCTGTGGTCCAGGCCCCGGAGATCTCGACCGTGTCGCCGGGCTTGAGGCTGCCGGCTGCATGGCCCCAGAGGGTGAGCCTGGTGCGGCCGGTCTCGTCCCCGACGACAGCCTCACTTATGGTCCGGGGCCCCCTCCGGGTGTTCACCGTGCGGGGCGCCTCGGCCTCGAGGACGCGGACGCGGACGCTCACGTTGTTCATTCCAGGCTTGAGCTCGGATATTTTTACAATATTATTACGCTCCTCCGACATGGATACGATCTCCTCTACGCTACGGGCGCGCCTAGCGCGCTTAACGAGTGGAACGGAGCATCTCCCCTGCTTTTAAATGTAGCGGCCCCGCCGGGGGCAGGCTATATGCCATGGCTCCGGGGGCTGCGGGCCACGGGGGCTGTGGGGAGGCCGGCCTGTCCCGAGGCCCCCTGGGGCCGAGAGGGGCCGCTGCGGAGGAGGGACTAGGGAGCGGCGTCCAAGCCCCTCCGCGGCAGCTGCCTGGCTGTGAACGCGTGGGGGAGCAGCTCGCCTAGCCTCCACTCCCTCCTCTCCCCGGTGGCCGCGGAGATGGATACCACCAGTGTGCCCGGGTCCCCGAACTCGGCGAGCACCTGGCGGCAGGCGCCGCAGGGCGGGAGGGGCTCCCTGGTGTCGGCCACAATGACCATCCTCTTCACCCTCCTGCGGCCGGCAGTCACCATGGCTGCCACCGCTACCCTCTCGGCGCAGACTGTGAGCCCGTAGCTGGCGTTCTCCACGTTAACCCCGGTGTAGACTGTGCCGTCCTCTGCCTCCACCGCGGCCGCCACGTGGACACCGCTGTAGGGCGCGTAGCTGTTAGGCAGCACCCTCATCGCCGCCTCGATAAGCTTCTCCGCGGGGTCCCTGGCCTGGCCCACCCGGCCCCACCCCTCGAGCAAACCCCTGGACCCAGGGAGGGTTCAAAGACCAGCGCTGCCCCCCAGGCCACGCGAGTAGGGGCGCCGGGGTATGGGGAGCGAGGCCAGAGCTACTATAGGGCTTGAGGTGCACGTACAGCTGACCAGCCTGAAGACTAAGCTGTTCTGTAGCTGTAGCGCCGACTACCGGGGGGCGCCGCCTAACACGCACGTCTGCCCCGTCTGCCTCGGGCTCCCAGGCGCGCTGCCGGTGGTGAACAGGAAGGCTGTAGAGAAGGCTATTCAGGTTTGCCTAGCGGTTAACGGCAGCGTTGCACGGATGCTTAGGTTCGACAGGAAGCACTACTTCTACCCGGACCTGCCGAAGAACTACCAGATAACCCAGTACCTGGAGCCCATCTGCACCGGGGGCTACGTCGAGATAGATACGCCTAAGGGGTCTAAGAGGGTGAGGCTGAGGAGGATAAACATCGAGGAGGACCCGGGCAGGATAGTCTACCCCGGCGGCGGCCCCCTCACCAGCCCCTACGTGCTCGTCGACTATAACCGGAGCGGCGTCGCGCTCCTCGAGATAGTCACGGAGCCCGACCTTGAGACGCCTGAGGAGGCGGCAGCGTTCCTGGAGAAGCTGAGGAGCATACTCGAGCACCTGGGCGCCTGCGACTGCGGCCTGGAGGGTGCGATGAGGGTGGACGCAAACGTGAGCGTGGAGGGCGGCGAGAGGGTTGAGGTGAAGAACATAGGCAGCTTCCACGAGGTGAAGAGGGCCCTGGCCTACGAGATAACGAGGCAGAGGGATGTGCTGCTGAAGGGGGGGAGGGTGAGGAGGGAGACGCGGCACTGGGACCCGGTGAGGAAGGTGACCCTCCCGGCGAGGGTCAAGGAGACGGAGGAGGACTACCGCTACATGCCAGACCCGAACCTGCCGCCGGTGGCAATACCCGGGGAGCTGGTGGAGAAGCTCCGCGCCACGCTCCCGGAGCTCCCGGACGCGAGGGCCCGGAGGCTGGAGAAGCAGTACGGGCTCCGCCCGCAGGTGGCGAGGGTCCTGGTCTCCAGGAAGGTGCTTGCCGACTTCTTCGAGGACGCTGCCAGGCTGTACAGCGGAAGCTACGACAGGATGGCAAACTACCTGGTGAACGACCTGCTAAACTGGCTTAAGGACGACGACCTGGCGGGGCTGTACCGCAGGGTGAAGCCGGAGCACCTGGCGAAGGTGATGAGGCTCCTCGACAGAGGGGTGATAAGCATAAGGCAGGCGAAGGAGATGGCCGAGCACATAGCCAAGAGGGGGGCTGACCCCGAGAAGCTCGTGGACGAGTTGGGCTTCCGGAGGATAGCTGACCCGGAGAAGCTCCGGCCGGTGGTGGAGGAGGTGCTCCGTGAGAACCCTAAGGCAGTGGAGGACGCGCTGCGGAACCCTAAGGCAGTCAACTTCCTTGTAGGCATGGTTATGAGGAAGACCCGGGGCCGTGCCGACCCGGCCGTGGCCAGGCGCCTGGTGCTCGAGAGGCTTGGGAGGCTGCGGAGGGGCGGGGGCTAGAGCCCCAGCCGGACCGTCTCCACGTCTATGCTCCGGGCGTAGCGCTCGGCATCGTAGCTGAACTGGTAGGCCGCTGCCACGGGGACCACCTCGGCGGCGCCGAGCCTTTCGGCAAGCTCCCCCGCCTCGTCCACCAGCACGTCCACATCCTCCACATCGATGTAGGGCTTGGCGTAGAGGTAGAAGACCAGGCCCTCGAACTCGACCAGCACCCGGGCTCTGGGGATCTCGCCCATCCTATAGTCCTCCCGGATGCGGAGCAGTCGGGCCCCCTCAAGCCCGCCGCCGAGCACGAATGCCTCGGCCACAGTCCTCACGTCGGCCATGAAGCGTATTATGCCTAGCCCGTCCCGGGCCTCCTCCCCGGCGGCTTCCGGGAAGCTGTGGGCCAGGCTCTCTAGTGCCGCGGGCTCCTCTAGTACGAGGCTCACGCGTCCCACCCGAACAGAGTATTGGGGAGAATCCCTGGGGGTTCAGCCTCAGGGGGCCGTGTAGAGCCGGGTGCTACCCCGGCGCCGCCGCGACGGCTCCAAGCCCTCCTGGGGCCGGGTATCCCCGTGATACCGGGGTATAGCTCCCGGGGAGACGCCAGTCTCCTGAGGGAAGGAGGCTAGGCCGGGGGCCTGGAGCTGGGCTGCACCACCGGGAAGTCGACTATCTTGGCCTTGTATCTTCTACCCCTCCTCTCGACCTCCACTGTCATCCCCATGAGGGCGTGGCTCGGCTCTATGTACGCCTGGGCCAGGCTTCTCCGCAGCATCGGGCTGTAGGCGCCGCTCGTCACGTAGCCCACCTCTACATCCTCCACGTACACCTTGTCCCCCTGGCGCGGCACTACGCGGGCCTTCTTGCCCAGCTTTAGCCCCACCCTCACCCTCGAGGCGCCGCGGCGGAGGGCCTCGCGGAGCGCCGGGCAGCCGACGCACTCCTCCTTGGGCCCGGGCTGGAATACCCACCAGTAGCGGGCCTCCACGGGCGTCGTATCCTCGTCTATCTCGTGGCCGTAGAGGACGAAGCCCATCTCCATCCTCAGGCTGTCTCTAGCGCCGAGGCCGCACAGCCGCCCCTCGAGCTTGGGGAGCAACTCGGCCGCCTTGCGGAGTATCTTCTCGCCCTCCCCCGCCTCGGCTATTACCTCGAAGCCGTCCTCCCCGGTCCAGCCGCTCCTCGACACTATGAGCGCCCTGGCGCCCGCGGCCTCCAGCTCCACGTTGCGGCGGAACCGGAGGATGCGGAGGTCGAGCACCTCGCTTGGGGCACCGAGCATCCTCATTAGCTCGGCGGCCTTGGGTCCCTGTATGGCGAATAGCACCCAGTCCATGGTATGGTCCTCCACCCTGGCCTGCGCGTTGAGCCTGCCTATCCACCCCTCAAGCCAGGCATAGATCTTCTCTATGTTGGCCGCGTTCGGCACAACAAGCCAGCCTTCAGAGCCAAGGTTGTACGTCATAACGTCGTCCCTGAAGCCTGCCCGCTCGTTGAGGAACGCCGTGGGCCCAACCATCATGCCCTCCTCTGAGGATATGTCGCGGGGCACCAGTCTGTCGAGCACCCGTATAGCATCGGGCCCGGCGAGAAACAGCCTACCCATATGGCTGAGGTCGAAGAAGCCGACGCTAGTACGTACAGCCACATGCTCCTCGATCACGCTGGTATAGTTTATCGGTGCCTCCCAGCCGGCGAACTCGCCGAACTGAGCCCCTAGGCTCTTATGCACATCGTAGAGGGGGATGCGGCGTAGCCCGGCCAAGGCCTAGCTGCACCAGGCTCCCCCGGGGCGCCGGCTCATGATAAACCCGCTCCCCCGGGGCTGTGGTGAGGCTCGGGGAGGGGGCCACCCCCCATCTCCACGGCCCCGCGGCGGGGCCATGGCCCTTCGGGCTAGGGGGATCCCCCAGGCGCCCTCACAGCCCGGGGCTCCCCCTAGAGGAGGGGCTAGGGGGTAATGTAGGGTGGGGGTACCGGCCGCCGATGCTAGGCCTTGGCAGCGAGGGCCCTGCCGAGGTAGAGGACCCGGCCGCGGCGCGTGTCAAGGTAGTAGCGCAGCACGAGCTTACCCGGGGCCTGGGCGTGCCTCGGCCTAGCCGAGTCGGCCTCAACCTCAACTATCTCGTCGGCGACGCTTGGTATCGCCTCCTCCTCTAGGCCCATGCAGTCGAGCCCGGCGAGGACGGGGCAGAGGCGGCGGCTCCACCAGCCAATCGGGGCTGCGACCCAGCCGAGGCCGTGAGCGTATGCGACGGCGCGGGCTAGCTCCCCCACGAGGCCAAGGGCGCGGCTCGGGGAGGCAACCTGCTCGGGGCTGGGTAGTATGAGGCCCAGGCCGCCACGGTGGTGTATCAAGGTTCTCCGGCCCTCACGGGGTCGTTCTACTATCCCAGCTTTTGGCCTGTATTAAGCGTTAGGCCCACCCCCGTCCCACGTGGAGGCGGTAGCCAGAAAAGGCCAGACCCGGCCCGCTGCCAATGAGATCTTGGGGTCGCGGGGAGGGCAGCCGGGTCGTCTAGCGGCCAAGGATGCGGGGCTTTGGCCCCCGTGACCGGGGTTCGAATCCCCGCCCGGCTACCAGTCAACCCGGCTGCGGGCCCCCCTCCTACTCCACAGCTCCTCTATGATCCTCGCCACACCCTCCATGGTGTACTCTTCGGGGTAGGGCGGCGCCGGGAATCCGAGCTCTATAAGCCTCCTGGCTGTGGTGGGGCCTATCGCGATCGGGGTGAAGCCTGGGCTCCGGGGCCTCGGGTAGTGGCGGGCAAACACCTCGGCCACGCTCGGGCTGGTGAAAACCACGTAGTCGAACCGATCGGCCACGCTTGCCGCCGCGCCGGCCAGGGGGTCCAACGCAACCGGCCTGTAGAGGGGCACCTCGACGACGCGGACACCGCTCCTCTTCAGCAGCTCCGCCAGCTCTGGCACCGCCCTCTCCGAGCGGGGGAGAAGGACGCAGCCTGGCCTCCGCCCCGCCAGCTCCCGGGCCAGTGCCGCCCCTCGGTACTCCCTCGGCACGTGGTCTACGCGAAGCCCCAAGGCTTCGAGGGCCCTCTTCGTCCTGGGGCCCACGGCTGCTACGCGGATACTGCCCTCCCTCTGGAGCCTCTGCAGCTCCCCGGCTAGGCTCTCGAGGAGGAAGGGGGCCCTTGGGCTTGTGAATGCTACCCAGTCGCAGCTGCCGAGCAGGCTCCGTATCTTCTCCGCCGCGCCCGGCAGGGGCTCTAGATCCACGACGGGTATGTGGGCTACAATGGCTACCTCGGCTAGGCGCCCCGGCTCAGAGCCAGGCGGGCGAAGGAGAAGGACGTAGGGCTTTCTCCTCAGCTCAGCTTCCAAAGCCGCTCCCTCAGCTTCACCGTGGGGCCGAAAACTATGACCGCGGGGGGCTGGATCCCGGCCCTCCTGGCTTTCTCGGCTATGTCGCGGAGCCTCCCGGTGACGACGCGCTGCCTGGGAGTGCTTGCATTCTCTACAACTGCCACCGGGAGGTCCGGGTCTATGCCGCCCTCCAGCATCTCCTCCACTATCTTCTCCAGCGTGCCGACACCCATCAGTACCACTAGCGTGTCGACGCTCTTCATTATATCGGCGTACCGCACCATTCTCCTAGGCTTGCCGGGGGCCTCCTTCCCGGTGGCCACTGCGAAGCTTGAGGCGAGCCCCCTGCTTGTTACCGGTATCCCAGCATAGGCTGCGCCTGCTATGGCGCTGGTGACGCCTGGCACCACCTCGCACTCGACCCCGTGGCTGCGGAGGTAGATGCACTCCTCCTCGCCGCGGCCGAAAACGTAGGGGTCGCCGCCGTGCAGCCTCACAACAGTCTTGCCCTCGCAGGCCTTCTTGAGGAGCAGCCTGTTTATCTCCTCCTGGGTCATGGCGTGGGCTCCGGGCTTCTTGCCGGCGTAGACCAGCTCCGCCCCGGGCTTGGTGTGGTCAAGCAGCTCCCTCGGCACCAGCCGGTCGTACACTACAACATCCGCCTGCTCTATGAGGCGTAGGCCCTTGACGGTTATGAGCTCCGGGTCTCCCGGCCCCGCTCCCACTATGTAGACGCTGCCGCAGCCCGGCACGGCCCGCCAGCCCCCGGTGGCTGTAAGGGCCTACAGTGCTATGCCGGCCGCCGCGGCCCGGGCGCGGAGTTCCAGCGCCGCGTCCACGCCCAGCTGGGCCGGCCTCTCCGGGTCGCCCTTCAGCTCCACGTCGACCCTCTTACTCCCGTCCGGAGACGCTGCCGCAGCGTGGATGCGCAGGCTGCCGCCCTCGACCCAGGCGTAAGCTCCGATGGGGGTATGGCAGCCCCCGCCGGCGTAGGCTAGGAATGCCCTCTCAGCCCTCGCCTGGATCATCGTCTCTCTGTGGCTCGAGTCCTCCAGGAGCGGGAGCAGGTCGCCGCGGCTGTAAAGCGTGTAGACCCCCACTATGCCCTGGCCGGGCGCCGGGGGCAGCACGTCGGGAGGTATACGCCAGTACTCGACCTCCATCCCGAGCCTCTGAAGCCCCGCCTCCGCCAGGACTATAGCGTCGTAGAGACCCTCCCGGAGCTTCCTAAGCCTCGTGTCTACATTCCCCCTCAGGGGCTTGTAGACTAGGTCGCTGCGGAGCCTCCGGAGCATCGCCACTCTGCGGGCGCTGGAAGAGCCTACCACCGCACCGGACGGGAGGTCCCAGAGTGTCTTCGCCCCCTCCCGGGTGACTAGCACGTCGAAGGGCGAGGCCCTCGGAGGAGTCATAGCCAGTACTAGGCCGGGGCTGACCTCGCTGGGCACGTCCTTGAGGCTGTGCACCGCTACATCGGCCCGGCCCTCCAGCACTGCCAGGTTGACCTCCCTCTCGAAGAGCCCCTTGCCGCCTATCTCGGTGAAAGGCTTATCCTGGTGCACATCGCCCCTGGTCCTCACTATCACGAGTTCAAAGTCTACTTGAGGGTGCTTCTTCCTAATCTCCTCCAGCGCTAGCCTGGTCTGGGCTAGGCTTAGCTTGCTCCCCCGGGTGGCGACGCGTATCTTCATTGCTCCCCGAGCCTCTTGAACGCCTCCTCCAGCGCCTCTATGGTCTCGTCCACTACCTCGCGTGTGTGAGCGGCGCTGGTGAACACTGCCTCCATCTGGCTAGGCGCTATGAAGACGCCGCGGCGGAGCAGCTCCTCGTGGAGCCTGGCGTACAGCTCCCTGTTGCTCCTGGCCGCGTCCTCCGGGGAGGATACATCCCCGTCCACAAAGAATACCTGGAACATGTTCTCCACGTGGTTCACGGTAGCCTTTACGCTGTAGCGGCTTATGAGGTCCTCTAGGGCCTTCACCAGCCTGGAGGCGGCCTCGCGCGCGACGCGGTAGGGCTCGCCTGTCTCTAACACCTCTATCGTGGCAAGCCCCGCGGCCATGGTAACCGGGTGGGCGTTGAAGGTGCCAGCGTTGAAGACCCTGCCGCTGGGGGTCAGCTTCTCCATTATCTCCCTGGGCCCAGCCACAACCCCTATCGGGAAGCCTCCCCCAACTATCTTGCCCAGGGTGGTGAGGTCTCCCCGGACGCCATAGTACTCTTGGGCGCCTCCGAGGCCTAAGCGGAACCCGGTTATCACCTCATCCATTATCAGGAGCGCACCGTACCTATCGGCCAGCTCGCGTAGCCCCTTGAGGAACCCGGGCTTGGGCGGGATCACGCCAGCGTTGCCCGCGACCGGCTCCACTATTATAGCTGCCACTTGGTCCCCATACTGCCTCATTATCCTCTCAACGCTCTCCAGGTCGTTGTACCTGGCCACTAGGGTGAGCCGGGCCACCTCCTCGGGGACCCCTAGGCTCGTGGGCACCCCGTACTCCGCTGCCGCGCTCCCAGCCCCCACAAGCACCGAGTCATGGGCGCCGTGGTAGCATCCGTTAAACTTCACTATGTACTTGCGCCCGGTGTAGCCCCTGGCAAGCCTTATGGCGGTCATAGTAGCCTCTGTCCCTGTGTTGACAAAGCGCACCATGCCACCGGGGTGGTAGTAGCGGAGTATCTTCTTCGCAAGGGCAACCTCAAGCTCCGTAGGAGTGCCGTAGAGCCAGCCCTTCTCCAGCTGCTCCCGGACCGCCTCCAGGACGCGGGGATGCCGGTGGCCGAGGAACAGGGGGCCGTAGGCCAGCACGTAGTCGATAAGCCTCTCCCCGTCAACAGTGTAGATGTAGGGTCCCTCGGCGCGGCTCACGTAGAAGGGGTAGGGCTTCACGGCGGCCCGGACGGGGCTGTTCACGCCGCCCGGGAAGAGGCCCAGCGCCTCCTCGTAGAGGCTTCTGCTCCGCTCGCCCGGCAAGGACTATGCACACCCTCCGACCAGCCGGGATACACGCGCTAAAGCATGTATAATTTAGACGTTGACCCGGAGACGCCCAGGCTCCTCGGACGGCTCTGGGATAATTCGTGGAGGCCGTCGCGCCCCCGGGAGGCAGCTTCACAGCCCCTAGGCCCGGGCCATGGCAGCCTCCCGGGCACCCCGGGGAGCCTCTAGGGGCCTAGGGGCTCCAGCCCCGTGACCCACAGCTCATCCAGCCAGCCCGGCCAGGGGCAGAATATGCAGGGGCTGGAGCCCCTTCTAAAACCTGGGCGAGGCTGGCGGGGCTACTTCTCCTTCTTCTTCTTGGCGCCGCCTCCTCCACCCTTGCCCTTGGGCTCTATGAACTCCTTGAAGTACCAGCCGTGAACCCTTTTTATGTGCTCCAGCAGCGCCTTCCTTCTGTACATGCCCTTGCCACAGACTGGGCACGCCCTAGCGCCCGCCATGACTATGCCTCCCCTGCATCCGAGGGCCTGTCTGCAGGGCGCCTCTGGGGGTTAAGGCTGGTTCCCCTGGGCTGCGGCGAGGAGGGCTCTACGCGTCCTCTCCAGCAGGTTGGGCGGGGCAGCGGCCAGGAAGGGTGCCATGTACTTGTACTTTGCGGCTTCTAGGAGGACCTCTCTGCCGCCGCCTGCCTCGAGGTAGCCGGAGGCTATCATGGCGGCTCTCTCGGGGCCGCTCCGCGGCGCGTATATGAGGGAGTAGTATGACGCCATGGCTATGTCCCAGGCTGCTTCCCCGATGCCCCTCAGCCCCCGGGCCTGCTCCAGGTCCACTAGGTACAGGTTCTCGCCGTCGTAGACGAAGTTGCCTGGATTAGCGTCCCAGAGGGCCACCCCGCTACGGTGTAGCCTTGCCAGGAGCCTTCCGGCCTCCCGGTAGGGCTCTGGTGCAGGGTCCCTCTGGAGCAGGGCTATGAGGTCGCTGCCCTCTATGTAGCTGTAGGCTGCTAGTCTGCGCCTCGGGTCAACTAGGAGGGGGTGGGGCACGTGGAAGCCCTTCTCGGCCAGCAGCCTGTTGTAGTAGTACTCGGCGTCGAGCCGGGCGAGGGGCCTGAGCCTAGGCTTCGGGAGCGGGAGGGAGGCGACAGATGCCACGATCCACTTGACCGCGCTCAAGTCTATATAGCGCTTGACCACTGCTGGCTTGAAGTCTCCTGTTCCTAGCACTAACACGCTTCTAACAATGCTCTTCCGGCGGAGCTTTAGGCTGTCTAGGAGCCTCTTCACCCCGGTTATCGCGTATAGCTGGTCCTCGAAGCTAACCAGCTTCGTAGCGAGCCTCGCCGAGTCCAGCCTGGCCAGGAGGAGGGGGTCGCTCGTGAGCGGGTGGGGCTTCTGGCCTATGCTCTCCATGAGGAGGCTCTGGGGCAGGGCCCTGAGGAGGGGGAGAAAGGCTTGCTGGGCGAAGCTTCCCAGCACCCCTATAGCCCTAGCAGCCTCGCCTAGCCTGTTGATGAGGGGGTGACTCTTCCCCTTCGAGGCTATGAGCTTTGCCGGGATCCAGCGGCTATGGGTGTCCACGCCGGCCAGGACGGTCTCCCGGAGGAGGCGGCGGAGCCAGGAGTAGTAGCTGCTACGCTGAAGCGCGGCCGAGTAGGCTATCCGGAGCCAGGGGTAGATGCGCTGAAGCCTAGACATGCGGGCTACAGCGGGGTATATGTCGGCCACGTAGAGCCTCTCGAAGCTCCTGGCCAGGAGCCTCCGGAGCCTCCCAGCCTCCTCGCCGAAGACCCGGCCGAGGTACTTTGAGACTAGGAGCCGGTAGGCCTCCACATCGCCCTCGATGCCGGCTGGCTCTAGGAGGAGCAGGGAGGCCAGCAGCTCGCCGAGGAGGGACTCCTCTACATCCGCCTCAACCACGTCCAGGCCTATGGAGGCCTCCACCCAGCCCGCGCCGCCCATGACGCAGCTCCGGCCCCGGCTGACCCCCAGGGTAAGGCGGAGGCCAGGCAGCTCGTAGATGATCCTCGTCAACTGCTCGCAGCCGCTCTCTTGCAATCCCCGACCCCTCGATAGGCCCCCCGGGGCCACCGAGGCTCCATGGCGCCACGAGCCCTCTTATGCAGCTTCCTCCCAGGAGGAGCCGGGCATAGCCCTGGAGGGCTGCGCCCGGGATGAGCGGCTTCTGCATCTACTACGACCCCGTGTTCAAGCTCCACGAGCCCCCCTACGGCTACCACATGGAGGCGCCGGAGAGGCTGGACCAGGCGGTGGAGGGGCTTGTAGAGTCCGGCATCTGGAGCCTGGCGGAGCATAGGACGCCGCCCCGCCGCAGGGGCCTATATGTGTTCAGGGAGGTTCACAGCCCAGACTACATAACGGCTGTGCTAGAGCTCGCCATGCGGGGCGGCGGCTACCTGGACCCCGACACCTACGTGTCCCCGGGCACGCCCCTCGCCGCCGAGGCCTATGCAGCCGCTGTACTTGACGCGGCGGAGAGCCTGCTGAGGGGCGAGTGCAGGGTGGCCCTGGTGCTCGGCAGGCCCCCGGGCCATCATGCGGGGTTCTTCGGGCGGGCTATGGGGGCTCCCACCCTGGGCTTCTGCATATTCAATGTATCAGCGCTAGCGGCTCTCACGCTCCACCGGCTCGGCTACCAGCCCCTAGTAGTGGATATAGACCTCCACCATGGCAACGGTACCCAGGACATACTCTACGACAAGCCCGTGTACCATATAGACTTGCATCAGGACCCCTCCACTATATACCCGGGCAGCGGCTGGCCCTGGCAGACCGGAGAAGGCGAGGGAAGGGGAACCAAGCTAAACCTGCCCCTGCCGCCGGGAACCGGGGACGACGCGTACCTTGAGGCCCTGGACGCGCTGCTGGCGCTCTACCTGGAGCGCGCCACGGCGCCCGATATAGTAGTGGTTGACGCCGGGCTGGACGCCTACTGGGACGACGAGCTGGGCTCGCTCCGGCTCACCACCGCCGGCTACCACGCCCTGGGCAGAAGGCTCGCCGGGCTGGGGGCCCCGGTGCTCCTCGTCCTCGAGGGAGGCTACTCCGCCGGGCTGCGCCGCGGCCTCCCCGCGCTCCTAGCGGGGCTAGCCGGCTGGGCCAACCCATTCCCCGGGAAGCCTACCACCACGGACCGGGCGGCGAGGAAGCAGGTAAAAGACTACCTGGGGGAGCTGGTGGAGAAGCTGGCAGCCGGCTAGAAGCCTCTCTTCAGGCTCCGCTACTCTCTCAACAGCTCGTGGAGCATCCCGAGCCCAGCAAGCGTGAGTATGGTGTCCATTATATCCCGCGCCGATATTATCCCGATAGGCTTACCCTCGTCATCGACGACCGGCAGGTGGCGGACGTTAGCGTCACGCATCTTCTTTATGACATCAACTATGTCCTCGTCGGGCTTAACGGCTATAGGGTCCTCTGTCATTATCTCCCAGGCCTGCTTAGTGTTAGGGTCCCAGCCCTCCGAGCAGGCAAATACTATGTCTCTCTCGGTGACTATGCCTCGGAGCTTGCCCTCCTCGTCGACGACCAGAACGCTGCCGATACGATTCTTCCTCATAAGCTGGGCCACGTCCCTAATGCTGGTGTTGAGGCCTACTGTAACCGGCTGCTCGGTCATAATGTCCTGCGCGCGTAGGGGGACTCTCCTACGGCGGAAGAGGAGGACCACGCTACATCTCCATAACCTATGTAGAACGGATTGGGAATATAAAAGGCATGCACCAGCGCGGCGGGTCTGTGCCGCTGCAGGGGCCTAGGCGGAGGCCTGCCGGCCTAGTAGGGGGTTATGAAGTCCTCGGGCTTCGGCGGCTCCGGAGGCAGGCCTTTCCTCTCGCGTATCTTCCTAACGACATCCATCAGCATGTTGTCGGGTAGTGGCGCCCAGCGGCTGAACTCGGTGCCCCAGAAGGCCCTGCCCTGGGTGGCGCTCCTAAGCTCTGCCGCTAGGTCGAAGCTCTCTGCCACGGGTATCTCCGCCAGGACCCTCATCATTACGCCGTACTCCTTCATGTCCAGTATCTTGCCGCGCTTCCTCGATATGACCGCTATCACGTTGCTCACATACTCCTGCGGCACGCGTATGTCGAGCTTCTGCAGGGGCTCCAGCAGCGTCGGCTTAGCGGTCAGCATGCCCGCGTAGATGGCGTTGCGCACTGCCGGGTAGATCTGCGCGGGGCCGCGGTGAGCAGGGTCCTCGTGGATCACGGCGTCGTGGAGCACTACCTTGACGCCCCTGACCGGCTCCTTGGCCAGCGGGCCCTCCTTCATTGCCAGGCGGAAGCCCTGGATTATGGTGTCCTTCACCTCGCGGAGGTGCTGTATACCGGTGGTCCTGTCGACGAACACGTTGATGTTCTCGTCGATAGCCCATATCCTCTTGGCCTCGTCGTAGTCCCAGCCGGCCTTCTCCTTGAGTATCTTGGCTCTCTCATAGACGTCCTGGTCCTCGGTTACCTCGCCGTTGTGTATAAGCTTTATGGTCTCCTCGTTGAGAGGCTCAACACTTATGTAGAGCTTGTTGTGCTTGTTGGGGCTCTTGCCCTCGAACACCTGGCTCTTAGCCCTCACGGTCTCGCGGTACACGACTATCGGCGGGCTGGTCTTCACCTCTATGCCGAAGGTCTCCTTGAGCCACCAGGTGGCTATCTCTATGTGGAGCGGGCCCATACCGCTGAGGAGGTACTCGCCGGTCTCCTGGTTGATCTTAACCTGTATAGTCGGGTCCTCTATGCTCAGCTTGTAGAGGGCGTCTATGAGCTTCGGCAGGTCCTTGGGGTTCTTGGGCTCGATGGCAACCGTCACCACGGGCTCGGAGACGTAGTGGAGCTTCTCGAACGGCGGCACCTTGTCCTTGAGGCTTGTCGCTACAGCCGTCTCGCCGGCCCTGGCGTCCTCGAGGCCGAGCGCTGCAGCTATGTTGCCGGCAGGTATCTCATCCACAACCTCGCGGTCGGGGCCCATGTAGATGCTTACCTGCAGCACCTTGGCGTTCTTCCTAGCGTTCACAAGCCATACCTCATCGCCCTGGTGGAGGGTGCCGCTGAATATGCGGCCGGTAGCCACGAGGCGGCGTATCTTCGGGTCGACCCTCATGAACGAGATGGCGTACACTAGGGGCCCGTTGGGGTCAGCCTCTAGCATAGCCTTGCCAACTTCACTGTTTATGTCGCCCTTCCAGATCTTGGGGATACGGTACCTCTGGGCCTCCCTAGGGTTGGGTATGAACTTCACGACAGCGTCCAGGAGTGCTTCGTGGAGGGGGGCCACCTTGGTGGCGAACTCCTCCACTGCCTCCTTGCCACGCTTGTAGGCCTCTATGATGTCGCTGAACTTTATGCCGCGCTTCTGGGCGAGAGGTATGCTTATGCCCCACTTGTCCCTCGCGCTGCCGAATATCACCATGCCGCTGGCAGGGTCTAGCTGCCACTTCTTCTTGAACTCCGGGTCAGCGTAGAGGCTGATCAGGTGGTTTACCTCCTTTATTATCTCTACGAAGCGCTGCTGTATCTGCTGGGGGGTGTACTTAAGCTCCTTGATCAGCCTGTCGACCTTGTTTATGAAGAGTATGGGGCGTACACGCTCCTCAAGGCTCTGGCGCAGCACGGTCTCCGTCTGGGGCATCACGCCCTCGACAGCGTCTACAACCACCACGGAGCCGTCCATCATGCGGAGGCTCCTTGTCACGTGGCCGGAGAAGTCCACGTGGCCCGGCGTGTCTACCAGGTTTATCACGTAGGGCTTGCCCTGGTACTCGTGGTAGAGGCTTATGTTGGCGGACTTCACGGTTATACCGCGCTGCTGCTCCACCTTCAGGTAGTCGAGCGCAAGGGCCTCGCCGGCGATACGCTGCGAGATTATACCCGCGGCTGCGAGCAGCGAGTCGCTAGTAGTAGTCTTGCCATGGTCCACGTGGGCCACGATACCTATATTTCTGATCTGCTCAATGTTTCTCATTATCCTCAGTATCTCGTCTACATGCTTTACTCGCATAGCCTACCCTACCCGGGGCTGGGGACCCGGCGGTCTCCGGGTTATAAGTACACTCTGAGGCCTCTTCCCTCAGGGGCTCCGGCCCTCACCCCCTTCCTTGCCCCTCCCCGGGGGCTTGTAGGGGGCATGTATCACCCTGTAGACGCGCTGGGCCCTCTCATAGCCCAGGATCCTCTCGAGCTCGACCACAGAGGCCCTGCATATTGCCTCTATGCTGCCGAGCCTCTCGAGCAGCTTCTCCGCCAGCCTTGGGCCCACACCGGGGAGGCTCTGGACCACGTAGAGCTGCTGCATCCACAGCTTCTCCAGCCTAGGCTTCCTGTGCACCACTACGCTCCGCTTGCTCCCGTACTGCTCGCGGCAGGCTATACTGTATATCATCCTAGCCGTCTCACGCTGGTTGGCGCTCCAGAGGACTCGTACCCCGTGCTCTATGGATAGCGAGGCTAGCGCCATCCTGGCCTGCATGCCCCTGGTGGTGTACTCCTCGATCTTCCCGGGGTCGCCCTCAACTATGAGGACGGGTATCTCGTAGTGCTCGCTCAGCCTCCTAGCCTGGTCGAATAGCCTGCCGTCGAAGAGGCTTTCGGCCAGGTCACGCACCGTCTTCCTCTCTATGGCCACGCGGTCCGACACTATATAGTCCCCGACCCCGGCCATAGTGTAGACCACGGCCGCGCCTAGCTCGGCTAGGGCCTCTGGGACCCCGCTGCCCCGCTCCCTCTCATCCACGTACACCCTCGGCCTCCTGCACTCGGCCGACAATCCCCCGGCTCGCCGGCTTGCAGGGCCCTGGGTGTGGAGTGCACTAGAGGCTGACGCCGGCCCCCGGGTGATGAGAGTCCGGCGCTCCGAACTCCTCCTCGTCCAGGGGGTGCAGGGCGCTCCCCCTCTGGGCCACTGTTTTAGCCCCGTACGCCCCTGCTATTCCAGCGGGGACTCCGAAGCCTGCGGAAGGATGGGGTGAGATTCGTTGGCGAAGACCAGCGGTAGGAAGAAGGAGCCCGTGGGCGGCACCAAGAAGGAGCTCGTTATAGTATCCAGGCCGGCTGTGACAAGGGAGCAGATTGAGAGGGACGAGAGGAAGAGGAAGCTACTCCTAGTGCTCAAGGCTATGGAGGATCAGGGGGGTATATATGAGAGGAGCCTGGCGCACCTCGTATACTGGCTCCAGAACGAGAAGGGGATAAACCTGGGCTATAACTTCTTCATGGTAGGCGACGTGCCTACCTCCAAGGAGTTGCACGAGGACATCATAGCTCTGCTCTACGTGGGCTTCGCGGAGACCGATCCCAGGACGAAGAAGCTGAGGCTAACCAATGACGGCAAGGAGTTTCTGGAGAAGAAGGGTGTAGACCCCGAGTTCTACGAGAAGCTCCGGGCGGCCGTGGAGGAGCTAAAGCCCAAGATAGCGGCGCTTGACGCGCAGATAGAGCTGACCACTGTGCTCTCCAGGCCCAGGGCACCTAGGAGGCGTAGGCTCTTCTAACCACCCCAGGGCTTTTCTACGGGGCAGCCCAGGGACCTCAGCTAAGCACACACCATATAGCCCGCGGCCCCCCCCCCCCCGGGCCCCTACCCGTGGCAGCGGGGGTCAGGGCCCCGGCAACGCCGCCGTGGCGGCGGGCCCATGGGGTGAGCCGGGTGACGGATTGCACGCCGCCACAGCATTCCTCTCCATTTACCCGCCTCCTCCGCGGCGCCTCAGCCTCGCTATGAAGAAGCCCTGCGTGCCGTGGAGGTGGGGTAGGAGCCTGCGCACCTGACTCCGGAAAGCGTAGGGACTGTAGCCCGGGGCTCCGGGGATCGGCGGCTCCTCCAGCTCGATACCCGCCTCGAGGGCTGCTATGTGCTCCTCGCCCTCGAATGGGAGTACACTACAGACAGCATACACCACGTATTCTGGGCCGAGGCTTAGCGCCCTCTGCAGCATCTCCCTTTGTATCCGGGGGAACCTCTGGACCCATGAGAGATCCTCGAGATGCATCTTTATCGCCGGGTCCTTGCCGACGGCTCCGCTGCTAGTGCACGGCGCGTCGAGGATTATCTTGCCCGGGGGGAGCCTCAGCGCCATGAAGCGCGAGTCTGCGTGAAGCAGCTCAACCCTGGACATGTCTACCCCGTAGAGGTGGAGAAGCCTTCTCGTTCTCTTCAGCCTCTCCCAGGAAACGTCTACCGCTATTATCCTGGCGCGGTTGCCGGTTAGCTGCATTATGAGGGAGTCCTTGACCCCAGGGGCGGCTGCCATGTCCAGTATCACGTCCCCCGGCTCCGGCTCGAGGGCTTCAACCACGAGGGCAGACGCCTTGTCCTGGAAGACTATCTCGCCCCTCCACATCTCCTCCAGGTGGTGGAGGGGCTCGCTGAAGTCCACCACTTCGAGCATGTAGGGGAGGTCGGGGTCCCTGCGTACAATCACGCCCTTATCCAGGAGCCGCTGAGCCACGATATCCACGTCGGTCTTGAGCGTGTTCACCCTTATCCACCACTTCTCCGTGTTGAGCGCGGCTAGGAGCCTCTCGGTCTCACTCCTGCCCAGCAGCTCAAGGAATATCTCTACGAACCAGCGTGGGTAGGAGTACTTGACTGAGAGGCGGAGGGCCTCATCCTCCACGCGCTCTAGAAGCTCCTCGACGCTCTCCACCTGCCGGGGTAGGCTCTTGGACAGCTTCCGCCGGAGCCTCTCAACGCTCTCCACGTAGCCAGCTAGATGCTCGGACTCTAAGCCCCGGAGGAGGAGCCAGAGCCTGGCCATTCTCCTCGCGCTGCCCCGGCTGCCGTAGATCTTCTGCTCCGCGTACCGGAGGAGGTAGTAGTCCGACACTATGTCGTGGGAAACCCTGTAGAGCACGCGTGGAGGCACATAGCGGGCCGCCTTCCGGAGCTCTCTTATGGCCTCCTGGTACGCCTTATCATGGCTCACATGCCTCGTCATAACCGTATGCAGCACCTTGGCGCTAAAGTCTATAATCGCCCTGGCCACCTTGTCCATAATGCATCACGCCGCCTGCCAGACCCTGCCAGCACATCCAGGACGCCGGCCCTGGAGGAGCCCGCGGAGGAGAGAAGGACCCCTAATCTGGCCTGCCACCCCCTCCGAGGGGCCGCGCACCACGCGGGCCGTGATGATAGGTGGGCTTACCAGAGCCCCTCGGAGGGGGTGAAGAGTGTGGCCGTAACTGAGCCTCCCCGGCCCCTAGTTTCTGGCACTACTGCCCTCGAGATAGTCTAGGAGGGACCGCCTCCTGCCTTGAGCGGTGCTAGTCTGGCTCTTGGCCCTATACCAGCCCGGCGCTACCCGGCGGAGCGTGGACCAGGAGCGCCTCACGAACCATGGCGGCTGGCTGGGGCTCCGACGGTAGGCCTCCCTTATCCACTCAAGGGTCTCCGGGTCAGTGGGGTAGCCGGAGCCCCTCACCCCGTAGAGGCGGCGGAGCCTCTCAATCTCCTCGTCGCGGGCCACCTTGGCTACTATGCTGGCCGCCGACACCGCTGGGTACTTTGCGTCGGCGCGGGGCTCTGCAACTATCGGGGCTCCCAGCCCCGTGAGCCTTCTTATCTCGCTAACCATCTTGTCCACCGGGCCGACGGCGTCAAGGTAGACCGCGTCAACCCTGCCCAGCACGCTCCGGACCCGGCCGAGTATGTAGGCTATGGTCTCCAGCTCCAGCCTGTTGAGGTTAACCATGTCTATGAGGGCTGGCGGGAGCTTGACCACGACCACGTACTTGGCTAGCCTCAGTATCTCGGGGAGCAGGCGGCGCCGCTGCACCGGCGAGAGCTCCTTGCTGTCCCTAACGCCTAGCTCCGCTAGCCTCTCCAGAGAAGCCTCGTCCACCACAACCCCTGCAACCACCATGGGGCCTATGACTGGGCCCCGGCCGGCCTCGTCCACCCCGGCTATGAGCCTGCCCCTGGGGCTTCTCCTCCCCAGTGCTGTACCACCTCCCAGCGCTAGCCGCAGGGATAGCCGTAGCGGCTGCCGTACGCGATGCATGCAGCCTCCTCCGGGTCCACGAGGAGGACCCGGGAGAGCGAGTAGCCGCGGGCAGCCAGCACTCGCCTTATCACCTCCTCCGCCTCCCTAGCCTCGGGCCAGCATTCCTCGTCGCGCAGCAGGAGGCGGCAGCCGAGAAGCACGCGGGAGCCCTGCCGCCCGCCCACTATCGCCACAGTCTTCACCGCGCCGGTCTTCATATAGTCCAGCCTCCTCCCCGCCTCTGCGAGGAGCCCGCAGATGCTGGACGGCTGCAGCCTCCTACCCCGAGCCACGTGCTCGTATAGATGAAGGATGCAGCCGCCGAGGAGCCCCAGCTGTGCTGCAAGGTCCAGAGAGTGCTCCAGCGCCGAGGACGCGTAGGCGTCGCCGCCGGTGAAGGCATCCTCTAGATGCCTCTCAGCCTCCCTTGCCAGATCGACGCCCGCCTCGGCGAGGGCTGCGAGGTGGACGAGAGAGCGGAGGTGGAGGGAGCTCAGCAGCCTAGACGCGACACGGGAGAGACTGCTGAGCCCTAGCTCACCCTCAACAATCATGTACGCCGCCTCTAGAAGGGCCTCACCACCATAGCCTTCTACGAGCACCCTCCCCCGGGAGGCGTGGCGGCGTAGCCAAGCTACTACCCCGAGGAGGGAGAAGAGTGTCGGGGAGTCGCTGGGGGAGAGGGGATAGGCCTCCACCCTCTCGACTCCGAGCATCTTGTACGCCTCTATGCGGGGTAGCGCGTCCAGGAGGGGCGCTACCACTAGCACGGTGTCGTAGCGGGCGGCCCTGCTGGAGGCCTTGCCGCTCATAGGCTGGAAGTCGATAGCCACGGCCGAGCATCACCAGGCGGTCTAGACCACCTAGACGGCGGGAGGGGTGGAGGCTCAGCCTAGTATGCGGTCTGCATCCGGGATGCACTGATCTACGCTCCCGGATTCCACATCACTGCCTCCCAGGTGAATACCCGGGGGACCTCTCCGGGGTTTATCCGGCTTGCAGCCCATGGCCAGCCTGGCTGGTGAGTACACCCCTCTCCTGCCTCAGCCTCCCTATGATCATCGGGAACAAGGTTCTAACGAGATCCTCTAGGGTGACGACCCCCACGTACCGGAGCATATTATCCACTACTATGACATAGTCGGTACCATAGAGGACCATCTGCTCCAGGGCCCTCGTCACACAGTCGCCCAGCCTCACCAGAGGGGCCTGCGAGAGCGAGACCTCCGCAACCGGCTCATTGGAGCGGAGAGCGTAGCGCAGGTCTAGGCCGGCGTAGCCGGGATCCAGGACGCCAACCACACGCCCATTATCATCCACCACCGGTATTATGTGCTGACGGCTGCTGATCATCTTGTGGATTGCCTCGCCCAGCTTCTCATTCCAGTTGGCAGTGATGGGGCTCTTGTTAACTAATTTGTCTACCGGGATGCACACACCATACTCCCGTATGAGCTGGAGCAGTGACTCAGCAGTGAATATGCGCGGGGATATGGGGTGCGGCAGCTGGGACTCCACTATAGTTATGCCGCGCGTAGCCAGCGAGGCTGTCAGGGAGGTTATCAATGCGGGCACTATGAGTGCCGGGCTGCCCCCTATCTCGGCCACCAGGAAGGAGAGGCCGACCGGAACCTTGGAGGCCGCGCCGAAGAGGGCGGCCATGCCTAGGTAGGCGTAGAGCGCGGGCCTGACAGTGGTATGGCCCTCCATGATGAGGCCGAATAGCTCCCCAACCATGGCGCCGGCGTAGAGGCCTGGGGCTAGGAGGCCGCCGCTGCCGCCGCTGCCGACGGTAAGTGACGTGGCCAATATCTTTAGCACCGCCAGCAGGAATAGGGCCATGAGCAGGCCTACGTGGAGGCTCCCGAGAATCCTTGCCACGCTGGCTTCTCCTATCGACTGGAACGCCCTGAGCATCTCTGTGAGGAGCTCCTCCCCCGTGCCCAGTATGTGTGGCACCAGAAGGCCTATCGTGCCGACAAAGAGGGCGCCTATGACGGGCTTAACATACACTGGAATCTTCCTCTTCTCCACTAGTGTGTTCATACTCTCCCTGATCCGGCGGAAGGTGAATACGTAGAGGTAGGCGAAGGGTGCGACGAACAGCCCGAGGAGTATGTATGAGGCCACAGCGCTGATGCTGTAGAGGTTGAGAATGTTGCTGACTGCTATGGAGGGTAGCCTGTACTCGGGCCCCAGTATGTGCAGCGAGAGTGCATACGCTATAACCGATGCGAAGAGCGACGGGATGAGCGCAGCAACCTCCATGTCCTGCTCGTAGAGCACCTCCACAGCGAATATCGCAGCACCCACCGGGCTCTTGAATATAAATGAGAGGGCTGCAGCCACGCCTGCTATGACAGCTATCTTCCTCTCCTCAACGCTGAGCCTTAGGAGCATTGAGGCAAAGGAGCCTGCGGCGCCGCCTATCTGGACCGCCGGGCCCTCGGGGCCCCCGCTCCCCCCGGTACCGAGGAGCAGGGCGGAGGCCACCGCCTTGACTAGGGCAACCCTGGGCCTAACTATACCTGCCCCGTGGTGGTAGGCTTCAACTATGGCGTCGGTGCCTCCGCCCTCGGCCTCTGGCGCCCAGCGGTAGACTATGACCGCTGCTAGGGCGGCGCCAGCTACAACGGTTAAGGGTATTATATACTTGTTCCTGCTCTTGAGGGCTATTATGGCGTAGTCGGAGACTCCGTGGAGGCCCAGCGCGAAATTGAGCCCATGTAGGTGCGACATAATGAAGGTCACTATGTGCAGCATTACATAGAATAGGCCAATGGCTAGCGACGATATTATAGCTGTAGCCGTGCTTATGACGAGCCAGCGCTCGACATAGGTAAGCCGCTCATTTATAGCGTTAATTATGTTATTAAGCTTGCTTAGAGCCCGTTCACGCGGCATAGCAGCCTCCCTGCACCCTCACACATAGACCCTTGGCCCCGGACTCCTGGGTGCACCGCTGGGTTGAATAAGAGGGGCACCTCCAGGACGCAATGCCACAAGGGAGTATCCGGCACGGGGGTGCCGAGGCGTGTCGGCCGCCCCTACGCTGGACCTGGCCCGGCTCGTGGAATCGGGCATAGAGGAGGCCCGCAAGGCCCTGAGTGCCGGGCGGTTCCAGTTAAAGGTCTACGCCCTTCCAAGGCCCCGGATCAGGATCCGCACCCCCAGCAAGAAGATCCTCGAGATCGACGAGGGCAAGCTGGCAAGGCTAGAGTACGCGCTATTCCGCTCAGTGCTTGCAGCCAAGTCGCGCGGCACCAAGCCCAGCTTCCGCGAGTTCGCCGACCTGGTGGGGGACTACAAGGCGTCTGCCGCCTACCTGGCCGCCCTCTGGCACAGCGGCCTCCTGGAGTTCGAGGACCCCCCGAAGGCCGTGGAGATATACATAGCTGCCTCCTCGCTTAGCCAGAAGGGCTACGAGAGAAGGATAGCCAGGGCCCTCGACGCCAAGTTCACCCTAAAGGTAGAGGAGCTGGCCAAGCTGCCATCCGACCAGATAGAGTGCATAGAGAGGGACGGCAGAATATACTGCCGCTACATCCTTACCAACACCGCCAGAAGCCAGGCTAAGGCGCAGGTCAGAGCGCTCAGCGACGTGCTCTCAAGCTAGCCGCCGGCGAGGGATCCTCTTTATAGCCCTACCAGGGGCACGCGCCCTCTTCTCAGCGGAGAGGCCCCCACTAGGGGCCGTCGAGGGAGCAGCAAGGGGGCAGGCAGGTAGGGCAAAATGCCGCTCAGGCTGAGATGGTGGCTGCACGCCTGCTTCGAGATAGAGGCTGGCGGCAAGAGGCTGGTAATAGACCCCCACGACGGGGGCAGCCTTGGCGTCGGCTTCGAGGCACCCATGGTTGTTGCCGACTACGTCCTGGTGACGCACGAGCACTACGACCACAATGCAGTGGAGAAGGTCTCGGGCAAGCACACGGTGGTTGTGAGGGAGGGGACCGGGGACTTCGAGCTGGGCCCTTTCCGGGTCCGGGGTGTGAGGCTGCCCCACGACGAGTTTGAGGGCAGGCTGAGGGGCTTCGTGGTAGCCTACCGGGTTGAGGCCGAGGGGCTGAGCCTGGTGCATCTAAGCGATCTTGGCCGCGCACTGCGCGAGGAGGAGGCTGAGGCCATAGGCAGGGTTGACGTAGCCCTCATACCCGCCGGCGATGTATACACGCTGCATCCCAGGCAGGCGCTTGAGGCCGCCGAGGCCCTGGGGGCACGGGTAGTGGTGCCTATGCACTACTGGCTGCCGGGCATGCAGCTCCCCTTGGAGCCTCTTGACGAGCTGCTACGCTACGCTAAGAAGTGGCGTGTAGTACGCCTAGACTCCAACACGCTGGAGCTGAGCCGCGAGGAGCTGCCAAGCGAGAAGACCATAGTGGCGCTCGCGCCTCCGAGGAAAGGGGCTGCCACGCTTGAAGCCAGCCAGGCGATGTAGGGGCGAGGTTCTGGCCGCGGAGGGGCTCGTCAAGCGGTTCCGGCGGGGCCCGGTTATAGGGCCCATCTCCCTGAGGGTTCCCGCGGGCAGTGTGTTCGCGCTAGTCGGGCCAAACGGGGCAGGGAAGACCACAACGCTGAGGATGATACTCGGCATCTACAAGCCTGACGAGGGCAGGGTTAGGATCTGCGGCGCGGATCCCTACCGGGCCCGGGGCGCCTATGGGCTCGCCGCCTACGTCCCCGAGGAGACCGCCGTATATCCCCGGCTCACCGGGTACGAGCATCTCTGGTTCTACGCCGCCCTCTACACCGGGTCGCCAAGGGAGGCGGAGGAGATTGTTGAGAGGGCCTCCAGGCTCTCGGAGCTCGGGGAGCACCTCAACAGGCCCGTGGAGAGCTACAGCAAGGGCATGAAGAGGAGGCTTGTGCTGGCGCTGGCACTCGCCCTTGAAACGCCCCTGCTGGTCCTAGACGAGCCCACCTCCGGGCTAGACGTGTACGCCGCCGTGAGGATAAGGCAGCTGATACGCCGGGCGACGAGCGAGGGCCGGGCTGTGCTCGTTACCAGCCACAACATGCTCGAGGTTGAGAGGCTCGCCGACCGTGTAGCCTTCATGGCCCGCGGCATGGTAGTGGATGAGGGCGAGCCCCGGGAGCTGGTGGAGAGGTACGGCGCCAGGGACCTGGAGGAGGCCTTCGTAAAGGCCACGCTGGGGCGGTGAGGTGGAGTGGCACGGCTCGTCCACAGCTACCGGCTCGCCGTGCTAGCTAGGAAGGAGGCCCTAGAGCTGCTACGTGACAGGAGGAGCCTAGCGCTAATGGCGATATCGGCCTTCCTCTTCCCCCTCCTGGGGCTCCTGGTTACCGGGCTGAAGACGCAACAGGCAGCCCTCGTAGCCATAGTCGTGTGCGACCGGGGCGCCCCGGCTGAGAGCCTGGCCAGGAGCCTCTACGACGTGTTCGCCGGCAGCCCCGGGTTCAGGGCTGCTATTGTCAACAGCTCCAACTGCAGGCCACCGCGGGGAGCAGTAGCGGCCATAGCGCTGCCCCCGGGATTTAGCGCGAACGCCACGGCAATAGACAAGCCTGTCGTCATAATGGTGTACCAGGTTGTGGGCAACCCCGCTGCCAGTGACGCGCTGAGCCTAGCCTACAGCGTGGTCTCCAAGTTCTCCGAGAGGCTCGCGCTGCAGCGGGTAGAGAAGCTGGCCAGCCTAGCTGGCCGGCGGATTGACGTCGCCCACGTACTCCACCCGGTTGAGGTAGTGTCGGAGACGGTCACCGCTACCGGGCAGAGGGCCCCGCCGCAGCTGGAGGAGAGGGCCAGCGTCGCCAGGTTCCTAGCGTTCTCAGTGTTCTTCCTGCTCAACCCTGCTGCTATGGCCGTATCAGACTCCATAACCAGGGAGAGGGCCCGGGGGACGGGGGAAGTGCTCGCTGTGACCCCTATCACTGGCGTCGAGCTAGTGCTGGGCAAGACTCTGGGGTCCATCACGGCCGCCCTCCTTGCAGGCGGGCTCGACGCGCTGGCAGCAGTGGCTTATGCCGAGGCCGTCTCGGCCACGGTAGGGCCCGATATGATACTGTTCCACGCTCTCCAGGTCGTGCTGGCCATTATTGTGACGGCCTCGTTTACAGTGCTCCTAACCCTGCTGGTGCCGGGCCAGAGGGCGGCAATCCTCGCGACGAGCCTCGTGACAAGCACGGCGCTCATGGTGTTCTTCTCGGTGCTCTTCGTGGATCTAAACACGCTCCCGGAGTGGATAAGAATACTGCTCTATACTATACCCTACACCCATACCGCCGAGGCAATTGAAGACTATGCCCTAGGCTACACGGGGGCAGCACTGGCCCACACGCTTGTCATATCGGTGCTCGCCGCGGTCTCTGTGGCCGCCGCCGCAAAGCTCTACAAGCCGGAGAGGCTTGTGAAGAGGGAGTAGGGGAGAAGCCCCGGAGGGATGATGTAGCTCTGCTCTTGTAACTGCTTGAACCCCCGGCGACCGGCCGGGAGCCCTGGAACCCCCGGCCGGAGTGAGCAGGGAGGCCGTGCTGACCCCCAGGTGCCAGGCACGCTAGGGCTGCACCGCCACCACTACCGCCTGCCTCCATTGCTCGCCCAGGGCCATAGTGTACGTGTTATACCCGCTGAGGCGGAGCAGGGCTTCGACCCGGGAGGGCTCTACAAGCGGCGGGTGCGTCTCGACCACTAGCTGCTTAACCCTGTCGGGGCCCAGGAGCCCCTCCCTGGCAGCGTGCTCCAGGACTTCGAGCTCTGCCCCTTCTATATCGAGTTTCAGGAGGTCGACCCGCCCGAGCCCGTGGCTGGCCAGCAGCCTCGGGAGCCCCACGGCGGGCACTTGGAGCCTCCCCGTCCTATCGGCGCCCATGTACTCAAGGTAGCCGGGCATGGTGCTCGTGTTCACCCAGGGCTCCGCCAAGTAGAGGCTGCGGGTGCAGCTACTGCAGCCGGCAAGAGCTCTCGGGTCTACCCGGGCCACGTTCTCGAGGCCGTTAGCCTCGAGGTTTGCATAGAGTATTCGCCTCGCGTAGGGGTTTGGCTCGACCGCTACAACTAGGCCGCGGCGCCTCATGAGCAGCGCGGCCCTGACCGCGAAGAAGCCTAGATAGCTGCCTGCATCGATTACCACGTCGCCCGGCCTAACCTCTAGCAGCTCGCCTACCCGGTAGTCGTTGAGGCAGTAGACGTGCACCAGGTTGGCCCAGGCCTCCGGGAGCTGGCTGCACGGGATGAGGAAGAGTGCCTCCCCCAGCCTGACCTCAACAATGCCCCTGCAGCTGGAGAGAGCAGCGTCGAGCAGGTGCGCCGCCTCCCGCCCCTCTATACAGCCCCGCGACGCTTCGAGGAGCCACTCCAGGTATTCCTCGTCACGGGGCTCTAAGCCCCACTCGCCGGCAGCCAACCAGCAGCGTCCCCCCGGGTATAGCTCCTCCCGTAGGGAGGTCGGTGATGGGACTACTCTTCACCGCCCCTAGGGCCGGGGCTCGTGGAGCCCCCAGGCCTCATCCCCGGGGCGTGCTGCCTGCAGGAGCAGCTCTTATGAGCAGCTGGGCATCCCCCTAATAATGCCTCGCGCCGGACGCCCAGGCCAGGGGTGATGAGCTGGGCCCTTACGGTTGCCCTCCGAGGCCCGAAGGCAGCCAGTGCGGAGGGTTTCGCGCCCTGACCCCACGGGCCTCTACACGGTGTAGACGCTATGAAGGCCAGGGTGGTAGGCTGCAGGGGAGTGTCGGGGAGGGTGGAGGCTACGCCATCCCTCTGGGACTCAATGGTCAAGATTGTAGCGGCCGCGGCCGGCGGCGGGGGCGAGGTTGACAACCTTAGGATGGAGAGCCGCTGCATTCGGGACATGGCGAAGGCCCTAGGGGGGCTAGGCTACCGTGTAGAGTGGGTCTCCTCCACGCGGCTCCACATACGCGATGAGGGGGGCGAGCCGGGCTCTAGAGTAGTAGTGGATACCTCCTGCGGGCTGCTGGTGCCGGGGCTCCTGGCCCCTCTCGCCGCCGTCCGCCTGCCGCCCGGCGGGCAGTTCGTGGTACGCGGGGCTTCCAGGCGGCCGCCAGCCTACAGTCTCCGGCCTATAATAGAGGCCGTGACCGCTGTAGGCGGCCGCGCATGGCCCGGCGGGGGCCCGGCGAGGCTCATTGTGGTCGAGCCTGCCGCCTACACTGGGGCCGGGCGGGTAGCTAGGCTCCAGAGCCCCCCAGGCTACGTGGCCGCCGGGGTGCTGGCGGCCCTGGCCGCCGCGGGGGGAGGAAGGCTGCTGGTCTACGGCTCGGGAGTTAAGGCGGCTAAGAGGCTGGAGAGCATGAAGCACGCTCTCCGCGAGGCAGGCTTCCGGGTGGAGGAGGGTAGGTGGGTAGAGGTGGCACCCGGGGAGGCCGGCGGCCCGCGTCTCCTCCGCGCCGAGCCGGGGCTGCACGAGACAGCGCTGCTGCTGGCCCTAGCCTCACCCTGCATGGAGGGTGGATTGGAAGTCTCCGGCCTACCGGGGGGCGAGGGCCTCTCCGGCCTCGAGTACCTCCTGAAGGCCTCCGGGTTCGAGGCCGGGGTAGAGTGTGGCCGGGACTGCAGCTTGCATGTAGACTCCTTCGCCCCCTCCTCGGCTGTAGTGAGCCTGAGCGAGGACCCAGGCTACGTCTTCTTCGCAGCCGCCTACACGGCGGCATGGGCTAGGCTAACAGTCACCGGGCTGCGCTCCGCTGTCCTCGAGGGGCTGCTGGACGAGGGCTTCGAAGCCTTCCTGCACCAGCTTGGCGTGGAGGTGTACATCGAGGATGGTGATAGGCTCGTAGCGGCCGAGCAAGAGCCCGGAGAGCCCGGGCTGGCCAGGATAGAGTGCGGGGAGCCGGCCCACTGCGTGGCCGCTCTCGCGAGGTTCATGAAGGTGGGCAGAGGGGTTGTAAAGGGCGTCGAGAGGATAGAGGATGCTGCCCCAGGAGTGCTGGGCTCCCTCCAGTCGCTGGGAGCTGGTATTGACGTCTACTGAGCGGAAGTATACCCCTGGAGCGCCCGAGGGGTGCGAGAGGAGGCTAGAAAGGGGGTTAGCTGGACGGCATGTACGTGTAGCCTTTCACCCTCCGGAGCCGCTTGCTGAAGGTCGCTATCTTCTGGATGCGCAGCCTCTCCGCCACCGCTAGGGTTATGGCCTCGCTGAGGCCCAGCTCGTGCCTCCGTGCCAGCTCCACAGCCCTGGCTATGTCTTCCACGTTCACGCTGTAGACTGTAAGCCTCCCCATCCGGGCCAGCCGGGCTATATAGGATGCAAGCTTCTCCACCGCCTCAAGGGCCCTGGCCCTAACCTCGCTGCTGGACTCAAGCTTCTCGATGCTCTCCGGCAGCCCCGCTCCCGTGACTGCTGCCGCCGCGGCTACAGCGGTCTTGGAGAGAGCCTCGACCACAGCCGTGCTGGGTATCACGATGTCATCGCTGCCCTCCTCGGCCCGGCTGAAAATATTGACGGCGAAGTCTGCACCGCTCTCACCGAGGACCAGCCTAGAGAGCACGGTTGAGTCAACAAGTATAGGGCTCGCCAAGCCCCTATCACCCCCTGGGCAGGCTAGCCTGGCAGGATGTACTTGTCCAGCTGCTCCGGGTCAACCCCGGCCCGCACTATGCCGCGGAGCCCGCGGACGCTAGGCGCCCTCGAGTAGCGGATAAAGAGCTTCATGGCCTCCCTTATCGCCTCGCTCCTGGACAACCCGTGCTCCTGCGCCACGCGGTCGAACTCGCGGAGCAGCTCCTGGGGCACCCGGACATAGATGGCGGAGGAGCTGCTCATCACGACCACCTATAAGGCTTCTACACTATTCTTGCGCGGGTATAGAGGAGAGAGCAAACCCGATATATACCTTTACATAGATTATGCTGTAACATATCCTAGCCCGGGTTAAAAGAGCCCCTGAAGAGGGATGGAGCCTCGAGCCACGAGGTAGGGTTATAATAGGAGAGCGCCCCGGGCCCCGGGAGGCCGGTGGAAGCCCAATGCCGGTGAGCCGCAAGTACACTGCATACAGGAAGGCGCTAGAGCAGCTCAAGCTACGCCAGCTAGACGTGTTCAGGTACAAGGACCACGATGAGATAAGGGTACTAACCCCAGACAATAAAGTTGTGCTGATAAAACTGCCAAGGCACAGGGATGAAATGACCGTAGAGGAGTTCATGGAGTATGTGAGGAAATCCCTTGAAGAGAGCGGCTAGCCCCCTAAACCCCGCGGGCCTGCGGAGGCCCTGGAGGACTCCGCCGCGTATCTTAGGCAGCTTCTTATCCCGGGCTTCGGCACCATCTCGGGGCAGCGCGGGATTGTGAAGTCGCAGTCGCCGTTCAGGTATTGCTCTAGGCTGCAGGGCTCGGGCCTCACCCTGTTCTCCTCCAGGATGCATCTGGGGCCCGCGTAGCGGAATATCTCCGGGTGCACCTTCATGAGCTCTCTCCACACGCCCCATGCCAGCATGCGTATCTCCCACTGCGCGTGGCTGCACATCCTGAGCGGGAGGAAGGACTCCAGCAGCTCCCTGGCGTTCATGGTGAAGACTATCCTCGTCCTGACCGCCTGGGGGATGACCATGCGGGCGTCCTCCCTCGGCACCCTGCCGGCGAGCAGCCCGTAGTACTCCGCAGTGGCCCCGAGGTAGGCCCTCGCGACCCGAGCCATGGTCTCGGGGCTCCAGGAGGGGTTGAACACGTAGCCCCTGCTCGCGGCCACAATCAGCGCCCAGCCGCTTCCGTCGGGGCCTTCGAGCCTCCCTGCTGCTTCTCGTAGAACAGTCTCATAGACTCTGTAGTCGTTGGCGCTGGTTGGGCGCTCGGGGCAGCTGCCAACTCCCATGATACTACACACTTTCAGAGCCATGGATCTGAGGAAGCCCTCGGTGTACCGCATGCTCTGCTGCGTGTAGCTCGCCAGCCGGTGGCGGACGAGCTGGTGGCTGCAGACCCTGCTACACTCCGCCTCGAACGTGTAGACGGCGTGCTCCAGCGGGCTCCCGTGGCCCCGGCGCACCAGCTCCCGGATCCACTTCTCCACCTCGCCAGGCCCCATCTCCATGGCCCGCTCCACGGGCTTCTTGCTAACCGTTATCCGGGCCGCCGCGGCCACCAGGAGCGGCCCGTCCCGGGTATAGCGCAGGAGCCGAACCCTGACAGGAGGCTCCAAGGCCTGCATAGCGTTAGCCTGGGCTTCTAGCATACATGCCCCTTGAACTATGTCTTGTGGAACGGGCGGGAGCAAGTATATAAAACTAGAGATCAAGTGTCATGGGGCCCCAGGCTTTAACAGAGAGCCTCCCAGGGCTTCCCTGGAGCCGCGGGGCTATATCTCGCATGTCTTGCATGTGCTGTTCTCGGTGAGCTCTACCACTACCTCGCCTGTCTCCGTCTTCCTCTCCTTTACCTCGAAGAGCTCTCTGGCTCTGGTGTCGCGTTCTAGCTCCTCTTTCTTCATCCTCCTCCGGAGGTGGGTCATCCTCATTGTTTTCCGGTGGCCGTTCCCCCCGCGGCGTCTGATGGGCTTTGCTTCCAGCGTGTACTGTTCTCCCCCGAAGTAGATGACCTGCCTGCCCTTGCTCTCGTCGCGGTAGACTGTTACGCCCTTTAGGCCTCCTAGCCAGGCTAGGAGGTAGGCTGTGTACACCGCGTCCTTGGGCACGTCCCTGGGGAGGTTGATTGTCTTGCTTATAGCCTGGTCTACGTAGAGCTGGGCTGCCATCTGGTGGGCTAGGTGGTACCAGACGTCGAAGTCCATGCTCATGGTGAAGAGCTTGGCCAGTCTCTCCACCTCGGCGAGGAAGCCGTTCATTATGCCCATGTTCATGAGCCTCTCCCTTACCTCGCCCAGGGCCCAGCGCAGGCTGCCCTTATGCCTCGCCACCGCCTCGTAGACGGCCGCCACCGCCTCCCTCGGGGCGTTGTAGCGGCGGGCCGCCTCCAGCAGGGCGTCGCGGAAGGGGCGGACTACCTCCAGGAACTCACCGACGGCCACCACACGCTTGTAGACCAGGGCGAAGTAGGGCTCTATCCCGCTGCTGGTGCCCGCTATTATGCTTATAGTCCCCGTGGGCGCCACCGTCGTTGTCACCGTGTTCCTCGGGGCCCTCGCCCCCAGGCTCCTCCCGTACTGCCTGAGCACCTCCCACGCCCTGCCGGGGGCCCAGAGGGCTAGGGCCAGCAGGTGCCTCGGGCTCCTCGCCGCCTCCACCGGGCTCATCGACAGGGCCTCCTCCAGGTGCCTCCGCTCCACCCCGAACACCCTGGCCGCCACCCTCTCCAGCGTCTCGGCGGGCACCAGCTTCACCGAGCCGTCGCCGCCCACCCTCTCCCTGGCCAGGCCCACCAGCCTCTCCCTGACCTCCTCGGGCAGGGCGGCCTGGTGGTAGCGGAGCACCAGCCAGCCGTCCTCTATCCTGGCCACCTCGGCGGCCTTGACGAGGGCGGGGGTGTGGAGCTCCGCCAGCTCATCGGGCTCGGCGCGCTCCAGGCACTCCATCCTCCTCCAGTCCCAGCGGCGGCACTCGAAGGCGGGGGCGTGGCCGAGCCTGGCGCCCAGCTCCCAGCTCCTCTTCCAGCTGAACGCCTCCAGCGCGGCCATGACGGCCAAGGTGAAGGCTACCGCCTCGTCGCTGTCATAGGCCATGCCCAGCCGGGCGAGCGCGTCCGCGAGCCCCATGACGCCCAGGCCTATCTTCCTGGTGAACTTGTTGGCCCTATCCTGCCTGGGGTCGGGGTGCCTGTTGAGGTCTATAACCGCGTCCATAGCGTCGACAGCCGCCTCCACGTCGCGGGCGAACTCCTCCAGGTTGAAGCGGCCGGCCTCCACGTACTTGTCGAGACTCATGCTGCCCAGGTTGCAGCTCTCGAAGGGGTAGAGGGGCTGCTCCCCGCAGGGGTTGGTGGCGTTGACCGCTCCTAGCCAGGGAGTCGGGTTCCACTTGTTATGGTTGTCCGCAAGGAAGAGGCCGGGATCTCCACCCGCCCAGGCGTTCTCCACTATCTTCTCCCAGAGCCTCCGGGCGGGGTGGCGCCAGGCGTGGGGGTTCTTCTCGTCCACGCTGGCCTCCACGCCCCTCAGCCTGGCCTCCTCCCGGAGGGCCTCCAGGGCCCTCCCGCGGGCCTCCTCCAGCGTGTCCTCGAAGACGTTGAGATAGGGGTTGTCGAGGAGCCAGGGGTGCTTTGCCAGCAGCTTCCCCAGCCTCCCCATGCCCGTGGCCCTGCTCACGGTGTAGTGCAGCCTGTACACCCCGTCGCCCCGGTCGCTGTAGCGGGGGTTGACCATCCACCACTCCCCGTCCCGCAGCACGGCCTCCATGAAGGCGTCGTTGACGCCCACGCTTATGTTGAAGTTGGTTATGTTCGCGTCCTGGAGGGGGGGCTCCTTGGCCTGGATGAAGCCCGCGTCCTCCACCGTGCTCCAGCCGCCCCTGGTGAGCCTATCCAGGGCCTCCTTGACCGCCGGGTCTACCTCGTACTCCCCGTCCCCCTCGATGGTGTCTACTATCTCCTTCAGCTGGCGGAGCAGCTCCTGGAGCTGCGGGGGGAGCTTGTTCCAGAGGGCCGCCCAGGGGTCGAACCAGGGGTTGTAGACGTCGGGGTGCCAGGCGTGCATTATGCCCATGTTGGCCCCACGGCGCTTCCCGCCCTGCTTAACCATCTCGGTCACGACGTCGAATATCTGGATGAAGCTCATGGGCCCCGAGGCCTGGCCGCTGGTGCCCCTCACCACGTCCCAGCGGGGCCTCAGCTCGCTGAAGGAGAAGCCCTGGCCCCCGCCCCACTTGAAGGTCATCGCCTGCACGGTGGCTGCGTCCATTATCGCCCCCATATCGTCGTACACGGGGGTCACGTAGCAGGCGCTCAGCGTCCCCCGGGCGCCGTCGGCGTACATGTTGAAGAGGGTGGGGGAGTTGAACACGAAGCGGCGGCGGATCAGCAGCTCGTAGAGCCGCCTGGGCTCAACCCTCTCCCGGAACCCCAGGGCCACCCTGGCCATAACCATGCTGGGGGTCTCCATGTAGACCCCGTGCTCGCTCCTCGTCATGTACCTGGCCATCAGCACTCGCACAGCGTTATAGGTGAAGCCCATATCGTCCCCGCAGGGCTCCCCGCCAGCCCCCGCAGCCCTCTCCACGCACTCCGGCAGCGGAGCCAGCAGGCCGCCGTTAGGAGCCCTCTCCCTGTACCCCCTAACCACCTGCGCGTAGACCTCGCGGAGGAGCAGCCGCTTAGCCTCCTCCTCCGCCTCGGGCCGGTACAGAGACTCGCGGATAAGCTCCAACTGCCTTTCATCACTACCGCTGGTGCCTGCCACCACTGAGACACCCCTTTACTGGAGTTGCCGGGGAACCCTTACCCAGATTCCCTCTAAGAAGCCCGTGTAATACTCATTGAATTATGCTTCAGAGGGATGCCTTAGGCATTATAACGCTTTAGATAAGGGGCATGCGGGATCGCATTGATCCTTAGGGTGTCACGCGGCAATACCAGTACTCCTCTCAGCCTGTCAGGGCTACAAGGGCTGCAGTGTGAGCTCCACACTCCATATAATTGAATATTATTGAATACGTTAATTCCTGGCTATAGCCGCGCGACCTTTGCATAATAACCAAGCCATCAATCACTTTCACTTTCTCCAGGATGCCTCATACGGCTGCGGGTATCCATGCACCACGGCCGCAGGACAACTACGCCCGAAGAGCATTATACTATATGTACTGAAATTTTGTCATAAGGCTCCTCCTCGTAGTATAGCTTGCGTTTAGCCTGTAGATGCACCATCAAATCTCTCGTAGTGACCACGAAATAATCGTAGAGGAAGCTGGCGGGTGTTATAACTGTGAGGTACTTCTCGAAGTCGAGGTCTGTATAGATCACTTCAAAGTAGCCTACATACGTCCTACCCACGATATCCACGCGGGGGGCCTCCAGAGGCTTCAGCGGCTCAGCGAAGCCTATGTAGAGTGTCTTCCTATTCTTGTCCTCGACCTCCTTCCTGTAGCTGTACCTCGCCTCCAATAGTATGCTCCTTGGCTCGAAAAGCATTCTGGCGTTGGCGGCCCGCAGCTCGAGGGCATCGCTCATAACCCGTAGCTCTAGCGCGCCCGGCCCCCAGCGGACGTAGAAGTTCTCGTACTTCGCCATCCCTGCATCCTCCTTGAGGCAGCCCCGGGGCCTCGCAGCCCTGCCGGGGATGCTCTTCTATGCTTCGCTCTCGCTATCGGGGACTTCAAGCAGCTTCTGGAGTTCTGCTGCTAGCATCCTTGCGGCCACTGATGGGGGTAACGTGGTGTCCTCCTTCCTATATACGGTGGGCGCCTTGACTCTCATACCGGAGCCGTTCCTTATCTCTATCTCGTGCATCTGCAGGCTGTGCTCCGTCTGCCTCATCTTCTCTATTATCACGTACCGCCTCAGCTCCCCCCTTACTATGGACTTCCTGAACCTTATGATGCCGTCCGCTACATGCTCTATGCCGAAGCCGAAGCCCAGGCTTGTGGTGACTGCGTACTGGCTTATGAGGAGTGCTGTGAAGTCCCATCGGTAGAGGACGCGCTTTACATAGTAGCTGTATTTTCTCGCCATTGCTGGCTTGTCGAGCCAGAAGGCCGACATAGAGTCTACTACGAGGCGTGCCCTGCCGTAGCCTAGGTACTTTTTGGCCTCTATCACCTTGTTCACAAGGGTTTCCACGTCCAGCTCCTGGAGGCTCCAGGGGTCGTCCCTTCTACCCATGAGGGCGTCTATTACCACTAGCCTGCCGTCTCTAATCGCCTTTTCAAAGTCGAAGCCGAACATTGCAGCCTGCTTTATTATGCTCTCCCTTGACTCCTCCGTGGTCACGTATATGTTCTTGTCTCCCTGCCTTATCCCCTCGGCTATGAAGTGTATCGAGAATATCGTCTTGCCCGTGCCCGGCTCTCCTACAACGGCTACGAAGAAGCCCCGGGGTATGCCTCCCTGCACAAGCTTATCGAAGCCCGGTACCCCTGTCGGCAGGCGCTCAATCTCCACCATTACTGGTGTGGCACCCCGCACCAGCCAGTCCTGCCAGAGGAGGGGCGGCGAGAGCGTTCCATTCCGGCCCCGCTCTGCCTATAATCCCTGATCCGGCTGGTAGCGGCTAATCTGGCTACTGGCTACTCTGGAATCCCGGGGACTCCTGCGCGGTAGTAGGAGCAGTACCCGGTCGCCGTGCAGGCCTCCAGGTAGACGAGGTGTAGGCTGCGGCCGGTGCTCGCCAGCTTCTCCTCAAGGCAGCCACGGATCCTCGAGACCAGTATCTCGGCTGTTGCGTCTCTCACGCCGAGAGCCTCGTTCAAGTATCTATGGTCCAGGCTGCTGGCGCACTCCTCAAGCATGCTGAGGAGCCTGTAATGGTCTATCACAGTATTGTCCTCGGCTAGGCTGTCCTCGACGCAGGCCTTTACCCGGTAGTCGTGGCCGTGGAGCGAGGCCGCTGCACCCCCAAGGCTCTCGACGCGGAGCGCTACCGATATCCACGTGGAGACGCAGACGCCCAGAGGCATCGTCCACCCCTTCCAGGCTAGCTGGGCCCCTCCCTGGCGCGGGGGAGGGTGCATGGGGGAGGCTTCCGGACGAGCCTTCTTAGCTGCTAGCTGGGCCCTGGGGCGGCCGGGGCTGGGCGGCTTTGGCGCTTCCAGGGGCTCTCGCAGCTGCCAGTCTCCTCGCGGGAGCGGCTCCCGGGCAGGTGCAGCCCGCCGGCGTGGATCTACGAGTCGGCGAGATCCATGCATTCGAGGAGGAGGGCTTCCTGGGGACCGGGGGTAGGAGGCTGCCAGCCTCCAGGCCGCTTGAGCCCCACGGGGGAGGCTGGACCCTCGGGCCCGGCTTCTACAAGGTTGTATTCATGGACCCGGTGAGCATACCAGAGGACACTCTGGGGCTCTGCTTCCCGAGGAGCAGCCTGCTCCGCATGGGGGCGCTGCTCTCCTGCGCCGTCTGGGACCCCGGCTACCGTGGTAGGGGCGAGTCACTGTTGGTGGTGGGGAATCCCCGCGGAATCCGCCTGGAGGCCGGGGCAAGGGTGGCTCAGCTTGTGCTGATCCGGATCTACCCGCAGCAGGGGGCTAGGTATGAGGGCTTCTACCAGGGAGAGCGGCTAGCTGGTGAGAAGTTCTAGCACCTTCTCGAAGAACGCCCTCTCGCCGCTATTCTTGGAGCGGCGGAGAAGCTTGGTTACTATGAGCTCGGGGGTGGAGCGGGCTAGGTAATTGTACCGGGGGCTCCTGTCGACTATCAGGTTGTAGTTTTCATCAAGCCCCCTAGCCTCTATACCGTCTATCCTGACGCGGCTCCGGAGATCCCCCGGTATAGCCTCCATCACCTCGCCGGCCAGATGGCTTACTATTACTGCCACCGACTCGCTTGTCTCAGCTATTGACGACGCTATTGCAGCTACTATCCTCGCCGCCGCGTGGGCCTCGGTCACAGCCTCCAGCTCGTCTACGAGCAGGAGGACCCGGCGCCTCCTGGCTTCCTCGACTATAGAGGCTATCTTCCTCAGCGTCTCCTCCAGGCCGCCCGCATCCAGCATGCCGGTAGGCTTGGATATATAGTAGACGCGGTCGAAGCCGCCTATCCACGCCTTGGAGGCCGGCACCGGGAGCCCTGCGTGAGCCGCAAGCACTATCTCGCCTATCGTCTTCAGAAGTGTGGTCTTCCCGCCGCTGTTGGCACCGGTCAAGAGTATAACCCTCTCACAGCTCGTGCCCTCGGGACGGTAGGGGATGCAGCCAACCATGTAGTCGACGCGCTGCACCTCGGCGCCCGCAGCCAGCAGCCCTGCTTCCGCGGCCCCGGTGAATCCAACTCCCGTGAAGCTTCTGTCCAGCATGGGTATTGACCCATGGTTCTCCTCGATGAACTCGGTGGCTGCCAGGGCGAAGTCGCTCCAGGCAAGCGTCTCCGCTACCGCCGGCAGCAGGTCGAGGAGCTTCCCGAGCCTGCGGGCATGCCTCCTGGCGAACATGTAGAGTATTAGCTGTCTCTTGCGCTCCAGGAGGCTTCTAAGCCTCTCCACGGGCTCTCTCCTAACCTCTATCGGGAACTGGGGCTTCGGCTCAACAAGGCCCTCCAAGAGGCCGCGCTCCTCTGGCTCAAGGCCGAGGGCCTGGGCGAGCCTCTCCTCGGCCGCGGCGCTCACTTCCTCGAATATCTCGAGTAGCTCCTCGGGCACGCGTATCTGGCCCTCCTCCAGCGAGCTTATGAGCCGTAGTAGCTCGGCCGCGCTCAGCCTCAGCTCGCGCTCCTCGAGGCGGCGGCGGGCCTCCTCGTTAACCCAGACCTCGATGTCGGATACTATGGAGTCCAGCTTCTTCAACGCGGAGGAGAGGCGCTGGTAGTCCGGGTCCACCTCGCCCCGTTCAAGCAGGCTGATTGCCTCAAGCGCCTCCCTCGAAAGGCTGGCCGCCGTCTCAACCCCGCGCGGATCCAGCCCTGCAGCCCTCGCCGCCTCCGAGAGGAGAGCAGGCGCCGTGTCGTGTAGCTGGACTAAGGCCTCGAGTATGCCGCGGTTAGCCCTCAGTATTTCTATAACGGCCTCGGGCACCACCGTGTACGGGTCGAGGCTGTCTATCTCCACAACGTCCTCCCGGCCGGCCGTGTCCACCATGTATGCGAGGACTAGGCCATGGCCTGGAGCCTCCTCGGCCAAGCCCGCCTCAACAACCACTACGCCCTCCGCGAGGCCGCTGAGGGCGCGGCGGGCCTCCTCACCCCTGCCAGGGGGCACCAGGATGACGCGGTCTAGCCTCACCAGGGGCTTCCTAGGCCAAGAGGCTCCTGCAAGGGCTCCTCTCAGCCTCCCCCGCACGTCCCGTGAAACGCGGGAGGCCGCCTCGACAAGCCTCCTGGTCCTCGTTATGCTCTTTTCCACCTCCGGCCAGGCCCTGGCGGGGACAGGAGCTAGCGACACGGCTATGTCCCTGCCGGGCTCGGAGGCCATGTAGCGAGTGAAGAGCCTGAGAGCCGTGTCGTAAAGCCTGGCCGCGTCCAGCGTGCCCAGCATTTCCCCGGGCTTGTAGCCGCCCAGGAGCCCTCTGGCCTGCTGGACTAGGCGTAGGGCTCTACGCGGCGAGGAGAGGGCCTCCGCCACCCTGGCTACCTCGCCGCGTAGCAGCGCCTGGATAGCCGCCTCCTCGGAGCCGAAGTAGACTACCAGCTTCTCATAGGCCTTCTCGCCCACGCCAGGTATGTCGCGGAGCCCTAGCCTGCGCCCCCGCTGCGCTGCCACCGGGCCTCCCCGCCCTCCCCTTATCCCAGGCTCCCGTACCACTATGGGGCCCGGCGCGCTAGGCTCTAATGACGCTACTTAGACACCGTTTTATAGCCGGGCGCTTCTTGGAGCGGCCGGGTGGAATCATGGCAATCGTTGAGCGGCTTGAAGAGGCTGCCAGGAGTCTGGAGGCCCTTGCCAGCCAGATAAGGAGGGGTATAGGCCCGGCGGAGAGCCTTATCGAGAATAGGGCTAACACGGCCATAAGCGCCATAGCTGATACCGTAGATCATATAGCCGAGGCCTTGAGGAGGCTTAGGTGCATAGCCGAGGCCCGAGGAGCGAAGGACCGTGTCGTGCCACTCTGCGTCACCTGGAGGGCGCTCGAAGAGGACGGCGGCCTAGTTCTTGTACGCGTAAAGCCCGAGACCGTTATCTCGCTGCGCGGCGGCAGGCTAGTGTTCCACCGCGGCAACACCCGCCTGGAGGCAGAGGGCCGCAGGGTAAGGCTCTGCAAGCTCAGCTACTGCAAGGAGTTCGACCCGGCAGATAGGAGGCAGATAGTGGAGGAGCTGCCTCAGATATTCTACCTCCTCCGCGGCATATCCAACAATGTCAGGAAGACACTGGAGAGCATCATCGTGTGTGCCAGGAGGGAGGCGCCAAACTGCACGAGGATCTAGGCCCGGTCGAGGGCTGGATAGCCTACACGAGCCACACTATAGGGTTTGTGAAGGGGTGTTTCCAGCCCCTCCCCCTGCTGTTCTACACGCCCCGGATAGTGGACGGACGGAAGACCTGGATCCTCCCAAGGACAGTGCCGCCCGACGAGGGCTTGGCTGCCGGGAGGGAGCCGTGCCTCGGAGGCCGGGAGACCCTTCTCCTACGCCCCGGGAGGGCTAGGCTCGAGTCTCCAGTAGCCGCTGCAAAGAGGCTGCGCTCCTGCAGTACGAGGCTCTGCAGGGCCGCGCTACAGCTGCTCGACGAGCTGAGGGCCTACACCGAGCTGGCGGGTGTCACGGGAGGGCTAGCCTACAACCCCGCCGGGGCAGGCGACATAGACATCGTGGTCTACGGTACCGGTATTGAGGAGGTCTACAAGCTGCTACAGGATCTAAGGATTGAGGGGGTGACGAGGCCCTACCACGGGAGAGGCCATGGCTGGAGCAGGGCTGACATGGAGCTGAACAGGGCCATAGCCGGGGACCGTGTCCTCATAGGATACATGGGCGGGTTCGAGTACAATGTTAAGCTCGTGCCCTGCAGGAGGCCCGCACGCTGCACACCCATAAGGATACTAGCCGAGGGGGCCCTCGTAAGGGGTGTACTGCGCCCCGTCTCTCCCTACACAGTGCCGGCCCTCTATAAGCTGGAGCTCGAGAAGCCCCTCCGCCTAGGCCTGGGGAGCTATAACTGGATCTACCTGCTCACCCACCGGCTCCGCTACACAGAGATGCCGAGAGGCTTGAGGGTAGAGGTGCTAGGCGACATCGAGCATTTTGAGGGCTCTGTTAGGCTGGTGCCGGACCACGGCGGCTACGTAAAACCCTTGAACCACCGGCCTGGGCCCGTAAGGCCCTAGGAGGGCGGCCTTTATGAAGCCCCGCATATTCGTTACCAGGAGGCTCCCGGGGCCCTGCTTTAAGAGGCTCCTAGAGGAGTTCGAAGCGGAGGTCTGGCCCGAGTGGAGGCACCCGCCCTACGACATACTCCTCCAGAAGGCGGTGGAGTTTGAGGGCATAGTATCGCTGTTGACAGATAATATTGACTGCAGGCTGCTCACCGAGGGGGCTAGGGCGGGGCTCCGGATAGTGGCCCAGTACGCCGTCGGCTACGACAACATAGATGTCGACTGCGCCACCCGCAACGGGGTCTACGTCACAAACACGCCTAACGTGCTCACAGAGGCAACTGCAGAGCTCACGTGGGCTCTCATACTAGCCACGGCGAGGAGGATAGTGGAGGCGGACCACTATGTTAGGAGCGGGGAGTGGTATAGGAGTGGCACGGGCTGGCATCCAGAGCTGCTCCTCGGCATGGAGCTTGAGGGCAGGACTCTAGGCATCATAGGCTTCGGCCGGATAGGCCGCGCGGTAGCCCGGATCGGCGCGAAGGGCTTCGGGATGAAGGTGCTCTACTACAGCAGGCACCGTGCCCCCGAGGAGGTTGAGCGGGAGCTAAACGCTACCTACGTCCCGCTGGAGACCCTGCTACGCGAGTCCGACGTTGTAAGCATACACGTCCCGCTAACCCCCGAGACCAGGCATATGATAGGTGAGCGGGAGCTGCGGCTAATGAAGCCTACAGCCATACTCGTCAACACGGCGCGGGGGGCTGTGGTAGACACTGAAGCGCTGGTGAAGGCCCTTCGGGAGGGCTGGATAGCCGGTGCCGGGCTAGACGTGTTCGAGGAGGAGCCCCTGCCACCGGACCACCCGCTCACAAGGCTCCCCAACGTGGTCCTGGCGCCCCACATAGGGAGCGCCACCAGGAAGGCCAGAGAGGCCATGACCTGCGCCGTGCTCGATAACCTGCTGGCGTTCAAGCGGGGCGAGGTTCCGCCGAACCTGGTGAACCCAGAGGTTGTGGAGAAGAGGAAGCCGGGCTTCAGCACCCAGGGCTAAAAGGGACTATATGAGGCCGCGGAGCCTCATAGCCTCCACGACCCTCTTCACCGCTAACGCGTAGGCTGCATCCCTCATGCTGTGCTTGCCGGGCTCGAGCGCTCGGTGCCAGAAATCCCAGACCTCTACCGTGTTACGGGTCATCTTCTCCTCGAGGCGGCGGCGGGCCTCCTCCTCGCTCACCCAGCCGCCCATACGGTTGTTAACCCACTCTATGTGGCTGGCTATGACGCCGCCCGCGTTGGCTAGTATGTCGGGGACTATGACCACGCCCTTTCTGGATAGGTACTGGTCCGCCTCCGCCGTGACGGGGCCGTTAGCACCCTCCACGATGAGCTTGGCCTTTATCCTGGACATGTTCTCCTCTGTTATAACGTCCTCTATCGCTGCCGGTACTAGTATGTCGACATCCAGCTCCAGCAGCTCCTCGTTGCTTATCCTCCTCTCAGCCTTCTCGTAGTTGATGACTGATCCTGTCTTGTTCTTCACCTGCTTAACCTCGTCCGGGTCGAGCCCCTTGGAGCTGTATATGCCTCCATGGCTGTCGCTCACAGCAACCACTATAGCGCCCATCTCGTGGAGGAACTTGGCAGCATAGTAGCCCACATTGCCGTAGCCCTGCACAGCCACAGTCCTCCCCTCGAGGCCTCCCCACATCCTCTTAGCAGTCTCCCTAGCCGCTACAGCTACCCCGAAACCGGTGGAGTAGACCCTGGTCTCCAGGCCTCCCAGCTGCTTAGGCTTCCCGGTTATCACTGCGAAGGCGTTCTCGCCGGTGAGCCTATAGTACTCGTCCATCATCCAGGCCATTATCTGCGGGTTGGTGTAGACATCTGGCGCCGGTATGTCGGTGTCGGGGCCTATGTACTTGTACAGCGCGCGTATGTACCCGCGGGAGAGCTGCTCTAGCTCCCGGGTGGAGAGGGTATGTGGGTCAACCCTTACACCACCCTTGCCGCCTCCATAGGGGAGGCCTGCGAGTGCATTCTTCCACGTCATCATCATGCTTAGTGCCTCGACCTCCTCCATAGTTACGCCGGGGTGAAAGCGTATACCGCCCTTATAGGGGCCGAGGGCGCTGTTATGCTGGCTCCTCCAGCCAATAAACACTCTCACACTGCCATCATCCATGCGCACCGGGATCTTGACCTCTATAACGCGCTCGGGCAGGCGGAGCATATCGTAGATGCTCTCATCGTAGCCTAGCAGCTCTATAGCGTGGTGAAGAATCTTCTCCGCCTCCTGGAGGAGGCGCTTCGAGTTGGCAGAGGACCGCCTAGATTCTGAGGAGGACATAGAGGCATACCTCCACGTGTTTATTATAATGCTGGTGGGATTTAACGCTATGCGTTTATGGTGCTTAGGTTGTGCCACCGGAGGGCAGGGCCCCTATGAGGAGGAGGGCAGAGTCAAGCGGGCACATTGCCGTCGAGGGCTCCATAGTTATGATAGACTTGGACCGGTTCGGCGAGGTTGTAGAGGAGAGAGGTTGGAGCGAGTACCAGCCTAACCCTGCTACAGGGCTACTTACGAGCCTTGTGGAGTCGTTTTTGAGGAAGTGGCATGGCGTGATAGTGTATGGTCTAGACGAGACTAGGGGCACCGAGGAGGCGGTTATAGAGATACCGCTGGTGGAGCCGGTAGAGCTGAGAAGAGATCTCGAGCGCATCCAGAGGGAGTTGAACAGTATAGGCGTGGGCGTCACAATAGTCGCTGTAAAGGGTTATGTCCTCGGCAAGCCGGCTAGGAGCAGGAGGGAGGCCTACACAGCCACTCCTTTCCGCCGCTATGCGGCGTCCCTGCTCCGCGAGGCCAAAAGACGCGGGGGAAACCGGCTAATCATAGCATAGGCGCTGGCTAGACCCTCTCGATGGAGGTTGCCATATCCGCGCTGCCGGGGGTGGAGCTGGGTAGCCGCTCTACCGTGGCTATCTCTCTCACCTCCTCGCCAGCTTCCATCTCGACTGTGCCAGGCTGATAGCTGAGCAGGGTTGCGAGCTTCGCCTCAAGCTCCTCCGGCGGAAGCCTGAATAGAGCCCTGGCCGACTCGTAGAGCTTTACAAATGGCTTGCTGGCCCCGTTGTAGGTGCCGCCGTTGCTGGCTACCTGTAGGAGCACCCAGGCGTTGAACAAGGCGCGGGCCTCGAAGCTTGAGACCAGGCTCTCATGGCTCACGTTGAGCAGCTTGGATGCCTTGTCGACGAAGCTTCTGTACACCGCTACCTCGTTCTCGTCCCGGAGCACTGCTGGGCCGAAGCGGACCCTCTGGCCGCTTATATGGCGCTCGCCAAGGCCCGGCACGATTATCTTTCCGAAGGCCGCCTTATGCCTCCACGTCTGAGTATCCCCGCTGTCGACTCCAACCACCCGAAGGAGGGGTATCACGGCAGCCGAGGCTAGGCCGAGGGCGTGGAGCCTCCCCCTCCACAGCTTGCGTAGGAGGATTAGGAAGAGCACGGCCTTGAGCCTTGAGTATCTACCGGACCGCTGCATGAAGTACGGGATGAGCCCGCCGGCCGCGGCTACCGGGCTATGGGGCTCGTAGCAGCGCAGCTGGAGCCTTAGCGACTCGCCTACAGATATGTGGAATACCGGGATAAGCCTTCCTTCTTCGACCAGGCTTCTAAACATACCCTTGAGCGACATGAAGCTGGATATCGTCTTGGCTATTTTCCTGGCGCGCATGCTCGGGTCGTCCATGGGGCCCGGGGGGTAGTCGAGGCTAATGTAATAGTCGGCGTCGACCTCTCGGTAGATCTTAGCTATCTTGTAGGTGCCTGGATCCATGCTTCTCTTGAGGAACTGGTAGCCGCCACTGTCTATCCAGAGCTCGGTATCATCGTCTATGCCTAGAAGCTTGCGTAGGCCCCTCCCGCGCACACGGCTGAGACCAACTCTCATTATGTCATAAGCGTTGACCATCACCCCCGGGACGTTGAGGATAAACCATGGCTGCGGCACGGCGTTGATCGGCGTCCCGAGGATCAGCTTGAAACCGCCCATGGTGATACGCCAGTATTACTGCAATACCAGAGGCCTCATGGACTAAAGCCGTTATCCGGAGGAAAGACCATGGGTATAATAAACGCGAGTTAAACTTTATGGCTATAAGCCCTCCCTCCGAGCCCTGGGTTTAGGGGGATGAAGAAGCTCGAAAGGGCAGATGCCATGCCGGCAGAAAAGGCGGTGAAGAGCCGCGCAGCACGGACCCGCCTCCAGGGGTGCAACGTTTAGGGAAGCCTCAGGGTGATGAGGTTACGCACTCTATGAGCCCGCGCAACCATGGCGGCGATGAAAGCGCCCACCTCACTGACACACTAGTCCACATTCATACCCGGCGCCGCCGCAGGATACACGGACATCGAAAACCCCCTCACCGCCGGCCCTCAGCTCTATCTCCGGCCTCTCACAGCCTGGAGGGATGACCAGCAGCACTGTGCCGAGATCCCGGTACCGGCGCTCCTCCACAACCAGGCCCTGGAGGCCCATACCCGTGTAGGCGGCGTAGAGGTCTCCCGCCAGGAGCCTCAGAGCCCGCAGAGCCGCTGGCTTAGGGCCGCAGGCTAGGAGGCCTATGTACTTGCAGGAGAGTCTAGCCAGAGTCTCCACCGGCGAGTCGTAGGCGTCGAGAGCAGCAGACCCGCCCTCATCGAGAGAGGCGAAGCCCCCGAAGATGTTGACCCTGGCCAGCCTCACAGCCAAAAGCCTACCCCGGCTCGTAGGAGAACCTGGGCTTCAGCCCCAAAAGGCGTAGGCGGCGCCTGGCGGGCTGGTAGAGCACGAGGGGCTCCACCTCAACACCCTCCAGGGCCTCCGGCCCCGCCTCCTCGGCGAGCCTCTCCAGCAGCCTCGCCCAGCACTCCTCGCTCCCGAAGGCAGCGAATAGCGCTACATGAAAGGATACTCCATAGTCTGCGAGGTACCGTATAGCACGGATGGGGTACTCGAAGAACTCGGGCCGGGCCCCCGTTATGAGGGCGAAGAGGTCGGGGCTGCACGCCTTGATCGAGACCCTTACATGCAGCCGGCGGAGCCCGGCCAGAGCCTTCACATAGCCTGGGCGGGCGCCGAGGAGCACCCCGTTGGTCTCGAGTATGAAGGTGAAGCGCCCATCCTGCTCAATAAGCTCTAGGAGCTTTCGGAGGTGCTGGAACCCTATAGTAGGCTCGCCGCCGGACAGCCTTACGTATCTATACCTCCTCGAGGAGGCTATCTCCGTGAGCCTCCGATACGACTCCTCGGGTGACACGAAGAAGCCTAGCCTTAGATCATCCCGGGGCCTCCCAGTCCAGCAGAAGGCGCAGCGGAGGTTGCACCCGACTACATCTCCTACAGCGCTTCCACCATAGAAACGGCTCCCCCTAAACCGGTAGTACTTCCGGAGCTCGCCCTTCACCACCCTCTTCTCTATCTCATCAGCCAGCTTTACGGGGTCAAAGCCCCTCAACCTGGGCCGGGCGGCCCTGGAGCCCTCGCCCTTGGAGGCTGAGGCCATCCGGGCACCTGGACACTTGCCGGAGAGGGGCATACTATATACCTGGAGATGCTTAGGGGCTAGCAGTGGGTGAGTGAAAGAACCCCGGCTGAGCCTCCGTCCGGCCCAGCCTCGCCACGGAGGGATGACGAGGTCCTATCCTTACTGACACTGTGCAAGGACTATCCTCTCCTGCCGGGCCTTAGCCCTGCCGAGGCTTCTCCTGAAGCACTATGTTGAAGCTCCTTGGAGGCAGGTTGAAGGCTCTAGCAATAACCGGGCATGGAACGGCAAAGAGAAAGAGCATGGGCGCCTCAACCGGGTTGTTATGGAAGTATGTTGCCTGAAGCTCTCCCTTGACGACAACCAGCGAGGCGTTATTCAACTGCTCGTATAAATGCTCATTACTATCAATTGTCACCGTGACATCATCGCTCCCCAGGTCTATTACCTCCGATAGTGTATCTGCTATCCCTATAGACTCAAGGTCCTCGGTAACCACGTAGTCCTCGTACCTATCGCTACGTGTAATGCCGGCAACGCTAAGCCCCAAATCGTTCACGAGAATCCTCAACAGTATCGCATCATAGGGCAGCTCGAAGACCGAGCCGAAGAGGTAGTAGATGGTCCCACCGTTCCGCTGTAGGTCGTGGAGTAGCCTTACCACTCGCCTTGTATCATCGCGCCCTACTTGCAGGGAGGTGCCAAGAGCTGTCAAGTCCACTGTAGAGGGGGGCTCCTCTAGAATCTTATCTGGGGTGTTGAAAGCCCTGTAGCCGGTTGCAAGGCTTGCCGCCCGGAGGGCGAGGGATAGCCTCTCATCTATAGGCTTGCCCGCAATCAAGTCTTCTATACTCTTTGCTCTAGCCACGGCTTTACTGAGGTTCTGCTCTATAAGCTGCTCGTAGGGTGTACTCTGCTTCACTAGTGCTTTGAGCCTCCTAAACGATACGGTAGCAAGCTCCACTACCTCGGTGTCAGGTGTAATATAGAGGTTTACCGCGTCAAGCAGCTGCCGGTATATGGCGAGCTTCTCGGAGTTATCTATGGGGAGGGCTTCTAGCTCAGCAGCTCTCCTCATTGATATGCATGCCGTACAGTAGGGCGTTATATGCAAGAATGACACCTGCGCATCAGGACTGTTCCCGCCCATGCTACCCCGTGCCTTGCCGAGACTGCGGCCCCGGAGCCTATTAGACCCGAGAGGGGTGGCCAAAAACACTGGCCCCACAGCAGCACGGGGTCTTCTTAGAGGGCTATTCTTCGACCTGGGCTCAGCCCTTCTTGGAGCGGTAGCGCTCGATAGCATCCTTTATCCTGCGCTTGGCCTCCTCGGGGCCTAGCCACTCGCGCACCTTTACCCACTTGCCCGGCTCAAGCTCCTTGTAGTGCTCGAAGAAGTGCTTTATCCTATCCCTCAAGACCTCTGGCAGATCATCTATGCTCTTTACATTCTTAAAGCTCGGGTCGAGCTTGTCCTTAGGCACAGCTACTATCTTGCTGTCGGGGCCCTCCTCATCCTCCATAACAAGTACTCCTATAGGCCGAGCCTCTATAACTGTGCCGGGGAGAACCGGCTGAGCAGTTATAACGAGTACATCGACGGGGTCGCCGTCCTCCTCAAGAGTGCCTGGCACGAACCCATAATTGAAGGGATACACCATTGAGGTGTAGAGGAATCTATCAACCTTTATGACGCCTGCCTCCTCGTCATACTCGTACTTTACGTTGCTGCCCATGGGAATCTCTATGAAGACGTTTACTACCTCAGGGGCGTCCTTCCCGGGTCCTAGCCTCCCATGTATGCTGGACATTCGCTTCACCGTGTGCCTACAGCTGGAGCCTTCTCAAGGGTATTAAATCATTATACTCTGAGCCGGGCAGGCGCGTGGAGTACTTAGGCCAATAGGACTATTAGGCAGGGTATGGTGCTTGGCCGCCTGCTATATGCCAGCATGGTGGCTGGACTAGCCACTTAAAGCTGCTTGAGTGTTGTCCGCCGCGCGCTTGGAGATGCGGGAGCGAGGGCGTTGAGCCGTGATAGATAAGGCTAAGATCGAGAAGGCTGTGAGAATGATCCTCGAGGCTATCGGGGAGGACCCAGAGCGTGAGGGGCTCCGGGATACGCCCCGCCGCGTAGCGGATATGTTCGAGGAGCTTCTGGAGGGATACCACAACAACGAGGAGTACGCATGGTTCACGGAGACTAGCGACTTAGTCGTGGTCTCTGGGATACGCTTCTACAGCCTATGCGAGCACCATATGCTGCCCTTCTTCGGCGTTGCCCATGTCGCCTATCTGCCCAGGGGCAGGGTGGTAGGGCTCTCCAAGATAGCGAGGATTGTGAACAAGTATGCGCGGAGGCTGCAGATCCAGGAGAGGATGACCCAGCAGATAGCCGCCGAGGTGGAGAAGGCGACAGGGTCGCCTGATGTAATGGTGGTCACCGAGGCTGTGCACCTCTGCATGGCCATGCGTGGAGTTAGGAATCCGGCCCCGACTGTGGTAGCAGCGCTCCGCGGCGCCTTTGCCAAGGAGCCTGCGCTGAAGCAGGAGGTGTACGAGATAATAGCGCCCCACCGCTTCAAGGGCTTCCCGCTCTAAGCCGTCTATACACCTCATAGAGGGCCATAGCCAGGGAGGCAGCCACATTATAGCTCATGCCTTGCACAGCCGTGGGTATCTTAGCTACGGTAACGGGTCTTTTGAGGGCCTCCAGCAGGCTAGGGGGTATCCCATAGTCCTCGGCGCCTATTACAAGCACTATGCTATCCCCCTCCATCTTCACCTCGTGGAGGTACTTGTTCCCATACGTCTCCAGCACGATATAGTTTGCATCACCGATCCTATCCACGGCCTCAGCCAGGCTACCAACCATTACTAGGCGGCTGCGCAGCCTCCCCTGGAGCATCTCAAGCTTATAGTCCACGCCCGGCCGGGGCACAACGTAGAGTCTGGCGCGGAGCGAAGCGGCCAAAGCTGCCACGTCATGTAAGTTCTGGGGGTTCTTAGGATGGTAGAAGATGACGCTGAGGTTCATATCGTGGTCACCACCCCTCCATCCATATTCGACGCGGCCGTGCTAGCCCGCACCCTGTACGCGGCCCTAGGGACCCGCGGCTGGAAGCTCACCGTTATAGGTATGGGCCGCCGCTTGCCGCTGCGGCTTGTAACCGAATCCAGACTCCCAATAAGCGTTGCCAAGAGCAATATATCGATGGAGCTTGCCTCTGAGCCGCAGGAGCCCATCTATATAGTTGATGCCAGGGGCGAGCCTGCCTGGAGCATGGAGCCTCCTAGAACGTTGATAGTAGACTATGGGGGTGCCTTCGCCTCCGCCTTCCGAGGGGCCCGAAGGGTGCGCGGCCTGGGGCTGCCGAGTCTCACGTACGAGGCCGTCACGCTGGTGTATGAGTTCTTCATAAGGAGGAGGAGCTGGAGGCCCGACTACTCTAGGGCCTTCTCGAGGGATTTGAGGAGCGGCCTCTACCTAGCGCGGAAGCTGCTGGAGGCTCTCCAGGTGTTCGACAACTACGCCGTGTTGGAGCCCAGTGTTGTAGCCTACACGCTACGCAGGGTATACATCAACAAAGGTATAGCGCTGGATCCCGAGGAGGCCACAATGAATATAGACGTTGTTGAGGGCAGGGTTAGGCAGCGTATAGTGCTCCGCGCCTACTCTACCAGGGGTCTCCGGGAGGCCGGCCGGGTAGAGGTCTTGTTCGACGGGGAGAATGTAGAGATACGCGACCATGGCGGCCTCGCCTACCGTATAGTAGTGGATGTGTATAGACGTGTGGCCTGCAGCGCCCCGGGGCTCTGCGCGGGCGGGAGCGAGGAGCCGCCCGGAGAGGCCTTCCCACAGCTCTAGCCACGTTCCAGCGATATGATCAAGCCGGCCTCCCTAATGCTCTCAAGGGTCTCCCGCAGGCTTCCGCCAACGAGGCTACTGGCCACCCGGCAGGCCGTGATATAGGGGGTCTCGACGCCTAGGTCGCTGAGTATGGCTTTCACTACCCGCAGCAGGCCTGCTTCAAGGCCTATGCAGAGAGGCGTAGGCTGGGCCGGGGCTATGGCCACCACCGGCCTGCCGTCAAGGACAAAGGCTATTATGTAGCACGGGCCCGTGGCGCACCTAGCCCTATAGATAGCGGCGGCTTCTGGGAGGCTCACGTCGCGGCTACCCCTGCGCCAGAGCATAGGGGCCGTGGCCGAGGCACCCCCGGGCTGGCGCGAGCCCCCGTGGAGGGACCCGGTCAGCCTATTAGCCTCACCCGGGGGTAGATGTAGACGTGCCGCCTGGAGCCAGCGGGGCTAGCCGCTCCTCACTAAAGGCGGCCGGTGAGCGGCTCACGCAGAGCTGAGGCCGCGTGATGATGCTCGGGCATAGGCGAGGCCGGTAACCAGGCCTTCGAGGGGGTTGAAGTGTCTGCGCGCTGGCTTACCGCCGATACACTCGTGAAGCTCGTTAAGAGGATTAGGGAGCGCTGGCGGGACGCAGAGGTGCTCCGGATAGTGCAGAAGAGGGGCAAGCAGATACTCTACGTGAGGGTTGGCGGCGGAGTGGTTAAGCTAATAGTACACCGTGATGGGAGGGTAAGGGCTTTCGGGAAGCCCGAGGGCCTGGCCATAGCCCTTAGGACAATAGCTGAAAGGGTGCTAGGTGTTGGAGAGCATTGAGCCCCGGAGAGCCAGAGAGACGCACAAGCAGAGGATAGACGCGGCTATGGAGGTTCTCTCCAGGCTCCTACAGGAGGGCACATCCGACCGCAGAAAGGCCGTCAAGCTCCTCGAGGAGGTCTACAAGGAGAGGGCGGTGCAGCCAATCCGCGGCAAGGCATGGCCGGAGGATATCTGGGACAAGGAGATGGCCACCCTCTACGTTATAGCGAAGTATGCGCTGGCCCTCAACGAGGAGAACCCGGAGTTGTTCCACAAGCTATTCAGCTACGAGGAGACCCTCGAGGAGGCATCAGAGCTGATAAGGGAGAAGCCGCCGGAGGAGGCGAGGAAGCTAGCACTCTTCATGCTCGGTGGGAGCATAAACGATAACACTGTAGCCAGGATGCTAAGGATCGTGGCCACAACAATAATAATGGGTTTCGCGAGCGAGAACACTATCATAGAGCTGCTGCATAAGCTTGTAAAAGTGTTCCCGGAGCACGAGCGCACCGTGAGAAAATACGCCCGCTACTTCATAGCCCTCCGGGTGGCGCAGGCCATAGCTGCCAGGCTTATACGCTCCCGCATAGAGAAGGAGGCTTTCAAACAGGCCCTGGCCGCGAGAATCGGACTGGACAAGATCATGCCTGACGACGAGTACATAGCGTTCATAGCCTCCACAGTGTTCGAAGTACCGAGGAGAAGGCTTGCCAGGATACTGAGCATGGAGGAGAAGGAGGGGAAGGCTAGAGGGAAGGCTAGACGGAGGTCAGCCGCGGGTTCATAGCCCATCACCCCGGCGACGGGGCTAGGCCCCTTGTAAGCCTCATCACGCCTCCCAGGGCCCGGTCCCTAGTCACGCTCTCGCTCCAGCCTCTTTACCTCCTCGATTATAGCCTCTACAGCGTTCATCAAGGCCTCCTCATCTATTGTGAGCGGCGGGGATATACGTATAGTCGACACGCCGGCCCCTATCACCAGGTAGCCGCGCTTGAACAGCCTCATCAGTACCTCTGCAAGCTCCCGGGAAGCCGGCTCCTTAGTCTCGCGGCTCTTAACCAGCTCCACGCCTATCATAAGGCCTTTGCCGCGGACATCACCTATCATACTGGTCTCGTCCATGGCCTCCTTGAGCCTCTTAAGCGTCTTCTCCCCCAGTCTCGCTGCGCGGTCGCAGAGCCTCTCCCTCTCCATATAGTCTATGGCTGCTATGGCTGCGGCCGAGGAGACAGGGTTCCCTCCGAAGGTTGTAGCATGGCCGCCGGGCCTTATAGTCATTGCCTTATCGCTCCCCACCACCGCTCCGAGCGGGAGGCCGCCCGCGATCGCCTTGGCGAGCGCCACTATATCGGGCTTCACTCCCCAGTGTTCCACCGCGAATCTCCTACCGGTCCTGCAGAACCCTGTCTGCACTTCGTCCGCGACCAGTAGAATGCCGTGGCGCCGGGCGAGCTTCTCGAGGCCTGGAAGGAAATTGTCGGGAGGCACTATGTATCCACCCTCGCCCTGTATAGGCTCGAACACGAATGCAGCTACCTCACTGGGATCCACCAGCTTACCCAGCACCCACTCCTCTACGAAGCCTAGAGCCATCTCTCCGCACTCTCCGGGCTCCTCCGCCGCGAAAGGGCAGCGGTAGGGATAGGGGTAGGGCACATGGACCACGCTGGGGAGGAGGGGTGAGAAGCCGAGACGCTGGACCGGCTTGCTGGCCGTGAGCGAGAGGGCGCCCATGGTTCTGCCGTGGAATGCCCCGAGGAAGGCTACTATGTACTGCCTCCCGGTCGAGTACCTGGAGGCCTTCAAAGCGGCCTCAATGCTCTCCGCGCCGCTATTGGTGAAGAACACCTTGGCGGGCTTCTCCACTGGCGCTATCCCTACCAGCTTCTCCGCGAGCCGTACTGCCACCTCATAGTAGAAGTCTGTGAGGCTGTAGTGGGTGAAGCGCCTCAACTGAGAGGCGGCGGCCTCGACTACTGCAGGGTTGGTAGAGCCTACATTGAGCACAGCTATGCCAGCATTAAGATCTATATAGGCGTTACCGTCAACATCATACACTACGTAGTCCTCGGCACGGTCAACAACAAGCGGGTACCACCTGGCAAAGCTCTGCATAAGATACATCCTATCCTTCTCAATAACTTCTCGAGCCCTGGGCCCGGGGGGCTCCACCACTATACGGGGTTCCTTGAGCTTGCCGGTCAAAGCGCCCCTATACCCCCAGCCGCTTTGGCACTGCTATCAGCTTTAAAGACCCAGGGCCGGCTTCACCGGTGCTGCCCGGGGCAACAAGGTTGAGCGGAGAGGCCGCGAAGGTCTATACAGGGTTAGTCATAGGCTATAGGCTTGGCTCAAACACCCAGTACGAGAACCAGGTGCTGATAAGGGTTGACGGGGTAAACGACTCCAGGAAAGCCGCGCAGCTCATCGGCTGGCGCGTCCTCTACCGCGACAACAAGGGTAACGAGTACCGTGGAAAGATAGTACGTGTCCACGGGAACAAGGGCGTAGTTATAGCCGTGTTTAAGCCAAACCTGCCGGGCCAGGCGAGAGGGGGCAACGTCTACATCTACCCGCGGGGCGTCGAGCTAGTGTTCGAGGAGCAGAAGAAGTAGAGAGGGAAGAGAAAGAGGATACTGCACAGGGTTTAGAAGATCTAGGAGCACTCCAACGACAGGATCCCGCTGCCCGTATGTCCGGCGCACTATGCTCTCCACCCTATATAGCCTGGACGAGCCGCTCAAAACCACTGATAATCTCTTTCAAACGATCTATGGCTCTTCTTGTTAGGATCCTTCGTTGTAACGTGGACCCGGTAGAGGTCGAAGAGTCCACCGGTAACTACTGTAAGGTTGCATAGAGCAGTATAGTATATTCTTCTTAGGGACAACAACGAACTTGTCAATGTCTAATTGGACGCTAACCTCCTCTCTCCCTCAGGGGCTCTACGATGCCGCTTAGGATACGTTATTCAAGCAAATTATGGTGCATGAAATCTCTGTTGGGGAAATAGTATATGTGGAACATTGCTAAGGCCCAGCTCCTGGCTTAGGTCATGTGCCGCGGCAAAGAAGAGCTTAGATCTTGCAGAATGATCGTTGATTTTCTGCTAACCCGCCTATGTACGACATATGTATTTTAAGTCGTTATGTAGTCCGTCTTCTCCGCGCCCCCATCGCACTTCCTAAAGGGAATTGACCATTTCCATCGACAAGCTTGTGGCCACCAGCAGCCCAATACATATGGTGAGTAACTCTAAATAAATACCTCGTGTTTTCCAGGTCTAGGCCATAGGCGTGTAGATACTGGGCGCAGTGTCCGCCGCGCCATGGCTGGCCCGCATACTCTGTGCCCATTGTGATAACAGGGGTGGTGGCCGGGGCGTGGAGAGGGCTCGGCTATACCTGGCCCACATCCACGTTTATGATGTACCTGGGCTGGAGCTCCCTGGCCCCGTCTAGCTTGCGGAGGTAGCTGGCTAGCGCGGAGGGCTTGAAGTTCTTGGCGTTGAGTTCTTCTGGTTTTATCCAGCGTAGTTTTAGGTGGTCCTCCCTAGGCTTTACATTAGGGCCTATGGGGCTCTTGCAGAGGAAGTAGAAGCCCAGCTCGTGCACTATCCCGCTGCGGCGGCGGTAGAAAGACTCTACTATGAATGCGAGGCGCGCGTCACCTATCTTCGGTATACCGAGCTCCTCCATGAGCTCCCGCTGAAGACCTTGAAGCACCGTCTCCTCTGGCCGTACACGCCCGCCTGGTAGACGGTAGAAATCGCCTTTCTTGCTCAGCTGGACCAGGAGGAGGCCGTCTTGCAGGATTATGCAGCGGGCTGTGACCCTGAACAGCATCAGCGGGCCCCGGCCTTAAGAACGATTAAGGCTGCTTGAATATTAGTTTACGTGGAGCGGGCGCCTTGGCCCCTATGTAGAACCGGCCCTAGGCCGTGGGCACGGCTATGGGGGCTTCAACTCTGTCTCCCAGCTCGCGGTTGAGGGCTGAGATCGTGTAAGCGGTCTCCGCGTCCTCAGCCACCACTATCAAATGGCTACCATGTATATCCAATCCCACGGCTATGGCACCCTGCTTCAGCAGCCTTTCGCGGAGGCGCTGGAGCCTCCGTGAGCCGGTCAGCTTTGCCAGCCTCTCGCTGATAGAGTCTATCATGTCTACTGGGTTATCCAGGGTGTCGTAGGCGGCCTTCTCTAGTGCTCCTATATTCGTGTAGACTGCCTCGGCCAGCCTCCTCTCCAGCGGCTTCTCCAGTCTCACCACGACTGCCCAGAGCCCGGATAGGTCGTATAACGGCATCACTGCAGTGCCTAGCACCGCCGTGCTGCCCTCCAGGGATGATATCAGGGTCTCCGTCCCCGCGGCTGGGCTGCGGAGCCTCTCCACCGGCAGCTTCCCCTCCCCCGCGTAGGCATCCATTACTACGCGGCTGAGCAGGCCCCCGAGCAGGGGGCTGGAGTAGTATAGGCCGCGGCCCCACACCCTGGCCTCGACGTCCTCAACCACCCCTACCATCCCCATGCCGCATGCCTGCGCTACCACGGGCACCTCTACCGCCACCGCTACTCCGAGGCTCGCCACCCGTGGAAGCAGGGTAAGCGACGCATAGGCCTCAAGCTCTATGCAGCGGGACGCCCCCGTGGCGGTCAGTATTATACCGGTGTAGATGACGAGCCTGTCATCCAGTGTCCCTAGCACGTCTGCCCCCCAGTGCGAGGCGCTTTAGCATTGACTGTAAGCTAGAAACGGGCGGGCTAGTAACACTGTAGTAGCACTACAATACTTCCGCCGGGCCCTGGGCTAGCCATGCTCCACGCTGACCCCTCGAGCGCCGAGGGCGGCCTCGTAGACTCGTAGGCCTAGCTCCCTCAGCTTCTCCGAAACCCTTGGAGCCTTCTCCCTCTCCACAAGAGCTATGGCTGATCCGCCCATGCCTGCTCCCGTGAGCTTAGCGCCTAGAGCGCCGCTAGCCCTGGCGGCCTGCACAGCCTTCTCCAGCTCAACATGCGAGACCCCCATGGCGTTCAGGAGCCCGTGCGCCACATCCATGAGGAGGCCTAGGCCCGCCGCGTCTCCACGGCGAAGCGCGCGCAGAGCCTCATCAATAATCCCCTCAGCCACCTCGAGCAGCTCTCGGCCCAGCCCCCCAAGCCTATGAAGCCTCTCCGTGAATAATCTAACAGCTCTCGCCGTGGAGCGCTTCACCCCGGTGTCTATGACTACTACAACCACGTCGCCAAGTCCGCCGAAATCCAGCGGCATAGGCGTCTCGCCACGCCTATAGAGAAGGAACCCGCCGTACGAGGATACCGTGTTGTCGACCCCGCTAGGGTTCCCATGGACCAGCTTCTCGCTCTCAAAAGCCGCGCGTGAGACAAGCTCCGGTGCCACCTCGAGGCCGGCTACGCACGCGTAAGCCGCTGAGGCAGAGACCGCTACCGCTGCACTGCTCCCCAGCCCCGCGCCCACCGGTATCTCAGAGTCTATGATGAGCCTGGCGGGCCACAGCCTGCCGCTAGACCTGGCGCTCGATATGTACTCGAACGCCTTCCTAAGGCTACAGAAGACCTGGCAGCCGTGCAAGACGTCTTCACGGACCCCGAGATTGACGGACTCCACCACCACACCATCATCAGCAGGCTCGGCGTACGCGCGGGAATAGAGCCCTACCGCAGCGGCAAGCGCCCTACCCCCATGGACGACCCAGTGCTCGCCAAAGAGTATGACCTTCGCGGGAGCCCTGGCGCGGCACCTCAAGAGCCAGACCCTGCCCCCCTCCAGCGCCCGGGGAGCAGGGAGTACCCAATTAGGGTACAGAAACTCTAATACCCAGGCCTCGCGGGGCCCGCAGCTGGGGCCCACCCAGGAGGGGAGCCGGGAAGGCACCCCAGCAGTGAAAAAAGCGCGGGAGTGGCCCCACCCCCAGCGCTGCCTTGGTGCTAGCTGCATATCGGGTAGTCGTCTGGGACCTTGGCGCGGAAGTACTTGCCTGTCTCGGGGCTCTTGAATAGGCCTATCTTTACTCCCTTCCTCCCCCTGGGGGCTAGCTGCCACACCTTGATCGGCACCAGCTCCGCCTCCTTGCCGGTCGTGGGGTCACGAACCCTCACAGCCTTCTCACACGCCAAGCACAAACACCCCCACTAACTCCCCTTACTCCGGTAGTAGAGTGCTCTTCCACTCTTTTATAGGCTTTACTTTGGGGGCCGCTAGAGGAGTTTCCTACCCCTCCGGCACGCACTAGGAATACATTTGTATTACCGGGGAGCCTGGGCACAGCGCTCCGGAATAGAGCCAGCCCAGTATTATCACCAGCCCAGTGCTAGGCGGGACCGGCAGGCCCGGTAACGCACGCAGAGAGGCCAGCGGGAGTTTATTACTAAAGCCTCCAGCAGCGGCGAGCCCTCTTTTACCCAGGACGCCTTGAGGTGCGGCAGCGTGGGTGCCAAGCCTTCGTCTGGGCAGAGCTTCCTACCTAGGATAAAGGAGAAGCGATGGAGCAAGGAGCTGGAGAAGGAGCTCCTAGAGAAGTGGAGCGAGGAGCGTCTCTACGAATTCGACCCGGACCGTGAGGGACCCGTGCTGGTAATCGACACCCCACCGCCCTATCCTAGCGGCAAGTGGCATGTGGGCGGGGCGGCGCACTACGCTCAGATAGACATGATTGCACGCTACTTCCGTATGAAGGGCTGGAACGTGTTCGTGCCCTGGTATGCCGACCGTAATGGACTACCGGTAGAGGTTACAATCGAGAAGAAGTATAACATTCTAGCACACGAGATGGCCAAGACCAAGGAGGGTCGTAAGAAGTTCCTAGAGCTCTGCAGCCAAGAGCTTGACAGGGTTGAGGAAGAGCTCGTGAGGATATGGAGAGGGCTGGGCTGCAGCTTCACCTACATAAGGAACGGCACCGACAGCCCTGAGTACCGCAGAATCACCCAAGCCACCTTCATAGAGCTCTGGAGGAGGGGGCTCATCTACGAGGACGAGAGGCCGGTCAACTGGTGTCCCCGATGCCGCACCTCGCTCAGCGAGGCTGAGATAGAGCACCGCGAGGAGGACTCCTACCTCTACTACGTAAAGTGGAGGGTAAAGGAGACCGGGGAGGAGATACTGATAGCCACGACGAGGCCCGAGCTGATAGGCGCAGCGCGGGCGGTGGTATACAACCCCGAGGATGAGCGCTACAAGAGGCTAAAGGGGCTCCACGCAATTGTACCTATCTACGAGTACGAGGTGCCTATACTCGAGCACCCAGCCGCCAAGCCCGACTTCGGCACCGGGCTTGTGATGGTGAGCAGCTATGGCGACTGGACAGACGTCCAGATGATAAAGGACCTCGGGCTGGAGCCCAAGGTGATAATAAACCAGGACGGCACAATGAACGAGAAGGCAGGGTTCCTCAAAGGCCTGCCCGTACGCGAAGCCAGGCGCCGCATGGTGGAGGAGCTGGAGAAGAGGGGCCTCATAGCGAAGAAGGAGCTGATACGCCACAGCGTCCCCGTATGCTGGCGCTGCAAAACCCCCGTCGAGATAGTACATGTGCGCGAGTACTTCCTAAAGCAGCTCGAGTTCCAGGACAAGCTGCGCGAGATAGTCAAGAAGATGCACTTTAAGCCGGAGAAGCACCGGCAGAAGCTACTGGACTGGATAGACAGCCTGAAGATGGATTGGCCCATATCCCGCACAAGGTACTATGGCACCGAGATCCCCATCTGGACCTGCCGTCGGTGTGGAGCAAAGCTCGTCCCAGAGCCTGGCCGCTACTACCGCCCCTGGCTAGAGGAGCCGCCGTGGGAGCGCTGCCCACGCTGCGGGGCCCCACGAAGCGAGCTAGAAGGCGAGACCAGGGTGTTCGATACATGGTTCGACTCGAGCATAAGCGTGCTCTATGCTTCCGGCTACATGAGGAACCTCAAGCTGTTCGAGCGGGTCTTCTCCCGGGACGAGGAGCTACCATACACCCTGAGGCCTCAGGGAGTCGACATAATAAGGACATGGCTCTACTTCAGCGTGCTCCGCGTCTACCAGCTGCTCGGCAAGCCGGCGTTCCGCTGGGTACGCGTAACCGGCATGGGGCTCGACCCTAAGGGCAGGGCTATGCACAAGAGCCTGGGGAACGTGATAGACCCGGAGCCCTATATAGAGGCCTACGGTGCCGAGCCGTTCAGGTTCTGGGCCGCAGCGGCCGCCAGGCTGGGAGACGACTACCGGTTCAGCGAGCAGACGCTTAAGACCGGTAAGCTCTTCCTCACAAAGCTATGGAACATCGCCAGGTTCGTATCCAGCTTCCCGAGGCCCACGGACGGCTACAGGCTGAGGCCTATCGACCTAGTGTTCCTCGGGGCCCTCAACAACCTGATAAGGAGAGTAGACCACTACTACGGCGAGGAGCTGGACGTGCACCAGCCGGTTAACGAGCTCTATAACTTCACCTGGAACATATTCGCGGCCCACTATCTGGAGCTAGTGAAGACGAGGGCTTACAATAGGGAGGGCGAGTTCAGCGAGGAGGAACAGAGGGGGGCCTGGTTCACACTCCACACTATACTGGACGCCTTGCTGAGAATGCTAGCACCTATACTCCCCTTCATAACCGACGCGCTCTACCGCAGGCTCTACGGAGACTCGGTTCACCGGCAGAAGTTCCCCGAGCCCAACCCCGAATGGGACACAGCATACGCGAAGATGCTCGACAAAGTGCTCCAGCTGAATAGCGCGCTATGGACCTGGAAGCGCAGCCACGGCTACAAGCTGTCCCAGAAGGTCGAGGGCTACAAGCTATACCTGAGCAAGGAGATGGAGCCCTTCGCCAAGGACCTGGAGTACATGCACCGTATCGAGACCGTTGTAGGCGAGCCGCCCGAGACGGCGGAGAAGCTGACAGAGGGAGCCTACATAGCCGGGCTCCGAGGAGGCACTGGCGCCCAGAGAGGGGGGATGACTGGAGCCGAGCAGCTGAACCGGTGATGTATCGGATTTCGCCTGACCCTCCTTTCAAGATGCTACTTTAACCCCTTAGGAGAGCCTGGGGAGCCTGGAGCCGCGACGCCCGGGGGAAGAGGCCGCCGGCGGGCGGTGCAGTGACCCCGGGTCTCCCGGCCTTCAATATACCCTTGGGCTTTTAGCGCCGCCCCCAGCAGGCCGAGGAGAGGGGCCTAGAGCCCCTGGGTCAGGAAGGCTTCTCGTGCATCCCACCGGGAGCTGGATTATAGCATTCTTTCTGCATCGAACCCCCGGGATCCAAGGGAGGGATCCATGCGATGTCCCTGAGCCGCGAGGGGCTCCGCAGGCTCGACCGCATGCTGGCAGCCCTTAAGGCAACACCACGTACCGGCTGGATGCTCAGGGGCGTGCACGCTGCCATAGCCGAGAGCATTGCAGAACACATGTCCGAGGCGACAGTGCTAGCGCTAGTCCTAGCCGACTACATGAGCCAGCACGGGGTGAAGGTGGATCCCTTCTACGCGGCAGCTATATCGGCCGTACATGACCTCTCAGAGTCCGTTGTGGGCGATATAGTGAAGCTGACCGTCGACGCCATAGGAAAGGAGAGGAAGGAGAAGCTTGAGCTGAAAGTAGCCAGCGAGCTGCTCGGCAACGATAGTGTAGTATACAAGCTGATGATGGAGTATGTGGAGCAGAAGAGCTTAGAGGCACACGTAGCCAAGCTAGCTGAAACCCTATCAACGCTCCTGCAGAGCCTGAGATATATGAGCCAGGGCTTCACCGATGTCGCGGAGATAGCATGCTCATCCGCCAAGAGCATAGAGAAGCTCATACATGAATATGGTGAGATGGCTGTGCTAGAACCTCTAATACGAGACGTGGTAAAATCCGGAAAAGAGGCATGTAGCATCGCGGAGACCATGTAGCCCGTGGGCACGGCTGCCGCATAGCCACCCAATAATGTACATTTATAAAATAAATTGTTTTAAATGTTATTATAGAAAAAGGTCAAGTATTATCGTGCCTAACATGGGTCGCTCTCAAAGCTCTAGCTGCAAGAAGAATCTTGTAATTACTACTAGCCATGGAGGTTCTCATGCCGTGTTGCTGGGATCAGGCGAAGTTGGGCTGCACGTACAGCCTTCCCGGAGCTGTCCTGAAGCGATGTGGTAATATGCATGAGCAGTGTATTTCAATAGGTTGTCCATCTGTTTTATATGTTATGTAATACGCTGCCTAATTTACGTTGTGTAACCTCGTGGTTAGTTGATATAAGTGGTGTGGCACGTGGCGTCAGGCGATGTAGCCCTCTCCGGGTTGGGGTAGGGGGGCACCCGAGGCAGCATGAACCTCGCAACCCGGTATGGGCTGGCTGCTATAGAACACGTTGACCCTAGCTAGATACTTCGCATCTAGCTATGCTTAAGGATACACATTGCATATTGTTGTGTGGGTTATAGTGTATGAGAATAACTATACTGCTATGACGCGTGCTGGGGTCTAATTCTACTCTCTGCTAGCCCCTTCAAATAAACCGGGGATCATGCAGGTTACAGGACTATGAGGAGTGCCGGTCTGGGAGAAGCGGGGCTGAAAGCCTGGGGCTGGGTCAGCCTAAGGGTTGCGAGGGAGCTATAGCATTTATGAAGCCTCCCCGTGTGCTCAGCTCGATAGCTCGAGCGGCCGAGACTGGCTCGACGTGAGCCCCGAGCCGCTGAGCTAGGATGGAGAGGGCGTATAGGAGAAGCGGGACGGGACCCCAGACTCGTTTCCCGCGGAGACTCGCTAGGAGCTTGTAGTAGCGGGTTGCGAGGAACTTTGCTAGCTTCTGCCTAGCCTCCCTGCCGCTCTGGGCGAAAAATGTCTTGAGGCCTATGGCTAGCCTCCTAGCCCCTCTAGTGAGCCCCCTTGGGGATATGTAGATGTAGGCCACGTCCGCTGCGTTGAAGTACCTTCCCCGCAGCCTCGCCACGAAGCCGGCAAGCCTCTTCATTCTCTTGGCGAGCTGCTGGGGCGAGGTGGGCCTGGACTCCTGTGTCGACGAGTACACCGCCACCACGAGGGGGCTCGAGCCGGGCAGCTCAAGGATAAGTGCGTGAAGCCTCTTATCACCGGAGCTGTGCAGCGATACCGGCCTGGCCGGGCTTCTACCTGCAGCCTCTAGCACTCTCACCAGAGCACGGGCTCCCCCTAGGAGTGGTAGTAGCACCTCGTTGGCCTCGGCCAGCGCCCTGGCCCTCCTCTCCCTCGCCTTCATCCTGATCTCCTCAGCGCTCTCTCCTCAGGCTGTCTTCCCCGGAGAGCCCATGTATAGCAGCATCTGTATGGAGCGCCTACTGAAGCGGTGCCGGCGTGCTAGGCTGTACAGGAAGCCTGGGAGGCCCTCAAGCCCCGGCTCTGGCCGTGGTAGCACGTAGGAGGCCTCCCCTCAATCCTGTGCAGTTTAGCCTGTCAGGCTTAGGGGGAAGGCCCGGCCTGGTAGCATCATTATCCAGAGGAATGCCTGACAGGGTTAAGTTCGGGCTGGGATACCGGGCGCCGGAGAGGGCTGCCGGGGGCTCCGCTGGGGCCCTCTCCCAGCCTGGCTGTGAAGAATGGACCACGGAACGAGCCCTCCCGGGGCAGGGGCCCCTGGGGGCGGTGAGTGTAGTACCCCGCATCTCTGAGCCGCAGCCCCTTCTGCGTCGGCCGTGTGCCGCTATGCGGGACATTTGCTAAATTAGGGCATAGAGCGTAGGATGCCGGTCCGGGTGCATTGGAAGTGATGGAGGAGGCCTTGAAGAAGTATATTGAAGCCGGGCGTATAGCCAAGATTGTTAGGGACGAGGGCGCTAAGCTGATAGAGGCTGGCCGCAGACTGATAGACGTCTGCGAGCATGTTGAGAGGAGGACCCGCGAGCTCGGCGCAGCCCCAGCGTTCCCCTGCAACATATCTGTGAACGAGGTAGCCGCCCACTATTCTCCGCTGGTGGGGGACGAGTCAACCATACCGGAGAACGCTGTCGTCAAGCTGGATGTGGGAGTCCACGTGGACGGCTACATAGCTGATACTGCAGTGACCGTTGCGCTTGACGACAGGTGGAACCCCCTCCTGGAGGCGGTGCAGGAGGCTCTCTCAAAGGCCCTCGATGCAGTAAAGCCCGGGGTACGCTTCGCGGAGATAGGCCGGGTCATAGAGAATACTATCAGGAGTAGGGGGTTCAAACCCATAGTTAACCTGGGGGGCCATAGTCTTGCGCGCTACACTATACACGCGGGCGAGAGCATACCCAACGCCTATGACCCTATGACGCGCGGCCGCTTCTCTGCCGGAAAGGCGTACGCCATAGAGCCTTTCGGCACCAACGGCTCCGGCCTCGTGTACGAGGGAGACATAGTGGCTATCTACGCCCTCGTGCGTACTGGGCTCCGGCGTAGACTCGATAATGTAAGTAAGAAGGTACTTGCAGCTATACGCGATAGATTCAAAACCCTGCCGTTTAGCGAGAGATGGCTAGCCGACGTCGAACCCGACATCGAGAAGCTGCGTAGGAGTCTCAGGAAGCTGTCTCGTATGGGCTTTCTCGTTAGATACCCCATACTGATAGAGAAGGCTAAGGGTATTGTGGCACAGTTCGAGCACACCATAGTGATAACCGATGACGGGGAGGTAATAGTTACGACCAGTTGACCCCGCTTTACACTATATAGGGGCTAGGAGCTGTGTGAGGGAAACAGCGTCTCCCGCGTGTAGGTATATATGAGGGAGTATTGGCATGCCCGGGGCTGCCGCAGCAGCCTTGACCGGCTCTTCATCGGACATAGCCACCTGGATAATAGCAATAAGCATACTTATCTCAACGGTGCTCTCGATAATGGCGTTCTTCGGGGCCGCTCAGGGCCTGCAGCTGAGGATATGGAGGAGCCAGATAGAGTCGAGGCTAAGGATACTCGCCGGCTACCGGGACAAGGCTCGTGAAGAGGCGCGTAAGAAGCTTGAGAAGCTGGGGTCCAAGGATCCCGATGCGGTGCTGAACACTGTTATGGACTACTTTGTTATAGAGCCTGTATCCATAGAGCCCACGGATATAACCAAGAGGCTTGAGAGAATACTGCGCACGGAGGAGGAGCGGATAGAGGAGGTCATCTCCCGCAGCCTGCCACGAGAGGTTGACGATGCCGAGAAGAAGAATGTTGCAACCCTGCTAGTGATAGCTAATGCGCTAAACATGCTCTACAAGTACCTACGCCATATACTACTCCTGGGCGTGAAGACTAGAAATGCGATGCTCGTAGCGCAGCTGTGGATGCTGCTCCCCCTCTACATGAGGATAGCTAAGGCTTACTATGATGCAGTAGGTGTTGTGAGTAAGGGTGTGCCTATAGGCGATGCAGCCGGCCCGCTTGCGGCCTATAAGCTGATGAGAATGCTTGAGGTGGAATCGGAGCCGCGCGAGGTGACCAAGGACACTGTTTACAGCGTGCATAGGTATGAGGACCGGAGGGTAGTGATCGTGAAGGCCCGCGGCCCGGGGAGCACCGTGGGGAGGCCAGGGGAGGCTGTAGAGAAGATTGTGAGCGAGGAGCTTCAGGGCAACGTTGCCGCCATAATAACTGTGGATGCCGCTCTAAAGCTCGAGGGGGAGGAGACGGGCTCCATAGCTGAGGGCACTGGGGTTGCGATGGGCGATCCGGGGCCCGAGAAGATACGTATAGAGCGTATAGCTGTAGCCCATGGGGCCCCGCTCTACGCCATAGCTATAAAGATGGGTCTCGAGGAGGCTATAACGGCTATAAAGAAGGAGGTTGTGGATGGTGTCGAGAAGGCTGTAGAGCGGGTAAAGCAGCTGATACTCGAGGCTACGCGGCCCGGCGACACAGTGATAGTTGTAGGTGTTGGCAACACACTGGGTGTGGCCCAGTAGCTCTTACCCCCGGGGGTGGACCTCCATTGGCCGCCTGGGTGAATGAGCCTCTAGCCCTAGGCTATGTAGCGCTGCTGCTCACCGCGGCGGCTGTCGTAGCCTACATGTCCATAGCTACTGTGAGGAGGCGCCGTGAGGCCGGCAGGCGCATAGTTACCGTTCTCCGCTGCCTATCCTGCGACGGTGTTGTGAAGAGAGGGTTCCGTGAAGGAGACTACGTTGGTAAGATTGTGGACGAGGAGTGCCCTGCATGCGGTGGTAAGATGGTCATAGAGGCGATTTATGAGGAGAAGGCCGAGCCTATCTCGAATAAGATCCTGTGGGGATAGCTGGGCTGCGTAAGACTTAAATAGCTCAGGAGGAGCCCCACTGTTGCATGGCCCGACCCGGCCATAGCGGCCGGGCAACACCCGGACTCATGTCGAACCCGGAAGTTAAGCCGGCCGCGTTGGGGGATGCTGTGGGGTCCGCGAGGCCCCGCAGCGCCCCCAAGCCGGGATCGGGCCGCCTCGTGTGGTTGATCCCCCTCATTCTCGCTCATCCTGTGGCCGCGCAGCCCCTAGCGGCTCCTCAAGGGTTGAAGGGCTCCTGGGAAGCGCTTATACCTAGGGATCCGGTTTCCTGGCTTTCCTGGTGGTGCATGCACTCCGCCTATTGATGGGGTGGCTGTTATGGGGTATGTGCGCTGGCTTGGTCACTCGGCTTTCGAGCTCGAGATAGATGGTTACCGCCTACTTATCGATCCCTGGCTGACCAATCCTATGTCGCCAGTGGGCGTCAAGGAGTACAAGGGTAAGATTGACTTGATAATAGTTACCCACGACCATGCAGACCATCTGGGTGACGCGCTGGAGCTGCTTAAGCTAAACCCCGATGCAAAGTTCGCCGCGGTCTACGAGCTCGCTAACTACGTGGCCGAGCAGCTGGGCGATAGGAGTGGAAGGATAATTGGCGCTAATATAGGCGGGCCCCTGAAGCTGCCCGGCATCAGCCTAAAGGTTATGTTCTTCCCCGCGACGCACAGCTGCGGGCGTGGGACACCTACGAGCGTTGTAGTGTCGGGCAGGGAGGCCACGGTGTTCCACGCTGGTGATACAGGGCTGTTTGCCGAGATGCAGTTCATAGGCGAGCTCTACCGGCCGGATATAGCTCTGCTGCCAATCGGCGGGCACTTCACCATGGATGTGTATCAGGCCGCTAAGGCTGTCGAGCTGCTTAGGCCGCGTGTAGCCATACCTATGCACTATAACACGTTTCCTGTTATAGAGGCGGATCCACAGGAGTTCGCAAAGTATGTCGCGGAGAGGGGGCTGGAAACCAAGGTGGTGGTGCTGAAGCCCGGCGAGTACTACCGGTTCTAGAGCGCTTGGAGGGCCTAGGGCCAGGCCCTGCTTCCAGTTTTTAACCCCTAGTTGGCCCTGGGCTTGGCGTCCCGGGCCCCTTGTGTTGGGAGCGAGGATACCCGTTTCAGAGTCTGAGTACCGGCTTCTAGAGCGGCTTGTAGGCAGGGTTGAGCCGGGGAAGCCCTACACCACGGAGGCTCTGGCGAGGCTTACCGGCCTCGACCGCAGCCAGGTGGAGGCTCTGGCAAGGCTCCTGGCGGAGAAGGGGCTCCTGCAGCTGGAGGAGCGTGTCTCTGAGCGCTATAGGCTAACCGAGGAGGCTGAGAGGTACCTCCGCGAGGGCTTCCCGGAGGAGAGGCTGGCCCGCCTCCTAGCAGAGCACGGGGGGAGAATGCCTGTAGAGGAGGCCAGGAGGCTGCTGGGCGGTGAGTTCGGCATAGCTATGGCTAACGCCTCCCGGAAGGGTTGGGTACGCGTCGAGTCTGGTGAGATAGTCCTCGCCGCCGAGCCGCCTCTGGTTGCTGAGGAGCGTCGTCTCCTGGAGAGGCTTAGCCGGGGTGAGCGCGTCTCCGGCGATGACCTCAGGATGCTCCGCCGCCGCAGGCTGGTCGAGCCGGTGAAGGAGAAGGCGACGTTTATCACCCTGGAGGAGCCGCCGGAGAAGCTGCTCGGCAGGGTAGAGGTGGAGGTGGGTGCGCTAACACGCCGGATGCTCGAGACGGGCGAGTGGCGTAGGGTTAGGCTGCGCCGCTACAACGTCGCCGCCGAGCCGCCGCGCCTCTACCCGGGCCGCCTCCACTTCTTCCGCCAGCTCATAGAGCATATACGCGATGTCATGAAGGAGCTCGGCTTCGTGGAGGTCGAGGAGCCGCCGGTGGAGCTGGAGTTCTGGAACTATGACGTGCTCTTCCAGCCACAGTACCACCCGGCCCGCTCCCCGACGGACACGTTCTACCTGCGCCAGCCCAGGGAGGGAGAGCCGCCCCGAGAGCTCGCTGAGATGGTTAGGAGGGCCCACGAGGAGGGCCTCGCGGGGAGCCGTGGCTGGGGCTACCGCTGGGACCCATCCCGCGCGGCGAGGCTGATACTCCGGAGCCACACCACGGCCGTCTCGGCCCGCGTGCTCGCCCAGAGGCCCCGGCCCCCCTTCCGCTTCTTCTCGATAGGCAGGGTCTACCGGGTGGAGACGGTGGACCCGCACCACCTGCCCGAGTTCCACCAGGTGGACGGGATAGCTAGCGAGGATGGGGTAAGCCTCCGCTGGCTAATGGGCATGCTGGGGGAGCTGCTGGAGAGGCTAGGGCTCAGGGAGTACAGGTTCCGGCCAGCCTACTTCCCCTTCACCGAGCCCTCTCTGGAGGGCTACGTGCGCGTCGGCAGCCAATGGCTGGAGGTACTTGGAGCCGGCCTCTTCCGCCCCGAGATGCTCGCTGCCCTGGGTATTGACTACCCGGTAGCTGCCTGGGGTATGGGGATAGAGAGGCTGGCCATGGCCCTCTACGGGCTCAGCGACATAAGACAGCTCTATAGCAGCGACGCGCGCTTCCTCTCAACAATACCCTCAAGGTGGCGTCTCTATGCCGGTGCTCCGGTTTAAACCTGGCAGGGTGGAGGAGGTTTTCGGCGTAAGCCTCGAGAAGGCACTAGAGGTTATGGAGAAGCTCAAGATAGGGGTTGAGGTCGACGAGCAGGGCTACGTTGAGGCAGAGATAGAGGTAGATAGGCCTGACATGTACAGCCTAGAAGGCATAGCTAGGCAGGCCAAGGGGCTCCTCGGTGTAGAGACCGGGCTCCCACGGTACACGGTGGTGGAGAGCGGCTACCGCATAGAAGCCGGGGAGGTCTCCTCCAGGCCCTACATAGCCGGGGCCGTCATATGGGACGTCAACGTGGACGAGGACTTCCTGGAGGAGCTTATACAGTTCCAGGAGAAGCTGCATGTAAGCCACGGTGGCCGCCGCAGAAGGGTTGCCATCGGCATACATGACCTGGATAAGCTGCCGTCCAGGAGCCTTCGCTACGAGCTGGCAGGCGTCGGCGAGGTGAGGTTTCGGCCACTTCACCGCGACAAGGTGATGACGCTCAAGGAGGTCCTCTCAGAGACCAGCCAGGGGAGAGAGTACGGCTCAATATCGCTGGTGGACGGTAGGCACCCGGTCCTCTACTCCGGCGGCGAGGTGATAAGCGCACCCCCGGTGATAAACGCTGACTTGACGAAAGTGGAGCCTGGAACAAGGCACCTGTTCATAGATGTTACTGGCACTGAGCTGAAGCCGGTGCTGGACGTGTTATCCATATTGGCTGCGAACCTCGCCGAGAGGAGTAGGAGCCGGAGAATAGGCCTAGTGGAGGTACACGCCCCCTGGGGCAGGCTCAGCGAGCCACGGCTAGAGCCCTCCCGTATGGAGCTCGAGGTCCGCTACGCCTCGAGGATTATAGGCGTGGAGATGGGTGCGGAGGAGGCCGCCGAGGCGCTTAGAAGGATGAGGTTCGGCGCCACGGTGCTCGACGAGAGCCGCGTCATGGCTAGTGTGCCCCGCTACAGGGTGGACATACTCCACCCCGTGGACCTGGTGGAGGAGATAGCGCTCGCCATAGGCCTCGACCGGCTCGCCCCCGTGAAGCCGAGGCTCATGCTCCGGGGCCAGCTGCTCCCCGTAAGGGCCTGGGAGAGGGAGGCACGGCTCATACTGGTGGGCCACGGCTTTGTGGAGATGTACTCCTACAGCCTCACGAGCTGCAGGGACCAGGTAGAGCTAGCGGCCGTGGACCAGTCGAGGCTGGTGGTCATCGAGAACCCTGTAGGAGAGGGGAGCGGCTGCTACCGGGCCTCCCTCCTCCCCCAGCTGCTACGCGCCGCGGCCGCCAACCAGCACGCTGTGCCCCTCCGCGTGTTCGAGGCCGGCGAGGTGCTCCTGGCTGGCGGCGGGGACCCGGAGAGGAGGGTGGAGCACCGGCGTCGGCTAGCCCTGCTCTACATGGCTGAGAAGGCCGGCTACGAGGATATCCAGGCGGTCGTCTACAGCCTCCTAAGGCTCCTGGGCGATGAGATAGCTGAGGTGAGGCCTACGAGCCACCCCCTACTCATAGAGGGCCGGGCGGCGGAGCTGCGTAGCCGTGACGGTGTATACGGGGTCATGGGGGAGGTTAGGCCGGAGGTGCTGGAGAAGCTCGGCATAGTATACCCCGTAGCTGTCGCGGAGCTAGACTACACGGGGCTAGCCGAGCCAGGCGGGCCGGGCGCCGCTGTCCCCCGCCCCTAACACCCGGGCTCATAGCCCCCGCGTGGGGGCCTCGCTCGGGCTCTTCTAGACGGGGGTGACGGGGCGGCGCGGCACCCCGGCCCCTCCAGGGCCTGAGGGACACCCTGCCCAGGGTTTATTGAACAGTCGTCCGGGGCAGGCCCCCGGGGTCTGAGAAGGTAGAGAGGGGAGGCAAGCCGTGACGCCGGAGGAGAGGCTGAGGCTCATAACGCGGAACACCGTGGAGGTCGTCACGCTCGAGGAGCTGAAGGCCAGGCTTGAGGCCGGGGAGAAGCTGAAGGGCTACATAGGTTTTGAGCCCAGCGGCCTCTTCCACATAGGCTGGCTCGTCTGGGCCAACAAGGTAAGGGATATGATTGATGCAGGGGTTGAGTTCTATCTGCTCGCTGCCACCTGGCATGCGTGGATAAACGACAAGCTTGGCGGCGACATGGATCTGATACGCAAGGCCGCCCGCCATGTTATAGATGTGCTGGAGGCTATAGGGGTGCCCCGCTCCCGTGTAAAGGTTGTTGACGCCGAGGATCTCGTGTCGGACAAGGACTACTGGGCGATACTCCTCCGCGTGGCTAAGCACAACACCCTGGCGAGGATTAAGAGGGCGCTCACCATAATGGGGCGTAGGGCCGAGGAGGCTGAGCTGGACTTCTCCAAGCTTATCTACCCGGCTATGCAGGTGACGGACATATTCTACCTGGACGTCGATATAGCCCTCGGGGGCACCGACCAGCGCAAGGCCCACATGCTCGCCAGAGATACAGCGGAGAAGCTCGGCAGGAAGAAGCCTATAGCTATCCACACGCCGCTGCTCACAGGGCTACAGGGCATAGGGAGGATGAATCCCAGCGAGGTGAGCGAGGAGGAGCACGCGGTAAACTTCAAGATGAGCAAGTCAAAGCCCGACACCGCCATATTCGTCTACGACCCGCCAGAGGAGATCGAGAAGAAGCTGCGCCGCGCCTATTGCCCTGCCCGGGAGGTCCGCTACAACCCGGTGCTGGAGATAAACAGATACCTCCTCTTCTCAAGGCCGGGCTTCAAGCTTGTAATAGAGAGGCCCGAGAAGTACGGTGGCACAATAGTTGTTGAGAGCTATGAGGATCTCGAGAAGATTTACCGGGAGGGTAAGCTGCACCCGCTGGACCTCAAGAAGGCTACTGCTAAGGCGCTAGCGGAGATGCTCGAGCCCGTGAGGAGATACTTTGAACAGAACCCGGAGGCCCGGAGGATACTGGAAGAACTAAAAAAGGCTGCCATCACACGATAATGTTTAACGGAGACTGGTGGTTAATGCCTCACAGCCATTGCGGCCAGAAGGCCTCCATGTGAGGCCCGTGTAAGGCTCTCGCCCCAAATGAATGGGTGCTCCACCCCGAGGTGGCGGAGGGAGGAGCGCAGGATACACGAAGCAGCGCCAGGGTGTTGGAGTTGAAGTACCTTATAAAGGCGAAGGTGGAAGTAGAGGGCCTAGTAAACAGGCACGACATAATAGGCGCTATATTCGGACAGACAGAGAATCTTTTCGGAGAGGAGTTCGATCTCCGCGAGCTGCAAGAGAGGGGCCGTATAGGCCGCGTTCAGGTGGAGGTGCGGCACCAGGGCACTAAGACCTACGGCGAGATAACGGTACCCTCCAATCTCGACAGGGTAGAGACAGCGCTCGTAGCAGCGATGCTCGAGCTTGTAGAGAAGGTAGGCCCCTACAAGGCCAGGGTACATGTCTACGACATCATTGACGTTAGGGCGGAGAAGATAAAGAAGATCGTGGAGAGGGCTAAGGAGATACTCCGCATATGGTCCCTCGAGAAGACGCCGGACCTCCGAGAGGTCCTCAGGGAGATAAGCGAGTCGGTTAAGCGCGGCGAAGTCATATCCTATGGGCCCGAGAAGCTCCCGGCGGGTCCCGATGTGGACAAGAGCGACGAGATAATCATAGTAGAGGGTAGAGCCGATGTAATCAACCTGCTCCGCTACGGCTACCGGAACGTGATAGCTCTCGAGGGCGCCAGGGGTAAGATACCAGACACCATAATAAAGCTCGCCAAGACGAAGAAAGCCATAGCCTTCGTGGACGGCGACCATGGAGGCGACTTGATACTCTGGGAGCTCCTCCGCACGGCAGACATAGACTATGTTGCCAGGGCCCCGCCCGGCAAGGAGGTGGAGGAACTAACGGGCAAGGAGATAGTCCGTGCTCTCCGCAACCTTGTGCCGGCGCGCGAGTACCTGGCCATCCTGGAGCGTAAGCTTAAGGGTAAACCCGAGAAGCCGGTTGAGGCTAAGCCCGAGGAGAGGGAGGCCAAGCAGCCCGAGGCGGTTGCCGAGAAGCCTGCACCTCCTCAGCCTCAGCAGCCCTCGGCACCCGCCGCAGCCCCCAAGGCGGAGCCGGTAGTCCAGGTGGAGGTCGAGCGTGTAGAGCTGCCCGCTAACGTGGTGGAGGAGATAAAGAAGCTTAGCGGCACCCTTGAGGCAATCCTATATGACAGGGAGTGGAGGCCCCTGGAGAAGGTGCCGGTGAGAGACATATACAATGTGCTGGAGAAGATAGAGCCGGGCAAGGTCTACGCGATAGTCTATGACGGCATTGTAACCCAGCGCATGCTTGATCTCGCGTCAGAGAAGCAGGTGAAGCTGCTCATAGCCAACCGTCTAGGCTCGATAGAGCGCAGGCCTCCAGGGGTTAGCGTGCTAACCTTCAGCGACGTAGCCTCCTAAGGGATTCTCGCCCCTTGGCGCTCCAGGCACTACCACCCTCACTCTTCTTTTAGGAGCTTGTCTGCGCACCCGCGTTACGGGCTCCGTGGAGGCTTCTTCGGCCTCAAAGCTGTATGTTTGGCAGCAGCATCATCAGTGTTATACCCGACACTATTGATGCTACTAGCCTCCCCCGCTTCTCGCCAAGCCTTTCAACGGCTATGTCCCTCACTATCTGGGCGCCATCAGTTATGAAGAGGGGCGCGGCGTTAATCGCGGCTAGCCCTATGTTCACTAGGGCGGCGAGGATGCTAACGGTCCAGAGGGTGTAGGCAGTGCCGGCGCTCATGCCTAGGCCTAGTAGGGTCCTGGGTATCTCGCTCAGGTAGACGCCCACATGCTCGTAGCGCTCCCTGTCCCGCACATTGGGTGGTGCAGCGGGCTTCACAACAAGTATTCTCGCGCCGCTCGGCTTCACAAACTCGACCTCAAGCGTCACATTGGCCAGCGTGCCGCCGTTGCTCGCTCTCAGCCTACTCACGTACTCTATAAAGCTGCTCACTTTATCGAACTTTGTGCCATTCACTATTATTGCTTGGAACACGTCGCCGCTCTTTATGCCAGCCTTCTCGGCGAAGGAGCCGGGGCTAACCTGGAGTATAACTATGTATGTTCCGCCGTGCTGCAGGCCCGCGTTAACCCCGGCTATAAGGGCGAAGATTAATACGTTGGCTAGGATACCGGCCGCGTAGACCCTAAGCCTGCTTCGGAGAGGCGCCCTTGTAAGTTCCTCCTCGTCGGGCTCCACGAAGGCTGCGGGTAGGATGCCGAGCGCTATGAGGAAGCCGGCCGACTTTACCCTTATACCCTCGTACCTGGCCGCGAGGGCGTGTGAGAGCTCGTGAAGTATTATAGCCACGGAGAGCCCTGGAAGCAGGTAGAGGAAGGTCTTCAGGCCTATAGTTACTCCAGGTATTAGCGGCACAACCGGCGCGGCGCCCTGGGGGCGCCCGGCGAACATTCCGGCTATCCTGGATACCATAACCCGGTAGAACTCTATTGTGAGTGCGAACACTGCCAGCACGCCGGCGTCAAAGAGCAGCCCCAGCCACCTATACCTTCGGAGCCTTTCGAACGGGCTGAAGCCCGAGGGTATACGGAGCATGATCATCAACGGGGTGACTGTGAGTCTAGAGCCTTCCCCCAGTACTCTGGATAGGACTAGGGTGGCTGCCAGCCATGCTGCTAGGTAGTAGAGCAGCAGCTCCCCGGCGGCAGTCATGCCAGCGGCCCTGGCCTGGGTGGGGCGCGCCTTGGAGTTATAAGTAGCTAGGAAGCCATGGCGTCTAACGGGGCTGCGTGGAGCTGCTGCATTGCGCAGTGCCCGCGGCAGTCGTGGAGATGCACGAGGGGTAGCAGTATGCCCCGCGAGAAGGTTGAGAGACGGGGCGAGTACAGGGCCGTAGTCTATACCGAGGAGCACTGGAGGCTCCTTGAGAGCCTCCGCCGCGAGGCTAAGAGCGTGATGGAGGCCCTCGTTAGCCTTGGGCTGGCGCCCCTGGTGCACGGGAGTATCGCACGAGGCGACGTTCATAGGGATAGTGATATCGACGTCTTCATACCCTCGGTGGTGCCCTCCTACATGGTGGAGCTGGGGCTCGAGAGGGCGGGGCTGCGTATATCGCATAAGCTTATAGTCCAGGCCACTCCTCAGAGCACCCCTAAGGCCTACATAGCGCTCGACGCCTACGAGAAGAGAGTAGTATCGTTCCCCCTGGCTAAGCTGTCTAAGAGAGAATACGAGTTCTACTACTTTGGCGGAGCCCTCGACTATGCCGGGCTGGTGGCCGGGAGACGCGTCCCCGGGGTCAATAAGAGGCTAGTGCTGATAGAGCCTACACCGGAGGGGCATAGAGAATCACCCGTTATAGGCCGCGAGGCCGAGGTGGCTAGGGTGGTCGGGGTTAGCGTAGACACGGTGCTGGAGAGGGTCAGGGTGCTCACGCGCCGCGACGCGCTCGGTAGAACGGGTGTGTTTGTCAAGCACGAGCTTGAGCCCTGGGATAGCATAGAGGATGCTGTCCGCAGGCTTGCACGCGAGAACCCCCTGTTCCGCCGCGCCCTCCGGGCTAAAGGTTCGCCGCTGGTGTGAACGGCTTTGAGGAGAGTCAAGCTGGTCAAGGATGTATACTCCCTGGTGGGCTCCCTCCCTCTCGGCTGCATATACTGCGTAAGGGGCTCAAAGATAGTGGTGTTCATAACCGGGCTCTGTGACGATAACTGCTTCTACTGCCCGGTCTCCCCCGCAAAGCTCCACCACGACGTAATTACCGTAGACGAGGAGCCGGTTAAGTCTCTCGAGGACATAGTTCTCGAGGCATACCGTATAGGGGCCGACGGGGCCAGCATAACCGGCGGGGACCCGCTCGTAAGGCTTGACAGGACTGTCAGAGCCATAAGGCTCCTGAAGGACGTGTTCGGCGACGGATTCCACGTGCACCTCTACACGAGCGGCCGCTACGCCACCTCATCGGCCCTGCTCGAGCTCGAGCGCGCCGGGCTAGACGAGATACGGTTCCATGTGGTCGGAGAGTGGGTTTTGAAGCGCATAGAGGCCGCCCTCCACCTTCTAGAGCGGGTGCGGGTTGGCGTAGAGATACCGGTGCTCCCCGACAGGGTCGAGGAGACCAAGAAGCTTATAAAGAGGCTTGATGACATGGGGGTAGAGTTTATTAACCTAAACGAGCTCGAGGTGTCGGAGGCTAATGTGCGTCAGCTCATCCTGCGCGGCTACCTGCCGAGCCACTCGAGGCCCGTGGTCAAGGGCAGCCAGGAGGCGGCTATGGAGATAGTGAAGTGGGCGGCGGCCCATACGAGGAGGATAACCGTCCACTACTGCCCTGCCGTCTACAAGGATAGTGTGCAGATGCGTGTAAGGCTTATCCGTAAGGCCCTCCGCACGGCTAGGCCCTACGAGGAGGTCACGCCGGAGGGTATGGTGGCTGTTGTGGAGGCCGAGCCAGTGGGCCCGGCGCTGGAGCTGGCTAGGCGGGGGTACGGCGAGCTGCTGGGGGGAAGGGTGCTCCTCCACCCCGGGGTGGCGGTCCCCGGCGCGAGGCTGAGGAAACGCTACCCCGCCGTGCTAGGCGCAGGCCTTCCCTCCGAGCTGCAGAGCGTAGCGGAGAATCGCGACAACTCCCCCTAGCGACTTCACCCGCGCTCCGGCAGGGGCCTCGGCGCTCACGAAGTGTATCTCCGCCCTCGTACTATCGGCTAGCCTGAGCAGCTCATCGACCCTCCTCCGGACCTCCGGGTCGGGGTGGTGCAGCATCTCGTCGAGAACCAGCAGCTTCTCCACAGCGCCCATGGAGGCGGCCTCAAGCACCTGGTCGAGCGTGTACGCGACCCTACATGGCTCCTTGGCCAGGAGCCTCTCGAACTCCTCCATGAGCCTCTCGGCCTGAATTGCTGCAGCCTCTCTAAGCGCGCTCCTCATAACCCCCCGCCGGACCTCCTCCAACACCCCCGCGTGGCCCCCCATGGACACGTTGTCCGTGTAGAGCTTCACCCTCGAGGGCAGGAGGGGGTGGAGCCTCTCGGCCACAATATCCTTGAGCGAGCCTGGGCCAGCGACCACCACTAGCAGGGGATTCTCGCGCTCCACCACGCCCGCCACAGTCTTAGCTATAACGGCCACAGACTCCCTCAAAGCATCCTCCCTTGAGGGGTCATCCTTCCCGGGCAGGTGCAGGCCCCCCTCGGCCACCACCCTAACCCCCTGGCCCCGCGCCACCGCTACAGCGTACTCGTCGTAATCCACCGCAACTATCACGGCAGCGGGCTGCGGGCCTCTAGACTCTAGCTTCTCTAGCAGCGACCTCGGCCAGCCCTTGGGCTTTACTATTTCGAGCTCCCTCCCAACATCTATGCTCATGGTATGGTACTTGCCTAGCACACCGTACTTCTCAGGCCCCTCGACAACCACGCCTCTCACACGGAGCCTCGTAGTGAACGCCTGGAACTCCGTCTTCTCAACCCTAATGGTGAGCGTCATGGGCACCCTGCTGCTCCTACCCGAGCCCCTCTCGCCGAAGTGCACCTCGCGCACAGTGCGGGCCCTAACCAGGTCTCCCGGCTGGATGACTGTGTGGAGCACCCAGATGTCGTCAGTCGTCTCCGGCACAACCTTCACCGAGCCCCGTTTGAGATCCTTGGAGAGAATCTTCATTCCCCGCCAGCCCCCCTCTCAGCCATGGTGTCTAGGCCGGAATGACCTGTTGTAAAACAGTCCGGCCGGTGGAGCCCGACGAGCTTGACGAGGTCTACCGCATAGAGGCGGAGTCGTTCGACCAGCCCTATCCACGGTGGTATCTCGATCTGCTCTACGGGCTCAGCGGTGGTGAATACTTTCTCGTGTCCCAGGGCTCTGAGGGAAGGATCACAGGCTACATAATAGGTATACCTCTCTCCTCTGGCGCCTGCCACATAGCCTCCATAGCTGTGGAGAAGAGGTGCCGCAGGAGGGGTGTTGGCACGGCCCTGCTTCAGAGCCTAGTAGAGGTCTGCAGCTCTCGGGGCTACAGCTCCTTCGTGCTCGAGGTGGAGGCCGGCAACTATCCAGCGCAGAGCCTATATGCGAGAAGCTCCTTCAAGCCCGTCATGATAGTGCCCGACTACTATGGCGAGGGCCGGCACGCTGTGGTCATGGCGTTGTTGGGGGAGAGGCCCTGCTGCCTAGACGGCTAGCCGTCCTCATGCGTTAGCGGGCAGAGGCAGGCAATGATATACGATTATGTAGGGGCGGGTGGTGGTAGATTCTCCAGGGCAGAGCCAGCCCATGACAGAGACTATAGAGTTCGTGCTGCTAGACTCTAGCTACGAGATACTGGGGAAGGAGCCGGTAGTAATCCTCTGGGGGATAACGCTTGACGGTAAACGTGTCGTGCTTCTAGACCACCGCTTCCGCCCCTACTTCTACGCCCTCATAGCCCGGGGCTATGAGGATATGGTGGAGGAGATAGCAGCTTCCATAAGGAGGCTTAGTGTGGTCAAGAGTCCGATAATAGATGCCAAGCCTCTTGATAAGAGGTACTTCGGCAGGCCCCGTAAGGCGGTGAAGATTACCACTATGATACCCGAGTCTGTTAGACACTACCGCGAGGCGGTGAAGAAGATAGAGGGTGTGGAGGACTCCCTCGAGGCAGATATAAGGTTTGCAATGAGATATCTGATAGATAAGAGGCTCTACCCGTTCACGGTTTACCGGATCCCCGTAGAGGATGCGGGCCGCAATCCAGGCTTCCGTGTTGACCGTGTCTACAAGGTTGCTGGCGACCCGGAGCCCCTAGCGGATATAACGCGGATCGACCTTCCCCCGATGAGGCTGGTAGCTTTTGATATAGAGGTGTATAGCAGGAGGGGGAGCCCTAACCCTGCAAGGGATCCAGTGATAATAGTGTCGCTGAGGGACAGCGAGGGCAAGGAGAGGCTCATAGAAGCTGAAGGCCATGACGACAGGAGGGTTCTGAGGGAGTTCGTAGAGTACGTGAGAGCCTTCGACCCCGACATAATAGTGGGCTATAACAGTAACCACTTCGACTGGCCCTACCTAATGGAGCGCGCCCGTAGGCTCGGGATTAAGCTCGACGTTACACGCCGTGTGGGGGCAGAGCCCACCACCAGCGTCTACGGCCACGTCTCGGTGCAGGGTAGGCTGAACGTGGACCTCTACGACTATGCCGAGGAGATGCCGGAGATAAAGATGAAGACGCTTGAGGAGGTAGCGGAGTACCTAGGCGTTATGAAGAAGAGCGAGCGTGTGATAATAGAGTGGTGGAGGATACCCGAGTACTGGGATGACGAGAAGAAGAGGCAGCTGCTAGAGCGCTACGCGCTCGACGATGTGAGGGCTACCTACGGCCTCGCGGAAAAGATGCTACCGTTCGCCATACAGCTCTCCACTGTTACGGGTGTGCCTCTCGACCAGGTAGGTGCTATGGGCGTAGGCTTCCGCCTAGAGTGGTATCTCATGCGTGCAGCCTACGATATGAACGAGCTGGTGCCGAACCGGGTGGAGAGGAGGGGGGAGAGCTACAAGGGTGCAGTAGTGTTAAAGCCTCTCAAGGGAGTCCATGAGAATGTTGTGGTGCTCGATTTCAGTTCCATGTACCCGAGCATAATGATAAAGTACAACGTGGGCCCCGACACTATAGTCGACGACCCCCCGGAGTGCCCAAAGTACGGCGGCTGCTATGTAGCCCCCGAGGTCGGGCACCGGTTCCGTCGCTCCCCGCCAGGCTTCTTCAAGACCGTGCTCGAGAACCTACTGAAGCTACGCCGACAGGTAAAGGAGAAGATGAAGGAGTTTCCGCCTGACAGCCCCGAGTACAGGCTCTACGATGAGCGCCAGAAGGCGCTCAAGGTTCTTGCGAACGCGAGCTATGGCTACATGGGGTGGAGCCATGCCCGCTGGTACTGCAAACGCTGCGCCGAGGCTGTCACAGCCTGGGGCCGTAACCTTATACTGACAGCTATCGAGTATGCCAGGAAGCTCGGCCTAAAGGTTATATATGGAGACACCGACTCCCTCTTCGTGGTCTATGACAAGGAGAAGGTTGAGAAGCTGATAGAGTTTGTCGAGAAGGAGCTGGGCTTTGAGATAAAGATAGACAAGATCTACAAGAAAGTGTTCTTCACGGAGGCTAAGAAGCGCTATGTAGGTCTCCTCGAGGACGGACGTATAGACATCGTGGGCTTTGAAGCAGTCCGCGGCGACTGGTGCGAGCTGGCTAAGGAGGTGCAGGAGAAGGCGGCTGAGATAGTGTTGAATACGGGGAACGTGGACAAGGCTATAAGCTACATAAGGGAGGTAATAAAGCAGCTCCGCGAGGGCAAGGTGCCAATAACAAAGCTTATCATATGGAAGACGCTGAGCAAGAGGATAGAGGAGTACGAGCATGACGCGCCTCATGTGATGGCTGCACGGCGTATGAAGGAGGCAGGCTACGAGGTGTCTCCCGGCGATAAGGTGGGCTACGTCATAGTTAAGGGTAGCGGGAGTGTGTCCAGCAGGGCCTACCCCTACTTCATGGTTGATCCATCGACCATCGACGTCAACTACTATATTGACCACCAGATAGTGCCGGCTGCTCTGAGGATACTCTCCTACTTCGGAGTCACCGAGAAACAGCTCAAGGCGGCGGCTACGGTGCAGAGAAGCCTCTTCGACTTCTTCGCCTCAAAGAAATAGCTCCTCCACCCGGCTAGCTTTATTAAACGCGTAGGCACAAGCTCTCCGAGAGGCCTGGAGGGTAAGGGGTGCAATAGAGCCAGCCTCTCCGCCGAGGCCGCTGCGCTCTTGGGTGGCTTGGAATGATCCTCGCATCCTGGAGATCCTTGGCGTGGATAGTAAGGCGTGTCGACGTAGTACTCGAGGTTGTCGATGCGCGCGACCCGGTCTCGACAAGGAGCCGGCGGCTAGAGAGGATGGTGCAGAGCCTAGGGAAGCGCCTCCTAATAGTCATCAATAAGGCTGACCTGGTGCCCCGCGGGGTCGCTGAGAAGTGGAAGCGCATCCTCGAGGATCAGGGTTACCGTACTGTCTACATGGCTGCCCGCGATCACAAGGGTACCAGGGTTCTGCGCCGGGCCATAAGAGATGTCGTTGAGACCTATCCGGCTATAGTGGCTGTTGCTGGGTTCCCCAAGACCGGTAAGTCCACGATAATAAATGCTCTGAAAGGCAGGCATAGCGCCTCGACAAGCCCTATACCTGGGAGCCCCGGCTACACTACCCACGCCCAGCTCTACCGTATAGGCGAAAACCTCTACATGCTTGACACGCCCGGCGTCATACCGGTTGAGGGCGGCCCCCTGGAGGCTATCATACGTGGCCGGCCCCCTGAGCAGCTGGAAGACCCTGTCCGCCCTGCTGTAATGCTCCTCGAAAGGGCGTTGAGGTACAACCCCTTAGCTGTCAAGGAGGCTTACGGTATCGATGAGAAGGATCCATACCGGATACTCGAGCTTATAGCCTTGAAGCGTGGATGGAGGTATAAGAGTGACGGTGAGCCCCTCATAGAGGAGGCCGCCCGCACAGTGATACGTGATTACCACACGGGGAAGCTCCTCTTCTACGTGCCGCCGGAGGAGTACATGGCCAGGAAGAGCAGCTACAAGCTCCATGCTGCACAGAGGGGGCTAAAATAGCGCCATACCCGGTCTAACGGGCTCCCATCCCCGCCGCCCCTGGGGTGCCTAGGCGTGTACCTCTACGCGCTCGTCACGGGGAGGCCTGGTGTGGGCAAGACCACGCTCGTGCGCAGGGTGGCGGAGAGGCTCAGAGAGGAGGGCTATAGGCTAGCCGGCTTCTACTGCCCCGAGGTCCGCCGGGGAGGTAGGAGGGTAGGCTTCAGGATAATGAGCCTCGATGGCCGCCATGAAGCCTGGCTGGCCAGGGTGGATGGCTGCTCCGGCCCCCGTGTAGGCCGGTATAATACGTGTAGAGAGGCCGAGGAGGTTGCAAGCCGGGCGGCCGAGGAGGCGAGCCAGGCGGACTTGGTGGTCATAGACGAGATAGGCCCTATGGAGCTTAAGCTCCCCGGCATCCGGGGGTCAATCCTATCCATCCTCCGCTCGGGGAAGCCGGGGCTGTTCGTGGTGCATGAGAGGCTCTCCGACCGGGAGGTCCTACCCCAGCTCCAGCAGCGCGGCAGGTGGTTCAGGGTAACGCTCGAGAACAGGGACAGCCTCGTAGACGAGGTCTACAGGTTTGTGAAGAGCATAGTCCATGCAGTGAGGGCTTCCCGAGGCCCAGCGGTAAATTAGAGCCCCTACCCCGGCCATCCCCTGGGAGCCTGGAGGGCGGGATGCCCGCGCGTTCCAGCGCTGAAGCCCTCCCCGGGGGCGGTGATGTAGCCTTGTTAACTTCCGCCCCCGGGTACCGCCCCAGCCTGCATATAATGCTTAAACTACCCCGGGAGCCGCATGGCTGCCTCGGGTGCAGCAGGGTATGAGCGAGAAGTGTCGTGAGTACATCATACCCGTGGGTGAGAAGCAGGTATTCATAACGCCGCAGGTGCTCGAGGTTATACACGAGTACCTCCACCGCCCAATGGGCCTTGAGGAGCTTGCCCGCAAGCTTGGGCTGGAGAGCTGGGAGGAGGCTTACGAGTTCATAAAGCGCATCCCTGCATGGATAATGTGGATGCCCATAAACATGTGGAGGATGAGGCTGGAGAGGGAGGGCTGCCTAGAGCTATTCGAGGGCGGTTCTGGAGAGGAGGCCAGCGGGTCCAGCTGAATACTAGAGATAATACATATGTTCGCCGGCCTGCTTTTATGCACTACCTTACCACGGCGTAGCAGCCGAGACTCTTTTCGTATATGACTCCATCCCTGCGGAACGTGCGGATAGCCTCTTCGACGAGGCTTGAGTCTATGCCCTCGCTGGCAGCCCTCTTGACCACTTCCTTAACCTTCGCACACCCGTCCTCGCTCTCCTGCTCAAGCTCCTCTATTATCTCCATTATCCTGGTCAGCTTCTCCTGCTTGCTCCGCGGCTTCCCGGTCATTATAACGTCTATGTCTATTCTCCCACTCTCTATGTCCATGCCACTGCTCTCCAGGAATGTTTTCATAAGCCTTATTGCAGCCTCCGCATCCTCCCTAGTAACCTCGCTACGGAGAGCCATCTTAGCATGGGCCTCGGCGAGGCGTATCAAGGCCTCAAGCTGCCTAGCCGTTATAGCTATGGGGCCTTCAGGGTTCTCACTGCTCATCCGCCTCATTTCCACGTAGAAGTCCTCTATCAGCTTGCTCGCCTCAAGGGTTAGCCTTGGCCTCATGTAGCGGCGGGCATAGCTTATGTACTTCTTCAGCAGCGTAGGGTCTATTTCAGGCTTAGTTTTCTCGGTTTCTCGGTGTACTTCGAGCACGTGCCTAGCTAGTTTCCGGTCCTCCTCCGGATTAGGCTGGTCTCTAAGTATGAATATGAGGTCAAATCGTGAGAGTATCGTGATGGGCAGGTTTATATTATCTGCGAGGGCCCTGTTGGCTAGATAGCGGCCGAACTTGGGGTTGCCGGCGGCTATAACTGTTGTTCTAGCGTTCAGCTTAGCAACTATGCCGGCCTTAGCTATGCTCACGGTCTGCTGCTCCATTGCCTCGTGTATGGCTACGCGATCCTCATCGCGCATCTTGTCTATCTCGTCTATCGCTGCCACGCCCCCGTCAGCTAGGACGAGCGCGCCCGCCTCGAGGTAGTATTCGCCGGTGGTCTTGTCCCTTATTACAGCGGCTGTGAGTCCTGCCGCAGTCGCTCCCTTACCGGTTGTATAGATTCCTCGAGGCGCTATCCTCGCAGCGTATTGGAGGAGCTGGCTCTTTGCGGTGCCCGGGTCGCCTACTATCAGCACGTGTATATCGCCACGTATCCTCACTCCGTCCTCGGTCACCTTGGGGACGCCGCCGAAGAGCGCCAGTGCTATGGCCTCCTTTATCTCCCAGTGGCCGTATATGGCGGGTGCTATGCTGGCTATAATCCTCTTGTGTATCCAGGGGTCCTTGGCTAAAGCCCTTATTCTCTCCTCGTCCTCTCTGGTTATCACTACCTCCTCGAGGATCTTCTGCGATACTTCTATGTGGTTAGCCTCTATGTATAGGTCGTAGATGGCCTTCTTCTTGGCCACCGAGTCGGGTCTAACCCTTACAATACCTACTACACTTATCCTGTCACCTGGTCTAGCAGTGTCCACGAGCTCATCCTGCAGTACCACCTCTATACTCCTCGGGAGCTGGCCCGGAGGCACCTCCTCCGGCCTCTCCTGAAGCACTATCCTCTGCCAGTCTATCAGCTTGGACTCCTCCGGGAGGAGGCGGAAGGTGCCACTGGAGGAGCCGCAGACCGGGCAGGCGGGCGGCCTCTCGAGAACGTCTCCTATAAGCTCGCCCTCCGGGGGCCAGTCAAACTTATGGCAGCCATGCTCCCTTGTACAGTGCATGAACTTTGCCTTAACCACCTTCTCCTTAACGGGTGTAGTCCTAACGAGGATGCCCTCAAGCATAACCAGTTTGCCCAGATACTCGCTCCGGAGCCGGCGGAGCGGCACAGTCCTCGGCAGGGCACGTATGCGTACATAGAAGTGTTCCACAGTCTCCGCGTACTCCGGCGCCTCGCTTTCAACAATCTCCTTCACAACGTTACTAGCCTGGCGGAGTACCTCGTCGGGACGGTCTATCAGCAGCCTGGCCAGCCTATTGTCGAACAAGTAGAGGTCGTTATAGTCAACTATCAAGCTCTTCTGGCCCATAGTTATCATCTGCTTTAGACGCTCCCTATACTTATAGGAGCCGCTACGATCCCTGAAGCCTCTTATGAACTCGTAGAACCTTTCATGTACATCGATAACTTCCTCCCGCTCAATGTTAGTTGACAGGGGCTCCATGGTTCTAGTGTCCCCGGCTCCAGGTCCTGGAGGTAGAGCTGGCGCAGAGCTGCTTCCTTAACCCTTCCCATACATGAATCTATTGATGCTCTGGCAGTATGTTACGCTTCCACTCCTCGATGGTCTTATATAACGTCTCGAGGAGCATAGCCTCCTCTGGGGCTAGCTTTGATGAGACCTCAGCTATCGCGGTGGGGCTTCTCAAGCTCTGAAGCATTATGAGGAGCCTCTTGTCCACAATCTCGGCCAGGTACTGGATCGCCTTCTGCTTCTCCTCCAGTAGGGCGGGGTTCAGCTCGCGTCTAATCCTCTCCTCGAGGCTCTCTATGAGATCCTTTACATTCCTGTAGAAGTTCTGGGGCAGGGGCTCCAGGTCGGCTGGCGTTCTGGCGCTTAGCGCGGAGAAGTGCACACGGGCTATATCCTCTATGGTTATTGGCATCTCGGTAGTGTTGGCGACTTCCTCCTCTATAAGTACTCTTGATAGCCAATAGGGTACTTCCATCTCTATGCCCTTTTGCAGCTCCACCTTCTGCCCGTCGACGGTGAACGGCTTCTCGTCCCGGAGCACCATTACGCGTACTGGCCGGAGTTTATACGCTATCTCGGAGATCTTCAACATGAGGCTAAGCCTGTCCTTGCCCATGTAGGGGCCCGGTGCGGGAATTAGCGTAACCGCTCTAATATAGGCGTTAGCTGGTGTAGAGTCCAGTATACCGGGGTATGGAGGATCCAGCCTTGAGCACGAGCCTCTCCGAGCTACTCTGGGCGGAGAAGTACCGGCCTAGAACGCTGGATGAGATAGTGAATCAGGAGGAGGTAGTTAGGAGGCTCAAGAAGTTTGTTGAGGAAAAGAACATGCCTCATCTCCTCTTCGTAGGGCCGCCGGGTACCGGTAAGACCACAGCGGCCCACGCGCTGGCCCATGACCTCTATGGAGAGAATTATATGCAGTATATGCTCGAGCTAAACGCCAGCGACGAGAGGGGTATAGACACGATAAGGACTAAGGTTAAGGAGTTTGCGCGTAGCAGAACGCCGCCTAACGTGCCCTTCAAAATAGTATTGCTCGACGAGGCCGACAACATGACCGCCGACGCTCAGCAGGCGCTCCGCCGCCTAATGGAGATGTATACTGCCTCCAGCCGCTTCATACTAATAGCAAACTTCCCCAGCAAGATAATAGAGCCCATACAGTCCCGCTGCGCCCTCTTCAGGTTCACGCCGCTCAAGAAGGAGGACGTGGTGGCCAGGTTAAAATGGATATGCGGGCAGGAGGGCTGCAAGTATACAGAGGAAGGCCTGGAGACCATATACGAGATCAGCGAGGGCGATATGAGGCGCGCCATAAACACCCTCCAGGCTGCGGCGGCCCTGGGTGTTGTAACCCCCGAGACGGTGTACAAGGTGGTGGGGCTAGCTCATCCCAGAGAGATAAGAGAGGTTATACAGCTAGCCCTAAGCGGAGACTTCATGAAGGCCCGCGAGAAGCTGAGGGGCCTAATGATAAACTACGGGCTGAGCGGCACGGATGTGATAAAGCAGATCCACCGCGAGATATTCAGCCAGGAGTTGAAAATACCCGAGGAGGTAAGGGTGATGATAGCAGACTACACGGGGGAGATACAGTTCAGGCTTGTAGAAGGAGCCGACGACGAGATACAGCTCAACGCGTTCCTGGCATGGCTGACCCTGCTGGGGCAGAAGCTGCAGGGCTCCTAGCTCCCGTAGACCATGAGCGCATAAGCCATGCCACGTTATTATTACCATGGCCTCCGCTGTCACGGGGGCATCAGCTCCGCGGCGTATCATCCCCTGGCATGAGGGGTTGGTTTTGACGACAAGGAACCTCCCCTGGATCATGAAGTATAGGCCCCGTAGGATAGATGATGTGGTTAACCAGGAACAGGCGAAGGAGAAGTTCATACCATGGTTGCGCCAGTGGCTCTCTGGGCGGCCTCCGGAGAAGAAGGCGGCCCTCCTCTATGGGCCTGCTGGCGTGGGTAAGACAAGCCTCGTAGAGGCAGCCGCTCACGAGTTTGGGCTTGAGCTAATAGAGATGAACGCGTCTGACTTCAGGAGACGCGAGGATATAAACAGGATAGCTAAGGTGGCTGCGACGCAGAGCAGCCTCTTTGGCCGTAGGAGGATAATTCTACTCGACGAGGTGGACGGCATATCTGGTACGGCCGACAAAGGCGGGCTCGACGCTATCCTAGATCTCATAAAGGTTGCTCGTCACCCGATAGTTATGACTGCCAATGACCCCTGGGATCAGAAGCTCCGCCCTCTCCGCGAAGCAGCCCTCATGATACCCTTTAACAGGCTGTCCGAGCGCCATGTGGTGCAGGTGCTGAAGAAGATATGTAGTATGGAGGGGTTGGAATGCGAGGATGCTGCCCTCAAGCTCATAGCCCAGCGCTGTGAGGGCGATCTACGCTCGGCGATAAATGATCTCCAGGCAATAGCTGAGGGCTATGGCAGGGTCACGGTGGACATAGTCAGGGGTGTGATTGCTTCGAGGGATCGCGAGTACACGCCTTGGGAGATGCTGCGCCACCTGTTCATGTCAAGGTATGCCTGGCAGGCTAAGCGTGCAGTCACCCATACTGATCTAGACTATAATACTATGCTGCAGTGGGTGAACGAGAATATCGCTGCGCAGTATAGCGACCCCGAGGATATATGGAGAGCGCATGAGGCCCTGGCCCGGGCCGACATATTCCTCGGCAGGATAATCCGCACCCAGTCCTGGGACCTCCTCTCCTATGTCTTCGAGCTGGCGGGCCCTGGAGTGGCGCTGGCTAGGAAGAAGAGCAAGTTCAAGTGGGCTAGGTACCAGTTTCCCCAGAAGATAATGATGCTCGCACGCACAAAGGAAGTACGTGAGATCAGGGATGCGCTGGCCGAGGTTATAGCTAAGCGTCTCCACATATCAAGGGCAAGGGCTAAGAGCGAGGTAATCCCGCTACTCTCTGTCATATTCAGGGAGCGGCCCGACTACGCAGCACGGCTTGTAATAGGCTACAACCTGACCGACAGCATGGTTAAGTATCTGGCGGGCCCCATGTATAGTAGGGTCAAGGAGCATGTTAACATGCTTCTGCTGAGGCTAGAGAAGCCCTCGCCTGCAAGCGCGGGTGCCCGGGCAGCGGGGGGAGAGGCTGCTGAGGGCAAGGGCCCTACTGCTACTGGCTCCGCCCAGCCCGCTGCAGCTACAAAGACGGCTAAGAGGTCTAGGTCTAGAACGAGCTCTAGAAGCAGGCGGCGTAGAAAGGGTGGCGGGTCCCAGACCACCCTCCCAATCTAGCACCAGGGCCCCATAAAACGAGGCTTAATGCCGGAACTGAGGCGCCTTAGCCCTCCTTCTTCACCTTCTCCTCGACAATTATCTTTTCTATAGCCGTCTCCGGGTACAAGCCTCTCTCATCCTTTTCAAGCTTCTTAACCATATCCCATACGTTGAGGAGCGCTACGCTAACAGCAGTAAGCGCCTCCATCTCCACGCCGGTCCTCGCTATAGCCTTAACCCTGGCCCTGCATGCTACGTGATCCTCATCCTCTATGAAGCATTTTACATCGACATTTGTAAGCTCTATGGGATGGCACATGGGCAGAAGCTGGGGCGTCATCTTAGCAGCCTGAATACCCGCTATAGACGCTACTAGGAGAGGGTCGCCTTTCTCCACGAGCCCCTTCCTTATAGCCTCTATGGTGGACCTTCTCAGCTTTATCCTGCCATAAGCGACTGCTTCCCGGTACACGACAGACTTCTGTGATATGTCAATCATCCTAGGGCTCTGGGCCGGGCTGGATACGATCTGCTCCATACCCGCCACGCCCCTCGAGGATAGAGGACTGTGGGCCCCCAGATCTCCGGTATAGCCCCGGCTTGTAAAGCACTCCGAGCGGTTTCCGGCTCTACCGGCTCTACTTGTTGAAGGCTCGGAGAAGCTCGATCAGTACAGCTGTCTTGGGGTTGTCGTATCTAAGACTAAATAGTCTTAGTCTCCCTATGCGCTGTTCCTCTACGAGCCCTGCGTTCTTCAGCTCCTCGAGATGCTGTTCCACGAGACGGTGATGGAGCCCTGTATCCTTAATAATCCTAGTTATGTTGAGCTGTCCGCTTCTGGCAAGCAGGCTAAGGATCTTGATCTTACCCTTGCTGCCGAGTATCCTCGCCAGCTCGTCGCTTTCTATGCTCATTCACCCTCCCTCTTGTACTCTATTATCTCCGCTACATGCTTCTCGAGGAGCTCGAGAGGGCCGACGCTTATGCCTATGAGAGTGCTCTTCCCCCGGTAGCCCTTACCGGATACACGTGCGTCCACAACGCCCCTCTTCTTTAGATCCATGATGTACTCGTAGACCTGGGTATGTCTCCTCGGCTTCTCGCCTATCTCCTCGCAGACGCGCTGATACTCCTCCTCAACTTCGCCTATCCTTGCATAGGCCTCGGAGGAGCGTCTAAGCACCCTTATCGCGGCGAGCAGTATCAGGAGCTCATGGAGGGGCAAGTGCCTTATAACGTCGTTTATCATTATTGATAGGTTAGGGTTTGTCTTGGCAAACGCCTTCCTCACGTGCTCTATGGTGAGCATGGGGGAGCCCTCGTCGTCGGCTTCTGTGCCGGCGAGCATTAGTATCTCGAGGGCGAGTCTAGCGTTACCACTCCCGCCGGTGTCTACTCCAACGATTTCGGCTATGTAGCTGAGTACATCGTCGCTTACAGTACCCTCGTAGAAGGCCTCGACACTCCTATACTTCAATATGTCGAAGAGCTCCGAGCTGGTGTATGGTTTGAAGTGTATAACGTTTCTGACCAGGTAGCTCTCTGTAGCGGAGTCCAGCCTGCTGAGGCTTGTCAGCCCTCTGGTAATGAATATGTAGCTTATCCGCTTGGTCAGCTCTGGGTGCTCGTCGTAGGTGCGTATGAGGAAGTACACTGCGTCGTTCCCAGCAACCTCTATGAAGTAGTCGAACTCGTCAAGGGTGATTATAACATAGGTGTCCCGGTTCTCGAGGTGCTTCAGTATAATCTGGAACATCTCCTGGGCCGAGAGGCCGCGTGGCGGGATAGGTATGTGGAGCTGCCTGGCTATCTCCTGCACGACAAAGTAGAGCGTGCGGTCTCGGTGACAGTTTACATGCACATACTCGAGTTTTATGCCCCTCTGCCTGGCAAGGTGTTTGAAATCGCTTCCAAACCTTCTAGCCGTCGCGCTCTTCCCCGTACCTATGCTCCCGACGAGGAGTACACGCTGCGAGATGGCGCCCGGCTCTAGCAGCAGTGGACGAAAGTATGTTGCCAGGCTCTTTAGCTGATCCTCTCGATGGGGTAGATAGGCTGGCACGTACTCTGGATACAGCTTCTCCTTGCTCTTGAACACCGAGGGATGCTCCAAGACACTTTCGATTATGTCACGTGCAGTAGGCATAGTTTCAGCCTACCCATGTAGGGGGCCCGCTGTACTACCTTTTACTCTCTTCCTCGCCTTCAATGCCCAGCCTGCGATACCTCCACAGCCGCATTCTATCCCATAGATTCCTCATGAGGGCTGCGACAACCCCGTATCGGGTATCCTCAAGCTTAATGCTCCAGGGCGCCTTTCGGAGCACCCTAACCCCCGCCATCCCGCTGACCAGGCGTCCTACTTCACGGCTCCACCTCTTCTCATCACCTCCCAGAAGGAAGAATCCCCTAGGCTTAGCCTCAACTCTGATAGAGTCCACGCCGCGCTTCTCGAGAAGCACCACAAGGGCTTCCACGAGGCTCCGGAGGCCCCTCTTGTCCTCAACCTCCACCTTCACGCCGATAATGAGCTCGGCGGGTACGACACGTTCTACATAGGCTGGTGGCTCCCTCACAACAATCTTAAAGGCGTCGAAAGGTGAGAGTCTAGTGGAGAAGACATATAGGAGGGGTGCCACCTCTTCTCTCTCCAACGTTACGTTATTATCATATCTTATGAGGGCGTCGCCTATCTCTTCTTCAGCCGGCTGAAGATGCCAGGGTTTAGCCGTCGCTACAAGTACCAGCCTTCCCCGGGCCACAATCCTCGGCGCCTCCCGGCCCTAGGCTTGTAGGATACCCCTCGCAGTGTAGAAGTAGATAAGTCCGCGGAGTGCCAGCCTCCCAGCATACACTGCGTCGCCCGCTAGCTCCTCCTCTATTCTCAACAGCTCGTTGTACTTGGCAGTCCTCTCACCCCTTGCCGGTGCACCTGTCTTGATAAACCCGGTTCTCATGCCCACAGCTATATGGGCTATTGCCGTATCCTCTGTCTCGCCGCTGCGGTGGCTCACGATAACCTTCATGCCGCTAGCCGCGGCGGCGCGTGCATAATCCATGGCTTCTGTGAGAGTACCTATCTGGTTAACCTTGAGCAGTGCCGCATTGGTAGCACGCATCTCTACACCTTTCCTCAGCCTCTCCAGGTTAGTGACATATAGGTCGTCTCCTACTACGGCAACCCGGTTTCCGATACGGCTCGTAAGCTCAGCATGAGCCTCGAAGTCTTCCTCGTAGAAGGGATCCTCTATAGAGGCTATAGGGTACTCATCTACAAGCCTCATGTAGTATTCTAGTAGCTCCTCTCTACTAAGCTGCCCCCCATCAACTATGTACGCGTTCCTACTCTTATCGTAGAAGTGGGAGGCAGCAGCATCAAGAGCGAGCAGGACCTCCTGGCCGGGGGTATAGCCTGCCTTAGAGATGGCCTTGATCAAGGCATCAAGAGCCTCCCTGTTCTTCTTCATAGGGGGTGCATAGCCTCCCTCATCGCCGACATTGACAGCCATAGCTCCATACTTCTCCTTGAGCACTCCTTTCAGAGTATGGTACACCTCTACCGCAATCCTGATAGCATCACTAAACGTGTCAGCGCCAACAGGCATGATCATGAACTCCTGGAAGCTGAGCTCATTACCCGCATGAGCGCCGCCATTAATTATGTTTAGGAGGGGGACGGGTAGGATGAAAGTACCTCCTACTCCCCCGATGTACTCGTAAAGGGGTACGCTTGCAGTGTCTGCGGCGGCCTTAGCTACCGCAAGCGATACTGCAACAATAGCGTTGGCTCCAAGCCTAGACTTGTTGGGAGTGCCATCAAGCTGGCACATTAGGGAATCTATCAGTCTCTGATGCCTAGAGTCAAGGCCTCGTAGACGTGGAGCAATCACACTATTGATATTATACACAGCCCGGCTGACACCCTTCCCTTTGAATGCCTTGCCTCCATCCCTGAGCTCCAGAGCCTCATGGGATCCCTTAGATGCTCCTGCAGGTGCAGCAGCCCGGCCGAAACCACCACCCCTTGTAACAACCTCGGCTTCAACTGTAGGGTTGCCGCGGGAGTCGAGAATCATCCTTGCACGCACATCCTCTATTACAAAGTCTCCGTAAAGCTCTGCTGGCAAACCCATATACCGCACCCCCCTCCAAGCCGGCCCAGGGGCTCCTAGGGGATGCGAATACTAATTATTGGCGCTGGTAAGCTTGGCTCGCTTCTAGCCAAGAGGCTATCCGAGAAGGGACATGAAATAATAGTAATCGACAAAGACGAGAAAAAGGCCAGGGAGGTTGCGGAGGAGGCGGACGTGGCATCATATGCTAGGGACGCCACGGACCCATCGACCTACGATGAGGTAAACATAGCTAACATCGATGTCGTCGTGGCGGCCACTAACAGGGATGAGGTAAACCTCTTCGCAGCACTGATAGCTAGAGAGTATGGAGTACCGAGGGTAATAGTGAAGGTTAGGGACAGCAGAATAGCCCAGATACTCTCAAGGATAGGAATAGCGGAGCATGTAATAGTAGAGCCCCGCGTAATAGGCTCAATAGTAGAGGGGGTAATTGAGGGCAAGTACAACGTGGTAGAGCTGGTCCCGGTATACGTGGGAGGCTTCCGGCTAGTAACGATAACCATAGCAGAGGGCAGCAGCGTGGAGGGCCAGCTACTCGACGAGGTCAAGTATCCACGCAGCGGGGTCAAGATACTAGCAGTATTCGATGGCGAGGAGTTCCATGATCCGGGCGAGGTGCTTCGCCTCGAGGCAGGCTTCCAGATAATTGCACTAGTACGTGATGATGTGATAGAGGAATTTCTGGAAGCCTTTAGGTAGAAGGATCTGCACTGCATGGGTCCAGGTTAGGGGTGGAGCCCTGCCTTGGCCACCAATACTACGGCAGAAGCATTCTCCCTTAATAACGTGACTAACTTCCTCGGAAAGACAGTAAGCATTGTGAGGACGAAGCTAATACCTCCACTGATAGAGGTCATAATCGTATTTGTCATAGTCTACTTGTTCCTCAGGCTAGTGAAGTCTATACTTTCAAGGCTCCAAAGGCGCGAGATACTGCCCAGCGTCCTCTCGGAGCGTATCTACAAGCTTATAGCGCTCATAACATATGTGACTACAGCGATAATCATAGTGTACATGTTTACCAGTGCGCCAGCGGTAATATACACCCTAGTAGCCCTGCTCATCGTTGTATTCCTGTCGAACTGGAATATAATAGCGGACATATCAGCCTACTACGTCATGCTGATATCTAAACAGAGCTTCAGAGGAGCTTCCCTGATAGAGCTGCCAAGGCTGGGGATAAAGGGCAAGATAATAGAAACAAGTCCTTTGTACACGCGCATTAGGACCCTCAGTGGGAAGATAGTATTCATACCCAACCACATAATGGTTAGCGAGCCGGTTACCCAGCTTACCAGCATACAGAGCGTGGTCACACTAGAGGTTGAGGTGAACAAGCCTGAGATTGAGCGTGGGAGCCCTATAGAATATATAGAGAAGGCTATCAGGACCATTCTGGCAGAGAGCAGGCTCGCCACAAGGCCTCAAGACGTAGTCATAACGGTTCTAAGCGCCTCGAGTGATAGGATTAAGCTAGAGGTGCGTATCCCAACAATGGGTGCCGAGCCTAGGCCTGCAACAGTGAACGCCATAATAGATAACCTATACCGTGGACTGGCGGAGTTGTCGCCAGCAATAAGGTTTAAGCCAGTAATCTAAAGGGGCCTGCTGCAGTGCCGTTATTAGACGCCATGCCGCGTGACTAGCAACGGTAATACAGAGATGCATGGTGGTGGCTGTGGCTAGGAAGAAAAGAGACCCATATGTCTGCCCCAAGTGTGGTACAAGAACAGAGCCGGTGAAAACCTGGCAGCTTGTATCGCCCTTCCCCGACTCCAAGGGCCGTGTAACAATAACCGTCATGGGTAGCTTCGTCTGCCCTAACTGCGGGTATCGGTGGAGGGCAGTAGTCTCCAAGATAAAGGTGGGTGGCAGCGAGGTCGAGCTAGAGTCCGGTAAGGGTGCAAAGGCCTCTATAACGGGCGAGAAGGAGGAGAGAAGGGGCGAAGTGATAGAAATCGACATAGACGACATCGACGAGGAGTGAGAGCTAGCTATCCCATTATAACTCGTTAAGGGATGTCTGCTATGCCCGCCGGCCGTTTGAACCCTTACAGCGAGGAGATGAAGACTGTAGCAGTCATAGTAGCAGTTGTAGCTATTGCTGTACTGCTGCGTGCCGGTCTGGGCTCTCGGCTAGGGATATCATCGCCCTTTGTGGTCGTCGAGGGCTACAGCATGCTGCCGACTCTATACAACGGTGATATAGTGGTCATACACAAGCCCCCGCCAACCGATATAAAGATAGGCGACATAATAGTATACCACAGCCTCCGCGGAGAACTGGTAATCCATCGGGTTGTGAAGATAGAGAAAGGCCCCGGCTGCAGACCCCTCTGCTACATAACCAAGGGCGATAACAACCCGGTAGATGATGCCACCATGGGGCTTCAGCCCTGGACGGGAGTAAGCTACAGCGATGTTGTCGGAGTAGTATGCCAGGTCAGCCTGAACATAGATGGCAGGAGGGTCAGTGCACCGCTCCGCATACCCTACCTTGGGCTTCTAAGCTTCATACTCGGCTAGGCCAGGCGGGCAGGCCCCCTTTTTCATAAAGTACTCCGCGGCCTCGCGCACCCACTGCCCTGCTGCACGGAGCCCAGCAATACTCTCTAGGAACTTCCTACACCCTAGGCCGGCCCTCCTACGCCACTCCCCGTACATATTTACGAGCCTCTTAACCGCCTCTAGGTGGAAGCTGCAAAGGCCATCCGCCACCGCCTCGCGGCCACAGATAACGCACCTCCTCGCGGGTCTGACCAAGCCGAGTGCTTTTGCAAGCTCCATCCCTGCATCCCTCATAGCCTCAGCTTTGAACCTTTCCAGCATCTCCCGGAGCACTGCCTTGGCCTCTTCTACCACCTCCCTGCGGCCAGCTCTACGAGCTCTAATAGCTTCGAGCCTCTCCTCGAAGTGCCTGGTCAGAGCCACGCTTGTGAGCTGCGGGAAGTATTTTGAGAGAACCCCGGCCACCGCGTAGCCCAGCTCGGTGGCTTCAACCCTCCTTCCCCTCGCCTCCAGGTAGCCGCGTTCAAAGAGGAGCTCCACAATCCTGGCCCTCGTGGCCTCGGTGCCTATACCGACCCTCTCCATCCACTTAACGAGTGAGGCCTTACTATAGGGTTCTGGGGGGCTTGTGTATGAGATGCTCAGGGATACCCTCTTCACAGGCACTAGGCCTCCCGGCTTGAGACGCGGTATAGCCTTCTCCTCGGGCGCTGCGAAGTAGTATATTCTAAGCCACCCGGGCTCCTCGACCCGCAGGCCCGCCAGCTCCATCGAGCCTATGCCGGGCGCTGCCAGTCTAGCGCTAGCCTTAGCAACCACCCCTGCAGGCGCCATGGAGGCGAGAAACCTCCTCACTATTAGATCGTATATCCTCCGCTCGGCCTTGTCGAGGGCCCCCCGGGGCAGCTCCCCCGTAGGGTGTATCGCGGGGTGTGCGGGGTCATCCTTAGGTCCGTTGCGCGGCCTCAACAGCCCCCGGGTGGCCTTCAGCAAGTAGTCTATGAGCTCCCGGTACTCGTTGAGCCTAGCCAGGCTCCTCGCTATAGATGCCACGTCTACTGTAGGAGGTATTTTCTGGCTGTTAGTCCTCGGGTAGCTTATCAGCCCCTCGAGGTAGAGCTGCTCGGCTATCTTCTGAGTGAACATGGGGCTGTAGCCAAAGAGCCGGGCAGCCTCCGCCTGCAGGTCGCCTAGATTGAAGGGGTAAGGCGGCTGCAGCCTCTCCATCCACTCCCGGTAGTGCTCCACACGGAGCACCCTATTCCTCCTCAGCCTCTCTGCCGCGGCCTCGGCTGCACGCCTCTCCTCGTATGCTGCGAGCGTGCCAGTATAGCTCCGGCCGCCGACCTCTACTGTGACGCGCACCGCAAACCTTGGCAGGGGCACGTGAAGCTTGATCTCCTTGTCCCTGGACACGGCCTCTATGAGCGTGGGCGATTGGACGCGCCCGGCACTAAGCACCACGCGCCTGCCGGTGACGAGTTTGACAGCGTCCATGAGCGCTCTGCTGACGTTAATACCCCACAGCCAGTCTAGCTCATGCCTGGCCAGCCCTGCCTCAATCATATCCCAGTCTAGGGGGTCAAGCTTCCTAAAGGCCCTCCTCACGTCCTGCCGGGTCAGCGCACTGAATTTAGCCCTGTAGGCCCTCCCAACATCCCCAACATTCTTTATAACCATGTAGCCTATGACGCTGCCCTCTATATCATAGTCGCAGGCATTCACGAATATTGCCGCGCTGGTTGCGAGCCTCCCCAGCACATCGAGAAACTGCCTAGTGTGAGAGGCCCCCCTGTCAATGCGCCATAGCGGCACCCAGTAGTAGCTGAACACAGGGAACCCATGCTCATCTGTAGTGAGGCCATAAAGATGCCCGGCGGCCGGCGCGATAACGTGTAGGCGGCCAGCCCAGTAGACCATCCAGAAGGGGATCCGGCCAGAGCGGCAGAGTCTCGCGCCAGACCCATCGGCAAGCGCCTCTGCTATCTTGCGCGCAGCCTTAGGCTTCTCTGCAACTACCAGCACATACCCACGGCCCATAGGACAGCTCTGCTTTGCACCGCGCCGTAGACTCCGCCGCGGAGGCACGCCGGCCACTCACCCACAGCCACGCTAGGACACACCCCTAGCAGGGAGGTTGCAGCAGCGAAGGGGCGCTTAGGGCCCAGAGAAAGGAGGAAGAGCATCCCTAGTGTACACGGAGCTTATCCAGCTCAACAAGCCACTTTAGAGGTATAGCCTGCGCATCCCCCCGCCGTGTATACCTTATAATAGTCAGAGGCAGAATTCCAGCCTCTACCTCCTTCTTGGCTATGAGCACCGGGCTCTCCCGGACATGCTCGGGCTCGCTCTCCAGGTCTATGAGCACAGGGGCGCCCATGCTTATCTGCAGGGCCCTGACCCCTATCACACGTGCCCTCTCGAACCTCGTAAGCCATGGCGGCCCTATCTTAATCTTCTTCCTAAGCTCGCTTACACTCGCCTCTGAGGCAGCCAAAACTCCCGCCCCCGGGGAGACGTCTGCGTGCATACACGGGAGGTATAAAGCGAGATAGTGCGCCTAAGCCCCTGGCGATGTGAGCACATGTGCCTGGAAGTATTAAGAGGCGGCGTGCAGCAACGCAGAGAAGCCCGGAACTAATGTAAAAATAGGATTTGGCTGTATCCAGCCTCTGAGGTCTGGGAGGTTACTCCTCCTCCTTACCCTTCTTGCCCTTCTTCTCCTCGGTCTTGGGCGCAGCGGCGATCACGTCATCTATCTTCAGTATAGCGGTGGCGGCCTCGGTAGCGCTCTTCAGCACCTGCTCCTTCACTAGTATCGGCTCGATCACATTGACCTTGGTCATGTCCTCCTCTATCTTACCCTCCACTGCGTCGATGCCGGCGAAGACCTTGCCCTCAGCGTGCAGCCTCCTCAGGTCCATGAGTGCCTGCAGCGCGTCCATGCCGGCGCTCTCGGCCAGCACCATAGGTATCTCCTCCAGAGCATCGGCGTAAGCCTCTACTGCTAGCTGCTCCTTGCCGCCTAGGCTCTCAGCGTATTTCCTAAGCCTCATAGCCAGCTCCACTTCGACCGCGCCGCCGCCGGGCACGATCAGGGGCTTCCTCAGCACGTTCCTCAGCACGTGCAGCGCGTCATTCAGGCTTCTCTCGGCCTCATCCAGCACCATGTCGTTAGCGCCGCGTAGCAGTATAGTCACCGCCTTGGGGTTGGGGCAGCCCTCTATGAACACCATCTTGTCATTGCCGACCTTCCTCTCCTCAACTAGCTTGGCGAAGCCCAGGTCCTCGGGCTTCAGGTCGCGGAGGCTGCTCACGATCCTGCCGCCGGTGGCGTACTCCAGCTTCTCGAGGTCGCTCCTCTTGACTCTTCTCACGGCCATTATGCCCTTCTTGGCTAGGAAGTGCTGGGCCACCTCGTCGATGCCCTTCTGGGTTATCACCACTATGCCGGCTTTACCAGGCTCCATGCCATCCCTCTTCATCCTCTCAACGGCGATCTCGTATATCCTGTCAACCATCTCGCGGAGCAGCTTGGCCTCCTCATCGAGGAACGCCTTTATCTGGTCGGGGGAGGTTATGTTGATCTTAGCAGTTATCTCCGGCTTCTCCACCTCGAGCGGGGCGTCGAGCAGCACTATGTAGGCGTTCTCAACCCTCTTGGGCATACCGGGGTGCACAACCTCCTTATCGAGCACAATGCCTTCTACCAGCTGGCTGTCGAGCAGGCTACCGCCCTTCTTCTTCTCTATCTTCACCCTGTCCAGCCTCACCTCGTAGGTGCCGTCGCCCCTGGGCTCGGCTACGCGTAGCACGGCCTCCACAGCCATGTCGGTTAGCTTGTCCATGGTGGCACCGCTGCCGACGTACTTGCTGTAGAGGCTGGTGGAGGCTATCCTCTTGAGGAGCTGGCGGTCGTTCACATCGACCTTTACGCCTATCTTTGATAGCTCTCCTAGGGCGTAGTCGAGGGCCTTCTTGTAGCCCTCGATGATGGTTGTGGGGTGTATGTTCTCGTCCAGCAGGTTCTCGGCCCTGTCGAGAAGCATACCTGCCAGTACCACGGCGCTGGTGGTGCCGTCGCCCACCTCGGCATCCTGGGCCTTAGCCACCTCTACCATTAGCTTGGCGGCGGGGTGCTGTATCTCCATCTCCTTGAGTATGGTGGCGCCATCGTTGGTTATGGTTACATCGCCGAAGCTGTCGACGAGCATCTTGTCGAGTCCTCGGGGCCCGAGGCTGCTCTTCAGCACCTCTGCGAGGACCTTAGCTGCTAGTATGTTGTTGCGGAGAGCCTCCCTCCCGTAAACCCTCTGGGTGCCCTCCTTGAGTATGAGTACCGGTACGCCAAGCGCCATAGCCTACACCTCTAGCCATCCCTTTGATGCGCTACGTCCGGGTAGGTTGCCTTCAGAGTGCTTCTATATAAACCTTGCTCTAGGGTTAGAAGCGGAGGGAGATGCCTAGCCTAGAAGGGCTGGTGTTGCGGCTCCGAAGCGCATAGAGTATACCCCTCCTAATGGCGTACCTGTCGCTGGCACTGTTATAGAAGAAGCCTATCTGCTCCCACACCTTCTCCCCATCAAAGTAGAGCTGCAGCCTGGGCACAGACCTTGCATAGCGCCTCACCACGCCGGGCAGCGTAGCGGCGTCAACCCTCGCCACAGCTATCACGGGCTCCACTGCACGGGCAATATCCTCCACTATGCCGGCGAGGTACCTCCCGTTAGGACTGCGCGAGTCGTAGAAGAGGACCAGGAGTATACGCGTAGACCTAATCAGCTCCTCAAGCTCGTTAGGCGCCTGGACCTCTAGCATAGCTCGCCTTCCTCTCCTCCAGCAGCTTTCGCAGCCTCTCCCTCTCCGAGCGCGTCAGATGCAGCACTATATCGGTTGGCTCCCGCGGGGCCGACGGGGGCTTGAGAGTATCCCCGACGACTACAACACCCCTCTCAATAGCCTCACGCACATCTGATGCAGGATAGAGCTCCACAAACTCCTCAAGCCTATAGTTAAAGTCGATAGCCTCCTTAGCCTCTCTCTCGGAGAGGGTGTAGCCGCACACCATGCACACCAGGTCAGGCGTCACGGCCCGGAAGCCGCAGCGGGGGCAGGCTATGGGGGTAGGCCTGCCATACTGCTCCCATGCGCTCCTCAGCAGCGGGAGGAGGTCCCTCCTATTACTCTCAACAATCTCCTTGTAGAGCCTCGAGGCATACTTTGCTGCGATGGGGCCCCCGTAGGTGACGACGAACTCGAGCTGCTCCGGGGTGAGCTTTTCAAGCTTCTCGAGGAGGTACGCGGAGGCGAGGATGTAGACATTGTTTACCGCGTTCTGCAGCCTAGACACTATAGCATCCTTGGAGGGCCTGGAGGAGTACCGCTCGACTATACCCTCCACGAGCGGTTTCAGCATCTCCTTGTAAGACTCCCTGTCGAGCCCTAGTATTCCTAGCCCAAGCCTCTGCACGGCCTCATCCACTATTGAGTCGAGCAGCTTATCCGGGTCCACCCTTGGCTGGGAGAGCCTCCTAGCACCCGAGGAGCCGCGGGAGCTGGCCCCGTGTCTACGTCTCGTAGACCCTGCTGACCTGGTGGATCTCCTCCTGCCGCGAGCCACGATGCCCACTCCCTTGGAACCCTGCTCGGAGAGAATTCCCCCCGGGCAGTAGCCCGAGTGGAGGAACTGGAGGCCCCGGGGAGCCTCTATAACTCTCCCCGGGCCCCGAGCCAGTAGCCCCGGGGGATGTTGTGACTTGCCCCCCGCGACCCCGGGATAGGGGATGACGACATTACCGCGAACAGAACCCCATGTAGCCCTCTACGAGTGGCTAGTACTTCTCGTCGTACCAGTCTCCTCCCCGGGGCATATATATGGGCCCGTTTCTGGCCGCGTAGCGGCTCACTAGATAGCTTAGAAGAATCTCCAGCTGGCGCCTCTTCTTGCGCGCGTTCTGCAGGGCAGCCTCAAACTCCTTGAGGGAGACCCCGCGGCCCTTGAACCACGCCTTTACGAGCCTCCGGTATATGTAGCGGAGAAGGCTCTCATACTCGTCCTCGAGATCAACGTTATAATGATACTTATAAACAACATGCTCTATGATTTCGCCGAGGTATTTGTCTATAAGCATTAGTGCTTCTTCATCCATGGTTCACTCCGTGTTAACTGGTAGTGGCCCGCGGATGCACCCTATAACTTCTCCCCCATAACAGTCCCCGAGGGGATTCGCTGTCTGCAAACGGTGGAAGGCGAGGAGGGGCTTCAGCGGCTACCATTCTCAGCACTAGAGGGGCGCTCAGCAGCGGTCAGAGCTCAACACAGCCCCACGAGCTCCTGGATGGCCGAGTACACCAGCCCGGCTTTAAGCTCTCCTCGAGGGAGGGCTCAGAATGCTCGTGCAATGGCATCGGAGCCCTGCCATCACGGGCGCTCATCATAGCCCAGCCTGCCTAGCCTCCGGGTGGTAGCTTAAAGCCGGCGGGCGCAGGGGCGTAGCCGGTGAAGCTCCTATGAAGATGAGGCCGCAGCATATACGTATAAGCCCCGAGAAGGTGGCCAAGAAGGTCGTCGCCGTAGGCGATCCCGCCCGCGCCAGGTTCCTGGCTGAGCACTTTCTCGAGGATGCTGAACTAGTTAACGAGGAGCGCGGCTTCAACATATACACGGGCTACTATAGGGGCGAGCGGGTCAGCGTAGCGGTACATGGCATAGGAGGGCCCTCGGCGGCCATAGTGTTTGAGGAGCTCCACATGCTTGGGGCGCGTACAATCATAAGGCTCGGCACGGCTGGCGGACTCGTACCCCGGCTTGATATAGGCGATGCGGTGGTAGCTACCGGTGCAGCCTACATGCATGGAGGCACCGTGGGCTCCTATGTGCCCGACGCCTGCATGGCTGCGGCCCCCAACCCAGTACTCACAACAATGCTCTACGAGAAGGCTAGGGAGATACACGGCCGCGTCTACCTGGGTCCCGTGTTCAGCAGCGACGCCTTCTACGCCGAGGATCCAGCGTTCGTCGAGAAGTGGTCCAAGCGTGGAATAATCGCGGTAGAGATGGAGGTTGCCACACTCTACGCGCTTGCTGCACTGAGAGGCTTCAACGCCTCCGCGCTGCTGGTGATATCGGACAACCTGGCCGTGCCCGGCAAGGAAGAGCTCAAGCACCACCAGGAGCTAGAGCCCTTCGTAGAGAAGGCTGCAAAAGCTGTACTAGAGACGTTGAAATCTTTCAACCCCTAACCTCCGGGGCCTCTGGGTATATGCGGGACGGCCGGCCTCCACCTCCCCGGCCTCTGAGGAAGCCTTGGACGCCCACGACCCCTTGGGGGGTGACGCGAGCCGTGGCCACCGAGGCCTCCCCATCTAGTATACGCACGCTCTTCAGGAACCGTGGGCTCGAGGTAGCCGAGTCCCGGTCCCAGCAGACAACCCTTCTAGGCGGCATGCTAGAGTACCACTCTGTATCCGGGGTGAGGCAGGGCTCGTACCGTATAACGGTCAGGATAAGGCCGGCGCCCTCGTCCACGCAGCTCGTCATAAACGCTTCTAGCAGGGAGAGCGCCAGGAGAGCGGCTGATATGCTGGAGAAGTTAGGCTTCAAGGTGGACGCCGACGAGGAGGTGGTGAGGGCAAAGGCGAAGGGGGTGAGCATGAGCCTCGTCAGCCGCGCCATAGATATAGCGGAGGAAGCCACAAGGTCTTGAGCAGCCTGGAAGGCCTCCGCGAGACACTCATAGCTATCCTGGCCCCCTTCCTCCGGGCCGCCGCCCTGGAAGGTTCAAGGCTTCGCCTAGGTGCTGGAGAGAGCTGCAGAGCACTGCTGTCGGAGCCCAACGCCCCGGTGCTCCGAGCGGCGGGGGTAGATGCTCTAGACTGCGGCGGCGAGGCCAGGCTGAGGCTGGTAGCGAGGAACGGCACCTGGCTAGAGGCAAGGCTCCCCATACCCGGCTGCAGCTGCAGCCTCGCGGAGCTACCCCTATACCCGCCGGCCCCGGACTACCGTGGCCCCAGCTACCGGGCTGTAAGCCAGGCTCTCCAGGCACTAGCTGGCCCCGGAGAGAGCCCGGCTGTCGTGGCAGACGCCTACACGCCGTCAACAGGTATGGTGTGCAGGCCCCGGCTGGGTTGCAGCCGTCCCGCGAGACCCCCGGCTACGCGGCCCGCCGAGGAGGGCAGCCGCATATACTCCAAGGTCTACCGGCCCAGGATAGTGCAGCCGACAATGCTCTCCTGGGTCAGGAGGAGACTCGCCAGGGGCAGCCGCATATACCGGGTGCCATGGCTCTGCGTGGGCGGAGGAGGCAGCTACCTAGCGCTGGTCTGCACACCCCCATCAGAGCAATGCAGGGTAGGGGTCGACGAGAAGGGGGTCCTGGAGATACTGGAAGGCAGAGGGGTAGCACTGGACGCCAGGAGATGCAGCCCCACGTGGCTCTACACAGCCTATCTCCTAGGAAACCTCCTGGCCGCTGACGGTGCGAGGCCTAATGCCGAGAACCCGCCACTATGGTCTCCCACGGGGCTAATACCGCTCTACGCCTCCGTGCGCCGTGAGGGTAGGAGTCTGGAACTCGTACTATTAGTCTGGAACCCGTCGCCGGTGGCCCGGAGGCACGAGCTTGTAGTCGAGGGGTACAGGCTGAGAAGGGCGCTGCTCTACACGGGGCTTCAGCCAGCATGGGAGGAGCTAATTCCGAGCTTTAATAGGGTGGCTATACCGCTTGCATCTCTCCAGACAGCGCTGGTAAGAATTGAGGGCGTGGAGCTTCCGCCTCTCTTGCGCAGGAGAGGAAAAGGCGGCATATAGCCAATGCTCTGGGAGTACTCCATAGGGATGGGAGAGCGGGAAGCGCTAGTAGGGGGGCTCCGGCAGCACAGCCTTAGGCTCGACCTTAGATCTAAGCTTGCGGCATATCTCGCATATGTAGAGAGGCATCAGCCTCTCAACCGCATTATTGCTTATAATCTGCTCAGCCATCTTTGCGACCATTCCGTATAGCTCTTTGTCCTTGAGGATAACATCTATGTAGCTTCCACCCCTACGCTTAAGCAGATAGTTGGAGACCGCAGCCGGCGTCAGCCGGAGCAGCTTAGCCGCCCGGTATATGGTCAGACCATAATCGCGCACCAGCACTATGGCTAGTGACGCCCTTATCGATGGCACGTACTTCTTTACAGCTATTTCGCAGGGCGCTGACAGAAAGCCTGCCTGTCCAGCCATAGCTCTCGTGACCCATTTTCACGAATGTTACTAGCCTATCCTTATAACAGCTGCCCCGGGCTGTATGTGAGGCGTCACCTCCGGAGCCTCCTCCAAAGCATCCAGGAGCATCTGTGATGGGAATTAGCGGTAGAAATTAGCTTACGTTCGTTTAAGAGAAAAGAAGAAAAGAACCAAATAGCTAATAGCACGGTCTTGGCGGCACAGAAGGGGCGTTGGGCAAGGGGTGTACGCCATGTCGGATCCGGTACGCATGGAGATAGACCAGGAAACCCGGGAGGCTATACGCGAGGCATTCCAGGATCTAGAAAAGCCCGTTACAATAAACGTATTCATAGGCCCGAACTGTAGATACTGCGACGAGTCGCTGAAGATAGCCAAGGTGCTTGAGGAAGAAGCCCCGGAGAAGAACGGGAAAAAGCTGGTCAAGGTACGGGTCTACGAGAAGGGTAAGGACGACGAGGAGTTTAAGAGGCAGAAGGTTGAAAGAATACCAACAACTACGCTCCTAGAGGGGTCGATAAGGTACACCGGCACCCCCAGCGGCGAGGAGATAAGAGGGCTTGTTGAGACAATTATCAGGATATCCCAGGAGGATAGCGGCCTAGACCAGACCACCATAGAGAAGATAAAAAGCATAGACAAGCCAGTGCATATAGAGGTAATAGTGACGCCTCAGTGCCCCTACTGCCCCTACGCCGCTCTCCTGGCCAACATGTTCGCCTTCGAGGCCTGGAGGAATGGGAAACGCGACTTCATAGCAGACACTGTGGAGGCCTACGAGAACCCCGACATAGCAGACAAGTACAACGTGATGTCGGTCCCTGCTATAGCTATAAACGGCGTACTAGCCTTCGTCGGCGTGCCTTACGAGGAGGACTTCATAGAGAGGATACTAGACATAGTCGAGCGCAGGAAGAAGGTAAGCGGCCCGGAGGTTATATCGGAGAGCGCCACCGGGCTCTAGACACAGTACCAGCAATCATATAGTCGTTCAAGAGGGCCAGGTGCTAGAGGCTCCGACAAATGCCTTTTCATCACGGCCCGTTTTCAGCGTCGGGAGTACTCTTCACCGCCTCCAGCACTATGGAGCTAGGATAGACGCCCCTGGAGGTAAATGGCCGGGTCTTCCGGAAATATGTAGCCGAGTGCTCCTTTATTGCCGCGGGTGGCTGACTACCAGCTTCAGCCCCTCCTTTCCCCCAGCAGCTCACTTATCTTCCTCTTGGCTATCTCAGCCACGGTTCTGCCGTCCACCTTGCCGCGCAGCTTCGGCATAACTCTACCCATCACCTTGCTTAGCGCCGCGTAGCCGCGGCTTCTTATCTCGCCCTCAAGTGCTCTCACTGCCTCCTCCACCATGCTCTCCACCATACTCATGTCTACTGCCTGTATGCCCAGAGCCTTCATGGCGTCGTCGAGCCTTGCTCCGGGGTTTCTAGCCAAGTATGCAAGCACATCAGGCACCGCGTCCTTGGCTAGTCTGCCTTGCGCGGCAGCCGAGACAACCTCCTCAATACTCTCATCGCTCAGGTTGTCTATCGGCACGCCTTCACGTGAAAGGCTCCTCAATATGTTCGTGAATATCGATGCTATGTAGGATGGGGGGACCTTATCCCCGTACCTCTCTGCGAGCCTCTCGAATAGGTCTAGCCTCACATCCCTCACTATCTGGCGAGCCAGGTCATCGCTTAGCCCGTACCTCTCCTTCAGCTTTCTCAGCTTCTCGCTGGGCTTCTCCGGCACGAGTTTACGGGCTTCTTCAAGTAGGTCCTCTGTGACTTCAAGGGGTGGTATGTCGGTCTCGGGATACATTCTCGCCGAGCCTGGCTGAGGCCTCATGAACCTGGTTGTGCCGTCCTCCTTAGCAGCCCTGGTCTCCTTCGGTATGCCCTCGAGGGCTGCAGCAGCTCTCTCGACCACAGCTTGTAGAGCCTTCCGGGCTTTCGGCTCTTCATCAGCCACTATCACTACTGCATCACGGCCCCGGGCAGCGCCTACGGCTTTGTAGAGCTGCTCTACCTCCTCTTCGGTTATCCCGTAGCCGGGCAGCTCGTCGGTGTGGAATATTCCCCCTACGCCGCCCCAGAACCTGGCGTAGTCCGCCAGCTCGGTTCCGAAGCGCCTCCCCGGCTGCACCTCCACTCCCAGCAGCCCATGGAACCCCGGCAGCTTGACTGCGAGAACCTTGCCGCCCCTCTTGATGGCCCTAGCTATTATCTTCGACCCTGTGCCTCTGAAAATGCCGGTGACGTCAACTATCTCGGCGGATTCGACGTCGCGCCTGGAGACCCCCCGGCTCCGTAGCTCATCCCGTATCTCTAGCAGCCTCTTCTGCCGTATAGCCTCGTAGAGCACTATCTTCGGGAGGAGATCGAGCCTCTGAACACCCTTTATCTCCGTCTTGACACCGCCCTTTATCGAGACGTTGAGATCCTGCCTAATCGTACCTATACCCCTCTTGACCCTCCCGGTGAGGCGGAGCAGCTGGCCTATGGTTAGCGCCGCCTCGTATGCCTCCTCCGGAGTCTCTATGTCGGGCGCGGTGGAGATCTCTATCAGCGGTATGCCCAGCCTGTCGAGCATGTAGTGGGTGTAGCGGCCCTCCTCGCCAAGCTTGCGTGCAGCATCCTCCTCTACGGCTATTGTCTGTACCCCTATCTTCTTCCCGCTCTCTAGCTCTATCCCGCCGCCCAGGGCTATGATCGCTGTGCGCTGGAACCCGGTGGTGTTAGACCCGTCTATCACTATCTTCCTCATAACGTAGATCTCGTCCACCGGGGTGGATCCCAGCGCCAGCGCCACGGCTAGCCCTATCACTACCGCCTCCCGGTTGATCTCGTGGGGTGGCTCCTCGTCCGCCTCGACCAGGCAGGAGGCGGCGCGGGGCGCATGATAGTGGTATAGCCGGCCCTTGCGCCACTCGAAGAGGGCGGCTATATCCACCTCCCCGAGCTCGCTTCTCGTGGGCCTAAGCTGCCTAATGAACTCGTCCTTATCAGCGTCCTCGCTCACCAGCGTGGTCGGGCAGCTGCAGAACAGCTTGCGCCTCGTATCAAGCTGCTGGTGTATCTCCAGGCCTACTCGGAGCCCCAGCTCCCTAGGATCATACTTCGAGGGATCCACCTTAGGCTCGATCAATGCGGCCACCTCGGATAGAGGTCCAGTGTGTGGCGATACGTTATCTCTCCTGCCAGGTTCTCGCGGAGCATCCTACCCGCTTCCCGGGGATCATGGGTATGGGCCAGTATCCAGGAGAGCTTCACAAACGCTACCTCGGGAAGCATATCCTCCCCCGGTATGACACCGGCCTGGAGCAGCTTGCGCCCCGTAGTGTAGACGTTCATGTTAACCCTTCCAAAGAGAGTCTGCGACGTCATTACCACAACTACCCCCTGCTCCACCGCACGCCTTATACTCTCGACAAGCCACTCGCCGACGTGGCCGAGCCCGGTGCCCTCCAGCACTATTCCCCGGTAGCCGCGGTCCACGAGGAAGTCTATCAGCTCCGCCTCCATGCCGGGATAGTACTTCACCAGCGCTACCTTCTCCTCGAACCCGTTTACCACGTGCAGCTCCTCCCTGCCCCTCTCACGGAGCGGTTTGTCCCGCAGCTCTATCCTCCCCTCAAAGGGGTAGATCTTGGCTAACGGCCTTCCGTTTATGGTCTGGAAGGCGTCGCGGCGGCTGGTGTGCATCTTCCTAACCCTGGTGGCGCGGTGGGCAAGGGCATAGGTGTCGCCGGCCTCCCCGTGCATGACCACTACGACCTCCGCGAAGGGCGCCCTAGCGGCCACCAGGGTGGCGGCTACCAGGTTGAAGGCGGCGTCGCTGCTGGGCCTATCGCTGCTCCTCTGGGCCCCCACGAAGGCTATCGGAACCGGTAGCCCCCGGAAGGCGAAGGCAAGCGCCGACGCGGTATAAGCCATGGTGTCGGTTCCGTGCGCTACAACGATGCCCTCAGCCCCCTCCTGGATAGCCTTGGCGGCCTCGTCAACTATCTTCTCCCAGTACTTGGGCCTCATGTTCTCGCTCAGTATATTCATGACAACCCTCGAGGATATGTCGGCTATGAAGCCTACCTCCGGCACAGCCTCCAGTATCTCTTCAGCCGAGAAGGCCGGCCTCACAGCCCCGGTCTCGTACTCTACCTTACTGGCTATAGTGCCTCCAGTCCCGAGTATCGTCACCCTGGGCCTCTTCCCGGGAGGCGGCTGCTCCTCGAGAAGCGGCACAGCCGCGGGAGCGCCGGCCGCGGCCTCATGGAGTATAGCCTCCCTCGTCTTCACAACCTCTATGCGCGTCCCCTCGTCGACCCGTACCCCTATATTGTAGCCGTTATCAAGCTTCACGACTATGATGGGCCTAGCCGAGATAGCGTAGCGGGGCATCAAAACGCCCTCGAAGACGCGGCCATCGCTCCTCTCAATCCTTATACGGTCGCCGGGCCTAGCCCCGGCCCTCCGGAGAAGCCTCAACGCAACACCAGTGTAGCCAGCCTCCTCCATCCCGCCTTGCCCAGGTGAACTAGCACCCCCAAGGGATAAAGCCTATATAAGGTCTAGAGGCGGCCCCAGCCCCCTGGGGAGCAGCACATGCCCAGCCACGGCTCGCTTACAAAGGCAGGTAAGGTTAGGAAGCAGACCCCACGCATACCCGCCAAGCCCAAGAAGAACCCCGCCCCCCGCGTCCGCAACAGGAAGGAGTACCGGCGCCTCCTAATCAGGCTCCAGCAGGGCCAGGCCGGCCGCCGCTAAGGCTTCGGCTCAGAACGCCGTTACCATCCTCTGGCAGCTCTGCAAGGGGCCCTACGGCTGCCACATGCGCGGGTTTTTACAAGCCCTCTCGTCAACAATTCCCGCCTCCCGAGGAGAGAGGGGTGGACACATCCTAGCCAAAGGAATTACGGCGTAAGGAGTATGGGGCTACTCCCCCTCTTCTAGAGACGCGGTAAGGAGCTCCAGCCCGAGCCCCTTCCGAAGCCTCTGATACGCGTTGAAGAGCCTCATGAAGTCCAGGTAGAGGCCGGGAAGACCGTCGCAGACCAGCCTAAGCAGAATACGCGGGTCCATATCGATATAGGAGAGGAGTGCTGCGAGCCTCCTGCAGGCTTCTTCACTCTCGCGGCACTGGCTACAGGGCGGGGCAGAGGTCTTCACCGTAAAAATACCTCATGTGTCCCCGGGAATGTTCGTACGTTACTCCTCCTTCCTCTCTAAGACGATCTCTATGGTGCTGACCCTGCTCTGGCGGCCGTCGGGGTTCTGGATCACCTGGCTGTCGATCTTTATGTCCTTTACGTCGACCTTGCCGGGCAGGAACCTCTTCCTCACTATCTCGACGGTATCGACAGCCTTGCTTATGGCGCGGCCCCTAGCCTTTATCACTACCTCCTTGACACCCTGGTTCAGCAGGGTTAGGGTCGCCAGAACGTAGTTCATGACAGGCTTCTTACCCACGAGAACGACGTTGCTCGGAGCTGCACTCGCCTGCGCCATCGCATGTCCCCTCGCGCATTGGTCATGTGCTGCAGACCGGCCGGGTCCTCTATTTAGGCTTTACTCCCCTCGGGCATGGGCTTCGGGGTGTTACTGGGCCAGCTACTCTAAGTCAATCACAGCAGCCCCATGCTAAGCCTAGCCATCGGGTAGTTCCTCCAGCGCACTTGGATAGGTAGGCGACCCGGCATGGAGTGGACGCTGCTGAGGCCGTTGTATCACGGAGCCTGCCCCAACTGCGGCGGGCCTATAACAGCTGACAGGCTCTCCCAGCGCCTCCCATGCGCCCGCTGTATGCCCGCGGCCCCGGAGAGCCTCCCCCACGACTACTATGGCCTCGTGGAGCGTATCGGCAGAGAGCTGGCTAGTAGGGGTGTCCTCCAGGGCTACCTGTACCTCTACAGCACTGTCACGATGCTCCGGGACTTCGAGGAGTTCTTCCACCGGCTCACGGGTGGAAGGCTCTGGAGCGCCCAGAGGACCTGGGCTAAGAGGCTACTCCAGAACGAGAGTATGGCAATAGTGGCTCCCACCGGTGTAGGCAAGACAACGCTCCTAAGCGTCTATGCCCTCTACCGGGCCAGGTCCGGCGCCCGGGCCTACTACCTGCTCCCCACGGAGAACCTCGCGAGGCAGGTCGAGGAGAAGCTCCGCGTGCTTGCAGAGAGGGGCGGTGTCGCTGCAAGGATTGTCTCCTACTACTCCAGCCTGAGCAGGAGCAGGCGGGAGGAGAGCCTACACCTCATAGAGAGGGGTGACTACGACATACTAGTCACCACTACTGGGTTCCTCTCTCGCCGCTGGGAGCTGCTCCAGGGGACCCGCTTCGACCTGGTGCTGGTCGACGATGTGGATGCTGTACTGAGGAACTCGAAGAACATAGACAAGATATTGATGCTGCTGGGCTTTGACGAGGAGACCCTGGCCACGGCGTACAGCCTGGTTAAGAAGAAGATACTGGCATCCCTAGCCAGGCTCTCCGGCAATATTAGGCGCTACGAGCAGCTCCTACGCGAGATGGAGGAGCTGCAGGCAAGGCTCTCAGCCAAGCTTGTCACGTCCACGCCGGGCCAGCTGGTGATAGCATCAGCCACGGGGAGAGCCCAGGGGCTGAAGCCGAGGTTATTCCGCGAGCTGCTTGGCTTCGACATAGGGAGGGTCTACGACTATACTAGGAGCATAGCCAACTTCTACCATGTGAGCAGCGACCCGGCTGGGGACGCTGTGGAGGCCGTAAGGAGGCTAGGCCCCGGAGGCCTCGTCTTCGTAGCCAAGAGGTTCGGCAAGGACCTCGCCAGAAGGCTTGTTAAAGCGCTAAACGAGGCTGGCGTGAGGGCAGGCCTCGCCCTGGCAGGCCGCAGGGTTCTAGACCGCTTCGCCTCCGGAGAGTACGACGTCCTGGTCGGCATATCCTCCTACTACGGCGTCATAGTACGCGGCATAGACATGCCCAGACGCGTGCTCTATACAGTGTTTGTCGGAGTGCCCAGCCAGGCGGTAAGCGCCGAGAAAGCGCTACAGTCGCCATTCCGCATAGTGAGGGCGGGGGTGGAGCTAGGCATAGAGGGTAGCGAGGAAACCGCCCGCCTCCTCTCGAGGACGAGCCCCGGGGAGCAGACTGCTCTACGCATAGCCCTCGCCTCCGGCGAGAAGCTTGATGGGAGACTGGGCGAGCTGCTGGAAGGCCTCCAGGCTCTTAGAAGGAGGGTGCTGGCTAGGCTCCAGGAGACACTAGAGCCCGGCTCCTCAACCGTTGTCGGGGGCGTGCTCTACCGCCACACCGGCAGCGATATCGTGGCGATAACTCCGGACGCGGCCACCTACCTACAGGCTAGCGGCCGTGCTAGCCGCATGCTGGGCTCGATAATGACCCATGGAGTAAGCATAGTCTTCGAGGAAGAGGAGGAGCTGGTGAAGCTGCTGTCCCAGAGGCTGCGCAGGTACCTGGAGAGCGTTGACTTCGAGAAGCTTGACTGGCGTAAGGTGGAGGAGGAGATGGAGAAGGCCCGTGCCAGCAGGAGCAGCGGCACGGGCCGGAGGGTGGACATAGAGACCTGCCTCATAGTGGTCGAGTCCCCTACCAAGGCCAGGACAATTGCCAGCTTCTTCGGCAGGCCCGTCCGGAGGCGCGTAGGCTCGCTGACAGTCTATGAGACGACCTTCTATAACCACGTGTCCGGGAAGATACACGTTGCGTCGATAACAGCCTCCGCCGGCCACCTCTACGACCTATCGGTTGACGGCGAAGGAGTGCACGGTGTAGAGATTAGTGGAGGTGGGGTGAGCCCTGTATATAAGCCTATCAAGCGCTGCCTAAACTGTGGCCACCAGTTCTCTTCCAGCAGCAGCGTCTGCCCCCGCTGCGGCTCAAGCAACGTGGTTAGCAAGCAGGATGTGGTTGATGCGCTCCGGCAGCTGGCTAGCGAGGTGGAGACTGTGTACATAGCCACCGACCCCGACATAGAGGGGGAGAAGATTGCCTACGACCTAGAGCTGCTCCTGAAGCCTTATGCACGCAGTATAAAGAGGATAGAACTCCACGAGATTACTAGGAACGAGCTGCTAAAGGCTCTCGCATCGCCGCGCAGCGTGGATAAGAGGCTAGCCTCGGCACAGATCGTTCGAAGGATAGAAGACCGCTGGATAGGCTTCGGGCTCAGCCAGCACCTCTGGAGCGTGTTCAACAAGCACTGGCTCGGCGCCGGCAGGGTCCAGACGCCCGTACTGGGCTGGATTATAGACCGCTACCGGGAGTGGAGAGCAAACATAGGCTACAACGTCTACGCCAGGCTGGAGGACGGGCCCCTACTGAGGCTCCACTTTGAGGAGCCCAGCCAGGCTCGGAGGGTGGCCGAGGAGATCACGGAGAAGGGGCTTCTAGTACTGGACGTGGCGGAGGAGCTTGTGGATCTGAACCCGCCCCCACCCTACACCACCGAGTCCCTCATATACGACGCGTCTAGGTTGATGGGCTACTCCTCTCAGAAGACTATGAGGATAGCCCAGGAGCTCTTCGAGGCTGGGCTGATAACCTATCACCGCACGGACTCGACCCACGTGTCAGCGCTCGGCCAGAGCATTGCCAGGGAGTACCTCTCCTCCAAGGGGGGCATCGAGGACTTCCAGCCCCGCAGTTGGGGGCCTCAGGGCCACCACGAGGCGATAAGGCCCACCAGGCCCCTGGACGCTGAGACCCTCCGTAGAATGGTAGCCCTCGGCGAGCTGAGGCTACCCATCACCGTGAGGGAGAGCCACTACCGGCTCTACAGCCTCATCTTCCGCCGCTTCATAGCAAGCCAGCTGCGGCCGGCGAGGCTAAGACGCCTCCGCATACTCCTTGGCCTTGAGGGCTACGGGCCCCTGGCAGAGGTGGAGGCCTACGTCGCAGCGCCGGTGGAGGGCTTCCACCGCTACTACCCACAGCCCCCGCTCTACCCCTCACTGGCGGGCCTACGGAAGGGGGACCGCGTCAAGGCCTCCCGGGTCGTGGTGCGCCGCGGCTCTGCAGTATACCTCTACAGTCACGGTGACGTGGTAGCCCTTATGAAGCGCCGCGGCCTCGGCAGGCCCAGCACCTACGCCAAGATACTCGAGGCCCTAACCCGCCACGGCTACGTGCTGGAGAGCAAGTACAGGAAGAGACTTGTACCGACCAAGCTGGGGATAGAAGTCTACGAGTACCTGGAGGCCAACTACGGCGACCTGGTCTCCGAGGAGAGGACGCGCCGCCTCAACGAGGAGATAGAAGCCATAGCGTCCGGCGGGCTGAACCCCCTAACCGTGTTGAGCGAGATCTACAACGAGCTAGAGCAGCTGCTCCGCCATCCAGCAACGGTGCAGGCAGCCGGGAAGGTGGAGGGCCACGCCTAGCGCCTACGGAACCTCCACACAGTATCCCCCGGATCCGGGGCCGGCGGGAGCCTACGCTTGTGCTCGCTCGCCCGGTGCATATCCAGCACTTTCTCCAGCTTTTCCCTGGGCAGCCCAGTGGCCTCAGCAGCCTCCTCGACCCCGAGCCCCAGGTCGAAGAGAGCGTAGAGCGCCAGGTCAATCTCCTCGTACTTCATCCCCAGCTCCTCCTCGGCCAGGTGGCCCGGCCAGAGCCTAGGGCTGCTGGGCTTCAGGGCTATCGACTCCGGCACCCCCAGGTGGAGGGCCAGCCTCCTCACCTGCGTCTTGTAGAGGGAGCCTATTGGCAGGAAGTCCACGGCACCGTCCCCGTACTTTGTGAAGTAGCCTATCAGTATCTCGCTGCGGTCCCCCGTGCCTGCCACCAGCAGGCCCTGCATATTGGCGTAGAGGTAGAGTATGGCCATCCGGGCCCGGGCCCTCAAGTTGCCCAGGCTTCTCCGGTCCGGCTTCTCCCCAGTAGCCTCCAGGAAGCTCCGCACCACCGGCCTTATGTCGATAACCTTGTAGCGGACTCCGAGGGATTTAACCAGCTCACGGGCGTCCTCTACATCGCCTCGTGGTGTCACCTCACTGTCCGGCAGTAGCAGGGCGAGTACCCTCTCGGGCCCCAGGGCTCTGGCCGCGAGCGCAAGTGTGGTTGCTGAGTCTACTCCCCCGCTTATACCCACTACAACACCCCTAGCTCCAGCCTCCCTTACCACGCCTCGAATGAAGTTGGTGAGGGCCCTGGCAATGCCCTCGTAGTCTAGGCTTGTAAGCTCCCCCAGGCCTATCTTTCTCCCCGCCACGGGGCGCCCTCTTCAACCCAGAGGGACTCTTAGAAATAGAGGTTGCCTGGACCTAGGCGGGGGCTTAGGCCTTGGAGGATGCTGAGAAGCCTCAGCTCGGCCTCGGTGACACCATATCATCCCTTGATGTGGCTGTTATAGATGCTAACTCGGAGGCGCTGGGGGTGAGCAGGCTCCAGCTGATGGAGAACGCTGGGAGAAGCGTTGCCGAAGAGCTGGCCAGGCGGGTACCCAACGGCTCCAGGGTGGCTGTGCTCGCGGGCCCTGGGGGCAACGGCGGCGATGGCCTCGCGGCAGCCAGGCACCTGGCTTACATGGGGTACCGGGTGGATGTGATACTCCTGGCCAAGCCCGAGGATATACGCAGTCCGGAGGCGAGATCAATGTACGAGGCACTGGAGGTCATGGACATCACTGTGGATATAACCATAGCCCGGGACCCCCGTAGGATAAGCCTCGAGGGCTATGACGCGGTTGTCGACGCTCTCCTCGGCACCGGCCTCCGCGGCCCGCCCAGGAGCCCTTACGCGGAGGCCATAGAGGCAGTAAACAGAGCTAATGCTCTGAAGCTCTCGGTTGACGTGCCCTCGGGGCTTGACTCGGACACCGGTGAGGCGCCAGGCCCAGTGGTCCGGGCTGATGTGACGGTGACGCTGCACAAGCCGAAGCCGGGGCTCTTTCGCCGTCCCGACCTGGTTGGAGAGCTTGTTGTGGCATCCATAGGCGCGCCGCCGGAGGCCGAGATATATGTAGGTCCTGGCGACGTAGCGTACCGTGTGCCGAGGAGGAGCTGGCGCACCCACAAGGGCCAGGCCGGCCGGGTCCTCATAATAGGCGGCTCCCAGGGCTTCGTGGGAGCCCCCGTGATCTCCGCGCTGGCCGCCCAGCGGGCCGGCCTCGACCTCGTCTACCTCGCGGCTCCTACAAGAGTGGTGGAAGCCGCGGCGAGGTACCCCACGATTATACCCGTGGAGCTCGAAGGCCCCTATCTGAGCCCAGAGCACGTCGACCGACTGCTCGCGGTCGCCCAGCGGGCCGATGCAGTGGCAATAGGCATGGGGCTCGGGCTCGAGGAAGCCACCCAGGAGGCGGTTAGAGAGCTCCTAGCACGACTACCACCCGGCAAGCCTGTAGTCGTGGATGCGGACGCCCTCAAGGCCCTCTCCACGAGCCGCGAGCTTATACGAGGCAACATGGTTCTCACGCCCCACGAGGCCGAGTTCGCCCGCCTCTTTGGTGCAAAGCCCGCACCCGTGGAGAAGATAGAGGCCCGGGTAGCCGACGCGGCGCAGCAGGCAAGACTCCACGGCAATGCCACAATACTCCTCAAGGGCCCCGTCGACGTTATCACCGATGGGAGGCGTGCCAGGCTGAACAAGGCCGGAGCCCCCGCAATGAGCACCGGTGGCACGGGCGACGCCCTAGCCGGCTTAGCCGCAGCCCTCCTAGCCAAGGGTGTCGAGCCATTCCACGCTGCATGCATAGCCGCCTATGTAAATGGAGCCGCGGGTGCTCTGGCCTACCGGGAGTACGGCGAATCCATGACTGCGCTCGACCTCGTGGACCGCATTCACCTGGTGCTGAAGGATCCGCTGGGGCTGGCAGGCAGCTCTATCCTGTACCGTCGTCTCCCCCTCGAGAAGACGAGGTATCAGCCCCCCACCCGGGGGCGGCCCCGGGATAGGGGATTGTAGGCCGCAGCGGCCACAGGGGCAAGGGCTCCGGCCAGCCTACGGCCCTCTCGGGGCCGCCCGGGGTGGGAGAGGGCACTCGCTAGCCCCCTTATCTTGGTTCCCTCCTGGAGACCGTGTCGTAGGATAGGATGCTGCGAGACGGGGGTCGGCGTGAGACTAGGCCAGTCACCCTCCACGCCTGCCTGGAGTCCTAGACTGCCCGCCTCTCCATCCCCCGGGAGGACGTCGGAAGCCTAGCCAGCAGGTTTTAAATAGGATTTTTATACAGGGCTTAAAAGGGTGCCCTGGTGTGGAGTCTTCTGTCACACCGCAGAGGCGTAGCGCTGCAGAGCAGGAGCCCAAGCCTACTGCCAACATAGAGAACATAGTGGCTACAGTATCCCTCGACCAGACTCTAGACCTGAACCTCATAGAGAGGAGCATACTGACGGTAGAGTACAATCCGGAGCAGTTTCCCGGGCTGGTCTACCGCCTCGACTCGCCCAAGGTAACAGCACTGATATTCAAGTCAGGCAAGATGGTCGTGACTGGGGCCAAGAGCACGCGCGACCTCATAGAAGCCGTCAAGAAGATCGTACGTAACCTGAAGAAGCACGGCATCCAGATCTACGGGCGCCCCAAGGTTCAGATACAGAATATAGTGGCCTCGGCCAACCTAAACGTGTGCGTAGACCTTGAGAGGGCTGCCCTGACTCTGGAGAACAGCATGTATGAGCCGGAGCAGTTCCCAGGCCTAATACACAGGATGGATGAGCCCCGCGTTGTCCTGCTAATATTCAGCTCGGGGAAGATGGTGATAACCGGGGCGAAGCGCGAGGAGGAGGTCTACGAGGCTGTTAACAAGATATACGAGAAGCTGAAGAAGCTGAGGGCCATAAGGCCTTGCTAGAGACGATGCACCGTGACCCGGCTAGCCGGAATCCAGTATCCCCATCTTTAGCGCCTGCAGCGCCACCTCCCGGGCGATGCGCCTCGACCTAGTTCTCAGTATCACCACGTCGCCCGCCTCCTCTACCTCTAGGCCATATCCCTTTAGCAGCTTCTTTAGCTCCTCCCAGCTCGTACTAGTTCTCCTCACAACTATGACGTAGCGGCCACTCGGGTCGGGTCTCCGCAGGATCTCATCGACCACTCTCCTTCTGCGACTCGGCCCGGCCATCCCCACCACCCTGAAAGTAGAGCTGCAGGGACGCAAAGGCCTGGTTCTCTTCATCCATATAGGCCGCTATTATCCTCTCGAGCGAGGCGGCTAGGCGCAGTACCTCCTCGCTGGGAAGGCTTGAGATCGCGTACATAGCGGCAAGGTACCGCGCAGCTGCCGCAAATACTAGGGGCTCGAGTATGGAGATGACAGCCTCCAGAGCATCTACCCCCTGCTCCAGGGTGCTGCGCAGCATTGAGGCTGCATAATCTATTAGCCTTATCTCATGCATGGCATACCTCGTAAGGAGTATTGAGAAGGCGGAGTAGACATCGTCCCCGAGTCTTTCAAGGTGTGCAGACAAGGCTTCCATAGATTTGTCTAGTATTAGCCTGTTCAGAGCGTTAAACTGGCTCATGAGGTATGCGTGGTAAGGCTGCCTGGAGGGCCTGCCGCAGGCCCCATGCTCCCTGGCATAGCTTATGGCAGCCTCGACCGTCTTAGCCAGGGTTAGCTGCGGCGTCCCCGCCTCTAGATCCCGCTTAACCTGGAGAGCGAGCCGCTCGATGAAGCCCTGCACTATGCTGGCGCACTCGTTGCCCGCGCCGCCTTCCTGCATTATGGCCACCAGCATGCTTGCACGTGAAGAGGGTGGGTCAGCAACCTACCCTGCAGTCATCGACACATACACATGGAGCCCTCCTCATCGGAGTGTCTCATCACCCATCTAGCTTCTACCCCCGGCTCTAGCCCTCCGGGGGTCTGCCGCCCAGGATCCAGGAGCGGATACGCTGCGCCATAAGCTTTAGAGCCATCTCCTTGCCGGCTACCTCGCCGGGAGGTATGTACTCAACGTGTACCCCCGGTACGAGCCTTGCCTGGTTTGCTAGCCTCTTATCACCGGTGAAGAAGAGTACGCCGCCCCTATACCTGTTAGCCAGCTGCTCTAGCAACTTAAGTATATCATAATCATCCTTGGCGGGCTGCCTGTACACTCTCTCCCCGGCCTTGAGAGGCCTATTTATCCCCCTGCCAAGCACCTCGTGGAACTCCACGCGGGGATCCTCTATCTCGCGGGCCAGTATGTCTGCGAAGCCCTTGTACATCTGGTCAAAAACCACAGCGTACTCGGGGGCTCTCCCGGAGGGCTTGGGCACCTCTCCTATATGCTTCCCTCGGGGCTCTCCTCCCTCCCGGGCAGCGGTGCGTAGGACGCTCCTCAGCTCGTTAAGTTCGCTCTCAGCTAGCTGAAGGACGCGCGTAACACGGTACACCACGGCTTCGCCGCTGCACCGGGACGCCGCTGTCAATAGCGCCTCTGCAAGCCCCGCGGCTTGATAGAGGCCCTCGCTGCACACTACAATGTATACGGCCTGCTCCTCCTCGCCCATGACGAGCGTCCCAGCAGGCCGGGGCTCTCTGTAGCGTTCTTAACAGCTATTCTTCTCCGGGGGCCCTCGTAGGATGCTAGCGGATAATCATAATCGAGGTCGCCGAGTTAACCACCATGGAGAGGGCCACGCTGCCAATGATTATATCCTCGCTAGCGGTGTTACCCCGGGCGCCCAGTATTATGAGATCATAGCCGCCCTCTATGGCTTCGGAGAGTATCTCGCTAGCTACGCTACTCGCGCTGGGCTTGTACTCCTTGACCTTAACTGAAACCTCTACCCCCCTCTCTCCTGCCAGCTTCTTAGCAGCATTAATGATGGGAGTGGCGTCCTCGCTAGGGTGCTTCACGTGTATCACTGTTATCCGCGATCCATAGCGTTGGGCGAAGTCAAGAGCCACCTTGAGAGCCCTCATGCTGGACTCGGAGCCGTCTACAGGTACCAGGATCTTCCTGAATAGAAAGCTCACGGTGTATGTAGGTTCCAAGGTCGAGTCCCTCAGGCTGCTTCATTAGAGGTCCATTGAGGTGTATGGGTCGAATTGCTCTCGAATAAATTATCTGCTGGGGTCCTTAAGGTATGCGGCCATGAGTTATGCCCAACGTCTTATCAGTTATCGACATGGTTTCCTCGGCTGACTTAGCAGTCTCCATCACCGCCCTTATCGCGTCAATGTTCTCCGGGACCACTATTGATTCCTGGTGCACTGCCTGCATCCATATAACCTCCTTGTCGTTAAGCACTGCCACGCTGTCAAGCCATATTACTAGCTCCGGTATGTCGTAGCGCTTCCTTCCGAGATCCCTGGCGTACTCTACCAGGTCTGCAGTGCTGGCCAGCCCCGTGTCAGCGTCGGCGAGCAGTATCCTAGGCGTCTGCTCGAACGCCGAGACCACGTCCTCCCGGGACACTTGCTGCTCCAGCTCTGCAACCACCACGTGGACGTGCATCAGCGTTGTCGGCACCACCACTGCGGCTGTAGCTATGTCGAGCCACGGCAGCACAGTCTTAACGTCAAGCGCGTGGTGGCTGGGCAGCCTAGCGGGGTTCGGCACTATAGCGTTGACGGGGCCCCGTTTCACCTCCTTGGGGTCCGCTGCGCGGCGTACTATAGTGGCGCGTATCCGCCTTATCCTGGCTATCCGGGAGAGACTACATATACTGCGCAGGAGCCCGGTGGTGTTGCAGGAGACCACCCTGACGCTCCTTCTGCCCAAGGCCTCCTCGTAGTTGCACAGCGTGTTGAACGATACCTCGGCTACGTCAGCCTTCTCGCCGCCCTGGAAAATAGCCTTGACACCGTACTTCTCGTAGAGGGGCTTATACTTGGCTCCCATGCCTCCAGGCGTGGCATCAACCACGACGTCTACCTTGCCGAGGAGATCCTCTAGGGACCCTTCCACGGGCACCCTCTTCTCCTGGAAGGCCTCCAGGCGGTCGCTGGGAGCGTAGAGCGGTATGCCTCTCGAAACCGCGTACCTGGCAACATAGTCCGGCTTAGTCTTCACGACACCGACCAGCTCCATGTCCGGCTGCTTCATAACAGCCTCGGCGACACGCTTCCCTATGGTGCCGAATCCGTTCACAGCCACCTTTACCCGGGCCAAGCCGGCCACCTCCACCTCTCTCTAGGGTGCCCGTCTCAAAGAGGTTTAGGGGAGAGCGGCCTGCTTCAGGAATTTGTCGAAGAACTTCTGGGCTGACTTAGCCAGGGCTACCAGGCCTGGCAGATCCTCCCCGGCCAGGAACAGGAGAAGCGCGCCGCCACCCGTGCTTATGTGCAGGTTGGGGCGCTCGCTGAGCCCCAGCTTAGCCGCAATGCTGTTGAGGTGGCCGCCGCCAACTATCACATAGGCGCTGCTCTCTACTGCAGCCCGCAGTAGCTCCTTGCTCCCATCCTGGAACCGGGGATCCTCTATCACGCCGGCGGGGCCTCTCAGGACTATTAGCCTGGCCTCTTTCATGATCTCCACGTACATCTTAATCGTCTGGGGCCCTATGTCTTTTATAACGCCTTTGATGCTGCTGCCTATCGCCTCTACCTCTACATTATCGTTCACAAGTGTCTTGAAGTCCACAGGGGTCTCTATAGGGAGACCCTTTAGCAGCAACCGTCTGGCCCGTGGGAGGAGTGCTAACAGCCCCTTCGACTCCAGCACCTTCATATTAGCTTCGCCGATATCCACGCCCTTGGCGACGAGGAAGAGCTCTGCCACAAGACCCGTGGCGAGAATCCTATCCACAGCCCTATTGCTGTGTAGATACTCGAGAATCCTCAGGGTGTCGTGAACCTTCCCCCCGCCTAGCACGAAGACTCGTGGCCTCTCCTCCGGGTTGTAGAGCTTTGACAGAGCTACTAGCTCTCTCTCCATTACACGGCCGGCTGCAGATGGGAGCTTCATGGGGAAGCCTACAATGCTGGGCTGGCTTCTATGGGCGGTGGCGAACGCGTCGTTAATGTAGTAGTTGAAGAGGGGTGCTAGCCTGCTGACAAAGATGCTCTCAGCATGCTTCTCCGGCGTAGCTTCGATAATCTCCTCGGATACGAGACGCGTGTTGTCTAGGAGCAGTATCTCGCCCGTCCTCAGCTTCTTTATCTCCTCGCGGGCGGCGGGGCCTATGACGTCGTCTATAAAATGGATTGTCATCCCCGTATGCTTTTCGAGCAGCTCGGCGTGCTTATTCAGGCTGACGAAGTCGCTCTCCCCGGGCCTCCCTTGGTGCGACATAGCGACGACAGCGGCTCCTCTCTCGACGAGCTCTCGCAGCGTCTCGGCGTGTGCGCGTATCCTGCTGTCGTCGAGTATCTCGCCGGTCTCCGGCTTTATCGGGCTGTTGATGTCTATCCTTATCAGTATCTTGGAGCCCTTAATGCCGAAGTATTTGTCAAGATCGTCGATGGTGGGTATCAAGTACTTATTGCGCAAGCTGCACGGCAATAAGGATCCCGTGTTCTGGGGAGTAGAGTGCCGGGCCTGGAAGTAATAAGGGAAATGCCTCTCTAGCTAAGCCATGGGGGCGTTGAGGAGATACCCCGGGATCGAGCCGAGGGAAACAGCTAGTGACGAGGTGGTCCTTCGCCGAGCCCCTCCTACTCTCCCCCTACGGCTGCAGCCTCCCCGCTCGCCCTGCCCAGCCTCTCAGCCAACAGCTCCATAACCCGGCTGTGCAGCTCCATAAGCATCTTCTTCCGGTCCTCCATCAGCACTATGTCGCTGTAGCCCTTCACCACTATGTGGTGGGCGAATGGGCTTGGCACGCTGGTTGGCCCGAAGAGCGCCACCTTCACATCGCCGTTGTGGATCCAGCGGAGCACGAGCCTGGCGTTCTCTATATCCATATAGTCTTCCAGTATCTCCCGGTAAGCCTCTCGGAGCAGTGGGAAGTCTGGTATACGCTCCACAGCCTCGAGCAGCGCCTGCGCATTGAGCTGCAGTGAGTGCGGGTCGCGGGTGCGTCCACGGTAGCGGCGTAGTAGCATGAAGCCCCTCTCCGCGCAGTGGCGGAACCTCCTCTTCAAGAGCTCAGTGTTCCGGAGCACCCTCCTCAGTATATCGTCTATGTTCTCTGGGGTTACGCTGTACACGAGGCTGTGCACGTCTAGGTCATTTCTTATCCCCGGCACGGTGAGCATGAAGGCGTTGTCGGTCACGGTTACACGTACATTAGTATTGGTCATGTTAGTGAGCTTGTATGCATATGCTCTAGACAATGCGTCGTTAACCCTCCTGCCGAAGAGCGAGTGGAATATTATCGACGTGGACTCCTCGTCATGGTCGTGGAAGATCTCTACTAGTATCAGCTTGTCGCTGGGTACAAGCCCGTCGGTAAACAGGTACTGTTCCAGTATGTAGTTGTATATGTTCTCGGCCGCGTGGGGCTCAAGGTTATACTCCGATGCTATACGCTTCACGGCCTCGCTCTTCGGCACAGCATTCCTAATCATGTCCGCTACCCGGCGGCGGAAAGCTCCTATTAGGAGCGCCGAGTCGAAGGCCAGTGGCAGCATTTCAGAGAACCAGCTGGGCACGGTAGGCTTCTGGCCCTCCGCGGGCTTGACGTAGACCCTCATACCCTCGGAGCGTATGAACTCGTAGGTACGGCCTCCAAGGACAAATATATCTCCAGGCCCAAGTATCTGGACGAAGGCCTCCTCGAGGTCTCCCACGTAGCGGCCTTCAAGCGTGTAGACCTTCACCTTGACATCGTCCGGTATGGTGCCGCTGTTGAGGTAGTAGATCATTCTCGCCCCACGGCGCCTGCCGAAGACCCCTTCCTTCTCGTCAAGCCAGATCTTAGCGTATACCTTGTGCTCTTCTAGGCCGTAGCGGCCCGCCAGGAAGCGGAGCACCGACATGAAGTCCTCGAACGATAGCGTGTGGAAAGTATAGCTCCTCTTGACCAGCCTGTACGCCTCCTCTATGCTCCACTTCCTCTCTATAGCCATGCCGACGAGGTGCTGGGCCAGCACGTCAAGCGGGTTCCTCGGTATATGAACACGATCTATCTTCCTCTCCATGCCCGCCTTGGCCAACACAGTGCATTCAACAAGGTCGTCGCGGTCAACGACTATTATCCTGCCTTTACTCACCTGGCGTATGTGGTGCCCTGCTCTTCCTATCCTCTGGAGCATCCTGGAGACGCTCTTGGGGCTGCTTAGGAGCACCACCAGATCTATATAGCCAATGTCTATGCCGAGTTCAAGGCTTGTCGAGGATACTACTACCCTCAGCTCTCCCCGCTTGAGCTTCTCTTCCACGGAGAGCCTCACGTCCCGGCTGAGGCTGCTGTGGTGGGCCTCGATCTCATCAATATCTGCTATGCCCTCTTCTTTGAGCATCTTCTTGAGCTTGTACACGACCCTCTCAGTTGCGCTCCGCGTATTAGTGAATATGAGCGTGGTGCGGTGCTCCCGTATCAGCTTAGCGAGGAGCCTATAGATGGCCTCGTTCACTACATCTGCAGGAGTATGTATTAGGTCCTTCACCGGGCAGAGTACGCGTATATCAACCGGCTTAGCGAACCTGGCATCCACTATAACGCAGTCCCTAGGCTCTCCAGTATCCCGGTAGCCCACGAGGAACTTGGCAACCTCCTCCAGCGGGGCTATGGTGGCCGAGAGCCCAATGCGCTGCAGCCTACCCCCAGTTGCGTAGTCGAGCCTCTCCACGGAGAGGCTGAGATGGGAGCCCCGCTTGCTTGAGGCAAGCTCATGGATCTCGTCGATAATTATCCAGCGTGTGGTGCTGAGCCTCTCGCGGAACTTTGGGGCGGCGAGGGCGATAGCCAGGCTCTCGGGCGTGGTTATGAGTATATGGGGCGGGTTCTTGGTCATCCGCTGCTTCTCGGAGGGCGGTGTGTCGCTTGTGCGTACAGCCACTCTTATCTCGGGGAGGCTTAGCCCCATTTCCTCGGCAGTCTTCCTTATACCTTCGAGGGGCTGGAGCAGGTTCCTCCTCATATCGTTGTTGAGTGCTCGGAGGGGTGATACGTAGACGACGTATATCTGCTCCTCCAGCCTACCCTCCTCGGCGAGCCGGTAGAGCTCATCTATAATACCGAGGAACACGGCGAGCGTCTTGCCCGTCCCTGTGGGTGATGATACAAGCACGTTATGCCCCTTCTTTATCAGTGGTATAGCGCAGCGCTGGGGTAGGGTGAAGCTGCCATACCTTCTCCGGAACCACTCAGCCACATAGGGCCTTAGCAGCTGGTACACTTCCTCGTCGCTGGGGCAGCTGGTGACGCGGGTTATCGCCATCGTTCGCAGCACCTCCAGGGGCCTCCCCTTTTTCGCCCGCGCAGTTGTTGCGGTATTACACCTCTGGGCTTAATTCTGAGGCCCTGCACTTCTCTAAACCCACGGCTCCGGGGAGTGCTTTTGCCGCAGACCGTGATAGTGACCTTCAAGGCGCCGGTGGAGCTTGTGGAGAGGCTTGACGAGCTGGTGCGCAGCGGGGTGTTCCGTAACCGTAGCGAGGCTCTCCGTCGCGCCCTGGTTATGCTGATAAGCAGGTACCGGGGTGCAGAGCTTGACTCGCCTCACGGAGGAGGAGAGGAGGACGCTCTACAAGCTACGTGATCTAATAATAAGGTTTAGCTCTGACGAGCTGAAGGTGTTTAGCTATGTTTGGGACAATATATCAGTCGGAGAGATAATATTTGAGCGGGATCTCAGCCAGATACATGGAGTCCCCAAGCCCATACTAGTAGCCATGAGCCTGCGCGACAAGGGGGTCATAGAGAGGGGGGAGGGTTGCTACAACCTAGCACGCTGGCTCCGCCCCCTCCGGAAGAAAGTGGGGAACTTCCAGGACCTCCGTCTCCTCCTAGATAGGCTGCCCTAGACCATAGCTCTTCCCGCCGGCAGCAGAGGCCGGATAGGGGTGCAGGCTGGGCCATGGGTATAGTTAGTGAGCTCTACAAGGCTAAGCAGCGCGACTTCAGCGAAAGGCTGCGCGAGATGACAGATCCCCGAGTGGTTTATGTGACCGACCTCGTATCATGCAGCTATAAACGGGTAATGAGGCTGCAATTCCCCCTGCTCAGCTTCCGGTTCGAGCCCTCCCTAGTCCTCGGCGATTTAGTCCACGCGGGCCTGGGCTCCCTTCTCGCCAGCCGGGGATGGGAGACGGAGGTGCCCATAGAGAGGAAGTACATTATAGATGGGGAGGAGTATATACTCAAGGGCAGGATAGACCTGCTAAAACGGAATGATGACGGCAAGCCGCACACCATAGTGGAGATCAAGACCTCAAGGGAGCTACCCGAGAATAGCCCTAGGGAGCACCACATAATGCAGCTGAGGATATACATGGAGCTTACAGGGGCTAAACGCGGCTACCTCCTCTATGTAACTCCCGACAGGCTCGTGGAGTTCGAGGTGGAGCCGAGCAGCGTGGATGTAGAGGCTCTGCTGAGAGAAACAATATACAACCTCCGCGCGCCAAGGTACGACTGGGAGTGCAGGTACTGCAGCTACAGGAAAATATGCCCCTTTGCCAGGCTTGGGAGGCACAGCTAGCCCCTCCAAGGCCATGGTGGCGTACTCTATGAGGTTGCGTGCTGACATGCATGTACACACAACGGTCAGTGATGGTAGGAATAGCCCAGAGGAAGTACTGATAGCGGCGGTAGAGAAGGAGCTAGACGTTATTGCCGTGACAGACCATGACACGTTCGAGGGAGGTCTACGAGCCCTTAGAGCGGCCAGGAGTATGAGCCTCGACCTAGTCGTAGTCCCGGGGGCAGAGGTGCGTACCACTGCAGGCGACGTGCTGGTCTACTGTAGTGACGAGCCCCTCGAGAGGATCCCCCGCGACCCCTTAGAGCTGGCCGATGTGGCTCACGATAACGGCTGCCTCGTGGCTCCAGCCCACCCGTTTGACACCCGCCGCGCCGGCATAGGGGAGCTAGTATACCATGGCAGCTGGGACGCGCTGGAGGTCTACAATGCCCGCAGCGACCCGGCCTCCAACCAGCGGGCGGAGCGGGCGGCGCGGGAGCTAGGCATACCAGGGCTGGCCAACAGCGATGCCCACTTAGTGGACGAGCTGGGCGCGGCCTACAGCATAATTGATGCAGAGGAGAAGAGCCCGGAAAGCGTGCTGGAGGCCATAAGGGCTGGGAGGGTTAAGCCGGTACACAGCGGCGCGGGGCGCACCTCCGCGCCCCACCCTCCCCCCTGGGAGCTGGGGCGCAGGGCCAGGAGGGGCGGGCCCAGCAGGCTCGACTATCTAGAGGACCTGGGGCCCGGCGGCTGGCTCTAGAAGCTTGGGGGCTCCACGTACTCTAGCACCCTGTCCTTGGCCTTCTCGAGCTTCCTCTGGTGCTCCTCCAGGAACTTGGCTAGCAGCTCGGCCGCGTACTGCTTGTCAGGGCCGCAGAGGAGGCGCCCCCCTCTGCACTCCTGGTATATTCTCGCAAGCTTCTTGTCGTCCCTGACTAGATGGTATACGTAGAACTCGTAGACTGTGCACTTTTCCGGCTCTCCTCCGAGCCGGCGCTGCTCCTCCACCGTCGCCCGGCCGCCGGTGAGGGCGTTCTTCAGCTTACGCACAGCCACGTCTATGGGGTCGCTTAGAAATATGGTATAGTCCGGCCTAGAGCTGCTCATCTTGTTGCCGTCCAGCCCGCTCTGGAACCGATGGTAGGTCGAGGCCGGCCTCCGGAGCCCTAGCTCGTTCTCAAACCTGTCAGCGATATCTCTTGCAAGCCTTATGTGTGGGTCTTGATCGGCTCCAACGGGTACGAGTACGTGTTTGAAGCCTCCGAAGTAGTCTAGCTGGGGGTGTAGTATGTCTGCAGCCTGGGTGAGCGCGGCCATCACCTTGCCCGGCTCTAGGTCACCGTATATAGCCTCCATCTCGGCCATTGTTATCTTCCTGGAGAACATCTGGATGAGGCGGTAGTAGGGTGTCTCGTAGTTGGTCTGGAAGTATATGTGGGTGTGCCGGTTCTTCTCAAGCCCCAGGGCTATGAGGTTGGCAACGTACTCGTAGAGGCCCGTCTCTATCACCTTCCTACGGTCTAGCTTGCGGACAGCGTAGGCCTCCGCGTCAGCTATAACAATGAATATCTCGAAGCCCAGCTTCTGGTAGTATATTATCTGATCCGCCACCATCTTGTGGCCGAAGTGGAAGCGGCCGCTGGGCATGAAGCCGGTTACAAGGGCTACCCGCTCGCCGGACCGGTATGCTTCAAGCACACTGTCGAAATCCCTATGGCCGAATATGACGCCACGGCGCATGAGGTGGAGGGGCTCGCCAAGCACCTCCGTTACGCGTGGCAGAAGCTCCCGAAAGGGCTTTATCCCGAAGTAGCGGAAGAGCTTCTCATACTCCAGCCTTACCGCCGATGCCCAGGGGTCTAGCCTGAACTCCTCGGCCACAATAACTCTCACCCGGTAGCCCGGCTCTATGCGCCGCCGGGCCGGCTGCAAGGCTTTATTGGTATTAAACATGATGCCGGTGAATAGGGCTGGCCGCTGAATGGTAGAGGTCGTAGAGCTGGGTGACGATATTCACGCGGCTGTGAAAAGAATAGCGTCACGGCTGCCAAGCATTGATGAGGGCCTGCGCCGCCTCGTTGAAGAGAGCATCGGGATAAGGAAGATCAAAGAGCTGGGCACGCGTTTCGAGCCAGTCTATGCTGTAGACTCCGCCTTCCCGCGGTCTCCTCTGAACCTTGTAGGCATATCTATGAGCATGGTTACGGTGGCCCTGGTCAGGTACTCCGATAGGGGCACTAGCATTAGGCGTGGCCGCAAGCTCCTCGTCGAGTATCTTGGGGACATCGAGCAGGACTACGTAGCGGCTCTCGCCAGGCTCGAGGAGCGCCGCTACGCCGTCAGTGTCGTGGACGATGCAGGCCTCATGGTTGTTGATGGCGAGATACTGCCCCGGCGTGGAGCCTCCGACCTCTGGGTCGATGTCGAGAACCTCAGCCTCATGCTTGTAAAAGAGTTGTCCAGGAGACGCGTACCCCTCGTCGGGGTCCTCAAGAGGAGCTACTCGGCCCAGATGGCGGGCGTCCTGGGCGTCAGGATGAGCGATAAGGCGGTAGCCTCTATCGTGCTCCGCCGCGGCGAGTACCTCGAGCTGCCCCACCCCCAGGAGACACTCGCATCCATGGGGTGCAGGATTGTCTTCTACAAGCCCCTCCGCGGCCTCGCGGAGGCGGTGAAGCTAGAGCTCTGCAGCGCAGGCCACCCCGTCGACCAGGTTGTCTCGATGCTGGCTAGGGAGACGGGGCCCACCGGGCTGCCCTGGGTGATAGACCTGGTGGACTCGGTGGTAAAGAAGGAGGTTGCCCGCCTGGCTGCTATACACCAGCTTCTCCTCTCAAGGCTCTCCCGTGGACGCAGGCACCAGCTCGCGTACCCTCTTAACCCGCAGGAGGCTAGAAGCAGGCCCGGCGCGGGCTCCTAGACCCCCTTCCCCGGTGGCTCGAGCCCGGGTAGTGGAGTGAGAGGGTGTTCGCCCCCGACCCCCAGCCGTGAGGGTCCGCCGCTCATCCGCCTTCCCGGGGCCCCGGCTGCGGGGCTGTCGCGGCGGCGAGCCCCGCCAGCCGGGTCTAGACGGCTAGGCCCCGAGGGGTCTTTAACCCCTCCAGGCCCGGCTCCAGCGGCTAAAACGCCTCCACCTCGCTGGGGGCCAGGCAGCCGGTCATATAGGCGTTGTCGAGAGCCTCCCTGGCCGCCCTCGCCGCTGCCCGGTGCAGCTCCGGGCTCCAGGTGCTGTGGAGTATGCAGTCGAATGACTCCAGCACCGTGTATGCGAGCCTCCTCACGGTCCTGCAGGGGGGCTCCGGTGTCAGGCTCCGCGCGCGGGCCCAGAATCTGAGCCTCGTAAGGGCTATGAGCAGCTCTATGCTGCACCCTAGGCTCCTAGAGTAGAGGGCCCAGCCACCGCCTTCCTCCACATGGATGGGGTCTAGCCAGAGGACTATGAAGCCTCCCGGGGCTCGTTCCCGGGACGATACTATGGCCTCCACCCTGGGCCCCTCGGCCCTGGGGCAGGGCGCGTGCACCGCCCTGGCGGGCTCCAGTTCAACGCTGTGCTCGAGCACTGCACTGTAGTAGCTCAGCGGGTCGTAGGGCTGGGCTAGGCATGCCTCGTAAACGCTGTAGCCCAGGGGCTGTAGTCTCGTGCCCGGGTAGAGGCGGGCTACAAGCCTGCCTCCCTCGCGCCGTATGCCGAGGGGCGTAACCATGGCCTCGCCGGGCGCCTGCAGCACCGCGAGCAGCTCAACGTACCTGTCGTGGGGGATTAGGGAGTCCATGTTGTTGGCGGAGCTGTTGGACGCTGCGCGAGGGACCATGAGGTACAGCCTCCGGGAGGACTGCCTCGCAGCCCGTGTACTGGAATCCCTGCTCTACGAGGCCCTCTTGGAGGGGAGATATACGGGGGTATCCGAGGCCTGTAGCCTGCTCCGGGACAAGCACGTCTGTCTGGCAGGCGGCGCGGCGGGGCTCGAGGCCAGGCTGGGGGAGTTGGAGGGCTGCGAGAGGCTTGTAGCCGCCGATGGCGCCTCGGCGCTGCTTCTCCAGAATGGCTTCCTGCCCGATATCGTTGTCACCGACCTCGACGGCTCCTGGCACTACCTGCTCGAGGCAGGGCGTGAGGGCAGCATCATAGTCGTACACGCCCATGGCGACAATGTGGCGGCTCTCAAAGCCCTGGTGCCGCGGCTTCAGAGGCTGGCTGGGACAAACCAGTGCATGCCAGGCAGGTACTCGTCGCTGGCGCCGGGATTCACCGATGGAGACCGTGCTCTCGGCCTCGCGGTCCTCTGCGGAGCCGCCCGCGTAACCCTCTATGGGATGGACACCAGGGAGCCGACGGGCTGGTGGTCCAAGCCATGGCTTAGAGGCAGCGTAAAGCCCTGGCCAGAGAAGGCGCGTAAGCTAGGGATAGCAGGTATCCTAGCAAGGTTATTCGCCGCCTACGCGCGTGCGCGCGGTACCCGGGTGGAGTACGCGTGATGATGGAGTATTATGCTGAGCAGAGGCCTTGGTGATGACTCGGTTCTCGGCTGACGTGTGGCGTGCTGCGAGGCCTCTAGGCGCTAGCAGCGCCTTAAGGGTGAATGACTCCGTGGCTGTTCGGGTAAGGGTTGAGACAGGAGCGCGCCTCCACCTCGGCTTCTACGGGCTCTGCAGCAGCGCTGGGAGGCTGCTAGGAGGCATAGGAATAGCGGTGGATGGAGTAGGCTACAGGCTCCTAGCCCAGCTATCGGAGGCCGATGCTGTGAATGGCTGCGACGCTGATAGAGCCCGCGGCATCCTGGAGAAGGCCAAGAGGGCTCTTGGCCTCCGTGAGCCCCTGGAGCTGAGGCTAGAGGAGTGCATACCAAGCCACGTAGGCCTAGGCTCCACCACTCAGCTGACCCTAGCCATATACGCGGCTGTCGCCAGGCTCGCGGGGCTGGACTTGCATGACGCGGTGGAGGCGGCAGGCAGGGGGCCCTACTCCGGCATAGGTGTAGGCGCATTCCTCTACGGCGGCTTCATAGTCGACGCGGGGGTGCAGCTCGCCAACACCGCCCGGCCTGCGAGGCCCGCTCTCCACGGCAGAGTTCCAGAGGAGTGGAGGATCGTGGCCGTTGTGCCCGAGGCCCGCTGGCGCGTGGAGGAGGGACCTGTAGAGGAGGAGCTGATGCAGCTGCCCCGCGGGAGCATGGACATGTGCTGTAAGGCTATGCACGCGCTACTCCGCATGATTGTGCCAGGCATCGCTGAGAGCGACTTCAAGCTCTTCACCCGGGGCGTGGATGAGATCCAGCGGCTGACGGGCAGCTTCTTCGCAAGCGCCCAGTCTGGGCTCTACTGCTGCCCCGAGTCGGAGGAGGCGGCGAGGCTTCTTCGGAGGCTCGGCGCGAGAGGGGTGGGGCAGAGCAGCTGGGGCCCCCTGGTCTACGGCTTCTACCCAGACAGCCGCGAGGCCGAGAAGGCCCATAGAAGGCTCAGAGAAGAGCTCGGAGGACGCGGCCGGGTCCTCCTGCTGAGGCCGAGGAATAGGGGAGCCCGTATAGAGGCGTCGCCTTAGCCGTCTGCCTGGCCGCCCTCCTCACCCTCTCCTCCACCTTCATGATCCTCTTCTGTGCTCTTGGGCTTTCTCCTCTCCTCCCTCTTGCGGGCTTTGCGCACGGTAATAGGCTCTAAGAATATACTTCCCTTATCCAGCTTCTCCAGCAGCTTCTCAGCATCTATACCCACAGGCGACTCTGAGTCAAGCTGATAGTATATCTTCAGCACCTTCCTGGCAACATCCTTTAACGTCACCATCACGCTGTGAGGGCGGGTCTTAAGCTCCTCTGCTACCGCATCCCAGCTCCTGCCCTGCAGCACCTTGGCAACTACTATGTACTCCTCCCTCTTGGAGAGGCTGAGCCCCCTGGTCTTCGGGTACGTGAGCCAGTAGGCCTTGGCGACCTCCTTTATTGCGTCAGCAACAGCCTCGTATGTCATGGGGCCGTAGGCGTATATCCATAGCCGGTCTACCTGGATCGGCGTAAGCCTCGGGTAGTAGTCCTCGAATACCGGGTTCCCGCTCTTCAGTATCTGTATTGCAACCTGTGTCTCGAGGTCCCGGTAGGGATCGTGGAGGCTCTCGAGGACCTTCCTCTTGAACTCGCGGTTGGCGAGATCCACTAGCCTCTTCATCAGATCCTTTATGGGTTTTATTACCAGTATGGTGTACTCGCCGCTGACGGGGTTACGGTCGGGCGACATGTGCACGGGGAGGAACCCGTTTTTCAGCCAGAACCTCAGCAGCTGCTCGTTGACGCCGAAGCCGCTCCCGACCCAGTCAAGCCCCCTCTCCACGGCCTCTTCTGTAACCTTGCTGAGGGCGAAGGAGCCTATCCCCTTCCCCTGTACATCGGGATGGGTTGCTATGCGTACAATCCTCCATCCGCGGGCGCTGCCGAACTCGCGGATGCGGAGATGCTTAAGCATCCTGTCGGGTATAATGTTGCCTGGCGTCTTCCCGCCGCGCAGCAGCTCCTCAATCATCTCGTCGTCCAGGCCGCCCTCGTTAGCTATCTGGAGTGCGCACACTATCTTGCCCGAGGGCACGCGTACCCCGCGTATAATGTGGTGGGGCGCGTCAGCCAGTATAGCCAGGTCGTCGGGCTCGTTGCGGTAGTGGGCTAGGACATAGATGCCGAAGAGCTGGCGCAGCGTCTCCTCCCCTTCGGGGCTGAAGAGCCACTCGGGGTCGAAGCGTACATACTCAAGCCTGCCCTCCTCTATGGCCTTGATATCGTCCTCGCCCAGCTCGGCGGGCTCGGCGTCGAGCAGGAGTGCGTCGAAGAGCCACTTCTCTATAGGGTCGTCGGGCGCATAGCGTATCGGCTCATGCATCTCGACTTCTATAACCTCGGTCCTCGGGTCCTTCTTGAGGGCGGGGAGGAATCTTACAGAGAAGCCTCTCCCGGCACCCTCGTAGCCGTGGATGGTGGTTGCGAATATCATTCTGCGGTGGCTGCGCCATATACGGTGTAGTAGTGGTACATGCATGCCTGCAGCCTCGTCAACTACCACTATGTCTGCCTTCAGCTTCGGCACGTGTATGGGCTCCCAGTACTCTATGCTGAAGCCCTCGCCGTGAAGCTCTAGTATATTGTCTCCACGCTTTACGATCCTGGTCTTCAGCTTGAGCTTCTCGGCAGCCCTGCTTGCCAGGGTGAAGAAGGACTGCACGTTAGACAGGTTGGGAGCGGTCACTACTATCCTGACTCTTCTGCGCTCCTTGGCGAGCCCTACTGCTAGGCCTATCGAGGCTATGCCTACTGCTCCCGACTTGCCTCTACCACGATCCGAGGTTATCACTATTGCTTTCTTCCTCTTCTTTGAGTTCCTCTCTAAGAGCAGCTCTATAGTCTTTATCACGTTTACCTGGTCCTGGGTGAGCGCTAGCTCGTAGAGCTCACGGGGGAAGAGCGTCTCCCTAGGGATCTTTATCTCCTCCCTGCTGTAGCGCTTCATGGGGTAGTCGTCGGCCTTGATAACCTCTTCATCGTCGACGTCGTATATGTAGATCCCGTCATGCTCTATTAGCTTGCGCTTGAACCTCTTTATGAAGATGTGACGGGGCTCCCGGTAGCCGGGCACTAGGAGGTTCTGCTTGAATATGGTCATCCACCGGTCCCATTCGATCCACGGAGGCACCATGAATACTATGAGCCCGCCTCCCTCGACTATCCCCACGAGCCTGCCTACATCGTTTGGCTTGAGATCGTTAACGAGATCCATGACTAGTAGCTTGAAAGTGGTTCCTAGGAAGCGGTCGCTCTCCTCGTACCTTGCTATAATGTGTGTTATCATATTGGCTCTAGATTTTAGAGTCCTCTTTACTATCTCCTTCCTTATTTTGGCGTCCTTAAACTCGTCGTGGAACACGTAGAGTAGTGGCAGCTCTTCTTTACCCTTTACCCTGCGGTACACCCTCTCATAGAAGAGTAGGGCTCTTGCAACGGTGGCGCCTATCTTTACTGGATCGCTGCCAGTGACTACGAGAAGCCTCCTATGCCTGGACACGATGGACCTTTCTATTCCCCTGCTTAGCTTTCTGAGAAGCTTGTTGAAGCTTGCAGGCACGTAATCCTTTAGACGCTCAGCTACGCGCTTACCCAGGTCCTCTATATCCTTCTTCGTAAGGTCCTCGTAGCTGACGTCAATGGCGCCCAAAAGCCCTCTTCCCCTTCAGCCGTAGGGGTTCAAAGGAGAGAGGGTTAATACTGGTAGACTGCCTGGACTCATCACAGAGGCATTGTAGCATGCAATTACCTCATCTAAATTCTAATTCTGTGAGGTTTAGCTCTCTGAGCTCCTCAAGGGTCAGGACCCTCTGCTCCCTCTTCGCCAGATCTCGTAGAACGAGCTTACCCTCCCTGGCCTCCTGCTTGCCTACTATGGCCGCATAGTGGTAGCCCTGCTTGGCCAGCCGGGGGAGCATTTTCTGGAGCTTCGAGCCCGTGTAGAGTGCGGCTGACACGTTATCCTTTGACGCCAGTATGTCTTGCACCTTGGCTGCGTAGGGTGCCAGCGACTCGTCAAGGACTATTACAGCTATCCTCACCGGCTCCTGGTATATTATTCTTGGTCTAAGCCCCGAACTCTCCATAGCTGCTAGTGTGCGGTCAAGCCCTATGGCGAATCCCGTGCCCGGCACCTTCTCACCGCCGTAAAGCTCGATTAGGTTGTCGTAGCGGCCTCCCCCGGCTATGCTCACGGGGAACCCCGGCACCTTTACCTCGAATATTGTGCCGGTGTAGTAGGCTAGTCCGCGCGCGAATGCTAGATCTATCTCTAGATTCAGCCTGCTATTATAGCCCTTTAGCATGTCTACTAGCTTCTTAAGCTCCTCTAGGGATTCTATGATCTCTTCGCCGCTCTTCGAGAGTATGTTCTTTGCTGCGTCTATGTCGTCCCTGGCATTGCTCCATAGTTCTTCCAGTATACTGGCTAGACCGGGGTGCTCCGCCCCCATGAGCGCCTCCAGGGCCTCCTTGTACATGCCTTTATCCATTAGGTGGAGTATATGGTCTTGGATCTCCTCGCTTATCCCATGCTTGGCGAAGAGCCTGCGGTAGAGCCGGGTGTTGCCTATCTTTAACACTATGTGGTCAAGCATGTCTATGCTCTCGTAGAACTTGAGCAGTAACTTTATGACCTCGAAGTCGCCTAATATAGAGGGCTCCCCGAGAAGCTCTACCCCGGCCTGCCAGAACTCGCGGTAACGCGCCCGCTGGGGCTCCTCGTAGCGGAAGCAGTTGACTACATAGTATAGCCTCACTGGCTTCGGCTGGCCCCGGAGGAGCCGGAGGTATATCCTGGCTATGCTGGCGGTTGCCTCTGGCCGGAGTGCTACCTCCCGCCCAGCCTTGTCACGGAACACATACATGGAGCGTCTTATCTCCTCCCCGGATTTCACTGCGAATAGCTGGAACCGCTCGAGCGTAGGTGGCTTCACCTCGCCGTAACCATAGGACCTGGCTATCCTCGCGAATATCTCGGCCAGTCTTCTGAGGGCCTCGGACTCCGGCGGGAGGATGTCGCGGAATCCGCGGAGGGGCTCTAGCGGCACCTTGCTCATGGCTTGCTACCCGCCCTCCTTGGGCAGCCTTGTGAGGCCCGGTCTGAAGACTAATGCTGTATAATATGTTATGTCGCCATAGCGGTCTACGATAGCTAGTAGTGGCTCCCAGTTGTTCTTCGAAGCCTCTTCGACGAAAGAGTACAGGGTGTCCAGCTTCACCGGCCTGCTCTCCTCGAGGACTAGTATGTAGTGTGTGAACTTGGGCTCCTTCTTCCTCTTCTTGAGGAGCAGGGAGTGAGGCCGAGGCCCGGGGACGGGTAGGCGCCCCCTTTTCCTCAGGTCCAGGTAGACTTCGAACTCTACCCAGGCGTACGGGTTCCTAAGGCTGTAGAGCCTTACGAGGTTCTCGAAGCTATACCTCTTCCCCCTCCTGTCAGTGACTGTCGCTACGCCATTGTATACGAGGTAGAGTGCTTCGAGCGGATGCACGCTTTCAGCGCTGCTGCGTGGTAGGTAGCGTAGAGCCTCTTCGACGCCCCTTACTATCCGCAGCTCCAGGGCCTCCGGATCCTCAACTATTATTTCTATGGTCAATCCTGCACCCTCACTGCTCTCCAGCTGGGACTCCCGGGCCTTGGGCTTTCGCCAAGCCTTTTATAGCCGATTATAGGTGTGCTCTGCCTCATAACCGGTTGATGCATCTTGGAGATTCTCGAAAAGCTCAGGATAAGGCCTCTCGAGTGGGTTGAGGATGATCCTGAGGGCCCTAGGCTTAGATGGCTTGATACCAGGCTTCTACCGTGGGAGGAGGTCTATAGAGAGACCCGTGACTACCGCCGGGTCGCTGAGGCCATAAAAGCTATGGAGATCAGGGGTGCCCCTGCGATAGGCGTCGCTGCTGCATATGGCTTAGCGCTGGCGGCATTCTACTCCGGCGCCAGAGAGCCGGGCGCCCTCTGGAGAGTGCTCCAGGAGGCTGAGAAGCTGCTAGCCTCAACCAGGCCTACCGCATACAACCTCTTCTGGGCTCTACGCCGTGTCATGAATAGGGCGAGGGCTAGCCTGGAGAAAGGTGAGGATGTGGATGGAATTATCAGGACAGTTATCGATGAGGCCAAGAAGATACACATAGAGGATATCAGGACTAATATGGAGCTAGGCCGTATAGGGGCTAAGCTTATCGATGACGGCGATACAATCCTTACACACTGTAACGCTGGGGCCCTCGCTACAGCAGGCTACGGAACCGCCGAGGGTATAATGAGGGCGGCTGTGGAGGAGGGGAAGAGGATAAGAGTGATAGCGACGGAGACTAGGCCGCTGCTCCAGGGTGCAAGGCTCACGGTATGGGAGCTTATGAAGGAGGGAATAGAGGTTAGGCTCATAACCGATAACATGGTCGGCTATGTAATGTACCGGGGCCTCGTGGATAAGGTGATTGTTGGAGCCGACAGGATCACGGCCGATGGCTATGTGGCCAACAAGATTGGGACATACATGATAGCCGCCCTAGCCTACAGGCACCGCATCCCATTCTACGTTGCAGCCCCCTCCTCCACCTTTGACCTCAGCATAGAGGGCGACAACATACCTATAGAGGAGCGCGACCCGGACGAGGTGAGGACAGTGCTCGGTAAAGTACTGATAACAGTTAAGGATGTGGAGGTCTACAACCCCGCGTTTGACATAACCCCGCCAGAGCTTGTGACGGCCATAGTGACGGAGAAGGGGATAATCACGCCACCCTACCGTGAGAATATAGCACGTGTACTCCGTGGAGGATAAAGCCTCTCTAGCACCCTGCTCCTAGGAGAGCATGAGGAGTAGCGCGCCGCCAACTATTATAAGCGGTGCAGCGATGTTATAGGCCAGTGCCCCCCATACCGCGTATGCTATAGCGAAGCTGGCTCCAACCCCCGCTATGGCTATAGATTTCACCGCCAGGGTACTATCGATCGACGCCGGTATAGGGGCTGTGGCGAAGGGTGCATAGCTGGCTTCAAACCTGCTGCCAAATACCTTCGAGATATACACAGTCGAGGCAGCTATTACTAGGACGACACTGGCCAGTAGCACGTTAACGACAAGAGCCTTGTTAAACACCATACGAGTGCTCTCATGCAGTGACTCCAGTATCGCGTTAGCGATGCGCGACACCTTGGCAGCATTACTGCCACTCCTTACCACGGAAGCTATTACCTTGGACAGCAGGTAGGCTAGATGCCACTTCTCCGCGTTACCCGGTACGGCTCTTCCAGTCCTAAGAGCGTATATTAGGGGGGACTCGGTGCCGTCGCCCTTCACCATGGCTACAATCGTGTCAATATTGGAGAGCCTTAACGTAAGCCCCTCAGTGACTACATGCACGGCGTATATGAGTTTCGATAGTTTAGTAAGATCCCCCTTAATTCTCACCAGGCTGTATACATGGATGGGAAGCGCTGTGATGGCGAGCATAGTTGCGTAGAGCGGGCTGCCTTTAACCAGCAGTAGGAGGGAGGCTACAGATAGGACCAGCAGTACGGCATCTATCATAGGGCTTATTCGTCGAGGCAACATGACGGAGAGAATCCTCACCCTCGTGGTAAGGGCTATGGCAAATGACATAGCAGCTACCACTACCGCGGCCATATATGCTGCAGCGTAGTTAGCTGATATAGATGAAGACAAGACCACCGTCAAGAGCACCATGACGGTGGCTGTAGCTATCAGCTCTACACCCTGGATAAGAGTCCCTACCTTCTCCCTGAGCCTCTGCTCGAAGGCATCCACAGCCATTACAGCCAGCTGATGAAGCGTATCAAGGGGGTTGCCTCTTAGGATATAGGAAGCTATGTAGGATCTTATAATCCTTGAGAGGGTCGGGCTGGCTACTCTCTCAGCCACCTTTTCGAGCGCCAGGAGGGTATTGCCGTATTTCTTTACGAGCATTTGGTAAAGACTAGCGATTTTAGCCGACTCCCTTAGCACCGTTCTAAAGCCTTCATCCCGGTTGATATCGTTCAGAGCCTCGTGAGGCGCCCTGTTACCCCCCGCATAGGAGAGAGAATAGAGCATGAGCAGCGGAAGCTCCGCTGCCAGCCTCTCATAGTCGACCCGGATTCTCCCATCTCTGGGAGGCATTGTATCAAACCCTTCCTCCCTCTTTAAGGCGGTCGAGGACGCTGAGCAGAGCCCAACGATAGTACTCGTCAACCATGGCCCTTAGTGATCTAAAATCGCAGGTGATGCAAGACCGTAGCAGTGATTCAAGCTTCGTAAGTTTCTCCCTTATATTGCTCCTGCTGAGCCCATAGACATCCATAATGTATTTTAGCCGGTAGCTAGAGTCTATTACCGTGTCTGCATCGGTTGGGAGAAGCAGGTCTTCCCGCGGACTCCACTTGAAGACGACGTTGAATGTAATGCTGCCGCCCCGTGGTACAACCTCCACTATCTCAACAACCCTTCTCAACTCTAGGCCTTCAGCATTGCGGACTCTGCGCAGCACTATGATGAGCCATATAAGCTGGAGGAAGCTGTCGCCCAGGCTTATCGGTCTGCTCTTCAGCCTCTGGAGAGCGGACTCCGGAGAATCTGCGTGGAATGTAGCTAGAGCAGCGTGCCCGCTTCCAGCGGCGTGTATGAAAACCCGCGCCTCCTCGCCCCTGATCTCGCCTATAACGAAATAGTCTGGCCTTCGGCGTAGCGCGAACTTTGCCAGCTTATACACGTCAATATCCTCGCCCTCGTAGTCGTTGTAGGTGTATCGTGTAACAAGGCTGTCCCACTGCTCGTAGGGGAGATTCAGCTCCGGCGTGTCCTCTATAGTCACTATCCTCGAGTAAGGCGGTATTAGCGAGAGCAGAGCCTGTAGAAAGGTCGTCTTACCCGATGCAGTCGGGCCTACTATTAGTATAGCGGGCCTATACTCCATGAGGAGCCAGAGGTAGGCGGCGGCGAGCGGCGAGACAGTGTTATTTGCTATGAGAGACGCCATGGAGAGCGGCTCCATGCGGTGCTTCCTAATCACGATTGACGAGCCAAATCTGCTAATCTCATTGGAAAAGGTTGCAGCCACTCTATGACCTTCGGGTAGCAGGGCCTCTAGATAGGGGTGTGCGAGGCTCACGTCTCTACCGCTCCTTCGTGAGAGCTGTATTATGAGACTATCAAGAACATCCTGGCGCAGGGTTATGTTAGTCTTGATCCATCCTACCGGTATATCTCGGTGCACAATATATGCTGGCTTGCCGGGACTGTTGACAGCGATTTCCTCTATCCTGGGATCCTCTAGTAGCGGGTAAAGAGGGCCATAGCCGCTAAGCCCCTTAGCTATAAGATAGCTCATTACGGTGTAATTTGATTTGAGAAAGTCATAATCTATTGCATATTTTTCGGCAAATTTTTTCAGCTCCTCACGCTTTGAGGGCAGGCCCTTCAAGCCCTCAGCTATGACACCCTCGATGACGAGAGCTGCTGTCTCGAGAAGCTCGGCCCCGCCTACCTGGGGCTCGTTGACGCAGTAGACGACCTCGTTATTGGTGGTTACGCCTATACCTACATCCACTACGCCTGCCACAGTATACTCAATAGCCTTCTTCCTGAAAGTCTCGGTACAAGCAACCGGTCTTATCAGCTCAATGAGTACATCGTCTATGTCAGCCCTTCTCTTAGATAGAGCCTTCTGGAGTCTGGGCATAACTTTAGGACCCTCCCCAGAGCCTGGTAGAGCCCAAATAAGTATTGATAAACTTCCAAAGCATAGTAATGCTAATAGCTTATATAAATAGAAAAAAGATAGAATCGGTCTAGGATACCGATATTCTTATAGGGTCTGTTGTGTATATCTTATCTCCGGCCTTGTAGCTTATTATTAAGACACGGGGGCTCTTGCACTGGCTTGATATCTCAACGGTCCGTGTCTCTCCTGCCTTTATTGTAGGCCCGTTGAGCGTTACTCCTACTTGCTTGTTGTTGGCGTCGTCGCAGAACAGCGTTGCGTTAAGGAGGGTCACGGGCTGTGAGCCGCTGTTATCGATGGTAACGTATATCACACCTAGGTCTGCCATGTATTCGGCGTTGTAGCCGTATACTATCGGCTTTTTCGTCATTACTTGTACGGTGTTGATGAAGTAGTGGTACATTATGGCGCCGGCTGCAAGTGTGGCTAGCAGTAGTATTACGGCCGATAGTATGGGGGATATTGCTCTCATGTTCTCCTCCAGGTCTACTGGATGCATGGGGGAGGTTATGGTCAGCATTTATTGGTGGAAATGCTTTTAAGCCAGAAAACAGTTTCGGGCCAGCTATTTAAGGCCTCTCTGCTTCAAGTAGACGAGGGTTCAGGTTATGTCTAAGAGGCAGCAGGTAGTGCAGAGAGAGAGTTTCCGCAGCATGACGCCATCCCAGTTCTTCTATGAGTACAGGGAGGTCGCCGGATTCGGCAGCCCCTCCAGGGCCCTATACCAGACTGTGAGGGAGCTTGTCGAAAACGCCCTAGACGCTACTGACGTCCACGGCATACTGCCCGAGATCACACTTATCATCGAGCAAGTGCCCACCCACTCAACCTACTACCGTGTAACCGTGGAGGATAATGGGATAGGCATACAGCCCCAGCATGTACCCTACGCCTTCGGCCAGGTACTCTACAGCTCCAAGTATAGGCTACGGCAGGCCCGAGGACGCTTCGGACTTGGCGCAAAGATTGCAATACTCTACGGCCAGATAAAGACCGGAGAGCCGGTTGAGGTGTACACAGCGCCCATAGGCTCGTCTAGGATATACTTCTTCAGATTGAAGATAGACATAGAGAGGAATAAGCCCATAGTGCTTGCCCGGGGCGAGTACCCCAACCCCAGCGGCTGGCATGGGACACGGGTAAGCGTGGTAGTTGAGGGCGACTGGCCCAGGGCCCGGCAGAGGATACATGAGTACATTAGGAGAACTGCTATAGCAGCGCCATATGCTAACATAACATTCATAGACCCTGACGGCAACGTGACCGTGTATCGCCGTACTATCCAGAAGCTTCCAAGGCAGCCTCACGAAGTGAAGCCCCACCCGCACGGTGTTGATATAGAGCTGCTCAAGCAGCTAATAAGAAAGTCCAACGCTAGGACACTCCTGGAGCTCCTAGTGGAGTCCTTCCAGGGTGTCGGCAGGAAAACTGCCGAAGCCTTCCTAGAATGGGCGGGCTACGACAAAGACCTGGATCCCCATAAGCTAGATGATAAGAGGCTTGAGAGACTCTCGAGGAAGCTGCGTGAATACCCGCGCTTTAGGCCGCCAAGCGCCGACGCCCTCTCACCTCTAGGACCCGAGATAATTGAGGCGGGACTGAAGACCATATTGAAGCCGGAGTTCGTCGCAGCGGTCACCCGGAGGCCTAAGGCGTACGAAGGACACCCCTTCATAGTGGAAGTAGGCATAGCCTACGGAGGAGAGATACCGCCATCTAATGAGCCCATACTCCTTCGCTACGCCAACAAGATACCCCTGCTCTATGACGAGAAGTCCGATGTGGCATGGAAAGTAGTTGATCCTAGGAACTTCGACTGGCGCAACTATCTCGTGGTATTCCCGGCTCCAGTGGCGGTGCTAACCCACATAGCAAGCACCAAGGTGCCATATAAGGGCGTGGGTAAGGAGAGCGTTGCAGACGTGCCGGAGATAGAGCACGAGCTGCGCAACGCTCTCCGCGAGGCAGCCAGAAGGCTGCGGGAGTACCTGCTCCAGAAGAAGAGAGAGGAAGAGGCTAAGAAGCGCGTAGTAACCTTCATGAAGTATACGCCTGAGGTGGCGAAAAGCCTGGCCACAATACTCAAGGACTATAATGTCGGCGAGAAAGATGTTAGGGAAATGCTTCTATCGGCTATGAAGAGGAGGCTCAAGATAGAGGACGAGAAGTTCGCGAGACTAGTAAAGGGGCTAGAGGTTAACATAGAGGAGTAAGAGGAGGTGAGCAGGACCTATGACGGGGACCGGGAAATACATGGACAAGGCTGACATGGAGGCTAGGAAGAAAGCTCTCCAGGTGTTCCGGGAGCGCTTCCGCGAGATATTCGAGCAGATAAAGAGGAGTGAGAACCCGACACTAATGCTGCCTAAGAGGACGCTCTCCAACACCATATACGATGAGAGGAGGAAGCTACTGCTCCTGGGCCCGGAGAAACTGAGGAGAAGCTTCTTCGACCTCAACGAGTCAAAGAAGTTCATGCAAACGCTGCTCATGGCTAGGATAATATACGAGGCGCTGGAGAGGGACGAGTACCCGACAATCCGTGACCTTTACTACCGAGGCAAGCACACCATAGTCTACCGGGAGCCGGGTGGCCGCCGCCACGAGGAGAACACCTGGGATGAGCAGCGCGAGTCAGACGCAGTGATAAGAGACGTTGAGGTGTTCACCGGGCTGCTGCGCGAGGAAATGCTGATACTAAGCAAGGAGAAAGGCAAGGTAGTAGGCAACATGAGGATAAGGAGCGGCAACGATGTCATAGACCTCAGCAAAATGGGTCATGGAGCCTATGCCATAGAGCCCACTCCAGACCTTATAGAGTTCGTAGACGTTGACGCGGAGTACGTGCTGGTCGTCGAGAAGGACGCTGTATTTCAGCAGCTGCACCGGATAGGATTCTGGAGAAGGCATAAGGCTATACTCGTAACAAGCGCTGGCCAGCCTGACAGGGCTACGAGGAGGTTCGTACGTAGACTCAACGAGGAGCTGGGCCTACCAGTCTACATACTGACCGACGCCGATCCCTACGGATGGTATATCTACAGCGTCTTCAAGATAGGCTCGATAACACTGAGCTACGAGAGTGAGAGGCTGGCCACGCCCCAGGCCAGGTTCATAGGCGTAAGCATGACAGACATATTCGGCTACGGGAAGAAGAAGCCCTACCTGACAGAGCAGGAGCGCCGCAACTATATAATCAAGGCCAAGGAGGCGGACATAAAGAGGGCTTATGAGCTGCGCAACTACAAGTGGTTCCAGACTAAGAAGTGGCAGATAGAAATAAACATATTCCTGGAGAAGAAGGCGAAGCTAGAAATAGAGGCCATGACCAGTAAGGGGCTGCGCTTCCTGGCAGACAAGTACCTGCCAGAGAAGATAGAGACCGGCGACTGGATAGAGTAGCGTCGAGGGGCGGGTCATGGGAGAGGGCAGGGGAGCGTTCTGCAGCCTAGCCCCGGGCGAGCTGGCCGCACGGATAGACCACGCAGTCCTCAAGCCGTGGAGCGGGAGGAGCGAGCTGGAAAGGGCCGTAGACGAGCTCGAGGAGCTGGGCCTACGCTGCCTCATACTCAGCCCTACACTGCTCCGCGAAGCCCGCGGCATAACCAGCAGGTGCCTCGGCGCAGTGGTTGGCTTCCCCTTCGGCTACCACACAATAGAGGCCAAGATAAAGGAGATCGAAGACGCGATAGCTATGGGCGCAGATGAGATCGACTATGTTGTCAACACACAGCTCTACCTAATCGGCCGCAGAGAAGAGTACCTTAACGAGGTAAAAGCGGCTATAGAGATCTGCAGAAACGCTAAGGTAAAGTGCAAGGTCATAATAGAGGCGCCGGCACTTACGCCCAGCCAGGTAGAGGAAGTCGTAAGGCTGGTTGCCAGCCTAAGCCCCTCCTTCATAAAGACGAGCACCGGATACGGCCCCCGCCCCACCCTGCCGGAGGACGTCGCACTAATAGACCGGGTGTTGAGGAACATGGGGAAGAGGAGCAGCGTAGGAATCAAGGCTGCAGGAGGGATAAGGAGCGGCCTCCAGGCAGCAGCTATGATAACAGCCGGCGCGGATATTATAGGCACTAGCACGCCGCGCCAGGTGCTGGAAACCTACCGCGCAGCTTGTACAACGTCCTAGAGCGAGCCAATCAAGATCTAGGATGATGAAACGACGGTCTCGGGAGCCTTACGCGATGAAGAACATTCTCCTTGCTGACGCCTAGTGCATGGGGCGTCAGCTGAGACAGGTGTCCGCATCCCCCAGCAGCCCTCCGGGGGTCGGAACCCCTTCCTCATCACAGCCTTCTAGAGCCCTTAGACGGGCCCGGAGAGAGGCCTACCCTCCCTGCTGCGGGGCTCCGAGAGCCCCAGCTCTGCATCCCCGTCCTCGTCAACCCTCTCGAGTATCTCGTGGAATGTATTGCGTTTACAATACCTGCAATAGTGGTATAGTTTCCCGCTGGAGAGCTTGGTTAGGTCGAAGCTGACCTCAAGCTCCCACGTGTTGCCGCACGACGTGCATCTTAGCAGCCACTTAGTCAAGGCTTCGTGCTCACCTCCTGTTCCTATGCCTCCTGCCTCTATCCCTATCCTTCTCCTCGCTGGGTGGCAGCCCGCTCCTGACCCTTATAAGCCCCTGCTTCACAAGCCCCGATAGGACGCGGCGGAGCACCCTTCGAACACGCCATCGTTTCTCCAATCCTCCATAGAGCCTTACAGCGGTGGAGCGTATACTGTTGGTGATCGTCAAGTCTCTTAAGATCTTGCGCTCCTCCTCGGTGAGCATGTTGGAGAGGTAGCGCAGCCCTAGCCTCGCTATATCAGCCGGCTCGAGCCCCAGGTAAGGGTCCTGAGGCTCGAGGGAGGAAAGATCCTGGACGACCTCGAACTCTATAATGGTTACGTAGTCGTCTTCGCTAAAGTCGCCGTACATGCGTCGAAGAGCTTCTAATAGCTCCTCTCGGCTCCGAAACCCGTCCTTCACAGCATCCTCGTCGGTTAGCTCTGAGACCCTCTTGTAACGGACCCCCGTGACCCTCACCTTGGCTACGGGTCGACCGCCCCCATGTACAATAAGCTCGTTGTACTTGAGCTTCACCTTGCCGAGCCTTATGGTGGCCTTCTTCCTCCCAGACAGTATATCCTTAACGAACTCCCCCTTTACCATCAAGTGCCTTCCGAGGAACTTGCCCCGCTCCTCGTGCTCCTTCACTATGATCCCCCAGTAGTTGCTCCTGGAATAATGCCGTAGAGGAGACCTTTTTAGCCGCACATAGGCTACCCTACGCTCTCCTCCGGGGCTGTGAAGCTAGAGAGGCACTTGCCCAGATCCCCGGCCCCCTACAAGCCTCTTGGCGTCCTGAGAGGCTTCCGGGCCGGGCTGCTGACATGCCGGGTGAGGAGGGGCCAAAGCGCTGAGCCCCCAGGTTTAATACCGTCCTGGCAGCCGTAGCTCTCTACGCCTCGTCCCCAGGGTATACCGAGGCAGGCCTCAGCACGCTGTGCGGCCTGGTCCTGCTCCCCGCAGCTATCACGGCCCCTATCTTGAGTCCCTCGAGGGGGTGAGTCGAGGTGACAACGATCTCGCCTGCTACGCCGGTGTAAGGTATGTTCTGGGTCACCGTGTACGGGGCCACGCTAGCCTCCTTGCCAACGATGCTATCCGCTATGTAGCTGTGGGACCCAACGCGGGCGGAATTGTAGACGACGCTCCTCTTAACCTCGGCATAAGCCCCTATAACGGTGTTCTCGTAGACAGCCACGCTGTTCCTTAGGAAGGTATGGGCGCCTACACGAGAGCCGGGGCCAACGTAGACGGGGCCCTTTAAGACGGCATAGTGGTCTATGAAGGCCCCGTTATCTATGTAGACGGGGGGCTCCAGGATTGCGGTATCCTTCACGGTAGCCTGCTCGCTTATGTGGATCCCCTTAAGCCTGGCTAGGCTCAGTCTCACCGCGAGTAGATAGTCCCAGGGAGTGTCGAGGTCTACCCACTCGCCGAGCCACGCGTTCACGTGTATGCGCTGGGACTCGGACAGCTTGCGTATAGCATCATGGAGCGATACGTCTTGCTGGCATATCAGGCTGCGCAGCTCGTTGACGCCTATGCTCATCAGCCCGGCGAACACGTGTTGTCCACTGCCCACAGCATTGATATACATGTCTATGGGGTCCACATCTACGCGGAGGAAAGCGCCGCGCATCATAACGGGCTTTGTGACAGTTATAACAGGCTCATAGTACCTGGCAACAATATTCATGTGGGAGTCCATCATACCAGAGGGCGCATAGATATCGCCGTATAGTATTGTTACAAGCTTCTCCCCCGTATTCAGGATAGACGCTATGCCATCACATATGGCTCCCTCTATCCCTGGCGACCTCTGCTCCACGAACACACAGCCGCTTATCTCCGCGCACCTGCTCCCAACACGTGGATCATCGGATACAACTATGACGCTGTCGAAGTACTTCAACATAGAGCCTACATGCCTGTCAAGAAGCATGCCATCCGGGAACCTCAGCAGGCTACGTGAGCTCGCATCGCCAAGTACAAGCCGCAGCAGCTTAGGGGGGCCTCCTGCAAGCACAATACCTATCATGCTGTCTACACCCTCTGCAAGGACTTATCTCCTCCTATTCAACCGTAACAGTCTTTGCAAGGTTGCGCGGCTTGTCGGGGTCCCGGCCCAGCACCACGGCAAGCCTATATGCTAGCAGCTGGAGTGGCGGCACCAGGGCGTACGGCGCTAGTATCTCGTCAAAGCCGCCGACATCTATAGCGAAGTCCACTCCCTCCAACTCTAGGTAGCTCGACGTCCCAACTAGTATCGTGGAGGCGCCTCTACTCTTCATCTCCATGACGTTGCTCTGTATCTTCTCGAGAAGCTCGGCCTCGGGCGGCGTAGCTACGAAGACGACCGGGAAGTCCTTCTCAACCAGTGCTATTGGGCCATGCTTGCTCTCCCCCGCCGGGTACGCCTCTGCATGTAAATAGCTGACCTCCTTTATCTTGAGCGCCGCCTCATAGGATAAGGGTACGCCGAGGCCGCGTCCGAGAACGTAGATGTTAGTCTTATTCCTCAAGCTGGAGGCGAGCAGCTCGACCTGCCTTATACTGCGGTTGATCCCCGTAGAGGCCGCGCGTCCAGCATCCTTTAGCCTCTCTGTGGCTTCTCTATACTCGCTCTTCGTGAGCGACCCGCTGTATAATGCTGTGGCTAGTGCTATCATGGAGAGTGTGAGCACCTGCGTAAGGAAAGTCTTCGTAGCCGCTACGCCTATCTCTGGACCGGCTCTAGTATAGACAGCAATATCCGACTCCCTCGGTATTGTACTCCCAACCACATTGGATACAGCGACTACTCGTCCACCGCTAGCCCTGAAGCCTCTAAGAGCCTGGAGAGTGTCTATGGTTTCACCGCTCTGGCTTATCGCTATGAGCACCGAGCCCGTGTGATCAATATTCTTAAACACAGCGTACTCGCTGGATATGAATGGTATAACAGGCTTTCCAGCTATCCTCGACATGTAGTAGGCGAATACTAGGCCTGCATGGAAGCTAGTCCCAGCACCCGTGACGAACACGCTCCCGGCCTCGGCTATGAGCTTGGCGGCCTCCTCTACCTCGCGGCTTGAGACGAGGCCGGTATAGGTCTCAAAGAGCACCCGGGGCTGCTCCATTATTTCCTTAAGCATGTAGTGTGGGTAGCCTCCCTTCTCAGCGTCTTCGATGCTCCACGTGGCTGTTATTATCCGGTGGCGCCACTCGACGTGGCTGCCATTCTTTTCTATGTAGAGGTGGTAGGGCTCTATGTACCCGTACTCGCCGTCGTTGAGTGCTACAAACCTCCTCGTGTACTGGAGCATTGACGGTATATCGCTTGACACCATGTTGAAGCCTTCTCCGAGACCTATGATGAGGGGACTAACCCTTCTAGCAAAGTAGATGCGGTGCGGCTCCCTAGCATAGAGCACAGCTATAGCATAGGCGCCGTCTATCACCTTTACGAGCTTTCGGAAGGCATCCCACATGGATTCTGAGGTCTTCAAGTACTCCTCTAGCAGATGCGCTATGACCTCCGTATCGGTTTCGCTCCGGAGCCGATGCCCCTTCTCCTCAAGGAGGCGTCGTAGCTCGAGGAAGTTCCTTATGATACCATTATGCACGACAGCTATCTCGTCTCTACAGTCTACATGGGGGTGTGCGTTAGCCTGGCTAGGCTCGCCGTGTGTAGCCCACCGCGTATGAGCTATACCGCTTATCGAGCAGTAGCGGCTAATACCATAGGCCTTGACGACGTCGTCTATCCTGCCCCTGTCCTTGAAGACGAGGAGTTTCCCGGTGCTGCATTCCACCAGGGCAAAACCGGCGCTATCATAGCCCCTGTACTCGAGCCTCTTCAGCCCCTGTATAAGCATACTTGTTACGTTGTTGATGACTTCTGGATCGGCCACAACGCCCACTATGCCGCACATAGCTTACACGCTCTCCGATGACGCTACTTCCCAGAGGTTTCCTGAGGTCCGCGCCCTGCTACTCCAGGCCTAGCCATGGGAAGCCTATATAATGTTAGCATGAAGGGGATTTTGTGAGACTGGAGCGGTGGATGAAGACTGAACCCCTGTGGCGAGAAAGGCTGGATGAGCGCTCTTCAGCGTGCGGACACCGCCTCCTTCTCCCTACCCACTATCCGGCCCTATACCCTCTTGGCTGCTAGCCCTTGCCCGGCTCTAGCTCTAGGCTTCTCTCGAGGTATACTAGGCTCGGACGCTTGGATACATAACGTGGCAGTGTGGACTGTACTCTTGGATAGTCTTCAATATCTTTGAGAACCATGTCAAGCAGCTCCTCCGGCTTTAGAGCTACTCGGTCGTTGCTACGTCTTATGGTCACGTTTATAGTGCCCGTCTTCACCTCCCTGTCGCCTATGACGCCTATGTATGGTATCCACTCGCGCGCAGCGTCTCTTATCCTCTTGCCGAGGCTGATATCGCGGTCGTCTATGTCTACCCTAATCAGGTTATGTTCTAGCATGTCGGCTACCTTGCTGGCGAGCGCTATCTGGTCCTCGGACTTGGGGTCTACGGGTATTAGGCGTACTTGTATAGGGGCCAGCCAGGTGGGGATATATGGCCTCTTTCCTTGTTGCTCCATCTGAACTGCCGTGTCAAACACCATGTAGATGTATCTCTCTACAGAGCCTATCAAGGCGGTATGGATTATTACAGGATACCGCTCCTGGTTGTTCTCGTCTACATACTTTATGCCGAAGCGCTTAGCATTGCCTATGTCGAACTGGAACGTTGCTATCTCCCGTGGACGGCCCACGCTATCCACTATATGGTACTCGACGTTCACTACCCAGTAGTATATGCCGGCGGGGTATAGTGCTACTACGGCGGGCCTCCCGTCACGTCTTACCAGCTCTAGTAGGAGGTCGCGCTTCTGGCTCCAGAAGTCCTCGGTCACATTGTATACCGCGTAGTACTTCCTGCCTAGTTTGGCTGCCTCACGGTGTATCACTTCCTGCAGCTTCTCGCTGACCTTGACCGCCTCCTCGACGTCACGTGTCAATATATGTAGGTCGGGCATGTAGAATTTGCGGAGGCGGAAGCAGAGTGTAACCTCGCCGCTCTGCTCGAACCGGTAGCTATCAGCTACCTCGAACATGCCTAGGGGGAGATCCTTGTAGCTCAATACATAGTCTTTTAGCATAGCGAACTGCTGGTGGCATGCAGCGTAGCGCATGACTAGGTGCTTCTTATCGGCCCATAGCTCGTATAGCCTGTCTCCGAACAGTGCGGCATGCTCGTAGACAGGCCTCGCGGCCAGGTCGAACATGTTTGTGCCACGTATTCGAAGCACGGGGATACCCAGGCCTCTTGCCAGCTTCCACGCGTACTCCGACACAGCCTCTATCATGAGCGCCGCGTGGGGCTCGTACCTCATATGTCCGTAGTCGGACATGGGCTCCCATTCGAACCCGAACTTGGCGCAGAGCTTGTTTACAGGGTTCTCGACCTCGCCCAGCTCTTTGCCTAGGGCCTCCTTCTCTATCAGTATGCGTAGCTCCTCATCAGCCTTCTCCAAGTATTCTTCGGGCTCATATACATCGCCTTCCGGCGTGAGCACGTAATACTTCTTCTCTACATGGGGCTTCTTGGAAGCCTTTGGAGTGTATGTCCTAGATAGCTCTGAGAGTGGATGCCCATAGCAGTGTATCCTAAACTCCTTATACCAGCCGAAGGGCGCCCTGATCACCCTGAACTTCCCGCTTGCACGGCTCCTCACCATGTCCTCTAGGAGCCTCATCGCCTCAATAGCGGCCTTTGGCGGCGCCAGCTTCTGGGAGAGATGGGCGTACGGGTACAGCACTATGGTTGATGCCTTTACCTTCTCTGCCACATTAACTATATCCGCTGCGGCCTTCTCCACGGCCTCGTTTATGCCTTGTGTATCTATGTCCTCGACTGTGGTAAATGCGACCAATGCATTTTCGGCCGAGGCCTCTTGGGGCGCGCTTTCGGGGGGCTCTGCCTCAGCTATGGCTTTGCTCCTAGCCTTGTAGTAGAATTCTTTGGCGTGTATCAGTATTACACGCATAGCGGTGCACCACTCATAGGCCTCTATGGCCAGCCGTAGTCTAGCGGCAAGGCGGCATAAAAAGGTGGTATATACGCCTGCCCCACATAGTTCATGAATTAGTTTCGGTCAACTAAGGAGTCCTATATAAGGGTGCTACTGAACCGCCCTCTCCACGGGATAGAAGGTATGAGCAGGGGAGAAGTGAAGTCGATAACAGACCTTCCGGGTGTGGGCCCCGCGACAGCGAACAAGCTGATAGAGGCAGGCTATGCTACCCTCGAGGCAATCGCTGTGGCCACGCCCCAGGAGCTGAGCGCAGCAGCCGGCATACCAATAACCACGGCCCAGCGGATAATAAAGGCGGCCCGCGAGGCCCTAGACATAAGGTTCAAGTCAGCGCTTGAGGTAAAGAAGGAGCGCCTCCAGACACGTAAGATAACCACCGGCAGCCGTAACCTCGACGACCTGCTCGGCGGCGGCATAGAGACTCGAACGCTAACCGAATTCTTCGGTGAATTCGGGAGCGGTAAGACACAGATATGCCACCAGCTCGCTGTGAACGTCCAGCTACCGGTAGACAAAGGTGGGCTAAGCACGCCGGACCAGGTAGCCAAGGCAGTGTATATAGATACGGAGGGTACCTTCCGCTGGGAGCGTATAGAAGCTATGTCCAAGAGGTGGGGCCTGGACCCGGATGAGGTGATGAGCAACATCCTCTACATTCGTGCCATAAACAGCGACCACCAGATGGCCATAGTGGACGAGCTATTCAACGTGGTGCCAAAGGATAACATCAAGCTAGTAATAGTCGACTCTGTAACGAGCCACTTTAGGGCGGAGTACCCGGGCCGCGAGAACCTGGCGGCGCGTCAGCAGAAGCTGAACCGCCACCTCCACCAGCTCTCAAGGCTGGCCGAGATATACAACGTGGCAGTCATTATAACAAACCAGGTTATGGCCAAGCCCGATGTGTTCTACGGAGACCCGACCCAGGCTGTAGGTGGCCACGTACTATACCACGCGCCTGGCATACGAGTACAGCTCCGGAAGAGCCGCGGGAACAAGAGAATAGCAAGGATAGTCGACGCCCCGCACCTGCCGGAGGGTGAGGCGGTATTCATGATAACCGACTACGGGATAGCAGATCCGGAGGACTAATGCGGGCAAAATAGCTGGCAGCGGCTCCAGCAAGCATTTACAAGCATTTAGATGCAGTATCAGGGTAGGAATACCTTACTTAGCTTGGGGCAATGCGACGACACCTACCACACCTTTCAACAATGCTCCTGGCTAGGACAAACCGGGAGCCACGCCACTCAAGCTCAACCCTGCAATTGTCTATAACAAGTACTGGTGCTTGGACCCACAGCCTCAGCCCACTCAGCTTGTCCTCAACTATCCTCTTTCTGCATTCAAGCCCTATATGGGAGCCTATGCATACGTAGTAGCTCCTGCTCAACCCTTTCCTGTCAAGCAGTATTAGCACCTGGTGTTCACGGCCCCCCGCTTTAACGCGGCTAATCCGCCTCCGAAGCACCTGGCTAAATGCCTGGAGATCACGCGTATCATAGGGTATTTCGAGTACGCCTCCCTTCTCCACAGCCTCAATGCGGTTATGATCGATCAACCGCTCTAGTAGCCTAACTATATCTATCCCCACTCCTGGAGCCCCCGCTGCCGAGGACTTTTAGGGGGCTTATCAAGCCTTGTACACGGAGCTTGCAGCACTGCTGGTCCTAGCAGTTCTATCGCTCCATGATATTAGGGCTAGAGAGCTGCCCCCGAGAATGGTCCACGCCTCCCTGGCCCTGGTGGCGGTGCTCCGCGTAGCTGAGTACATGCTCCACCCGCCAGCCCCTCCAGCGCCGCTATGGCTCTACGCCGCCGTAGACGCCATCATGCTAGCCGCTACCGCTGCTGTGGCCGCCCTAGGGCTCCTCGGATGGGGTGACGTGGCGGCCCTGCTAATAGTAGCGGTAGCATCCCCCCTCCCCTCCGCCAGCTCGAGAATAATGCCTCCGCTCCTACCGACCCTCCTATACTACGTGGCCATGGGTGCTGGGGCTGCGCTGACCAACTTTGCATTAAACCTCATCCAGAGCCGAGAGGAGCTGAGAAAGCTCCCGCCCCGCTACCGCATAGCCTACGCCCTTCTAGCCCGCCCGGTAGAGGCGAGAAAGCTCATGGAGCGGCCGGGCTGGTGGTACCCATTGAACCTATGTGGCCGCTACAGCCTCCGCTTCAATATATACATGAACCCCGAGGACGTGGCTGAGGAGCTGAAGAAAGCCCTAGGGAAGGGCTGCATAAAATATAGGGACCGGCTCTGGGCCTCCTACGCGTTCCCCGGAGTACCCCTGATCACCACCGCCTACGCTCTAGCCCTGGTGCTCGGCGACAAGCCCTTGCTAGCCATAGCATGCACTAGCCTCTAGCACTTGCCCTTCCCGGGAAAGGGTTACAAAACAGCCCCAGCCAGGATAAACATCACCGGCTATCTAGGCACTGTTGGGTGGGTAAGCAGCTATGACTAGTCACATGGGGATACTCTATGCTCCCTGGCGCTACATCTACATAAAATCCACCGTCGAGAAGGGCTCTACTGAATGCGTATTCTGCACCGCACCCAGGAGGAGCGATGACGAATCCCTCATACTCTACCGGGGCAGCCACAGCTACATAATAATGAACCTCTACCCCTACAACACGGGCCACGTAATGGTGGTGCCATACCGGCATGTAGCCGATATAACCGAGCTTGCGAGAGAAGAGCTGGCGGAGATGACGAGCCTTGTACAGCTCTCGGTAAAGCTGCTAAGAAGAGTGTTAAAGCCCCATGGATTCAACATAGGCGTGAACCTGGGCCGCGTAGCAGGGGCAGGCATAGATAAGCACGTACATATCCACATAGTGCCCCGCTGGAACGGTGACACAAACTTCATGCCGGTCATCGCGGGGGTTAAGGTGATATCCCAGGACGTCCGGGAGACCTACAAGGCGTTAAAACAGGCTCTCAAAGAAATGCTCCAGGAGGAGAGGGCTAGCGAAGATAAGCCCGCAGACCATTAATAAACGCTTTTATGTCGGATATATGGCTTAGTACGTCGTCCCTTACGCTGCTTAAGCCACGGAGAGTATGGAACTCCTCAGCCCTCACCCTATAGGCCTTGACATAGCGTGCCAGCAGTCTAGCCTTCTCCGCGTAGGAATAGGCAGGCTCAACACCCATACGCCATATCTCCTCAAGCTGTGAGGCCAGCTTCTCAAGGGAAGCCTCGAGGGCGCCATTGAACAGGTTTTGCTCGAAGTAGAGCAGCTGCTCCGATATCTTATTGAGAGTGCCTAGAATGGTTTCAAGCCTCCTGTCCAGCTCGGGGCTAGCCTTTCCCGGCAGCCCTAAATACCATCTTCCTTCTCTCAAGGTCAGCCTCCCGTACTACTGTCCTACTTCTAATAAGCCGCGCTAATGTCTCACGCACCTCGTCCTGCCCTGCCTTGACCCCGCGCCGCACCAGCGCTCGGTAAAGCTCGTCGAAAGTCATGGGTTTCTCGCTCTCGGATAGAACCTCGACAATAGCCTTCTCGAGATCATTCATAAGCCTCGTCACCCCGGGTCTTCGTAGCCATGCATGGTGTAGATGCGCCAGGCGGGCCTCAGGTTATTAGGCCTCCCTTGCAACCTACAGACGCCGGGCCCAGATGCTATGAGTGTGAAGCCGATTGAGCTTGAGCTTGTTGAAGAGTACGAGCTGCTGGGCGAGAAACGCTACCGCTTTAGGGTGAAGGGTACATCGATATACCTCAATGTGGGCGCTGAGAGCCTTGACGACGCTAAGCAAAAAGCAATCAACATGATAAAGGAGATGAAGCTAGACACTATACTCTCAAAAGTAATGGAGCAGTTGGGCAAGCCCCATTAGATCTTCTTTACAGCCTGTCTGGCTTTCCTAAGCTCCTCAAACTCCTTTACCACGTCTACAGCCGCCCTCTTGAACTCTTTCTCGTCAAGCCTCTCGACGAACAGCCTAAAGAACTTGGCTAGGCATGACTTGCTGTGGAACGCCAGCAGTATGCCGGCTCTCCTAATCATTATTCCCTGGCCTTCGGGGAATACGCGCCCACACACTATGCATGTATAGCGCCTAGCCTTCATAGCGTTGCAGCCATTAAGGTGTTCCGGCACAATTATATTAAACCCTATTGCGCTGTCCGGCCCCCTGCTAGGGTTTAGCCCCAGGGGTAAGGTCCTCGGTAGATGCCCCCGCTGGGGATGCCGCTACAGGTAGTGTCCCGTGAACCCTCCCGGGATGCCAGAAGCAGCGTGGGGTGGAAGAGGTAGAGAGTCATGCCAGCCAAGCCGGTGGGAGTAGGGGCTCCAGGCTCCCTGGAGATGCTCCAGGAGAAGGTTCGTGAACTCATCCGTAAGAAGGGTTGGGAGAGGCTGACAGAGATCCAAGAGAAGGCAATTAAGCCCATACTAGAGGGGCATAACGTAGTAATAGTGGCTCCCACAGGCTACGGGAAGACGGAGGCAGCACTGCTGCCAGTGCTCTCCAAGATGCTGGAGGAGAGAGCCGAGCCGGTAGCGGCTCTCTACATAACTCCTCTGCGCGCCCTCATAAACGATATCTATGAGAGGATTAACTGGTGGGCATCCCAGCTAGGCTTCGTAGTGGCCAGGAAACATGGTGATGTGCCGCACTCGGAGAGGGCTAGGAGGCTCCGCAAGGTTCCACATATTCTAGTGACTACACCCGAGAGCCTCGAGATAGACCTCGACTGGGCGTCAAAGTTCCGGAGCTACTACAGGAACCTCCGCTGGGTTATAATAGATGAGGTTCACGAGATCGTCTCAACGAAGAGGGGAGTACAGCTCGCTATCCTGCTTGAGAGGTTCCGCAGGCTCGCCGGCGACTTCCAGCTCATAATGATATCGGCTACGATAGGCGAGCCCAGCATCACTGGGAGGGCCTTCATAGGGAGCTCTAGGAGGCCTCTCTCCATCGTGAGCATTGACCGTAGGAAGGAGCTAGAAATACTGGTAGACTACGTCGATGCCCCCAGTACTACGTTCTGGCGCCGCGCTGCGGAGAAGCTACTGAGCCGCATGGAGCCGCTCACGCTTGTATTCGTCAACTCTAAGCATGTAGCGGAGCGTCTCCACAGTGAGATAGAAAAGATGGGCATTGAAGGCGTTGTAGTGCACCATGCATCCGTGTTTGGCGAGGAGAGGCGCCGCATAGAGAGAATGGCCAAGGAAGGAAAGCTCAAGATGATAATAGCTACCAAGACTCTAGAGCTAGGCATAGACATAGGATCAGTTAAGCGTGTGATCCTATTCCGCCCCGCCGGCCGCGTCTCCTCCCTCATACAGAGGCTGGGCAGGAGCGGCCATACTATCGGCGGGAAGATGAAGGGTATAATAATAGCCAGCGATGAACTCGAACTGCTGGAGGCAATAGCTGAGGCCCGCCTAACTCTTGAGGGCAAGGTAGAGGTTCCAGAGATCCCAGCTAAGCCTCTCGACATGGCTGCGAGAGCTGTGCTGGGAATGGCCCTCTCCGGCATGTACACCGTGGACGAGGCCTACGAGGTACTCAGCAACGTCTACTACTTCCGCGGCTTGAGCCGCGAGGAGTTTGACGAGCTGGTTAAGTATCTTATAGAGAACAAGATGATAAAGATCGGGGAGGATTGTAGGATAAGCGCTGGCTCCCAATTCTACCGTATATGGAGGTTCGATACAGGGGATAGCAGGTTTAGCTGGTGGGTGCACAACTTTTCCGAGTTCTTCACAACTATGGGGGAGAAGACAACCTATATTGTTAAGACCACGGATGGCAAGACTGTAGGCGAGCTGGACTCTGACTATGTTATAAGGATGCTGCGCATAGGCCACGTGATTAGACTCGCGGGGAGAAACTGGCAGGTGATAAACATAGACGAGCACTCAAGCAAGGTTATTGTGACAGAGACGCAGGGAGAAACTACTGCAGTACCCTTCTGGAAGGGCCAGGGCCCTCAAGCCTCAAGGCTTGTCCTCTCCGAGATCGAGAAGGTTATCCAGGAGGTGCATGGTGGCTCTCTCCGGCTACCCAAGGGGCTTATGCTGTCCGACGACGCTAGAAGGGCTCTCGAGAGACTCATGAGCGAGATCAAGAAGTATTATTACCCGGCGCCAAGCCGGGACACTATAATAGTTGAGAGGCTGCCCGAGGAGATAGTTTACGTGACCCTTGCCCCGGAGAAGGTGCTTCGTACGCTGGCCTACCTAGTTATGATGGAGGCTTACCGCAATAGCTCAGAGGTGTATGCTAAGGTATCTCACTACGGGTTTGGGCTCCCGGTAAATGCTCTCGACTTTGACCCGCTGGAGTTCCTTTCCGGAATGGACCGGGAGGAGTTCATGCAGAGGGTCTGGGAGGCTGCTAGCAGATCACCTTTCTTCGTAGAGGTTGCCCACAACATACAGCTGGTCTTTGGTGTCACGAGGAGGCTGCGTAAGAGCGACAAGCTGGTCTACGAGGAGGCTGTGAGGCAGACGCTGCAGGAGTACTTTGACCCAGAGTCTGCCTGGGCACTGCTCGAGGGGCTTCGCAAGGGCCGCGTGAAGGTGAAGGTGAACCAGAGCAGGAGCAGCATATACGCTAGGCTCGTCGCTAGGGAGACGCCGGAGCGCCCCTGGATAGGCAACGTTGAGGAACTTATAGCCGAGACCCTCCGCGGCATGGCATTCACGGCGGAGGAGCTTGCAGAGGCGCTGAGCCTGCCGGAGAGCCTCATAGAGGTCAAGCTCCGTGACATGCGCAAGCCTACATCGGAGTACAGGGTGTTCAGCTTCATAGACGTCGATACGGGCGAGCAGAGATGGGCGCTCGTAGAGGACGCAGAGACAGTGGCGCGCTCGGAAGAGTTCTCCTCCTCCTTCAACCCGCCGATGAAGGATAGCCTCTACATGCTGCTGATAAAGAATGACACGGGAAGTCTGATACACGCCATAGTGAGACTGAACGATGTTATAGAGAAGCCGGAGCAAGTCGTGAAGCAGATACCCTTCAACGAGGTGTATGAGCTCAAAGTGGTGCCTCTCACAGGCTACTACGAGGGACAGCCACCCAAGTACCAGCATGTACCCAGGAGCATAGTACCCTACCTGGTGCTCAACGCGGCTACGCTGATACAAAAGATGCAGATGAATAACCCTATATTCTAGAACCGCGCCCGAGGGGCCACGAGTCCCCCGGGGCAGCCTCTGGCCTTGCTGCGATGAAGAGCGCCACGAGTTGCTGAGGCACATGGTGATGAGGGTCCGTGTTGCAGAGCAGCCATGTGCACACTTCCCCGGGTTCTTTCCCACTAGAGCCTCTCGATGATGACGAGCGTTCAGCCTACCCCAAGGCCCCAGGGATGAAGATGTTATCCCCGGCTGAGAGGCCTGGGAGCCGTCTTGGAGCTGGAAGAGGGCATAAGGGATGCCACGCTACTACATGTTCATAACCCTGGTTATCCACGTCAAGCTGGGCGCGTCGATGCCTAGCCTATTGGCTAACGTGGCTAGTAACAGTGAGGTAGAGCTAGTTGACCACGATGAAGAGTCTAGAAGAGTGGTACTACGGGCCCCTGCGAGAGAGACAGCTTACCTGCAGCTCCTGGTAATCAATTACGCCGACGCTGCTAGCTTCGAGGTTAAAGCCTCCCTCAAAGGCAGGCTTGACTGCTCTGAGCTGCGTAAGGTGGCTGACGCCTTTAGGGATCTCGGCTCCAGGCTGTTGTTCTACATGAGATGCAGCGGCGGAGGCGCAGTGCTTGGCGAGGTGAGGAAGAGGGGGATTCTGCTGAAGTACTGTAGGAGTGCTGCAAACGTAGACCCTGCGGCGGTGCCTCCAACGCTCTGTAGCTTTGACCCCCGGGGGGAGCCTATCGCTGTTGTTGTGGAGAAGGCCGGGACATGCTTCAACGAGGTCCTCGGCCGGGTAACGGGCCAAGCCTAGTGCCATCCTCGGCCTGCTTTAAGGGGATGCCTGGCGGGGTTCGGACGCCGAGCGAGTGGTTTAAAGAGTTTACAGCACGGGTCAGCCCCGTGGTAGGTGGTAGCGGGAGAGGTGAGGACCTCATGGCGGCCGAGGAAAACATCGTCATTATAGGTAAGAAGCCCGTCATCGACTATGTTCTTGCAACGATAGTGCTCTTCAACGAGGGTTATGACGAGGTAATCATAAGGGGTCAAGGCTCTAACGTCAGCAAGGCCGTGGATGTCTACAACGCTCTAGTACATAGGCTGCAAGATAGTGTAGAGCTAGTGGGGGTGAGCATAGATAGTGTCGAGCGCGGCAGAAGGCTGATCCCAGTAATAGAGATAAGGGTGCGTAGGAAGATAGCCTAGCTGCCCTTAACATTCTCAAACCGTCATTCTAGGCTGTTCACATCCTCTGGGATGCTGGAGCCTCTCCCGCTGGGGCACGGCCTCTCTAGGGGGCACACTCCTAGGTGGCATTGATGAGTCTGAGTGCGGCCGGCAGCGTTGAGGCTAGCATGCTTGGCCGCATCATAGTGGCCTTCCTCTCCGGGATGCTGATCGGTATTGAGCGGGAGAAGGCCCGTGCAGCTATCGCGCGGAAAAAACGACGCAGCGTGGGTATAGAGGAGATTGTAGCCAAGGAGTTTCCCGGTATACGTACCTTCAGTCTCATAGCGGTCTACGCCGCGGTAGTCGGGGTAATGTGGAGCAGCGGCCTAATAAGCGACTTCCAGATGGTGATGCTGCTCCTAATCTTCGCGGTTGTTGTGGCGGTATTCTCCGCTTACCGGCTTCTAGTATCGAGGATGGCAGGCATAACAACTATTGTAGTCATAATGGTCGACTTCGTTGTAGGGCTTCTAGCAGGCCTTGGAGAGGTCCTGCTAGCCGCGAGTGTGGCGGTGTTAACCACCTTCGTGCTGGCGATAAAGCTGCCTGCGGAGAAAATGGTGGGCAGGATAAGGTATGAGGAGCTACTATGGGCTCTCGAGCTCGGAGTAGTCCTTGTTGTGGTAGGCCCCATACTCTTTAGCTTCAACTACGAGTTCTATGGCATTAGCCTACGTAGCCTATACCTCTTCTTCGCCCTGGTACTTGCAACCTCGTATCTAGGCTACATAATGGCGCGTCTCAAAGGCAACGAGGGGCTAGCCTATGCCGCCCTATTTGGGGGCGTGGCCAACAGCGAGGCTACCCTGATGGCGTTGCTCGGCCTGGTGCCTCGGGAGCTTAGGAGAAGCCTAGCCTTCCATATAACGGTACTAGCCAACTCCGCCATGATTATCCGTAACGCTGTCATAGCTGTGGCTGCAGCTTATCTCACCGGAACCGGGCACTCAGCATCATCAGACTTTACACCGCTCCTCTTAGCCACCGCGGCTTCCATCGTGCCAGTCTTCTTCTCCTGGCGTAGCTCCCTAAGGCCTGGAGCCTCTATGCAGGCGGTTAGGATAGAGAACCCGCTGCGCTTCAGCGCGGCGGCTAAGAGCACGCTCTTCTACCTCTTCATAACCTTCCTGGCCTACATAGTGAGGCATAGCGGTGTGGCGAGCCTCCTTCTAGTGATGGTGGTGGGCGGCTTCGTGTCCAGCAGCGCTACTATATTAGCTCTCTTCTCTCTCGGGGGCCTAGCATCCTTCCAGCTCGCCAGGCTCGCAGTGGTAGCGACCATGGCTAGTGTTATGAACAAGGTGCTCTACGCCTATCTTGTGGACAAGGAGCGTGAGACCCTGAGGCGGGTCACCTTGGCCTGCCTCCTGCAGACGGGCCTGATGGTGGTAGGGCTCCTCCCGGGCGTTGGCCCGGGCTCCTGAAGCGGCTAGTAGAACCCGAACTTCTGGAACACCGCCATATACCCTAGGTCCACGAGCACGGTGAGGGTCCTAACACCCCCTGCATGGAGCCCTGCAACCACGTACGGCGGGGCATCGCTCACATCAACTACCTTGGCGGATATCCCCCTTGCTATCTTGGCGACCCTCCTCGCTATATCGCGGGCGGTAGGCCTGGTAGACGCTATGAGTTGCAACCGGTAGACCTCTACCAGGCCATTCTCCTCCATTGCCGAGAGCAGCGTGTTCAGAGGCCCCCAGCCCGGGACGGGCTCGCTTGGCGCTATCACGCGCAGCCTCCTACCCGAGCCCCTAGCATAAGCCATCGCGGCGACGGCGACCTCCAGGGCGGTGCGCGCGACAACAGTGTCCGGCACCACTTCGCCGCCAACCCTCTTAGCCGCCTCCTGCAGGCCCCCCTCCAGGTCCTCGAGTAGGGCTCTCGCCAGCCGCTCTCGCGCCTCCTCGCTGCCCTCAGCGAGCGCGCGCCGGAAGAGCTCGCCAACACCTAGCTCCGCCATGGCCTGGGCCCTGGATAGACACTGCCCTGGGAGCTGCCCCTACAAAGGCCTAGCAGCTCCCGGTGCCGGGGCACTCGACGAGAGCGTCCACCTCCTCCCCCAGCTCTATGAGGGCGCTGCAGCCCCTGCGGCCGAGGCAGACGTAGAGTATGCCCCCGATGCTGGCGGCGCCGGGGCTGCTGCAGCCTCCTATCACAACTACCTCCGGTCTCCACTTCTCCACTGCTTCTAGCAGCTCGAATAGGCCACGGCTCACGCCCAGCCCTGAGGCGTCGAAGAGCCCGTGGGGCGGGTACTCCGTGGCTAGGATGAGCCTGGCGGGCTTGGCCTCCCTTATCTCCCGGTCTAGAGACTGGAGGTTAGCCAGGGGCTCCCTGCCGCCCACACCAGCTATGTAGACTCCCTGGCCCTGGTAGGCTAGATGCCCCTCGACGCTCACGCTGTGGGCTGAGAGGAGCCTAGCCAGGTAGTGGTCGTCGCCCCGGCCCGGCAGGCTGTAGACCGGGTAGCCTAGCTTCCCCAGCCTCGCTGCCTCCCGGGAGGCTGGAGGCGCCCCCACCAGTATGGCGGCGTCCAGCCCGCCTCTCTCCGGGACCCGGCGCCTGTAGGCCCCAATCCTCAAGCTCCGCAGCCCCTTAGATGGCGAAGGGCCTCAGCGCTACAATGGCGTCCTCATCCCCTGACCCGGGTCCGGCCGCCCATCGCTCTTCACCGGCCGGCCCTGCACTCTACCCGTCTCGCCTCCCCGCCGAGCGCTCGGTTTATCGCGTGCTGCACCGCGTAGGCTAGGTCGCCCAGCCTGTTAAGGAGTCTTGCAACCAGCCTCGCCTCCTCCGTCTCCCCTCTCTCCTCCAGGCACCGCCATAGAGCCCGCTCAGCCCTCCTTATCATGGTACGTGCCAGTGAGGCTGCAGCGGCGGCGGGGTGGCCCCCGTTGAGGGTGAAGACGGGCTCCAGGCCGCTGCTCAGCTTGTCTATCAGCGCCTCGACCTCCTCCACGTCCCTACCCTCCAGGCAGTCCCTGCCAGCGAGGGTGAAGCCGGCGCGGAAGAGCAGCTCCTGCATCCACCGTAGCGTGTCGGCTAGCCCCTCCACCCCCCGGGCCCCCGTGTAGCGGAGGAGGCTCTCGGCAAGCCCCAGGGTGGCCTCGGCCTCGTCGAGAGCGCCCACGAACTCTACACATGGATGGCTCTTCCTAACCCTCCTGCCCAGCAGCGAGCAGAACGTGTAGCCCCTATCGCCGGTCCTGGTGTAGAGCTTCACAGCATCCCGCCTCGTCTAAGGGGGGTCGGCAGCCCGCTGAGAGTTATGGTATTGCAGCACATAACTTCATATGGTTAAAAGGCCGAGGGCGGCTAGAGCCATGTATGGGATCCACTCCCTCCTTTTATATAGCGGGGTGGCTTCAAACAAGATTCGATCCAGATCTCCGAACATTTCAACTACACAAACCAATATAACAGTCGTTATGTAGCACTCCAGCTTGACGACTCGCCGGAGCCAGAGCTACAGTTACCTAGTGTATTGTACATGCCCCTGCGGGATGTAAAAGTGCTGGCCGGCGGCCCCCAGGGCTCTGGCATCGAGACGGTAGGCCAAGTGCTCAGCGCCGCCCTCGCATACAACGGTTACGGGATACTCGTAAACCGCGAGTACTATTCCAACATAAAGGGGAGGCACAGCTATATCACCCTCCGTGCTTCCGCCCAGGAGCTCCCCAAGAGCTTGACATACCCGGTCGAGCTCGTGGGCGCTATGGATGCTGAAACAGTGTTCATGCACTACAACGATCTTGGTGAGAAGGGGTTCCTCGTATACAATGTTAGAGATGAGGATGTGCGTCTAGACAAGATTGTGAGCATGGAGGATTGCACCCGCCACCGTATCGGGGCAGAAAACTTTATAGGTTTCATTGTGTATTGTTGTGTGTAGGTGTGTAATTTGAGGGCCCTCCAGGGTGATGGGGGCTCTGCTCTAAGCCCTGGAGGGTTTTCCCGTGGATGGGAGGCTCGTGCCGTTAGCCTCGACCGCCACCAGTGAAGCCATCTGGATTTCTCAATCCAGATGGCTGAGGTGGAACTCCCTAAAGTGATACACTCTCACACAAAATGAAGCGGTAGGGAGAAACGGCTTACTGGGGGCAGCTGCAGGCTACACGTTCGACGGTTTAGGCGGCACCCTGGCCTCTGGGAGGAGCGTCCTGAGGGCCCCATGTAGGGCTCCGGCACCCCCAGGGACTCCAGCGCCTTTAGCACCCTGCCGGCATCGTAGCGGACCCGGCCGAGCCTTACTTCGCCAGTCTCGGTGTCTAGTAGCGCGTAGCCCGCCGCGGCTATCCCGTCCCTAGGCTGGCCCACGCTCCCCGGGTTGACTATCCTAGCCGCGTCCACGGTGATGCTGAACTGTACATGTGTGTGGCCGACCAGGTAGAGGCCCTTGGGGCAGCTGCCCGGAGGCCTGGCCGCCAGCCTGGCGCTGCGCCGGAGCATGGCGCATATCTTCTCGCGGCCAAGCCAGGGATAGAGGTAGCCGTAGAGGGGGCTGCTGGGGCCCCGTGGACCGCCCTGGCCTCGAGCCCGTCCAGGTCGAGGCGTAGCTGCTCGGGGAGCTGGGCGAGCCAGGCCTTGTCGTTCCTGGATAGCAGCCTCATGGTTATGTTCTCGCGGAACCATGTGCTGAGCCAGTGCGTGTCCTCGCCGCAGCGGCAGTCGACGCCGTAGGCTACCGCGTGGTCGTGGTTGCCCCTCACAGCTCTTGCCCCGAGGGAGCGGATGTAGTCAATGGTCTCGCCGGGCCAGGGGCCGTAGTCGACAAGGTTCCCTAGGACTACTACCTCGTCCCAGCCCTTGACACCCTCCACGACGCTTCTCAAGGCCTCGAGGTTGGCGTGGATATCACTGACCACTAGGACGCGCATATCTGGGCCCTGGGCACCTGGAGGCGGGCTTGCCGTAAAACTCTGCCGGGCCTCCCAATCCCCGTGGGCCTGCTAGCCGCCTGCCACCGGGGGGAAGAAGGCTACTATGTCCCCGTCGCGGAGCCTCGTCTTCTCCTTGTCGAGCCACTCTATGTTCCTACCGTTCACTAGCACCCTGGCCTCCTCGGATATCCTGTCGCCTTCCACCAGCTGGCCCCGTAGCTTTGGGAACTTCTCTTCGAGCATCCTGGCCAGCTCTAGTATAGTGTAGTCCTCGGGGATCTCCAGCTCCACCTCGCGGGCGCCAGCAGCCTCCTGGTATAAGGCGAAGAACCTCACAAGCACGCGTGGCATGGCCGTCTAGCCCCTCGCACTCTCTCCCCGGGCCCCGGGGGCCTGGTATACTCCGCGCCGGCGGCGACACAGCACAATATAGCGCGGTGCTGCGGCGTGTAACGGCCCCGGGGGTGCTGGACTGGCGGGCGCCGAGGCGCTGCTAGAGGGCTTCTGGAGCAGGCTGGCCAGGGCCCGGGGCGTCTTCATATCATACCATTGGGACGCTGGCGGGGTGGCCTCGGCCGCCCCTCCTCCCCAGGGCCCTTGGGGGCAGGGTGGAGGGCCTCTACCCTCTAAGGATAGGCTACTACAGCCAGGATCCCCTGGGGGATAGAGGGGAGCAGCGCCGACACCATAGCTGTCCTGGACCACGGCATCCCCGGCCCTGGCTACGAGGAGGCCGCGGAGAGGGCCGCGCCCAGGACGCTAGCCGTGCTCGACCACCACAACGCGCCGCCCCCAGGCGGCGGGGCAGGCTCAGGCTGGTGTATGCCAACCCCGTCGCCCTCGGCATGGGCGGGGAGGCGGGCTGGCCCGCGACGAGCCTCCTAGCCTACACGCTGCCAGGGGTCAGGGAGGCATGTGGTGGGAGCCGCTGCGGCTGGATAGCAGCCCTCGGGGTCCTGGGGGCCTGGGCCCCATGCTGCACCGGGTGCCGGGGGCCCTGGAGACGGTGTCCAGGCTACTAGGCGGCCAGGGCCTCGAGGAGGCCTGGGAGGCTGTGGAGGCCCTCGACTCCTGCTACAGGATCCTGGACGAGGAATGCACAGTCCATGCCGTAATAGTGCTGGCTGCTGCCGAGGAGCCCAGAGATCTGCTGAGCGGCGAGAGGCGCGCACGCGCCGCCCGGGAGGCCGGGAGGGCGCTGCGGGAGGCCTTGGAGAGGGTGCGGCTGGTGCTGGAGAGGCCCGGGGTTAAGGCCTACTACCTGGAGTCCGGCGCCTACGTGGCCTCCTACGTGGGGAGGAGGCTCACGGCCGCCAGCCCGGGGGACGTGATGATCCCTCCTCCACTGGGCGCCGGGGAGAGGCAGGGGCTTCGTCTACGCCCCCGCAGCGCGAGCCACCGGCTGGATAGGCTGCTGGAGCTGCTGCGGGGGGCTGCCGGCCGGCGGGAAGGAGAAGGTGCTAGCCTTCCCGGTGGAGGAGAGGAGCCTGGGCATCCTGGAGGAGCTGGTCTACGGCGCGGGGAGGGGCGGGAAACACCGCGGGACCTAGCTGAGCTGGAACCCGTGTTTGGCAAGGAACTTCTTGACCTGCTTCGGTATCCTCGGCACCGCCCTCTCGTTGACGGCTATGTAGACGGGGCGGCTGAGCCTCGGGCCCTCGACGAGGGCCCCTATCACGCGGTCCTGCTGGTCGTAGAGCAGGGTGACCCTGTACTTTCCCACCTGGCGCTCCTCCCTCCTGGCTATCTGGAGCATCAAGTGCACCACCTCCGGCCCGGGGGTTCCCTCCTGGAGGAGGCGCGGCGCCCTCCGGGGGCGAGTCGTTCTCCTCTAGTGTGGGGCTCCCTGGAGAGCGGCCTATGCAATAGCGTGGGCTGGGGCCCGCTTATAGCTGCTAGCCCTCCTGGAGGGTGCCGGCACCCTGCTGCGCCTGGGGGCATGCATCGGCGTTGCCCGGCTGCTTCGATGTCGCGAGGGGCTCTGGGCTCTGGGTGTCGGGGCCGGCGAGGGTTGCTGTGGAGAGGGGGAGCGTGTACGCCAGCGGCTACACGCTGGAGGCTGACGGGGAGGCGCTGGTGAGGGGCACCCGCGGGTTCACGTTCTACGCTATCGAGGACTCCAGGCTCTGCGTCCACGCGGGGGCCGGGGCCTCAGCAAGGCTGGTGAGAGAGGGCTTCGAGACTGTGGAGGCCTGGAACAGGCTCGTGGAGGAGCTGGCCTCCCGGGGGTTCCGGCGCCTCGTGGTGGTGGGGCCGCCGGACTCGGGGAAGTCGACGCTGACGGCCTGGCTGAGGAACCGGCTGGAGCTGTGCGTCGTGGAGGCTGATGTGGGGCAGAACGAGCTGGGGCTCCCCGGCATGGTGGCGTACGCGCCTTGGAGCGGGCGGGCGCTGGTGCTGCAGGACCTGGAGCCCGCGGGGGCCTTCTTCGTGGGCCACGTCTCCGCCGAGAAGGCGGGGCCTCTCCTGGTCTCCGCCGCCGCGCGGGCCGCCAGGGCGTGCAGCGGCGGCCTCGTCGCCGACACTGACGGGTTCATCCAGGGCAGGGGCGCGTTCCAGAAGGCCGCTGTAGCCGAGGCCGTGGGGGCCGAGGCGGCCGTGGTGCTGGGCTCGGGGCCGGGGGCCGAGCAGCTATCCAGGCTCCTGGCGGGCCGGGGCCTCGAGGTGTTCCGGGCGCCGAGCCCCGGGCTGCTCCGGGAGAGGAGCAGGGTAGACCGGAGGAGCTTCCGCCAGAGACTCTACGCGGCGCTCTTCGCCAGGGGGAGGAGCCTTGTCCTCGATACGCGTCTAGTGAGCAACCTCTGCCCATACCAGGAGGCGGCGGGCCAGATTGTCTACACCTGCGGCTCCCTGGCGGTGGTGGAGTCCCAGAGGAGGGCCGGCCCTGGGGCCTGGGTGAGGCCTGGCTGGGCACGGGGGCTTCTGGCGGGCCTCAGCCTCCGGAGTGGCGTGGATGAGCCCGCCCTGGTGGAGCAGCTGAGCCCCCAGCGGGGCAGGCTAGTGGTCCGGGTCCCCGAGGCATCGCGGGCCCTGAGGGAGGAGGTGCTGGGGGTGACGCTGGGCTGGGTGAGGCTGGGCGAGGGGTTTAGGGAGGAGCATCTCGAGCCTGGATTCTACCCGGAGGCTGCGGCTAAAACACGTAGGCGGTAGCCCCAGGGCCTGCTACCTCCGGTCCCTCCGGAGCCGCTGCGCCGACACCACGGGCTGGGCCTGCGTGAGGAGCGCCGCTGCCGGGGGCGCTAGGCTCGGGGCCGCGTCGGGGAAGAGGCGCCGCCTCACCGGGAGACCCCCGGCCGAATCTATTCCCAGGCTGCCGGGCACCCTCCTCCGCCCACGTAGCACCCGGGTAGGCACGAGCCCCAAGCCCAGAAAACCCCGGCCGCGGGCCCCGGGCGAACCCTTAATGCCGCTTGGAGAGGCCTCTCCACAGCATGCAGGGACTGAGAGCCTTGTCCTCGAAGCGTGTGCCCCGCTACCTGGAGAAGCTCACCCCGGCCCCCGAGGCCGTGAGGATAGTGGCCTCCCGGGTCAAGCCGGTTAGCGAGACCTGCGAGCTACCCGTCTGGGAGGCGGTTGGCCGGGTCCTCGCCGAGGACGTTAGGGCGCCCCATGACTTCCCCCCGCGGCCTCGCGCGGCCTATGATGGCTACGCGATACGCTCCTCCGACACGCCGGGCAGGCTCCGCGTGATAGGGGAGGCCACCATAGGCAATATAGACGTCAAGTACAGGGTGGAGCCGGGCACCGCGGTCTACGTCTCCACAGGAGCCTACCTGCCCGAGGGCGCGGACACCGTGATACCCGAGGAGGCCGTGAAGAGGGAGGGCGACTACATTGTTGTAGACAAGCAGTTCCCCCCGGGCAAGAACTACGACCCGGTCGGCGCCTATGCGAGGAGGGGCCAGCTCCTCCTCCCCCGCGGCTACGTGCTAACAATGCTCGACGTGGCCGGGCTCCTCGACGTCGCAGTAACCAGGGTCAAGGTGTACCGGCCGGTGACTGTGGGTATCATAGCCACTGGGACCGAGCTCTTCGAGCCCAGCGACCCCGCGGAGGCGGAGGAGAGGATCCTCCGCGGAGAGGTTGCGGAGACGACCGCGAAGCTTGTAGAGTGGGCCATAGAGAAGTATACGCCCTGGGCGCTGGTGGCGGAGAGGGTCCTCCTCCCCGACAACGTGGACACGATAGCCTGGTACCTGACCCGGCAGATGAGGGGCCTCGACCTCGTCATACTGACCGGCGGCACCGGGCCCAGCGACGTGGATCCCTTCTACCAGCTGGCGGAGAAGCTGGGTGGGGAGGTGCTGTTCCGCGGCCTCTTCGTCAAGGGCGGCCGCCCCACCTCGGCGATGCTGCTCCCCGAGGGGCCCTTGGTGATAGCGCTCTCGGGCCACCCCGTATCAGCGCTCCACGGCTTCATAAGGCTCGTCTACCACGTGCTCAAGCACATGGGGAGCGTTAGGAGGGCCGCCGAGCCGCCGCTCCAGGCCGTGGCGGAGCTCGCCGGCGACATACGGGCGAAGAGGCCCCAGCCGGTGAAGGTGAGGCTCTACAGGGAGAACGGGATGCTCTACGCGGAGCCCCTGTCGCTGGAGAGGCAGCAGAGCTCGGTCATAGTAAGCAACGTGGAGGCCGACGGGATAGCAGTGGTGGAGAATAGGCAGTACAGCCGGGGCGAGAGGGTGCCGGTGATGGTGTACCGGGAGCCTGAGGAGAGGGGCAGCGGGGGGAGCCCCGGCTAGCCCCTCGAGGCCCTCCTCACAGCCTCTATTATCCTCCTGGCGGAGGCCGCCGGGTCGCTGCTCCTGGTTATAGCGCCCCCCACCACTATTATCGAGGCCCCGGCCTCGACCATGGCCGGCGCTGTCTTCTCGTTGAGCCCCCCGGCCACCGCCACCAGGCCGGGGAACCTTTCGGCTATCCTCCTCACCGCCTCCCTCAGGTCGGCAGCGGTCATGCCGAGCGCCCTCTGCGCGTCTATACCGACATGAACCTCTACTATGTCCACGCCGAGGCTGGCCAGCTGCTCCGCCCTCTCAACAGGGTTCCGCACCGCTATCAGGTCGGCCGCCAGGGCTGCCCCGTAACGGTGCGCCTCCCGGGCGGCCTCAGCTATGGTCTCGTCGAGGCTGCAGGCCAGCACGATTGTCACTGATGCGCCGGCGCGGGCGGCTAGCCCGGCCTCGAGGGCGCCGGTGTCAGCGGTCTTCATGTCCGCCACGACGGGGTTAGGGGAGACCACTCTGGAGAGGAGTGTGATGCTCCTCAAGCCCTCGCTCTTTATCAGGGGGGTCCCGACCTCGGCGAGCCAGAGGCCTTCCAGGCTCCCCCGCAGCCTCGCTGCGAGCCCGAGGGCGTCGCCCAGGTCGGTGTAGTCGAGGGCCACCTGTAGGACGGGGGCTTCGCTCTCAAGCCTGGAGACTACATCTGGCTTGTACACGTCTGGGCGCCCCGTGTCGGGCAGCCGGGGGCCGCGGAGCCGGGTAGATAAGGGCTAGGCCCCCGGGGGCCTTCCCTGGAGGGCTAGGAGCTGTGCCAGAGAGGGTCCTGGTCTCGGCCCCCGCTCACCTCCACGCCGGCAACATGGACCTCCATGGCGGGCTCGGCAGGCTCTACGGCACAGTTGGCTTCACCATCTCGCGGCCGAGGCTCGTGCTGGAGGCGTGGCGCTGCAGCGGTACCCGGGCCGAGGGCCCCGACGCCGAGAGGGCTGAGGAGCTGGCTGAGAGGCTGAGGGGCCGGCTGGGGCTCCCTGGGCTGTGCGTGAGGATACACGAGTCCATACCCAGGCACGTGGGCATGGGGAGCACCACCGCCCTCGCACTAGCCCTGGCCAGGGCCTACCAGCTCCTCTACGGCGGCGGCTTCAGCCTGGAGGACGCGGCGCTGGCGCTGGGCCGCTCCACCGTCTCAGCGCTCGGGTTCTACAGCTTCACCCGCGGCGGCATGGTGGTTGATGGCGGCTTCCGGCTGGAGGAGAGGGGCCGGAGCATACCCCCGCTCATAGCCAGGTACGAGCTGCCCGCCGGCTGGCGGTTCGTGGTGGCTGTGCCCCGGGAGCCGCTGCCCGCCATACTGGAGGTCAAGGAGAGGGAGGACGAGGTACTAGACGCTATGCCCACCATGTCGGAGGAGATGGCTATGAGGGCTTCCCGGATAGTGCTGATGAAGCTTATGCCCGCCGCGGCCGAGGCCAGGCTGAGGGAGCTGCTGGAAGCACTGGAGGAGTTCAACTCGCTCCTCGGCGAGTATTGGGCCGCCAGGCAGAAGGGGCGCTACTGCTGCCCCCTGGTCGAGGAGGGGATAAGGCTCCTCCACCGTCTCGGCGCTGCGGGGGCTGCGCAGAGCAGCTGGGGGCCGACATTCTACACGATAGCCCCGAGCCTCAGCGAAGCCCTGAGAATCGCGGCCGAGCTGGAGAAGTGGCTCTCCAGCCACGGCGGCGGCAGCGTCTACCTAGCCGGCCCCGACAACCAGGGAGCCAGAGTGCTCTAGCCCCCATGCCCCCCGGGGCTTGCAGCGGCATAGCATGTTAAGACAGGCCACGCCGCTACCTGTGTCCGGCGGGATTAGAGCTCCTAAGGGCCCCGCCCCCAGGGGCCTCCGTGGCCCCGTCCTGGCGGCCTAGCTTCCGGCCTAGAGGTGGGAGTGTTGGGGCTGAGAAGCGCTGGAGTGGACTCGGGCACATACAGCGTGGACATTGTGGCGATAGAGGAGAGCGATGGAGGCTTTAGGGTGGTGTACGAGGAGGCTATACCGAGGATGCTTGTTGTCAAGAACCCTGGCATAATAGTTGAGAGGCTTAGTATGCTTGTCCGGGAGAATAATGTCTCCTCGATAGCCGTGTCCAGCGGCTACGGGGTGCCGCTGAAGAGGGCCCAGGAGACGGGCAGGGAGGAGATAAGGGCCGCCACTTTCATCCACCGCGGGGACGAGGAGAGGGGGCTCCGGATACTCGGGCTCCGGAGGGCCATGGAGTTGCTGGCTGAGAGCGATCTACCCGTCTGGTTCACCCCGGGCGTGGTGCAGCTCCCCACGGTGCCCGAGTGGAGGAAGCTAAACAAGATAGACATGGGGACCAGCGACAAGGTATACTCGGCCGCGGCCGCGCTCAGGGAGGAGGTCGAGGACCGGGGCACCCCGGTCGAGGAGGCGGACATAATAGTGCTGGAGGTGGGCTACGCCTACACCGCGGCCCTGGCCCTGGAGTCGGGGAGGATCGTGGACGGTATAGGCGGCACGGCCGGGTTTACAGGCTATATGGGGGCTGGGGCCTGGGACTCGGAGGTAGCCTACCTGGCGGCTTTCATCGAGCCCGGGTTTAGCAAGGAGAGGCTCTTCGAGGGCGGCGCCGCTGCGCTGCTGGGCGGCGGGTGGCCCCCTCCCCCGCCCGAGGAGGTGGCTGAGAGGGCCGCCAGGGGGGATGAGAGGGCCCGGCTCGTGATCGAGGCGCTGGCGGAGGCTGCCGCTAAGGACGTGCTCGCCCTCCTCGCGTCCGTCAGGCCCCGCAGGGTCTATGTTACGGGGCGCTGGTGGAGGGTGGAGGCCTTCCGCCGCGCCCTGGGGGAGAAGCTCGCCCCCCTGCTTTCCAGGCTCGGGGCGGAGGCCACCGGGCTGGGCTACAGGGGCACAGCTAAGGAGGCCGCCCTGGGCGCCGCGTTGATAGCCAACGGGCTTGCCGGCGGCAGGTACGAGTGGATCGTGGAGACGCTCCGGCTCCGGGAGAGCAGGGGGACAGTGTTTGATCACATAGTGGTCGGCGGGCTGAGTGAGAGGGCGCGCCGCTACTACGGGCTACAGCGGTAGCCTCCCAGGGGGCTGCGGGGCCTTGCCGCTCTACATCGTGGGTGCGGGCGTCTCCTCGGAGTACCTCACCCTACGGGCGCTCCAGCTGATAGGGGCCGCCGACAAGGTCTACATAGACGTGTATACAAGCATAGCGCCGGGCGTCGACCGGGAGCTTGTGAGGAGGCTCAACCCCCGCGCGGAGATCGTGGAAGCCACCAGGAGGATGCTGGAGGACGAGGCGTGGAGGCTCGTGGAGGAGGCGAGGGAGAGGAGCGTCGTGCTCCTCGTCCCCGGCGACCCGCTGCACGCCACCACCCACGTGGCCCTGCTCCTGGAGGCTAGGAGGAGGGGCGTAGAGGCCCACGCCGTCCCGGGGGTCTCGGGGCTCCAGGCCGCTGTTGACGCCACGGGGCTGCAGGTATACAGGTTCGGGAAGACCGTCACCCTTGTCTACCCCGAGGAGGGGTTCAAGCCCTACAGCACCGTGGAGACCATCTGGGCCAACCAGGAGAGGGGGCTCCACACCCTGGTGCTACTCGACCTAAGGCTCGACGAGGGCCGCGCGATGGCCGTGCCGGAGGCGGTGAGCATCCTTCTGGAGCTGGAGAAGGAGCTCGCCCGGGAGACGGGGCGTGAGCCACAGATACGGAGCGCGCTCCTAGCTGGGGTGGCGAGGGCGGGGACGAGCGAGCAGCGCTGCGTCGCGGGGACGCCGGAGGAGGTGGCCTCCGCCAGCTACCCTCCCCCGCCCCATAGCCTTGTGGTGACTGCGCCCAGGCTCCACCCGATGGAGGAGGAGGCTCTGAGGCTGCTCTGCGGCTGCAGGAGCTGCGGCAGGAGATAGCCCCTACATGTGGGTCGGGGGCTGCTCCTGCTCCTCTATGTACTCGCAGCTCCTGGGAACCAGCATAAGCATCGGGCCGGCGTCGGTGGAGCTCACGTATACCCCCGCGACGGGTGCCTCGAAGCCGTCCACGTCGAGGCGGAGCTTGTAGAGCTTCACCTCCGCCCCCGTCTCCCCGGCGTAGGCGAGGGCGGCCAGCCCCCAGAAGTGGTCTATCTCCACGTCGCCCACCATCACCCTGCCCTGGGTAACCCGGAGCTCCTGGACCTCCACAGCCGAGCCCGAGTCCAGGAGCGCCTTAACGTTCTCATCCCCGAAGGTGGCCAGGAGGCAGCCCTCGACCACTATAACCGGCACAGCAGCCCCGGGTGACTCGAGGACCGCGACACCTAGGTCGTAGAAGTGGCAGACTATCTGCCCCGAGTCCGGGTCTATGGCGCCCCTCATCTGGAGGAGGACATCGAACACGCTGTAGGGTATGCTGAAGTACCGCGTGGTAGTGAGCCGCAGCCCCATGCCAGGCACCCGGGCTGGAGCCCCCGGGAGGCCCAGGGGCCGAGGGGCTTGGCTGTTAAAACATGGCGGCGCGGCGGCTAGGCCTTGTTGAGCAGGTAGTGTAGGAGTGTATCCACGTCCGCCAGCACGTAGCTCAGGCGGGTGTACTCGTTAGGCTGGTGGGCCGTCTCGTCGCACGTCATCCAGACTATTGCCTGGTAGCCGTGGCGGCGCAGGTAGCGGGCCACCGTGCCGCCCCCTATGCCCACGGGCTTCGGCTCCACGCCCCTAGCCTCCCTTATAGCCTCGAGGAAGCCCTTCACGAACACGCTGTCCGTCCTAGTAGGCTCGCCCGCCTCGTCGAGTACCACGGGCTCAACCTCCACCCCGGCGCCGGTCTTGGCGGAGAAGCTGTAGGCCACGGCCCTCACCGTGTCGAGGACCTCCTCCAGGCTGTAGCTTGGGAGTATCCTCATATCCCAGTACACCGTGTCCACGCCAGGTATAGTGTTTATGTTGCCTACGTTCTCCTCCTTCCTCGTGGGCTCGAAGGTGGAGACGGGTGGCTCGAACCTCTCGTCGTAGCGGGTGAACCTCTCGTGCAGCAGCCTGTCCAGCTCCAGGTTGAACATCATTCCTAGGCGGTGGGCGTTGAGCCCCGTGTGGGGCATGCTGGCGTGGGCCTGCCTCCCCCTCACCGTGACCCTTATCCAGGCTATATGCTTCTCCGCCACTATCACCTTGGAGCCGTCGGGGCTCCCGGCATCCGGGACCAGGAACCAGTCGGTCTCAGGCGGGCCGAAAGCCCCCTTCTCGAGGAGGTAGATGAGCCCGTACCTGCTGCCCGCCTCCTCGTCGCTCACCAGGGCTATGCCCAGGTTTACCCGGGGCTCGAGGCCCTTCTCCACCAGGTGCTTGGCGGCCGCGAGCGCGAGCACTATGCCCTGACCGTCATCCTCCACGCCTCTGCCATACACCTTGTCGCCCTCCACCACCACGCTGTAGGGGTTGCTCCTCCAGAGACTAGGGTCACCCTCCGGCACCGTGTCCATGTGGGCCACTACCCAGAGGGTGCGGCTCTCGTCGCGGCCGGGGAGGACTGCGAGCAGGTTTGGGCGCACGCCTCCCTCAGCCCTCGGGTCGCTCGCATCAAACCTCTCTACTCTGAGGCCCAGCTTCTCCAGCTCCTCTTGAAGCACCCTGGCCCTCTCCAGCTCGCCTCTGCCCCCGAGGTCCGGGGGGAGCGCCTTCACCGGTATGAAGCGCTTGTATAGATCCACTATGTAGCTTTTGAGCTTATCTACATCTCTCTCTCCGAGCACGCGGGGCATAGCGGGGGCGCCACCCCCTTCTCCGCCAAACCCGGGGCACGCACCTGCTTAAGAGGAGTCGTATGCTCTCCTTCTCCCCTGGAGGGCTCCCCGGAGCCCTTCAGGCAATGCGCCCGGGGAAGGAGGGCCTATGCTCCCGCACGAGCTCGCCGCACGCTATATAGTGCCCCCCATGAAGGCTCTTGTAGCCCATGTGCTCAGGGAGAAGGGGCTAGGCCAGGAGAGGATAGCCAGGCTCCTTGGAGTCTCCCAGCCCATGGTGAGCAGGTACCTGAGGCGGAAGAGGAGTGAGGTGCTCCGCGAGCTCGAGGAGGCCGGCGCCCTCGGAGACGAGGCGTCCTCGGTGGCAGCCGTCCTGGCCTCGAGGCTCCTCCAGGGCGACTATAGGGGCTATATCTCCCTCTTCACGAGCTACATAAACACGCTCCTCGTCCGCGGCTCCCTCTGCCAGCTCCACCAGCGCCTCGACCCCATGGTGCCCCGAGACTGCAGCATATGCTCCAGCCTCTTCCAGCCCGGCAGCGACCCCCTGGTGCTGGAGGTGGAGGAGGCGGTGAGGCTCTTCTCCTCAGCCCCCGGCGCCGAGCAGCTAGTACCCAACGTAGGCTCCAACATAGTCGCAGCGGCCCCCCACGCCTCCTCGTTGCAGGAGACCGTCGGGCTCACCGGGGCCCTAGTCCGGGCCGGGGACAAGGTCGTGGCGGTGGGTAACCCCGCCTACGGGGGGAGCAGGCACACTGCACAGGTGCTTCTCCTGGCCAAGAAGAGGCGGCCCGGCATCCGCGCCGTGGCGGTGATAGCCCACTCGCGGAGCTGCATCGAGAGGCTAAGGGAGAAGGGGCTCCACGTGATCGAAACCGGGCCCCATAGGAGCCCCGAGAGGCTTCTAGAGGAGATAGCGGAGGTGCTCTCCAAGACAGGCGGGCCCGTGGACGCTGTGGCGGACCTGGGCGGCCAGGGCCTCGAGCCCGTGATCTACGTCTTCGGCCCCAACGCCCTAGAGGCCGTGGAGAGGGCGCTCACCTGCCTCCCCCCGAGGGCCGCGGAGCCCCGGGCAATCCCCCGGCAGGAAAGAGCCCTAGGGGACCGCGGCCTTCTCCAGGCGGGGCGCGTGGCCTAGAAACCCGGCCCATGACCGCGGGCCGCCTGGAGGGGCTAGAGCCGGGGGCTCGGCTCCTCCGTGTAGAAGTCCTCTCCCCCCGCGAGCACCTGCTGGAGCGCTGCGTAGACATCGTCGAGCCCGTAGCCTGAGAGCGCTGAGACGAAGCGCAGCGCCGCGGGAGCCGTGGAGCCCTCGGGCGCCAGTGCTTCGAGGCTCTTCGCCGCCGCCTCAGCCATCAGAGGGTCGAGCCCCCCGGCTACGAGGGCGTTGTAGAGGTTCTCGGGGCTGTTAACCTGCTCCTGGATCTCCTCCATCTGCTCCGGCTTCAGGAGGTCGGCTTTGGAGACCGCGTTCACCTGCGGGAGGCCGAGGCGGAGCCTGGTTGAGAGGGCCAGGAAGAGGCTGGAGGCTAGGCTGCGCGGGTTGGAGGCGAACACGGCGTCGAATATGAACAGGGCGGCGGCGCGTTCGCCGGCTATTATCTCGCGTACCACGTAGGGCCCGGTGTCGCGGAAGGCAAATAGCTCCATCTGGCCCGGCGTGTCTATGAGCACGTAGTTAGCCTTGGTCGCCTCTACCTCCGACCTTATCTTGTCCACGTAGTTCATCAGCATGTCCACCGACGCCACCAGGGCCCCGTTGGGGCCGAGCATGTGCTTCTCCATGATGCTTCTAGCGTCGATGTAGTCGCGCACGTCCACGTCGGGCTCGTAGGGGAGCCACTCCGCCGCCGGGTCCAGGTTTACACGGGCTACATCAAGCTCGTTGAACTCCAGCCAGTCCCCGAGCGCGTCGACTAGATGGGACTTACCGCTGCCCGCAGGCCCCACCACGACTACGAAGAACACGGCCCGCCGCACCTCTCTAGGAGCAGCCTCCCGCCCGCCCGGGGGTAATCTGCTAGGAGCCCGGCAGCGTCGTAGAGGCCTAGTGCTTATTATCGCCACAGCCTTGGCTCTCGCTGGGGGCCCGGGAACCCTTGGCCGACGAGCAGGTTGGGGAGAAGCTCATACCCGTTAAGGTTGGCTCGCTGAGGGACCTGGCCAGGATAGCGGCGAGCATAGTAACCCTCGGGCAGCCAGCTTACCTTGTCCGGTTCCCCGGCAAGGATGGTGGGAAGGTGTACGGTATCATAGCGGTGCTGCGCGACTACTACAAGCTCTACGGGCTCCCCATGCTCTACTACTATGTCGACAGCGGCAACGAGCTCGGCGACGGGAGCTACCTGCTCGTGAAGCTAGACGACCAGGGAGAGCACATCGAGGTGTCACACGCTACACGCCCAGGCTGGGTGGCGATACCCATCATAAACCTGGCCGAGAAGCCCAGCTTCTTCCCCGAGGAGGTCTAGCAGCCCCCAGGGGCCCCGGGGGAGCTCCAGAGGAGGCAGCGGATTCAGTGGAAGAAGTAACACAGCTCCCCCGGGTTTTAAACCTTACCTCCATGCCTACAGCGTCCCTACCGGTGAGCCTCCGGGATGCGCCTCGTAACCGTGAAGATGCCCGAGACATACCTTGAGGGGCTCGACGAGCTTGTCAAGATGGGCAGGTACAGTAGCCGGAGCGAGGCGATAAGGATAGCCGTCCGCGAGCTGCTCAAGCGCGAGCTATGGGGCGTCCCCGAGCACCCTACCGGCTTCGAGCTCGCCCCGCGGAGGGAGCCCCGCCGCGTAACCGTCTAGCCCCCTCCGGGGGCCGCGGCTAGCCCTTATGGGCAGTTGGTTTTTAGCAGTACACCGCCCCTCGCGGGCCTCTGGGAACGCTATGTCGCTCCTAGCCCTGGCCCTGGCTGGGGGAGTGCTGGGCCTCGCCTACGCCTTCATTAGGAGGGCTGAGCCAGAGAGGGCGCTCAAATACATAGTGGCTGGGGCCATAGGGCTCCCGCTGGTCTGCGTGACAGCCAGTATTCTCGTGAAAATCATAGTGTTCCTCATAGCTGTCGCCGTGATCGCCGCCATACTCTACATCATCTACGTGTTCCTGGCAGAGAGGGGCCTCGAGGGGCATGGGTTTAGGAGGCCCTAGCCCCTTCCACCTGCTGGGAGGACCTGCAGGAGGGGATGGAGACGCGCTTGTCCCGGGAGTGGCTGGCCGCGGTAACGCTGCTGGCCGTCCTCATGCCTCTCGCCGCCCACCACTCCCTCAGCGCAGGGGACGGGAGAAGCATTGTTGTCGTGGCCCCTGTTAAAGGGGTCATAGACGGGTCCATACGGGACTACGTTGTGAGAGCCCTGGAGTACGCCGAGAAGATGCACGCCAGCGCCGTGGTGCTTGAGCTCAATACTCCCGGCGGGAGCCTGGACGCTGCACTAGACATTGTGGAGATGCTGGAGAGGTCGCCGACGCCGGTCATAGGCTTCGCTAGGGGCCGCTGGGCGGTGAGCGCCGGGACAATGATACTCATGTGCACCAGCTACGCCGCGATGGAGCCGGGCACTGTTATAGGCGCTGTCCAGCCAGTCGAGCTGACCAGCAGCGGGGAGTACCGCCCGGTTAACGAGTCCAAGGTACTGAACCCCGTCTACAAGAAGATTGAAGCGTGCATGAGGCTCCACGGCAGGAATACGAGCCTCGCCAGGGAGTTTGTCTACCACAACCTGGTGCTGGACGCCGAGGAGGCGGTGAGGCTCCACGCGGTGGAGGCGGTCGCCAGGAGCCTATGGGAGCTGCTGGAGAAGGCGAATAATACTGTGGTTGAAACCATATACGGGCCCGTTAGGCTCACGCTGATAGAGCCAAGGATAGTCTACTATGGCATGCCTCCAGGCCTCCGGCTGGCCCATATACTCTCGGACCCCCTGGTCAGCTCCCTCCTCACAACCATGGCAGTGCTAGTGATAATAGCCGCTATCGCCAGCGGGCACCCGCTAGCCATAGCGGCCGGGATAGCGCTGATGCTCCTCGGCCTCTTCGGCCTAGGCCTCAGCGCCAGCGTACTGGCAGCCGCTCTGATGCTGGTAGGCGCGATCATGCTGATAGCGGAGCTGGCGCTCATACCCGGCTTCGGCGTGGTCGGGATAACGGGCATACTACTACTGCTCATAGGCGGCTTCATAATGTTCGCCGGCAAGCCTATATACATTGCTGGGGAGAGCCTCCACAGCACCCTCTACACGCTCCTAGCTGCGACCGTGCCTATAGCCGGGCTAACCCTAGTGGTCGTATACAAGGCTGCCAGGGCCTGGAGGCTGAAGCCCATCTACCAGCCCTCCCCCGTGGGGAAGAGGGGGAAAGCGCTCGACGACATCCCTCCCGGCGGCACCGGCTTCGTGCTGGTCGAGGGGGAGTACTGGCAGGCCCGCAACACGGGGGATAAGCCCATCCGGCGTGGCGACATGGTGCTGGTCGTAGGCAAGGAGGGGGCAATTCTGCTCGTGAGGCTTGCACCGGAAGCCCCGGGGAGCCGGGAAAGCAGGCTAGGATAAACCCCCGGCACCTAGGCCAGGGCACTTTTCAGAAACTACTATCCTAATAGTTATGTTGCCATACTATGATTATTATTGCTGCCTAATAAGAAGGCTGGTCCCGGCACCATCCGTCTATCTTTAGTTGGTTCCTATACCGTCCTGCGGACGAACACTAGGAAGGTTCTAAGTGATAGAGTATACTAATATATGTGAGTACGCTGGGGCTCCAGTGCGGCGGGTGGGTTAGGGGTGGTTGCCCACTACAGACTTACCATGTCACAGCGTGAGGTGCTGGAGGCTCTTATAAAGCTTTATGAGCAGAAGCGGCGGCTCATAAAGAGCAAGGAGATAGCGGAGGTCATAAACCGCGACGAGGGCACAGTACGTAACATAATACTCAGCCTCAAGAGCCTCGGCCTCGTGGAGTCCAAGACGGGGCCCAGCGGTGGCTACATGCCTACCCTCAAGGCCTACGAGGTAATGAAGGGCGCTATGACCCAGGTGCCGGTTAAGCTGCGCAGGGACGGCACAGAGATAGACGTGACTATTATAGGCATTGAGATACTCGACGTGCTGAACCCTGAGGGCGGTAGGGCGATACTAAGGGTGCACGGCGATATAAGGAGGCACGTGAAGCCCGGGGATCACGTGGAGATAGGGCCTACACCCCTAGCCAACGTCATGATAGAGGGCACAGTAGTACATATGGATCCTGCTAGCGGCCAAATGAGCATAAAGATAACCCGTATGGTGAGCGTCCCGAAGGTGCCAGTTATAGAGATTGCTAGCCTTAAGCCTCTCACAACCAGCCCCGAGACGCCTATAAAGGAAGTGGCGGCCATTCTCTCCTCGAAGAGGATACGCGGCGTACCGGTAGTCGAGAGGGGGAGGCTAGTCGGGATAATAACCCAGACAGATCTCACGCGGGCCCTGGCCGAGGGCAGGATCGACGCGAAGGTACGCGACTACATGTCAAGCCCCGTGATAACCGTGAGGGAGACCGACGACATTAACCATGCCATAGAGCTTATGAACAAGCATGATATAGGCAGGGTTGTAGTCGTAGACTCTGCGGGGCGTGTAGCAGGCATTGTGACGAGAACGGACATACTGAGGTTCATAGCGGGCATTTCCAGGAAACGAGCAGGCCCTGAGGGCAGCGTTCCCCAGGCTTCCACGAGCCAGGCCGAGGCCTAGGGATCCGTATAGGGCATGTTACAAAGTCCCTGGAGGGCTTATAGGAGCACGCTCACCCATACCCCGGGTCCCCCCTAGGGGCCGATGAGGAGTACTCCCCAGCTAGAGCATCCTCCACTGAGATGACGAGAATTCCTTTAGCCGAGGCCAGCCCTGGGTACGCCAGGGAAAGATAGATTAACGCAGAAGACAATATTAGAGCGGGATTAGGCACTGTTCCTAGGTTGGAAGAACTTCGGGAGGGGGTACTACGGTGGCCGCTGCCAGCGGGAACGTCGAGGAAAGGCTTGTACGGCTGATAACCGAGCTGAGGAGGCAAGGGCTCCGGGTTACTGCTCAGAGGCTCACGATAGCGCGTATAGTGTTCGAGAACATTAAGGATCACCCCAGCTTCATGGAGATACTCGAGAAGGTTCGGCAGGTAATGCCGAGCGTGAGCCCCAGCACGGTGTACAATAACCTCCAGCTTCTCGAGAAGCTAGGGCTCATCAAGAGCTTCGACGTCGCAGGCGAGACACGCTACGACGACACCAATCCCCATATCAATGTGGTGTGCCTTGACAACGGCAAGGTGCTGGACATAGATCATAACGCCACCAGTATAATGGACGAACTCGTGAAGATGCTTGGGGGCGACAAGAGGGTATACGAGGTAGTGGTGTACGCGTACTGTGGTAAGAGGGGGGAGGCCTCAGGGCCAGGCTGACGTCCTCACCGCCCGGCTTCGGTGTGGGCGACAGCTCCTCAGCGGCCCCGAGATGCGACTACCTGTCTAGAGGTGCGGCTCTTAGCCGTTACCTCTTCGGGGCTGCCTAGGATGCTACACCGTCTCCTCGCCGGTATGCTTGCCCTGGAGGGGCTCGGCCAGGTTCAGCTCCTCAAGCACCTTGAGGAGCTCCTCTATCTTTTCGGCTACACGCATACCCTGCTCGGTTAGCTTCACGCACTTGCTGCTACCGCAGTAGAAGAGCCTTATGAGGCCGAGCGTTGCGGCCTCGCGGGCGCTGCGGTAGGTTGTACCAACACCTATACCGTAGCGGGGGATGCGGTGTATCGGCATAGGGCCGTGCTCGTAGAGTATCGCTAGTATGCGTAGTATCCCGGGCCGTGCTAGTAGCCAGTACCTACGCGACATCCCCGTGCTGTTCATGGCTCCTCACCGCTCGCCGGGGGCTGGAGGCATTTCAAAGGCTTCGCGGAGGGCCGGGGTGACATTAGGAGGGCCTCCCTCGGCCTTCTCCCCACGTGAGTAGTGTTAAGGGTTAGGCTTGAACAGTGTTTGCAAGCAGTTTTATTATGCCGGGGCCCCTGCTTCCCGCCGCCTGCTCTCCCTACACCCATTGGCGTAGGACTATCATGGAGTTTGTGCCGGAGACTCCGGGTATCGACCTTATATAGTCTATACACTTGTTTACGTCATCTATCTTCTCGCCGCGCACCATCACCAGTATATCGTAGTCCCCGGTCACCTCGTACACGGCCTCCACGAGGTCGAGCGAGAGTATCTTCTTGGACACCTCCGGCACCGACACCGGGGGCTGGGTTCTCACAAGTATGAACGCTCTTATCTCGCTCCCGGTATCGTAGACTATGGTGAACTTCTTTATCACACCAGTCTTGATGAGCTTTGTTATCCTCTTCCTTACAGCCGACTCGCTCAGCCCCAGCTCCTGGGCCAGCCTCACGTAGGACATGCGGGCGTTGTCGCGGAGGAGGCGGAGGAGCTTCATATCTATCTCGTCGATGCTCGGCTTCTGCTGACCCTGCATAGCCGGCTCTACACCTCTCCACCACCGGTAGGAGCTGGCTACACCTCTTACAGGGCATCCAGCCCTGAGATAATCTCCGCGGCCCCCGGGTGTTAGAGGGTGCGGGCCCTGGCCCTAGCCCTCCCCGGCCGGGTCAAGCCCCTGGGCGGCGCGGAGTAGGCCAAGGAAGAGCGGGGCCGGCCTCATCGGTCTGCTCCGGAACTCCGGGTGAGGCTGGCTGCCGACGAAGAACCGGTAGCCCTTCAGCTCTATGAACTCTACGCGGCCTCCCTCCAGGCTGTAGCCGGATACATCCATGCCAGCCGAGACGAGCCGGTCGAGGTACTTGGGGTTGACCTCGTAGCGGTGGCGGTGCCTCTCATAGACTATCTCCTTGCCGCCGTAGACCTTGTGGACCAGGGTGCCGTGTATCAGCTTTATCGGGTAGGAGCCCAGCCTCATGGTGCCGCCTAGCTGGTTCACATAGCGCTGCTCCTCTAGTAGGTCTACCACTGGGTAGGGGGTGTCGGGGTCTAGCTCGGTGCTGTTAGCGTCCTCGAGGCCTGCCAGGTGCCTAGCTATAGCCACCACTGCAAGCTGCATGCCGAAGCATATCCCCAGGAAGGGCTTCCCCTCCTCTATGACCTCCCTTATTACCGCTATCTTGCCCTCCGCGCCCCGGGCGCCGAAGCCGGGAAGCACTATTACAGCATCGTTCTCCTCCAGAGGCTTCCTGGGGCTCAGCTTGCCCTTCTCCACCAGCGTCGACTCGTACCAGTTTAGGACGGGCTTCACCCGGAGCGCTGCGCCGGCGTGGCGCAGAGCCTCTATTATGCTGAGGTAGCTGTCCTTGAGCTTGGTGTACTTGCCCACCATTGCTACCCGGACGGGCTTGCTCGCCCCCTTCACCCAGTTGACGAAGTCCTCCCAGGCGGATAGGTCTGGCTTCCTGTCCTCCAGCCCGAGCCTCCGGGCTATGTAGCGGCCGAGGCCCTGCTCCTCGAGTATCAGGGGGACCTCGTATATCACCTCCACGTCAGGGTTGCTGAACACTGCCTCGGGAGGCAGGTTGGCGTAGAGGGCTATCTTGTTCCGGGCCTCGTCCTCCAGCGGCTTAATGCTCCTAGCGATTATCGCGTCTGGCTGTATTCCTATCCTTCTCAGCTCCTGGACGCTGTGCTGGACCGGCTTCGTCTTCTGCTCCCCGGTGGTGGAGAGGACCGGTACCAGAGCCACGTGGATGAATAGGGTGTTCTGGTATCCCTCCTCCATCCTCATCTGGCGCACTGCCTCAAGGAACGGGAGCCCCTCTATATCGCCTACCGTGCCGCCTATCTCCACGAGCACTATGTCGGCCCCGGTATTCCTCGCAACCTCTCTTATCCTGGCCTTGATCTCATTGGTTATGTGGGGGATTACCTGCACCGTCTGGCCCAGGTACTCGCCGCGCCTCTCCCTCTCTATCACGGTGAGGTATACCTGGCCCGTCGTTATATTGTTCCTCTTGGAGAGGAACGTGTCAAGGAAGCGCTCATAATGGCCCAGGTCTAGGTCGGTCTCCCCGCCGTCCTCGGTCACGTAGACCTCGCCGTGCATGTAGGGGTTCATGGTGCCGGCGTCAACGTTTATGTAGGGGTCTATCTTTATTGCTGTGACGGTGTAGCCGCGGGCCTTCATGAGCAGGCCTATGGAGGCTGTGGTTATCCCCTTACCGACGCTGCTGAGGACTCCCCCCGTCACGAAGATGTACTTTGCCATGCCCTGCCCGCTTTTGAGCTCCACTAGGCCAGCCAGCTATTAAGGAGAGCGGCTCCTCCGGCAGCTCCCAGCCGGAAGCTGCTGGAGAGCTCGGGGTAGCGGGCCAGGCTGTCGGCCGCTATTATCACCACCGTTGAGCCTGGGTCGATGGCTCTCTCCAGGATCAGCCTGGAGGCCGCGGCGAAGGCGGCCCCGGTGGAGGGGCCCGCCAACAGCCCGGTGGCAGAGGCCAGGGCCTCAACCCCCATGAGAGCCTCCCGGCCGCTAACCTCGACCACCGTGTCCACAAGGGCCCGGTGCCTCTCATAGAGCGGCGGCACGCTGCGGGAGGCGAGGCCCTCTATAGTGTCGCCGCCCTCTCCGCCGGCTAGCCTGGAGCCCCTGGGGGTCACTGCCACCACCAGCGTGCTGCCCTGGCTCTCGCGCAGGCGGCGGGCGACGCCGGTGACTGTTCCACCGGTCCCGACGCCCATCAGGAAGGCGTCAACCCTACCCACTTGCTCCACTATCTCCACACCGGTGGTCTCGTAGTGGGCCAGGTGATTGTACTCGTTACTGGTCTGGTCGAGGAGGAGGCAGCCCAGCTCCTCAGCGCGCTCCCTGGCCCAGTCCCTGCTCAGCCCCTCATCGCCTATCTCGACGACCTCCCCGCCCAGCATCCTTACGAGGCTCTTCTTAGTGTTCGATGCCATGCGCTCCACGAAGAGAGTTGGACGCAGGCCGAGGCTCCACGCTATCCAGGCGACGGAGGTGGCTGTGTTGCCGCTGCTCACCTCCGCCACGCAGCCGCCAGGGCCCAGGTCTCCCCTCTCGACTGCAGAGCGTATCATGTAGAGTGCTATCCTATCCTTATGGCTGCCCGTAGGGTTTACATACTCTAGCTTGACACAGAGCCTATAGCGGCCAAGCTGGAAGCACCTGGTGGGCGTGGAGCCTACTATTCTGGACAGTTTCTCCAGGCGGGAGAGCATCTCCCCTCGGCTCGAGGCGGAGCCGCCATAGAGCCCCGGCACATGAAGGCCCTGCAAGGTCCTCCCGGTCCTCCCTTCATAACCCGGCAGGGCCCTGGATGGGTCCAGCGCCCCCAGCCGGGCGGCGCCACATGGCTATTTAGCCCTAGCCCCGCATCCAGGGGAACCATGGGCAGCAGCTGCTATGGGGCTGCTCGTGGCTCTCGACAGGCCTGGAGGCTACGAGGAGCTTGTCGGGAAGCTCTGCAGCCGGGTTGACGGCTTCAAGCTGGGCCTCCCCCTCCTCATGGCCAGGGGCCCGGGCTACGCCGGGCTGCTCCGGAGGAGGTGCCGGGACGCGCTCTGGGTGGCGGACCTCAAGCTAGCCGACATAGGCTACGTAATGAGGCTTACGGCTGGGCTTGTCGCTGAGCACGTCGACGCCGTGATAGCCCACGGGTTTGTGGGCGTGGAGGGGGCGCTCGGCGAGCTCAAGGACTACCTGGACTCGCTGGGCAAGAGGCTAGTGGTAGTGGCGTCCATGAGCCACCCGGGGGCCCGGGAGGCCTACGACCACGCTCTCCCCAGGATACTCGAGACGCTGGAGAGGCTTAGGCCCTGGGGCGTGGTGGCCCCCGCGACGAGGCCCAGGGTGGTCGGCATTGTTAGGAGGAGGCTCGGCCCGGGCGTAGCCATAATGTCCCCGGGGGTGGGCGCCCAGGGGGCTGAGCCCGGCTCCGCCCTCTGCGCCGGCGCCGACTACGAGATAGTCGGCCGCGCCATAACCGGGAGCGACGACCCCGTGGAGGCCGCTGAGAGGATACGCAGAGAGCAGGAGGCGAGGCTCAGCAACTGCCGGGGGACGAGCCATGGATCCTGAGAAGCTGCTGGCGAGGATACTAGTCGAGACGGGAGCCCTCCAGCTCGGCGAGTTCACCCTGACCAGTGGAGCGAAGAGCCCGGTGTATATCGACCTCCGGAGGCTGCCCAGCTACCCCCGGGCTTTCCGGGCCGTCCTCTCCCTCCTCCACGCTGCATCGCTCGAGGCAGAGTACGACGTAGTGGCCGGGGTGGCTACTGCGGGCATAGCATGGGCGGCTGGCCTGGCGCTCTACGCGGGCAAGCCCATGGCGTACGTGAGGGGCGAGAAGAAGCAGCATGGCCTGGGCAGGAGAGTTGAGGGCGTGGTTGAGGGCAGGACCGTCCTCGTCGTAGATGATGTGGCAACCACCGGTGGGAGCCTCGCCTCGGCCGTGGAGGCGCTACGGGGCGCCGGGGCAGAGGCGCGCTACGCCCTCGTGATTGTCGACCGGGAGCAGGGGGCTAGGGAGAGGCTGGAGGGCATGGGTGTCCGGCTGATGAGGGTGGCGACGCTGCGGGGGGTGCTCAGGGCTGCGGCGGAGGAGGGGCTGCTCTCCCGCGAGGAGGCCCGGAGGGTTATAGCCAGCCTCTACGGAGAGGAGGACTGAGGGCCTGAATGCCTGCGCAGGGCTGGCGTGGACGGGACGTTATCAGCATCCTCGACTTCACCCGGGAGGATCTCTGCAGCCTCTTCGAAGCCGCTGAGCGGATGAAGAGACTGCTCTCCGAGGGCAGGGTGTCGAGGCTCCTCGAGGGCAAAATAGTGGCGCTAGCGTTCTTCGAGCCCTCAACAAGGACGAGGCTCAGCTTCGAGACCGCCGCCAAGAGGCTGGGCGCAGAGACTATAGGGTTCACCGGCGAAGAGGCGGTGAGCGTTGCTAAGGGGGAGAACCTGGCCGATACGGTTAGGATGCTGGACGGCTACGCGGACGTGATAGTGATTAGGCACCGCTACGAGGGCGCAGCCCTCTACGCGGCTGAGGTGGCGGAGAAACCCGTCATAAATGCCGGGGATGGCAAGCAGCATCACCCAACCCAGGCGATGCTGGACCTCTTCACTGTGAAGGAGCTCTTCGGCGGCATAGACGGGCTCGTCTACGGGGTTCTGGGCGACCTGCGCTTCGGCCGCGCGGCCTCGAGCTTCATCCTCGGCCTAACCTTCTTCAAGCCGGAGAAGGTCTATCTGATCTCCCCGCCACTGCTGCGCACCCGCCCGGAGGTGCGGGTGAGGCTGGAGGAGGCAGGGATACGCTACGAGGAGGTTGACCGGCTCGAGGACGTGCTGGGCGAGCTCGACGTGCTATACGTGACCCGTATCCAGAAGGAGAGGTTCCCGGATCCCAGGGAGTACGAGAAGGTTAGGGGGAGCTACCGTGTTACCAGGGAGCTGCTCGAGAAGCACGCTAAGCCCGGGCTCAGGGTGCTACACCCGCTGCCCAGGGTCGACGAGATAGCCTTCGACGTGGACGAGACCGGCTACGCGGCCTACTTTATCCAGGCTCGTAACGGTGTGCCGGTGCGCATGGCCCTCCTCTCCCTGGTGCTCGGAGCGGAGGTGTAGCCCTCGATGGCTCCCTCCGAGGGGCTGCTCGTACGCAGGATAAGGGAGGGAACAGTCATCGACCACATACCTGCCGGCCGCGCCCTCGCCGTGCTGAGGATACTCGGGATAACCGGGAGGGAGGGGCTGAGGGTTGCCGTGGTAATGAACGTTGAGAGCAGGAAGCTCGGCTGGAAGGACATTGTGAAGGTTGAGGGCAGGCATCTGAGCAGCGAGGAGGTTAACAGGATAGCGTTGATAGCCCCCACGGCCACTATAAACATTGTTAAAGACTATCGGGTTGTCGAGAAGAAGAGGGTCAAACTACCCCCGGTCATAGAGGGGATAATATCCTGCACCAACCCCACCTGCATAACTCGCAAGCCCAGGGAGCCGGTGCGGCCGAGGTTCCGGCTCCTCTCCGAGCACCCCCTACGCCTCCAGTGCGTCTACTGCGGCACCATAATGGAGGAGGAGGACGTGCTTGAGCAGCTCGAGGAGCAGGGGGGCTAGCGGGGATAGACGCTACGACTACTGCAGCCTCAAGCTGCGCAGAATCCTGTGGCGCGGGGAGGGGGTGGCACTCCTCTCATACCAGCCCCTGGGCTGCAGGCCTCCAGTCTTCGAGCCCGCCCAGTTCGCCATGTTCTGGGTCCCGGGGATGGAGGCTGTACCGCTGGCACCGATATACTCCGGCGCTAAGAGGCTCGACTTCCTCGTGAAGGCGCGGGGCCCGACCACGAGGAGGATTGTGGAGGAGCCGCCGGAGAGGGCAGGGATCATAGGCCCGATGGGGAGGGGCTTCAAGCCCAGGGCTGCTAGGCTCCTACTGGCCGCCGGGGGCACCGGGGCCGCCTCGCTGACGCCCGTGGCCAGGTGGGCGGCCGACCAGGGGGCAACGGTAGTCTTCGTCTACGGTGCTCGTAGTGCGGGGGAGCTTGCGCCCGTGGAGGGCTACCTGGGCCCCGGGGTGGAGCTAGTAGTGGCTACCGAGAACGGGAGCAGGGGGCGCCGGGGCACCGTTGTAGACGTCGTCGAGGATCTAGGCCTGGAGGGCTTCGACGCAGTAGCCGCGGCAGGCCCCGAGGCCATGCTCTGCCGCCTATACCGTCTCGCCGCGGGGAAGGGGCTGCTGGGCCGCCTCTACCTCAGCCTAGAGACCATGGTGCGCTGCGGCATGGGCTTCTGCGGCGCCTGCCTGGTGCCCTGCACCGGCATCCTACTATGCCGCGAGGGCCCCGTGCTGCCCGCAGCGAAGCTGGGCTGCTGGGCTGAGGAGTCATGCAGGCAGACACGGTAGTCTGCGGCATCCTCGTAGACCATCGGGGGGTGCTCGGCGAGGGCTGTGTAGCGGCCCGTGGAGGCCTGGTTACGGGCATCCACAGGAAGCCCGTCAGCGCAGAGCGCGTGCTCGACTACCGGGGGATGGGGGTCTACGTGTCCCCCGGCTTCATAGACATGCATGTCCACCTCCGCGGCCTCCGGCTGGACTACAAGGAGGATGAGCGCAGCGGCACAGCCGCAGCCGCCTCCGCAGGGATAACCCTGGTGGCGGATATGCCGAATACGGTGCCCCGCCTCTCCACTCCCGAGGCGCTTGAGGAGAAGCTGAGGGCTCTGCGGAAGAGGAGCCTGGTCGACTACGCCGTCTACGCCGGTGTCCCCGACAGCCCGGGCCTCGTCGAGGAGCTTGCCTCCCTCCCGGTAGCGGGGTTCAAGATCTACCCGGGCGACCTGGAGGAGAGGATGGAGGCTGTCAAGCGTATCCTTGAGCTCCCCGGCGCGCTAGTGGTTGTCCACCCCGAGCTCCCGGAGGCCGAGAAGCCCGTGGCGGAGAGCAATAGCCTCAGAGCAGTGCATCGGGGCTGCCACTGGGAGGCCGCCGCTGTACAGCTGCTGAGGAGCCTGGAGCCCCGGGCCCGGCTCCATATAACCCACGCCTCCTGCCCCTCGACCATAGAGCACGCCCGCAATTCGGGCTTCACCGTGGATGTGGCGCCCCACCACCTGCTGCTCCAGGGCTGGGGCGAGGACTGCCTCTACCGGGTCAATCCTCCACTCCGCAGCTCCATAGAGGAGTGGAGGCTGCTCCAGACCCTCCTCGAGGCCGGGGTCAACGCCGTGGCAAGCGACCATGCGCCCCACGCGGCGTGGGAGAAGACTGAGCCCCTCACCTGCAGCCCGGGCATAGCCTGGCTCGAGGCCTGGCCCAGCCTCCTCTACTGCCTCGTTGAGGCCGGGGCGCTGAGGCTTGAAGAGTTCCTCCGCCTCGCCGGGAAGGGGCCCGCGGATATACTGGGGCTAAGGGGCTACGGCGTGCTGGAGCCGGGGGCTCGGGCGGACCTGGCGGCCTGGCGCCCGGCCAGCACCAGGATAGGGGCGCCCCGGTGGAGCAAGGCCAGGCTAGTACCATACTTCATGGAGAGGGGCTGCATGGAGGTTCTGGCCACCCTGGTGGGCGGGGTACCGGTGTACGTGGAGGGCGAGCTGACCGGGGAGGCGGAGGCGGTGAACCCCTTCGAGAGGAGCCGGCCAGGCTAGCTCCTAGCCGGCTCCCTGCAGCCGCCGCGAGGCGGCGCGGTAGAAGCGGAGCACGTCATCGAACATGTTGCGGCCCGTCATGCAGCCCCGGGAGGCGAGGATGCCGTGTATCATGGCTCCTACCCGCTGCCCCGCGAAGTACATGGCCACGAAGAGGGCTATGACGCCGGCGTAGTCGAGGGACAGCTGCACCCCGGCCCAGTGCCTCAGCACCACTACCACGGGGACTGGGGCGTGGACCGCGATAGCCCACTCTAGCATCCGCCTGCTCCGCTTGGCGAAGGCGCGCCAGTAGCCGAACGGCACGTTCACCAGCAGCGTCAGGGCCAGCGCCGCCAGGAGCATGGACGCGTTCACATCCACGTGCATTGCCCTGACACCCTTGCTGCAGCCCCGGCGCGGGACGCCGCCTAATTTCAGGCGCGGCGTAGCCTACGCCTCTCCTCACGGAGCTTCCTAATCTCGGCCGCTATAGCCTTCAGCGTGTTTAGCTTGGAACCCATCTTGTCCACTACGACGCGCTTCGTGTTCTCCCACCAGCTGCGCGGGTACCGGGCCTCCTCCACCTCCGGGTTGAGCCCGAGCCTCTGGGCCGCCTTAACTATCTCCTCGACTCTCGGCTTCCTCACAGCGTCTCTCAGCGGCACCTTCCGGCCCTCGCCCCGCGAGGCGCTGGAGTCTATATAGACGGGCCAGACTACCACTCTGCGGCCCTTATACTCCCTGCTCAAGCATCCCACCCCCTGCCGCCACTCGGCGCCGGCCCCTGTCTACTCGTAGCGGAGCGCCGCCGCGGGAGGTATCTTAGCCGCCTTATATGCAGGTAGAGCCCCCCCGACCAGCCCCACCACTATAGTCATGACTAGCACCATGGACAGCAGCTCCGGGGTTATCGCGGGCTCAGCCTTTATAACTATTGTCTGGGCCCCCCGTATCACCATGCCCCTGCCGGAGAGCACGTAGGCCGCCACAACGCCCAATACTATACCTATGACGGCGCCCAGCACGCTCATCACGAGCGCCTCCGAGAGTATCATTAAGAGTACCTCAACGTTAGTGAAGCCTAAAGCCTTCAATACGCCTATCTCCCTGGTACGCTCCATAACCGATGTTATCATGGTTGCCGCCACGCCGGTCACAGCAACCATGAACGCCGCCCCACCCGCAGCCAGCGTTACAAACCTCATCGCGGCCGTTATGCTACTGACAACCCTAGCTACCTCCACCAGCGAGATGACGCCGGCGCGGTCCTCGTAGATGCTGCGCAGGCGCTTGGTCAGGTTCTCCACAAGCGCCGGGTCACGCACCACTATGATTATGCCGCTCCAGTCGTGGAGGCCCAGCACCCGCCTACCGGCGCTGAGGGGGAGGAACACGGTCTTATCCGGATTCACGAAGAAGGCGTTGCCGAACTCGGCGAGCACGCCGCTGACCACCACGTTTATCCTCCTCTCCCTGATCTGCCCGCCCTTGCCTATCTCGTAGTATGTGAGGGTCACCACGTCCCCGGGGGAGTAGCGGCGGCGCCCCTGCTCATCGTAGGCTACGAAGTGCCCTAGCACCGCCGCTACGCTCTCACCTGGAGAGGGGACGCGGCCCTCCTCGAGCCGGAGCTTCGCGAGCGCCTTGAAGAACGTGTCCAGGTCCACAGCGTACACTGTCACATCTATGCTCTTCGCGCCCTGCCTTACCTTAGCGTGGGCGGTGTAGAAGGGTGTGAGCACCTCCACGCCGGGAAGCCTCTCAAGGAACGCTAGGTCGTTCTGTGTGAGCTTGTAGCTTGAGCTAGGTACGAGCACTATAATGTTCTGTCCGAGGCCCTGGATCTGCTTGATCACGTAGCCGGAGTAGCCCTGCACCACGCTCATTATAGCTACGAGCGCCAGCGGGCCTATAGCTATCCCTATGATGGTTAGTGCGCTCCTCGCCTTCCGCTCGCTGATAGCCCTTACAGCGAAAACAGCTATGTCAAGAATCTCGCCGAGCTTCAGCATCCTCGCCGCCTCCGGGAGATAGCCCTCTCTACACGTTTCCGGGGAGCCTATGATGCCTCGTATAAGCCACATATCCCAGGACAGCCGCTAGAGCGGCCAGCACGGCCGCCACGCCGCCTACCTCGCTGGGGCTCAGCGGGGGCCTAGCCTCCATACTCTTGCCGGCTGCGGGGGTGTTGCTCGGCACTGCCTCCCTCACCGGCAGCGTCTCGTTCATACTATAGACTATGCCGTAGCTGTCGCTGTAGTAGACCGTGATCCTCGCTTCCTCGGGCCTCCTCTGGAGGTGAAGCTCTAGTCTGAAGGGCGTCTCGCTTGAAGGGTCTAGAGAGCCCAGGAGGATGGAGGCGTGGCCGCCGTCGGCGTAGGCTTCTATTCTTACCGCCTCGGCTGTCTCGACGCCCTCGTTCGCTATTATACCCTTGATTATCAGTGTGCCGTTATGCCACTCTGCATCAAGCTGGGTGAAGCGTAGGATTATAGAGGGCCTCATTATGAAGGCTATGCTGGTGTTCAATGTATTGAGCCTGCCGGCCGCGTCCTCGTAGACTAGCGTCAGCAAACCAGTGAACGTGTAGCTCTTCGAGGAGCCGAAGCTGGCCGGGTTGAATACGACCCGGTAGGTCAAGTTAACGGGCTCCCCCGGCTCGAGCACGGGCAGGTACCTGGTTGAGGAGGCCACGTAGCCTGCCGTGGAGACGGGAGCCAGCACAGCATAGACGTTGTAGACCAGGGAGGGCCCCTCGTTCAAGAGGGTAACGTTGACCGTTGCCACGCCGCCCCGTAGATCGGCGTAGACTGGGGCCCTAACCTCTATGATGCTGGGGGACATAGGCAGGGCTATCTCCAGCTGCTTCACCGCATGGTGGAGATAGCCTAGCTGGTCCACCCAGGCTATGTCGACCACTAGCGCCGCGCTGCCAGGCCTAGTGGTATTGACGCCTACCTGCGCTACATAAACCTCGGCCTCTCCTGCCAGGGCGGCGCCGCTCACTCTGTTGAGCAGCCTTTCCAGGTTAACCCCGGGGCTGCGTCCCCCTGCGGAGCCCGGCGGGAGCTGCGCTAGCGCCTCGGCCTCCGGGACCGCCACCACCATGTCCCCGCCAGTCTGGGGGTTAAAGAGACCCGGCGGGAGCTTGACCACTATGGATGATATGCGGGCGGCCCTGGAGGGGTCTGTGTAGACGCGGAGGAGGAGTACTGCTGTCCTGGTGCCCGGCCTCGGCGTGTAGAGCCAGCCCGCGTCAAGCAGGTACACGGCCTTGTTCGGGTCGTCAACTACCAGGGTTATGTTCCTCCTGGACTCTACCACCACGTGGGCGTTGAACCCGGTGAATATGTAGCTTATCGTTACCTCCAGGCGGTGGGGGCCGGGCTGTGCGCCGGGGGCTACGCGGAGGTAGGCTGTGACCGTGCACGAGGAGCCTGGAGCGAGGGCGTTGCAGGCCTGGGGCTGGCTAGCCACCTCTACCCTCTGGTCGAGGGGCTTTAGCCGGACCAGCACGCCGGTGGCCTGGTAGCGGCCTGGGTTGTATACCTCGATCTGTAGCGGCACAGCCTCGTCGCCGGGGTAGACGTGTACCGGGGCTGTGCCGGGAGCTGTGGCAGGGTAGGCCCTGGCCACCAGCAGCCTTGGGGCATAGTCGCCCACCGGCTCCACTACGAGGGGCACCGTTACCTCCTGGCGGCCGGTGACCACGGTGCCGGCTTCGCCGTGGTAGCTGTACCATATGGTGAGCGGCACACTGTATGCCCCGGGCCTAGCGCTGCTGGAGACGTTCACCTCGAGCCGGAGGGTGCAGACGGAGCCGGGGGCCACGCCTGCTGTCAGGCAGTCGCCCCCGACGAGCCGGGCCTCTACGCCGGGGACGCTGCCAGGGCTGGCGGAGAGTATAGTTACCTGCTCCGGTGCAGTGTTAGCTATCCCCACGTCCACCTCTACGTTGCTCGAGGAGGGGACCAGGTGGGCGGTCGCCACATCAACGTAGCCTAGGCGGAGGGGCTGCTCGCGAAGCGGGCTAAGCTCTATGATCCTCCGGGCTGATATATTGTAGACGCCGCCGCCGGGCGAGGAGATGACCGCAGTCACGTTGAGAGCCATCACCACCCTAGTAGCGTTACCGGCTATGCTCACCCCGGGTATGGATATTGAGGCTATATCGCCTGGGGCGAGGTCGAGCCTCTGGACCACAGTGGCGCTGGGCTTCCCCGCCCTCAGCGCGGCGCCCCTCAGGGGCCTAGCCTCAACGACTAGGTAGCGGAGAGTGCCGTGGCCCCAGTAGCCTATGCTTAGATCAAGGGTCGCCGAGTACGCCTTGTCGCCGGTGACCCAGGTGGCCCAGCGGGCCGAGACAATCTCCACCCTCTCTGCGCGCTTAGGGCTGATGATGAGCACTAAGGGTATTTTCATAGACTTAACGGCCACACTGTTATCGCTCCTCCTGAGCACCAGGACCAGGGTGGCGTTTGCCGTATAGCGGCCCGGCGGGAGGCGGGGCGAAATGTCTAGAGCCGTCGAGAGCTCTACCACGCCCCCATAGCCGGCCGCTAGGTTGCCCGCGGTGATTCTGGCTGTTTGCTGGCCTCTCCAGGTTATACCCTGGGGCAGCTGGATTGTCAGTACCGCGTCGGTCACCGTGGCGTCCTCCAGGTTCTCCACAGCTACGCGTAGGGGTGCCGAGACCTCTCCGGGGTAGGCGTAGCCGTCACTCCAGCCAGCATAGAGGATCTTGGCCTTCAGCGACGCAGGGCTAGCCACCGGGAGGCTGAAGTTGAAGACGGCGGGCAGCGTGGTGGTGGCGCCCTGCCAGGACACGGTGAAGATGAGCTGCAGGCTCGCGTTGTAGACTCCGGGCGCCAGGCTCCCGTCCACGTCGACCCTCGGGGTAAGCGTTATCGTGTCGCCGTAGCCGGCTGCCAGGTTGCTGAGGGCGGTCCGGTATACTCTCTCGCTGCCGCCGGCTATGCTCATACCCTGAGGGAGCTGGAGGACCGCGACGAGCCCCGTGACCGTGTAGGGCTCCCTGTTCACAAGGACTATCCCTATGGGCGTGGAGGCCTCGCCGGGGTAGGCGGCACCCCAGGCCCAGCCTAGCAGGAGGGGCTCGACACGCATCTGCTCCGGCTCATCCACGCGGATGGGGAGGGGGAGCCTGTACTCTACATGCCTAGTTGTGTTGTCGATTGTGCAGTAGTAGTCCATGTAGAGCTTTGCGTAGTAGACGCCGGGGCTCACCCAGGCCGGAACGTAGACCCCTGTAACCTCGTGGCTCGAGGACTCGTTGACGCCTAGCCTATCGATGCTCCAGGATTCGTTGCCGCGGGGCCACCAGCCCCTGGGGAGCTGGATGGATAGGGTGGCATTACTCACCTCCCCGGGGCCCTTGTTATCAAGGGTCACTCTTAGCCGCACATTATTGGAGCCTGGGTAGCTGAACGGGGTGAGCCTGGCGGAGACGGTTAGCCCTGGAGGGCATAGGGACACCTGGAGCCGTAGCGTGTAGTTGAACTCGTATGAGGCGCTGCCGGCTACAGCGTGGAGGGTAACGTTTGCCGTGTAGACCCCGGGCGCTGCATTCACAATCCTAACAGTTTTCTCAACTACTAGTATGTCGCCGGGATGGGAGGGGCCGAGGTGCACCACAAGCCTTTGGGGCGAGAAGCCCTCTGGGAGACTTATAACGGCGTAGACGCTGTCGGCAGCCAGGTAGCCCTCGTGAAGCCATTCTATATGGAGGAGCGCGTCCTCTCCGGCTATCGGCGGGCCTCCCCCGGGACGGGTGAAGCTCTCTGCTATTAGCTCGAAGCCTATGGGGGCCTGGGCGGCAGAGGCCTTAGGGAGGGCTGGAGCTAGGAGCAGCAGCGCCACGGCAGCAGCTAAGACTACCAGCGCCGCACGGATGCGATGCATGTAGCCGCCTCCTAGGCTTTCCCCACCCGGCACCCGGGTATAAATCAAGGGGTTTCGGGCTCCCGTGCGGCGCGCTAGCGTACTGTGTTGATTATACACCTGGAGATGTCTGGCTCCACAACCTCCACTATGTTGCCGTCGCGTATCATGTATATCTTGTGCGTGCAGTTGGCGACCTCGGGATCATGGGTGACGACAACTATCGTCTGGCCACGTTTATTAAGGGAGATGAAGGTATTCACAACGCGCTTTGCAGTCCTCCTATCCAGGGCTCCGGTGGGCTCGTCTGCAAGCAGTATCAGGGGCTCGCCGACTATCGCCCGGGCTATGGCGACGCGCTGCTGCTGGCCGCCGCTGAGCTGAAGGGGCTTCTTGGGGAGCCAGGAGGGGTCTCCCCCAACGCTGACCAGCGCCTCCTCCGCCCTCTTCCGGCGCTCGTGCCTCGGCACGCCGCGGGGGATAAGGGGCAGCTCTATGTTCTCTAGCACTGTGAGCCTGTTTATCAGATTGAACTGCTGGAACACGAAGCCTATGTACTTGTTCCTCAGCCTTGCGAGCTCCCGGTCCCGCAGCCTCGAGACGTCGAGCCCGTCTATGTAGACCTTGCCGCTTGTCGGCCGGTCTAGGAGCCCCGCTATGTTGAGCAGCGTCGTCTTGCCCGAGCCGCTAGGGCCCATGACCGAGATGAACTCGCCAGGGTAGATGCGGAGGCTAAGCCCCCGGAGGCCCCAGGTCACCGTCTCCCCGACCCGGTAGGCCTTAGTGACGTTCACCAGCTCCAGTATGGGTCTTGCAGGCAATGCCGCATCCCCAGAAGGCTCCAGGGCCCCGAGGAGGCGGGGGAGGGCTCTGCCAGAGGGTACTCTCCCCATCCGTCGGCCCGATAATCCGTCTTCACAGCCCCATAGCCGGGCGGCAGCGCCATACCCGGTATTTAGGCTTGCCTGGGAACCCGCCCGCGGGGGTGCCCGGAGGAGTGGTGGTCAAGACCGGGGTGGCGCTGCCCGACCACGTATACCAGCAGCTGCTCGAGGTATCGCGAAACATGGGGTACACGAGCGTGTCCAGGGCTATAAGGGACGCCGTCGAGCTCTTCATAGCGTTCAACAGGTGGTGGAGTCACCGGGGCAGGGTGAGCGGGACCCTCCAGCTACTAGCGCCGAAGTCCAATGAGGCCCTCGCATCCAGCCTCCAGCGGCTCCTCAGCGAGTACAGCGACGTGGTCCACTCGGCCACCCTTATTATAGCCTCGCCGGGCTATATCCTCTATATAATAGCTGTCCGAGGCGAGGGCGGGCGCGTGAAAAGCCTCTACAAGCACCTGGCTAGGCTCCGGGGGGTGCTGAGCATACAAGCAGCGCTCCTCCCCTCCCCGGAGGGGGGTGGCGCTAGCCTAGCTCAACCCCGAGAAGACCTTCGGGGAGAACGCCCATAGCCTTCTGCCACTCCCTCGCGTCATCAAGCCTTCCCGTGACCTCGTTGTACCAGGCCGGCACCACGCCCTCAACCACGGCGAAGTAGTCCATGGTATCCCTGAGAAACCTCACCTCGCCGCCAAGCTCGACGAGGGGCCGCAGCGCCGGGGGAGCATCGTCCACGGGCACAGCCTTGCCCATCAGCGCGAGCCTCTTATGCCAGACATCCACCTCGAAGGTAGACATTAGCACCGCGTGCTGGCCTACAGCGCTGGGGACGAGGTGCACGTTAACCTCCACAATCCTGCCGCCTGCTATCCTCGCGACGCGCACCCCCCAGATGCTGTACTTCTCCGCCGCAAGCGCAAGGTAGTAGGAGCCGTCGCCAGCATCTATAGTACTTGCGAAGAGCGCAGCCTTGCCGTGGCGGGTGCGGACTAGGATAGAGTCGGCTGTAAGCCTCTTCGCGTGAGCGGGGAAGCCCCTCCTAACAGCTTCCCGGAAAACTTCTACAGCATAATCAGCCAGCTGCCTATCATCTGAAACACTCCCTGCAGCGCCCATCCCGGAGCCACACCCTATCCACGAGAGCCAGGGCCGGCAGGCAACCCCCGGATGCCCGCAGGGGGTCCGGAGGCCCAGGCGCAATACAGTGTTACGCCGCCAGAGGAGAGGGGCGGATAAAATATGAACATGGATGATCGATGATACTGGAGCGGTGAGAGAAACCGTAGGAGGCCTTAGCTGTAGTGGGCTGAGGTTATTATCTTCTTGACGGTCTTTATAGTCTTCCCGTCTCTTACGAGCTGTATGTGGGCGGCGCACGCCAGGCAGGGGTCGAAGCTCCTTATCGCCCTCACGAAGTCTAGGCCGGTCCAATCCTCTGGCTTAACCTCCTCTGTAACGTAGGTGTTGATAGCGCTCTGCTCGAAGGGGCTGTAGCCCCACTTGTCCTGCGGGCTCACATTACCGGTTGTGGGAGCGTGTATCTGTATGTTGAGAGTCCTGCCGGCCTTCTGTACGACCCAGTGCCTCACAGTGCCGCGGGGCGCCTCTATGAGGCCGACGCCGAAGGTTATCCTGTTCGGGTAGCTCCACGGCCTGCTGGTCCTACTGGCATGGCCCGTCTTCACGTACTCGAGGGCCTTGGTGAGGTTGTTCCAGGCACTCACTATGTCTATCAGTAGGTTGAAGGCGCGCGCCCACAGCCTGTATATCGTGGAGCTGAACTCCGGCACCTTCCACTCGAACGTCATCTCCTCGCACACGCTGGAGGGTAGCTCGTCGGTGCACGCCCGCGGCAGCGTCACCTTGAGGAGGCCGTTACCGCCGCTCTTGTATAGGCCGAGGTAGTCGCTGGCGGGCTGCTTGCTCGCGACCAGGAGCCTAGCGTAGGGGCCTACCTCGAAGGGTGTTATGGTGCCGTCCTTCCAGACCAGGCGAACGTGGGTGACCCAGCTGTACTTGCCGGCCCAGTCCCTGGCGGTCGGGTTCGGTATGGTTATCTTGAGCCAAGGGTGGTAGGCTGGGTTGTACTTGCCCCAGAGCAGCCTGTTGCCTAGAGGATCCTTGAAGTCGTTCTTGGCCAGCTCATCGTACCATGGCAGGTCCCTTACTTTGTTGGCCCAGTCCTTGTAGAATGCTCTCTCAACATGCTCCATAATGCTGGCGTTATACTCCGTGTACTTGTTGGTTACGAGCTGGCCTCGGAGCACTATGCCAGGTCTTAGCAGCCTGGTGGCTGCGGCCTTGTCGATGTTCCTGTAGAACTCCTCCCACTCTACGTAATCGCCTATACTCTCATAGACCTCGGGGTCATAGAAGATGCCGCTGCTCGCTACAGCGCCTACAGTCGACTTGGCGGGATCGGGGTGGTAGCTTATACCGTTCTCGGCGTAGCCTAGGTCCTCGTAGAACTTGAGTAGATCGTGCCAGACGCTGTACATGAACTTGCCCCAGGCGGTTAGCTTGGTTAGGCGGAACATGTAGCCCGTCAGCAGGTACTCGGCGTTGGTGAGGTCGGTGCCTATGCCTCCCGGTATGAGGGTTGAGGGGTGGCTGTGCCTCCCGTATATCAGCACACCAGCCTCGCGGGCGTAACGCTGGAACTTGGCGGCCAGCTGCCACATCTTCCCAGTTATCGGGGTAAGGGCGTCCATTATCTCTGCTATGGTGGTGAAGCCGTGTATATCACGGTGCTCGGCCAGGGTCTTCTTAGCCCGGTCGTAGACCTTCGGGGTCATGAAGGCTACCACGGGGCTGCTGAAGTCGGGGCCCTCGAGCATGTTCAATATAATCGTGTGGTCGTAGATGTGGTCGGTCATAGCATACGCCATGTTGCGGAGAGCTACACCCATCCTATACGGCGTGATGCCGTAAGCCATGTCCACTGCAAGGGTGCTCGCGTTGGCGTGGCTCGCTCCACAGACACCGCAGATACGGCTGTTTATGTGGGGGAGGTCCTCGGGGGGCCTCCCTAGGTCGAAGACCTCGAAGCCGCGGAACATCGTCACGAAGCTGCGGACGCTATCCTTTATGGGTCTTCTGGCCTCCGTGTCTACTATAACACGGAGCGCCAGGTGGCCCTCTATACGGGTTATAGGGTCTATTATCATCTCACGGGTGGGCACGGTTCCGAGCCTCCCGGCTATCGTAATAACAATCCTCATAAATCAACAAACTACACTACTCTACTTAACTCTATCCCTTCATCAACGCCTGTGCACAGATTGACCTGCCGCCTTCACTGCCCTACCTTCCTCTCGTCTCCCGGCCCCCAACACTCGCTACATTACTCTGCATACCCGTGACTGTGGCATGCTGTGCCCGCAAGCGCTATGCACGGCCAGGCCTCGGCAGCCCGGATCCCCTAACGCCCTCCCTGGAGGCCTCAGTACCCCCACCTGGTCCTCGGCACAGCCCTACCCAGGGGCTCCGCTCGCCAGCTCCTCATCACCGGCATGGCTCCAGAGGAGAGGGCGGGCTCCGGAGCGGATGGGCCCGTTCATCCCCCAGTAGCCGGGTCACCGGTAATACCAGTCTTCACGGCCCCCGGGGAGTTACCGTGGCCCCGGGCGCCGGGGCCCCTTTTCTCTAGCCCGGGGCGCCCGGGGGGTTCAGTGCTCGTAGCAGCTCCTCTCGTGCAGACGGATACCTCTCCTCTCGAGCCTTGCCTCTAGGTCGGGGAGCCTGGGGGCCAGCTCCTCGGGTGCATTGACGCCGGGGTGGCCGTAGCCCCGGGCCGCCTGGGCCACACTCCAGGCATGGACAAGCCCCGTCATGAAGGTTAGTACAGGCGTCTCTATGCCTAGCTCCTCCTGCCTAACATCTATAAGGTAGGATATTGTGGCCCAGCTATCCCCCTTCTCGCCCTCGGCCTCAACGTAGAGTACTACCCGGTCGCCGCTCCTGGGCAGCCTCTCCTCGAGGAGCTTGACCAGCATCTTCCGTGGCGAGGCTGCGCAGCCGGAGGCGACGTGGGGCTTGTCGTCGAGCATGCCTAGGCTACGGAGGCTGCGCAGGAGATCCACGTGGCCCGGGTACCGGAGGGTATACTCCACCAGGTTTGGCACGCTGCTGAGGCTCCGTAGGAGGGTGCGTAGCCCGTCTGTAGGCATAGCGTCGAACACCCCGAGACCGGGTAGCTCGACACGGGTGGCGTCCCAGATTGGGTCAAGGAGCTTCTCTTCGCCCGCTATCCTGGCCCTAGCCTTCCTCGTATACTCCTCTATGAGGTCGTCAATGCTCCATGACGCCACGAGCCCGAGGGGGCCGGTGCTCTCGGCGGAGAGGCCTCCAACGTATATCGTAACCCTGTTGACCTTGTCCAGCTTGCCTGCCGCACGCACGGCCAGCATGTTGGAGAGCCCTGGGGCTAGGCCGGCGTCCACGAATACGCGGGAGCCGTGCTCTATGGCGGGCTGGTGGAAGGCGAGAGGATCCGGCACGTATGAGACGTCTACTACCGCCTCTGCCCCGGCGTCTACCAGGCTTCTCACCACTCTGGCCGCTGCCCTGCTGGGCAGGGCAACTGCAGCTATGCTGCACTCCGCGGCTATCCTGGAGGCAAAGGCGGGGTTCGAGGCATCTACTAGGCTGGCACGGAGCCCCCGGCGCTTCGCCTCCTCCACCCGGTGGCCCGAGGAGTCAAATACCATGGGGTCGAGGCCGTACTCCTGGACTAGCAGCTGAGCCGTTACAGCTCCCACGCGGCCGTAGCCTATGAGGCATATCTCCACGGGGCTCCCCTTCCCCGGTTCCTGCTCGGCGACGGGCCTAGCAGACGCGCCAGCCGGGCTCGGCCTCGTCGCCCACCGTCACCAGTACGGGTCTCTGGCCCTTGTCACAGCCGGCTGCGAGTATCATCCCCTCACTGAGATAGCCGCGTATCTTCTTGGGCTTCAGGTTAACCACCACTACAACCTTCTTGCCTAGGAGGTCCTCGGGCTTGTAGTACTCGGCTATGCCGGAGACTATTTGCCTCTTCTCGCTGCCGAGGTCTACCATCAGCTTTAGGAGCCTGGTGCCGGGTATCCTCTCCGCCTCTACCACCTTGCCGACCCTGAGGTCTACCCGGGAGAACTCGTCTATGGTTATATAGCCCTCCTCGCCCGGCAACGCGACTCCTCCCCAGGCCTCTCGCTAAGCGTCCCCGCGGCTAGGGCTACTCCCTGGGCTTTCTAGGTATCTCAACCAGCCTCTCGCCCGCAACCACCTGGTCGATGCTGTGTATCGCCGCTCCAACCTCCTCGAGTATCATCCTGACCTTCTCGAAGTCTATGTTGTCCCCCTCAACCACTACTGTGAGGCTGAGGGTCTCAACGTCAACCTCATTAACGGTTATGTTAACCCCCTCTACGCCGTCAACCCTGCTGAGCTCGAGCGCGACGTCAACTATGGAAGGGTCTTTGAGGGGCTTTAGAACGTCGAGCACTAGGCGCCGGAGTCCCGCCAACTTCTGGGTGACCCCTCCACCGGCTACCCACCGCGGCCTAAGGGGAGCCTATAGGTGCTTCCCCTAGGGCCCAGGCCAGCAGCATTATACCCTGCTTATGCCGGCAGCATTGCTGGCGTGCGGGCCAGCAGCGCAGCGGGGTGCTTAGCCTGCTTTGCAGGGAGCCCAGCTTGATGAGATTGATGTTAAGCTGGTCAAGCTCCTGGCTAGGGACTCAAGGCGGAGCATAAGGGAGCTGGCCAGGGAGCTTGGAATGGCAGGCTCTACGATACACGCCAGGCTACACAAGCTCGTGGAGAACGGCGTGATAAAGAGGTTTACTGTGCTGCCTGACTACGAGGCACTAGGCTACAGTGTCACCGCTGTAATACTCCTCCAGGTGGAGGGAGGGAAGATACTCGACGCCGGCGAGTACATAGCCAAGGACCCTAGGGTGATAGCGGTCTACGACATAACCGGCGACTACGACCTTGCCGTGATAGCTAAGTTCCGCAGCGTCAACGACCTCGACAGCTTTGTGAAGAAGGTGAACAGGCTCCCCTACATAAGGAGGAGCGTCACTAGCCTCGCGCTCCGGGCTATAAAGGAGGATTTCACCTCCCCCCTGACCAGCGGCTAGGCCACGGGCCTACCCTTAATTTAACCCGCCGCACCCGCCAGGCGCCTGGGGGTCGACGGAGATGCCGGAGCCGCCGCGCGCTATTGTGAAGAAGCCCAGGCTGCTCAAGTATGGTGGTGCAGACCCTGGCACCAGGGTTGGACGCGGCTTTAGCCTAGCGGAGCTCGCCGAGGCCGGGCTGACCCCGGAGGAGGCCCGGAGGCTGGGGCTGTACGTGGACAAGCGCAGGAAGAGCAAGTGGAGCTGGAACGTGGAGGCCCTCAAGCGCTACCTCGAGGAGATCGGCTACAAGCCCCGCGGCACCCGTAGCTAGCCCTGGGGCGGGAGGAGCCTCTCTTTTCACCGGAGCCTCTGCCCCGAGCCTATGGCTCCCGGGGGCGCCGCAGGGCTGCATCCACGCTCTTGCAGCGTGCCCTAGAGCGCGGAGCGGGGTCCGTGAGGGGTGCGTGGAAGGCGGGAGCCTCTTCTCTCGATCCAGGGCGTGACCAAGGTATACCCTGGGGGCGTTGTAGCTAACGACAATGTTTCTCTGGATATCTATCCAGGGGAGGTTCTGGGCCTCCTCGGAGAGAACGGCGCCGGGAAGACGACGCTCGTGAGCATAATAGCTGGGGTCCAGGAGCCGACGAGCGGCGATATAATCTACCAGGGTAGGAGGGTGCGGTTCCGGAGCCCCAGGGAGGCTGCCAGAGCCGGGATAGCGCTTGTACCCCAGAGCCCCCAGCTTATAGACGCGTTCACCGTGGCGGAGAACATAGCGCTCGCCGCCAGCCTGGCCGGGAAGGGCCTAGGGCTCGGGGAAGTACGCTCCCTGGTAAAGAGTATGGGCAGCGAGTATGGCATCAGTGTTAACCCGGATGCCAGGGTCTGGAGCCTCTCCATGGGGGAGAAGCAGAGGGTTGAGATACTGAAGGCCCTCATTCTCGAGGCGAGGCTTATCCTGCTGGATGAGCCCACCACCCACCTCTCCCTCATGGAGGCGGAGAAGCTGCTGGAGCTCACCAGGCGCCTAGCCTCCGAGGGCCGCTCGGTGGTGCTGATAACCCACAGGCTTCGGGAGGTATTGAAGGCCGCCGACAGGATAGCGGTGATGCGCAGGGGCAGGCTCGTAGGGGTGCTGGAGAGGGAGGAGGCTAGCGAGGAGCAACTGCTCCGCCTCATGTTCGGGGAGCGTGTATCGGGAGGGGGGCCTCTTAGAAGGAGGAAGCCTAGCGGGATACAGGTGCTCCGGGTTAAGGGCTTATGGGTGCATGGAGAGCACGGGGAGATGGCTGTCCGGGGTGTAGACCTCGAGGTACTGCGGGGCGAGATACTGGGTGTGGCCGGCGTCGCGGGCAACGGGCAGAGGGAGCTGTTTGAAGCGCTCGTGGGGATACGGAGGCCCAGCCGCGGCAAGATACTTATCAACGGTGTAGACGTCACAAGGGCCGGGCCCGGAGCCCGTGGGAGGCTCGGGGTAGCTGTAATCCCGGAGGAGAGGCTTGGCTGGGCCCTGGTGCCGGGCAGGAGCTTGGTGTTTAACACCGCGCTGGGCCTCTACAGCTCGCCCCGCGGGCCCTATCGCGGCTCCATCGTGGAGTGGCGCCGGGCCAGGGAGACTAGCGAGGAGATAGTGAAGCGGCTGAGGGTCAAGGTGTCCAGCGTCGACGCACCCGTGGAGAGCATGAGCGGCGGCAATATGCAGCGCTTCATAGTTGGGAGGGAGCTGGCTAAGAAGCCCACTCTCATACTAGCCATGAACCCCACCAGCGGCCTCGACGTGGACGCGGCCATCAAGGTTAGAAGGCTCCTGGCCGAGGCGGCCGACGAGGGGGCTGGGGTGCTGCTGATCTCGGAGGATCTCGACGAGCTGCTGGAGATGAGCGACCGGATAGCGGTAATCTCCCGGGGTCGGGTCACCCTCCTGGCCGAGAGACCCTTCAAAGTCGATGAAATAGCAGCCGCCATGACTATAGGCTAACTAACAGCTATACCCCCGGGGGCCGGCCACCGTCCCCAGGGCTTCTAGCCCCCGCTGAGAGGGGCGCCGGGCCCTGTGAGGCCCTACGGTGAAGCGGGGGCGGGGCTTCTCGCCCTGCGCTCCAGCGCTCCTAGGACGCTTCAGGGGCCCTGGGCGCCCCCAGGGTTTAAGTCCCGGGGCGCCGGCGGCCCTTGAGGCCCGAGGACCTGGCCTGGGGCCTCCAGATGTAGGGCTTCCTGCCCAGACGTCAGGGTGAGGGTCTAGAGGTTGAGGATAGCGCTGGAGCCTAGGGGCCCGGGTGAGAGGGGGAACCCGGTCCTCTACGGGCTTGCGGGCCTGGCGCTGGGCTTCCTCATATCCATGCTGCTTGGCGTGTTCACCCCTGTAGGCGTCGCGGGAGTCGCTAGGGCCATATTCATCAATCTCTCGCGGCCCCGCTTCTGGCTCTTCTCCCTCCCCTACTTCGTGCCTATAACCGCGTCGGCTGCGGGGCTCGCGCTGGCCTACAGGGCTGGCTTCATAACCATAGGCTCAGAGGGCCAGGTGATTCTAGGCGCTGTAGTGGCATACGGCCTCCTATTCTATGTGCTCTCCAGCCAGCCTCCCCTGCTCGCAGTGGCAGCCGCGCTCGCCGCCGCCATCCTCGTGGGGGCTGCCTATAGCCTGCTCGTCGGCGTTCTCCGCGTCTACCTAGGGGCCAACGAGACTCTCGTAAGCCTCATGCTCAACTACATAGCTATAGCGATTGTCAACTACCTCGTGGCGGGGCCCTGGCAAGCCGGCGCCTTCACGAGAACGGAGCCGCTCCCCCCGCGCATGTGGATCAGCATCCCCGCAGCCGTAGTGATAACAATCGTGTTTACTATAGTCCTCGAGCTGCTCTACATGTACACGAGGCTCGGCGTGGCTGTCGACTCGGTGAGCAGGGCCAGGAAAGCGGCGGAGACGTATGGAGTCGACCCGGGCAGAACTCTACTCCTCGTCTCCATCCTTGCCGGCGCAGCTGCAGGACTTGGAGGCGGCCTATACATGGTCTCCGAGCAGCACCAGCTGCTTAGCCTGGGTAAGCAGGGGCTCGGCTACGGCTACATGGGTATACTGGTTGCCTGGCTTGCCGGGCTCCGCCCCGCCGCCACAATAGTGGCGGGGTTTCTCACAACGCTCCTCTACAGCATGTTCATAACGCTCCAGCTGGAGGGCGTGCCCGCCAGTTTTGTGCTTGCCTTTGAGGCTGTAATAGTGCTCTCCGTGCTCGCATTCACCAGCCTCTCCAGATACCGGGTGGTGGTGCGCAATGGTTAACACAGCTGCGCTGCTGGCCCAGGGGGCTCCGGAGGCCGGCGTACTGGCCCTCGGCGCGCTTGGGGAGCTTGTGCTGGAGCGCGCCGGCCTGATAAACCTAGGGCTCGAGGGGATGCTCTACCTAGGCTCCGCGGTGGCGGCCTACGTAGCGGTCTCCACTGGCTCTCTCGCCGCTGGCTTCGCCGCCGCTGCGGCCGCAGGGGCCCTGATGGCCGCGATCTACCTGCTGCTCGTCATAGGCCTTAAGGCTGACCAGGCTGTCACGGGGCTGGCCCTGGTCTTCCTGGGCATAGGGCTGGGGGACGCCGTGGGGGTTGCGACCCAGGGGGCTCCGGCCCCCATGCTCTCCGGCGCGTCCAGAGACGCTTTGCTGGCTCTTGTGCTGGTGGCGCTCCCGGTGCTCCTCCATATGTTCCTCTACAGGTCGTGGATGGGCTACGCGCTGAGGGGACTAGGCGAGGACGAGAAGGCGGCGAGAATGCTAGGGGTTAACGTCACCGCCCTACGTGTAGCCGCCGCTCTCCTGGCAGGCATGGCCGCAGGCGCCGCGGGGGCCCTCTTCCTCGCCGGGCCCTCCGGGGGCAGGTGGAGCGCGGGCCGCGCCATAGGCTGGGGCTGGCTCTCCCTGGGCACGGTGATACTGGGCTACTGGCATCCTCTGGGGATTGCTGTAGCTGCCTACCTGCTAGGCGTGCTCTACGCTGCCAGGCCGTTGCTCGAGGGTCTGGGTATCCACCCGGCCCTGGCCGAGGCCACGCCATACATAGTGGTTGTTATAGCGCTCACAATAATATCGTGGGTATACGAGAGGGCTGGGGTTAGGCCGCCGGCTGCCGTGTGGCGGCGCTAACCCTTGCCCGCCAGCCCGGCTCTCGGCAGCTTCGCCGCTAGCCTCTCCAGCCTATCCAGATGCTCCTTTAGGGGCACGAGGCTGCCGGTGGACATGTCCAGCGTATAGATCTCCACGTTCTCAACGCCCGCGTACCTGCCGGCGAGCACCCGTAGGTGGGGAGCGTATATCGAGGCCTGGAGGGGAGGCACCACCAGCCAGACCCTGTAGCCCATCGCGAGACGGTCTCTTATCACAGAAGAGAGCCTCGCCACCGGGTTGCCGCTGCCGTAGAGGGTCTCAACCTCCACCGCTAGCTTGCTGTACCATCCCCTCCGGGCCAGTATGTCCACTGTTACCGCGCTCGCTACGCGCTCCTCGACGGCCAGCCCCGACTCGTCGAACCCGGCCTCGAGGAGGTAGCTTAGCACAGCCATCTTGAAGGCGTAGTGCATGAAGCCCTCCTCGGGCCTGGCCTCCTCCTCGTCCCCCGCGGGCCTGGCTAGGAGTGCGAGCGTGGGGTCGCTGGCCATAGACTCTAAGTAGCTGTAGTAGCGGTGCTCGGCCATCATGACAGCGTCCACAAGGCTTGAGGCTTCTCCCAGGTCGTCGCTGCTGAGCCCATACATAGCCGCTACCATATCGAACACTGTATCGTCCTCTACTATGCTTGTCTCCAGGGGCGGCGGGAGCCTCGTGTAGAGCATGCCTCTGCTGCCTATCCTGGGCTCCCAGATCCTCTCAATAGCCTTGAGCGCCGGCTGGGAGGCATAGACCACGAGGAAGCCGAATCCCTGCGCGTAGGTCTCTCTGACACGGTCCTCGAGGCTCCTAGCGAGATGGGAGCTTGCAGTTATCTTATCAACGCTGCCCTCCTCGACGCCTAGCTCATCCAGATCGAGCACGTATATAGTCATCCCGGCGCGCATCATAGCGAGCTGGTACTCCGTCAGCCGGCGGGCTATGTGCTGGGAGTAGAGGGGCGCCCTCCAGGAGACCCGATAGACCTCCCGTAGAACGCGCTTCAGCAGCTCTATGTAATCGTAGCGGGGGTCCCGCGGCTTACGGGCCAGGATGAGGAAGGGCCTTTCACTGTACACCCTCAGCCTGGGCGTGCCGAAGAGGGCCTCTAGAGGATCCACCCCGGTCTCCTGCACAGCCACCTCTATCTGCCGGAGCTGTGGCTCCTCCAGCCTACGGGCCTCGAGCCTCACCTCCAGGCGCCGTGACAGGGGCTCGGGGAGCTGTCGGTCAAGGGCGGCCATGGCCGCTGCCGGGGCTGAACGGGGCCTTGCTGGAGGCTCCCCGCTGGCTGCGGCGGCCCCCGGGCATCCCTCCCCTGATTGCGGCATGGAGCACCCCTCTGCGTTGCATGGACCTAGTGCACCAGGAGGCGTATGAGCACAGCGGCAGCTATCGAGAATGGCAGTGTTAATCCTATAGCCTTTGCCACCAGGGTCTCGTCGAGACCGTAGAGGGCGGCGTATACGAGGTTCATAGTGGCGGGAGGCATGAAGGCCTCGATGAGCGCTCCGGCTAGCCACACACCCTGGAGGCCCAGGAGGGTGGATGCCGCAAGCGCTATGGCGGGCTCCACCCCGAGCCGCCAGGCCAGGACCGCCAGCACAGGCTTCTCGAAGCCTATCCCGGCATAGGCCAGCACTGAGCCAACGAGGAAGAAGCTGGACAGCGTGGACTCGGCGGCTACATGGCCCAGGATGCCTAGGGCCTCGGCTAGCCAGGGGTGGCCGCCGGCCAGTAGGTAGAGAAGCGTACCCGCTACAAGGGCGTAGAAAGGAGGGAACCTCGCCAGGCTGGCTGCGAGCTTACCGGCTGTACTTCCGGCTTCTCCCACGGGGCTGTAGGCGCCCGCAACTAGGGGGACCGCTACCGCCGCTATAATATTGACCAGGGTCGAGTAGAGGGCTGCGGGGCCGGCGTCATCGTAGAGGATGAGCATGAGCGGTATCGGGAGGAAGCCTGCATTGTGGAAGCCCGCGGCGAGCACTGCTGCGCCCACTACCTTGCTGGGTAGCCCGCGGAGCAGCCTAGGGATCAGGAGGTAGGCCGAGGCTAGGGCACCCAGCACGCTGGCCGGGACCAGGAGGGCGTACTTGCCCGCAACAACCAGGTCAACCGTGTATATCTTGTACAGGACTATGAAGGGTACTGAGAACCAGAGGAGCATGAGGGAGATAGCCCTCGAAGCCGTGGAGGCGGCCCTGGACCTGCCGGCCAGCAGCCCGGCGGCGAGCAGCCCCACTGCCACCAGGGCCCGGGCGGCAACCGCTGCGCCAGCAGCCACTACGCGGACCCCTCCCCGCCGGCCACACCCTCACGGCCACTGGGCTCACGCAGGCCTCGCTGCCTTAGCGGCTAGCTCCCGGAGGAGCCGCCTCACATGGGGCCCCTTTGGCTCGCCGAGTGCCCTCCTGGTTAGGCGGCAGAAGCCGCACTCGCCGCCGGAGCTTAGGAGGCCACATGTGGGGCATTTCTGCGGCTTCCACTCCTTCTCCGCTGCCAGCCTCTTGTAAACCGTGAGCCTCGACTCCAGCCTCCGTATATAGTTTATCTTGACCCCGGGATGCTCCTCCTCTAGGCGGTTCATGGACTCCTTGATCCTCTGCTCTATCGGGGCGACCGGCCTATAGGGGCACTCATCATGGAGGAAGGGGGTGTTAGACAGCAGGGCGTAGAGGAGGGACTCCCTCTCGGTGACCTCGTAGAGGGGGCGGAGCCTCGCCACTGCCAGCCCCTCGATGCTCTCAGTGGCCGGCCCCATCTTGGCTATCGACTCTAGGTCCTGGTTGAGGAAGAGCTTCAATGTGTAGGCTATAATGTCGTCAGCGTTATGGCCCATGGCTACATAGTCGGCTCTAAGCTCCACCGCGGCGGCGTTTATGATGTAGCGCTTCACGAGCCCGCAGACGCTGCACACCGGGCGCCGGGCGCGCCTGGCTATGACATGGACGGGGGCTCCCAGGGCCTCCTCGATGCTGATCACTATGCAGGGAACCCCGTTCTCCCTGCAGGCCTTCTCCGCCGTCTCCCTGCTCTTCTCCGAGTAGGCTCCGAAGCCGAGGACCAGGTGTATGCCCACCAGCTCGAACCCATAGAGCTTGGAGAGCTTCGATAGGGCTGTCAGCATCGCAGCGCTGTCCTTGCCCCCGGAGACGGCCACCAGTATCCTAGCCCCCCGCCGGGGGGCGCCCACGCGGCGGAGGACGCGCTCCACCTTCCTCTCAACGAACTCCATGAAGTGGCTTGGGCAGAGGGAGAGCCTGGCATAGGGTATGCGCGCCACCGCAGGGGCGCCGCAGATACTGCACCTAGCCGCCGCTTGCCGCCCGGAGGATTGTGACATTGTCTCCATCCTCCAGCCTGTCCTCCTCTAGCAGGGGGCGTCCATCCCTCAGTACCACCACGTCCTCGGCGCTATAGCCTAGGCGGTGGACGAGCTCCCGCACCGTTCCGGCTGTAAGCTCCACCTCTACGGCTTGGCGCTCCGGCAGTATCAGCGCCGAGACTTTAATCCCCATTCTTCCCACGCCCTGCGAGCCAGGCGGCATGAGCCATGGAAGGGGCTGCGCGCGGGCGGCGTCCGCCAGGGCTCCGGGCTGTGCTCCCCCTTATTGCGGCAAACGCCGCCCGGGGGCTGGCTATACCTGTCTACAATGCTTACAGCTCGGCGCTGCCGGCCCTCCAGGGCTATAGCGGGGGCGAGATGGGTGCCGGGCTCTCGCTGGCCCGGCTTCTTGAGATAGCAGGGTTCCCGGTAGCGGGGCTGCTCACCGACCGGGGGCTCTACGGGGCCCTGATAGCCTCCTCCATGATCCTGCTGGGGGCTGCGGGGTTCATAATCTGGCTCCGGGCGGACATACTCGGGGTCTCGGCCGCCTACGCGCTGGTCGGCCTTTCCCTCGCAGTCTGGGTCCCCCGAGGAACCGTGCTATATCCCTGCTCCTGCCCTCCAGCCTTCGTGGACGTGGCGTGGCACTGACCAGCATGGCGTTCAACTTCTCCAGGATAGTCGGGCCGCTGCTATTCGCCTACTACTTCGCCCGCCGGGGGCTCCCCGGCTACCGGCTCGGCTTCCTGGCGGCTGGTGTGCCCGCGCTCGCCGCCGCACCGCTCGTCTATGCCGCGCTCCGCCGCGTAGGCGGAGCAGGGGGAGGCGGGAGGCTGTCAGTCCTCCTACGGCTCCCGGCCAGGTGGCTTACCCCCTACTACCTCTACGCGGTCATGTCCCGCGCCGGCACCGCGGCGTGGATATCCCTCATGGGCGCGGTGTTCCTGGGGCTGGGGCTGCCGCAGGAGGCGCCGGGCCTCTACATGGCTTCTACCGCCGCCGCGTGGCTTCTACTGGGCTACTTTACGGGGGCGTTGGTGGACCGGCTAGGGGTCCGCAGGGCCATGTTCCTATCCGAGGCCGGCTTCATGGCCTCCCTCTCCCTGGTTGCTGCCCTCCTTCGCCCTAGCAGCTGGCTCCCGGTGGTTATCGCGGTAGCTGTCGCTGACGCCTTCGCGTTCAGCGGGTTCGTTGCCGCTGTGAACAAGCTGCTCATGTACACGAGAAACGTCGGGGTGGAGGCGGGAAGGCTAAACATGGCTACTAGCGTAGCCTCGGTAGCCACGGTGTACGCTGCAGGGGTTCTCTATGGGCATTCACCCCTCCTAGTCCCGGTGCTCGCGTTGGCTCTCCACGCCTCGGCCGCCGCAGCCCTAGGGGCCGCGGGGAGGGGTGCTGCCCGGGAGCTTGCCGTAGAGCTTCTCCAGGGCCACAGCTAGGCTGCTCAGTGTGTGGCGCAGCGTGGGCCTGGACTTGTCAGCCTCCTGGAGGATGCGCACAGCCTCGTTAGCAACCATTATGGCCTCCCTGACCCCGGCCTCCGGTATGAATTCATCGGTCACCCTGTTAGCTATCACCGCGCAGACGCAGCCGGAGCGGAGCCGGTAGATATTGGACAGCGTGAATATCGTGGCAGCCTCCATCTCGAAGCCCAGCACGCCCATACGCCTCAGATCCTCCATTCTGGCGCGGCTGCCGCTCCACGTGTAGTCCCGATAGCCAGGCCTACTCTGCCCAAGGTGGAACGTGGCCGTGGACGCCACTATGCCTAGGTGGTACCTGGCACCGAGCCTCTCAGCAGCCTCCACCAGGGCCATTACCACCTCGGGGCTGGCCGCTGCAGGGTACTCGGGGGGAGCATACTCGCTGCTGGCGCACTCGTAGCGGACCGCCCCGAATCCTATGACTAGATCGCCCACCTTGATATCGGGCTGTATAGCGCCCATAGTGCCAACTCTTATAAGCGTATGGACACCTATTCTAGCGAGCTCCTCTACAGCTATCGCGGTGGAGGCTCCCCCTATCCCCGTGCTTAGAGCGCCTATCCGGGCGCCGCGGTAGACTCCACGGGCGCTACGGTACTCCCGGTGGAAGGCTACCTCCTCTGCCTCGTCCCACGTCCTCATTATAGCATCTATACGGCCCGGGTCGCCGGGGAGCAGGATGTAGGGCGGTATATCACCGGGGCCGAGGCTTATATGGTATATCTTATTGTTTACGACCGGCGCAGATGCGCTAATCCTCTCCATGCCGTGGCCACACTCCTTCCAGGAAGCCATGCAGCCAGGTTACCTGGTGCAGAGGCGTGCCGGAATTCTCTAAGAGTTTCCCTTGAGGCAGTAGAGGGGAGCAGAGCAGCAGGGATAGCCCGCTATGACGGGGCAGGACGTTGAGAGGGAATACCGAAAGCTGGTTGATGAGATCAAGACGTGCACCAGGTGCAGGCTCCACCGGACGCGCCGTAACCCGGTGCCAGGGGAGGGGCCCCTCGACGCCAAGGTAATGGTGGTGGGGGAGGCGCCAGGGAGGAACGAGGACCTCCAAGGTAGGCCCTTCGTCGGGGCCGCGGGCCAGCTTCTGAACAAGCTCCTGGAGCTAGCCGGGCTCGAGAGGAAGGAAGTCTATATAACTAATGTGGTGAAGTGTAGGCCCCCCGGCAACCGCGACCCCAGGGAGGACGAGGTGGAGGCGTGCCTCCCCTACCTACTCCGGCAGATCCAGCTCATAAGACCCCGCCTCGTGATAGCCGTGGGCCGCCACGCGGCCAGGAGGCTGCTGGAGCTGGCAGGGCACCCTTGGCACAGCATGGGCTCCCAGCACGGCAAGGTGTACCGGGGGAGGATAGCCGGGGTGGACCTGGCTATAGCCGTCACCTACCACCCCGCTGCTGCGCTCTACAAGCCCCCGCTCCGGAAGAAGCTGGAGGAGGACTTCCGGGGCCCCATAGCCAGGATTGTGGCCGAGATCAAGTCGGAGGAGAGGAGGGAGAGACGGGGCAAGGAGAGGGGCGGGCAGTCGACGCTGCTAGACTTTCTCAGCGGCGGCGCGGCGAGAGACCGCGGCTAGCCCGTAGCCCACCACCGCCAGCACCACCGCCTCGGCTGCAATGCCCGCTAGGCTGTAGCTGCTCCAGTCAACCTGCACCGGCGCCGGGCTGACGGCCTGCCGGCCTTCAGCGGTGAGGACCTTCAGGACCAGCGTGTGTATTAGCCACACCGCGGAGTCCGACTCCAGGCTCACCTTCACGAATGTATCGTTAGTGGCGTTGGCGACGTAGCCGCCGTACTCCTCCGCGTAGCTGAGGAGCAGTGCCGCCGGCAGGCTGGCATCCCTAGACATGCTGATGCCCCGCAGGAACTCTACGTGCCTCTCCACGCAGTGGGCTGGCAGCCCGGAGCTGGCTACCAGCGTGTCCTCCAGCATGGAGACGACGTACACCGCTAGGCCTAGCGCTAAGGGGTAGTTGCCCTGCCTGAGGCTCTGGCGGGCGTCGCGGATCCAGGCCTCGACGGACCTGGTGTCGGGCATCGGTATGTTGAAGCCTACCCTGCCTACCACGCTCTTCAAATAGTCGTATGAGAGCTGCATGTAATTCACCATAAACTCCGCGGACCTGGCTAGCAGGCTGCAGGGCACCAGGGGGCCCAGGCTGGGGTCGGCCAGCTCCGCCCAGGACTTGGCCGAGAGGGCGCGGAGGAGGGCGAGAGCCCTCACATCGGGCTTCTCCGAGCTGGCTGCATGCTGCGCCAGGTAGAGCCGGGCTGAGGCGGAGGCGAGGGCCTCATAGCCCCAGAGGCCGCAGAGGCTCCTATTCGTGAACCTGCTGCTGTGCTCGGCTACGCTCCTATTGGCATCCGCTATTGCTTCGTCAAGGCTTATGCCGATCGCCTTTTCAAGGTAGTTGAAGCCTTTATGCTCCGCCACGTCCTTGGAGAGCACGTATAGGGCCATGAAAGCCATGCTGGCAGCGCTGTAGGGGCTCTTCTCGAGAGCCCTCCTAGCGCCGGTGATAAGCTTCTCCGCCACCATACGGGCCTGCGGGTCCTCCACGTCACCTAGAAGCTTCACAGCCTTCTCAATAAACTCCTGGGCATAGCTGCTGAAAAGCCTCTCCTCCCCTCGTATAGAGGGGAACAGTACAGTCCTGCCGGCGCCGCCGGGCGCGGAGAGGAAGCCCCTAGAGAGCTGGGAGGCCGCATCCTCTATGCTGCAGACGCCTACCACCCCAATGCCGCCCGGCACCCTGCTGATCTCCGTGACAGGGAGCAGCACTCTCGCATAGCCATAGTCCTTGGCTGCCGTGACCTTGTCAGCCACGCCCGCCACCGGAAGCACGAGGCCCGTGAGGGAAACCATACCAGTCATAGTAGTGTTGGGGTCCGGGACCAGCCCACGAAGGGCGAGGAGCGAGGATGCCGCTATGAAGCCACTAGCGCTGGGGCCGCTAACGGGCGTATTGGTCTCAAACTCTACGTCCACATCATAGAGCCGGGGGTTTACCCCGTCAATAATGCTGGCAAGATAGTATGCAACCTCCGTCGACAGGGTCGTGCTCTTATCCACAAGGTCGCCGGGCTCAACGGTAACAGTGCCGCTGCCGGGCGAGCTTATGGTTAGCCACGCGTTCACCACTATCCCCTTCCCGGTCGCGCCGTCCACCGCCAGAAGGCCCAGCCTGACCCTGACCCTATAGTCCGGGGAAGCTGGCTGCGCATAGGCGCTGGCGAGAAGCATGAGGAGCACCACTGCGGCCGGGAGCACTCTTAGACGGGTAGCCCTCCTCTCCATCAAGCCTCTCTCCCCGTTGGACACATTCTTGCCCCGCGGACGGGCATGAGGCGTTCAGCTCTTTATGCCTCCCCACGGACCCCTTATCCATATCTATACTAAGTGTACTAAGTGTCCCAGTAGGATGGGAGCGCTACCCGCCGGGGTAAGCGGAGGTCCCCCGGGGTGTCAGATAAGCCTAGGCTCGAGGAGATAAGAGAGGCCCTAGAGCGTGAGATAGCCGAGCTGGAGTCGAGGCTGCAGCTATACCAGCAGCTGCTCGCCATACTAGATGAGTGCTCCGGCCTGGCCGGCGCCCGCGGGAGGGCGGGGGGCCGGGGTAGGGAGTTCCGGTCGAAGGATGGCCTGGTTGTCGCGAGGCTTACAGCCTCGAGGGATACTATGAGGCTCATGTTTGCGAGGCCCGTGCCGGAGCGCCACCCCTACGTGAGGTACATGCTGAATGCTCTTGAGAGGCTCGCCTCCGAGTACGAGGGGCTGGAATACACCGTGGATAGGGACGAGGAGGGCCGGGTCTCCAGCGTTATTGTGACAGGGGTGCCCAGGGATGCGCAGGACGAGGTCCACGCTGTACTGGAGTTCACCGCTAAGAAGGTGGCCGAGATTCCTCCCCGCTAGGCCTCGACGTAAACGTCTACCACTACCTGGCTCTTCCTGGGCCCCACTGTGCGCACCACCCTGGCATGCTCAACCCGGTACCGGGCCCCGAGCTCCTCGAGCCTGCTGGATAGCAGGTCCACGGCCTTCCTCTTCGGGTCTTCCCCCTTCCCCGCGAAGACGTGGAGGTAGACGTGGATCCAGCCGCTTCCCCGGAGGCCGTGGAGCGCGTGGGGGAGGTGCTGGAGGGCCAGCTCGGGGAGGGGCATTAGCACGCGGTCGGCAACGCCCCGTAGCCTCTCCTCCACAATCCTGGCGGCGTCGCCCAGGATGGGTACCACTATACCCTCTACCCTGTTGAGCTTCACGTTCTCCACCATCATCCGGTAGGCGTCCAGGTTTATGTCTATACTGTAGACCCTGGCCGGCTTGGAGTGCCTCGCCATTATTATGGAGAAGAGGCCGGCGCCGGCATACATGTTTATCACAGTCTCGCCGGGCTTGACGAGCCGCGCTATCCTCTGGTGCTCGTAGGAGAGGCGGGGCGATATGTAGACCCGTGTTATGTCTATCTTGAAGACGCAGCCGTGCTCACGGTAGAGGGTCCAGCTCCTCTTCTCGCCGGCCAGGTGGGTGTAGCTCCGCAGCCTATACTCGCCCTCCACCGGGCTGGAGGCTGCCCAGATGCTCTTAACATAGGGGAGCCTGCGGAGGAGGGCCTCGGCCAGAGGCTTCAGCTCCTCAACGTCTACATCGAAGGGCTTGCGTATAACAGCTATATCGCCTATGATGTCTATCCTCTTCCAGAACCTGGCAGCCTTCTCGGGCCCGTAGACCTCCTCTGCTATCTCCCTCAGCAGCTTCCTCTTAGCCACCACTCCTCCCCCAGGGGGCCAGGCACCGCGCCAGGCTGGTATGAACATCATAGTCTATGCTGCAGCGGCCCCGGGCCGCCGCGTGGCAGGCCGTCGCGAGAGCCATGCGCCAGAGGGGCTGGAGGACCCGGGCCGCCCTGGTGAGAATGCGCTGCGCCTCCAGCTCCCTCCGGAGCCGGGCCCACTCCGCGAGAAGCCTCCCGGCGCCACGGCCCTCGAGGGCCTCGGCGAGAGGCTCAGCGAGCAGGGAGACCGCGTAGAGCCCGCCCCCCGTGAAGGGCTTGGAGGCGCAGAGCACATCCCCTATACCGGCGGCGCGGCCCGCCAACGGGGTCTCGGCGGGCGGGCCCAGCACTATCCTCCCCGCCCTATGGCTGATGATAGAGGAGGCCTGGACTCCTATCCTCGCGAGCCTGGGGAGTAGAGCCTGGAGCCTCTCTACGGGCCTCTCGTCGGCAACCCCTATGACAGCCTCCCGGCCCCCAGCGACGGGCACCACCCAGGCGAAGAACTTGGGGGCAGTACGACGCCCGTGAACAGTGTAGAAAGCGTCCTCCCCGAGGCGCAGCGCGAGGCGGGCGCGTACCTCGAAGCCGGGGATGTAGCCGCAGCGCCCTGCACCGAAGAGCCTGGAGAACCCTGGCTTGGCGCCCACCGCGGCCACCACCCAGCCGCCGCAGACCCTGCCCCCGCCGGCCAGCCGAGCACAGCCATTCGGGCCCACGCCCACAACCCTGGAGTGGTAGGCTATCCGGTGGCCCAGCGCCTCCACCCTGGAGGCCAGGACCTCCTCGAGCAGTGGCCGCGAGAACCGGACCGCCAGGGGAGAGCCCTCTACCCGGCACACTTCGCGTAACCCGTCGTCTAGAAACACGGCCTCCCGGTAGCTCTCGGTAACCGCCTCGGGGGCGCCAAACCTCTCCGCGGTCGAGGGGCTCACCAGGCCGGTGCAGTGAGGCGGCCAGCCAGGCCTCCCGGAAGCCTCGAGAACCAGCGCGTCCACGTGCCTCAGCCTAGCAGCTGTCAAGAGGCCCGCGGGGCCGGCCCCAGCAATGACTACGAGGCTGCGGTCAGTCAAGGCTGAACTCATCACCACCCTCAGCTCCGCCTGAGCCAGTCATCCCGCAGGAGCCACACGCGCCTGCAGTGGGCAAGAAACCCGCAAGCCTCCCCCTTGAGCAGCTCCTAGCCCGATGCTTTAATAAATCCGGGACCCGGCAGCCAATATGAATGGACGCCGGGGTGGCCGAGCGGTCAAAGGCGGCGGGCTGCAGTGGCCCGGGCACGGCTACCGCCCATCGCGGACACCCGTTGATCCCGGGTTCGAATCCCGGCCCCGGCTCCACGCCTCTCAGCCACTGGTGTCCCCTACCACGTCCTCCTCGCCCTCAGGTGGAGCCTCAATAGGGGGCGCCGCTCCTCCTCCTAGCCACGGGGCTGGGTGTCGTGGCCTCTACCGAGGAGATCAGGAGGATACTCGAGCCCCTGGCTAGGAGGCGTGGCTACAGCATCAGTGTAGAGGGCGGCTCGGTCTGGATGCTGCATCCGGAGGCGCCTTTCTATGTGGAGGCTAGGCCGACTGGCCAGGGGGTGCTGGTTAGGGTCGGGTACCGGGGGCTCCGCGACTACGTGAGGGAGCTGGTCGATAGCGTGGCTGACCCTAGGTCCGTTCTGGAGGATGTGCTGGACGAGGTTGCAATGGTGGCTCACGAGGCCTACACGGCTCTCCGGGGGGCGGGGATCGCCGCAAAGCTGGAGGCCCGGGAGGCTGTGCTCGACGCGCTAGAGGAGCTGGAAGAGGCTGAGGAGGAGGAGTGAGGAGTGCCGGGGGCCCGGGCCGGGGCTGAGTTGTTGAGGGCGGGGATAAGGCTATAGCGGCTCTATCTAGGGCTGGGGTTTCAGCCAGGTGTAGAAAATGGGCTATCTTGACAGCCTTGTTGAGAGGATAGAGGAGCTGAAGAGGCGTAGGAACGCTGTGATACTCGCCCACAACTACCAGCTGCCGGAGGTGCAGGACATAGCAGACTATGTGGGGGATAGCCTGGAGCTCGCTAGGAAGGCTATGGAGGCCAGCGCCGACGTGATAGTCATGGCTGGCGTCCGGTTCATGGCTGAGACGGCTGCGATACTCAACCCGGACAAGGCCGTGCTACATCCAAGCCCCGAGGCGGGTTGCCCCCTAGCATCCTTCCTCAGCGTGGATGTCATCAAGAGGTACCGGGAGAAGTACCCCGGCAGGCCGCTTGTAGTCTATGTGAACTCCTACGCCGAGGCAAAGTACTATGCGGACTACATAGTGACTAGTGCCTCCGCGGCCAGGCTGGTCTCCAGGCTCGAGGAAGAGGAGGTCCTCTTCGCGCCCGACCGCAACCTCGCCTCCTATGTGGCGGAGGTCGCCGGGAAGAGGGTAATACCGGTCCCCGTGGGCGGCCACTGCCCGGTCCACGAGTACCTTGTGAACGAGTACTATGTGAGGAGGGCGCTGGAGGAGCACCCTGGGGCTAAGCTGCTTGTCCACCCGGAGGCGCCGCCGGCCGCGAGGAGGCTAGCCGACTTCGTGGGTAGTACTAGCCAGATGCTCCGGGCGATAGGCGAGCTTGGGGGCGACGAGTTCCTCCTTGGAACCGAGGAGGGGCTCGTTCACCGTGCTAGGCGGCTCTACCCAGGCAAGCGGGTCTACCCGGTGAACCCCGGGGCTGTCTGCATAGACATGAAGAAGATAACGCTCCAGAATATAGCCCATGCCCTGGAGAACATGAAGCCCGTGGTGAGAGTTGACGAGAGTATAGCTGGAAGGGTTAGGGAGGTGCTGGAGAGGTCCCTCGAGCTGGTGAGGTAGGCCCTGGCCATGTCCGAGTATCTCCTCGAGCAGTTGTTCCTCGAGTGGCTGAGGGAGGACGCGCCCCACGGCGACCTGGCAAGCGAGTTGCTCATACCCCCGGGGCTCGAGGTAAGGGCCGTGGTTAGGGCCAACGAGAGGGGGGTAGCCGCCTGCGTAGAGGATGTGGCAAGGGTGCTGGAGAGGCTGGGCCTGGAGGCGAGGCCGCTGAAGAGGAGCGGCGAGACCGTGGAGCCCGGGGACCTGGTCCTGGAGGTGAGGGGCGAGGCCCGCAGGGTGCTCCTGGTAGAGAGGACTCTCCTCAACCTGCTAAGCTACCTGTTCGGCGTAGCCACTGCCACCAGGGAGCTAGTGGAGAAGGCTAGGCGCGTTAACCCCCATGTCCGGGTGGCTGCAACCAGGAAGATCCCGCCAGGGCTGCGCTACCTGGCCAAGAGGGCCGTGGCTGCCGGGGGCGGGGATACGCACCGGCTCAGCCTCAGCGACGCCGTGCTGATCAAGGATAACCATCTAGCCGTGCTGGGGGACGTGGCGGAGGCCGTGAGGAGGGCCCGGGAGAGGGCTAGCTTCATCCACCGGGTAGAAGTCGAGGTGGAGACCGTGGAAGACGCTGTGAGGGCTGCCAAGGCGGGAGCCGACGTGGTAATGCTTGACAACATGTCGCCCAGGGAGGTGGCGGAGGCGATACGCAGGCTCGAGGAGGAGGGGCTCCGGGGCCGCGTGCTCGTGGAGGTTAGCGGCGGGATCACCCCAGAGAATATCGCCGAGTACGCTCGTGCAGGGCCCGACGTGGTGAGCACGAGCTATATAACGATGAAGGCGCGGCCGGTGGATCTAAGCCTGGAGGTGGTGGAGGTGCTAGGCCGTGAAGAGGGTGGCAGTGATAGGCTGCGGCAACATAGGCACCGAGATAGCCAGGGCCGTGGATAAGGGCGTGGTGAGGGCCAGGCTCGTAGCCCTCTACGACATAGAGCCTGGGCGCTGCAGGAGGCTCGCCTCGGGGCTCGAGAGGGAGAGGCCCCTGATAGCGGAGAGCCTCGGGCAGCTACTGGGTCAGAGGCCGGACCTAGTTGTGGAGGCTGCAAGCCAGGAGGCTGTAAGGCAGTACGGAGAGCAGATACTGAAGAGGGGCATAGACCTAGTGGTGCTGAGCGTAGGGGCCCTCCTAGACAGCGAGACGAGGGAGAGGCTCCGGGGAGCGGCGGAGGCTACTGGAGCCAGGATACACGTGCCCTCCGGCGCGGTAGCGGGGCTAGACGCCCTGAAGTCGATGAGCCTAGTGGGGGTTGACAGGCTTGTTCTCCGCACGAGGAAGCCGCCCAGGGCCCTCGCAGGAGCCCCGGGGGCCCGGGGGGTGGATCTCGAGGGGCTCCGGGAGCCGAGGCTAATCTACCGGGGGCCAGCCAGCGAGGCTGTGAAGCTCTTCCCCGCGAATGTGAACATTGCTGCAGCCCTGGCTCTAGCCGCGGGCAGGGAGCCACTGGTCGAGATAGTTGCAGACCCTACTGTGGATAGGAACATCCACGAGGTGGAGGCCGAGTCCAAGGTCTCCAGGCTCCACATTGTGGTGGAGAACGTACCGAGCCCCCGGAACCCGAGAACGAGCTACCTGGCGGTGCTCTCCATTATAGACCTGCTGAGGAGCCTCACCGGCAGCGTCTACATAATCGCCGGCTAGCCGCCCCCATGGCCTGGGAGGGAGGGGTCGGCACCAGAAACCATCATCACCGGCTCCTTCAGCATATCTAGCCCTCTCCATCCCCCAGCCGCCAGGGATATGGGCCTCCAGGGGGCTCTTTTCCCCTAGCCCTTCAGCCTTCCCTCAACCACTATGGGTACTACGCCCATCTCTCTCAGCCTCCCAACGTAGCTGGCGAGGTCCCTAACCAGCCCCGCATCCAGGATAACGGCTGCCACGCACTCGAAGTGCCTGAGATAGTCCCTGACCTGGCCTATGAGCCTCTGAAGCTGCGTGGACGACCTGGGCACCTTGAGCTCCACACCGCAGGGGCCGACCTGCATGTCTATCCTGTAGCGGCCTACCCTGACCTGCCTCCTGACCGGGACCCTGGTGAGGCGGGCGCGGAGGTACTGGTATAGCTGCTTCTCCAGGTCCTCCTCGCCGCGCACGGGCTCCGGCCTGAACTCCTTCAGGGTATTGACTATGTTCTCTATTCCCTCGCTGATTCTTGCGAGCTGCTTCTTGCTCTCAAGCTGGGCCTTGAACCTGTCAAGCTCTTCAACCACGTCCTTGTACTTGACCTTGTACCTCCTAGCGTACTCTACCACCTTCTTGAGGGAGAGTCTCTCGGCGAGGGCTCTCACCTTCTCCTGCTTGGACCTATACCTTTTGAGGCTGATGCCCTCCCTGACACCTATCTCGTCCAGCTGCCTTGCCTTGAACCTGCTCAGCAGGACCCGTTTGAGCTCGTCGGCCTTCAACTTGTAGGCGATGCTCGCCTGGACCTCTGTGCCTAGGATCTTCGCTCCGCGCACTATCGCATCCATACCCTTCTTCAGCTTGTCGAGAACCAATGCGGGATCCCCGGGATCCCACGCCGGGCCTGAACGCTAGAGGATTAAGTAATACCACTGTTTATATGGTTAGCGCTGAAGATGCGTGGCCAGGTCCCACGCCTTATTACCTGCCGGCTGGGCGGCGTGCACGCCCCGGGCTGATGAGCCTCCTCTCACCCCCATGCCGAGCCGTGGCTGCAGGGCTATGACGTGCCTCACGGTATCTGACCCGGAGCGGTGCAGGGAGAGACGGTTCCGGGAGCTGCCCCGGTACCGGCTTCTCGGCATGCTCGAGGAGAGGGGATGGTATAGGCTCGGCAGCCTCATCCACCTTGACCGGTCGAGGGTGAGGGAGAATCCGTTCCAGGAGCTGCTTCTCCGCGTCCTGGTCTGGGGCGGGGGCTTCCGCGGGGCTGTTGGCTGGTCTGGCGTGGAGGTGTTTCGGGAGGAGTACTGCGGCAGAGTGTTCCGCTACCTCGCGGGCAGAGGCGGGGAGAGGGCTGACGCTGTATACACACCCTCGGCCGACTGGAGGATGGAGCTGCTCGTGAGGCTGCCGGAGCGCACGCTCCCCCTTATAGTGCTCGACCTGAGCCTCCTCCACCGCCACGTCTCCCTTTCGGAGCTGAGTAGTCTCCGGCGCCAGGTTGGGGCAGTGCTTGGCGTGGTCCGGAGGTTCCTCTGGGACCGCCACCTCCTGGTTGCAGGGGCGCCTCCCGGCGCCTATGAGTGGCTCCGCCTCTTCATGGGGAGGGCTCTGGTGGACTACTCTCCGCTGGCCTCGGACGAGGCTGCCTCGCTGCGGGGGGCCAGGCGGATTATCCTCCTCGACCCCGGCGCCGACCGCGACCTCGATGCCCGCGACGTGCTCGAGGCCGACGCCTTCATACTGGGCGGCATCGTTGACCGGGTGCCGAGGCCCGGTGAGACGAGGAGGCTCAGGCTTCAGGGCCTCGCTGAGCCCCGCAGGCTTGCCCTGCGCGGCAGCGTTCACGGCGTCCCCTCGAGGCTCAACTCCGTAGCGGAGATAGTGCTCCGCGCGAGGTACGAGACCTGCGGCGACGTGGAGGAGGCTATCAGGAGGGTTATGAGCCCGAGGGATGCCAGGCTCCGGGCCTACGTGGAGCTTAGCCGCTGGAGCCGGGGAAGGAGGCGGAAGGTACCCTGGAGCCTCTACGAGGAGCTAGCCAGCTGGCTCCCACTCTCCCCGAGGGATTTCGTGCGGGCCACGCGGATGGCGGGGCTGGAGGTCGAGGGGGAGCCGCCTAGTATATGCGGCCCCGGTCCAGCTCGGAGAGAATGCCGTCTATCTCGGTGACCGCTAGGCCGACGAAGCTGTCGGCGGCGCCATAGCTTATGAGTATCTCTGAGCGGCCTATGGGCACGGCGCCGCATGGGAAGACTACGTAGGGCCTATCCCCGTAGACTTCGTAGGTCTCACGCGGCTCCATAATATACCTGGGGGTGATAGCCTTGACTATGAATCCCTCGCTCCTGCTATACTCGAGCAGCAGGGCGAACACCCGGTAGAAGCCGTCCATATCCACGCCGTGCGCGAGGAGGAGGAGATCCCTGCCGACACGGATGGGAGGCGTAGACCAGCCAACCTTGTACTCGAATGGGGCGGGTGTGAGCAGCACGGTAGGCTTCCTGGCCACCATCCAGCGGAGGCCGCTGCCGGCATCATCGCCCTCCTCCACCCTGCTGGCAACCGCCACGAAGCCCCCATCCCCTACATGTGGGCGGTGGAAGAGTATCTCCGGGCGCTCCTCGCCGTACATGAAGGCGTCCTTGTCGCTCCTCAGCAGGCTCCACGGTATATCCCCGGTTATGTGGACGTAGCGCTTACTCCAGGTGTAGCCGCCGTCCTCGGAGACGGCTGTGACGGGGAGGGTTGAGGGCAGCCCATGAGGCTTGTCGGATTTGAAGTAGTCTATCGTGCGGCCACTGAAGGTCATGTAGAGGCGCCCGCCTATCTCGTAGACCCTGGGGTCCTCTGTGCCCCATACATCGTAGCGGTTCGACGGGTTGATAATTATCTTCGCATCGATCACGGTGGGAAGCTCTCCGGCGAGAACCTGGCTGACTATGAGCCTGCCCAGAGCTATGGCGGAGACGTAGCGGTAGTAGCCAACTATTATGCGCATGTATAGCTTAAGCTCCTTGCCCTCAATATGGGCGGAGGCGTTGAACACTGAGAATGGGTTCCTGCGGGGATAGTTGATAAGCCGGATCGCATCGGGACGTATCACCGCCAGCCGCTTGGCTAGGTCTAGCGTCTCGTAGCGTCTAATCCTCGCGGCCTCAAGGGAGCCGGAAGCGTAGCTGAACCGGGCGGGGAGAGAGGCCACGGGCTCCACCCCGGGAGGCGGTGCATGAAGCCAGGAGCGGGGAGGAGACATGCAGAGTCCCGGGCTCAGCAAAGGCCAAATTCTTCACTGCCGGGTGCGGGGCTCCGCGATAGCTGGTCACATCACCACCTGCGAGGACGTGAACGCCCTGGTCCTTAGGCCTAGGTGCGTAGGCGGTAACGGTCACCTGTTTTCTCCAGCAGCCCGGACTCGACCAGCATCTCTAGCGCATCCTGATAGTAGAACTCCTCCACCTCTATACCGTACCACTCCTTGAACAGCCTCTTTATCTCCTCATAGCTCCACTCCCTCTGGCCCGTCTCTCTGCTGTGCTCCTGGAGCATTCTGCGTATAAACTGGGTCACATCCTCCAGCCTTGTCCACGGGTACTGGAACCACACCCAGTCCTTGACCTCCATGTAGTAGAAGTCTGGCTTCAGCTTAGCTACCGAGCTTATCCACTGGAGCGTCGCTATCCTAAGCTCTTCGGGGCCCCACTCCCTGGCCACGTAGTCGCGGGCCAGTATAAGGGTCTCGCCAGTGTCCACGATGTCGTCCACGAGTAGGGCCCGGTGGCCGCGGAGGTCGACCCTGTACGGGAACTTTAGCACAGCCTTCTCGGATGCCTTGGCAGCCTCCGTCCAGTGCTGGCTCTGGATGCTGAGGAGGTTCTCGACGCCGAGGAAGTCGCAGAGGAGCCGTGCCGGCACATAGCCGCCGCGCGCCACAGCTATGACTACTGTGGGCTTATAGCCGGACTGCTTAATCACCCTGGCCAGGCCACGGCTCCACTCGACTACCTCCTCCCAGGATACTAGCTTCACCGGTACACGGGGCACGGCCCCAGCCCACCCTCGGAGCCCTCCGGCTCCCGGGGGCTTCAAGTCTCTTACTCGCTAACCCTTCTTGCAGGGATTGTAGTCCTCGCCTACGCTAGGCTTGAGGGGTATCATGCAGAGGAACACTACGCCCTTGTCTCCGACGAAGTACTCGTGATGAACGTTGGGCGGTATGTATAGAAAGTCTCCCTGCCCCACGGCGTACTCTCTCTCGCCTATCCTGACCCTCATGGAGCCGCTTAGCACGAATATCTCATGCTCCCAGGGGTGGCTATGCCCGGGTATGTGGGAGCCGGGCTCAGCCGTGAACATCCTCATAGCAAATGTCGGCGCGCCATCCTTGTCGGAGACCAGCCAGCGTATATAGACGCCGGGGAGCTTCTCGCCGCCGACCGAGGCCTCGCTGGCCTCCACGTCTACAGCTCTACCAACCTTCTCGCCGCAGGGGCCACGCTCCACAGCCAAGACGCGGGGCACCGGTAGGACCGCCTGCAGAAGGAGGGGAGGCAATAACTAGCTTGCCTTAGGCACAGGTGGCGAGCCGGTCGCGTCCGGCCCGGTACACGTCACCGGCGCCCCGCCTCGGCGGGCAAGGGGCGCGCGAGGGGGCACGCTCATCCCGGATGGCGGAAGGGTTGGTGTGCCCCGCCTGACCGCCCCGCTTCATAGCCCCGTAGCCGGGTCTCAGCGGGTGTGAGACCGGCGGGGCCCCGGGGTCCCGGTGGACGGGGCCGGCCCGGGTATTAGGGAAGCGGCCGCGCCGGATGAAGGGATATAAACTATGGAGCGGCGCCTAGAGCCGCTATCCCGGGGCCGCCCGGAGCACCTCCACCGACGCCCAGGCTACTGGTCCCCGGAGGGGCCCGCGGGGCCGCGTGCTGCTCGAAGGGGTGGTTGTCTCTGCGCGTGGTCGGCGTCGACATAGAGCCCGGGTGCAGCAGCGGGCCCCGCTGCTACTCGGTAGCTATAGTGGAAGACGGGAAGCTCGTAGCCAAGTACGAGTCTGTACCCATTCACAGGCTTATACGGCTTGTCTGGGAGCATAAACCCGACATTCTCGCAGTGGATAATATACAGGAGCTTGCCCCCAGCCGGAGAGAGCTCGTCAAGATAACATCAATGCTGCCCTCCGAGCTCGTCATAGTCCAGCCCACTCGCATGCCCGACGGCACCCTGGTGAGCGTCCGCAAGCTCGCCAAGCTAGCCGGCCTAGAGGCCGGCGGCTCCGGGAAGCTCTCCCCCAGCCGGACCGCCTACCTTGTAGCCCTTCTAGCCTCGATGGGCTACGGCTCTAAGATACGCTTCGTCGAGGAGAAGACGAGGATAGTGGTGGCTAAGTCCAGGCGGCTGAAGCACGGGGGGATGAGCAGCCCCAGGTACCAGCGCCGTGTACGCTCAGCCATACTCCGGGCCGTGAAGGATATCAAGAGGATGCTGGACCGCCACCGGCTAGACTACGACCTGGTGTTCCGAAAGAGCGGCGGGGGCCTCGACAGCGCCGTCTTCATAGTCTATGCGCCAAGAAGCAGGCTTAACGGTATAGTCAAGCCGCACGAGGACAGCGACGTGAGGATAGAGATACAGCCCGTCTACAGCAGCCGCGTAGTCTTCGAGGACTCCGGGCACGGGGGGCTGCAGCAGGCCAGGCCCTACATCATAGTGGGCATAGACCCGGGGATCTCGACCGGCATAGCCGCCGTGGACCTGAACGGCCGTCTCGTAGTAGCGCTTAGCAGGAGAGGCATAGACAGGAGCGAGGTCATAGAGATCATCATGCGCCACGGAATACCTGTAATGGTGGCCACCGATGTGAAGCCCGCGCCAGAGTTCGTGAAGAAGCTGGCCGCCGCGATAGGGGTGCCCGTCTACGAGCCCCCCACATCGCTTAGCGTCGAGGAGAAACGGTCGATACTCGAGGAGTATGCAAGAAGGTTCCCTGAGCTACGCCGTATTGCAGACGCCCACGTCCGGGATGCGCTGGCTGCTGCAATCAAGGCCCTTCATGTCCACGAGTCTAAGATGAGGCAGGCCGAGTCCTACGCTGCGAAGCTAGGCCTGGACGTAGACATAGACGCCATAAAGGCGGACGTTATAAGAGGCGCCACTATAGCTGAGGCCGTGGAACGCGCTATAAACGCTGCTCTCAACGGGCTCGGAGTCAGAGACTACCTCGTGAAGAGGGTCAGGAGGCGCGGCGGCGAGAAGGCCGAGACCCGGGAGGAGCAGAAGCCTGCCGACAGCATAACCAAGCTGCGCGCAGAGCTGGAGACGCTTAGAGCCGAGAACATCGCGCTGCGCGCCAAGCTCCGGGAACTGAGCGAGCAGCTCCAGCGGCTGGAGGCGGAGTATAGGCTACTCCAGATAGAGAGCCGCGACGCCCTCGAGAGGGACCGCGAGATAAACAAGCTCTCCCACGAGGTTAGGCTGCTGAGAGCAGAGCTCGAGAAGGCCCGGGAGGAGGCGAAGACGCTTAGACACGAGCTACGCGAGCTAGAGGAGGCGCTCTTCCTGGCCGCCGCCGGCGAGGCGATACCCGCCATCCAGCTCGGCGAGCTAGACGCTGAGGCTGTCGACAGGCTGTCAAGCCTCGCAGCCAATTACGGTAAGCTCGTGGCAGTCGTCAACGCGATCAACCCGGTGCAGTGGAAGAGGCACGGGCCAAAAGTGGCTGGGCTCCTGCTGGCAGTACTGGTACCAAGGGATTCGCTTGACCGCAGAGAGGCAGTCGAGGCCCACGGAGTACCCGTGCTCCCCCTGGAGGAGTACGAGGCCAAGAGGCTCGGCGAACTCGTACTCCTGGACGAGAGGGTGATCATTGATGCCTTCTACCGGCTGAAGCAGATGGAGGAGCGTAAACGGAGCGAGAGGCGCGGACTTGGACTCATGGAGCTGAAGAAGATGCTTGAGGAGTATCGGGCTAGGAGGATGAAAACTCTGCTAGAAGACGCTAATATTGCCCTCAATGAATAGCTTTGTCAGCTTGCTGTAGTTGTCCAGCTCCTCCTCCACTATAGCCTCTATCTCGCGCACAGCATCGCTGGACAGAGGCTCGCCAGGCTTCTCGGCAAGCACCTTAACATTCGCCACCAGGGGGTCGTTGAGCGGCCTCCCTATCTGGCTGAGAAGCTCAACGTAGACTTCACGAACGCCCTTGACGCTCTCATGTACCTTCCTCGCAATGTTCATGGCCATAACGTTGTATATCTTGCCCACGTGGCTGACCGGGTTCTTGCCCGCCGCGGCCTCCAGGCTCATAGGCCGAAGAGGGGTTATGAGGCCATAGCTCCTATTCCCACGGCCCGTCATGCCGTCGTCCCCATGCTCGGCGCTGGTGCCGGTGACGGTCAGGTACACTATCCCCTTGTCAGGCTTATCACCGGTATTAACATGCACCTCTACATCGTAGTCGGGGGCGATCTTGCTAGCGAGATCCAGCACGGCCTCACGTATAGCGTCCTTGACCGAGAGGTAGTGATCCATGTCGGAGACGAGGCTTGATATCACCGCAGCGGCTATAGTTATGTCCACCCTCCTGCCGCGGCGCAGCCCCATAACCTTAATGTCCTCGCCTACCTCGGGGTTCTTCTCCTTGAACTCCCTGCTGTTGAGAAGCCTCTCAGTCTCATACACCAGCCTCTCGAGGCGGGAGAACGGGGCAAACCCTACGCCAACACTGGTGTCATTGGCTAGCGGTACTTGCCTCTTGCCCAGCTCGAATATGCCGACGAGGTCGGCGCTGCCGTGGCCTATCTTGTAGTCGACTATCACATGCTTCTCGGGGTCTAGAAAGCGGAAGTTGCTTTTTATCCAGCCCTTGACAGCGTCTAGCACTATCGGGCCTATGGGTATCTTCTCAACACTGCCGTCCTCGAGTCTAACCTCTGTGGTTGCCCTACCCGATACTATGATGTATATGGGCTGTAGTACTTCGCCGCCGCCAAACCTGGGAGCTGCCTGGCCACCGACAACCAGCACCTTGTCGAGATTATGATGCAGCACCGCGCCATAACGGTTTAGATAATACTTGGAGAGACGCCTGGCAGCCTCTTCAGCCGCGGCATCGGCTATAGTGTCCGGGTGCCCGATACCCTTCCTCTCAACGAGCTCTACACTATGCTCCTCTATAGGCTGCCACCTGATGCTCTCGACCACAATATTCCGCGGCACCGGCCTCACCGTCTCGGGGGCGCTGCTGCTGGACCTTAAAGGCGTAGTCGGCTGCCGAGACGGGCGGCTCTAGCCTATGGGCAGCGAGCCGCCGGCCGCAATCTCGTAGTCGACGCTCACGTATACCACGTGGCTTCCGCGTATCAGCACCCTACCGTACTTCACCTTAGGCTCCATAGTGCCGGGCTTCAGCTCAACGCATTCGTCTAGAACAAGGTTCATTGTGGAATCGGTTGCATCGAGCTTCCCTATGTACTCGCTTCCATCCTTTAGCTTCACCAGTATAACCCTTCCCACGGCCTCCTTTAGCACCCTTAGAGGGCTGACCATCCTGACGCGCTGGCGCTGCGACATAGCCATAATGCACCTCCGCCCAAAAACGCTCAATAGCAGCATGTATTGCCATGCTGCTAGCCCGGAGCGCCCAGAGCTATAAATCTACGCGCCCTCCTGTCCTCTCAGCCCCTCTCCCAGGAGTTCATGGAGTATTGAGCGGTTCAGTGAGAGCTCCAGTAGGTCTATACTGTAGTCCACCAGCCTTTTACTGCTCTCAATAATGTTCCTGACCAGCGCTACTACTATGGGCTTATGCTCCCACTCCCTATCACAGTTAATGGTCTTGAGCAGCTCCTCGTTCCTCCTACGAATCTCCATACCCTTCTCTATCCCCTCATCAGCGCGGGAGGGGCTGGGCTCTAGGAAGGTGGAGGTGGCTAGGCGGTACTGCTCCGCAATCTCTTCAAGATGGCCGGGCAGCGGGGCCAGGCATCCCCTGCTAAAGTCTATGCCGTGGTTAAGCAGCTCTATAGCAGTAGACGCTATCCTGGAGACGTGGTCTCCAGACCTCTCAAGGTGCTTAGCGGCCATCATGATTATACTGGCGTCCGCTAGGCTCGAGAGCCCTATCTCGCTCGGCAGCCTGTACCCCGCCAGGACGCTGGTGAGCTGCCTCGAAATGAACATGTAGAACTTGTCTACTACGTCGTCTCTCTCCTCAACCTCGACTAGTACATCACGGAGGCTGCGGCGGAGGCCGGTTATCACGTCCTCTAGCATGAACTCGACGGTCTTTATGAGGCGCCGCAGCGATGTCTCGAGTGGAAGACTCGCTGTGTCGGCTATAACCTGGAGCACTATGGAGGAGGATGACTCCTCGACAACCTCTACCCCGATGAGCCTGCTGCCTATAAACCCGCGGAGCTGCCTGGCTATCTGAGGGCCCGGGGCACTGCCAAAGACCACTTCTATGATATCGGCGCCCGCGATATAGTGGGAGATCACCCTTCTAACTATCTGCCAGAAGCTCCACCCCTCCTCCACCTTGATCCTGGCCGTGACCGGCCGGCGCTGCCGCCCTCCCGCGGGCGCCAAGCGGAGGGATCCATCGGGCTCGAGCCTCATTAGCACCTCGGAGCCCTTGCCTATACCATGGAGCCTTATCCACTCCTTAGGCAGCGTTACCACGTAAGAGCCTCCACCCGTAACCTGCACGCGCCTACGCTCCTGCAAACAGCGATACCCCCTGAGATGATGAGGGCATCCTAGGTGATGAGGCCTAGGGAAGCATCCCCTCCACACAGCGTAGACGTGTGGAGGGCTTCCCGCTCAGCCCCTCATCACGAAGGCTCAGCGGGGTTCGCAGACACCCCGAACGCCGGGTGGCGTAAGCCATTGAAGAGGCTGTAATAAGTATCGAGTCCAGGCCTGGCACGCGGTGAGGGCTTGGCGGGCCGTGGAGGAGGCTGGGGCGATGGTGGGCCCGCGGGGATTTGAACCCCGGACCTCCGCCGTGTCAGGGCGGCGTCCTAACCAGGCTAGACGACGGGCCCGCCCGCTGCCCTGCAGGACCCATGTCTAGGGGGCTGACAGGCTTAGGGCGTTATAAAACTTCATACCAGGCCCCAAGGGCCCTGCCACGCCCAGGGTTATATCAGCCTCCAAGCCGAGGTATGGAGGGAGATCACCGTGGCGCCCGGCGTAAAGTTCGTAAAGGAGATAGGATGCGGTGACCGCAAGATAATTGTGGCTAAGGGAGATATAACCGAGATAGAATGCGACGCTGTAGTAAACCCAGCCAACAGCCTCATGTACATGGGTGGCGGGGTAGCCGGTGCCCTGAAGAGAGCCGCAGGCCCAGAGGTCGAGGAGGAGGCTAAGAGATACGCCCCAGTGCCGGTCGGGAAGGCAGTGGCCACGGGGGCGGGGAGGCTCGAGCCGCGGATAAGAATGATAATACACGCACCGACCATGGAGAGGCCCGCTATGAGGACTACGGTGTCCAAGGTGGTCAGGGCTACCAGGGCAGCGCTCGATACAGCGAAGGAGAAGGGGGCCAGCTGCGTAGCATTCCCCGCTATGGGGGCTGGGGTTGGAGGCCTTGAAGCAAGAGAGAGCATGGAAGCCATGCTCGAGGCCTTAGACGAGCACTGGAAGAAGAGCAGCAACCCGCAGACCGTGGTGTTCGTAGCCTATATGGATAGGGATTTACGCCAGTTCCTCGAGGTGCTGGAGAGGGCCCGGCTGGAGAGCTGCCGGAGGGAGGGCGCAAAAACAAGGTCCTAACTCTCGGGCTCTAGGATTATCCTTATCTCCCGCACCGTTGTTTTCACTACCTTCCTTACCCCTCTCACTCCAGGCTTGTACTCGGAGCGCACTAGGCCTATCTCCTCTAGCCTCCTCACCTGCGTCGACGCGTTAGCCTTGCTCTGGTTTATTATCTCGGCTATCTCTCCTATATCGGCCTCCCTCTTAAGCAGCTCCGTCAGTATCCTAATCCTCGTTGGGCTTGCGAGCGCGCTGCACACCCGATAGATGTACTCCTCCCCGGACACTATGAGAACGCCATCCTTCTCAACTATCCCCTCATGCGATGCCTCAACCGGGCGCCTTACCTCGCTCTGCTCCAACGCAGCCATTCACTCCACCCACGTAGCAGGACTATCGGGGTTTGTACTTTTTAGCGCTTCGCTTCATAGCTAGGTGGTAGCAAGCGCTACTATTTACCGGGAATTTTAGCTATGAAGACAATCTACAATAATGACAGTACGCTATGCATGCTCAGATAGAATCCGCCTCGCCCTTCACGTATTTAATGAGTTTCCTCGTATCAGCCGCAACACCATACCTTTTGCGGAAGAAGCGCGCCACGTACTCTACATCCCTGCGGAGGAGCTGCTCCGCGGAGGGATGATCCCTCTCCACGTACTGGGGCCAGTCTATTATGTAGGGGCGCTCCCGGTCGTCCTCGAGGACGACTAGGATATTGTACTCGCTGAGGTCCCCGTGGACTATCCCAACCTCGAGGTATGCCTTCCTAAGAGTATCCATTATATCCCTGAGCATGGACTCGGGGTCGACAACCTCCTTGTACATGTAGAGCTCGACCCCCTCGATGTACTCGGTGACCACGGCATGGCGGCTGTAGCCCAGGGGCCTCGGCACGAGGGCGCCGACGCGGTACAGCTCTTCAAGGGCTCGGTACTCCCTCTGCCCCGCGAGCTTGGCCAGCTGGAGCCATGAAGAGTAGGGCTTTTCTGCAGCATAGTGCCGGACCCTCACTATACGATGGAAGCTCGTCCTCCCAGCCCGGTGGAACTTCACTATCACCCTTTCCCCGTTGGGGGTCAAACCGGAGTAGACGTCGCTCTCCTTGCCAACACCCAGGGTGTCGCCTAGGGCTTGGAGGATCCCGCGCTCAACGAGGGAGTGAAGGGCAAGCATGTCTAGTCCCATGTAGGTTAGGCGGTAGCCGGTGTACTCTCCAATCCTGCGTTTAACCAGCTTGAGCCTGTTGAGCTTCTGGAGGCTCATGGCCACATGGATTGATGGCATGCGGAGCCGCCGCTCTATGACCTCGACTGGGACGTACTCGTACCTGGGCATCTCCCTCTCTATGACGGATAGTACCTTGAAGTCTCTATCAACGAGCTTTCTGTACGTCAGCGCAAGCAGTACCATCCTGCCTGTGCCCCTCTATGCTTCCTCATCTCGGCCGCCGCTCTTACGGGCCCCTCTCCCACTATGGGCTCCCGGGCCCCGCCGGTAATAGGGTAGCCGGTATAACCCGGGTAGCTGCTGTAGTATTCAGCCCGGGGACTAAGGGTGGGAGAGAAGGGCTGGCAGACGCTGGACCCTGAGATAGAGGAGTGCCTAGAGCGCTTCAGAGGGCTGCGCTCCAGCCTCCCCCGCAGCAGGGAGCCTTTCGACCTCTTCCTCCTGGAGTGGGCGGCGTTCAAGCGCCGGGCCGCAAACGTAGCGGCAGAGTGTCTCTCGAGGCTGCTGCCCGGCTTGGTCAAGAGCGTCTACTACCTAGAACTCGCAGACTCCTATGCGGGCAGGGACGTGGATCTTGTAGTCGACCTCGACGATAGGGCTATGCGCGTGGATCTGGAGGAGGTCGAGGCGACGCTGGAGGCTCTCCTATCCAGGCTGGCCGAGATGGCCGCTATAGAGGTGCAAGTGTATACCACAAGCCCCAGCCTCTTCGAGGTACACATAGCAGCCCGCGGGGTCTACGGCTCCCGGACCCTGCCGGGCCACAGTGTCCAGCTCCTCCCACGGCCGGGGACGGGGCGGGGGAACCTCTAAGCATAGCCAAGAATACCCGCGGAGGACTCCAGAGCCCACGGCTCGGAGAGCTGTGGGCTCTGAGAAGGACCTCGAGAGCTGCATCGCCGGGGAGCTGGGCCGCGCGGCTAAGAGTATAGCCGTCCTCCTAGAGGCCGCCCGCAGGCTTACACACGCATCCACCCTCTGGGAGACCTTTGAGTGGCAGAGGGCTAAGCGAATCATAGCACAGTCGATAGCCTCATGCCTCTGCCGGATCCTGGGCTGTCGCGTCTACATGACCGACCTGCATGGGGGAGAGCCTAGCACCGGCCTCGGGGACAAGGACATAGACCTGATCATAGACTGCCCCCAGGGCCCTAACCCATCCAGCCTCGAGGGGGTAGCGGAGAGGCTTGCAGCCGGCATGCTGAGAAGCTTGTTGGGAGACAGCCCCTACCGGGTCCTCGGGGTCCCCAACATTGTAGAGGTGCATGAGGCTAGCGAGTTCCTGTTCAAAAAGTACCTTGAAAGGGGGGCTCCCTACGTGGCTAGGCTATGCTAGCGCCTAGCAAGCACTGTGAAGGCCGCTAGGACAGCTGCCACCAGGATTGCCACCAACAGCGTGGTGCTGGAGCTCCCCGCCGGCTGCGCGGCCGTGCTCGAGGAGCCCGGGCTGCTTGCCACGAGCTGGGGCACTGTCAGTGTTGGGCTGAAAGGCTGACTGGCCGTCGTATGCGCGGCTTCCTGTGTAGCAGGTGTTGACGCTGTAGCCGATGTGGATGCTGTGCTGGTTTTAGCCGCGGCTGCCGCGGTAGTGGTGCCGGTGTGCATGGTAGATGTAGTTGTTGTAGCTGCTTCATGCGTGGTGGTAGCCCTTGTTACAGACGTGGTGAAGGCCCGGTACTCTATTACACGAGTCAGATACGAGGCTTTGCCGGAGGCGTCGACGGCCACTATTGTGACCTTCACCTTGCCGGCCTTGAGCGGGGGTATGACGAACCGCGCAGTGCCCCCCATAACCATCGGCTTTAGCGTTAAGGTCTTCCCGTCGTACTCCAGCTTCGCGTAGATCTCCTTTATACCCCAGGAGTCGTCGCCGACCTCGACTGCCAGAACCACCGGACGGCCCTGGAGCGGCTTAGAGGGCGTTATCCCCTCCAGCCTGAGTACCGGCGGCTCCTTATCCGGCTTTATGTAGAGTGTTGCCTGGTACTCGAAGCCCTGAACCGGGGGCCTGTTAGCGTAGGCATAGAGCACGCAGCCCAGGGGCGTGCAGCGTAGCTGGTAGTGGTCGAGGCCCCGGAGGTACAGCTCTGCAGTCTTGCCGAGCCAGCTCCTCGGCACGTGGAGGGCCACCATGGTCCTCTTCATGTAGCTAGCTACCTTGGTGTCGCCTAGGAGCAGTGTAGCAGTAACAGCTGTGGGCGTCTCCACGTAGCTCACGTGGACTTGCTCTAGGTTAAAGCTTGAGTGGCGCATCCAGTAGGGCCCTTCACCATGTATCTCGACGCTGCCATCTGGGCTCACGGTTATTATGCGGAATCCGTGGTAGTCCTCCGGCCTCACGCTACCGCCGGTGGCTGTAGTGACTACGTAGCGTATGAGGCTCCCGTCGGGCCTTACTACCTCGGCGTAGGAGTTTAGGTGCACGTGGCCAGAGAGGACTAGCACTACCCTAGCCCTGGCAGAGAATATACCGTCCACGAGTATCCTCAGCGCCTTGGGGCTGGCGAGCCAGCTGGTGTATATGTATCGGTAGCTGCTGTTAGGCTTATTGCTTAGGAGGAGCCTGTAGAGCTGCTCACCGCTGGACACGTTGAACCTGTAGGGTATGTCGCCGAACATGTGGGTGAAGTGGGGGTGATGGAAGGCTACAATCTTGACGGGCTCGCCCGCGGCTGCTAGCACGCTGCTAGCCCAGAGGGCCTGCCCCTCATCTATATAGCCGTCTCCGCCGCTGTCCACAATCACTATACGGTATAGGCCGTAGATACTGAGCGTCTGGTTGAAAGGACCGTAGTACTTCTTGAAGTTCTCCGAGGCTCCTACATGATCGTGGTTGCCGGGCACCACTACCAGCGGCTTGTCGAGCAGCATGTCTGTGAGCACTGCCTGCATATACTCATCGTCCTTAGCCGTGTCCGCCACATCCCCAGTGTCGAACACTATGGTGTTGTTAGGCAGGCCGATGGCTATAATGTCGGCGGCTAAGTCGTAGTTGGCTGCACTCCTTCCGTTGGAGTTTATTACTCCGAAGTGGCGGTCCGTAACATGCACTATATTCATCGGCTTGAAATCGTCGGCACTCCCTACATACACCGCGTGGGGCTCTCCATAGACACCCTCCTCAGCGTATATTATGAGGTCGTAGAGCCCGTGTACAGCCGTGTCTGGAACCCTTACCTCTAGGCTTCCGGGAGCGAAGCTGCACTCGTAACTGTGGCCATAACCATCATCTATAGCTATCTTCCTTATATGTAGGGGCTTGGAGATTACCAGCTGGAAGGAGCCGCCGGGCTCTACGAAGGCAGGCCTACCTAGCTTGGGCAGCAGCACCAGGCCCGGGACGTACTCAGCGAGGGATTGCGGCCTGGGAATGTTTACTTCCACTACTTTGCCGGCCTGCCCGGTCCCCGCGGCAGCTATGCCACAAGTCTGCAGCAGTACCTCCAGAATCAAGGCTACAAGCATTATCCTGGCCAGGTTCTTCATGCCGTCACCTTCACCGTGGATAGGGTGCAGCCGGAGCTATATTATTGAGTTCCTACAGGGGCTCTGCACTACTATAGCGGCTCTGGAGCATACGGCTGCCCACAAAACCTTGCCGCAACACCCCGCGCCCCATACAGCATGGTGCCCCGTGCCGCTACGAAGCCCCCTACACCCAGGGGTGAAGGGGTGAACGAGCCGGAGGCCAGAATGCGGTAGGATGAGCACCAATATGGCCCAGGGGTGTAAAACCTTCTACCAGGTGAACCGCCTATACTGCCCCCTTCTACTTGCGGCGCATAGCCAGCCCTGCCGCTATGAGGGCTATTATTGCCAACACGAGGCCGCCCACGGCTATTGACATCGCGCTTGAAGCCTTGGACTCGGCCTGGCCGGCGGCATTGGAGGCAGCGGCCATCCTCTGGTCTACATAGGATTTTAGCTGCTCCACCGCCTTGTTGAGGCCCTGCTGTAGAGCCTGGTTCAGGGATGCCTGCACCTCCGACAGCCTCTTGTCCACGTAGCTCTTGGCACCGGAAGCCGCCTGGCTGGCATCCTCTGCCTTCTTCATAGCCTGCTGCGCGGTATCCATAGCCTGTTCTGCCTTCTTCGCGGCCTCCAGGGCAGCCTCCTTAGCCTTCTCCAGCACTTCCATCTCCTTCTTGAATATCTTTAGCTCCTCGTAGTTCCCGGTCGCCCATAGTATCAAGTTACGGAAGAACCTTGGCCCATCGAGGTGTACCCCGTGATAGTAGTAAGATACTAGCGACTGGTAGCCGAAGTAGGGAGATTCACCACTCACTATGACTATCTTGGTGCCCTTGCTGGTGTTTACTATCTGGGCAGCCATGAGGACGAAGCGGCCCTTCTCCCCGGCCTGGTGGGCATAGCCGAACTCGCCGGGCTCGCCAGGGTTCCTGGGCTGGTGCTCCACCACCACGCCGTTCTCGCTCGTGAAGAGTATGGGTATTATGGTGTCGGGCGTACCGGGGTCTGTGACTTTATGCCAGTTGCCGTTCTCGTCCACCCAGGCCACTGCACCGGGGCCGTGCATTAGCACCTTCTCCGCGCCTAGGGCCAGGAGGTCGGCGTCATAGCGGCTTGGAGGCTGAACGAGGGCTACTACACGGTAGGAGCGCCCGGCATTGCTCTTCGTATCCTCTATGCTGACGTAGTCGCTGCGTAGCTTCACGTCGAAGCCCTTCTGGGCCAGGTAGTCGAGGAGGTCATTACATATGTGCTGTGCGAGCTCGAGGTTGCCCCCCTGGGCTGGGTAGTCGCTATCAGTTGCACACCACAGGGCCTTGCGGCCCTCGCCGCCGAACCAGCTGGCTACAGCGTCCTTCTCAGCCTTGCTGAGAGGCTCCACCGGCTGGCCTATTATCACCATGTCTATGGAGGCCTCCTTAGTGAGGACTGTTAGATCGCCAACCGCTATCCCGTAGGCCCTATTCTTTATGCACTGAGGCAGCTGGTCCACCTGCGCGTTGGACTTAACTAGTATAATCCAGTAGGCATCCGGGACGACACTCATCATTGCACAGACTCCATTATAGTTCTGGCCATGGGCCAAGTCTACCAGTATCGTGGGCAGCTCGAGGCGGGCCGCATGAGCCGCCTGCACCAGGCTTTGGTAGGAGGCCAGTAGAGCAGCTAGGAGAAGCAGGGGAACAATACTCCTTATACTCATTCATGACACCTCGCATTACTGCTAGAACAGCTTGTTCCATGTCGTAAGCAGTTAGCGGGCCCTAGGATTTAAATCATGTCTCTCTGTAGAGTATGGCTGGCCCAACAACACTACTTAGGGCTACAACTGGCTTACATAATCGCCTGCTAGCGCCGTAAAAAGAGACTAAAAATACTGTACTATTGCTCCAATAGCTAACACGGTGCTACTGGGATTGGACGCCCGCACCCTTAGCATAATAGCAGCTGTTATCATAGTTGCCGCTATTGTGGCTACCACCATCATAGCCTGGCACCACAAGCCTTCTGGAGCGGTTACAACAACTGCTACCTCAGGTACAGCAAGCGCTACGGGCAAGCCATCTCCCACAGCTCAGACCACCCAGACACAGGCTACGGCGGTCGGCACCAGTACCACAACTATCACCACAACCACGACAACAGCCACCGGGGCTGCAACGGGGACCCCAACGTCCACCAGCGGCGGAGCTGCCACTACGACAGCAGCCGGTACCGCTACGGCTACGCAGCCCCCGGCAGGCAAGTGCAGCAAGAGCATCGAGCTCGTAGTGTTGACGAGGCACCCCGCTGACATCCAGGAGAAGGCTAGGGAAATGTACCTAAAGTCCGACATAGCGAAAAGATACTGCATAAAAGATATTAGGTTCATAGCCGTGCCCGCGGGCTTCTGGCCCACGTACATCGAGAAGCAGAGCATCGACGTTGCATGGGGCGGTGGCCCCACACTGTTCGACAACCTATACCTTAAGGGTCTCCTCCGGCCGCTCCAGAGCAAGCTGGCGCTCGACGCTGCCAGCCAAGTGCCCGACCGCTTCGCCGGGGTATCTATGAAAAGGATCGGAAAGGATGGAAAGATATACTGGGTTGCCGCAGCAATAGCTAGCTTCGGCTTCACAGTTAACAGGGATGTGGCTAAGCAGCTAGGCTTCAATGTAAGCAGGCTCAAGTCCTGGAGAGACCTGGCCAGCGACGACCTGGGCCTGATACTGGTGAAGTATGGTGTTCCAGCCCTCGCGATAGCTAACCCACTGCAAAGCACCAGCAATACTAGGATATACGAGATTATCCTCCAGGCTTACGGCTGGAAGGAGGGCTGGCGGGTTCTAACACTCATGGCTGCCAACGCCAGGATAGAGGAGGGCAGCGCTATAGTACGCGATGACGTGATAAACGGCGAGGTTATGGTGGGCATAACTATAGACTTCTACGGCTACACCGCCGAGAGGCTTAACCCCGCGTGCAAGTACGTGCTGCCACGGGGCGAGACCATAGTCAACGGCGACCCCATAGCAGTGGTTAAGTCCACGAAGAACCCCGAGGCCGCCGAAGCGTTCGTGGCATGGGCGCTGACAGAGGGGCAGAAGATATGGCTTGACCCCAACATCAACAGGCTGCCGGCCAACCCCAAGGTGTTCGAGACCCCGGAGGGCCAGAAGCGCCCCGACCTCGAGAGGGCGTTCTACGAGGCCATGAGATCCAAGGTTATAAGGTTCAATGACACCCTGGCGCTCGAGACTGAGTATGCTATGCAGCTGTACTTCGTGGCCACGCTGATAGACCAGCACACGCTGCTCCAGAAGGCGTGGACAAGACTGCTTAAGGCATACTATATCGACCATAGTATAGACGAGGCCACTTTCAAGGCGCTCAGGGAGAAGCTGACAGACCTGGTTAATTACAAGGACCCCGTCACGGGCAAGGAGGTCGTGTTTACGCTGCAAGACGCTATAAGGGTTAATAAGATCCTGCAGAAGAACATAAACCTGAAGGAAGCCTATATGAATGCATGGCGTGAGGCTGCGAAGCAGAAGTATGAGGAGGTACTAAAAGCCCTTGGCGGCTAGAGAGCGGCCGCTGCTAGAGCGTCTAAGGCCGGCAAGGGCTAGGGCCGACCCGGAGATAGTTATACTGCTCTACACTCCTCTGCTCGCCATTATTTTTGCATTTATAGCGCCGCTCCTCACAGTGGTCCTCGAAGCGTCGAGGATGGATTTCCGGGAGCTCGCTACAAGCTACTATATAAACCCTAGCCTAGACGCGTTCAGCAACTTCATATCTATTAATAGGCTTCCCGGCACTATACGTATAGATGTTAATGGATTTGATATGGGTGTTATAGGTAATACTCTAGTCAACTCTGCCATAGTGACCGCTGCGGCGGCTACTATAGGAGCCAGCATAGCGGTACTGATAGGGCTATACCGGTTTCCGGGAAGAAGGCTGCTGGCGGTACTCGCCTATGTGCCACTGCTGATAGCTCCCTTCGTAAACGCCTATGTTATGGAGCGCTACTTCGGGAAGAGCTTCACCTTTAACACGCTGTCATACATGATAAGTATGATTACAAGGCCCCTATTCGGCGAGAACGTTGTGATAGAGTTTAGCGGCCAGGCAGGGGTGGCGCTCGCACAGACACTCATGTTCTACCCGATAGTCTATATAAACGCGTTGGCCGCTCTCGGCACTGTAGATGCCACACTCGTCGAGCAGGCCATAAACCTTGGCGCCAGGGGCTGGAGGCTGATAAGAAGCATAATCCTGCCGCTCATAATGCCTGGCGTGCTAGCGGGGTCCGTCCTCGTGTTTATACTTAGCCTCGAGGATGTGGGAGCCCCTATAGTGTTTCGCTTCCACAAGATGATGTCATACCAGATATACCAGTACTTCCAGAGCGTTGGGAGCGAGGCCTCGCGCCCCCTCGTAGCTGCCCTCAGCCTGCTCATGCTTCTATTCGCGGCGATCCCGCTGGCGGCGATACGTAGGTACCTCAGCCTACGGTACTATGCCAGGCTCGCCCGGGGGGCTCCCCGGCCCTTCAGGGGGCTCCGGCTGGGGCCTCGGGGCCTCCTACTAGCCTACCTTGTGGCGCTGCCCATAGTCCTTACTGCTGCAGCTCCCCAGATAGGTGTGGTTGTACTAGCCTTCAGCAGGAAGTGGATAGGCCCATTGCCAGATCTACTGCCGCCGGGCAGGCTTTTCGACAACTTTGCTACACTAGCTGGCATGGCTGGCGTGGTTAGGAGCATCTACAACAGTGTCACCTACATGCTCGAGGCTATAGTGTTCATAGCGCTGCTCGGGTTCATGGCAGGCTACGCTACCGCGCGTGCACGGCTACCCGGCGCCGCGCTGCTGGATCTGCTCTCATCGCTGCCTCTAGCCGTGCCCGGCCTCGTTGTAGCCTTCAGCTACTACGTGTTCTTTGCCACTTACTTCCATGGCACGTTTCTAGACCCGGTGCTCTTCCCGGGCCACGTGCTGGTACTGGCTTATATCATGAGGAAGCTGCCCTTCACAGTGAGGTCTGTCTTCACAGCTGTGATACAGACACCGGAGGAGCTGGAGGATGCTGCACGGAGCCTCGGGGCCAGACGGGCCATGACTATAAGGAGGATAGTGCTGCCCCTTGTATGGAGGGGCTTATTGGCTGGGCTCCTGCTGAGCGCCATATACGTGCTTAGCGAGGTTAGTGTGAGCATCACGCTCGGCGGGCTTAAGGGGAGCATAGTGTCGCGCGAGCATGCAGGGCCGATAACCTTTGCGATACTCCAGCTAACTACGCAGGCTACAATAGTAGCTGGGGGGACGCAGCCGCAGGCGAAGGCCGCCGCACTAGCGGTGGTATTGATGGCCCTGGAGGCTGGCGTCATACTCGCCGCCAGCAGGCTCACCAGGCGTGGCCAAGCCCTCGTGACTATCTAGCCTGGGCCGGCCCCTTGCCCACCATGGCACCCCGGGTGGTACACCCCTGGAGGGGCGCAGGCTTGTCCTTCATAGAGGTTCGGGGCGTGGTCAAGAGGTTCGGTAGGACTGTAGCGCTGAGGGGAGTCAACCTTAGCATAGGGAAGGAGGAGCTCTTCTCGATACTCGGGCCGAGCGGCTGCGGGAAGACCACCCTGCTGAGAGTTATAGCGGGGTTTGAGGTGCCCGACGAGGGGAGGGTTTTCCTCGAGGGCGATGACGTGACCGAGCTTGCGCCGGACAAACGCGGGACTGTTATGGTGTTCCAGAACTGGGCCCTCTGGCCCCACATGACTGTATACGACAACATTGCCTTTGGGCTCCGGCTGCGCAGGCTCCCCCGCGAGGAGATAGACCGGAGAGTGCGATGGGTTCTAGAGCTGCTCGGCCTTGAAGGCATGGAGAACCGGTACCCGGGGCAGCTGAGCGGGGGCCAGCAGCAGCGGGTCGCGCTCGCCAGGGCGCTGGTGGTGCAGCCGAGAGTGCTTCTCCTCGACGAGCCGCTGAGCAATCTTGACGCCAAGCTCCGGCTCAGGTTACGCGGCGAGCTGAGGAAGCTTCAGAGGCAGCTAGGCATAACGATGGTGTATGTTACTCACGACCAGGAGGAGGCTATGTCCCTCTCGGATAGGATGGCTATAATGAGGGACGGGCTCATAGAGCAGGTTGGGAGGCCGGAGGAGCTCTACAGAAGCCCTAAGACGCTCTTCACAGCGGTGTTCCTGGGCCGCACCACCCTCGTGCTAGGCAAGGTGGAGGACGTGGAGGGGGAGACAGTGGTAGTACGGGTGGGCAGCACCCTGCTCCGAGCAATGAACCATGGACTCTCCCGCGGCGATGAGGCGGCAGTCGTGGTCAAAGCGGAGGGGGCCAGGCTCCATCCCCCAGAGGAGGGCGGGTACGAGGCCGTGAAGGGCCGCGTGACAGTGTCCATGTACATGGGCTCCTTCATAGAGATCAGGCTCCTAATCCCGGGCACTCGGTATGAGCTGCTCCTCGACCTCCCCAGCGACGTGGAGCAGCCCAGGGTGGGGAGCGAGGTGAAGGTGTACGTGCCGCTCCCCAATCTGCACGCTTACCCCGTCGAGGAGAGGATAGTCAAGGAGGCAATGGAGCAGGTCTGAAAAGGCGTGGAACCCCGGCCCCGAGAGAATGGCGGCGGGGCTAGTAGGCCTTCAGCGCCTCAACAAGCTTCCTCTTCACGGGCTCTATCTCGCTCAGCCTCTCAGATACTATGCGTTTAGCCTCCTCCTCAAGCCTCCTAGTGTACTCCCTGTAGATCTCCTCTAGGCTCCTGCGGGCCTCGGCAACTATACTCTCAACGTCCAGCTGCGGCACCGCGCTCCCCCTCTCCACACTACAGAAGCGCAGGCCCGTGATTTATAGCTTAGCCGTGCCTCAGGGCTGGGGTTCTTGCCCCAGCTGTTCTCGAGGCGCGGGAAGGTGGGGGTGGATACGGCCGGGAGTGACCCGCCCCCTGCCCATCTAGCCCCGGCGACACGGGGTCGCGTTGCAGGGGACCGGGGTCCGCGTGACAGACAAGACCTCGGGGGCCGGGCTATAAGCGGCTCGGCTCCAGGGGCTAGAGCCCCAGGGCCTCCGCTGCGCTCCTTACAGCCTCGCTGAACTCCCCCAGGCTATAGACTACCTTGTCTATCCTCAGCCGGAGGTGTTCACGCAGCCCTCTCCGCAGGAACCGGTAGTCGCCTAGAACTACTAGCGCACTGTCCTGGGCACTCCGCCTGGCACGGCCCACTGCCTGCCTGGCCCTCACCGCGGCAGTAAAGTCGAAGAGGAGGCGGCGCGCCGCAGCCCGCCCCAGCCTCTTCTCGAGCACCGTGAACTGGTCGCGGAAGTAGTCGTCGGGCTGCGGGTAGGGGACGCCGGCGACGAACACTACTCCTATCATGCTGCGCCCGTTCTCGTCTACAAGCTCTATTCCCTCTGTAAGCTTTCCTCCGGCCACCGCGTTCACGAGCAGGTGCTTCTCCCCTCTCCCAGTCTTCTCCAGCACCTCCTCTATGCTGGTGGACCTGGCCTCAGCCACCATGCTCACCTGCTCTAGACGTGCAAGCTGCTGGAGCTGGTCGAGGACCTGCTGCATGAACTCGTAGCTGGGGTACACCACCATTACCACCCTGGTGGTGGCCCGGTAGGCCTCTAGTATGTAGCGGGCGTAGAGGCTGTACATCTCACGGCTCCTGCTAGTATACCTGGAAGTCAGCTCCGCCGCCACCAGGGTGACCTGGTTCCGGGGCGGGAACACGGGGCCGTGCAGCAGCTCCACATCGTAGACGCGTAGAGGCTTCTCTATGCAGAGGAGGTCCCTCAGCAGCGTGGAGGCTGGGAGAGTGCCGCTGGCCAGCACGGCGGCCCTGGACTCGTTGAGAGGCCTGCGTGTGACAAGGCAGGGCTCTAGGGGGAGCACTGTGGCTCCGACGCGGCCGCCGCTCGTGTAGCTGTAGGCCCCCATGCCCTCTGCCGCGAGCATCTCGGCGAACCTTGCAACCCTGGTGAGGGCTACGCTCAGCCTAACAGGCTGGCCCTCCTCAAGCCTCTCCCTTATTTTGGCCATTCTCACCTCGTGGGCCGCGTCCCACCAGGCCTCGGGGTCGCCCAGGAGCCTTAGGAGCCTCTCCCGGTCCAGGCGGCGTAGCTTCCCCTCTCCGGGCCTGCTCCTCGAGACCAGCGAGGCTAGCTCCTGCAGGGCCTTGCCCATCTCCTCTGGGAGGCCGTACTCTTCCACCTCCCTCTGAGCGCTCCGGAGATCGTCCACCGAGACCCGGGCCTCGAGCAGCCCGGGTATGTTGAGAAGCGAGTGTGCCTCATCCACCACTACCACAAAGTCCCTATAGTCTAGCGGGTCGAATGTGCCCTGGAATATGTCGGGGCGGAAAAGGTAGGGGTACGTGGCCACCACGAACCTGGCCTCCGAGGCGAGCAGCTTGAGGGCAAAGAAGGGGCAGTAGCCCTGGCCGGCTAGGAGTTCCGCCACCCGCCTGGGCATCGGCCCCGCGTGCCCTATGGCCTCCTCCACGTCTGTGGCGCTGATCTCCTCGAGCCGGGCGTAGTAGCTGCACTCGCCTCTTAGGCGTAGGAGCCGGCATGTCTCCCAGAAGTCCTCGTGGCTAAGGCCCTCGCCGGCCAGGGCAGGGCACATTCTCCTGGCGCTGTAGAGGAAGCTGTACCCCTTCACCCCGAACCGTTTAAGCTCCTTGAGCACTGGCTGTATCTCGTTCCTCGTCCTCACAACGTACAGTACTCTCTCCACGCCGGCCTGGAGGAGCCCGTAGATGATGGCCGATGTCTTCCCGAAGCCTGTCGGCGCATGGAGTATGAAGACCTCTCCTCGAGACACCGCCTCTGCTATGCTCCTGGCCGCCTCCAGCTGGCCCCTCCTCGGCTTCTCGTAGGGGAAGCCCCCGTCCTCACCCATACCCTCTCTCCGCCACTACCGCTGCCCGGGGCCCTGGGGGCCTCCTTAGGCTGTCACCGCGCCGGCCTCCACGGCCTTTCCGCGCTTCCAGGGCCCCTCGCCTGTGAATCTTATCCCGTCCACGCTCTTCAATATGGTACCCCGGTAGAGGAACGATATCTGGCGCAGCGCCGCATGGTAGTCGAAGTCGTTAAGCGCGCTGATTCCGTCCATAGGCACGTAGACCTTGTACCAGCGTAGGGCCGCGCTCGCCGCCGTGTGGAGGACGCATATGTTGGCGACAGTTCCTACAACCACTACATGCTCTATGCCGTAAACCCTTAGGAGGTCGTCGAGAGGCGTACCGTAGAACGCGTCGTAGCGCGTCTTCTCAACAACTATCTCACCGTCGACAGGCTTGAGCTCGTCGATTATTTCCCAGCCCCAGGTTCCCCGGAGCACATGCTCGCCCCATATCTTGAACTCCGGGTCGCCGGTGTAGTGAGTGTCCTTTGTGAACACCGTCATTACTCCGTGGCTGCGCGCTCTCTCCAGCAGCCTGCGTATCGCTGGCACCGTGGCCTGCGCTGTAGGCACGTAGAGCTTGCCGCCAGGCTTAACGAAGTCGTTCTGCATGTCTACTATTATCACTGCTGTCCTGTCCGCCGGCAAGTCTACGGAGTCCGTCACCGGTATCTCCGGCACCTCGACCTTTACTCTACCAAGCGTTGTCATAACTGCTCCACCATCATATTATTACTCTGGGCTCCACGCTCTAAAGCTTATAGCCAGAGGCGACACGGGGAGACGCGCCGGGTGGCCTACAGGATGGGAGGGAAGCACGGCAAGTACGCCTACGTGCTCCGGAGCGACGGCTGGTATGTGAAGGTTCGCGTGCTTAAGAGCAGGAAGGAGGACGATGCCTCGAAGTATATAGTTGTTGGCCCCAAGAGGAGGGATGTACCGCCCTCCTTCCCCGTGATAAGGGAGGACGAGGTACCAGAGGAGGTGCGGCGCCAGGTATACGAGGCCTAGCCTCTCCCCGGGGTGCATGGGCCGCCGGGCTTTTACGCGTAGCCAGGTTTAACCTAGTGCACCCCTCCTAACACGCCCCGGTGGGCTCCTCGGGGGAGCCCTATCTCCCTGCTCGGGGCAGGTGGCGGTATTGACCTATAGCGTTCTGGCCTACGATCCCCTGCTGGGCCAGGCAGGGGTCGCAGTAGTCTCGGGAAGCATAGCGGTGGGCTCCAGGGTGCCCTGGGGGAGGCATGGGGTAGGCGTGGTGGCTACCCAGGCCTACACGAACCCGGCGCTTGCCCCCATGGTGCTGGAGCTCCTCACCAAGGCCTCGAGCGCTGAGGAGGCGCTGCGCGCCGCTCTGGCCCGCGACCCTAGTCCCGCCCACCGCCAGGTCGCGGTGATAGACTACCGGGGCGACGTGGCCGTCCACGACGGGGAGTGGGCGCCTAGCTGGCACGGCTACATAGTTCACCCGAGAGAGCCTCTGGTCTGCATAGCGAACCTCGTGAAGGGGCCCGAGGTCTGCAGGGCGGCTATCAACGCCTTCCTCTCGGCCAAGGGAGGGCTTGCAGACAAGCTGCTCGCCGCCATAGAGGCGGGGCACCGGGCCGGCGGGGACCGGCGCGGGGACCGGTCGGCGGCTCTACTCGTGGTGGGGCAGACTGAGTACACGCCCTACTACGACCGGGTGGTGGACCTGAGGGTGGACTACTCTGACAGCCCGGTGAGGGAGCTGAGGCGCATCTATGCCCTCTACACTGAGGGCTACTAGCCTTGAGAGCCCTGGCTCCCACACATGCCGTACCTCTCTACGATCTGGGCGGCTCTGCAGGCTATGCTGGTGGCGCTGCAGAGGCTGCACTCCTTCTTCTCGCTGAGCCTCTCTATCCTGGGGTTCAGCCCCTCCTCGGCCAGGCGCTTCCTTAACCAGTCCTCGCTGGCCCACTGGTCGGGGCCCAGGAGGATTATGTCAGGCCTCAGCTCGCGTATCGGGTCCAGCACGTCCCTCTCGCTGCCGAGGATGGCTTTATCAACGTAGCGTATGGCGGAGACGACCTCCAGCCTCTGCTCCTCCGGCACTATAGGCTCCCGGTTCTTGAACCTGCTCACCGAGCTGTCCCGCGCGACAACCACGTAGACGCGGCCCCTCAGCCAGGCCTGTCGCAGCAGCTCTATGTGCCCTGGATGGATGAGGTCAAACGTGCCGGCCACGAGCACCTTGGGGCGGGCTAGCAGCCTGCTCGCCGGCTCCCAGTCCAGCTCCACGAGGCCGAGCCAGCGGAGCGCGTCGACCAGCCCCTCAGCATAGGCCACATCCGCGAGGGCTGTGAACACGTCGCCACGCTGGAGGTAGTAGCGGGCATCACTGACATACATCCTTGCAAGCTCAAGCAGCCTAGCAGTCCTGCCCGCGAGGCCCCTGGAGCCAAGCTTCTCCAGGGCGAGCTCCACGTTCGCTATATAGGCCTCCACGCGCTCCCCAGGAGGCAGAGCTGACATGTCCTTCAAGGCCGCCGCCGCACCCTAGAAGCTCTTCACCACTCCGGAGCCCTCTCCCGCCCAGGCGCCGTTATAGGGTTCCCTCCCCTGGCACTGCTAAACTGAGCCCAGGCTTGCAAGGTAGTCCAGGTCAGCCCAGCGGGCCCCTCTCTCAGCCTCTTCCCAGGCCTCGTCAAGGGCACGGTAGAGCGCCTCAAGGGGCTCCATCCCCTCCTCCACCACCAGGCGGTGGAGGCGGCGGTAGTGCTCACGCCTCTCCCAGACATACTGCTCTATGAGCCTAGAGGGCGGCCTCCTCTCCGGGCCGCTCCCGACCCCGGGCGAGCGGGGGTCAAGGTAGAGGCTCGGCCGCAGACCCTCCACTAGCAGGGGGTAGAGACGGCATCTCATCGGCCTGGCCGGGTATATGACGCAGAGCTTCACCCCGTCGTGGCGCTCGGCCAGGAAGAGGCACCTACCCCTCTCGTCACCGCGGAGGAGCATGTGGGGCATTATATCAGCTATTATAACCTTCACGTAGCCCCGGAGGAACCCACGCCAGCTGATCCTCAGGAACCTGGCCATACGCACCGCGTCGAACACGGTAAGGGATACATTAGGCCCGCCGCTGCAGCACCGCCCGCACCTGGTGCAGCGGAAGCGGAAAGCGCCCCCAGGCTTCACTGGTATGAGGCGCCTCGTATACTCCTCCAGCTCATCGATACCCGGCGCATCCATGACCTGCCAGCCCCCAGAGCCCCGGGGGGCTTAGCGCCGCGTAACCGTTAAACACCCCGCCAGGGAGAGGAGGCCCCTCACGGACGCGGCCGCCCCCTAAAGAGGGCCGCCCGGTGCCGCCGTAGCTCAGCGGGCAGAGCGCCGGCCTTGTAAGCCGGTGGTCGCGGGTTCAAATCCCGCCGGCGGCTCCACCACGCTAGATCCCCACAGGATCCACACTACATGGTACATACCGCCGCTCCGGCGAGCCCTCAGCGCCCACACTCTGAGACGAGGGCGTACACGAACCCCTAAAGGAGCCACACACAACATACACCATGCTATCAGCTACACCATAATAGCATCCTTACAGCTACGCAATTACTGTATACCAGCGGCAGCTCCAACTCATCAACATCCAACCTATCCACATACACCAGGGCGCGGTGGAGGACTAGCACCAGCCTACCTAGCCTACACAAGACATTCTCCGGCTCTCTAAGGTTAAGGTTGAGGAGCAATAGCACCTATAGCATAGTCACCCGGATAATCTCCGGGCACAGTATGGTATGGTAGAAGAGGAGCCAGCCCCTAGCCCATATGGACGGGCGCCCAGACCCGCTTCACCCACTCATGCCTCCCAAGATGACCGGCACCGGCGTCACAACGGCTCTCTATATGATGACCCTCAAGCTCCAGGCTGTCCAGAAAAGCTGCCTAAACCCTAGGCGCTATGCCGTGCAGCACCGCGTACTTGCCCTCTATCTCCCAATACCACCCGGTTCTTGCAGGGCTTACGTGGAGGCAATACCCTAGGAGGAACCCACCTCCACCGCCTCCTTAGGAAGTCCTTCACGTCTATAGAGGTTAGGGCTACACGGAATAACAGTCATACTAGGCAGTATAAAATAAATCATATACATCCTGCCCCCAAGAATCATGAGCCGGGGATCCTCTGCGCCACCCCCTGCCAGCCCTGCCACCCGGCCCGGTCGAACCGAGAGGTCCTGAAGCGCTATGCTCGTAGACCGGGATGGCTAGACCTCTCTACCGCATGAAGCCCGCCTGTTGAAGAAGCATAGCCAAGCCTTGACACGCCGTCGCAGCCCATGACGCTATAGAGCATGTGTATAGAGTTCCCTAAGGCTAGTACGCTAGGGTTGAACGTGCTCCTGCACTCCCACCAGTGTGCCCTTCGGCCTGACTACTTTTATGACGGCCCCTCGTAAGGGCTTGTAACAATATACGCGCCGCTTAATCCCATACTTTGTATACTGCTTTAACTCTGGCTCATATTTTCCCGTCTAAAGCGTTCTACCTCTGCCTAAATTCACGCCTAGGACCATGCACGTCTATAGAACCCTTACTCCATTATCTACAGACATATGGTTTATATCGTATAATAGATTATAAAGATATATCACTACTTATTGAGGCTTATATACTCTAGCTAGTTGGATCCATTAGCTCTTTATGTATGTATATGTCTTCCCGTCCACAGTCACCTTTATGAGGAGCATGGGGCTTGGTACGCTAGTTTTGAGGGTCAGGGCCTGGCCCGGGAGAAGTACTTGCGGCAGCTTGCCCTCAGCAATCGAGCGGCCGTTGACTGCTACTTTCTCCAGTGATACGGGGTGAGACGCCACGTTTGTTATGTTTATTATAGCAGTGTACGATGCTAGGCCAGACTTCTCAAGGGTAACCGTCACCTTCACCGGCGGCTGGGAGGCTTCCTGGCCCTGGCTAGCGCCACCGCCAGTGCTAGTGCCATGTGTGCCGCTCTGGCCTCCCTGGGGCAGTATGCCTAGAAGGCCTGCATGTCCTAGTAGCTTTGTGAGCGCTGTGACCAGCCTCGGGGCCTCGTCGCATACCAATGTGTAGAGCTGCAGTATTGCAGCGGCCTGGCTACTCAGCTTGGGCACATTCACATTTGCTACAGTGATGTTGAAGGGGAGGGTGACTATCTTCCATGTTATCGTGTTGAACGCCTTTAGGTCCACCATTGCGAAGCCCTGCAGAGTGACAGTGACGTTTCTCCTCGTGGCGAGAGCCTTCGCTATACCGCACCCAGCCTTATCCACATCCAGTACCAGTGTTAATCTGTGCTCGCTCCAGCCGGGCGGCAGGGCCAGGTAGGGTATAAGCCCATCACCAGCATAGTAGCCCTGTATGTACACTTTGTAGTAGACTAGCCGGGCGAGGACTTGCTCCCCGGAGGGGTTGTAGATTTTTCACGAGGAAGGATATGCGTAGCTGAGTCGGGGACGCGAGGCCTATCCGGGGTACATCAACTAGCTCAGCCCTCCACCCGTGAGACGTCGTGTAGAGCTTGTATACGTATAAGGCGACTCCTATAACTATTATCACGTAGATGATATTCTTTATCAGGGATGTTCGTTGCATGCGGCGCAATCTTGACTCTATCTCTGCAACCCTCTTCTCTATATCGGGCGTCTCTTTATTATGCAACACTCTCGCCATGCGGCGGGTCCCACCCCTTGCCCATATAGGTACTGCTCATATAGGTAGCGGTAGCTAGACTCGCCATGCAGCATAGTGGTTATAGTTTAGATGCAGCATGACGCTTCCGAGCACTAGTTGATCAGCCGAGGGTACTCACCCCATCGCCCCAGGGCTCGGTCCTAAAGGCCTTCATCACGTGCACCGGAATGCAGGGATTGTACCGGGGGCGCGTGTACTCATGGACGCATCTCTCCCACGGTCTTAGCAAGCAATGATATCTACTACACAACATAAGGTTATTGTACAAGATGCTGTAGAGCCGATCTAGCCCGCTGCCTTCCTCCTATGCAGGTAGTGGTACAGGTACACCACTATGGCTAGTACTGAGGCTAGGAGCGCGCCTAGCAATACCCAGCGGAGCCAGGCTACAGCTCCCTCCCCTGCTGTAATATTAATTTCCTCCCGGATCTCCCTGACACCCAGCGATTGTGACGGCATGCTAGAATATATACGTGCCCTGTAATGCCTGAGTATGCCGTCAACGGTACTGTAGATAGCCTCTATGCTTATGCTTAACGGCTTCGTTGCGTTAGAGTAGGTTATGATTATGTTTCCATCTCTCCTCTTTATCTTGAATCCCCCCTCTAGTGACGCATTATAGAGTTTTGATGCATTACAGTAGAACTGGTCGAGGCTCGGCTGCAGCATAGCCCCTTTTTCTACAAGGCTGCATGACGCTGGGTCTATGCTTGCTTTCAGGGTTTTATTGGTGAATCTTATCGCGTTGGAGTAGCTGCTTGGACTAATAGTGACCTTCTTATGGGTTATTGTCGCATAGAGTGTTATATTACCTCCCTTTCCGTAGCGCTTAGTAATGGTTATGATTGTCACTGCGCTCGCCTTTATAGTTTGGTTTGTTGATGGGTTGACAAGCTCCATGCATGTTGACGCAGTGTATGAGTATGTATAGCGTTGAGCTGGGCTGGCTGATAGATAGGCGTAGGATAGTGCCGACAATAATGCTATGACTACAAGTGCTATGAGCCTATTCTTCCCAGGCGGCATTGGCTGCACCGGCTAGCCGGGGCGCTCTCCATAGTAAAAACCGCTAGTATCTTTGCCGCCGCGTGACGCCATGGAATCCCAGGGAGCTGCCTTGTCAGAGGGCTATCTGGGAGGAGTCCTCCGGCAATGTATTCGAGTCACATTAATGCTGCGGTAGCCTCTCAGCAGTTCCGGGCGGGAGCCATGGAGCTCGAGGAGTTTAGGCTTTCGCTATACCAGCCCGGCGGCCTCATGGGTACTATATATGCTGTTGATGAAGTGCTATATAACTCGAAGTCCCGCTACCAGCATATAATGATTGTGAAGCTGAGGGGATTCGGTAAGACACTGGTGCTCGACGGCCTAATCCAGAGCACCGAGAGTGATGAGCACATCTACCACGAAGCGCTTGTACACCCCGCCATGACAGTCCATCCAAATCCCAGGCGTGTCCTAATTCTTGGCGGCGGGGAGGGAGCTACACTTCGCGAAGTACTTCGCCACAGTACAGTGGAGAAGGCCGTTATGATTGACATAGACGAGGAGGTTATAGAGGTTTCCAAGAAGTATCTGCCAGAATGGCATCGAGGCGCGTTCGACGATCCGAGGACGGAGCTGCACATAATGGATGGCTTCGAGTACGTTAAGAGGGCCTCCGAGCGTGGAGAGAGGTTTGACGTCGTTATAATGGACCTCACTGATCCGTATGGATCTGATATAGCGGCCCAGCTGTATTCTCGTAGCGCGTTCGAGCTGATCTCCCGGGTGCTAAGTAGCGATGGCATAGTTGTGACTCAGGCAGGCTGCTCTACGCTCTTCCCGGACGTCTTTAAGCGTGTGTACAACGCTGCGCGCCAAGTCTTTCAGCACGTTAGAGAATACGCGGTATGGGTCCCCTCCTTCGCTTATGCTAACAGCTTCATAGCTATGTCTAACAAGTATCGTATAGACAGCGTCTCCAGAGAGGAGGTTGATCGTAGGCTCGCGGAGCGCGGTGTTAAGACAAGGTTCTACAACGGACTAAGGCACATAGCCATGATAGGTATGGCTGAGATGCATATTGAGATAAAGGCTTAGGGTCAGCCTTCGGGCAGGCAGCCAGCTTGTTAGCGATCCCGGTGAATCATATGCGGCTCCAAGAAATATTCCGGACAGCCTTGCGCGCTACTGGCATGCTGGAGAGACCGTCAGGGGCTAGCCGGCCCTGCTGCCGCCGTTCCGGTTATTGTTTACCAGCTCTATGACCTCGCCTACCTTCTCGCAGACCTCCGTGAGCGCGGCTACTATGTGGTCGGGCACTTCGTAGAAGTAGGCTCTGCCGCCGCGCCTTAGAGGGTAGGGCCTCCTTACCACGAGGGATTTAGCGTGTAGGCCGCGTAGGGCGCGGCGTACTACCTCGGGGTTGCGGCCTAGGGCCTCGGCGATATCCTTCGCTATGGCTCCACGGCCGCGGGTTATGAGGTATGATAGTACATGGGCCTCCTCCTCGTTGAGTGAGAAGGCGCACTTGAGTATGCACTTTAGGCGTGCAGCATTGGCTTTTGCAAGCATGCTGGCCTGCTCCACTCCGCTTCTATACCATGTGGCGTAGCCGGGGCGTGTTATAGTCTGCAAGATGTGGGCACACCTCCCAGCCGCTTTATCCCGCGTTAAAGGCTGCTGGCCTCTCTAATATCTTTGACGCTCGTTAATGATGGTTGTCGGGGGTGGCTGCACAGCTATCATCCATCGTAAATTGTTGGAAAAATTGTCGTACCTCATAACCCCAGGAGGCGGCTCAGTACAAACTCCCTGTCGAGCAGTGAGAGGAGCGGCGCCGCCCTAGGCCCGCTCTCCCTGCCCACGAATACCAGGTAGAAGTAGCGGTAAAACTCTCTCCGCTCCTTGCTGCTCCAGCCCCTAGTGTACTCCACCATAGTCTGCTTGATGGATTCCTCACTCCAGTCGACGAGCCGGGAGAGCCTCTCGCCGAGGCCGCGGAGCTTCTCGCGCATCCCTGGAGGTATTCTCTCCAGGATCTCGCCGGGCGGCTCCTCGAGGATCCTTATCCTCATATGCTCGGGGGCGTACTGCTCGGCCCACCTCTTGGCCCGGGGGAGGAGGCTCAGCAGCCTCTCGAGATCATGCTTGCTGGGCTTCTCGGGCAGATGGCCGCTCCTCTGGAGCCGGCGGGGTGCCTCCTCCCGCCACCGGTCCTCGGGGAGCACCTGGGCCAGTATTGCAACGTGGCTGTATGGCGGCTGGGCTGGCATCTTCTCCGGCGGGGCGCCTCGGGTGTAGCTAAGCTCGTAGCTGCGGGCTAGGAGAAGGTCTTCCTCTCTCCTCCCAGTAGACTCGGCCCGGTAGTAGATCCTCTCAGCCCGGTAGTACTGGTCGTAGTAGAGGGGCACATCGTGGAGCCCTAGGCTCAGCTTCCTCATGGGGGGCGTGCGGAGGATGAGGAAGCGGAGCACCTCTGGATGCGCCACCTCAAGCCACTCGCGGGGCGTGAAGCCTATGAAGTCGCTACTACTCATATCAGCCTCTCCGTCACGCGTCTTCACGGCGACCCACTCGTAGGGCAGCCCCTCCGGCGGCTCTATCCCATACACCTTCAGCGCCAGCTCGTTAGCACTATCCCTGCTCCCACCCGGGGTCGCGTGGTCCTTGCCGTAGGGCTCAAAATCTACGCCAAGGGCCCACCAGACGCCCACCCACTCTATGCGCCAGTTCAGCTTCCCGTCCCAGAGCGGGGCCCAGCCCTCGTGGCCGCAGCTGCGGCACCGGTAGCGGACCATACCCTTCTCCAGGTTCGCTTCGAGGGCCTCGGTCGAGTCTATCCTGCCGCACTGCTGGCACCGGGGCTCGAAGGGGATCCAGCCAGGCGGGTATGGCCGGCGGCCACGGTACTTGTTCACGACCTCACGTATCTCCTCGCGACGCTCTATAGAGAGCCGCACGAATTCCAGCAGCTTACCACGATACATGTCAGTGGTTTTTACCACCTCTATGCTCCCGTCTGTGAACTCGCCCAGGTAGGGGCCGAAGTCGGCCCAGAACCTGTCGACCCAGCTGGGGAGCTCGCCTCTGGGATCAGGGACATTTATCAAGGGCCAGCCAGTGTAACGCTTGGCGTCCTCGGGGTCCGGGAAGACCCTGCGCTGGCTCTCCTTGCCCTTCCACGCGTCCTGCGTGTACAGGGTTAGGTACTGCTTAACCCGGAGGCCCCTCGCCTCAAGTATGCGGCGGACAACCTCGGGGATAACCACTTCTCCCCGGAGCCTGCCCACATGCTGCAGCCCCGAGACCGAGAGGCCCCCGTTAAACACGTAGACGCTCTTACTCCTGCGGCGGAGCCGCTCCTCGAGCCAGTCTGCCAGAGCGTCTATCCAGTGCTTAAGCTCGCCGCGGGACTCCACCACCGGCTCGCGGAGGAATCTAGCCTTCCTCACGTCATCTATACCCTGCCCGGCCACACCTTAGCCACCGAGGACGTAGAAGCCCGGAAGGATATGGGTTAACAGCCCTTCCCTCGCCCAACGGCCGGTTGGGAGCCTCGGTAGGGAGGGGGAAAAGAGCCCGGGGACGGCGCCCCCGTGCATGGGGGCTACTGGGCTGGGAGCGGTATGTTAAGCTTCTGAACCAGCTCCTTGTAGCGGTTCCTAACCGTAACCTCTGTGACGCCGGCTGCTGCAGCTATCTCCTTCTGAGTCCTCCTCTCCCCAAGCTCCAGAGCGGCTATGTATATAGCCGCTGCCGCAAGCCCCGCTGGATCCTTGCCGGCTGTAAGCCCCATCTTACGCGCCTGGACGAGTATCTCCGCAGCCCTCCTCTCCACGGCAGGGCTCAGCCGGAGGGCCGAGACTATCCTGGACACGTAGCGGACCGGGTCAACTATAGGCATGCGGAGCTTCAGCTCGCGGACTATGAGGCGGTAGCAGCGGGCAACCTCCTTACGGCCACCCTTCACGACCTCCGCTATGTCGTCTATACTCCTGGGTATGCCGCGTATACGGCAGGCAGCATAGACAGCTGCCGCAGCCATCGACTCGAGGCTGCGGCCGCGGACCAGGCCCTTCTCCGCCGCCTGCCGGTAGATCATCATGGCGGTGTCAATAATGCCACGGGGCAGGTTGAGAGCCTCGACCAGCCTGGTTATCTCACGGGCCGCCTGCTCTATGTTCTTCTCTATACTAGTGGTTGCGCGAAGCTTCGCCTGGAGCCTGCGTAGACGGCTGGCCTCAATGCGGAGGCGCGCCTCGAGCTTACGGCCGTTCGCGTCACGGTAGCCGGAGATAGTGGTGAGTATACCATAGTCGGGGAGAGTGTGGGTAAGCGGGCTGCCCACGCGGCTTCTGCGGGTCCTCTCCTCAGGTGTGTAAGCCCTCCATTCGGGCCCTGTATCTATAACCGTCTCCTCAACTACCTCTCCCGTAAGCGTGCAGATGTACTCGCCCCTCTCCTCGTCGAACACTATATATTCGGGGGGACACCCTTCCTCCTTCTCCCCCGAGGCCCTAGGGGCCTGCTCCTTAGTCACCAAGGCCGGGCCACCTGTATATACGGCCTTAGAGGCTGAGGGCGGGCCGCAACTAAGATGCCCGCAACCCTTAAAGCCCCGCCCATACTATTCCGAAAAACATCCTTAAAAAATTTACTCCCAGCCTACGAGTTCCTCAAACAAGTCCAACCCTAAAGCTGTATCCTGTAAGGAGGCTAAGCCTTCACCCTGGGAGGGAGAGGAGCAATACCCACCGACCGGTTCATAGCGCTAAGGATAGTAGCCATACACCACCTGATCCGCATGTACGGCTCCAGGCCCATAGCATGGGCTATAACAGCCTGGCCCATGGAGCAGCTGGCAGGCGAAGATCTCGACGAGAAGCACTCGAAAGCACTCAAAACGCTGCGCAGAAATCTCTACGCCTACCTCTCCCGGAAGGGAGCTGAATGGACGGAAGTGGACGAGGAGACGGGAGGCTTCAACATACTACTCCCGGGAACCTACGAGGACGCGGCAAGAGCGCTCCAGGCGCTCTGGCTCAGCCTCCACCTCGTATACATGGTTAGCTCTAGAGAGCCTTCAGTATGGCCCGAAGCCACAGAGGTCTACGAGATACATAGGTCGTATCTTGAGGTGATTGAACATATAGGGGTGCGGCAGCTCACCTTCAAGCAGGCCAACCAGATTGTTGAGACCGCTTCATATATAGCGCTGCTGAGCACCCCGCTCTTCCCGGAGCTGTTCGAGCTGCTGGCACTCGATAAGCCGGTGGCCGTTGTGCTGCACGCGCTATCGCTCTACTCAAGCTAACCTCGGGGCGCCGGTACGGGAGGAGGACTGAGATGCTACTGGCTCAAGGAGGATGCGTACCTCAGAGAGCATTACTCCACTATTATAATGTTCTCTTCGGGGAACCCCATCTCAACCAGGATCTCTTTAACCCTGTGGCGGTGGTCTCCTTGAAGCTCTATACGCCCCTTCTTATAGGTGCCTCCCGTGGCTAGCTTTGACTTCAGCTGAGAGGCCAGCTTCTTGAGATCAACTTCTCGCTCGTCCAGACCCTCGATTATTGTTACCTCGCGCCCGTAGCGGCGTCTCTCGAGCTTTATCTTGATCACCTGCTGCTCGCGGGCCAGCTGCTCGCAGAGCTCGGGCGGGAGACCGCCACAGAGGGAGGACATATCTCCACTCATAGAGCCCTATCCCTTCCTTCTAGCTTTTCGCCTTCTATGCCTTCAGGGGGATGTGGCTCCATAGTGAGCTAGCTGGAGAGCTATTCTTATAAGGATTTCGCATGCCTGGAGGCCTCTTACCGGGCGAGGCTCTATGGAGCTTTACGAACCCCGCAATGGGGAGGAGGAGACGGGCGTCATAGAGGATAAGGCCATGATACGCTACAAGTGCGGCCGCTGCGGCATGGAGTTCACAGCCCTAGACCTGGAGTACATGCCTAGCGTTAAGTGCCCCTACTGCGGCTATAGGGTAGTCTACAAGGTTAGGCCGCCGGGCCGTAAACTGGTAAAGGCCATATAGGATCGCTTGGCCCTCCACTAGCCTCCCCTGGCCCCGCTCTTCTGGACCTGGTAGGCGGCGAAGAGCTCTAGCAGCGTTTTCGCAGCCAGTATTGAGGTAATCCCGCTGTAGTCGTAGGGCGGCGAGACCTCCACAACATCCACCACCCTTAGCCTTGCACCACTCTCAGCCACTACCTTGAACAGGATATCGAGGAGCATCCAGGGCTCCAGCCCCTCGGGCTCCGGGTTGGCTACACCCGGTGCGTAAGCTGGGTCGTAGCCGTCCATATCTACGCTTACATAGAGCGTCTTGCAGCCTACTCTCCTGATCCATCTGGCAGCCCGGGCGACAACCTCCCTGACGCCTAGCAGCCTCACGCTATGGCTAGTTACATACTCTATATGCTTCTCCCTAGCGTACTCTACCTCCTCCCCCGCAAAGGCCCTGACCCCTATGTAGAAGAGGCGCTCACTACCATAGGCCTCGGCGATCCTTCTCATCACACTAGCGTGGCTATACTTCTCCTCCATGTACTCGTCGCGGAGGTCGAAATGTGCGTCCGCCACCAGGAGGCATGGCTCCTCCTCCACGCGAGCCACGGCCGAGAAGGAGCCTAGAGTTATACTATGCTCGCCTCCTATCAACGCCACAAGCTTCCCTGGATACCTCCCCAGCACCTCAGCCACTACCGCCTCTATCCTCTTCACAGCCTCCTGCGGCCTCACCGGCAACACAATGTCACCGAGGTCCGCCACCCGGTACGCCTCAAGGTCAAGCCCCGCCCGGAGCGAGTAGAACTCTATGTTAGCTGCTGCCTCCCTAACCGTTCGAGGCGCGAAGCGGGAGCCTGGACGATAGCTCGAGGTTGCGTCATAGGGAATACCTATTACCAGCATGTCGGCCTTCTCCGGCTCGGTCTCTACACCGCCGAAGTAGAGAGGTGCTCTGGACACGTAGAGGTCTAGAAGACCCATGCCGAGCCCTCCCCCGGGCGACTGCAGCTGCCCGGGGGAGAACCACTATAACACTCTTCAGACGGGGCTATAGGGCCGCGAGGATGCAGGCTATGGCGGCGAGCAACACTATAGCGAAGGACAGGTATGATAGGGTAATAGAGCTGGCTAAGAGGAGGGGCTTCTTCTGGCCGAGCTACGAGATCTATGGCGGTGTCGCAGGCTTCTACGACCTCGGCCCGCTCGGGGTAAGGCTGAAGGAGAAGATAGTGGCTCTCTGGCGCGACTACTTCATACGCCGCCACAACCACATAGTTGTCGAGATAGAGACACCAGTCATAGCCCCTGCCAAGGTGTTTGAGGCCAGCGGGCACCTAGAGCACTTCACCGACCCAATTGTAGAGTGCCTCCGCTGCCGCCGGAAGTTCAGAGCCGACCATCTTATAGAGGAGAAGACTGGGATAAGGGCTGAGGGACTCACCCTCGAGGAGATGACGAGGATAATACGGGAGCACGATATAAGGTGCCCCGTGTGCGGCGGCCCCCTCAGCGAGGTAAGGGCGTTCAACCTCCTCTTCAAGACTACAATAGGCCCCTACAGCGAAAGCGTGGGCTACCTGCGGCCGGAGACCGCGCAGGGCATGTTCGTATCCTTCAAGAGGGTCTTCGAGGTCAGCCGGCAGAGGCTGCCTCTGGGCATAGCGCAGGTAGGGAGGGTTGCCAGGAACGAGATATCGCCCAGGCAGGGTATTATGAGGCTCCGAGAGTTCACTATAGCCGAGATGGAGTTCTTCTTCGACCCGGAGGATCCCTGGCACGGGGGCGTTCTAGAGGAGCTTCTAGGGAGTGTTGAGCACCGTAAGCTACGCATACTCCGCGCCGAGGCCAAGGCGCAGGGAGAGGAGAAGCCCGAGGAGTACGGGGTCCGCGAGGCCATAGAGGAGGGGGTTGTCAGAACCCCCTGGCTGGCTTACTGGATGGCTATAGCGCGCGACTTCGTCATGGAGTTGGGCGTACCCTACGGGGACATGTACTTCGAGGAGAAGGCGCCGGAGGAAAGAGCCCACTACGCCGCCCAGACCTTTGACCAGCTGGTTAGGGTGAGCAGGCTAGGCTGGGTGGAGGTCTCCGGCCATGCCTATCGTACAGACTATGATCTGCGGAGGCACATGCAGTACAGTGGACATGATCTCCGTGTCTTTAAGCAGTACCAGGAGCCCAAGATAGTCAGAAAGAAGATGGTGCTCCTAGACCGTGCCTGGGTTGGCAGGACCTTCCGGAAGCGTGCCCGCGAGATACTAGAGGCAGCCCGGTCGCTAGACCCCGAGACTGCCGAGAAGGAGCTGAGGGAGAAAGGCTACATAGAGGTGGCCGGCGAGAAAATACCGGCAGAGCACATAAAGATCATAGAGAAGGAGGAGAAGGTTACTGGGAAGCGCTTCCTACCACACGTAGCAGAGCCTTCATTTGGCGTGGAGAGGCTCATCTTCGTAGCCCTCGACCACGCCTACAGCGAGCGTGGCGAGAGGGTTGTGCTCCGCCTGCCCCGGAGAATAGCCCCGATCGAGGCCGCTGTGTTCCCGATAGTGCGTGAGGAGAGTCTTGTCAGGATTGCTAGAGACATATGGAGGAAGCTCCTGGAGAATGGCATGTACGCGATATACGATGATGATGGAAGCATAGGCCGCAGGTATGCACGTGTAGACGAGATAGGAGTGCCGGCCGCGATAACCGTAGACTACCAGACGCTCGAAGACAACACCGTTACGCTGAGGGATAGGGATACGTGGAAGCAGGTGAGGGTCCCCGTAAACCGCATTGCAGAGGCTGTGAAGAAGTTCATAGAGGGGGCTAGCCTAGAGGAGATCGGAACCCCCACGTCCTAGGGGGCTACTTGCACGACACACAAGCACGTTGTAGAATATAGAGTAGCTATTAAACCTGCTACGTGGAACTATCCCCACCTCTTGGAGGTAGAGGCTATGAGCGAGGAGGAGGCTAGGAGAGAAGAAGAGCAGCAGGAGGAGCTTCCCAAGAAGAAGATAGATGTGAAGACTGCGATCTCAATGATACCCCCTGCATCCCAGGTGCTTGGAAGGGAGAAGAGGCAGCGGGAGCGCAGGGTGAGACTACGCTTCCACAATGAGTTAAAGGAGGGTATAGCCAAGGTTAACCCGGAGCTTCTGAAGGAGATAGGTGAGGGCGAGTACATAGAGGTTGTGGTTGCACGCAGGCATAGATTCCGCTACCGTGTCGAGAAGGATGATAGTGTTCCTCCTAACGAGATATGGGTTAACGGCACTAACCTACCGGAGTACGGGGTCTCCGACAACACCATAGTGACTGTAAGGATAGCCCGGAGCTAGCTCCTAGGCTAGCCATCTTACGCGTTTTTGGGGACAGGGTGCTAGCTCAAGGCTACGCTGTGGAGAGGACGCCTGGAGAGGCAACCGCTTATAGACGAGAGGGCCGGCCCCGTTATAGGAGCCGGGGAGTCCCTTCCTCTCCTCCGGCGGCTCCCAGGGTGGCTTCGGCATGGCCGAGGCTGTAGACCCCTACAAGCTGCTGCGGACGCTTGAAGACGTGGCGGATAGACACGCCAAGATAGTGCGGTCGCTTAACCGAGCCCTCTCGAGGCTTAGGAGGGATACTGGAGACGAAGAACTGCAAGCGCTCGTTCTCACCTACCTAAGGCGGTTGAGGGTGCTGCGCCAGAGGCTAGAGAATAGCCTCCAGGGCCCCGTGAACCTGGACTCTGTGGCGTCAGAGGTTAGGGACAATATAGCGACGCTAAGCGAGTACATGATTATAGTCGGTATGGAGTATGAGCGCGATCTACTAAACAAGGCGCTTCTACTGGCGAAGCGTGGAGCCAGGCTGATAGAGGAGAGCCGGGAGCTGATAGAGGAGGACCTAAACAAGATAGAGGAGCTGGCCAGCAAGCTGCAGGTAATAGTCGACAAGTACTACTAGACGGCTCGGCCCACCATGTTCAGCATAGAGCCCTCTATTATCCTATCAGAGTAGACCCCGGTTATCCTGACATCAACTATGTCGCCGGGCTCTAGCCCCTCTTCCTCCAGCAGGACTACCGGGCCGTGATGCAGCGGGTAGGCTACCCATCTGTGAAGCCTGGGGTGCCTAGCGACCACTATTGCCCGGAGTTTCCAGCCAATCATCCTCTTCTTGGCCCTCTTGTTTATCTCAGCCGCCTTGAGCTTCACGGGGTGGTTGGGCAGGCAGTCTAGCTTTCTCCCGGCCAACTTGCCTAGGGCCGAGCCTGGCAAGGGTGTAAAGCGATAGGCCGTGATCTTCTCCGCGCCAGCACGGTAGAGGGCCTCCATTAGTCTCAGGGTTTTCTCAACGACTCTACCAGTCTCGCCAGGGAGACAATACATTATGTAAACATAGGGCCTCAGCCCATGGCGTCTGAGCCTCCTGACAGCCTCTATAGTCTCCCTTACAGTGGCTGGCCTCCCCAGCACCTCTAGCAAGCGCTGATCGCCTGTCTCCGCTCCTACATGGACCGGGGTGCCCTTGAGATACCTGCCGAGCGTTCTAGCCGCCTCCTCGGTGACAAGGTTAGGTTTCACATTCTCCACCATGATCGCCGCTTCTCCGGAGGAGATCTCCGGTATCGAGGAGAGCCTTGAGAGAAGGCTCTGTACCGCCTCGAGGTTTGGGCCAGGCCTCCTGGGGTCTACTAGGGGCCCCGGCTCGACCAGCCAGTCCCTTCCATAGTCGAGGAAGTCGGGGCCGCTCAGCACTATGCGGCGGACGCCCTGGTTTATCAGCTCCTTTACCTCCCTATATACTAGCTCGATGCTGCGGCTTCTCGCATAGCCCCATAGGCTTACTACGCTACAGTAGGCGCAGCCCGGCACGGGCCTCGCGGGGAGCAGCTCCTCGGGCAAAAGCCCCTCTAAGCGGGGTATAGTGTAGTTGCTACACCCGCGCACGACTTCCACGTAGACGCGGGCGGCCCAGTAGAAGGGGTAGCCTCGTATTAGACGGGTGCTGGGGAAGTATTTTTCCCAGACCCGTCGCGGCATTACTGGGCAGCGCTTGTTCACCACTACCCTGCCCTCCTCCCGGTATGCTACCCCGCAAAGGCTCCGCAGCTTCTCCTTGTAGAGCACGCCAGAGTCTATTGCTCCCTCGGTGAACAGCTTCTCCACGACGGGCTCGGCCTCGCCGTGGACTCCCACGTCAGCTCCAACACGGGCCAGGAACCATGGGTCGCTGGAGATAGGGCCTCCAACCACTACGGGCCTCCTCCCGCGCCGTCGGCGCCAGGCCTTGACTATCCTGGCCACGCTACCCTCGTCAACACTCATAGCACTTATCATGAGAACATCATAGTCTTCCAGCATACTCGGCTTATCCAAGACGGTTTCAGCAGTAGTTAGCTCAACACCTATTCCGAGCTGCTCGAGTACTCCTGCAACAGTGCGGGGACCCGCACCTATAGCGTCGACTGTAACTATTCTCCTGCCGTAGCTGCCCCTGGCAAGAGCGTCTACCACTAGAACGTCCATGGAGCTGCTACCCTCTGAGCCTGAGGCACTCTCACGAGAGTTGCACGGCCTGGAGCCCTAATAGCGCGTACTACACACGAGGCCGGGGAGCATTATTGTTCTAATACCCCATCCAGTCTAGCTAGGAGGGCACGGGGCCTCCATATGGCAGAGGACTACTATGACTACGACATGGAGAGGCGGCGCCGCCGGTCGCTAGCGGAGGAGAGCCTCAACGAGCAGCTCCTAGGCATAGCGAGGGCCTTGTCTGACAGCATTATTGGGCTAAGGGAGGTGGTAACAGCCCTAACAAACGTCGACGATAGGAGGCTGAGAGAGCTGCATCGGCGTGTAAAAGAGGCTAAGGAGCGCATCGAGTCTATGAAGGAGGACGCTTTAATGTACCTTGCCCGGCTAGGAGACCTGCTTAACACGGGCACGCTCTACAGGGATATATTCCTAGCTCTCACGCGCGTGGCGCAGATGGCCGAGGGAGTAGCATACCGGTCCTACCTCCTAGCGTCTAACACCAATATGTCCAGCTCTACTGTAAACGAGCTACTATCATCTATGGCCGAGAACCTGCAGAAGGAGTTCAACCAGCTCGAGGCAGCTATACAGTCGCTGACGTCCAACCCCAAGAAGAGCTACGAGAATGCTCAGCTCGTGACCAGCGTCGAGGACGATGTGGATAACCTCTACCGGCGGCTCACACTAGCCATGTATAGGGAGCTGCGCGGCGACACCGTGGCGCTCATGCTGCTACGCGACATAGTGGATATGATAGAGGATATAGCTGACATGCTGAGAGATGCCGCGGAGAATGTGAAGTTCCTAGCCCTCTACCGGGTGGCACACTAGCCCCGGTGGTGCCACCGCAGGGTGGTACAGGGGTACAAGGTATGGTGTTCCACGGTGTCCTGCTGGGCTTGCGTGTTGTGGTATTTGATCCCCGGGAGGCCCGCGAGCTGTATAGGCTGGGGTTCTACGGTAAGCCCCTGGGCATCCCAAAGCCCGGGGGCGCTGAGTTCGATGCGCCGCTTGAGCTAGGGCTAGTGGAGGCTGTATACCTGGCCGAGAAGGGGGTTCTAGAGGTCAGGGATGAGGAGGGGAGGCCTGTCGGCCCGGGAGAGCTTGCTGCGCGGGCACGCTCGGCAATACCCCGGTTTGGCCTCGTGTACAAGGTGTATCGAGAGCTACGCGATAAGGGCTATATCGCGCGCTCGGGGCTGAAGTATGGCGCAGACTTCGCAGTCTACGAGAAGGGGCCTGGGATAGACCATGCCCCATACCTGGTGCACGTGGTGGAGGCGGGCGGGGAGATAGACCCGTTAGAGATAGTGCGCGCCGGCAGGCTAAGCCACAGCGTCCGCAAAGCCTTCATCCTGGCCGTGGCGGGGCCCGGGGAGACACCGGTGAGATACCTCATGTTTAAATGGAGTAAGCCCTAATAAGATGCCCTCGTGCCACTGAGCCTGGCGTGAACAACCCCCTCCGGGAGGGGCCAGCGTAATGGCACGCGCCGGGCCGCGCCAGGTAGCCAGCCCTGCACCCCGCTACGAGGTGGCAGGCTATGTCGTTCCGCCGGGGCCGTGCACCGCCTAGAGAGCCCGGGAGGCCGCGTAGGGAGCCCAGAGGCGCCCACGGCGGGAAGCCGAGGCCCATGCCGCTCCCAGACGGCAGGTGCAACCCGCTGTGCCCCCACTTCCGCTGCCTGAACAACGCGCTGACCGTGGTCAGGAAGCCCGTGCACGGCAGGATGCAGCGCGCAGCCTACTGCCGCTGGATAGGCGACGAATGCATAGGCGGCGCCTGCCAGTACGCCGCATGCACGCTGAAAGCTCTGCTGCCGGACGGCACATGCCTCTACGCCAGGGAGAAGCGGCAGAAGGAGGCCGGGACAGAGGATCTAGAGAAAGAGCTCGAAGCCGAGGAGGAGGCCATGCAGCGCGTGGAGAGGCTAATGAGGAAGAAGGGCTACAATATAGACGACGAGCTGCTCTAACCCATGCCAAGACACCTAGCAGAGGTTTCAGCCCCCGCCCAGAGGCCCAGGCTCCCCCAAACGCCACCTCCTGTACAGCCCGTGCTCAATCCCAAGGGCATCCAGAACCTTACCTACTATAAACATCACCATATCCTCTATGGTTCTGGGCCGGTGGTAGAAGGCCGGCGAGGCAGGGAGCACCGTGGCCCCGTTCTCGGCTGCCAGGAGCATGTTGCGTATCTCCGCCAGGCCGAGAGGGGTCTCGCGCACCACTAGGACGAGGCGGCGGCGGAGGCGGAGGGTTGCCAGCGCCGCCCGCGCCACCAGGTTATCGGCGATTCCGTGGGCAACCGCTGCCAGGGTGCGGGTGCTGCAGGGGGCTACGGCCATACCCCCCGCCGGGATCCTGCTACTGCTGGCGTATGGCGCATCCAGCTCGTCATCACGGTAGACTGGGGCATCGAGCCCCCCGAGCAGGTCTACCAGACTACGCCCCATCTCCTCTCTCGCCACGAGCTCCGCGCTGCGCGTATATATCACCGCTTCAAGCATCTTCATCGAGTTGAGGGTTTCCGCAAGCCTTACCCCGTATACTATCCCGCTGGCCCCCGTTATAGCTACCAGCACCCTCCTCGCCGAATATTGCTGCGACATACCCTAATCCTCCGAGCATATACTTGCGCATATGCACAACAGCAGCTCTATTTAGGCTCTGCGAAAGGTGCTCCACGTAGTGCCCAAGCTCCTCTACATCGCACCACCCCCTTATGGTTATGCATAGCCCCCGGTACAGGCCCCAATACCTCCTAGCGAACACGAAGGCGAGGACCGGGACAGCCCAGCATATCCAAGACCTCACAAGTAGCCTCCGAACCAGCTGGCGCGGCAGGAACACGTCTCCTATAACTACGGCCCTTCTAGCAGCAGATATCATCGAGTACAATGCGGAGGATAGCGACCTGAAGTCCCGCGAGGCGTAGAAGCTCGTTACAAAGTCTGCGCCGCCACTACGTACTGGCAGACTCTCCGCTACCGCGGCTACGCGGTCGCAGAGAGGCCCGGTGCACGCTGAGGCTAGAAGCTGGACGGAGGGATCAACGGCTACTACGAAGCTGTAGGGGAGCATCCTACGTATGACTCTTACCGAGGAGCCGGGCCCGCTACCTACATCCACTACAACAGGCTGGCTATGCGCCTCCACGCCTCCAAGCAGCCGGGCTACAAGGTCTACAGCATCATGTCTAACCCTGTCCTCAATGCCTAGCGACATTATCTTATTCATGTAGTCGTATACCTGCTTTATCCTTTCTATCTGGTTTATTATAAGCTGCCACGTAGCGTTGTCTAGACGCCTTTCCTCAATCCTCTCAATCGGATTTGACAGGCTTGTAGCAAGACGTCCCTCGCGGCTACCGGGCTTGCCCAAAGCCGGCCCTCCCAGCACTCAGACAGCGGGGTACACGTTAAGGAATACTAACCCGCTTCTGCGTAATATGTGGGGGCAGCCACATAGCTAAGCCCCTGCTGCGAATACAATATCAGCGGCTCGGATGATCTAGAGTCGGCGGGGAGGGGCATGGTTCTAGGCGTATTCGCTGCGCTGCCACTACCCCTGATAGGGGTCTATGACGTCCCCTGGGTGCCCACAAGGCGGCAGCTGATAGGCCATGTTATGCGCGTAGCTAAGGTTGGAGAGAATGACGTGTTCTACGACCTCGGATGCGGGGATGGTAGAGTCGCGATAGAGGCCGCCAAGAGGGGGGCGAGGGCTGTCTGTGTCGAGATACGCCGCGACTTGATAGAGAAGGCTAAGGAGAATGCTAGGAGGGAGGGCGTATACGATAAAATAGAGTTTATCAACGATAGCTTCTTCAACGTCGAGCTTAGGGACGCCACGGTGGTGTACATGTACCTCCTCACCAGAGTTAACGCCCAGCTTAGGCCGAAGCTAGAGGCCGAGCTGAGGCCCGGGGCACGCGTCATCACGCTAGACTTTGCAGTGCCTGGCTGGAGGCCTGTTCATGTTGATAAGTACCATGTGGGAGGGCTGGCGAGGGTGATCTACCTCTACATAAGAGGTGTGAGCGACCTGCCCAGAGGCTGGCAGGGCCCGCTCCCGTAGAGCTATTCTCTGCAGGGTTTCTCCACACCCAGCCTCCCAGCCAGCTCCTGGAGCACCGGTATCTCTCGGAACTTCTTGCAGGGCAGCATGTCCCAGATTATGCCTGGAGGCTTCTCAGCCGCCTCGAAGCGTATGAGCCTGGTGGGCGTCGCCACTATATCCACCGCTAGGTCGTAGGGCTCCCTGGGTATATGGCTCACCAGCTGGAGGTCGTGTATAGTTGTGGCCACCGGGGTATTCTCGTCTATAAGCCCGAGCCCCCTCATTACGCCATATTCTATCTCGGCATAGCCCTCCCCCTTCCCGACGCGGCGGCCTCTCCGGTCCACCGCCACAGAGCCTGCAACTACGAGGTCTATGCCACCCATTGATCGTAGCTCGTCTATAGTAATCCTTCTCCCGAGCTGGAAGGCGCCTCGTATGGTGGCGGCCTTCTCGTAGAGGGTGCTGGGTATCTCCCCCGGGTCTAGGAGGAGGAAGCCCTCGCGGAGCCTCGGACTAGCCATTACGACTAGCTTGCCCTCGCGGAGAGCCGCGAGCCGGACCCACTTCTGGGGCGCGTCCGGGTTAACCTTCACCACCCGGGCGCGCTTCCACTCCGGGGTCTCGGCCAGGCGGGCGGCAGCCTCCCTGGCGCCGAGGAAGTTTGGTATACGGCCGTACACAGGCCTGGGGAAGGCAGCCACACCGCGCTCCTCGAGCAGTCTCCACACCTGCTCCCGTATCTTCTGCTTCTCCTTGGACGCTGTGGATGCCACGCCTAGACCCCTAGTCTCCCGAGGAGCGCCTCTATCCTTTCAGCACTACTGCCGAGGCTGTCGAGCAGGGCCTGTAGACGGGACCTCTGGAGGAGTATTGCGGCCGCCAAGCGGGCGCCGCGGTAGCCTCTCCGGGCTAGCGGCGTGAGGCGGCGGAGCCACTCAAGCACACCTGCGACCTCGCGGACGCTCTTCCCAAGCATTGAGGCCGCCTCGGCAATGGTCGGGGCCTCAGCCACGGCCCGGAGTAGTTCAACCTGCTCAGGCTTCACCCGGATCGAGGGGTCTAGGAGGAGTCTAGCAGCCTCAGCCACGGCCTCCATGACGGCCCCATAGACTATGTCCTCAAGCTCCTCGGCGTCTACCAGGAAGATGTCCTCAAGCTCTATAACCTCGACGCCTAGCTTCTCTGCCAGCACGCGGGCGGACTCGTCAGCAAAGCCCTTGCAAACCACCAGCGGCCTGGCGTCCAGGAGCACGGCGTTGCTATAGACCTGGCGTACGCCGTGGACGTCGAGCCGGCCGGCCTTAACCTCCACCACATAGAGCTGGCCGTCGGGGCCCTCAGCCACTGCATCGACCTCGCCGACCTCAACGCCGTCTATGATAACCCGCTTGTGCGTCTCAAGTATCTTGTAGCCCCTCTCCTCGAGCAGCCTGAATGCTATCCGCTCACTAGCCATCCACCGCCTAGCGCCGCCGCGCGCCACGGCCTCTGCACCAGGAGAGCCCCCAGCCTCTACCCGCGCCCGGTCTCCAGGCTGGCCTCTAACTCTTAACAGCTGAGCCTGTACCCCTAGGCGCTGGGGGCCCAGCAATGAGCGGGGATCGGGAGAAACTGCTCACAGAGCCGGTAAAGGATGTGGAGATAAACCCGGACCAGCCCCTCTCCAGCATAGTAGAGCTGCTGGACAACATACATGGATTCATGGCAGGCCACGTGGCTAGGGCCATACGCATACTCTCCAGGTGCCTCCCCGAGTCGGATCTACGCGTGATATCCTTCACAGCGAACCTTGTAGCAACCGGCCTGCGCGGTGTGCTAGCCCAGCTGATAAGGGAGGGCTTCTTCAACCTCATTGTAACCACGTGCGGCACCATAGACCATGACGTTGCCAGGGGGACCGGGGGCAGATACTACAAGGGCTTCTTTGAAGCCGACGACCGCATGCTGCAGAGGATGGAGATCCACAGGCTGGGCAATGTATTCATACCGGTGGAGGACTACGGGCCCCGTGTGGAGAAGACGGTCTACAAGGTCCTTGACAGGCTTGACCGCGGCAGGGAGTGGGGGGTCTACGAAATACTCTGGGAGATAGGCAGAGAGCTACGCAGCGACAGGGGGAGCATACTAGCGGCAGCAAGTGAGACGGGCACACCCATAATAGTGCCGGGGTTCCTAGACGGCGCCTTCGGCACAGCACTCTTCACCTACCTGCAGACCCACCGGGACCTCAGAGTAAACCCGTTCAAAGACGAGGAGGTCATTGCCAACAAGTTCTTCACAGCCAAGCGCGCCACCGCCCTCATAGTGGGGGGAGGAATAAGCAAGCACCACACAATCTGGTGGGCCCAGTTCCGCGAAGGGCTAGACTGCGCCGTCTACATGACCACAGCTATAGAGTACGACGGAAGCCTCAGCGGCGCGCATCCGCGTGAGGCGATAACCTGGAACAAGCTTCGACCAGAAGCGGAGAGCGTCGTGGTCTACGGGGATGCCAGCATCCTTCTCCCAGTAATAGCCGCGGGCCTACTAGCGGGTAGAAAGAGCAGAGGCTCAGGAAGGGAGGAAAGAGGCTAGAGCACAGCCCGGGGGTCTATCCCCCTCCTCTTCACTATATTCTCTATGTCAAGGAAGCAGAGCGGATCATCGCCCCACGGGTCGCCAGTCATGGCCAGGGCTCTGCCGCGGCTCCCACCGCCGCAGATACGGCGGAACGGGCAGCTGCCGCATCTGGGGCCGCGTAGGTACTTCTCCGCCTCCAGGAATGGCTTGAGCGCCGGGTTATCGGGGGTCAGTATCTCGCGCAGGCTCTTCTCACGCACATTACCCAGGGTCACCCAGTCTATGAACTGGCAGGGCTTAACAGTACCCTCCGGGTATATGCTTATACTCTTCCTGCCACAGTTGCCCTGGGCGTCAAGCATCTTTATGTAGTCGGCGAACTCCTCATTAGACTTAGCAAGCTTGTCTGCTATATATATGCCCAGGAACTGGCCCCTCACTATGAGTATCTCGAGGCTGTCAGCATACTTTCTCGCTTCGTCTATCAGCGTGTCGGCGAGCCACTTGAGCTGCTCGTGCGTTGGGAGCCAGTCCTTTATCCAGGTGCCGCGGCCGACGGTGTCGAGTAGATAGAGGCTAACCCTCTTTATACCCATGTCGTGGGCCCAGCGGAGTATCTCTGGTACCTCTTTCACGTTGTACCTGGTTATTGTGGTCCTTATGCCTACGTCGAGGCCGGCATCAATACTGTTCTTTATACCCTTGACGGTTGCCTCGAAAGCGCCTGGGACACCGCGGAACTTGTCATGCCACTCCGGCTTTATGCTGTCTATAGATATGCCTACATAGACGAAGCCATAGGAGGCGAGCTTTTCAGCTACGTCACGGGTTATTAGGGTTCCATTGGTGCTTAGGGAGAGCTTTGGCCTCCGCTTGTTAGCCATGGGCTCCATTATCTCCCAGAAATCCTCCCTTACCAGAGGCTCGCCCCCCGTGACAACCACCAGCGGGATACCTATCTCAACCATCTCTTCTGCCAGTCTACGCGCCTCCTCAGTGCTCATCTCGTCAGGCCTCTTGTTAAGCATGGCGTTTATGTAGCAATGAATACACTTTAGGTTGCACTGGTATGTTATATTCCAGAACACTATTGGGCGCAGCGCGTCCGAGAACCTGGAGGGTCTCTTGGGGCCGTAGTGGCCCTTTATACGCGTCGAAACGGTGCCCCTGCCGGTGACCATTACAGTGACTGGTATCATTTTACTCGGCCCCTCCTACGAGGATCGCCAGCTAACCATCCTAATAAATAATGCTTATCTGATCACGCCGGGCAGTAGGTCCTCAAGACTCTTGATCACCATGTAGTCGTCCATGTAGGGGCACCCGCTGAGGCGCTCGAGCACTGGCTTCACCCTTTCCTCGTCCACAGCATGTATCATGAAGTAGCATAGATGCCTCCAGCTGCCCGGCGGGGTGGCAGAGCGCTTGACAACATGGGTAGCCTCCTCGATGTTGTCTACAACCCAGCTGCAGAGGTCCTCCAGCTGGTCCATGTTACGGGGAGCTATGGTCACCATTCCGTTGAATATGAAGCCCAGCCTATGACCGTCGAGAGCGGCGCCGGGGTCGCCTAGTATGCCCTTATCCAGCATCTCCTTCATAGCGGCCACTACCTCGTCTTCCGACATGTTGAATTGCCTTGCTATCACAGCATAGGGGTGTGGCTCCAGCGGCAGAACCCTCAATGCGCGGGCGAGGGCCGTGGTATAGCCGAGGTCTTCCGGCCGAGGCGGACGGAGCGCCACCTTGCTCATAGGCCCGGCCCTGCTAACGCCTCTTTCAAGGTCATACTTCACGCTGAGCCGTAGCGTCTTCTCGCCCCAGAGTACCAGCCACCGGCCGGTGCCGTAGAGCTCGGCGGCGCGCCTGGCAGCCTCCACTATCCTCTCCGGGTCCCTATGCTTACCCACAACCCATAGGTTGTATACTGGGTGGTCGCGGAGATAGCTATGCGTGACATCCTCTAGCATCTCCAGGAGGAGCCTGGTGGCCTCATTCGGCCTACTGGTCTCAATCGCTATGAGGGCTCCGCGTTTGCGGGCCGCGCGGTAGTTGAAGTAGAAGCCGACCCGCTTGAGTATCCTCTTCTCCCTAAGCTCCCGGAGCACCGCCAGCAGCCTCTCCACGCTGACGCCAAGCCTGTCGGCGACGTCACAGTAGGGGGTCGCTGTCAGCGGGAAGCGGTACTGGAGCTCCATGAGCGCTTCTGCCGCCAGCTCGCTCCCAAGCCTCTCGAGGACGCCTGGGGCGAGGCCAGCCAGTGCCATGGAGTACCACCTCCTACGAGCGGCCGGCCATTTATACGCGGGGTAAGGCTAGGAGCCCGGAGATTCGCCGGGTAGGGGAGGGAGCACGTGCCTCAGCCCCTCTATCTCCTCGACAGCCCTCCGGGTGTCTAGGCCGAGCTTTTCAATGAGCCTGGCGAACTCTCCAGGAGTGTAGGGGCACGCGGGGTCCTCACCCAGGGGGTCGGCGCGCAGCACGTAGGCGCGGGCCCTACTGCCACCGCAGATGTCGCGGAACTCGCAGGCGCCGCACCTCCCCCTGAACTCGGCGGCGCGTATCTTCCTGAGCACCGGGTTCTCCCGGTAAATCTTTACTATGCTCTCCCTCCTCACACTCCCCACGGGATAGGGCATGAAGCCGCTCGGGTAGACCAGGCCGTCATGAGAGATGAATATTATGCCCTTGCCGTCGCGCGTGCCGGTGGTCGAAGCCAATGGCTTGCCGCGGGGCTCCCCAAGGAGGCTGCGAAGCCTGGAGACTAGGCGCCGGTAGAGCGGCCCAGGCTTCAACACCTCGTCGGGGTCATAGCCGTGGAGTTCGAGTAGCCTGCGCATTATAGCTACGCGCCTGAACATGGGGCCCTCCGTCGTACGCACTACTATGCCGTACTTAGAGGCCTCGTAGAGGAAGTGGCTTACATCCTCCCACTCCTGGGGTGTTAGATCAAGCTCCCTCTGGGCACGGCCGACGGGTATGAGGTAGAAGACTTCCCAGACGCGTATACCAAGGTCTAGCAGGAGCTTAACCATGTCGGCTAGATCCTCCACGTTGTCACGCATGACGGCCGTGTTTACCTGCACACGTAGACCAAAGCCCATCATCTTCTTTATGACCTCTATGCTCCTATTGAAAACACCTGGAATACCGCGTATGCTGTCATGTATCTCCGGCTTACTCCCATCAATACTTATGCTCACACCGTCAACGCCGAGCTCAACCATCTTACTTATAGCCTCGTTTGTGAGCTTCGGGCTCACAGCAGGAGCCATAGCAACTCTTATCCCGCGCTCCTTGGCCCTCGCTACAAGGCTCCATATATCCTTCCTCATCAAGGGATCTCCACCGGTAAACACTAGTATCGGGGAGGGCTTGCCGAAGCCAGCTATATCGTCGATGAGCCTCACCGCCTCCTCGTGGCTAAGCTCTCCGGGCAGGGGCTCAAGGATCGCGGAAGCACGGCAGTGCTTACAGGCTAGCATGCAAGCCTTAGTAGTCTCCCAGAATATTAGCAGGGGTTTCTCCTCGAAGGGCCAGCGCCGATGAAGCACCACGTGGTGGCTGCTATGCGATTGCCCCATCATTAACCCCGTTTAAATAAGACTGCTCCCGAATAATCATTTATAATCATTCCTCCGTAGCATCCAGGCCGGCGTGATGAGGCTAGACGACGCAGAGGCCAATACCGCCCCGATGAAGAGGCGCTGGGGGCTGACCCAACCCTGCTAGAAGGGTGGACTATGGCACCAGCCTCTCCGGGTCACGTGGAAGCAGCCGTGCCTCACGTATGTTCCCGAGGCCGAGCAGCTGCATTACAACCCTCTCCAGGCCTATCCCCGCGCCTCCATGGGGCGGGGCTCCGAACCGGAACATGTTGAGGTACCATTCGAAGCTCTTAGGGTTCAACCCCTTCTCCTCTATCTGCCTCAATAACACCTCGTAGCGGTGCTCTCGCTGTCCGCCGGTAGCTATCTCGAGCCCACGGAAGAGCAGGTCGAAGCTAAGCGTCCACTCCGGGTCATCAGGCTTTCTCATCGTGTAGAAGGGCCTGGCGCGCCACGGGTACTCGGTAACGAACACCATGGGGGAGCCGTACTCCCTTTCTATTATCTCGCCGAGCCTCCTCTCCGCTTCACTACTCAAATCCTCCCCCCATTCAACCGGTACACCAGCTGACTCCAGGAGCTTGTACGCCTCACGTATGGTTATCCTCGGTATCTCCTTAGGCTCCTCGAGCCTGGCGTCCGGGAAGTACTCCCTTATCCGGTCACCGTAGACCTCTATAACCCGCCTCACCATAGCCCTCACAACGCCTTCAACAGTGTCCATCACGTCCTCAAAGCTGTCTATGAAGCCCATCTCCAGGTCGAGGCTAGTGTACTCTGTCAGATGGCGCGTCGTATGATGAGGTTCGGCACGGAAGGCCGGGCCTATCTCGAAGACGCGTTCGAAGCCAGATATGACGCCCATCTGCTTGTAGAGCTGGGGAGACTGCGCGAGAAAGGCCGGCTTATCAAAGTAAACCAAGCTGAAGACCTCGGCACCGCCCTCTGTAGCTGCGCCGACTATCTTGGGTGTGAATATCTCCACAAACCCGTGCTCGTAGAACCAGTCCCTGGCAGCCCTGGCCATCTCTGCCTCCACTAGGAATATCAACATGTTCCTGGGGTTTCGCAGATCGAGGAATCTCCAGTCAAGCCTCTTCGCCAGTGTAGTCTTCCGATAGTCCCTTATATCTATGGGTAGCGGCTCGGCCTCGGAGTAGACAACTAGCTCGCTAACAACGAGCTCGCGGCCGCCTAGGGCGGCCTTGCTCTCCACCAGAGCGCCTCTCGCAGCTATAACACTCTCCGGGTTCAAGCTCTTGGCGATCTTCCATGACTCCTTTGAGACATTCCTCTTGACGACAAGCTGCATCTTTCCAGTGCGGTCTCTGAGGATAATGAAGACGATGCCTCCATGAGCTCTAACCGTGTCCACCCAGCCGGCTACGGTATACTCTTTCCCCACCTCACCCTTACCGAGGAGATCGGCTATATAAACGCGGTCACGCAGCCTTATCGCCAACCAGGGCTCCCAGGGGGAGCCGACGGGTCGGTAGCCTTCTTTTTAAGAGCTATTACCTATAGGTCGTTCGTGAGCCTCACCGGGCTCCCCAGATTCAACCTCGGAAGCGAACTCCTCGAGGCTCCTATACACCTGGGCGCCATATTCCTCTAGGCCCGAGGCACCGCTCCTCCTGGTTATGGCTATCACTCTGGCAAGTACCCTGGAAGCAACCTTGGCTGCCTCGTAGACCCTCTTCTCCAGCCTGCGTTCCCTCTTACGCTCTATAACTATCAGCATCTTGTCAGCTCCTATCCTGGCAACCACGTCCGGCGGTATACGCTTAGTCTCCACAGCGTCGCCGCCAGCTCTCGCTATAGCCTCCAGCGCCTTGCCTACATCGCCGTGGGGGCTTCCATGCCTCACTAGCATGTGCCGTCTCGGTTCGGGCTTCTCGCCAAGTATCGGTATAGGCTTGAATACCTCCTCACCGAATATTTCCATAAGCTTCAGCGCCGTGCTCAGCGATACATCCACCTCTTCTTGCTCGTACATGTAGACGCTTCTGCGGCTTACGCTCAGCAGCGATGCTAGGTCGCCTAGGCTGTATCCCTTCCGGGTGCGCTCCTCGCGCAGTCTTTCGCCGTTTATCCTCATGTAGTAGTTGCCCTGCCTCTTCACTACATAGACGGAGTTGTCTAGAGCTGCTTCAAGCCCCTCAGTGTTCACCACGTAGACGCCGGACCTCTCGTGGGCAACCATGTAGTCTAGCTCGGTATCGCCGTCCCTGTCGGCAACCACTAGGCTCGCTGCGTCTAGTAGTAGGCTGCACCCACGAAGCTCACGGAACTCTCTGGGCTGGAGGCTTGCAGCATCCTCGACTACCTTCACCAGCAGCGGGCTGCCGCCGCTACGAGAGGCCACTATGTCTATGCTGCGTCTCCTAGGGTCTTCAGGATACACTATCTTCTCTACGCTATAGCCGTGGGACTGTAGCGTCCTTATGGTCTCCCACATTACCTCATCCAGGCTCCGCATTGACCCCATCCTCCTTACAAGCCTCCCTTGCTTTACCCAGCACTCATACTGAAATTGATAGGGAGACGATTATAAGGGTTTTAAACGAGGAGAGCAGGCGGGCCATTTCACTCCTGGTAAGCCTCCACTTCTCGACGGTTATGTCGCCGGCGAGGAGTAGGCCCAGGGCCTTGGCGGCCCACTTGTCCGGACCCGCCAGCCGGTATTGGCCCACTTCGCCCACGCGCGAGTATATGAAGTAAAAGGGAAGCTTTACCAGGCTGTGCATGTACCAGGGGAGCCGCTGGCGAAGCCTCTCGAGGTCATCCCGGTCGAGCACGTGGCGGCTGCCTGACGCCAACCGCACGCTGGGCTTCTCCTCCTCGAGCAGGACGCTGAGGGGCTTGTACTCCACGGGGCGAATAGAGCTGAAGAACTGTTTATCCATATGTATCCTACGGTACAGATGGAGATAGAGCTTGTCTGCGGCTGTAGAATCCATAGTCATAACTCCCGAGGCCCCCCGAGGGGTGGCAAGGGCGTAGCAGGTGCTTGGAGGCTACCACCATACAGATAGCAACCTAGTGGTGCCTCCATGCTAAAACCTTGAGGGGCCTCCTAGGCCCCCTGCTTCTGGGGCCTATACCTTGCATACACCATTGCGTGGTCCCTATCGAAGGGTTCCAGGTGCACCATATCTATTATCTCGAAGCCCCTGTTCTTCAGCTCGTCTATCTGGCTACGGAACACCTCGCTCGGCTCCTTGGTCACATCAATGCTCCTAGCCTTTATAGCCATTAGCAGGTAGCCTCCCTCCCTCAGGAAGTAGTCAGCATTGTCCGCCACTATGGTTGCCTGGTCAGGCTGGGCTACGTCAGCATATATCCCGTCTACGAGTTCAACTATGTGGCGGTACTCGTAGGGCCTCCTAGCGTCGGCGAGCAAGGGGAACATGTTGGGCCTGGTCTCACAGACGGCTATAAGCTCCCTCATTACACGTGGCGCTACATCGAGCGCGTAGAGCTTGCCTCTGGGGCCCAGTAAGTCGGATACATGGCTGGGTGTTGTACCGGTAGCGGCGCCTAGGTAGAGTATCTGGTGCCCAGGCTTTATCGGGAGCTCCTCGATGCCCTTAAGCAGGGCTGCGGCAAGCTTGCTGCGGTAGGGGTTCCACTCGCGCAGCTCCTTGTCTCCCCACTTGAAGAGCCTCTCTCCATAGACCCTCTTCCCTGGAGCTAGGTTGACCGTGGCAAGCCTCGTGGATCCGTCCTCCAGCTCGACCACGTAGACGTTCTTGTAGCGGTCATGCTCATATACATTGACGACCTCAACCATTCCTCTACCACCTCATACTACTCCACGATGGAGCCTGCCCCTGGGCTAGCCGGGGCGTGCAAGGGAGCTACCTCCCCTTTCTTCCCCCCTTCCTGCCCCTGCCCTTACCACCCTTTCCGCCGCGGCTGGGCCGTGCCGGTTTAGCGGGTCTAGCAGGCTTTGCAGGCTTTATCTCCTTCCTCTTGGGCGGCTTCTTATATATCCTCTTTATCTCCTCTATCCTCTTCCTCAGAGCCTCCTTCAGCTTATCGCCGATGTACCTGCCCGTGAAGTAGTCCACCTTAGCTGCTATAGCGAGCTTAGCGGCGAGAGCCCTAGCTATCTTACCACGCTGCCAACGGGGGCTACGATGAATGTCGGGATACTGGAATATCACGCCATGCTTCGGCGGCTTCCCTCCCGTGCGTAGGGCGCGGAAGAGCGCCTTCTCGGCGCCCAGCACCTGGATGGTGCTGGCTGGCATATAGGCTAGCTCCTCCAGGCTGCCTGCAAGGCTTATGAGCCTCGCGCCTAGCAGTGGGCCGACTAGCGCTGTTACATTGGGGGCTACTTCCTTCATTACCTGGGCTATGTAGTCTGAGAGGTCTCTACGCAGCTTATAGAGCTCAAGCGTGATCCTCGCCAGTCTCTGCATAGGCTGTATGTCGAACTCCGGGTAGTCGGCGCCCATGCTCTTAGCGGCCGCCTCTGCAATCTTCTTGGCCTTCTCCTCGCTGAAACCGAGCTTCACTAGGTTTTCAACAGTTATATTGTCACGGTGGCCCAGCTCAGCCACTATCTTCACATAGTCTTCATGCTCGCGGACTAGATCGTCTAGCTCTGGGAAGTGGAGGCTGTACCACTCGCGGAGCCTTGCAGCGAACAAGTTAGTCGTCTTATCTATATCGTCTATGGCTCTTATAGCCTGGGCTGCTAGGAGGTCACGCTTCTGAGCGGCGCGACGTAGCTTTCTCCGGGTCATCTCAATGGTGAATTCATGCAGGAGCTTATAGTACTCGTCTACATCCTTAACGAACCCGGTGCTGGAGGCTATCTCGGCCGCTTGGTTCCTAAAGTGGCGGGCTATCTCATTGGCAGGCCTAACCTCAACCTCAAAGCCCTTGCTAGATGCCACCTTGGCCATCTCAGTGGTCTCAACGACTACGGTGGCGATACCCCTCTCTTTAAGCTTCTCAAGAAGCCTAAGATACGCTGCCGTCGGCTCGCCTCGCTCCACCTTGAGTGCCTCCTCTACTATATCGTCAAGGCTTTTTGACACATGCTCGTATGCCACTAGTTCCCTATCCTCATTGAGGGCGTAGCTGCCGGTAAAATGGTCAACAATATAAACCTTCATGGCCGAAATTACCTCCCTAACGACACCCCTTTAGGGCTAGCCCTACAGAGGAGACTATTTAAGTATTCCATTCCACTATCACCGGGTAAAATCGGTGGTTGGAGCTATGGGTGAGGAGCGTAGAAGCCAGGACACCGGTAATAGTGGGGAGAAGAAACTGGCAATATTCCAGGGGGAGGCACGTATAGGAGAAGTAATGCAGGGCATCCAAGCTATACAGCTGAAGCCGGAGGACTTCAGCAGCCCCGTCGCACTACAGATGGCACTAAGCAGAATATACGACGCTGTGCTCAAGGTGCTTGAGACGGGACCTAAGAAGCGGTACATAGCCGAGGTAAGATTCACGGACAGTATTGGTAACAACGTGGTCTTCGCAGTGGACCTGGGAGAGTCCCCGCCCCCGTTCTCCAGGGACAAGGTGAAGGCACGCATAATGGTGGAGATCTACGAGGAGGACTAGAGCTGAAGCCCCTGGCCCCTGGAGGCTACGGGCACTCCAGCTCTAGTCCGCTCCTCGGTATTATTTGGGCTAGCTTCCTACAATACTCCCTATCCATAACTAGTATGGCTGGCTTGGAGCCGCTGGCAGTTTTGACCTCCGCCTCTACCCCACGGCGGCGTAGCCTCCCGGCAATGTAGCGGGTAAGGGCTTCGTCTAGAAGCTCCTCGAGGCTGCGTATACAGTACACCATGGGCCTGGCCCTCTGAAGAAACCCCTTCCTTACTAGCTGCCGGAGCAGCGATCTCGCAAGCCTCTTGCTCCCAGTTAGTACTGTCAAGACGTCAACCGCTTCTCCCGCGTTTATACACGTGTCCTTGGAGCCGCTCTCTCCCGCATACTTCAATAGCAGGTAGTAGGCTAGGAACTCGCGGCGCTTCGGCCACCGCCTCATCAAGGCTTCTAAGGCCCCAGAATTAGCTGCTCAGATAGGGCGAAGGGTAGATAGAGGCTAGGCTCTCTCATAGCAACTGCCCGATGAGGACCCATGTAAGGGCTGAGCGACGCGATGAAGTGTAACCAGGCTGCTGAGGGGTGCCGATGCCATGCCGCAGATACCTGCTGGCAGCGTTGTATACCTCATAGAGCATCTGCTCTCGGAGCCGGGGAAGCTCAGGGAGGTACTCTCAATAATATCTGGGGGCAAGTGTAAGTGCATGATTGCGGACATGCCGTTCACCGCTGTTCTGGAGAATAACGGGTTCACCGTGGAGCAGGTAGTAGGCGTGGGCAGCATCATATGCCCGCCCGGCTGCGGCGATAGCGGAGTGACAGTCCATGCATCAACATGGGGGTATGGTAGGCTGGTTCCCGGGGATAGGACGTGCATTGTAGCAGCGTCGGAAGAGGTTGCCGCCCTCATACGCTCGCCAGGCATCCGGGTTGTTGAGGTGGATTATGAGGAATTCTTCGAGAACGTGGTAAGGAAAGGCCTGAACGGGGTAATGGTAGTATCCAAGGACTATGGTGGACTCGAAGTGCAGGAAAGGGGTGGCATATGCGGCAACCTGTATTCGCACAACCCGTTGCACCCGGCGGGTGCTGTTGGGAAGCCCAGCCCCAGCTGCTGCATAGAGAATATATACGAGATAGTGGGACCCAGGGCAAGACTTATTAATAAGATACTGTCCGTGAATGACGTCAGCATAATAGGCGAAGTCAAGGGCATTGGGGAAGGGCTGATACTCTTCTTCAACCCCGTAAGGGCCAGCGGCTACGCCTCACTAGCCGCATGGCTAGGTGTAATGTATGCATGTGGCTCCACAGCCGAGTACATGTAACACCGCTGAGTGGCGAGGCCTGCGTAGAAGACTCCTTGAAAGCCTCCGTGAGGCGTCTACAAGAAACGAGCTAGACCAAGACATCATGGATGTTCTTGAAGCTCTGAACTCTATACCATGCATAGCAACATCCAGCTCCTGCAGTGGCCGCATAGCCGTGTTCTCCGCACCCACGCCCGGCGACAAGAGGCATGGAGGTATTGTACGAAAGTGGCATAAGCCCATAGGGCCACAAGAGCTTGAGGAGGCCGTCAGAGAGGCCATGAACGCTAACCATAGCTACCTCTGGGCAGCCGCACAGCCCCCAATACTGGCGCTCCACACATGCAGCATTGCTATGGCAGAGCTTCTAGCCAGCATAGCTGTCAGGGCTGGCTATAAGTATACGGGGTACCGCTATACATCCAGGTCCTACTACATGTTCATATTCGGCACCGAGCGGATAGACATACCTATAATGTTCAGGGGAAGGTTCGTAGCCACGCGGAATTATAGCTTGCTGGCTGAGCTCCTCAACTCCTACCTAGCATTGGGGAAGCGTAAACTGGATAGGCTGCGTAGGGCTATAGCATCGATGCTGGACGTGCTACGCACGGGCTGTGAAGAGGCTACCCTATCCTGAGGCGGTTTATGCTGAGCATCGACCTCTCAGAGCCCGCTTCCTAGGGCCGTAGGTCTCCTCAGGATAAAGGGCTAGAAGAGGCCCAAGGCGAAAGCGAGGCCCCCGGCGAGTAAGCTTATCTTAAGGAGGCTCCTGGCTCTCCTGGAGGCCTCTACTATATGCCGAGCCTCATGACCATTGTAGAGTGCATGTATCGCTAAGATAATGCTCGCGTCCACGACAAGCGCCAGCGCTAGGTAAGCCAGGTTGTACGGCCCTAGCAGAGCTGGCAATGGGCTTATAGCAACTACTACGAGCAGGAGTAGTGCAGCAACACTTCTAGCGCAGTGGACTCCACAGCTGACTGCAAGAGTCATTGCTCCTATGCGCTTATCCCCCTCCACGTCCTCTATGCCCTTCACTATCTCCCTTCCCAGTATGAGCAGGAAAGCATAGAGTGATGGTAGCAGGACGAGGTAGGGTACCGGGGAGTTAGCGTCGAGACTCCTTACGAGGCCTCCGAAGAGTATGGTTGCAGCGGAGTTCAGTGCCACTAGCAGATTGCCTAGAAAACCGGTCTTTTTAACCCAACGCGAGTACTCGTGTGTCAGCACCGCGTTTAGCGCTGCAAATACCGCCGGCCAGAAGCCTAGGACAAGGGAGACCACCATACCAGCCAGGTATAGTATATATGCTAGGAGCCTTGCAGTGGTTGGCGCTACTATGCCAGTCACAAGAGGCCTCCAGGGCTTTGACACCCTATCCGTCTCTACGTCATAGTAATCGTTTATTACATAGCCAGCCGCAGCTACAAATACGACTACAGCTGTAGCGTATATGAATGATGAGGATAGTAAGGGGAGCCCATATATCCTGGACACTAGGCCGTAGCCTATGAATGTAGTGATTATAGCCACAAACAAGTTATGAGGCCTGGTGAGCATTAGGACCCCTTTGAGGGTATTCAAGCTGGTAACTGACATGCTTAGTTACACCCGGGTCCCTTAGGGCTCAGCCTCACTTTCACACGTCCTCCGGGCTACCGGGTATGCAGCAAGTTGTTGCAGCCGATAGGCCGGGTGGGTCCGAGAACAAGCCAGAGAGCTCTAAAAAGAGACTGCTGCCAGAGGCTGCTCGTATAGTAAACCAGGGAAGAATAATATACATGAGGATTGTAGCGCCCGGGACGTACGCTGCAACAGTCAGGGGAAGCACGGCATATACATCGTCTACTACAGTCCAAGGAGAAATTACCTACGATGCACATGCCCAGCATCATACTATGGAAGGCTATGCAAACACGCGCTAGCAGTAAAAACCTACATAGACGCCCTACTGGAGTCCAGGAACAAGGGTCAGCCGAAACCTCCATCACCATACGGCAGCGCGTCAGAGTGAGTCGTGCACATCATCCCCTAGCCTGAGGTAGACACGCCAGGGTAAACACGGGAGACCACGGATCCTCTAAACCCTCGGGTGCCAGGGGAGCCCTTGGAGCCCACGACCTACGGGTTGGAGGTTTATAGGTTTCAGCCACGCAGAGCCGCTGTGCCAGGCTACCTGCTGGTTGACGTGGCAGCAGAGTGCAGTGAGGGGAGAAATGAGCGCATAGAGTGGGGGTACTCCACCGTATCATGTTCCGACGGGGTACTAGAAGTAAGCATCAATGGAGCTATATCAGTAACACTCGATAGTGCTGAGGCCAGGCTCCTGCGGGAAGACTACATGTACATGGTTACGGGAAAGGGGCTCATACCTATTGAGGTTAGGCGGCCAGGAGCCTACATGAGGCTCCACAACCCTCGAGGCCTCAAAACCCCCACATTGATTATCAACGGCATACACATGCACCGCATAGTAGGCATGGACCCCGTGAGCGATGCTAGAGCCAAGGTTGCCGCCGCCCGGGTAAAACGCGGGCACGTGGTTCTTGATGTATGTACAGGCCTAGGCTATACCGCCATAGCCTCGCTAGAGAGGGGAGCAAGCAGAGTCTACACAATAGAGGTTAGCAGGGAAGTGCTGGCACTGGCTGAGTTAAACCCGTCGAGCAAGAGGCTAGCCGACAGGAGGGCGGTAATCATTCTGGGCGACGCCTCCCAAGTAATAGGGCTCCTGCCTGACAACAGCTTCGACCGCGTGATACATGACCCTCCAAGGTTCAACGTGGCCGGGGAGCTATATAGCAGCGTATTCTATCGCGAGATCTACCGCGTACTGAAGCCCGGGGGCGTGCTCTTCCACTATACAGGAGAGCCCATGAAGACCAGAGGCCACGGCCGCGGCCCCATCGTAAGGGGCGTTGTTGAGAGACTGAGGGCCGCAGGGTTCACCAATATACACTTCAACGACAAGGCTCAGGGCGTAGTAGCCCGTAAACCGCGGAGCCTGTAGCCAGAGCCACTGTTAACCATTATATTCCTCCGGTTACTGTCCCCAACGCCTCGACATGGTGTATAAGCATGGCAGAGTTCCCCCCTAAGCCCGAGGCTGTAGCAGACATCGGCATAATAGGTGGCAGCGGCCTCTACGACCCGGGAATAGTTGAGAATCCGAAGGAGGTCAAAGTATACACGCCTTATGGGGAGCCAAGCGACTACATTATAGTTGGCAGCGTGAAGGGGAGGCGCGTAGCTTTCCTGCCGAGGCATGGCAGGGGGCATCGCATACCGCCACACCGCATAAACTATAGAGCCAACATATGGGCGCTCAAGAAGCTGGGAGCCAAGTGGATAATCGCCGTCTCCGCCGTTGGCTCCCTCCGCGAGGACTATAAGCCTGGTGACATAGTGGTTCCAGACCAGTTCATAGACATGACTAAGAAGAGGGATTACACATTCTTCGAAGGCCCCGTGGTAGCTCACGTGAGCATGGCTGAGCCGTTCTGTGAACACCTTAGGCAGGAGATCATAAGGACGGGGAGAGACCTAGGCTACACTATACATGAACGTGGCACGTACATATGCATAGAGGGTCCAAGGTTCTCGACGAAGGCTGAGAGCAGGGTCTGGAAGGAAGTATTCAAGGCCGACATAATAGGCATGACACTGGTGCCTGAGGTAAACCTGGCATGCGAGGCCCAGATATGCTATGCCACGCTAGCACTCGTGACAGACTACGACGTCTGGGCGGAGCGCCCTGTAACCGCCGAGGAGGTAACCAGGGTCATGAGGGAGAACACCGAGAAGGCCCGCCGGCTCCTGTATGAGCTTATACCGAGGCTTCCCGAGAGCCCCGACCCGGCGAGGTGCAGTTGCTGCCGATCCCTCGAGACAGCGCTGCTCTGACGCAGGCAACGCTCTCCAGGATAGAGGCTGATAGCGCCAGCAAGGCTAAGGAGTTAGTAGAGCGCCTGGGCACGTTGAGAACTATATACGTCGCCTTCGCCGGCAGTTTCTACGCCCAGGCCTCGGCTCATCTCCTCTACTGGATTCTACGGCAGCTCACTGACCACAACGTGTACATAGACCCTATAGAGGCGGTAATATATCACACCCTCGCCTATCATGAAGAATCTCCTCTAATAGTTCTCTTCGCAGAGCCCGGCACGGAGAACATTGTAGCGCGAGCAGCCGATGCTGCACGCCTTACCGGCGCTAGGCTAGTGGCCGTAACCCCGCCTCTGCCAGGAATAATCGCTAAACATGTAGGCCGTGACAGCCTGGTGGAGGTTGCCTCGCAGAGGCCATCCCTACACTATTTGCTGATCGCCGCCAAGACTGCAGCAAGCCTGGCGGATAAGCTGAGCAGCATAAAGGTGCGGGTCAAGAGGCTCATTGATGAGGTATCAAACATATCCGCCATATACGAGAGCCTCATAGACGCATACAAGGATACCATAGAATCGATCCGAGAGCTCATAGGAAGGGGGGAGCTGGATGTATACGCGTCAACAACAATGCTCCCAGCTGCCTACATCCTTGCAGGCTATCAGAAGAACACACGCATCTACCCCCTCTCCAGCCTCCTAGTACACCTCTCTACACGGGCACTAGGCCCCCAAATACTAGCCATGCTAACTGATGTAGAGGAGGATGTAATGAGAGAGGTAAGATTCAAAAAGTCCATGTACATGAATGAGGAGGCGCGCGTGATAGAGCTAGTAATGCATACAGATCCCCTGACGGCTCCCATCTATGGCTCCATTATAATAGAGAAGGTGGTTGATGCAACAAGGCGCGGGTAGAGCTGCGGGCTAAAGGAGCGGCGAGGAGAAGGCCCCGGCCGCCTCCTCTAAGGATGATGGGGGATTGGGGCGTGACTAGAGTAGCCATCCTCCACAACTCTCCACAGCCTACATGGAGCTCTAGGAGACTAATGAAAGCGCTCTCCGAGCTAGGGGCGAAACCAGTCTACATGGTATGGGGGCATACTGGGGTGGGAGTAGGCTCACAATGCCCCCTACGCTACCGCGGCCGGTGCCTCGATGTAGACGCTATAATCGTGCGTGGCTTCGGCCGCGGACTCAGCGTTGAGAAGTACATGTATCGCCATGCGTTCCTGAAGGCAGCCGAGTCGGAGGGCATTCTCGTAGTTAACCCCGCAGACGCCATATTTACTGCCCGTGACAAGTTTACAAGCCTCCGCCTGCTCAGCAAGCATGGGATCCCGGTCCCCTACACGGTTGTATCCGAGAACCCCTCCGAGGCCTTGATGGAGGTGGGGAGGCTAGGAAGGGCCGTACTAAAGCCTATCACTGGAAGCCTGGGCCTCGGCTCCTTCATGGTCAGCAGCATTGATACCGCATACTATATTGTGAACTTGCTCCTCTCACTCAACCAGCCCATATACCTGCAGCGCTACCTGGAGAAGAAGGGCAACAGAGACCTCAGGGTATTTGTTGTGGAGGATAGGGCAGTAGCAGCCATTTACCGGGAGGCCCCCCACGGGTTCTGGAAAACCAACATAGCGAGAGGCGCTAGGGCCGTTCCAGCGTCGCCACGGAGCGAGATAGTGGAGGCCGCAGTAAAGTCCTCCCAAATCCTAGGCCTAATATATGCTGGCGTAGATATTATAGAATACGAGGAGGGATTTGCAGTGATAGAGGTGAACGCATCACCCCTCTGGAGGGGACTACAAAGCGCCACGGGCATCGACCCGGCCAGGCACATAGCGGAAGCTGTCCTGAGAAGGGCTAGAAGGTAGGCAGGTGCAGGGGTCAGCTGTCCTGGCCCTCTGCATCCCCCAAGCCATACCGCACCGAGGGGCTACGTCGAGCCGGTGGAGTCTCATCAGCCCCTGGGGCCGTTAAGCCGCCTTGGGCGCTAGGAGGTAGGTAACACCACCACCCGCAGGAAGCTGGAACTTTAGCCGAAGCGGCATGTTCTGCGAGAACTCTATAGTTATGGTATCGGCTACCCTGGTCAGTGATAACACGTGCTTCAAGTACTCGATGCTATAGGCTGACTTGCCGGGCTCTTCCACATGGAACTCCACAACCGCCGGGGAGTCGCTCCTTATCTTCGCCTCAGCGGTGGCAGCACCGACACCTCGTATAATGAACGTGTTTTCATCGGGAGCCTCGAGCTCCACTGTATCCCCCACCGCCTCGGCATCCTTAAGCGCGTTCTTGAACGGGTCTACAACCATTGCAATCCTTATCTTGAACTCAAGCTGTGCCTCGGGCACCTCGGGAACCGGCACATCAAGGTTTAGAAGCCTATAACGCTTTATAGTGGCACCAACTATAGACCATGTTACCCTCTCCTCGTCAACCTCTATATCCAGCTTGTCACCCTTCTTGCCCCTCTTGACTATCTTAGCAGTGTTAGCCACATTGAAACCCAGCTTTACCTCTCCATCCTCAACCTCGTACTCGATGAAGCTCTCGGGGGGCAGCTCTATATTTATAAGTGCTACATGCGCCGGGTCCAGGGCTACCGCCCTCACGCCATCACTTGTTATTATCATAGTTATCTCGTCGACTATCTTGGATATTGCGTCAAGCATGTTGTAGAACGACTTAGCATCGGGGTATGATAGTCTCGCCCTTGCCACTACCCGGTACACCCCAAGCTCTAGGCTAGACATGCGGAAAAGGGTATAAGAGTGCAGGCGCAGGACAGTGCATGCAGAAATGGGCTATATGCTCCTTAGAAACTGCATAGAGAAGCCTACTTGTAAATATCCTTGAGGCCGTAAAGGTAGAGCAGGTATGCGAGATCATAAGCTGCTCGAGCTGTGGCGTACCACTCGCCACGTCATTGACAGGGCTATTGCTAGCTGGCTGGCTAAACTACCCGAGGCAAGTATAATCGAGGCTGCAAAATATATAGCTATGGGCGGTAAGAGGCTGAGAGGCTTCCTAGCAGTAGAAATGGCCAAAACCCTCGGAGCATCAATCGAGGACGCGATAGATGCAGCAGTGGCAGTTGAGCTGGTACACGCAGCAAGCCTAGCACTAGACGACATAATAGACGAGGACTATATTAGACGGGGCAGCGAAGCTGCCTGGGTGAAATATGGGCTTAAAAAGACCGTGATGGTATCCAACATACTCATACCGTTTGCGCAAAGGATAGTCGCTGAGCGCTACGGTGAGCGGGCGCTACGCCGCACAGTGAAGGCCTGGCTTGACATCTCCCGCGGCGAGGTTATAGACGCGTTCACCGTGCCCGAGGAGCTAAGCCCCGACACCTACCTGGATATGATAAGGCTCAAGACAGGTGCTCTCTTCCGCCTGGCCGCGGAGCTAGGCGTTATAGCGGCAGGCCACTACTCTATAATGGATATTGCATCCCAGTATGGCGAGATAATAGGTATTGTATACCAGATAGCAGACGATATACGTGACAGCCGGGACAGTGAGAAAGCCCGCAAGGAGCCGGGGCTACGCCTCTTTCTACGATGGCTTAACGGAGGAGGCATGAACAAAGCCTATAGTGTCATAGAGAGCATGCTGGCCAGGGCTACAGAGCTGTCGGAGAAAATAGCGGGCGGCGCGAACGATTCAGTACTACACTACATTCCACGCTTCATAGTAAACGCCATGCTTGAAGAGGCTGCGCTCGGCCAGAAGTAGAGCACGAGGCTGCATACGAGCACCGGCTTGGAGGCCGCCCGGGGGTCCGGGGCGTTGGAGGAGAAGCCGGACTTCATAGTGGTTGGGGCAGGGCCCGCTGGCGCGGCCTTCGCGTACTACGCCTCTAGCAGCGGCTACCGTGTAGAAGTCTATGAGGGCTCTGAGCCGGGCTCGAAGCCTTGTGGATGGGCCGTCCCCGTCCAGATAGAGAAATACGTGAAAGTGCCAGGTGACACTGTGCTCACAGAGATACGTGGGTTCCGAGTCTACCTTGACGGCAAGCTTGTACACGAGCACTACGGCTCGCTCTGGGGCTACATCATCGACAAGAGGCTGTTCATAACCCGGCTCCTCGAGGGCTCTACGCTATACAAGAGGTATGTAGACATATCAAACCCCTACTCGCCCCGGATAGGCTCCTCGAGGCTGGAGGCACGGGAGAGAGTAGTGCTCGCCCCCGGCCTCGTAGGCCTACCGAGAGCCGCCCGCGAGACCATAATGGCCGTCCAGCAGATATTCCGTACAAGAGACGTGGTAGAGGAGGATGTTGTAGAGATCTGGTTCGACCGAGAGCTTGTCGGCTACTACTGGGTATTCCCCCGCTCGGGGGGAGTAGTCGATATAGGAGTAGGCGGCTATGAGGACGTAGATTCTCTTCGCCGGAGGCTCACTCACTTCTCCAAGAAGAGGCTTGGGGACGGCGCCGAGCCCCTCACCCCCGTGAAGGGGGCCAGGATAAACATGTCCGGCGTAGACGAGTCTATGCTGCGCAGAAGCGTGCCCGTGATAGGTGAGGCGGCCGGCTTCGTATATCCACTGACCGGGGAGGGCATACGCCCCTCTGTAGCTTCAGCCTACGCCCTCTTCACCGGGATAATCAGGGGGCATGACCCCGCAGGGGAGGCTCGCGGAGTGATACGCTGGATAGCCGTGCAGCACAGGATACTCGAGAAGGTTAAGAGCGCGTCACCCGAGTCGAGGGCGAGGATAATAACCAGCCTGCCTACAGACGCCTTCACCTCCCTCGGGCTCGGCGAGCTCAGTGTGAGCACGCTGCTACGCCTGCTCCCCAAGCTGCCTAGAGGCATAGCCTCAATACTGAAGGCTGCACTCTAACCCTCCAGCCGTGGAGGGGCTGTGAGGAGTAGCAAACCATGCGACCCCGCCGGGGGATGTGCGAGAGCTCTCACCCCGAGCCCCCAAAGAGGCTGTGAAGACGGTGAACGGTCTGCTGAGCCCGTCAAGGTGATGAAGCCGGACCCCTCTCAGAGCCTACACACCGCTTCCAGCTGCACCTACCATGAGTGCAGTGTATTGTGCCTCAGCATATGCCTCAGAGGAGCCAGGGGATAGTTCATCGCCCTGCCTGCCGTAAGGCTCCTCCACGTCCGACGGCTCTTCATCGGCCTAGTGTTGCGGGGCTTCGGCAAATCGACCCCTCTTCATCCACGGAGCCGTGTACGCATATGTCGGCTTCCACACTGCCCCGGTGGAGCCCTCTCCCGCCGGCTGAGGGATGTATGTTTCCCCAATCCCAGGGGACGGCCTAGCCGCCAAGCCCCAGGAGCTTCTTGATGTGCTCTCTCAACGCGTCACGGCCCCTGCTATAGTATAGCCTGGCGTACTCGAATATAGGCGCCCTCCTCATAGCCTCATTGAAGATCTTTACAGCTTTTACATTGCCCAGCTCCAACTCTATGTCGAGACATACACGCCATATTACATCCTGTATCTGCGAGACCATCTCTGAGTCGGTGGAGTCGGCCTGATGCACTATCTGAGACTCTATAGTGGTGAACGGGACGGTTCCATGAGTCTCGGCCACGGCCCTTATCAGCTTCTCCGGGGCGCCCCTCACCGACAGCTCAGCAACCATTGCGAAGTCGTGGCTGAAGTACCAGTCACTCCTAGGCCTATACCCGCCGGTTAGAGGATCCCGCTCATACTGGTAGTACTTGAAGAGGTCGTGGAGCAGTGCCGCAGCCACAACCAGGTCGCGATCCACGTTGGCCCCGTAGATGCCCTGGTAAACCTCTACGAGCTTCTCAGCTATCTCGGTGACACCTAGCGTGTGGTCTAGGAGCCCGCCAGGATAGGCGTGGTGCTTCTTAGGCGCTGCAGGGCTCTCGTAGAAGCTTATCCTAGGCTCCGCCTTGGTGAAGGTTATGACAGGGTTCTCTAGGAGGCTAAGCGTGACCGAGCGAAGCTCCTCATCCCGTATACTACGGGCTTTGCGGAGCAGCTCTTCGTGAACCCCCCGGGCACGCTCCATGAAGTAGTCCGCCATACCCAACCCCGGAGGGGCTCCAGCCCCTGCCCCAGCTTAACCACAGCGCCCGCAGCATATGACAGCCGTCACGCAGGCCTAGAGCGGGGCTCGGTGCTGGTGTCCATCATCATCGAGGCCCTCTAGGGCCTCTCTGCAATACCAGCCCTCCTCACAGCCGCGGTCCCAGGCTAGCCCGGCGGAGCACGCTCACCCCTATAGGGCCGTAACCGCGACGCCTCTCCGGGGCAGCGGTAATGGGTGCTGCATGCATACTCGGCAGTGTGGAGGAGGATGTTCTAAGGGAGATAAGACCCTCGCCAGAAGAGAGGGACAGGCTAAGAGAGGTTGCCGGCAGGGCAGTGAACCTCGTGCAACACGCGCTCCGGCAGCTGGGTGTAGAGGCGAGGGTAACAATCGAGGGAAGCTACGCCAAGGATACCTGGCTCAGGGGCGACGTTGATCTAGACGTGTTCCTCCTCCTACCGGAGGAGACGTGCCTGGAAACCATAGAGTCGGGGCTCGTGGAGAAGCTCGCCGCACTACTCTCCTCAACGGGGGTGAAGGTGGAGCTACGCTATGCCCAGCACCCCTACCTCCGCTTCATGGTCGACGGCGTCTGGGTCGAGGCTGTGCCCGGCTGCTCGGTAAGCGACCCCTCGCGGCCGCTCACCGCCGTGGACCGCACCCCGTTCCACCGCATCTACGTGATAGAACACACCACCCCCGAGATGAGAGACGAGATAAGGCTGCTCAAGTCGTTCATGAAGGGGGTCGGCGTCTACGGGGCCGAGCTGGCTGTCAGGGGGTTCTCAGGCTACCTGACAGAACTCCTGGTGATACACTACCAGTGCTTCCGCAGAGTCCTGGAGGCGGCCCTCACCTGGAGGCCGCCAGTGATTATAGACGTTGAGGGCCGCCATGGCAGGAGGGAGTTGTTGAAGAAGTTTAGGGGCGCTGCTATGATAGTGCCTGACCCAGTGGACCCGGGACGCAACGCCGCCGCCGCCGTATCGAGAAGGAGCATAGCCCTCTTCATAACAGCCGCCCGGCTCTACCTAAGGGAGCCCAGCAAGAGGTTCTTCCGCGTCCCCGGCGAGGCCCGCGTCTCGCCGCCCCTGCTCCCCGGGAGCGTGGTAGCCGCCTACGGCCCCAGGGCATCCAACACGGTAATCATAGCTATGGAGCCCGGGAGGACTCTGCCCCCCGACAACATGTGGGGTATTGCGCTGAGGGCACTACGCCAGGCCCGGGGCCTCCTGGAGCGCTGGGGCTTCAGAGTGCTAGCAGCCTCCGCCCACGCAGGCGGGGAGGGCAGGATAGCACTGGCGATAGAGCTTGAATCTAGGCTGCTCCCGCGCTACGAGCTCCACCTGGGCCCCCACGCCTGGAACGGCGAGAACGCTGAACGCTTCCTGGAGAAATACCGCCGCGACACCGAGGCCCTAGGGCCCTGGGTCGAGGAGGACGGCCGCCTAGCCGTGGCTAGGCCGAGGCGCTACCGAGACGCCGTGGAGCTGCTTCGCGGAAGGCTAGCCGAGTGGCTCCCAGGCTCCGCGAGAGGCTACAGGGTCGAGATAGCGCCGCTCCCAGCGGCAGCCAGCGAGCTGAGGGGGGAAGAGCTGGAATGGCTAGCCAGAGAGGCGGCGAGAGCGCCGAGCTGGCTGAAGCCAGGGCTATCGAGCTGAGGAAGGCTACACCTGCAGTCTGCTACCCAGACCCCGGCAGCAGGCTCTGCAGAGAACTGCTCGAGGAGCTAGAGGAGGCCGGCGTGACCCACTACGTGAACGCGGGGAGGATACGGCTGCCCGGAGGGTACCAGCTCCTGGGAAGGGGATGGGCCGGCAACGTGTTCCTCGCAATCTGGCGCGGCCGAGTCGCCGCGGTCAAAGCCCTTCACCCGCAATCGCGCCGCAGCACTATACTCTGGGAGGCCGCAGCCTGGGCTGCCGCCGCCTGGCTGGGCGCCGCCCCGAGGCTCTACACCGCAGGCCGCCTCTACCTGGTCGCGGATGCCGTGCTGGGCCCCAGGCTGGACGAGGTGAATGAGATAGGCTGCGGCGCTGCACGGCATCTAATACGCCGCCTCATCTGGAAGGCCTACCGGCTGGACCGCCTAGGCCTCCGACACGGGGAGCTTGCAAGACCCGGGGGCCAGGTCCTGATCGACGAGAAGAGCCTCGAGCCCTACATAGTCGACTACGACTCCAGCACACTGAGCAGAAAGCCTGGCAACCTAACCCAGCTCCTAGCCGGTCTCCGGCGCCTAAGCCTGACGAGGAGATGCACCCGGCTCAGCGGCTCCGGCGAGGAGTTGCGGGAGGCCCTGAGGAGCTACAAGCAGGCCCCCACGCTGGAGTCCCTGGAGAGAGTGCTCTCGGCGCTGGGGCTCGACCCCTAAGAAGGGGCTCCCATAGTGAAGAGGAGAAGACCAGGTGTGATTGTGGAGGCGCATGCGCTCTGCAGCGCCCTCTCCCAGCTGGACCCCGCCACGAGGAGGAGGCTGGTGGAGATCGCGCTGGAGAGCGGCTACGCCGCCAAAGACCTGGCCGAGATAATGGGTGTGAGCCCGGCTGCAGTGTCGCGCTACACCCATGGCAGCCTTAGCCCGGGCGCCCAGGCGGTCTGCAGGCTCATAACCGGCGTGGACCCAGATACCCGTGTGAAGCTACTCGCCGAGGCAGCTAGAAGGGTATGGAGCATGCTGGAGAGCCTTCTCGACGCCCTGCCAGACACCATGGAGAAGCTAGCGCTGGCCGAGCAGATAGCAGATAAGGTATCCGTGATGCTTGCCGAGGCAACCGTCGGGGCCGGAGGCGGGGCACCGGAGAGACCCAGGCAGGGACATAAGCGCATTTAAGCCCCTACCCGGCTCCATGGTGGCGCTTGGGAGGAGCCCCAACCGGGCCCATCACGCCAGGGCGCGGGGGTGCCCGAGCCAGGTCAAAGGGGGCGGGCTTAGGACCCGCTGGCGTAGGCCTGCGTGGGTTCAAATCCCACCCCCCGCACCACCCCTACCTACCCTCCACCTCGTAGCTCTCCACAACCCGCTTATACATCTCGAGAAGTCTGCTGGGGCTGCAGTCGCCCAGCTCAACGTCATACCTTGAGCGGAGAATCCTGCACTCAGCCTCCAGGACTTCCCCCTGCGTCCTGCCACGATACTCCTCGAGTAATCCCCCGTTGATATCGAAGAATGCTGGACCCCACTTGAATACCGAGAGAAGCCTCCACGCCAGCCAGGTGAACCCGGTTATGTAGAGTGCTGCCGCGAGAGCCTCGGCGCTGCTCAGCAGGAAGGGCCTTCCATAGTTGACCGGGTTAGCCGCAAGGAGCAGGGGGAGCCTCCTCCGAACCCCGGAAAGGCGCCGGAGCACCCGGGAGACCCTCCTCCAGGACCCGTCGACAACGCAGACGCCGCCCGTCTTCACTATGCCCCGGTCGCTACCTGAGACAGGGTAGGGGGAGAGGGGATCGAGAACGAGGCTGCCCGGCCGGGGCCTCCTAACCTCCTCGACCAGCCCGAGCCGTATGAGCTTGGCCACAGTGTTGTACCGTGGATTGTCATGCCTCATGTACACGGCATAGAGCCTAGGGCCCCGGCCAACACCATCCAATACACGCGCACGCCCCGGGGGTAGAGCCAAATGCGTGGGCCAGACAGGACACCCTATATACCTATATACCATGCCCTAGTCCCTCCAGGCTACCCGTGGCCCCGCCGCAGCAGGGCCCCAGGGGAGAGTGAGGCATATGCCCAAGGCCATAATACTCATAAACACCGAGATGGGGGCCGATGAGGAGGTATTTGAAAATCTGAAGAGCATGCCGGAGGTCAAAGCAGTCTACATGGTCTACGGCCTCTACGACATAGTGGCTATAATAGAGAGCGAAGACATGAACAAGCTCAGGGACATAGTGTATAAGAGCTTGAGGAGCTCCCCCAAGGTGCGCTCAACACTGACAATGATAGTTGTTAAGGGGCACGAGTCGCGCTAGCCCTTTCCTCTCCACACGGGAGGGCACAAATACAGTTGATAGCCGCTATAGGGCTCGACAGCTTCGACACGGCATTCGCCGGCTGCACCACCCACTTCGCCTCCATAATCCTCCACCAGGCCCTCCGGGAGGGCTACGAGCCCGTAGACTACCCCTGGCTCATCCGCCTCAACCCAGCCGTGCCCTGGAAGACCCGGGGTAACGGCGCGGTAGCACTCCTCCTCCACGTGGACTCACGCAGCGATGCTGAGAGGCTGGCCCAGCTGGTGAGGAAGGCCTCCCGGCTGTACGCCACCGCCCCGGAGGGCAAGGCCGCCTACGTTATACTGGTCCTCGAAGACGCCGAAAGGCTCGAAGACTACATGGAGCATAGGCCTAGGTGCCTAGAGCGCCTCTACCTCAGAGCGGTCCATGAGTCAGTGCCGCTCCGCCTGGCAGAGAAGTGCCTCCGGGAGACGGCCACCCTGACCGCTGGCTATGGAGGGGCCGGCTCCCGCGGCCTCGTAGGCTCCCTAGCCGCGCTTGGAGCTGTACTGAGCGACTACACTTTCGAGCTCCTAGCCTATAGGAGGCTGAAGAACTGGGCCAAGCCCAGGAGGATAGACGAGGAGAGCGTAATAGAGTATGACTTGAAGACAAGGCCCTACACCTTCATGAACTACGACTACGAGGAGGGCAGAGTACTCATAGCACCCCACGGATACGACCCCGTCCTCTATGGCGTCCGGGGGGAGAGGCCGGACATCCTCCTCAAAGCCCTCGACACTATAGAGGCCGGGGAGGAGCCCAGCCACTGGACCATCTTCCGCAGCAACCAGGCCACCGGGGCACACCTGAGAAGGAAGCCGGTAGCCAGGGTGAGGCCATACGACAACCCTGTAGTGGAGGGCAGGATAGAGGACGTCAAGAGGCTCCCGGGGGGACACGTCCTAGCACGTATATGCGACGAGACAGGGTGTATAGACACTGCGTTCTACAGGGAGACGGGAAGGCTCCGCCGGATCGTCCTGCGCCTACCCAGCGGGAGCCTAGTCGAGGCCGGGGGGCAGGCCAAGCCGCATAGAGGAAGGCTGACATTAAACGCGGAGTACCTCTGCGTCCGCGAGACCCCGCCTGTAGAGGCTGGCTGCAGGGCCGCTGAGTACAAGCTCCTAGGGTGCTACACTCCACCCCTCTCCTCCTACCACCACCTGATGCCCCCGCCGGGCCGCGCCCCTGGGGAGAGAAGGCTGGAGCCTCCCCGCACCCCCGTAGCCAGCCCTAGGATTAACCTATAGGTAAACGACCCCTCTGCTTCCACTGGAGCCCACAGTGAGGCCACCGGCCTGGAGAGACACGTGCCGTCCAGCAGCACAGAGCCGCCGAGACACGGCCCCGGGGAGACCCCGTGGTTTCCACTCCGCAAACACTCCAGACGTCATGGGTAGACCGAGGTCGGAGTGGAAAACAGCAAGTCTACATGCTATGAATAGTCTTATATTACCGTTAATTCTATTCCAATAAAGTGTTTGTCTAAATCAAACATTCTAATCCATAAACGTGCCGCCACCCGGAGAGAAGAGCAGCAAGACCCCCGATCCAGGCTCCAGTAGAAGAGCAGGGGTACCTCCCCCCAACAAACATAGTATTGTAAGCAAACAAGTGTACCAGTTAGTCATACAACCCCTAGGGTTCCTGTGGAGCCCACCAGGGAGGCGCCCCCGGAGGGAAGAGGATAAGTTCACAGCCCAGGGCCCACCCCCAGGGGGCCGGAGGCTCGGAGCCATGGCACGCGGCTCCAATAAGAAGAAGAGCAGCAAGGAGGAGAAGTCAAGGGATACCTCGCCTACAGTGTTCACAGCAGCCGGGCTGCTCGCATTCAGCGAGGAGGAGGCACTAGTAAAGCTGAAGCCCACCCATGTTGTAATCATAACGGTAGGCTTCATAGCCGCCGTGGTGCTCCTCAGTATAATCTAGTGCAAGCCACGCTCGGCCACAATTTCCCTGGCGTGCATACCAGGCTTCCATCACGCCCTGAGGGAGGGCTGAGGGGCTGTCTCTTGGACATATCATGTATACAGAGAGCTATGGGAAAGGCTTTCGGCCTCAGGGACGCAGGCAGAGGGGTCTACGCGACCTTTACATGGCTTGTTGAGGAGGTGGGCGAGCTCGGCGAGGCCCTCCTCAAGGGGGACAAGCGCCAGGTCTCCGAGGAGCTCGCCGATGTCATAGCGTGGGTGCTTAGTATAGCATCCCTTGTGGGCGTCGACGTGGAGGAGGCGCTCAGCCGCAAGTATGGCTCAGAGCTGCGCGAGGCGGGCTGCACGGGGTAGGCAGCCTGCACGGCGCATAGCGAGATTATAATTACTTGTACCTGTGCTGTCCGCTGGGAAGTGGTGTAGGAGAGTGGGCAGGCGGAGGAAGAGGAGAAAGCCACAGCTGCTGAGGGCTCCAAGAACCCTTCCAACCGTGTTCGAGTGCCCCCATTGCGGCGCTAAGGCGCTCACCGTGGAGATAAACAAGAAGGAGAGGAACGAGAAGGGCGAGGTAAAGGCGATTATAAGGTGTGGCCGCTGCGGCCTGTACGCCGAGATGTGGGTGCCCGAGATATTCCACCCAGTCGACGTCTACTCGAAGTTCCTCGACGCGTACCTGGAGGGCAAAATAGAGTACAGCTTCACCAAGGAGGAGGCATCAATATCCCTTAGTGAGCTCGCCTCACAGGAGGCCGGTGAAGAGGAGGGCGAGGAGGCGGTCGAGGGTGGCGAGGCCGGGGAGAGTAGAGAGGGAGCTGAGAAGGAAGATAGAGTCTGGTGAAAAGCTCTTCCTACTCCTGTCGGACCCCGAGAAGCCTCTAAGTTTAGAGATCGTGGCCCGCTTCGAGGAGGCAGGCGCCGACGCGCTGCTGGTAGGGGGCAGCCTGAACATAACGCCCTACGATATAGATGAGTATATTGGAAAGCTCCGCAGCGGCGGAGTAAGGCTCCCTACGATACTCTTCCCCGGTGGCGTTAACAACGTGGCTAGAAGCGCTGACGCTATACTGTTCATGTCGCTGCTCAACAGCCTGGACCCGTACTGGCTTATCGGCGCCCAGGTGTCGGCAGCCCTCCTGGTGAAGAGGCTAGGCCTCGAAGCTATACCAACAGCCTACATAATAGTGGGGCATGGGGGCGCTGCAGGCCACGTTGGCAGGGCGCAGCCGATACCACTGGACAACATATATGTGGTATCCTCCTACGCGGCGGCGGCGGAGTTGCTCGGCTTCCACGCTATATACGTGGAGGCGGGCTCAGGCTCTCCGCGCCCGGTGCCGCCGGAGGCTGTGCGCTACGCCAGGACAGCGGCTGAGGAGCCCATACTGATAGCCGGAGGCGGGGTCCGAGAGCCCGAGCACGCCAGGCGCCTAGTGGAGGCAGGCGCCGACGCCATAGTCGTGGGCACGCTCGCCGAGAAGCAGCCCGAGAAGGCCCTCAAGCTGCTTTCGTATGTGAAGAGGAGGTGACCCCTTCCCGGGAGGGGCTCCCCCCGGGGCCCCGGCTATAACCCGCCTTCTGTACCTTCGGCCGCATCCGACTAAGCGGACCCGGCGCGCCGCTCGCGCGGCCCTCATCGGCGCGCCGCCTTGCTCCCCGGGGGACGGCCGTTTCAACGCACCCGCCCAGGTCCTCTGCGGGTTACTGGCCCGCCGTCGCCGGCGGGCCCTCGCCGCTTCACCGTCCTCCCTGGGCGGGCGTGCCGTTTCTGTGCCGTTGCCGCGGGTATCACCCGCGCCCCTTGCGGGGCCCCGGCGCCGCGGGGAGGGCGGAGTTTCCCCGGGCCTCTGCGGCCCGTCAGCGGCCAGCCGAGGCCTCCGGGGGAGCCCCCGGGTATGACTGGCAGGGGGGCCGGGGATAAGCATCGAGGCCCTCCGGCCCCCCGGGGCTCATGCAGCCCCTGGAGCGCCAGGAGGGTTGGCTAAGGGCGGTGTGTGCCCAGGAGGCAGTGGATTGTAGAGAAGGGCCGGGGGAATCCGCTGGGAGGCTGCCCGAGTGGGGCCGCCGCCGGGATTTGAACCCGGGACCTCGGGGTCCACAGCCCCGCGCTCTACCAGCTGAGCTACGGCGGCCTCTCACACGTCACAGCGCTGCTCCGACGCGAGGCCGCTGAGCCTCATTGCCCGCCCCTCGCCGGGCGGGCTCCCCGGAGGCGGCCCATCCCCGGGACGCGGCGTATGGGGAAGGGCTGGCCTAATATAGGTCTCCGTGCCCAGGGCTCCAGTCTCCGGGAGGTCCCTGCTCCCAGCCCCCGGGGCTGTGACGAGGGAACCCGGGTTGCTCCCTGCCCGTGCCAACCCCGGCCTACCGCCGGGGGATGGCGTCAAGGCCCGCATCGGAGCCCCAGGGGCTCGGCGGGAAGCTTTATAGCCGGTTATTGGGGCCCGGCCGTCTACCACGGGTGGGCCGGTAGCTCAGCCTGGAAGAGCGCTCGGTTCGCACCCGAGAGGTCCCGGGTTCAAATCCCGGCCGGTCCACCACCCCGTTTCTCCCCCGGCTGTGAGGATGCTCTGCCGGACAGCCGAAGGCCCCTCCCGCGTGGAGGGGTGGTGTGGCCCCGGGAGGCCGCGTCCCGAGCCCTGGCCTCTCATTAATCCCCTGGGTGGGGGCGACCCTCCCCAGGGGTGCCGTGGAGCGTCTTGCCCGGGCTCGCGGTATACGCTATGGGTAGCCCGTTCAAGCGGCTACCCCGCCTCGAGTTCGTATACGGCGCGGCGTCGGCCGAGGCCCTGGACCCCCTGGCCGCCCTCCTCGACCCAAACGTGTATGATAACCGGGGGCTCGTGCTGGTCCCCGACGTGTACAGTGTGTGGCCTCAGGTCGGCGCTTTCCCCCGGTCGCAGAGCTACAGGGAGGTGCTCGATAGGCTCCAGGACTACATGGTGAGGCGCTGTGGCCTCCGCCTAGGCACCGTGGCCTGTGCCCGTGCCTCCTACGCCACGGTGCCCTGGAGGGGCCTCATGGGCGGCTGGAGGTTCACGGGCCTACCCGGCGACGCTCACGCCGCGGTGCTCAGCGCGCTGCTCGCAGCCGCCCTGAGGGAGCGGAGGAGGCCCGGCACGGTCTACGTCGTCCTGGGCGAGGAGGGGCACGGCGCGCTTCAAGCAGTTGTGCTCGAGGCGGCCGCGGCGACGGCAGCCCTGCTCGGGGCCAGGCTGGAGGCTGTCGCGGCCGAGCCGCGGCCCTTCCCGGCTGAGACCAGGCAGGTGGTGGAGCTCCACGCCTACAGCTCCACGGGCTGGAGTGGCTGCCTCCTCCACACGCTCTCCCTCGCGCCCGAGGAGCCGCTTCCCTGGAGGCTGCTCGAGCCGAGGACGCCGCGCGGTAGGCCCCCGCCTCCGAGCCGGGAGGAGCTGCTGACGCTCCAGAGCCTCGTCATGGCTCGGCGCCGGTGGCTTGTGGCCCTCGTTTACAGTGGCTGCGGCGCCTGGGACCCCGCCTCCAAGCTCCACGGCATCATTAGCCGCGCGCTCGAGGCCTACATTGACGCCACCCAGCTCTCCAAGAGGAAGGTGGGCGGCACGGTGGCCCACCACCTGGGCTTCAACCACGGCATGGTGAGGGCTCTCGCCGCGGCCGCGGCAGCCGAGGCTGCCGCGCTTCGCAGCCTAGGCGGCCCCGCAGCCTGCGAGCAGGTCTACCGCAGGGGCGTTCCCCGAGAGGCTCTCAAGAGGCTCGAGGCTCTTCTAGGCCCCGACGCCACGCCGAGCGAGTGCCTGGAGGAGGCGCAGCACGGCCCAAAGCTAAGGGATGGCTGCATGAAGAGGCTCCGCGCCGAGGCGGCGGAGCAGGCAGGGCTCCCGGCACCCTAGCCCCCGAGGGGCTGGAAACCCAGATACCCCTCCAGCCCCGGCCCCACCGGTACCTGGGTGCCCCCGGCTTCCCGGCGGCGGCGCAGCCGCGACGCCGGGCAAAGCCCGGCGGGATGGGCGGGCTAGCCTCCAGCCGGGGGCACAGCACCACCGCTTCTCCGCACGCTCCCACAGCCGCCGGCGCCCCCTAGCTCTCCCCGCCCGGCCTCCATGGGTTCTATGGAGCTAGTCTCCATTTTCCACCGGGCTCCCACCGCATTACCGGGTAGTGTCCCACATACTTAGGTTCAGGTGCAGCACTACCTGTGCAGCCGGTCACGCTGCAGGGCGGCTGCAGCCATGTCTTGTAGACGCCGGGTCTTCACACTGGGTGTGACGGGGCCTGGGCCAATACGGGGGCGGCTGGCATACACGGTATTGAAAGAATGGTGGTAACACCCAGGCTTACCTGAAAACAGTAGCTCTGATAGAGTAGAGAGACACGACCACGAAATACTTATATCCTTCCCTCGGCCGCTAGCCCTCAAACACGGCGAGCCCCGCTGGGAGGGAACCCCGGCGGGGCCGCGGGACGATCACGCAGCAATAATGGGGGCCCAAGCAAACCCGGGGGCCGTACCCCTGGGACGCTTGGGCCCGACGGGGGCCCAGGCCCCGCCCGCCCACCGGGCCCGGGGCCAGACCCCGGGCCTCCGGGATAACGGGCGGCACGGGGTGGCCCGGCAACGGCCCGCCTTGCGGCCGTGACTCCGGTTGATCCTGCCGGGCCCGACCGCTATCGGGGTGGGACTAAGCCATGGGAGTCGTGCGCCCCCGGACGCGGGGGCGCGGCGGACGGCTGAGTAACACGTGGCCAACCTACCCTCGGGACGGGGATAACCCCGGGAAACTGGGGCTAATCCCCGATAGGCGAGGGGGCCTGGAACGGGTCCCTCGCCGAAAGGGCGCGCGGAGCCTCCCCGCGCGCCGCCCGAGGATGGGGCTGCGGCCCATCAGGTAGTTGGCGGGGTAACGGCCCGCCAAGCCGATAACGGGTAGGGGCCGTGAGAGCGGGAGCCCCCAGATGGGCACTGAGACAAGGGCCCAGGCCCTACGGGGCGCACCAGGCGCGAAACCTCCGCAATGCGGGCAACCGTGACGGGGTCACCCCGAGTGCCGCCGATAAGGCGGCTGTTCCCCGCTGTAGGAAGGCGGGGGAGTAAGCGGGGGGCAAGTCTGGTGTCAGCCGCCGCGGTAATACCAGCCCCGCGAGCGGTCGGGATGATTACTGGGCCTAAAGCGCCCGTAGCCGGCCCGGTAAGTCCCCCCCTAAAGCCCCGGGCTCAACCCGGGGAGTGGGGGGGATACTGCCGGGCTAGGGGGCGGGAGAGGCCGAGGGTACTCCCGGGGTAGGGGCGAAATCCGATAATCCCGGGAGGACCACCAGTGGCGAAGGCGCTCGGCTGGAACGCGCCCGACGGTGAGGGGCGAAAGCCGGGGGAGCAAACCGGATTAGATACCCGGGTAGTCCCGGCTGTAAACGATGCGGGCTAGGTGTTGGGCGGGCTTGGAGCCCGCCCAGTGCCGCAGGGAAGCCGTTAAGCCCGCCGCCTGGGGAGTACGGCCGCAAGGCTGAAACTTAAAGGAATTGGCGGGGGAGCACCACAAGGGGTGGAGCCTGCGGCTTAATTGGAGTCAACGCCGGGAATCTTACCGGGGGCGACAGCAGGATGACGGCCAGGCTGACGACCTTGCCCGACACGCTGAGAGGAGGTGCATGGCCGTCGCCAGCTCGTGCCGTGAGGTGTCCGGTTAAGTCCGGCAACGAGCGAGACCCCCACCCCTAGTTGCTACCCCGGGGGCCACCCCGGGGGCACACTAGGGGGACTGCCGCCGTCCAAGGCGGAGGAAGGAGGGGGCCACGGCAGGTCAGCATGCCCCGAATCCCCCGGGCTGCACGCGGGCTACAATGGCGGGGACAGCGGGATCCGACCCCGAAAGGGGGAGGCAATCCCTTAAACCCCGCCGCAGTTGGGATCGAGGGCTGCAACTCGCCCTCGTGAACGCGGAATCCCTAGTAACCGCGCGTTAGCATTGCGCGGTGAATACGTCCCTGCTCCTTGCACACACCGCCCGTCGCTCCACCCGAGCGGGGGAGGGGTGAGGCCCCGTCCCTCGCCAGGGCGGGGTCGAACCTCTCCCCCGCGAGGGGGGAGAAGTCGTAACAAGGTAGCCGTAGGGGAACCTGCGGCTGGATCACCTCCTGTGGCTGCAGGGGGCCGAACGGGCCACCCCGGGAACCCCCGTTATCCCGGGGCTCGGGGGCCCATACGGGCCCGGTGGGCGGCGCGCAGGGCCCGGGAGGGCCCGGCCAAACCGGGCCCTGGACCCCGCCCTGGGCGGGCTCCCACGGCACGGACGCCGCCCGGTGGATGGCTCGGCTCGGGCGCCGACGAAGGGCGCGGCAAGCGGCGATATGCCCGGGGTAGGCGCAGGCAGCCGTTGAACCCGGGATCCCCGAATGGGGCCTCCCGCCACGGGCGAATAGCCCGTGGCGCTCGGGAAACCGCGGGTTCTCCGCGGGAGTACCGAGCGGGAACCCCCCGAACGGAAACATCTTAGTAGGGGGAGGAAAAGAAACCAACAGGGATCCCCTGAGTAGGGGCGACCGAAAGGGGGAGAGCCCAAACCAATCCTCCGCGGGATAACCGCGGAGGGATGAGGGGTTGTTGGCTCGGCGGCTGGGGCCCCGAGCCCCAGCGGGCCGACCCCGGGTAGCCGAAGTGGGCTGGAAAGCCCCGCCGTAGAGGGTGACAGCCCCGTAGGCTAAACCCGGGGGGCCCGCGCCGCCGAGCAGAGTACCACGGCTTGGTTCTGCCGTGGGAAGCTGGGAGTCACCGACTTCCAAGGCTAAATACGTCCCGAGACCGATAGCGAACTAGTACCGTGAGGGAACGCTGAAAAGCACCCCGGAAGGGGGGTGAAAAGAGCCTGAAACCGGGCGGCTAAGCACGGGGCGGCCCGAAAGGGATGAGGCCCCTCGAAGGAAACCGGCGCGAGCCGGGAGTACGAGAGGGGCGGACCAGGGTCGCCCCGTCCGTCTTGAAACACGGGCCGGGGAGTTCACGGCCGTGGCGAGCCTAAGGGGTTCACCCCCGAAGGCGTAGGGAAACCGACGAGCCCGCAGCCGGGGGCTTCCCCCGGCGAGGGGCGGGGTCCGTAAGGGCCCGGAGTCACGGCCGTGAGACCAGAAACCGGGCGATCTAGGCGGGGGCAGGGTGAAGCCGGGCGAAAGCCCGGTGGAGGCCCGAAGGGGTTCTGACGTGCAATTCGTTCCCCTGACCCCCGTCTAGGGGTGAAAGGCCAATCTAGCCCGGTGATAGCTGGTTCCCGCCGAAGTGCCTCGCAGGGCAGCCCCGCCGGAGGCCGGGCCGCGGGGTAGAGCACTGATTGGGGGTGCAGGGGGCGTGACAGCCCCCGGCCCCCTATCAAACTCCGAACCCGCGGCCGCCGTAGATGGCGGGAGTGGGGCTCCCCGGGGTAAGCCCGGGGGCCGAGAGGGGAACAACCCAGACCGGGGTTAAGGCCCCCAAGGGCCGGCTAAGTGCCAACGAAAGGGCGTCCTCGGCCTCAGACAGCGGGGAGGTGGGCCTAACAGCAGCCATCCTCTAAGGAGTGCGTAACAGCTCACCCGCCGAGGCCGAGGGCCCCGAAGATATGTCGGGGCTTAAGCCGGCCGCCGAGACCCCGGGGGCGGCCCGCTATGCGGGCCGCATCCGGTAGGCGGGCGCCGGGGCGGCGCAGAAGGCGGGCCGTGAGGTCCGCTGGAGCCGCCCCGGGTGCGGATCCCGGCGGTAGTAACAGCGAAGAGGGGTGAGAATCCCCTCCGCCGGAAAGGGCCAGGGTTCCTCGGCAACGGTCGTCGGCCGAGGGTGAGCCGGCCCTAACCCGGGCCGTAACACGGACCCGGGGAAAGGGAAACGGGTCAATATTCCCGTGCCGCGGGGGTAGGTGCGGCAACGCAAGCCCCGCCTCCGACGCCTCCGGGTAGGCGGACCGGGGGCGGCCGAAGGGCCGCGACCCGGCTAACCGCTGAAGGCCGGGGAGAGCCGTCATGGCGAGAACCGGCCGAAGGCGGGAATGGGGGCCCGTTAGGGCCCTTCCGCCGATCCCGGGGGCCCTTGAAAAGGGGGCGGGGAGCGATCCCCCGCGCCCGTACCGAGAACCGACACAGGTGCCCCTGGGTGAGAAGCCCCAGGCGTCTGGGGGTCAACCCGGGCCAGGGAACTCGGCAAATTGGCCCCGTAACTTCGGGAGAAGGGGTGCCCGCGGTCTGGAGGTAAACCCTCTGGACCGCGGGTCGCAGTGCCTAGGGGGGCCTGACTGTTTAATAAAAACATAGGTCCCCGCAAGCCCGAAAGGGTGTGTACGGGGGCCGAATCCTGGCCACTGGCGGTCCGTGAAACCGGGGTTCAACCCGGCGAAGCGCCGCTGAAGGCCGGGAGTAACTCTGACTCTCTTAAGGTAGCCAAATGCCTTGCCGGGTAAGTTCCGGCGCGCATGAATGGATCAACGAGGTCCCCACTGTCCTGGCCCGGGGCCCCGTGAACCCACGGAGCCGGTGCACAGGCCGGCATCCCCCCGCAGGGCGAGAAGACCCCGTGGAGCTTTACCGCAGCCTGGGGTTGCCCTTCGGGCCTGGGTGCGTAGCGTAGGTGGGAGCCGATGAGCCACCCTCTCCGGGGGGTGGGGAGGCGCCAATGAAACACCACCCACCCAGGCCCGGGGGGCTTACCCCCGGCGGGAGCCGGGGGGACAGCCCCAGGTGGGCGGTTTGGCTGGGGCGGCACGCCCGCGAAAAGGTAACACGGGCGCCCAAAGGTCGGCTCAGGCGGGTCAGAGCTCCGCCGTAGAGTGCAAGGGCAAAAGCCGGCCTGACCGGACCCCGAACAGCAAGGGGTCCGGCCGGGAAACCGCGGCCTAGCGAACGCTCGTGCCCCCCTCGGTGGGGGCCGGGCATGACAGAAAAGTTACCCCGGGGATAACAGAGTCGTCGCGGGCGAGAGCTCACATCGACCCCGCGGTTTGCTACATCGATGTCGGCTCTTCCCATCCTGGGGGTGCAGCAGCCCCCAAGGGTGGGGCTGCCCGCCCATTAAAGGGGAACGTGAGCTGGGTTTAGACCGTCGTGAGACAGGTCGGACTCTACCCGCGGGGGGTGTGGGCCGCCTGAGGGGAAGGTGCCCCTAGTACGAGAGGAACGGGGCGCCGCGGCCTCTAGTGTACCGGTTGTCCGGCAGGGCAGCGCCGGGCAGCCACGCCGTAGGGGGTAACCGCTGAAAGCATCTAAGCGGGAACTCCTCCCCGAAAAGAGGCGGCCGCCCGGCCTCCTCTGGGGGCCGGGCCCGGGCTCCCGTAGAAGACGGGGTTGATGGGGCGGGGGTGTAAGCCCCGAGGGCCTTAGGGCCCGAGGGGTTGAGCCCGCCGCTCCCAATCGCCCGGACGCCGTGGGCTTCTCGCCCAGGGGCGGGCCACGCTGGTTGTAGGGCTGCGTGGCCCGCCAAGGGGTCCAGGGCCCGGGGCTAGGGGCTCTCTCCCCGGGCTCTGCGCGTGCGGGGCCTGGGCCCCCGGCTTTCCTGCTGCGTGGTCGTCTGGTTCTCCTCGCCTCCCTGTCTGTCCTCGGCTCTTCTGCCGTGTGCTTGTCGGCGTGTGTCTCCTCTCCGGGTGTGTTGGCTTCTCTACCTCCGGGGCCCTTCTCCGCCCTGGGGGCTGTGTGAGTGGGCGTTGAGGGGTGGCTGGGTTGGTTTGCTGGAAGCTTGTCCGGGATGGTGTTGCGCGGGAGCTTGAGGGGCGTAGTGATGTGGTGCTCTACCGGGTCTCCGGCAGCGTGTTGGAGGCACTGTTGAGGGCTAAGGTTGTGGAGGAGGCTTTGGAGTTTGCTGGGTCGGGCTCGCTGGAGGAGGCTGCTGACCTGCTGGAGGCGCTGCGGGAGTGGCTGCGCGTCCGGGGTGTGGGCTGGGAGGAGCTTGAGGGGGTTGCGGGGGAGAAGAGGAGGAGGCGTGGGGGGTTCTCCGGCGGGTTTGTGGCGATCTGGCCTGGCAGGGACGCCTGCTAGGGCCACTCCTCCCGGGCCATTATCTGGCGGAGTACCTGGCGTATGCTTATAACCCCTAGCACCCTGCCCTGGTCGTCGACTACTGGTATGTGGCGTACGTTGTGCTCTATCATCTTGTGGGCTATGAGTGGCAGGGGGTCGTCTGGGTGGGCTGTGACCGGGTTGGGTGTCATGGCGTCCTTGAGGGGCTTGTCCAGGTTCTCGCCGCGTGCTACTAGCCTGGTCAGGTCGCGCTCGGTGAATATTCCTAGGAGCCTCTTCTCCTCGTCGACGACGAGCACGCTCCCTACGTTGTGGTCGGCCATTATCTGTGCGGCTCTCCGGACGCTCGTCTCCGGGCCCGTGTAGATGGGGTGGATCTCCCTGACGAGGTCCCGCGCCCTCGTGGGTGCGGTCAAGACCTGTGGCTCCCGGGGCTACCATTTATGTGGTGAGCGTGTTATAGGGTCTCCGGGCGTGTGCCGGCCTTGAAGGGCCTGCGTCTACGCTTCCTCCACGTCGACGCCGGCTCCGGGCGCTACCGGGTTGAGGATGCGGCTGCCCCCGGCGTCCTCGGCCCCGTCGACTACGGTATCGAGGTCCACCTCAGGGCCGGGAGCCAGGAGCACCCGGTGTTCAGCGCCCGTAACCCCGTGGTCGCCGGCTGCGGGCCCTTCGCGGGCAGCAGGGTGTTCGGCTCCCGCCGGATGGTCTTCGTGTTCCGCAGCCCGGTCACCCGCGGGCTGCACGTGAGCGCGCTGGGCGGCGCCTGCTACCGGTTCATCCGCACCGGGGTCCACGGCCTGGTGGTGGAGGGCTGGAGCGAGGAGCCGGTTGCAGTGGTGGTCAGGGGCTCCAGCGGGGGGCTCGAGGGCGTCGAGGTCGTGGAGCTGGGCTGGGAGAGGCTCTGGAGCGTGTGGCGCGAGTACCGGGGGCTCAGGGGCACCTGGGCGCTCGCCGCCTACGCCCTGGACAGGCTCGCCCGGGGGCTCCCGTCCCCCGGCGTCCTCGTCGTGGGCCCGGCGGCCGCCCGCACCATCATGGCCGGGGTGTTCAGCTTCAACGTCGAGGCCGGGTCCCCGGGGAGGGTTGTGGACTCAGCCAGCAGGGGTGGCGGGGGCAGCGTCCTGCTCCAGGGCCACGGGGTCGCGGCGGTGGTCTATGGGGGCTCCTACGACCCCGCCTCCGAGAACCCCCGCCTCCGCGACGTGAGGCTGCTGGACCGGCTGAGCAGGGAGGCCACCGGCAAGAGCTTCATGGAGGCGGTGGAGGCTGCTACTGTGAAGTACCGGTACGACCCGAGGTTCGGGGCCGGCGGCACCTTCGGGGTGAACTACCCCCACTACAGGGAGCTCGTCCCCTTCTTCGGCTACAACAGTGTCTACCTGCCGGCGGGCGAGAGGAGGAGGCTCGCCGAGGAGGTGCTCAGGAGCCTCTGGGAGCCGGTGAAGAGGGAGGTGTTCCCGGAGGGTAAGGGGCCCCGGCCCTGGAGGACCTGCGGCGAGCCCTGCCCCGCGGCGTGTAAGAAGCTCTGGAGGGGCGTGAAGCTGGACTACGAGCCCTCCAACGCCCTCGGCCCCTTCTCCGGCGTGCTCCGCGCCGGGGACATGGCCGGCCTGGTGGAGCTCGCTGACGAGCTGGGGCTGGACGCCATAGAGGCGGGCCATATAGCCGCGTGGTTGATGGACCTCGTCCACCGCGGCATGCTGGATCCGGGGGAGGCGGGGCTCGAGGGGCGCCCGGTCTTCGACCCGGCTGGCTACAGCGTGGAGAGGGACAGCGGGGTCAACGCGGAGGCGGTCCGGAGGATCCTCGAGGGCCTGGTCGAGCACAGCACGCCGCTGCTGAAGGCCGTTGCCGAGAGGGGGCTGCGGGAGGCGGCGGCGTGGCTGGACCTCGTCTACCCCTGGAGGACTAGGATGTACCACGCCAGCCACCGGGACCCCGCGGTCTACTCCGCCTACGGCGAGCGGGGCTACATGACCCCCAACCTCTACTGGAGCCCGGGCGTGGTGGCGCCGGTGCCAGTGCCCGGCCGCTACTGGACAGTCTACAGCCCGAGCTTCGCCGACCCGGAGGAGCTGGCCGAGGCGGTGTACGAGAGGATGAAAGCCGAGTACCTGCTCGACAACGCGGGGCTCTGCAGGTTCCACCGCCGCTGGGCGGAGAGGCTCCTCGAGAGGATGTACAGGGAGCTACTGGGGGTGGACGTGGACCTCTCCAGCCACGCTGCCGAGACGCTGAGGAAGATAGCAGTGTACCAGCTCGAGGCCGGCGCCGAGCCCAGGCCCTGGGAGACCAGGAAGACCGTGGACATGGTGGCGGGTATAGCCTGGGAGGTCGGGAGCCGCGACTGGGCGGAGAGGCTCCTCAAGGACCCCTCAGCCGCCAGGGAGTGGTGGGAGCGGTTCCGCAGGAGGCTCTGGAGCATGATAGGCGTCGAGGAGCCCCGGGCCTCGTAGAAGGGGGCGCCGCCTCCTTTTTAGCAAGCGGCGTGGCCAGCCCGGCCTTCCTCGGGCTGCTGTGGAGTGAACCCAGCCGGGCCGCTGGCGGTTGGCTTCCTCGCCGGCTTCCTGGGGACACTGCTCGGCATAGGCGGCGGTGTGTTCATAGTCCCCCTCCTGGTCCTGGCCGGCGTCGACATCAAGCGCGCTGCGGCCGCGAGCCTCGTGGCGATACTCGGCACCAGCGCCGGGGGGCTCCGCCGCCTCCACCGGGAGGGCCTCGTAGACGTCTGGACTGCTGTCTTCCTCGAGTCGGCATCCACCACCGGGGCCTTCCTAGGCGCGGTGCTCGTCGGGAGGGTGGAGAGCAGGCTCCTGGTGGCGCTCTTCGGCATCCTCCTCATAGCCTCGGCCGCTGGCTTCGTGGTGGAGGAGGGGGTTGGCAGGCGTGGCGGCAGGCGTGGCGGCAGGCGCAGCCTCCGCGAGGTGCCGGGCTCGGGCCGGGCTGTGGGGTGGCTCGCCTCGTTCGCCGCCGGGATGGTCTCCGCCGTCCTGGGCATAGGCGGCGGCGTAATCAAGGTGCCGGTGCTGGTGCTCCTCCTCCGCTTCGACATGAAGGTTGCCGTGGCCACGAGCAAGATGATGGTTGGGCTCACTGCGCTCGCCGGTGTGCTAGGCCACGCCCTCGGGGGGAGGCTCGACGCGGGCCTTGCGCTCCCCCTGTTAGCCGGCACCTATACCGGCGCGACGCTTTCCTCCAGGGTCCTCCTCCGGGTAGGCTCCAGGGCGCTGCGCCGGCTGGCGCTGGCCTACTACCTTGCTATGGGAGCCTATATGCTGGCCCGGGGTCTGGGCCTGGCATAGCCCCGGGAGTGGCCTGGGGTTGGCGAGGCTCCACCCGGTGCTGAGGCTGCAGGACTACGAGAGGCTCCTACGCCGCCGCCGGCTGTGGGTCAGCGGCCCCGTGGTGCTGGAGGAGAAGCTGGACGGAGCCCTGCTGGTGGCCTACGAGGGCCGGATCTACACGGGTGCAGGCCGCCGAGCCCCCGGATGGATGGTGCGCGCGCTGGAGGAGACGGGCGCAGACCCCTGGGGCGCGGTCGGGCTCCTTCTCTACATAGAGCTCTACGGCCGCTGCTTGACCCCCGGGGGCTACCACCGCGGCGACCCGGAGTGCTACCGGGCGGCCCTCGTCGACGCAGCTAGGCCTCCGGCCTCGGCCGGGGTGTTGTGGGAGGCAGTGCTCCAGGCCAGGGTGCTTGAGCCCTGGGAGAGGCTCGCAGCCGCGGAGGAGGCGGGCATGGAGAGCCCGAGGGCGGTAGCCCTCTACGCCGAGAGGCCCCCGGAGCCCGGGGAGATGTTGCGGTGGCTGGACATGTTCCCGGGGAGGGAGGGCTACGTTATGAAGCTCTACGCCGTCCACGGCCACCGGCTGCCGCCGGAGCATGGGGCCAAGCTGCGGGGAGTCCTGGAGGTCAAGGTCAGGCAGGCTAACCGTGGGAGTCGGCTCCAAGCCTAGCGGGCGCCGGTACCCCTGGCTTAATGGCGGGGGGTCTCATTGCGGGCCATGACCGCGGACGGCTGCCTGGGGTTCAAGGGGCCGGGGGCCGTGTCCCTGGGCCGGTACGAGGATTTGGGTGATGGGGGTGGCGCCGCGGCCGGGATTTGAACCCGGGTCACGGGCTTGACAGGCCCGCATACTGGGCCGGGCTATACTACCGCGGCACCATGTAAGGCTGGGGCGACCTCCAGCCCCGTTAAATGTTTTGTCATCCAGTGGCTCCTTCCAGGGGCTAAGCTCTAAAATATGGCAGGTCCTCTTGGCGCTTCCCCCTGGGGTGCTGGACCGTGAGCGTCACCTACGCGACTCTGGGCGAGCTACGTGTCGGCAGCTACATTGTGATCGATGGAGAGCCCTGCAGGATTGTTGAGATGAGCAAGGCTAAGACCGGTAAGCATGGCAGCGCTAAGGCCCACGTGGTTGCTGTGTGCCTCTTCTCGGGGAACAAGAAGACCCTTACAGCCCCGGTCGATGCCAGGGTTGAGGTGCCCATCATCGATAAGAGGATTGGCCAGGTAATAGCCGATATGGGTGACATGGTTCAGATCATGGACATGGAGACCTATGAGACGTTCGAGGTCGAGAAGCCCAAGGACGAGGAGCTGCGGTCCAAGCTGCAGCCGGGCGCTGAGGTGGAGTACTGGGTGGTCATGGGCAGGTACATTATAAACCGGGTTAGGGGCGCCCCCAAGTAGCCCCTGCTCTATACTCGACCCGAGTATTTTCTAACGCAAGGCTTACACCTCCCGGCCGTCCGGCGCCTCAACCCCCCACTGGGTGCATGGAGCTGCGAGGGGCCTGGCGGCGCGCCCGGCTATGGAGCATAAGGCTGGGCGTTGTCATCTCCATGGTATACGCTGTCCTGGGCTTCGTGGCTGCTCCTCTGGGCGACTTCCATGCCCACTTCTCGCTGATGGCTCCCAGCATAGTCGTGTTCACGTCCAGCATGGCCTACGCCTATGCCGTGCCTGCTCTCAGCCGTCTGGGCAGCGCTGCCGAGGCCGCGGGCATCCCTGCTGTGGCCCTGCTAGCCCTCTACCCGGCCGCCCTCTACCTGGGCTACGGGTTCTCCTGGCTCCTCTACTCGGCCGGCGCTCTCCTCCTGGCTACACTGTCCGCGGCCGGCGTGGCGGCTATGCGCAGCAGCCTCCTGAAGGCTAGCTATCTCCACATAGCTCTGAGCTATGCGGTCTCGGCTGTCCTGGTGCCGTTGGCCCTCGGGAGGCTCGGCGCCGGCGCAGCGGGCATGGCCGCTGTCTACGGCTTGCTGCTGCCGATGGTTTATGCCGTATCATACCAGTCGTTCTCAATGACTTGTGGGGTTAAGCCAGTGCTGTGGCTTCTCCCGGTAAGCACGGGCCTCTCCCTGGCCGCCGGTGCCCTGCTGCTCACGGGCCCGGCCGGGCTGTCATCGCTGCTCGCCGCCCTCTCCACGGTACTATACGCCCTGGGTGCCCGCATCTACCGGGCCGGCCGCTGCGCCCGCAGCGGGAGCCTTGCCCACAGCTACTTCGCGGCCGGCTACGTGGGCGTGCTGGCTAGCCTTATCCCTGTCATCTACGCTGCCCTCGCCGGCGGGGACGTGTACACGATGCACATGGTGGCTATAGCCTTTATAGGCATGCATATAGCCGTGCACGCCCCCATGATGGTTCCGGCGGCGGCGGGCATCCCCAACGCCAGGCGTTACAGCATAGCACCCTTCCTGGTAGGCCTCTCGGCCGCCGCTGCCTGGAAGGCGTGCTGCCTCTGCAGCTCAGTATTCCTCATATACTGGCTCGCCCTGGTACTGCTCGTTGCAGCCGCCCTGAGGCGCGCCAGGCAATATTAGACGGCCCGGGGGCTGCTCTCCTCTACCCAGGGGGACCTGCGGCAGGGTGCATAGAGGGTGCCGGGCCTCGAGGACCTCCGGAGGGCAGTGGGGAAGCTGCTGAAGCGTAGTGGGCCCTACGAGGCCCTGGTAAAGGAGTATGTGAGGGACGTGCAGCGCGCCCTCATATCCGCCGATGTCAATGTGCGTCTCGTGTTCGAGCTAACTAGGAGGATACGGGAGCGGGCTCTGCAGGAGAGGCCGCCGCCCGGGGTGAGTAGGAGGGAGTGGCTGGTCAAGATAACCTACGAGGAGCTGGTAAAGCTTTTCGGCGGGGACGGGGAGCCGGAGGTTAAGCCCCGGTACACCCCCTACGTGATAATGATGGTTGGTGTTCAGGGGAGCGGCAAGACGACTACCGTCGGCAAGCTGGCCAAGTTCTACCGGTCAATGGGCTACCGGGTTGGCGTGGTCGCAGCCGACACGTACCGGCCGGGCGCCTACGAGCAGCTCAGGCAGCTCGCCGACCGAGTGGGGGCCATGTTCTACGGTGAGCCGGGCTCCAAGGATGCTGTGGGTATAGCTAGGAGGGGGGTGGAGGAGCTCCGGAAAAGAGGGGCTGAGATAATAATAGTTGATACGGCCGGCCGCCATGGCTATGGGGAGGAGGAGGCCCTGCTAGAGGAGATGAAGAACATAGCCGAGGCTATAAACCCGGACGAGGTAATGCTGGTCATAGATGCGGCTATGGGGCAGAAGAGCTACGACCTGGCTAAGAGGTTCCACGAGGCGACCCCGATAGGCAGCATAATAGTGACGAAGATGGATGGAACCGCTAAGGGCGGCGGTGCGCTGTCCGCGGTGGCTGCTACGGGCGCTAGAATAAAGTTCATCGGCACCGGCGAGGACGTAGACGAGCTTGAGGTGTTCAGGCCGAAGAGGTTCGTTGCAAGAATCCTCGGGATGGGTGACCTGGAGTCTCTGCTGGAGAAGATAGAGAGGCTCCAGAGCGTCGGTGAGTTCGAGAAGACTATGGAGGAGATGATGGCAGGGAAGATAACGTTCCGCACAATCTACAAGCAGTTGCATCAGATGAAAAAGCTTGGGCCTTTCAGGAAGGTGCTCCAGATGCTACCAGGCTTCTCGGCTATGCTCGACTCCTTCGACGAGGCCGCTAGGGTGAGCGAGGAGAAGATGAAGAAGTGGATAAGTATAATGGACTCTATGACCTTCGAGGAGCTTGACAACCCGGAGCTGCTGGAGCAGAGGAGCAGGGTCCGGCGGCTAGCCATAGGGGCAGGCGTCGAGACCAGCGATGTTAGGGAGCTGTACAACTACTACAAGACGGTTAAGAGGATGATGAAGCAGCTGAGGAAGAGGAAGGATATACTTGAGAAGCTCTCCCGGCTCGGGAAGCTGCCGGGTTAGGGTCCTCTACCGCGACGAAGCCTCCCCCGGCAGCCTGCTCCGCGCCGGCATGGTTGCTGCGGCCGCCCTCCTGCTCTCCGGCGGCATCCGTAGATGGGTCTGTGTAGAGGCTGTTGTGTGGCTCGAGGCGGGGGAGTGGAGGCCGGTCACGGTAAGGATAGACGGGTCTAGAGTGCGCTGGCTGAGGGCGGACGAGCCCACACTGCTCGGCGTGCTCAGCTCGGCCCTTGAGCGGGGCTCCTGGCCGGGGATCGAGGCGAATCCCGGCGACGTGCTCGAGGAGGCCGGGGGCTGTGTGGAGGCCTGGGAGGTGCTTGAGGAGGGCCTCTGCAGCAGCTGCATTCTAGCTCGGGGCCGCGCCGGGTTTAAGCCCTGGTGGCTGCTAGCCGCGGCAATGGTAGCGTATGATGAGCGGTGCCTCGGAGGCTGCGGGCGGGGAGAGGAGGGAGCCGGGAGAGGCCTGGGCGCTGGTTGAGAAAGCCTACCGCCTGCTGAGGGAGTACCCTCTCTGCGACCACTGCCTCGGCAGGATGTTCGCCCTCCTGGGGAGGGGGTGGAGCAACGCTGAGCGAGGCCGGGCTCTGAAACGCCTCCTCGTGATGTCGCTCCACATGTCCCTCCGAGAGGGCCGTGAGGAGGCCAGAGAGGAGCTGGAGAGGCTAGCACCCAGTATAGGCGGTATAGCGGAGGGGCTCTACCGCGAGGTATTCGGTAAGCCGCTGGAGGCTAGGCGCTGCTACATCTGCGGCTCCAGGCTCCCAGGCCTATTCGACGAGGCCGCGAGGAGGGCGGTCGAGCAGCTCTCCGGCATGGACGTCTCCAGCTTCCTTGTGGCAGCGCGCCTAGACCCGGGTCTGAGGGAGCGTGAGGACGAGCTGAAGAGGATGTTCGGCCTGGTGTACGCGGAGTCGATAGCATCGGAGGTGAAGAGGGAGGTTAGTAAGAGGATACAGAGGCTCACAAGCCTAGTCCCCGAGTTCGACAACCCTGACGTGGTTGTGGTAGTCGACATCCCCAGCGGGGATGTGGAGATACGAGTTATGCCTCTCCTACTGCGCGGCCGGTACTGGAAGACTGCCCGCCGCGTCTCACAGACAGCCTGGGTGACCAGGAGGGGCAAGCGCCGCTACCCGTTCAGTGTCGAGGACGCGCTGTTCATCTTGTCCGAGGCGGCAGACGTCGACGACGTCATCCTCCACGGCTCGGGCCGGGAGGATGCAGACGCGAGGATGCTCGGCCTAGGCCGCCCCTTCATAGTGGAGCTGAAGGCTGCCCGGCGCCGCAGCTTCTCCGCCGGCTTCCTGGGGGACTTGGTCAACCGCTACGCTGCTGGCCTGGTCGAGGTGAGGCTAGAGTCTAGGGCCCGCCGCAGAGACGTGGCTGAGATCAAGGGGGAGCACTCCAGGAGGGCTAAGATATACAAAGCCCTGGTGGTGGTTGCCAGGGAGGTCCGTGAGGAGGAGCTACGCGGCCTCGAGGAGTACTTCACCGGGGCCACGATAAGGCAGAGGACTCCCCGCCGGGTGAGGCACCGCCGCCCGGACGTGGTGAGGGAGAGGGCCGTCTTTTCCCTCCAGGCCCGGAGGCTGGCCCCGACAGTGTTCGAGGCTGTAATAGTGGCTGAGGGCGGCCTCTACATAAAGGAGCTTGTGAGCGGGGATGGCGGCGACACTACGCCGAGCTTCGCCGAGTACCTCGGCGCCGACGCCTACTGCGCGGAGCTGGACGTGCTGGGAGTGCTGGAGCAGCCTCCGGCCCGGGCACGCTAAGAGGATATAATACTCGCCCCCACAGCCGCGGGACCCGGGGCTGGAGCATTGAAGGCATCCAGGGGCTTCAGGCACCGCACCAGAAAGCTCCTCCGCAAGCACGTACGTGAGCGCGGCGCAGTACCTCCCCTAAGCCTACTGATGCACGAGTACAAACCGGGAGACAAGGTGTACATAATAATAAACCCCTCAGTGATGAAAGGTATGCCCCACCGCCGCTACCATGGTAAGGTCGCGACAGTTGTCGGGAGAAGGGGGAAGGCCTACATACTTCAGCTGAAGGTCGGCAGCAAGGTAAAGACGCTCATAGTGAGGCCCGAGCATATGCGCCCGGTGCCGCCGGAGGCGCTGACGCCTCCGAAGAAGAAGGAGGGGGTCTAGCCCCTCGGCCTGCAGTAGGCGAAGAGGCTCCAGGCTCTCCGCAGCCTCGAGGCCTCTTTCGCGGCCGGGGAGGCGAGACTGGTATCCCTTCGTGCCTCACTCTCAGTCGAGCACGCCCCTAGGGTGTCAGCCGTGGTGGAAATACTTAGTTCCAGGTACACGCCGATACCTGTAGCGAAAAAGATACTCGAATCCCTCGTCCCAGTGATGGGCGACAACCCTATAGTTATGAGGACCTACGAGTATGTGGGTAAGTTCGCGAAGTGCGGGCCAGACGAGGCCGAGGAGGCTATGAAGAAGCTTAGAGAGATAGGGTTTAGTGAGTTTGCTGCCTCGATCCTCGTGAACATCCTGCCGGAGACTGTGGAGGAGGCTAAAGCTATACTGGGCGATATAGACGGCGGCTATGATGCATCAGACGTGGAGAAGGCCCTGGAGATACTATCCGAGGCGTGCCGGCGCGCGGCTCGGCAGGAATAAGCACGTCCGGTGTCCAGGTCCCCTACGACTGTTCCTCCCAGCGGTGCGGAGGCCGCGTGGGCGCAGTACCTCTTTTGTCCTTTGTCTCGCCTTCTTCCCTCTTCTCCCTAGAGGATGGCGGCGATCCGCCCCGTTTAAATCCCTTCGGGACGGCGTAGTGTATGGGGCTATGCGTTTGAGAGGGAGCTGGAATGCAGCAGCGCAGGCCGAGGCAGCGCCGGAGAGGCGGCAGGCCGCATGAAGAGTACGCCTATGTGCTAGACTACATGCCGATGGGCAACCCTACTGATAGGCATCCATGGCATAAGAACAAGCCGGTGGTACAGCTGATCGGCGAGGACTACTTCATACTCATGGAGGCTTCTCCGAGGCATGGAGTCCAGCTCGAGGTTGGCGAGCGTGTCTATGTAGGCCCTGTTGCAGAGGTGCGTGATAAGATATACCGTGTGGAGGCAGACATAGAGTATGAAGACTTGACGGGGTTCGCGAAGGAGATGTTGCCAAGCATTGTTGAGGAGATAGTGAGGAAGAAAGAGCCCGTGTTCGTCGAGTTCTTCAACATAGCGGGGCCTATAACCCTAAGGTTTCACAGTCTTGAGCTACTGCCGGGCGTAGGGAAGAAGACTGTTATGAAGATTATAGAGTCTAGGGAGAAGGAGCGCTTCAAGAGCTATGAGGATATAAGGAGTAGGATCCACATAGACCCGGTTAAGGTTATCGCGGCGCGTATAGTTGAGGAGCTTAAGGGGGGACAGAAGTACTACCTCTTCGTGAGGCCCCCCAGGCGGGAGAGGGAGCAGCCCGTGAAGCCACTTTACCTGAACTACCTGGAAACTATATACGCGAAGCTGAGCCGCGGACCCACTGGCCAGGGGGAATCAGGAAGCAGTGGAGCCCAGCCCTAGGGCCTCCAGGAGGCTTGGCCAGAACTTTCTCAGGGCACGCTGGGTTGCCAGGGAGTTCGCCCGCTGGGCGTGCGGCTTCACCCGCCTCCTAGAGATTGGCGTGGGCCAGGGCTTCCTAACTTCCGAGATCCTCAGGCGCTGCAGGCCCAGCCTCCTGGTGGGTATAGAGCTCGACCGGAGGCTCATGGAGTGGCTGGGGAGCCTATCCTTCTTCCACCCGGTGTTTGCCCCGGTCCAGGCTGATGCCCTAAGCCCCCCGGTCGTGTTGGAGCGGTTTGACGCTGTCTACGGGAGCATACCCTACAGTATAACGGGGCCCCTCCTCTCGCTCCTCTCAGTGGAGGCGCAGAAGCCGGCTATGCTTCTTCTCCAGAGGGAGGTTGTCGACCGGATAGCGGCTAGACCCGCCGCCAGCAGCTACGGGAGGATAACCGTGCTAGTCCAGCTAGTTTACCGCGTCAAGCCGGGCCCCGTGGTGCCTCCCTCAGCGTTCCGGCCAAGGCCCAGGGTGTACTCGAGGATAGTAGTGCTCGAGCCGAGGGAGGACCGGCCGGGGAGGGAGGAGCTGCGCCGCGTGGAGGAGCTTACACGCTGCATGTTCTCTGGGAGGAACAGGAAGGCCGCCAAGCAGGCCTCCAGGTGCCTCGGCCTTAGCCGTGACGAGGCTGAGAAGCTCCTAGGGGGGCGTAGAGTCTACGAGCTATCCCCTAGCGATTTCTACCAGCTGGCAGTGATGGCGTAGAGGGTCCCGGGGCGCCTTGGAGGAGCTGGGCTATAGCTGTGAAGCCGGCTGCCATAAGCGTGTCTACCTTGATGGTGACCGTGGCGTCTGCGTCTGCCCCCGGGTCTACGAGCCTGCGGAGGATACATGGCTCGCGCTTGAGGCCATTCGGGAGATAGAGGCTGGAGGCCCCGCCCCGCTCTGCGTCGATGTGGGCTCGGGCACTGGCGTGCTCGGGCTCGAGTGCGCCAGCCGGGGCAGCTACACCGTCATGATAGACTTGAGCCCCTGCGCGGCCCGCTGCAGCCTCCTCAACGCCCGTGGCTCCGGGCTCGACGCGCTGGTTGACGTAGTCCAGTGCGACAATGCCTCATGCCTCCGCTGCCCCGGCGCCGGCGCTTATATCATGTACAACACGCCCTACCTGCCCGTAGAGGATGAGGGTATAGAGGCTCTGGCCTGGAGCGGGGGTATAGGCGAGGCTGAGAGGCTCGCGGCTCTAGTGGCCGGCTGCCCAGGCTACCGGTGCGTGGTGCTCGTTTACTCCTCTCTCAGTGGAAGCAATGAGAGGCTGCTAGACGTGCTCAGCAAGGCAGGTGTAGCGTTGAAGAAGGGGAGCCTCCACCTCTTCTTCGAGGACATAGTGGTGGTGTATGGTTGCCGGGAGCCGCGAAGGTGAGGCTCGTACTCGTCGGCACCGAGGGGGAGGTGAACCTGGGGTTCATAGCCAGGCTAGCCGCCAACTTCGGGGTGGACGAGTTCTACCTGGTCTCGCCGAGAGTCAGCCCGGGCAGCGAGGAGGCGAGGCGCTTCGCAGCCCACGGCGCCTATATGCTCGATCGCGCCAGAGTGCTAGATAGCCTGGACGAAGCGCTGAAGGGTGTCGATGTAGCCGCATGCACCAGTGCGAAGACGGGGCAGCGCAGCGACGTGCTCCGCCACGCCGTCGCTGCCAGGGAGTTCGCCGAGAGGCTGGCGCCGCGCTACAGGAGCCTGGCCGTGGTGTTCGGCAGGGAGAGCGTCGGGCTCACCAGGGAGGAGCTGTCGAAGTGCCATGTCCTGGTCCATGTGCCGGCTAACCCGGAGTACCCGGTGCTCAACCTCAGCCATGCAGTGGCGATAGTGCTCTACGAGCTGTGGATCTCCCTCAGCGGCCGCCGCGAGCTGCATGAGAGGGCTGATGCGGCGAGCCTGGAGAGGGTCTACAAGCTGCTCCGCAGCGTGGCGGAGGCCCTTGTTGACAGGGAGAGGCTTGGGGCGGTGGAGGCGGCTCTCCGCCACGTGCTGTGGCGCTCGGGGCTCACGGGTGGCGAGGCGTCAGCATTATACCTGCTAGCTAAGAGGCTCCGCCGCCTAGTGGAGGAGTGCAGAGGCGGTGGCGCCCAGGACGCTGATACTTACGACAAACCCGGGGATAGAGGACATAGTGGCGGAGGAGGCGACGGCTAGGCTCGGGGCCAGGATCCTCGAGACCAGGACGGGTCACGGCCGTGTAATAGTATCCCTGGATGAGGACCAGCTATACCTAGTCAGCTACATGAAGTCGATACACCGGGCTAGGCTCCTTCTCTCCCGCAGCAGTATCTGCGGCGGCCACAGCTGCCTAGAGAAGGTCCGCGAGGCGGTTCTCGAGAGTGGAGTGGAGAAGTACATAACGCCCTACACGAGCTTCGCTGTGAGGGCTGAGCGCGTCGGGAAGCATAGCTTCTCCTCGCTAGACGTGGCCCGCGTGGCCGGGGACGCTGTTATAGAGGCTGTGAGCAGAGCCCATGGAGCCAGGCCCCCTGTGGATCTCGACTACCCTGCTGTAGTAGTAGCGGTGGATGTCATCCACGATGAGCTCTTCGTCTCTATAGAGCTTGGCGGCGAGCTGTCCTGGCACCGGAGGGGCTACAGGATATACGACCACCCGGCGGCGCTCAAGCCAACCCTCGCCTACGCTATGATAATTCTCTCGGGCATACGTGACGGAGAAACATTGATGGATCCCATGTGCGGCGGGGGCACGGTGGCGGTGGAGGCGGCAACCCTGCTGGAGAGCTCCAGGATAATCTGCATGGATAGGAGCCGCAGACACATAGGAGGTGCTAGGCTCAACGCCAGGGCCGCCATGGTGGAGAACCGTATACGCTTCATAGTGGGCGACGCCGCAAGGCTCTCAAGCTACGTGGACAGTGTCGATGTTATAGTGTCTAACCCTCCCTACGGGATACGCATGGGGAGCCCTAGGGAGGTGCGGCGTGTCTACCACAGCTTTCTCCGAGAGGCGGTTAAAGTGGTGCAGAAGAGTATAGTATTGATAACTACAGAGCATAAGACGGTGAGGCAGGTGTTGGAGAGGGAGGGCTGGTCCATAGCCCACGAGCGCCGCGTGGCCCACGGGAACCTCTATCCCTACATAATTGTCGCTAGGCCGGGGTAGCGGCGGAGAAGGCTTCATAAACAGCCACCTCCGGGTCTCTCCCTCGGGGCCCAGTCATGCCGCAGAAGCCCGCGCGCTGCTACACGAAGCGCAGGTCCAAGGCGTTCTCCGGGCCGGCGTATACGAGGAAGGAGTATATCCACGGTGTGCCGCCGCCGAAGATACAGAAGTTCACCATGGGTAACCCGCACGGCGACTATGACTACATAGTTGAGGTATACGTGGAGGAGCGCGGCCAGATACGCCACAATGCCCTCGAGGCAGCCCGTGTAATGGTTCACAAGTACCTGTCCACCACCATAGGTGACCAGAACTACCTCTTCCGCGTAAGGGTGTACCCCCACCACGTGCTCCGCGAGAACAAGATGATGGCCTTTGCGGGCGCGGACCGTCTGCAGGAGGGCATGAGGCAGGCCTTCGGCAAGCCCGTCGGCACCGCTGCAAGGGTATACCCCGGCCAGGCGGTGCTAGAGGTGCGGGTGAGCAAGAAGCATCTCGACCACGCTAAGGAGGCGCTGCGCCGTGGCGCCTCTAAGCTGCCACTGCCAACCCGTATACGCATAATACCCCTGAAGGAGGAGGTGGCCCCTGCGAGCTAGCGTCTTCCTCCCCACACCTCCTCTCTCCAGCTAGCCGGCCCCTTCACCCCCCGGGCCACATTCGGGGCCCTCAGGCGCGGGCAGTGCTATCGGGGTGCTCCCGGGTCCGGGCCACTGGGTGCATGGGCTGTCTTGGCCTGGGAGTGTAGGGGCTGCTGCACGGTCATAGACGGCTACATGTTCGACTTCAACCATGTCGCGGAGGCCGTCAATACCAGGCGGTCCGAGCTGCTCATCCTCGAGGCTCCACAGGGCATGGTTAGGCTTCTCGAGAGGCTAGCCGGCTTCCTGGAAGCCTGTCTCGGCGTGCGTGTCGCTGTAAGGCTGGAGCCCTCGTTCGGCGCTTGCAGTGCCTCCCTGGACGCACTAGACATGTTCGGAGGCCGGGCTATACTGGTGCATATAGGGCATGGCGAGTACGTCTACCCCCTCTGCTGGCGGGGGAGCTGCTCCCAGGGGCTCCCCGGCGGCGTGTATCTCGTCGAGGCAGAGTACCTCGGCGGCGACCCCGAGGCCTTATCCTCCAAGCTCCTAGAGGCCCTGGAGAGGCACGGCTGGTCTAGGGTGGCTGTCGGCTATTCGGTCCAACACCGTAGGCTTGCAGCTATGATTGCTGGGAAGCTCTCCAGCTCCGGCGTAGTGGTTAGGGCTGCCAGCAGCGTGCTCGGCTGCTATTACTACAACCTGACCAAGCTACGGGGAGCCGTGGATGCCTACCTGGTAGTTGCTGGAGGATACTTCCATGCCCTCGGCCTCGGCCTGGCGCTCGGCGGCTCCAAGCCCGTGCTCCGCGTCGACCCCTACACATCCAGTGTCGATGACATAGGCGGCCTTGTCTCAAAGACCCTGGCCAGGCGGTACTGGTTAATGCAGCAGGCCTCTAGGGCCTCAAGCCTGGGCATTATAGTGGGGCTTCTGCCGGGCCAGTACCGGCCCTGGATAGCTGACTACCTCTCCCGGCTAGCGGAGAAGAGGGGTATAAGGCACCGCGTGATACTCGCCAGGTACCTCTCGAGAGAGTATCTCGACAACCTCTCCCCGGGCGACTACGACGCCTTCGTGGTCACCTCTTGCCCGAGACTGGCCATAGAGGATCTGGGAGACTACTACAAGCCAGTGCTCACGCCGGCCGAGGCCAGGATAGTGCTTTCGGGCGGAATCACGTCGCAGGACTACACATTTCCCTGGTGACATGGCCGCCTTGAAGCCCCTAAAGGTTTCGAGGCTTGCCGTCCTCCTGGAGAAGCTTGTTCCCAGGCTCCCCAGGCCTAAGCGCATCTATGAGCAGTACCGTACACCGCCGGAGATAGCGCTAGATATGGCCCTATGCATTGCCCTCGAGGACTGCGGCTTGGCGGTTGACCTGGGCTCGGGAACCGGTATGCTCAGCTATGCAGTATCGCTGGTTACAGCGGCCTACGTTGTAGGCATCGACATAGACTCGGAGGTCCTCGAGGCTGCAAGGGGATCGGCGCTCTACCGTATGAGTCTAGTAGACTTTGTAGCAGCCGATGTTGCCAGCCTGCCTCTACGAAGGCTCGAGGACGCCTGTATTGTCGAGAATCCCCCCTTCGGCGTCTCAAGAAGGAGGGTTGATCGGCTATTTATGGAGGCGGGTATTGACCTGGGAGCGCGCCTGGTCTGCAGCCTCCACTACGCGGGGGAGGGTGTGAAACGCTACCTTTCCCGCCTCTTCTCCTCCGCGGGCTACACGGCGGAGTTCCTTAGGGTTTACCGCTTCCCCATACCCGCTATGTATGATGGCCACGTCAAAAGGATACATTACATACCGGTGCTGCTGCTGAAGGCCCGGAAGGGGACGCAGAGCCATGGCGCTGAGGAGCATCGAGGAGCTGGCGGGGCGTAGAGTGTTCCCCGGAGAGCCCCTCTGCACGGTGGAGGAGTTCATACCAGGCGACGGCGTCTATGTGGACGACGGCTTGATACGGGCGGCGCGCTTCGGGAGAGTAGAGGTAGACATGGCTTCTAGGAGGATAAGCGTGAAGCCTTTCTCAGCAAAGCCCAGGCTACCTAGGCGTGGCAGCGCAGTCTACGGCATCGTGTACGCGGTCCCGCGGGAGGAGCTAGCCCTTGTCAGGATATTCGCGGATGAGCGCATGGTGCCCTATAACGGGTTCTTCAGTGGCGCACTACACATAGTCCAGGTAGCCGACTCCCCCGGCGAGAGGAGCATATACGACTACGTGAAGCCCGGCGACTACATACGCGCAACGGTCATGTCCTCCACCCCGCCCTTCATGCTGTCCATGAAGAAGTCGCAGGACGGCGTAGTGCTGGCCTACTGCTCTGTCTGTGGAGCCCCTCTTTACCGCGTCCCAGGTAGCCCCAGGCTCGTCTGCCTGCACTGCGGCAATGAGGAAGATAGGAGGGTATCCCCACTCTACATACTCACCGCCCGGCGCAAGAGGAGGCACAATGCTGGAGCGTAGCGGCCCTGAGGGTGACGGGCTTGAGGGTGGTAAAGAGGAAGCTCTACGTGGTAAACGCTCCACCTGGTGTGCCTATCGAAAAGCTGTATGAGAAGATAGGCAGTGCCCTCAGAAGCAACTATGCCGAGGTAAGCATTAGGGATGGAAAAGTGTATGTAGAACTCGTAGGCACCGACTATGAGATCAAGGACACCTGGTACCGTGTGAGGCAGGCCTTAGCCGAGCTATGGGAGATCTACAAGCTGGAGACGAGGCGGGAAGCCTCCATAGAGGCCATAGTGAAGGAGGCCGGCAGGACCTTCCCGCCGGAAGCCCTCGTCCATGCCCTCCTGCTCCGCGGTTACGATGCCCGGCTGAGCGAGGACAAATCCATACTCTACACCGACGCTCCGCCGGAGGAGGTGATAGAGCTTGCTAGGAGAATAGCCGAGGTTATAGAGGGCCTCAGGTTCCGGGTAAAAGGGGCGGCGGCCAAGCGGATGATAGCTGCTCTCGCGGCTGGACTGGGGGAGGACCCCGAGAGGGTGATAGAATACGGGCTCCGCTCCAGGGTTCTTGAAGAGACCGAGGAGGGGCTCGTTCTCCGGGAGGAATGGCGCCGCGGCTTGAGGAAGATAGCGGTACTGCTTAAGGGGGCTCAGCTCCCCGGCTAAGGCGGCGGGGGCTGTGGGAGGCCATGGCCGAGAAGGTGAAGCTGCTGAAACGCGAGGGTAATAGCGTGGAGCTGGAGCTTGTGGGCGAGGACCATACCATGGCAAACCTGATCGCCAAGTACGCCATAAGGAAGCCGGGCGTGGTGTACTCGTCCTACATGATACCCCACCCGCTGATAGGCAATCCGGTCATAGTCCTCTCTACTGACGGCAGCAGGGATCCCCTGGACGTGGTAGAGGAGGTTTTGAGCGACATAATCAGAGATGCTAGAGAGTTCCGCCGGGCCTTTGAGGAGGCGCTAAAGTCTAATGCGAAGTGTGAAGCGTGAAGCCCGCCTCCTATACATCCAACAGTGTGGAGACGCGGCGGCAGCGGCGGTTCTGCGGGGGCAGGGTAGGGTCGAGGCCCTCTTCATAGGCGGCTCCCTCGAGGAACTGGTCGAGACAGTTAGATCCAGCAGCTTCTTCGAAGAGCTTAGGGCTGCATGGCCTCCGGGGGCCGCTGCGCGGCTGGGCCTAGAGCCTCTGAGCCTAGAGTCCTACACGCCAAGCTGCCATGCCTGCATCAAGGCGCTCTTAAGGGGTCTCTGCGCTGAAGACCCCCTGCGTCGATGGCTCCAGGGTCGTGGAGAGGACGCGGGCGGCTGGCAGCGCCGCGCGTAGGTGGAAAAGTGTAAGAGAGGCCAGGTGGCTGGCTCTGTGGGCTGGCTCCCGAAGCGTATCAATAGGGCGGAAGGGCGGCGCGGCGCAGTGGATCATAGGGGGTGCCTGGTGCCATGAAGTTCTGTCCTCGCTGTGGTAGCCTAATGGTCCTACGTACCGTTGATGGCAAGCGTGTCTGGGTGTGCCCCAGCTGTGGCTACCAGGAGGAGGTCGATGGTAACAATAGCCCGGCCCTCTCGGTACTCCGGCAGCAGATAAGACACAGTGAGAAGGAGAGGATAGTTGTTGTCAGCAGCCAGCAGAACCTAGAGTCGCTGCCTAAGACGAGGGTTACATGTCCACGCTGCGGCTACCATGAGGCCTACTACTGGGTTGTGCAGACCCGCCGCGCCGACGAGCCCCCGACAAGGTTCTTCAAGTGTGTGAGCTGCGGGTATGTGTGGAGAGAGTATGACTAGCGGCTCGTGCGTGATCGACTATAGCTACTTGGAGTATTTTGCCAGGCTGTTCGGGAAGCTCTACGAGGATGTTTTTGAGGCATACAGCAGGACTCCTCAGCACATATCGTCGAGGCCCCATATGGAGAGAGCCCTTCACCTAGTGCAATCGGGGCTGAGTGCAGCCCAGCAGCTGCTGGCTATGTGCCGTGAAGCCCAGGGCCGGGAAAAGGCCCCATCCTAATTTTACCCCGGTCAAGCCCCCAGCGTACGCTACATCCTGGGATAGGAACTGCTGGAACCCCCCGGGTCCAGGGCAGCGACGAGGTGACACCGGTCTTGAAAATTGTGTTCTTCGATGCCCGTGTCTGGCGTTACCTCGTATCGGCGATATCGAAGGTTATAGAGGAGGGCGTGTTCGTCGCAGACCCGGAGGAGGGGCTCCTCTTCAGGGCAATGGATCCCTCGCACGTAATTATGCTAGACATGCGGTTTCCCAGGGACTCTTTTGAGGAGTTTGATCTAGAGGAGCGTAGGGAACTCGGCCTCAACCTCGACGATGTCGCTAAAGTCTTACGCCGAGCGGGGAAGGAGGACCGGCTAGAGATAAATGCTGACGAGAACTCGGTGAGCTTCAGCTTCATAGGAAAGGGTGTGCGCACATTTACCCTCCCCCTGCTCGACATAACTGCCGAGCAGCTTCCCGAGCCCCAGCTAGAGTTCAAGGCCCACGTCAAGGTTATGAGCGACGTGTACCGTGATACTATAAAGGACGTGGAGCTCATAGGTGACGTGATAAGATTCGTAGCGGAGGGCGACGAGTTCAAGGTATCGTCCTCAAGCGAGCTCGGCGAAGCCGAGATAATATACACGCGTGAGAGCGGAAGCCTTGTAGACCTCGAGGTGGACGGCTCCCAGCAGGCAAGCTACACGCTCGAGTACTTCAGCGACCTATCAAGCGCCTCCAGAGTGGCCGACATGGTTACAATCCACTTCAGCACCGACATGCCGGCTCTGGTGGAGCACGAGCTCCCCCAGGGCGCTAAGTTCAGCTTCCTAATAGCCCCGAGGGTAGAATAACCGATGCCGGAGGAGGGCCTGCGGGCCAAGGCCGCTAGGACTAGGAGGCTGTTAGAGAGGCTCACCCGCGAGTACTATGAGAAGCGGGATCCTAGCCTTCCCAGCGACTTTGCTCTCAGAGAGTTTGCCGCACAGACCTGGACCGGCAAGAGCTATATACGCCACCTCTCCTTTACAAGCGCCTCGCAAGTCAAGCAGTTCCTAGTCGAGAGAGCGCCCCGCCACTTCTACTACTCCTCCGCCCGCTACGACCAGCCGGGGCTGGACGATATGGATGCTAAAGGATGGCGCTCCGCCGACCTTGTATTCGATATAGATGCCGACCACCTGCCCGAGTGCAGCGGTATGACTGTGGAGGTCGAGACCCCCCTGGGGGAGAAGACCTCCTTCATAGACGAGAAGTGCATCAAGCCCGCCGCGCTGAGGAGTGTGCTCCTCTACGACATACTGGTCGATGAGCTGGGCGTTGAGGAGAAGCAGGTGGCGCTAGAGTTCTCGGGGCACCGTGGCTTCCACCTGACGGTCTACCTCCGGGACTCTGACGAGCTGGCCCGGGCCGGGCAGGATATACGCCGCGAGCTGGTCAACTACGTCAAGGCAGTGGGGCTTCGCGAGGAAGTGCTCGAGCCCTGGCGCAGCCTCAGCCTACGCAGAGGGAGACCCTCCCCCATACCCCCGAGCATAGACCTCGCCGGGGCAAGGGGCAGGCTAGCTAGGGTGATGTACAGGCTAGCCGAGGCCGCCGGCCGCCGGGATCTGGCGCGCCGCCTTACGGGCCGTGTCCAGATGAGCTACGAGGAGTACCAGAAGCTCTTCGGCGAGCTTGAAGCCCGGGCCCGTGAGCTGCTGGGCGTGGAGGTAGACGAGCAGGTGACTGTGGATACGCGTAGGCTAATCCGTGCCCCCTGGAGCATCAATGGGAAGACCGGGCTCCCAGTGGTGCCTCTGAGCCTGGACGCCCTCTACGGCTTCACGCTGTCGGAGAGCCTGTCGCCCTTCACAAGCTATGATACGCTGAGGATCGAGATAGTGGCGGATATACCTGCCACTGTGACGGTGCTGGGTAACCGGCTGCGGCTGCGGAGGGGAGATAAGCCTAGGCTGCCGGCTCCCGTGGCTGTCTACCTGCTGGCTAAGGGGGTAGCTGTAGTGGCCTAAGCCCCCGGCAGCCCAGAGGTGGGTAGTATTGTCTGTTGAGGGGGAGTATGGTCTCTCCCTGTTACTGGATGCTTTGAGGAGGGTTCTCGACTCTGGCAAGCTTGGGGAGCTATTAGAGGCCGGCCTCCGGTTCCATGGCATGCTTGCCCGTAGCCTCCTGGATCGGCATGCGCTTGAGCATAAGCGTGTACTTGTCCGCTACTTCGACATGGTAGGGGAGGTAAAGGAGCTTGCTAGAGAGGTGCTGGTGGAGGCTGCAGGAGCGGGCGTCGATGAGGCGGAGACATATGCGAGGCTTCTTGCCGGCGAGCTGGTTTACGGCAGGCAGTGTATGCCGGTGGTGCTCCGCCAGCCCCTGGGCGTTAAGGGCGGTCTTGGTAAGCCTGGCGCCTACACGTGCATGGAGCCCTCTAGGGCGGTTAAGCTGATAGCAGCGGGGCTCGCCGAGCCCGTGGAGACCGGCCTGGCCTTCAGCCAGGCGCGGTGAGGGCGGCAGCCCTAAGGGGCCCATCTATAGAGTATTTAATTTAAGTCTGGGAACCCCCTGGGGCCCGGTATACGGGGTTCGGTAGGGTAGCGGTGCAGCGCCATGAAGGTGCCCAAGGTTATAGTCACCTACTGCCCGCGCTGTAAGACGCATACACCCCACTCGGTGACGATATACAAGCATGGTAAGAGGCGTAGCCTAGCTGAGGGTGAGCGAAGGTATCGTAGGAAGCAGGAGGGCTATGGTAGCAAGAGGAAGCCGGAGCAGAAGCGCTTCGCCAAGGTAACCAAGAAGGTTGTACTCAAGCTCAAGTGCCAGAAGTGTGGCTATATACTGCACCGTAGGGGGATCCGGCTGAAGAAGGTCGAGCTCGTGGAGGTGAGGTAGCCTATGGTGAGCCGGCTGAAGGTACTGGTCCCCCAGCCGAGGAGCAAGTTCCTACTCGTCCGCTGCCCCGTCTGCGGCAACGAGCAAGTGGTGTTCAGCCACGCCACCTTTCCTGTCCGCTGCCTGGTCTGTGGAGCCCAGCTAGTGGAGCCCACCGGCGGCAAGGCCAAGATACTCGGCCAGGTGGTCCGCGTCCTGGGCTAGCCCAGCTTTTTCACCCGTGCTCTCGGCCCCCCTTTGCCCTCCCGGCTGCAGCATAGTGTTCCCGGTCTCCTTCTCGCTGCTGATCCGCGCCTCTGCACAAGATGGGTGGCTCTAGAGCTGCTACGTTATATTAGTAGGCCACGCATCCCTCGGGTTCCCGGGGCAGGTGTAGCCCTAGAGGGGTGTAGGGCAGTGCCTATGAGGAAGAAGGAGTTGCCCGACGTGGGAGAGCTAGTGGTGGCGACGGTGCGCGAGGTGTACGATTACGGCGCCTACCTCAACCTGGACGAGTATGGCGGCCTGGAGGCGTACCTACCCTGGAGTGAGGTCGCCTCCCGCTGGGTGCGCAGCATACACGACGTGGTGAAGCCTGGCCAGAAGATAGTAGTCAAGGTTATCAGGGTCAATAGGCGGAACCGCCAGGTGGACGTGTCGCTCAAGCGTGTCAACGATAATGAGCGCCGCCGCAAGATGATGGAGTGGAAGAGGGCCCAGAAGGCGGAGAAGATACTGGAGATAGTGGCGCAGAAGCTGGGGAAGAGCCTGGACCAGGCTTATGAGGAGGTAGGGTGGCGCCTCGAGGAGGCCTATGGGGAGCTGATGGCAGCCTTCGAGGAGGCAGCTATACGCGGCGAGGAGGCTCTCCGCAAGGCCGGCGTCCCGGAGGAGTGGATACAGCCGCTGCTCGAGGAGATAAGGCGCCATGTAGAGGTGAAGAGGGTAAGGATAGGCGGGGTCATAACGGCTAGGAGCCTAGCGGGCGACGGTGTGGAGCGCATAAAGAAGGTGCTACTCGCGGTGAAGAACGCTATAATGAAGTCCTCTGGTGATATAAGCGTCAGGCTCTACACTATAGGCACGCCCCGCTACAGGCTTGAGCTAGAAGCCTACGACTACAAGACCCTCGAGAAGGCTCTAGAGAAGGGCCTAGAGACCGGCAGGGCCGAGGCCGAGAAGTTGGGCGTGAGCTTCGACTTCACTAGGGAGAGGCGGTAGCGCTGAAGCCCCGGGAGGCCCGAGGAGGGTGGCGACAATGAGGTGGCTCATGAGAAGGTGCATGGTCTGCGGCAGGTACACGCTTCGGCGCGACCGGTGCCCCCTCTGCGGTGGCCCTCTAGCGGTTCCCCATCCGCCCCGCTTCTCGCCGGAGGATAGGTACGTTGCCTACAGGTACCGCATGAAGCTGATGGCCGGGCTGATAAAACCTGGGGGCTCCGGCAGCGGGGAGGCGGGGGAGGAGCGTAGCAGGTGAAATGGGGGACCCACGTGGCGGGCCCCTCTGCGGCGGCCTTGGGGCTTCTACCAGGGTACCTGCTTCAGCCTCAGCTTATTGGCCGCAATGTTGGTGGCGCGGTGCAGCATGAACACCGCCGGCGCCAGGAGCACCGCGGTTAGAGGATCCACCACGAGGCCGAGAGTATAGAGGAGCAGCAGGGCCCCGGAGTAGAAGTCCAGCTGGTCCAGCACCGGGGCGGGCGCTCCACGCTCAAGGCCGAGCCTCCTCTTTATGAACGCGGCGAGCATGTCCCCGATCAAGGCTCCCAGAGAGGCGGCGATGCCGCCCCAGAGTATGAGGGGGCGGCAGGTGAGCGAGGCTAGGAGGAGCGCCACTATCGAGCCATACAGGGTGCCTAGCGCCAGCCCCTCCCAGGTCTTCCCGGGGCCCAGCAACGGCCTTCCGTCGATGAACCTCCTGCCCCCGTCGATCGGGGTGCCCCTGTGGCCTAGGAGGACGGGGGAGCCGTTGGCCGCGAGAGCTGGCAGGAGGACGAGCACGGTCTCAGTGGGGGTCAGCAGTCTAGCCACTCCACTCCTCCCTCTACTATGCGGAACTCCGCCTCCAGGCCGCCGGGCCTCTCCAGGTGGAGCCTCCTACGCCCGGGCGAAGCGTATTCAAGCCTTACCATGTTATGCGCCCACATCTCCAGCCCCTTCGCCGCCACAGGCTCGTAGGAGTTGCCCGCGCTGTGTACCTGGGCGGTCTCCACCACGGGTACCCTATAGTCTTCGCTTAGTTTGAAGAGCGCGGCGGCCAGGAGCAGTGTGGTCTCATAGGCCTTCTCCACCCCGCTCCGGGCGAAGAAGTTCACGCTATCCACCACAACTATGTCGTTTAGCGGGAGGCTCTGCTGGGCCAGCAGCTCTAGGAAGTCTGTATGCTGTAGCGCCTCGTACACCGTGACCCGGCTCATATCCACGCCCATCCGCTCGGCGCGCTTCACGAAGTCCAGGCCCTCGGTGGTCAGGTATAGGCATCGCGAGCTGCAGTAGTCCTTTAGGAACTCTAGTGCGAGCGTTGTCTTACCTACACCCGCCGCGCCGTACACCAGCACCACGCCGGGCCAGGTAAGGGCTTCCAGGAGCTTCCTACAGACAGGCAAATATTCTCCCCGTAAGCCGGGTCACTGACTCCGGGTTGGCCAGGTCCCCACCGGCCACGCCTGGGAGGCGCACGGTTATTATATGGAGTAGCGAGCCAGTGCTCGCTAAGAGGCTGGTGGAGCTAGCCAGGCTTCTCGGTGTAGGCTACCGGGTCCCCCGGGGCCCGGCCCCCTGCAGCGACGGCGAGATAGTGGTTGCAGACCACCGCTCCCTGGAGAGCCTTGGGGAAGGCTGCGGGAGAGTGGTGATCCTAGACGAGGGGGAGGGGCCGATAGCCGGGCTTCTGGACTTCGTAAAAGCGGTCCAAGGCCGCCTCTACGAGGCTATACTGGGCGTCGACGTGGGCTCCTCGAAACTCGCCTACGTGCTTCTCTCGGCGGGCGCGGTTCTCTATAGCGGCTTCGAGCCGCCGGGCTCCAGGCGGCTGCTTGGCTGGATATGCAGCGCCTCTAGGAGGCATCCGGAGCTCGTGGTAGCTGTGGGCTCCTCTCCCTCGATGGCTGGCCGCGCCCTGGGCCTAGTGGAGGAGCTTAGAGCCTGCGGCGCCCGGGTGTACCTGGTAGACGAGCACAGCTCAAACCGGGCGCCCCTGCTGGGGGTGCGGGGCGCCGAGAAGCTGGCTGCCGACGACCTCCGTGCAGCTGCCGCTATAGCGCTCCGCGCGTTCATCGAGGGATATCGGCTCTAGAGGGGACTTGGCGGGGGCTCCAGGTATGCGTATCAGCATCCGGCTGGAGCCTGGCCAGGTTGTGAGGGCCACCGGCCCCCTCCGGGCGCGCGTATCCTACGGCCAGGTCGTGGTGCTCGGCGCGGTTTTCAACCACGGGGACGAGTTCGTCGTCCACAAGCACCGCAGCTACGCGATAAAGGCCCTTGTAGAGTCTAGCGTCGAGGTCGAGGTGGGCTACGGGGGCTCGCTTGAGCGGCCGGAGCCGGGCGAGGAGGTTGTCGATACCTGGCTCCGCAGCGTGGACGACGCGATCCGCAGGGGCTGCAAGAGCTTCATGGTGCTCGGCCCCGTGGATGCAGGCAAGTCCAGCCTCTCGGCTATGATACTGAACCGTGCCCTCCTCCGCGGCATGAGGGCTGGCGTGGTAGACGCTGACGTGGGCCAGGCGGATGTAGGGCCACCGGCCTGTGTCTCCGCCGCCGAGGCTCGGCGGCCCCTGCTATGGCTCCGCGAGCTGAGGGCCGAGTACATCAGGTTTGTTGGGAGCATAACTCCCCAGCGGGCCGAGCGCAGAATAGTGGCAGGGGCTGTGGAGCTCGCCCTCCGGCTGCGCAGCCGGGGCATCGAGGTCGTCGTGGTTGATACTGACGGCTGGGTACAGGGAATAAACTCCATAGAGTATAAGGCTGAGATAGCCAGGTACATACCCGTTGACATGGTGTATGTGGTTGGCGACGAGAAGCTCTACCACATGGTTGAGAGGCTTTTCTCCGGGCAGCGCTGCGGCGTCGCCTACCTGCCAAGCCCGGCTTCGAGGAGGGAGCGGAGCAGGGAGGAGCGCAGGGAGCTGCGGAGCCAGGCCTACCGCAGGTACCTGGAGCCCCTCTACGAGAGGGACATAGACCTCGCCAGGGTCTCTGTCTACGGGAGCTGCTTCTTCTCCGGCGCCCGGCTCCCCGGGGAACATGTGAAGACGCTCCAGCAGCTCCTCCGGGCCCCCGTGCTAGCGGCTAGCGAGACCCACGACACGCTTTACGTGGTTACCCTGGGGCAGGCGGATCCCGGGGGTATTGAGAGGGCTGCCTCAGTCTACCAGAAGCAGATGTATATACTCGACAAGAACCTGGCCATCAACGCCCTGGTGTCCCTCATAGGCCCCGATGGGGAGGAGAAGGCGCTGGGTCTGCTACGCGATATAGACTTCCAGAGGATGGTGGCTCGTGTGGCTACCCCCTATACCGGCGAGGTTAAGGGATTAGTTCTAGGAGGTGTCCGGCTTAGCGAGGACTACGAGGAAACGGGGAGGCCGCTGAGATGCGTAATATAGATGCTTCCGTGGAGCTGTTCCTTGAGGAGGCCAGAAGCCGTGGAGCCAAGCTTGTGGAGGCTCCAGAGCCCCTCGATCCCCGCTACGAGGCCGCACGCTTGATAAAACAGTATGACGGCCGCGGTATAGTGGTGTATCGTGTAAGGGGCTTCGGGTGGCCCTTCGCTTCAAACCTGATAGCTGGGAGGGAGACACTCTACTGGGCCCTCGGCGCGGGCAGCGATGTGGAGGCCTACTCCAGGCTCTCCCGTGCCCTATCCAGCCCGGGGGGCTTCGAGGAGCGCCGGTTCAGCAGCTTCTTCGAGGAGGCCGGCTCCGGGGTCTCCCTCCTCCCAGCCCTGCGGTTCTACGAGAAGGATGGGGGATCTTACGTCACCTCGTCGATATTTATAGCATGTAGGGGGGATGTGTGCAACGCCTCCATACATAGAATAATGGTGAGCGATGATAAGAGCTATGCAGCTGTAAGGGTTGTACCCCGCCACCTCTACAGGATGCTCCGCGAGGCGGGGGACAAGGGGCTCCCGGTAGCGGTTGTCATAGGTGTCGACCCCCGCGTTCTTCTGGCCGCGGCTTCGAGCCCCTCCTACGGCGTGTTCGAGCTGGGCATAGCCTCTGCCCTCCTAGGCGGCCTGGCTGTTTGCCGTACTCCCCTCCACGGGCTGCCGGTGCCCTGCGGCTCCTCGATGGTTATTGAGGCTAGGCTGGGCCCCGACCGGGCGCCGGAGGGCCCCTTCGTAGACCTCCTCCAGCTCTACGACCGGGCCAGGGAGGAGCCCGTGCTCCATGTGGAGCACGTCTATGTAAACAAGGTCTACAAGCCCTACATGCATGTAATACTGCCCGGCGGCTACGAGCACATGATGCTAATGGGGTTCCCCAGGGAGGCTGCGATATACGAGGCTGTGGCGCGCACTGTGCCTCATGTGAGGAAGGTGCGGCTCACCCCCGCGGGGGGTATGTGGCTGCATGCTGTGATCTCTATCGAGAAGCAGCATGATGGCGATGGGAAGACTGCCGGCCTCGCGGCGCTAGCAGCTCATCCCAGCCTCAAGCACGTGGTTGTTGTAGACAGCGATATAGACCCCGATGACCCGTGGGAGGTCGAGTGGGCCATAGCCACCAGGTTCCAGGCTGACAGGGGGCTAGTCGTTATCCCTCATGCTAGGGGCTCCACGCTTGATCCGAGTGCCAGGGAGGGGCTAACCTACAAGCTTGTCCTGGACGCTACAGCCCCTATACGCGAGCGTGAAAGGTACACCAGGCCTAGGATAGGGGGTAGCAGCTGAGCCATGTACCTCACCCGGGAGGAGGAGCGCATCCTCAAGGGCGAGGAGGGCCCGGCCCGCCAGCTGGCTATGAAGCTCCTCGTCCGCATAGGCGAGGCTCTTGGAGCGGAAAGGCTCATAAGGATAAGCCATGCGCATGTCAGCGGCGTGTCGTACAGCAACATAGGAGACCCGGGCCTCGAGTTCATAGAGGGCCTGGCTTCCGGCGGGAGGGTAGCGGTCTACTCTACATTCAACCCCGCCGGCGCCCCGCTGGGCATGGATCCCCCCTACCCTGTGCCGAGGGAGCATGTGGAGAAGCAGGCCAGGATAGTGAAGGCCCTCCTCCGTATGGGGTTCGAGCCCAGCGGGACCTGTATACCCTACGCGCTGCGCAGGCCTAGGCCCGGAGAGCACCTGGCATGGGGCGAGTCGAGCGCGGTAGCGGTGGCTAACACTCTCTATGGGGCCAGGACCAACAGGGAGGGCGGCCCCGTAGCGCTCGCCGCCGCGCTGGTCGGGAGGACCTACCTCTGGGGCCTTCACCTGGAGGAAAACCGGCGCCCAACTATCACCGTGAGGGTCGAGACCCTGCCGAGGGGCGAGGTGGAGGCAGGGCTGCTCGGTTACATGATAGGCAAGCTGTTCTCGGGCGAGCTCCCCTACCTAGATGCGGGGAGGCTAACAAAGCGCCAGGTCATAGCCATGTGCGCGGCGGCAGCCGCCTCCGGCAGCACGGCGATGTGTGTAGTGCGCCACGTGTCTCCCGAGGATCAGGGGCCGCCGGGGGGCGTCGAGAGAGCGGCGCTAGGCCCCAATGATCTGCGGGAGGCTCGGGAGGAGGTCGAGTCCGCTAGCCTGGATGAGGCCGAGCTATTCTTCACCGGCTGTCCTCACCACCCGGAGCACGTGGTAAACCGCGTCCTGGAGTTGATGGAGGCTCACGGGGTGTCTAGGCTCCGGCGGCCGGTGTGGATAGCAGTGCCTGGCAGGGCTTCTAGGCCTCTGGCGACGCTTGCGGGGGAGCTGGCGAGGCGGAATATACGCATCCTCCCCGGGACCTGCCTAGTGGTGAGCACGCTGGGTAGGAGCGGCTTGAAGGCCATAGCAACCGACTCGGTGAAATCGGCGTTCTACCTGCCGAGGCGACATGGCGTAAGGGTGGCCCTTGCCTCCCTAGAGGATTTCGTCAAGGCTTACGGCGCCTAGCAGGGCTTGGCCCCGCCGGGGTGCGGCGCGGTGCCGGAGAGACGTGTGAAGCTGCGCGGCATCGTCGAGGGCAACGGCTCCGGAGAGACTCTCGTGGTCCACGGCAGGCTCTCCTTCTACGGCGAGGTTGACCCGGAGCGCGGCACCCTGACCGACGGCCGCAGCATAGCCGGGAGGGTGCTCATAATGGAGGGTGGGAGGGGCAGCACGGTAGGCCCCTACATCCTCTACGCCCTAGCCCGCCGCGGCCTAGCCCCCTCAGCCATAGCGGTGGTCGAGGCCGAGCCGATACTGGTCGCAGGGGCGGTGATGGCGTCGGTGCCGCTGGCCTCCGGGCTACCCCCCAGGCTCCTGGAGGAACTGAGGGACGGCTGCCGGGCCAGGCTATACTCCAAGCCGCCCAGCGCCATGCTCATCGTGGAGTGTTAGCGCCTCCCCCTCCTCCTCGGCTCCGAGGGCCCTCTCTCCTCGCCGCGGCGCTCCTCGCCGAGCGACACTGACACCATGCCTAGGATGCGCTCAACCCTCTCCAGCACATCAAGCCACCCACGTATCTCGTCAATCGCTGCAGGCTCCTGCCCAGCCTCCGCGCGCCTCATAGCCTCGCTCAGCCTATAGGCGACAAACTTCTCGAGCTCCTCAAGCACGCCCTGCACTGTGACCTTAGAGGCCTCGCTCTCATCCCTAACAATGTAGACCCTCCCGTGGACCGGGCAGACCACCTCGCCGCTCCGCAGCCGGAAGAGAGGGAGGCCGCAGATAGGGCAGCGCTCCGGGAGCATGGCGGCGCCAGCGCGCAGCAGGTCTGCCATACGGCGTACTACATCCGGGCTAGCCCTCTCGCCCACACCTCTACACCCATAAAGCCTGGAGCCGACAGCATTCACGAGGACAACGTAATAAAGCTGAACCCAGGACTGCTGTTCCAAGACGGGCCCAGGCCCTCCACCCTCGGGACCCGGGGCTAGATGCCCCGGGGCTACGTCTCCGGAGGTGATAGCAGTGGCGGCCCCCCTCTATGACAACGAGGCAAAGCTGAGGCAGGCCATGGTAATGCTCATGAGGATAATAAATGACACTGCGGTGCCGCGTAACATAAGGCGAGCAGCCACGGAGGCGATCAAGCGGCTCCGCGACGAGAGCCTCAGCCCAGGCGTAAGGGCAGCGAACGCTATAAGCATACTCGACGAGATAAGCCAGGACCCCAACATGCCGGTCTACGCCAGGACGATAATATGGAACGTGATATCATTGCTGGAGACTGTAAGGGACTGAGAACCCCCACAGAGAGGCGAGAACCTTACGCAGCACCCGAAGGAGGAAAAGAGCAGCGGACGGAACCCGCTGGGCGTTTTTACCACGCTGCCAGGGCCCGAACCTAGACTGGTACCTCTATCACGGGCGCGCGGGGATCGTACCTTACACTGTTACGGCTCTTGGGCACCTCTATACCCTCGCTCCTTAGAAGCCTCTCTATAGCCTCCCTTATCACCTCGCTTCGGGTCAGCCTACGCATCCTAGCATAGCGGTCTAGCACGGCTAGCACGTCCTCCTCTATCTTGAACGTGACTATCCGCTGCAAGGCCGCGTCCCGGGCTTAAACGGTGTTATCCTCCACGGTGTATATGACGTTGTATGTAACCCGGATCTCCGGGGAGGGGGAGGGGCGGAAGTATTGCAGCCCGGCCCGCATCCCAGGGGCTTGGGAGAGGAGATGTGCGGCAGTGGTGCGGGGGGTGGGATTTGAACCCACGCAGGCCTACGCCAGCGGGTCCTGAGCCCGCCCCCTTTGACCTGGCTCGGGCACCCCCGCGCCCAGCAGGCTCCATGCAAAAGTCTCCCGGCATTATGGGGCTTTATAACGGTTAGTCTCCCAGCGCCTTTCTAGCCTTCTCAAGCGCCTCCCGGTAGAGCTTCTCCGTAACTATCCCCGATTCAAGTGCCTTCTTCAGCTCATCCTCGTCTATGAGGCGTGGCTTCTCCCCCGGCTTCTTCACAACGTCTACTTCTAGGTCTAGATATACCAAGGCATCTTCCGCCACCTCTGGGGGCGTGTTCACGTTGACGTATATGCCCTTTACCCAGCCGCTCCTAGAGTAGTAGGTGTGCTTCACAAGCCAAGAGCCTGTGTCAATCTCCGTTACTATCCTGTCTCCGGGCTCCTTCTCGGCTCCAAGCCCATCGTAGACGCCGCGGCTCCGTACCCGCCTCTCAATGACGACTATGAGGCGGCCGTTCTCCCGGTAGATACTTCTAACCTCGCCCCGGCCGAGCTCCACCACCCTACCGTCAAGCTTAACATGGATAATCCTGACGCTGCGCCTTGAGGAAAGCATTTCCCCCATAGTGTCGAGCAAGGCCTCCCGGAGCAGCGCCGGGTCCACGCCCCGCGCCTTAAGCTTCTCCGCGTAGTCCACAACAGTGGAGATGCTCGGTGCGAGGCTCTTCACGCTGTGATGCAGCTCTATGGTTGGGGTCACCTTGTCTCTCACCGTGTCCAGCGTAGCCTTGTCCAGGCTGCTCAGCCTCACGACGGCCACCGTCTCGCCCGGCGTGTAGACGCCGGGGCCGCCCCTCTCAGCCCTCTCCCTGGCCTCGAGGAGCGCTTGGTACAGCTCTTCGAGGTGTCTCCGCAGGGTCTCGGCGTCGGCGTGCTGGCTGCTGCTCCTCCAGTGGACGCTCAGCCCCCGGCTAGTGTACTCCGTGGCCAGAGCCGCTAACTCGGCCCTCTTCTCCTGCATCCTTACATGCTCGCTTACCGTCACCCTGGGCCGGGGGGACTCGAAGAGTATCGCATAATCCCCTATGACGCGCGCCCCCAGGGCGAGGCGTGGCCTCTCCCACGGCTTCACTCCAGGCCTCACAACGGAGGCTACAACCTCCCTCCCAGGCTCGCAGACCTCTTCGTCCGCAAGCTCGGCTTCAACCCCCTCCACCTCGGCTATGCACGCCTCGCCGCTGGCCCGGCCCCTCACCCTGGCCTTGACGGTGGCGTGGAGCGGTAGGCGGCTGCGCCAGTAGAATGAATAGGGCAGGGTCTCCCTAAGCTTCTCCAGAACCTTTTCGACAGCCCAAGTATAGCCTACAACCACGAGCTCTGATGGGTCGCTATCACTGTTCTTCAGTGTGACGTCGGCAGGGAGCGTCAGCTGGGGTATGCCGAACCGGTCTGCGATAACCCTTGAGGCCTGCACAACCTGGAACCCGTAGTCCAGAGCCAGCCTAGTCAGCGCTGTAGCGTAGATGCCGCGTATCCTGACACGCACCACACCGGCGCCGGTAGTCCTTCCCGCGGCCATTCCCCCCCCCCAGCCCTGCGGAGGGCTGTGCGGGGCGCATTAGGGGCTCTAAGTACTCTATCTACTAGAAGACCGAGTGGAGGAGCCCGCCATCGACCGGTATCGAGGCCCCGTTTATGTAGCCGGCGTAGGGGCTCAGGAGAAACGCCACCAGGTAGCCAACCTCCCTAGGCTCCCCGATTCTCCCCAGGGGCACGGAGGCGGCGATGTCACGGAGCACCTCCTCCGGGCTACGCCCCTCCCGCCGGGCCCTCCTCTCAGCCAGCTGCCGGACCCGATCGGTCATAATGTAGCCCGGCATCACGGCGTTAACCCTAATACCGTGCCGGCCGAGCTCCCTGGAGAGCGTCTTGACTAGCCCGTGCACGGCTATCCTGAGCGCGTTTGAGAGCGTAAGCCCCTCCACAGGCTCCTTAGTGGCCACGCTGGTAACATAGACTAGGCTCGGCCTACTGCTCTCCCTGAGGTATGGCAGCGCGTAGTAAGCAACCCAGACGGCGCTCATGACCAGAAGCCTGGCGGCATAATCCCAGTCCTCGAGCCCAAGCTCCTCGAAGACACCGGGCCTCGGAGGCCCCGTGACGTAGACCACCGCGTCGAGACCTCCTAGAAGCTTGGCGGCGTTGTTTACAAGCCTCTTGACGTCATCCCTCCTGGTGAGATCAGCAGCCACTCCGTAGACCTCGCCTCTGCCCCGGAGCCCCTCCAGCGCCTCCTCAATCCTCTCGCGGTTACGCCCGTTGATCACCACCCTGGCGCCCTCTTCGAGAAGCACCTCCGCTACTCCATGGCCTATGCCCCGTGTGGACGCGGTGACGAGAACCCGTAGGCCCTGGATCCCGAAGGCCATGGATTCTCCCCGCCGGCTCTCCGGGCAGGTATTACGGCTATTATTCGCTGCAGCGGCGGCTTGGAGGAGCACCGGAATAACAACATAGGTTAAAATAATTGATGTAACGTGTTATGACATGCCCCGGTGGGCTCCGAAAGATTAGGGATCCAAACATAACTAGTTGTACACTATGGATACTCAACTTACCACGGTTGTATTAGGGAGGGCACCAAGCTATGAGGAGGCTCCTCCTAGCAGGGGTCACATTAGCTATACTCTTGTTCGCAGTGGCAGCCCTGGCGCCCGCGGCGCATGCCGAGGACGACAATGTGGTATTCGGCGACCAGCTGGTAAAGAAGGTACAGGAGCTAATGCGGAGCGACAAGGTGAGCCCGCAGACAAAGGCTTGTCTAAGCTGTCACGTCCAGTACACGCCCGGCATAGTCTACGAGTGGGCTAACAGCAAGCACGCCCAGGCAACCCCCGCGGAGGCGGCAGACCTCTACAAGGCCATTGGAGCCGCCGAGTGGGCGGACAAGATAGCTGACAAGTTCAAGAACTACCCTTACGTTGTAGGCTGCTATGAGTGCCACGGCATGTTCAAGGTGCAGGATAGGCCCGACGTGATAGAGAACCACTTCGGCTACAAGATAGTAACAATAGTGACCAAGAAGGACTGTAGCCAGTGCCACCCCAAGGAGGCTGCCGAGATAAGCTGGACCTGGCACGCCACTGGCGCTCTGCACTCACCATTCCTACCCTGGTATAGGGGCATACTAGCCTGGGCCAAGAAGCAGGGCGCAAACCCCTTCGGCGACGTCAAGGCCAAGCAGCTGTACCTCAAGTACCTCCCGCCCTACCTGCTCAAGCAGCGCGACAAGGACGAGGTAGACTGGGACTTCTACAAGGACATAGCTAAGGCTGTAATGGAGTACCTTGAAACCGGCAGGGAGAACGATATAGTAAAGATGCTTAAGCAGGCTACCGGCATGGTGACCCCCTACGACATGGACTTCAAGAACTGGATAAGCCCGCTGTGGCCTGCCAGCGGCGTACTGAACACCACAGTCCTCAGCAGGCTTGGCATAAAGATAACTGTCACAACAATGGATGGCAAGGTGAGCAAGCCTATAAGCAACATAATGGAGCACCCGTACTTTAGGAACGGCTACATCTACCACGCCTGTGGCGAGTGCCACGGCACCATAGTGGTGCCCTACAAGAAGGAGACGGTTCAGCTCCGCGGCCTCACAGTTAACAGGGTAGCCCTATGGGGCTGGCCTAACAATGGCGCAGCCCGTGTAGACCCCGACGGCAGCATAGGCACCTGCACCGCGTGCCATGATAGGCACCTCTTCAGCCTCAAGCAGGCTCGCAAACCGTGGACCTGTGGCCGCTGCCACCTAGGCTACGACCACCCGCACATAGAGATCTACGAGGAGAGCGCCCATGGTAACATAGAGCACGCCTACGGCGAGAAATGGAACTGGGAGACCCTGCCGTGGCATGTGGGCAGCGACTTCAACGCGCCTACCTGCGCTACCTGCCATATAAGTACAATAGCAACCCCTGACGGCAGGATAGTTGTGAAGGGCACGCACGACCTTGAAAACAGGCTTGTATGGGACGAGATGCACTTCTTCAGCATACCCAAGGGCATAATACCCGACAAGGTGCAGCTGGCGCTCTTCTACGGCTGGAGCCAGCTCGCCGGCAAGGCCGAGGACATAGAGGCCCACAAGAACCCCAACGCCCCGCCGGAGTACCGGTACCCAGTGTTCATGGGCTTCAAGATAGTGGAGGGCCCCGCCCCCGGCGAGACTAAGTTCCCGAGGCTGCTGAAGATAGAGTATAGCGGCGAGCTGGCCAAGCACCGTGAAGAGATGAAGAAGGTGTGCAAGCTCTGCCACAGCTCGCAGTGGGCAGACAACTTCTTCCGCACAGCCGACCAGAACATAATAGACTACGACATAGTGGCTAAGTTCGCATACGGCCTGCTACAGCTGTCCTGGAAGGAGGGCATAGCAGATCCGACCAACAAGCTGGACGAGTTCCCGGAGATAATGTGGTACTACATATGGCACCACCAGGGCCGCCGCTGGAGGAACGGTGCCATGATGATGGGTCCCGACTACGCGCACTGGTTCGGCATAGTCGACACAGTGATGGAGGCCCTCGGTAAGATGACCAACTGGATAGCCCTCAACCTGAAGGTAAAGATGCTGCAGACCGAGCTGCAGAGCCTCAAGGCCGCTGCAGGCGGCAAGTATACGCCCGAGCTGGCAGCGAAGATAGCGCAGATAGAGCGTGAGATAGAGGCCTTAAAGGCGGAGATAGCTGCCCTCAACGCGCAGGTGCCAGCCCTAAAGAGCCAGCTAGAGAGCGTTGAGGGCGCCGCCGCTGAGGTGGATGCGCTAAAGGGTGATGTAAGCACTCTGAAGACTAATGTGAACGAGCTAGTGAAGCAGCTCGAGGAACTGAGTAAGCAGCTTGAAGCTATAAGCCCCCAGGCCAAGAACATAGAGCAGGTTGTAGAGCAGATAAAGCAGGTGACCAGCCAGCTGCAGACACTAAGCAGCAAGACCCAGGAGGCCAGCGCTAGGGCGGAGAAGGCTAGCAACGAAGCCAAGGAGGCCAGCAGCAAGGCTGGCCAGGCTCTAAGCATAGCCGAGGAGATAAGCAGCAAGATAGACAAGCTGAGCAGCAAGATTGACAGCGTAGCCACAGCATCCTACACGCTAGGCGGAATAGCGCTAGCCCTGGCAGTAATAGCCCTAGGCATAGCCATCGTATACAGGAGGGGCTAGCAGCCCTCCCGCTAGCCGTCACCCGCGCCCAAGGCTTTTTACCTCTCCATACCCGGCCTCTCCAACCCCTCCTCCACCCGCCTTGAGAGCCTCAAGCCCTAGCCCTAGGGCTACGGAGCCCGCGCCTAGGCGTCCCCGGGAAGGGAGTCCAGGATGAGGCAAGCCCGCGCCGCAGCCGCGGCCCTGGCGCTCCTAATGCCTGCGCTAGCTTTCAGCGCAGTCCAGGCCCACCAGGGAAGCTACAGCCTAAGGATAGACTTCCTCAAGCCCATAGACGACTCCTCCTGGAGGGTGCACGTGGAGCTACGGGGCCCCGGCCTGGATGTCGGCTGCACTGGCGTGCTGAGACCAAACATCTACTACATCGAGACACGCGACATCTCCAGAAGCCTCGTGGCAGCACCGCTCTACTACATTCTCGACACGGTTTGCCCCCAGGCCGCTGCCAGGCTGGAGTCCATAAGCCGGGCTAGCGGCGGCGCACCGGCGGTTGTGACGGTTAATGCTCCGAGAGGCTACTTGGCTAGAAGCGCTATGGACTGGCGTGGCTACGGGCCCCCCGGGGGCCCTTACCGTGTGCCCCTGCGCATGCTGGCCAGGTACTACGTCTTCGACAGCGTAGTGGTGGCCGATGCCTCGAGCTACCACGTGGTGGATAACAGCAGCACCGGACTGACAATAATATACTCTAGCAGGCTACCCGGTAAAACAGCTAGCTATGCGGCACACGTGGTAGCCGTCGTCCGCTCCCTCGTATCCCAGTGGCTGGGCCCTAGCCCCCGCTCCCCAGTGCTAGTGGTGCTCGTCGACCCTAAGGGGCAGCCACTGCAGCTCCCCAAGAGCGGCCACAGCACTGGGGGAATGGTCTACATTAAGACGGGCTTACTCCAGGTGGATCTCCCCTGGCTCGTGCACACAGCGGCCCACGAGACGGTGCATGGGTGGCTAAACAGCGGGCTGCTCGGCGGGGACTTCAGCCTAGAGGAGGCGGCTACCGAGTTCCTGGCGCTGAAAGCCCTCCACGACGCGGACCCCAGGCTTTACAGCATGGCAGTAAGCTACGTGCGTGGCTCCATAGAGGCCGGGGACGCGTACGCCACCTGGATGAGGATGAATGCCGCCCTCCGGTACGCCGGGGTCCATGCCTGCGGCACGGACCTATACACGAGAGCCCTACGCCAGCTCTTCAACAGCTCGCTGGCGGGCGGCGGTAAGCCAGTAAGCCTGCTGGACCTGATTAGAACAATGCTCTCCCTAGCACCCCCAGGGTGTAGGAAGAGGCTTAAAGCCAGCATAGGCCCGGCCCTCATAGCGGCTGCAAGCAGGGCGGACAGCTGGCCATTCATAGATATAGAAGTCTTCGAGGATAGTAGCACATCTGCCTCAACCCCCGCGACGCGGGCAAGCAGCCCTCCACGGACGCAAACTACACGCAACAAGTCCACCGGCTATGCCACCTACGCTACCACCGGTAGCCCGGTGCTAGTAGAGAACCCGGAGAGGAGCCAGAACCCGCACGGGGCAACTGTCCTAACGCACTCTCACGCCCCCGCCAGTGCACCAGGATGGATCGTATCAGGCGCTCTGGGCGTAGCACTGGGCGTTGTGCTTTCCCGCCTACCCCTAGCTAGACGGTCCTAGTAGGCCTGCGTCGCTGGCAAGCGCTATAGCTCGACGCCACACAGCAGTAATATTTATAATTACTATGCTCGATAACACGCGACTAAGCGGGTGAAGCTGGTAGTATGTTTCCCTTCTCATCCTCATACTCTGCTTATTTTTGTGCTTATTTCTGTTTATTTACGTATTCCGCCCCCAGAATTAATGCCCGTATTAGAGCTCCCGGGGTGCTAAGGGATGCACGCTAACAAGCCGCTAGTTATATATTGTATACGTAACATTGACTGCCCATTGCTCAAGGCTATTAGATCCGTCCCCTCGCTCGGCGGGCATCATGAACTCGATGAAGGCTCTGACGGAGGCACTGGATTTAGAGAAATAATAGGTGGCGACAAGGCTACCAGCCCTGCTCTACGCGTGCTCCGCGTGAACGCGCTCTCCGATGACTACACGGAAATATGGGTTAGGATGAGCGGAGACAATCATGTCATGAACGAGCTTGAGAGGAAGCTACGTGAGACCCCGGAGGTCTACTTCCAGCAGATCTACTCTAATAAGTTTAACAGGATTCTCCGCATACTCGTCTCCAAGAGGAGCTACTGCAGTAAACGCGCGGCAGAGCCGAAGGGCGATGCGTGCCCGCTGGTAGCGGCCCCTATAGGGGCTATGTCTAAGACGGTGGTTCTCACGCCTCTAGGCATCCTGTATGAGTTCATAATAGCCCGCAGCAGCGCTCTCGAGGAGCTACGTAGATGGGGCTGCAAGATAATCCACAGTCATAGCATAGACGAGTACGCCTATATGCTTACGGAGAAGCAGGAGCTCGCGATAATATACGCCTACTTCATGGGCTACTATAGCTTCCCCCGTAGGATAAGTCTCAAGCAGCTCGCGGAGAGCCTTGGGCTCTCGGTGTCAACGCTGGCTGAGCTCCTCCGGAGAGCTGAATCAAAGATAATAGACGCCTTCGTACGCCACGAGCTTCCGCAATACCTAGTAGGCAGGATGCTGCAGGGAGAGCACCAGATGAACGTGGTAGAGAAGCGTCTAGGCTCCAAGCATGGGTTAAAGCGCGGGAAGGCGGGTGTCGGAGAGAGTGTCGAAGAACCGGTGGTTGGGGGCGGCTAGGCTAAGAAGGGAGAAGGGTTCGGTGTTCTAGAGCCCCTCGGGGGCTCATGGGCGTGCTGGGCGCTGTAGTAGCCATAGTACACCGGGATGTACTGCTCGACATACGTCGGCGCGTTGAGGCGGGTTCTATGCTAGTTTTCTCCGTCTCTGCAGGCCTGCTCTCAGCCTACGTTATGAGGAGCGCTGCCGGCGTCAACGCGGCTGCCACGAGTATAGCCTTGACGCTGGTCCTAGTGTTTCTCGCGGTGTTCGGAAGCTTGTCGAGCTTTGTGCGTGAGGCCGACCGGGGGACCCTTGACGGGCTCCGCCTAGCCCCCATAGGCGCGGAGGCTGTATTTATGGCGAAGTTCATCTACAGCATGGCTGTGATACTTCTACAGACGCTGGTGTTCCTAGCGTCAATGGGCTTCTTCGCGCAGATTGGGAGCGTTCTAAGGCTTGTCGTGCTGCTCCTAGCCCTGGTCTCCAGCATGTACCTGGCCGCTGTGTCCAGCTTCACCTCCGCGATACTCGTGTTCAGCGAGGCCCGCGCAGTGCTCATGCCGGTTATGGTGCTCGTGCTCGTGCTGCCCTACATACAGTCAGCCGCGCCGAGCATTGTGGCGGCGCTGGCCGGCTCCCCTGTCTCGCTCCTAGAGGTGGGCTGGCTCGCGGCTGCAGCTCTCCTCTTCGCCGGCCTGACTGTGTGGCTCTCCCGCTATGTGCTCGAGGAGGTGTAGAGCTAGCCGGGGGCGAAAAGTATAGTCATAAGGTAAATTAGCTGTGACTATTTCTACGAAGCCATGGGTTTGCCACAATCGTTTGCCTAGAGGGTATGGGCTACTGGTGCAGCGGGTATGAGAAGTCCACGTAGGATGCGTCTGGACCTGCGCGGCTTCCAGCGGGCTAAGAGGGCCGGCCTGCTGCTGGTTTCCGTGGTTATAGTCGCCGCCTCGTTCACGGCAGCGCTGATTGAGCATGAGATGCACGTGGCTAACTACTATCTAAGCGTAAGCGGGTACTCGATAAGAAGCTCCAGTGTGTTCGACAGAGTGGTGCTGGGGTCATCAAAGCCTGTAGCGGTTATGTTCGAGTCACCCACGTGCCCTGTATGTAAGAGGATGTACCCCTACTGGGCGGTGCTGGAGCGCGAGAGCGATAGTCTCCCCATACGCTTCCTCCACGTCATGTTCAGCCCCGCCACCCAGGACGTGTTCATGCGGTACCATGTGACCGACACGCCGACATTCATAGTGTTTGTTAACGGTAGGCCTGTGGCCAGGCACGTGGGCGCCTTCGGGGGCAGCAACATAACGAATGCTATGCTGGAATGGGCTCTCTTCTCCGTGGGCGCCGCCACGGTATCGGAGCCCGAGAAGCTTGCTCAGGAGGGGCTGCGCGTGTTCAACGAGCGGTGCTCGGCCTGCCACGGGGAGGTGAAGGGTCTTGATAAGGCGTCTCTGGAGGCCTGGCTGTCCTCGCGTAGCGGGCAGCCCGACCCGCTGGCGGAGAAGATGAAGGAGGCTCTGGAGAAGAATATGACGCTCCGCAAGCTCTACGGCAGCTATGGAGAATTGATGACGGCGGTAGCGTCTATGAGGAAGTACCTCCCGGACCTGTCATCCTACGAGATTGACAGGGCAGCCTACTTCCTCGACTACGTCTCGGCGATACTCGAGGGCAAGGCGGCCCCTAGGATAGTGGGCCGCAGGGCGCTAGCTAACACCACTACCGCCGCCCCGGCGCGTGGCGCCTCGAGCCCCCTCGAGGAGGCCGGCACTGCGGGGGCTAGCGCGGTGAGCGCGTTGGCGGCGCTCGCCGCCGGCGCGGTGGCCGCCTTCTCCCCCTGCGTGCTGCCGCTCTTGGCAACCTACGTCAGTGTAGTCGGTGCCTCCGGTAGAAGGGTCAGCGCCTCAGGCTGCGTGGCCTGCGGCGCCGCGTCCTTCGCCGGCGTTATAGCCATAGGGCTTGTGTTCGCCCTGGCCTCTAGCCTGGCCTCCTCGCTGCAGAGCATACTAGTCCCGGTTGTGGCAGCCGCGGTCGTGGCCGCCGGGGTGGCTAGCCTCCTCGGCGTCCCGGTGGAGCTTGAGGGGCTTGTAAGCACTCGCCGCGGCGGGTTGGCGGGGTTCTGCACGGTCTACGGCTTCCTGGCGGTCCAGTGCAACCTGCCTATAGTGGTCGGCGCCTTGCTGCTCGTGGCCAGCTCCGGGAACCTGGCCTCGGGGCTCCTGGTGGCGGGCAGCTTCGCGGCCGGTATCAGCATCCCACTGGCGGCGGCTGTCTACGCGGTGAGCCGTGTGGGCGGCGGCGTTGTCAGCAGGATCATGGCCAGGTATGACCTGCTAAGCCGTGTTGGTGGTGCGGTGCTTTTAGCCGCCGGCGTCTACCTCCTGCTGTACTCCCTCCAGCTCGTCTAGCCCCGCGTATAGCTCCACTCGGCCGTGGACGGGAAGAGGTTGGGTGAGATGGCGCTTCCGCTCCACTATACTGGCGTGCTACCCTTGGCCTCCGGGGTCCTCGTAGCCGCCGGGGTGGCGGCTGCCCTAGCCCGGCGGGACGGCTCCAGGCTGCTGCGCTACGGCCTCCTGGCAGCGGTGCTGGGGTGGCCGCTATACGTCTCTGCTTTTGTCCGCCTCGACTACAGCTTGAAGGAGGTGTTCTGGGAGACTAGTCCAGGGCTGCCGGCCTGGATGAGGATAGCCTCCTCCTGGGCTGGCGGCGGAGGCAGCCTCTACCTCTTCGCCGTGCTGGCTTCTCTCGCCGGCCTCTACCTGCTCCAGAGGCATAGGCGCCGCAGCTTCCAGGTACTCTTGGGCAGCATAGTGCTGGCCGGGCTGGCGGCCGCGTTCCTCAACGATGCCTTCACACCTATGCAGGGGCACCCTGCCAGCGGCGCCGGGCTCAACCCGTTGCTGAAGAGCCCCTGGCTCTATCCTCACCCACTCAGCACCTTCAGCGGCTATGCCCTCCTCGCAGTGGCCGCGGCCGCGATGCTGACGGGGGAGAGGCGCCGCTGCCTGGTGGTGTATGAGCTAGGCTGGGCACTGTTAACCATCGGTATAATGCTTGGCGGCTACTGGAGCTACGAGACCTTCGGGTGGGGAGGCTACTGGGCCTGGGACCCTGTAGAGACGAGCGAGCTCATGGTATGGCTTGTGGCAACAGTGCTGCCCCACCTACTGATGACCCTGCCAAGTCTCTCAGCGTTCAACTCCGCCTGGCTGCTGAGCTCAGTGTTCATGGCTATGTATGTCACGCGTACAGGGCTCAGCCCGCTCCACAGCTTCGCAGCCCCCAGTGCTGGCGCTCTAGTGCTGCTGGCCGCGGGCCTGACCCCCGCAGCCTACGCAGTCTACCTCGCCGCCAGAAGGGGCGAGGAGGCGCTCTCAGAGGCTGCCGCCGTGCTCAGGCGCCGCCAGTCCTACACTGTGGGGCTGCTGGTAGCCGGCCTCGTGCTCGCCGCCGCGGCGGTCTACGTCTACGGCACCCTCTTCCTACCCTCAATACTGACGGCCATCGGCCGTGAGGTAAGCGTGCCGCAGATGGAGAGCGGCATCCGCTACTTCCACCCAGTACTATACCCGGTGCTAGTCGTCCTCCTCGCGGCGATCCCGCTAGCCTTCACCGGCGACAAGCTGGGCTGGCGCGGCTACGCCGCCCTCACCGCATCGACCGCTATAGTGGCTACAGCCTTCGGGCTGGCCGCCTACCGCGGCACCTACCTCCTAGCCCCGCTCAGCCCGCTTGCGACAAACGCGATGATGGCCTTCGGCCTCCCATGGGCCCTCGTGGCCGCCGCCTCCGTGCTAGCCTACCTCGCCTACAAGCTGCGCCTCGGTCCCCGGAGGCTGCTGGCAGACCGGCTGACCAGCGTATCCCTGCTCCACCTGGGCCTCGCCGTCACCGTTATAGGTGTGCTGCTCAGCGGCACCTACGCCTTCAACACCAAGTACACCTGGTACTACCAGCTGAAGCCCGGCGACTCGATAGAGCTGCCCGGAGGAGCTAGGCTAGTCTTCGAGGGCTATAGCTACGGGATAAGCAACTCCACCGTAGACATATACACAGACTACGTGGGCAGGAGCAGCACCTATATGCTAGCCTGGAGCACGATAAACTACATAAAGAGCGATATAGTGGGATTCCTCAACCTCTACAACCAGGGCAAGCAGCTGGTAGCCAGGAACAAGACAATAGATTGGCTTCTCGGCATTGCCAGAAAGAGCCCGCTGGCCCTCAACAAGACCCTCGTAGTAAAGGCCAATGCCACGCTCAAGCTCTTCGACCTAGAGAGAAATACTACAGTAGTACTTGCTAGCGGCGAGCCCGTGGAGATAATACTCAGCAATGCATCAATAAACATCAATCTGAACATGAATCCCAACACGGGGATAATGAGTGTAAACCTGCTGCTGGTAGCCGGTAACCTGGCCATAGTGCTGCCTAGGAAGGCCCCACTGGAGCAGAAAATAGGCATACACCAGTTCATAGGCATAGAGCCCGGCAAGCCCCTCAGCATAGCCGTCGACGGGGTAAACATAACGGTGAGCCGCGCCGCCCTGCTCTCCGAAGCCCTACTCTTCGCGGGCCAGGGCAGACCACTAGACCTGAAGGGGAGGACCATTAGCGGGAGCAACGCAGCCCTCTACATCTACGGCTCGATAGCGGCGCCGGGGGGCAGCGGCATCGAGGTGCCCTCACAGCTGCCGCAGGCGGTCAGCGCCTACATAGTAGCCTCCGCAGACCCTACAATGCGCAGGGTTATCCGGCTGATAGAGCACTCATCGATCTACAGCATACTGACGAACACGAGCCGGCTGGAGGCTGTAATAAGCTCGCCAAAATGCCTGGGAGGAGTCCACGGCTGCATGGGCTATGTCGCCGCCCCGAGGCTCGTGCCGGAGACAGCCTGGCTTGATGTGAAGCTGAGGCTCGACCGGGGCAGCTCCCACAGGGATGTAAGGGTGCGCATCCGCTTCGAGGCCTACGGCGAGGTTCAGGGTATACACGGCCTAGTATCAAAAGTCATACCCATAGCTAACGGGCTCGGCGACGTCTATGTAGTGGTGAGCCCGCCTGTAGTGGAGGGCTACATCGGCGGTAGGGCGGCTTACCACGAGCTGCTCATATACTACCTGCACGAGGCGTTTAAGCAGCTGCCGCCGGAGAAGCGCCTAGCGCTGGCAGCCCTCATGGCTGCTGGCTACAATATTGACGTGCTCCGGGACGGCGTGGTGGATAATAGTGAGAGGCAGCAGCTCGAGGCCACGCTTATGGACCTCTACCTTCTAGCCGAGAACTTCAATCCTGCGAACTCGACTATAGCCAGGGAGGGCCTCCACGTAGAGGTCAAGGTGATACCCGGCGTCAGGCTTGTATGGCTCGGCCCCCTGGTCATGGCGCTAGCAGCCGTCTATGCCGCGGCCTCGAGAGTCGCAGCCTACAGGGAGGGTGGCAGGTGACAAGGTGCCTGCGGAAATGTCGGGCTTGAGCATTAAATACCCTTTTACCGCATCGATTACCCCTTGGTGAAGGAGCAGCTATGCCTCCACGAGGCTTCGCAAGGCTCGCGGCGCCGCTCCTAGCGCTGCTAGCCCTCGTAGACGCTGGCCTCGTGATCTATGCTGTGTACCATGCCCCCTACCCGCTGCGGGTCAGCCTGGGCTCGCCCACAGCCTACCTGAACATCTACATACACATACCCATGGCCTGGGGCAGCTACCTTCTCTACACGCTAGCATTCGCCTCGGCCATACTCTACCTGACACGCGGGAAGGAGAAGCTAGACGCCTACGTGAGAGCCTTCGTGCTTACCGGATCCCTCTACGCAGTGTTCACGCTCGTCAGCGGCATGGCGTGGGCCAGCGAGTCCTGGGGCGCAGCCTGGTCCTGGGATCCAAGGGAGACCGGTGTGCTCCTCCTACTCCTCGCATACATCCTCTACTTCGTGCTCCGCTCCAGTATACCTGACCCCGATAGGGCTAGCAGGCTAAGCGCAGTCTACGCCGTCGCCGCCTACTCCATGGTGCCTATAAGCTTCCTGGCTCCCCGTGTAGCCGCCTCGAGCCTGCACCCCACCGTGGAGAACTTCAGGGATTTCATGCAGCAGCCAGCCGTGCTGAGAGTATTCATAGCCAGGGTCCTCATGGCCTCTGTGATAGCGGTGCTGCTGAGCTATACACTGGCGGAGCGCCTCCGGGGGGAGGAGATCCCGTTTACGCGCAGTCTTCGCTACGTAGGCGCCGGCCTTGTGATGCTTGGCATGGTGATAGGCTTTATAGTGGCCTCCCCCTACCTCGCCGGTGGCGTGGAGCGTGTACTAGGTGCCAGGCTTGTTAACGGCTCCGTGGTGGCGCTCAACCTCTCAGGGAGCGGCTACGTGAAGCTTGCCAAGCCGCTCCACGTGCAGGTGGTTGATGGCAAGCCCAGCATAATCGGTCATATAGTGAGGCTTAATGGAGGAAGCGTGGAGATAGTAATACACTGGAGTGTGGCGCTCAACGCGGCTATGTACATGGTTCTACTAGGCCTACTGATGCTCTATATATCTAGGCTCCGTAACTCTACGAGGTAAGTCTTATACTAACGCAGTCGCCCAGCCCCCAGCATGGGGTCTGTATGGTTAAAGCAGGTAAATACATCGTCTTAGCAGGGGTTTTGTTCGCGCTTCTCTTCGCCATAGGGCTTGTAGGCATAAAATCCTCCGACTACCGGGATGTATCGAGTCTAAAGAACCTCGAGTACAAGGCCTACGTTACGGTCAAGGGGCGGCCGGTCAGCCTGAGCGGCACCTACCTGCTCCGGGTGGGAGACACGCTATTCCTAGTCAAGGGGTATGGCTCCTACGCCGTGGCTAGCAGGGTAAGCGGCCCCCGCTTCGGCAGCGACGATAGCTATGCAGTGTTCATACTAGAGGGGCAGGATGGCCATACAAAGATCCTAGCACTATACAGTGCAACGACCTTCAAGACCCTCTATGGCGGCAGCCCTGCAGTCTCCTCGAGGATAGTGGTAGAGGGTACCTACGACCCAGCCCTGGAGGCGGTCCTCCTGGATCCCTCCACAGGCTCCAGGGTAGCCGGCCCCTATAGTGTGCTCCTAGTGTCCAAGATACTCGAGGGCTGCCACGAGAGCTATAAGGCGCCCGCTGGGAGGGTTGAGGGCTAGACCAGCGCGGCGCCATCCAGTTACATCCTCGAGCCCTTCTCAGAGTTTTCACGCAACCCTTGGTCCCCCTCCTCTAAGCACGTATCCTGATGCTGGATCGCGTAGAGCCCCGGTCCTCTCCGCATCTGGGGCCTGGCGAACCCGCGGAGGATCCTCCGGGAACTTCTATCATCCTGTGGCAGGCGTGTATGGAGGGAATTCTTTCGGGCTAATTCTTATTGTAAGCCTCGGCCCTAGCAGATTTAATCATGGCAGAATGCCTGGCGGAGCGCGTCTGGCGTAGCGGCTAGATCATGGAGGTGCATGTGTTGAGAAAGGGGTGGCTCCGTGGCTCTAGGGCTGTAGCCATCCTCATGCTGTTGTCCATGGTCGTGTTGCCGCTAGCCCTTGCGGCCAGGGCCGGCGCCGAGCAAGCTGGCCAGCAGCTCTACCAGATATACCCATGCACAAAGTGCCATGCTGCAATGAACTTGCCGGGCAACCGTAAGGTGGTGCCCTTCCACGGTATAAACCTTACAAAGGGCGCCCATCGTGGCCTTGTATGCTCCAACTGTCACCGGCCGCCTACAATGATAAACCTTGTGGGGGGTGCGAAGGTCTACATACCTGGGCTCCATAGCCGGGACAAGCTGATGGAGACCAACAAGGTCTGCGCCGTCTGCCATCCACGCGAGTACATGGACTACATCAACTTGGTTCACGGCAATAAGACGTTCGTATGCCAGGGCGGCAAGGTGGTTAAGGTTAAGGGCTACAAGGGCGTCATATACGACTTCCACATCTGCCCCAGCTACAAGGACCTGAAGACGGTGCCTGCGAGGGCCTGCGTCGAGTGCCACGACCCCCACAACCCGGTGCTCAAGGCCCTCAACATACTCCCGGGGCCTTCCTTTAGGCCGCCGCCCCCCGATGAGAGCAGCGTCACCTATGGCAACATAGCGGCGGTTGTAGGGGGCCTGATCCTCGTCCTGGGAGCACTCGTTCTGCCCTATGAGCGCTCCCGTAAGAACTCCTCTGGAGCCTGAATCCCGGGGTGTCTCGGCTTGTCGGGCGGGGTGGATAGGTCTAGAAGGGATTTCCTCAAGGCGGCTGCGCTCGCGGCCGGCGCCTCAGCTGTATCGTTCATAGCTGTCGACAGGTCCCACCTAAGGAAGATACTGGTGCCGGTCAAAATCGAGGACCTGGTCGCCGAGGCTGCCGAGGCAGGCTCGCCCCTGGAGAGGAGGGCGCGAGAGAAGGAGGTCAAGATAAAGAGGTGGTGCAGCGCGGAGGCTGAGAAGATATGCAGGGCGAGGGGTGAGAGCTCCGATGCTTGCAGGGAGGCGCGGAAACGCTGCGCGATGATAAGGGTTAAGGCCACCGGGCCCCGGAAGGGAGTACGCTACGCAATGGCGCTCGACGTCAATAAGTGTATTGGCTGCCGCCGCTGCGCCTACGCCTGCGTTATGGAGAACAACCAGGCTAGGAACCTGCACATAGAGTGGATAAAAGTAGTCGAGATGCCCCGGAAGGAAATGGAGATAACGGAGGCCAACATGCACTATAACGATGCGCCGAAGCCGGACAAGGTGTACGTGCCGATAGCCTGCATGCACTGCGAGGACCCGCCGTGCGTCATGGTGTGCCCGGTGCGGGCCACCTGGAAGGAGCCCGACGGCATAGTGGTGGTCGACTACGACCGCTGTATAGGCTGCAGGTACTGTATGGTCGCCTGTCCCTACGGCGCCCGCCACTTCAACTGGGCCAAGCCCTACATACCGGTGACGGAGCTAAACCCCAATATGCATATACTCGGCAATATACCGAGGCAGCCCCACGTGATGGAGAAGTGCACCTGGTGCATCCAGCGCACCCGTGACGGCGGGGTGCCGGCGTGCGTCGAAGTCTGCCCCGTCGGCGCCAGGGTGTTCGGAGACCTCAACGACCCCAATAGCCCAATACGAAGGGTGTTGGAGGAGTACGGCGCCTTCGTGCTTAAGCCCGAGGCGGGTACCAAGCCCAGGTTCTTCTACTTCTTCGGCCCAGCCCGCACGCCTCCACGCAAGCAAGCTGCAGCCGAGGGGCAGGTAGGGGGTGGCCACGCGTGAGCAGGGAGAGCCCTAGTCTCTGGGGTACAATAAAGTACATTGTGAGAGAGGCCCTGGTCTCGGACAACCCGCGCTACTATGCAGCGGGGCTGGGGCTGCTGCTGGTAGCCATCTACGGCCTCTACCTCTGGATATTCGTGCAGCACGCCCCCATATTCCTTGGAAGCGACAAGGGCGGGCTTATACTAACGGCAATGAATGACAGCGTTGCATGGGGGCTCTACATATCCTTCTTCATATTCTGGGTCGGTGTAGCCGCCGCCGGCATAGCCTTCGGCCTGGCTGCATATGTGTTCGGGGACGAGGAGTTCAAGAAGATAGCCCCGTTAAGTGAGGTACAAGCCGTAGCAGCACTCATAACCGTGCTAATGCTTATCGTCGTCGATCTCGGCAGGCCAATACGCGCGCTCATACTGATGCCCCAGCTGCCCAACCTACACTCGATGCTCGACTGGGACTTCATAGTGATAACTGGCTACCTCACCATAAACCTGATAGGGGTGCTAGCATCGGTCCACTACTACCGCCAGGACAAGCCGCTACCCAAGAAGTTCATAGTGCCCTTCATAACAATAGCAGCGCCCTTCGCCATAGGTATACACACGGTAACCGGATTCATCTCCCAGGCGTTAACAGCGAGGCCTATATGGAACAGTCCACTGTTGGCCCCCGAGTACGTTGCCACGGCGTTCGCCAGCGGTCCAGCCATACTGCTGGTAGCCCTCTACATAGCTGAAAGATATGTGGATGGGTTCAAGATAGATGTCCAGGTCTACAGAAGGACGCTCTACGTTATAGTGGGCGGCCTAGTAGTAGGCCTCTACTTCACCCTCAGCGATGCGCAGGAGATATTCTGGTACACCACAGAGCCCCTCAAGAAGGCACAGGCAGCAACGATGTTCCTGGGGCAGCATCTGCCGTACGTGTCGGTGCTGGCATGGCTCTGGATATCTCTAGGCGCCGCCGCTGTCATACTAAGCCTGTTGCCGCGCATCCACAGCACTAAGAGGGGCATATTATTCATAGCATCGCTCACGATAGTAGCTGTCGTGGCCGAGAAGACTATGAGGATAGTGCTGCCAGCCTTCGAGCCCAGCACCCTGGGCGAGGTGAGGCCATACTACCCGACGCCGATAGAGATAGGTATAACCATTGGCGTGCACGCCCTCGGCATACTAGTATACCTGCTGCTCGCCAGGCCAACCCTCAAGGCTGTGATGGCCCACTACTTTAAGACATCTTAGGCCGGCCCCTGCTCTGGGACGGTTTACCGGCTCGGCAAAGTTCATGGATTTTTCAATGCCCCCGCATCCGTATGCTCTGCCCCCAAAGGGTGAAGTGGGTACAAAGAGTGAGTACAAGAGTATTAAATACACATAGGAAACCCATAGGTGAAGCACGGGGTATGAGGGTATGAGGCGTGCTATCCCTCTAGCCCTAGCCGTCGCGGTAATACTGATAGGCGTTGCCTCACCCGTTTTCGCCGCTGGCGTTCTCTCGGATCAGCAGGCTAAGCAGGAGTTCGCATCTAAAGGCTGCAGCAGCTGTCATAACGGCGGGCTCGCACCCACCTTTGAGGGCGTTGTCAAGAAGATTAGAGAATGGGCCTCCACGTACCCTAGCCTCGACAAGGCTGTAGAGTCTGAGGCCCCTCACTTCAAGATGTTCCAGAATGCTAAGACATGGGACCAGCTGATGAGCATGATGCCGGGCATGACTCCAGAGCTTAAGGCATACTTCGAGCACGTATTCAACAGCGCCAGGGGCGCTGGCGCGGGCCAGGCCGCCACGACTACTGTATCGACGGCCTCTGCCACATCTACTACAGCAACCGCTAGTGCAACGACTACGACCTCTACGCAGGCGCCCACTGCTACCGCTACAGCTACGACCACCCCGAGCTACACCACGTTACCCAGCGTGGCCACGCCTAATCCATCCCAGCAGAGCAAGGGGCTCGTGAACACCGCCCTGCCGATAGGCATAGCAGTGCTCGTCATAGCCATAGTGGCTCTCGCCGTCGCTCTCCTCCGGGCCCGGCGCTAGGCCTCCTTCTGAACTTAAGGCTTTTTAAATGAGGCCCGGGAGCTCCCGGGCCCATTTCTCCCAGGCCTAGAGTGCGTGAGGGCGCGGATCCCCCTTGCAAGCCTGTGTGCTGGAAGCCATAGACGTCTGGAAACGCTATGACTGGAGCCGTGGCTGGGTGCTGAGGGGGGTGAACCTCTGCGCCGGGGCGGGCGGGGGAGTGCTGATAGTCGGGCCCAACGGGTCTGGCAAGACGACGCTCCTACGTATACTCGTCGGGCTGACCAGGCCGAGCCGCGGCAGGGTACTGGTGGAGGGGCAGCCGCCCAGCCTCCCGGGCGCTAGACGCTTCGTCGGGGTCGTGCTCCACCATAGCCTCCTCTACGACGAGCTCACCGTCCGGGAGAACCTCGAGTACTACGCCAGGCTCTACGGCGTTGAGGGCTACGAGCCGGAGGGCGACGAGGTGGTAGAGGTGCTCGGGCTCCACCGCTATCTCGACACCAGGGCCGGGGAGCTGAGCTTCGGGTGGAAGAAGAGGGCTAACATAGCCCGCGCGCTGCTCCATAGGCCCAGGGCGCTGGTCATAGACGAGCCCTTCACGGGCCTAGACGATGAGGCGTCGGAGTCGCTGAGCAGCCTTCTAGAGAGCCTGCTACGCCGCGGAGTCGCAGTGGTAGCCACCTCTCCTCAGAGAGGTGTGGCGGATGCACTCCCCGGCTTCAGGGTATACAGGATAGAGTCTGGGCGGCTCGTGCCAGTGGAGTAGCCCGGGGGCCCTGCGCTACTGCTATCCATTTCCTAGGGGCTTCTCGGGGCCGCGGCCACCGCCTCCAGCGCCTTCCTCGCGGCCTCGCGGCCGGCTCGGAGGGCCGCCAGGTTGATCTCCGCCGCCCGCGGCCAGGCCTCGCGTATAGCCTCCTCCACGGCTGCCTCGTCAATATAGCCCTCGAACACCCCGGCCTCGAGGGCAGCACCCAGGAGGACCATGTTGGCAACCCTCGAGTCGCCGAGCCTCAGGGCCTCGCTGGTGGCCGGCACGACTACCAGCCTGCCGGCCCTCCTCCCCAGCTCCTCTATGAGCCTCTGGGCCGGGGGCACCTCTACGCCGGGCAGCGGCGGGGGCACGAGGTAGTCGTTGACCACCACCGTGCCCCCGGGGCGGAGGTAGGCTAGGCTCCTAACAGCCTCTATAAGCTCCATGGAGAGTACCGCGTCCGCGGCTCCCCGGGGCACCAGGGGGGCGTCCACGTCGCCCAGCCTAACGTGGACAGTCACTATGCCACCCCTCTGGCTGAGCCCATGGGTCTCCGCCACCAGCGCGTCCACGCCGCGGCGCAGCGCCGCCCTCGCTATTATGGTCGAGAGCGTTATGAGGCCCTGGCCCCCCACGCCGCTTACAAGGATGTTGAGGCTCCCAGCCAACCCTCTACCCCCTCCCTAGCTCGGCTTGGCTGTCCTCATAAGCTTCTCCCACTCCGCCGGAGGCTCATGGCTCGGCTTGAAGGCGCCGAAGGGGCAGACCTGGACGCACTCCCCGCAGCCGGTGCAGAGAGCAGGGTCTATCACAGCCTTGCCGCCCTCGCCCCTCATTATGGCGGGGCAGTTGAACACAGTGTAGCATATCCCGCAGCCGGTGCACTTCTCCTGGTCCACGTAGTAGACAGGGGGCCTCACCCCCTGGCGGCGGGCCTGCTGGAGCGCCACCAGTATGCAGGCGCCCCTCGCCACCAGCACCGCGGGCTTCCTCTCCTCGACCACGTAGCGCAGCGCCTCGAGCAGCTTCGCCTCCGAGTCCTTTACGTCGAAGGCGTCGCTGACCAGCACCTTCTCTACACCAGCGCCCCTGGCCACGTCCTCTATCCTAACCTCCGGCGCCCTGTGGCCCTCCGCGTCAACACCCACCCCTGGGTGGGGCTGGTGCCCCGTCATCGCGGTGGTATGGTTGTCGAGCACTATCACGAGCATGGGCGCCCGGTTGTAGACGGCGTTCATTAGCCCGGTTACCCCGCTGTGGTAGAACGTGGAGTCCCCTATGATGGCTATTACTACCCTCCTATCGTCCCGGAGCGTGTGGGCCATGCCGCTGCCGGCGCTTATACTAGCCCCCATGTCTATAATGATATCCTGCATCTCGAAGGGCGGGAGTATGCCCAGGCTGTAGCAGCCTATATCCCCGCTGTAGACTGGCCGGAGCCTCAGCTTGTTCACGGCGCGGCGCAGGGCGTAGAAGAAGCTGCGGTAGGGGCAGCCGGCGCACAGCACCGGGGGCCTCGGGGGCAGCTTGACGCCGGGCTCCCAGGCCCCGCCCCCGGCCCAGGAGGGGGGCTCCCGGCCGAGGAGCTTCGCGAGCGCGGCCGCCACCACCCCCAGGTCCAGCTCCCCGTGGCGGGGTAGCAGCCTCTCGGGCCCACGCTTGCCCAGTATCCTGGCCCCGGAGCCCAGCTCGGCCGCGGCGGTCTTGAGCTGGATCTCTACAACCGGGTCGCCCTCCTCCACAACGAGTACGGTGTCGTGACTGAGCGCCTTCTCCGCCAGGGGCCCAGGCAGCGGCACTGGAGTGGCCAGGGCGTAGATGGTCACGTCCTCCTCGGCGCCAAGTATCCTTGCAGCCTCCCTGGCGTAGCGGTAGCCTATCCCCGAGGCCACTATCGCCACCGGCCCGTCCCCCTCGACGCGGTTGAGGGGGAACCCCGCGAGCTCCCTCCCAAGCCTGTCCCAGTCCTCCAGAAGCTCCAGCCGGTGCCTCCTGGCATACTCTGGTATCAGCGTCCACCGGGCCGGGTCCTTGGAGAACTCCCCCCGGGGCTCCAGGGCCTCTATGCTCACCGGCCCCGTCTCCACCGCCGCCCGGGTGTGCGCTATCCTCGTGGTGGTGCGGAGGAGGAAGGGCCTCCGGTAGCGGGCGCTGTACTCGAGCGCCAGCCGGGCCGCCTCCTTAGCGTCCTGCGCCCCCGTCGGCTCCACCACCGGTACGTAGGCGTGGAGCCCGTACCACCTATTGTCCTGCTCATTCTGGCTGCTCCACATCCAGGGGTCGTCGGCCGAGACTACAACCAGGGCGCCCCCGACCCCCAGGTAGGCGCTGCTGAAGAACGGGTCGGCCGCCACGTTGAGGCCGACGTGCTTCATAGCGGCTATAGCCCTGGCACCGGTTATGGCGGCGCCCAGCGCGGCCTCCAGGGCTACCTTCTCGTTGACGCTCCACTCAACGTACGGCCTGCCCCCGTAGAGCCTTGAGGCCGCAGCCAGCGCCTCCACTATCTCGGTGCTCGGGGTGCCCGGGTAAGCGGCGGCGAACTGGACCCCGGCCTCCAGGAAGCCGCGGGCTATGGCCTCGTTACCCAGCATGAGCAGCCTCCTTCCAGGCGGCGCCGTGACACCCAGGTAGCGCGGCACGTCCTCCACCCAGCTAGGGTCTCGGCCTTGAACGAGTCCCGTAGGGGGCTAGAAGTGGGAGGTTTAAGGGGCTTGCCGCTGCCACTACACCCCTCCGGCGGGAAAACAGCTGGCCAGTGAACCGGGCTCCCGGGGGCGTAGTGGCTCTAGGCCCCTCTGCGGGATAGGGCCCGGCCGCAGGGGGCAGCGATGCTAGCCGCGATGTAGGCCGCCAGCGAGGCAGCGATGGTGACGGCGAAGCTGAGGTCTGCGAGCGGTGCGGCAATGTGGGCGGCTCTCGAAGCCCCGTAGGCGAGCGCCACCAGTGCCCCCACCAGCGAGGATGCCACCACGGCTGCCCTGCTACGAGCCCCCATCACGGTGGCTACAACGGGCACCAGGAAGGCGCCGGCTGTGAGAGTCCACCCGGTCTTGAATATAGTTGTAACCGCGCTCGCCAGCTCCTTCGGCAGGGAGAGGGTGGCCACAGCTATGCCGGCGGCCACTATCATTGAGAGGAAGCTGGCTGCACGCAGGGCTCTGGTATCCCTCACACCTAGCACATCGTATATCACGGCGCTCCCTACGGTGAGCGCTATCGAGTCAGCGGTGCTCATTGCGGCTGCGAGCACAGCCGCCGAGAACATGGCAGCCCCCACCGGCCCCATGACAATGCTCGCCAGCGCTGGTATAGCCTTCAAGGGGTCCGAGGGCGGGTGGCTCTGGAGGATGACCGCCGCGGCCAGCCCGGAGAGGAAGCTGCCATACGTCACTATGAAGGCGAAGAGGGTTGCTATCCCCGTGGCGCGGCGCACAACCTTAGGGCCACGGGCGGTGTAGAACCTGTTAACCAGCTGTGGCAGCCCCCAGACAGCGATGCTGGTCAGCAGCGCTAGGTCGAATATGAGCCTAAGGTTTATCTTGCTCGGCGGGAGCGCTGGCTTAGCGTTCTCCAGGGCTGCTAGGCCCCCGGCATGCCCGAGGGAGAGCGCCAGCAGGACAGCCACGCCCGCGGCCATTATCACGCCCTGGAGGGTGTCCGTCCACACCACGCTGTACATGCCCCCGAGGGCCACGTAGACAGCCATTATGGCGGCTATCACGAAGGCCGCGGCCGCCAGGTTCACGTGGAACACGGTCCCAACCATTGCCGCCGCGCCGCTTATCACGGTGGCGGCATAGAGCGTGAGACCTACCGCGGTCACCAGGCCCAGTAGCCTCTGCAGCCCCCTGCTCGAGTAGATCCTCCCGAAGAGCTCCGGCACCGTTAGGGCATCGTGCTCCAGGCTCAGCGTGTTTATCCTGCGCCCCAGGAGCATGAAGGTGGCTAGGGCACCGAGCACAACATTGAAAAGGGGTATCAGGAGGCTCGGCTGGCCCCACATGTACGCCCAGGCGCCGCCGACGACTATAACAACGCTCGAGAAGTAGGTGGCGCCGAAGGTGAAGGCTAGCAGCCAGTCGCCTATCTCCCTATTAGCCACCAGGAAGCCCTCTATCGTATCCGCCTTGGACTTGAAGACGGCGCCGAGGGCTAGGCTGGCAGCCAGGTAGGCCGCGACAACGCTCTCTGAGATCAAGGGGGCTACTCCACCTCTACCCGCCTACTCCTACTCTCATCGATAATGCCTGTGGCGGCCTCCGAGGCGCCGCCGGAGAGGCTGTACGCAAACCCGGCTATGACGGCTGCAAACCCGGCTATGAGGGCTGCCAGAAGCAACGCCATGGCCCGGCCCCCACGCCTCCAGGGGCCGGGCTGCAGTGCTAAAAGTTTTAGCGGTGGGCTTCCAGGGGGCAAGCATTTAGGCTGGAGCCCCCCAGCACTCGGCCTAGGAGCCCCGGTGGTCGCGGTGGCTGGGAAGCCGAGGATCCTGCATCCCATAGAGAGGGCCAGCCGGGAGGAGATAGAGAAGATCCAGCTCCAGCGGCTGCGGGAGACCGTGAAGAGGGCCTACGAGAACGTGCCGTTCTACCGCAAGAAGCTGAGGGAGGCGGGTGTACGCCCCGAGGACGTGAAGAGCCTGGAGGACGTGAGAAAGCTCCCCTTCACAGTGAAGAACGACCTGCGGGAGAACTACCCCTACGGGCTCTTCGCAGTCCCCCTCAGCGAGATCCTAGAGGTGCATGCCAGCAGCGGCACCACGGGCAAGCCGACCGTTGTGGGCTACACTAGGAGGGACCTCGACAACTGGGCCGAGCTCATGGCCCGCAGCCTGGCAGCGGCAGGCGTGACGAGGGAGGACATAGTGTACATAGCGCTTGGCTACCACTGGTTCACCGGAGGCCTCGGCTTCCACTACGGGGCCCAGAGGCTCGGAGCCCTAGCGGTGCCGGCGGGCACGGGGTTCACACAGCGCCACGTGATGATGATAAGGGACCTCGGCGCCACGGTTCTAGCGGCGGTGCCCAACTACGCTCTCCGCCTCGCCGAGGTAGCCCTCGAGATGGGCGTCGACCCGGCCCGCGACACCAAGGCCAGGACGGGGGTCTTCGGCGCCGAGATGTGGAGCGAGGAGCTTAGGAGGAGGATAAACAAGCTGTGGGACATGGACAGCTACGATATCTATGGTATGAGCGAGCTCTACGGCCCCGGCACAGCCATGGAGTGCCACCTTCACGACGGGCTCCACGTCTGGGAGGACCACTACCTGGTGGAGGTCGTGGACCCGAAGACCGGCGAGCCGGTGGAGCCGGAGGAGAAGGGTGTGCTGGTCGTAACCCCGCTCACACACGATGCCATGCCTCTCCTCCGCTACTGGACCAATGACATAACCTTCATCTATGACAGCAGGAGCTGCGAGTGCGGAAGGACTATGAGGCGTATAGGCAGGATAGTCGGCAGGGCGGACGACATGCTTGTGATTAATGGTGTGAACGTGTTCCCCTCTGCGGTGGAGGAGGTGCTTCTCAGCGAGCCCCGGGTGAACCACCACTACCAGATAGTGGTTGAGCGCGAGGGCAACCTGGACAGGATGTACGTGTTCGTGGAGGCTGCCAGGAAGATGAGCGAGGAGGAGAAGCAGCGGCTGGCCTCGGAGCTGCAGTACAGGCTACACGAGGTCCTCATGATAAACCCGAGGGTGCGGGTACTGGACCCTGGCGAGCTGCCGCGCCAGGAGGGCGGCAAGGCCAAGAGGGTGATCGACCGGAGGAGGCTCTAGCACTCCGGGGCGGTCACCGCTGCTCCTATCCAGATACCAGATATGATAGGGACCCCTCCCTGCAGTGCCCTCTTCCCGTTCAAGGCCTCCTTCTTGATAAGGGGCCCGGGGGAGCCTAGGCTCCCCGTGGGGGTCCTAGTGGCGTCAACACTGGAGCCGGAGGAGCTACCGTGGCTACGCCGCCACCGGGAGATGCAGCGGCTAGTGGAGACCGTTAGGAGGCTCAGGGAGACCCATGTATACAGCTCAGAGGAGATAGTGAGGATTGTGGGGGAGAGGTACCGGCGTGTCAAGCCGCGGCGCCGGGGGCTGCGGGGCAGGATAGAGCTGGAGCTGCGCAGGCTCGAGGTGGTGTTCAACGTATCCTACTCCCGCCTCGTGCAGGTGGCCCGCCTTCCCTCGACCAGGGAGATGAGCGAGTTCCACCGGGCCCTGGTGCTCAGCTTCGTCGGGGATGAGTATGACGAAGCACTGAAGGCTGTGCGCAGGGCGCTCCGCGTGATAAGGGAGTTCTGGAACCAGTACCGCCTCCTCATAGCCTCCTCCCAGGACGCCCGGGAGGCGGCCCAGCTGAGGAGGGAGGGGAGCGGCCGCATCCTCTCCGTGGTCAGGAGGCTGAGGAGGAGGCTCGAGGTCCTCGAGAGAGTGAGGAGGGAGCTGCTGCGCACCCACGTGGTCTCCGAGGGCCTCCCGATAGTGGTTGTGGCGGGGATACCCAGCGCTGGCAAGTCCACCCTTGTCCGCCGCCTCTCGACAGCGGAGCCGGAGGTGGCGGCCTACCCGTTTACCACCAAGACGGTTATAGTCGGGAAGGCTCGTGTGGGAAGCATCTACTTCTACATGGTTGATACCCCCGGCATACTTGAGAGGCCGGTGGAGCAGCACAACGAGATAGAGAGGAAGGCCTATGCCGCCCTCAAGTCGCTCCCGGACATAGTGCTCTTCCTAGTAGACCCGTCGCCCGAGAAGGTGCAGGACACCGAGAGCCAGATGAAGCTCCTCAAGGAGATATACCATGGCATAGTGGAGGGCCGGGGCGCGGGCCTCCTGGTAGCGGTGAACAAGGTGGATGCCACGCCTAGAGAGTGGCTGGAGGAGACCCTGGACACGGTCTCGGGCGCGCTTCAAGGGATCGGGTCCGCGAGCCTCTGCTCCCCCCGGCCCTTGTTCATCTCAGCCGTTACCGGGGAGGGCCTCGGCGAGCTGCTCGACGTCGTGCAGCGCTGCCTCCGGGCGAAGACGCCCTGGCTCTTCGGCGGCTAGCCCCTGCGCTGGTAGCATATCCCACCGACTCGGAGGAGGAAGGGCTTCTCCAGCTCTCCCCCCTCCATTAGCTCCATGCGGGCCTCGGGAATCAGGCGCTTCACGACCTCTATGTTTGTCCAGGCGTGCATGGTGAGCCTCGCGCCGCCTAGCATGGACTCGCCACAGGCCAGCGCTGCGTAGGGTATGAGCATGTCAGAGGCGTGCCGGTCCAGCGCCATGCCGGTGGATAGGTCCTCGAGAAGCTTCTCCGCGGCTTCTCCGCCGACCTTCTCCGCGGGCTTGCCCTTAGCTCCCAGAGAGTCGCCTCCCAGTACGCTGTTCTCCGTATACGCCCAGACCACTATCCCGCTCCCAGGGCCCAGGTGTGGGTCGCGGCCGGGCTCGTACCACTCGGTCTCGATGCTGACGGGTACACCCGGGTACTTCGACTCTATGAGCTTCTTGGCTGCCCTGGCCTGCCTCTCGGCCACGTGCCTCGGTAGCCGGACGGCGTGGCTCAGTCCCTCGAAAGCCTTCACAGCCCCGGCGCGGTCGAGCCTCGCCGCAGCGAGCCTCCCCGGGGGCTCCGGCACCTCCACCACGACTATCCCGCCTCCCCGGGGATAGTGGCCCCTTCTCCGCAGGATGACGCGGAACCGGTAGCCCATCCTCTCCAGGAGCCTGGACAGCACGAACCTGACATAGTCTATAGGGGGGCTCCAGGGCACGTCGGTGCCTCCCCTTATCTCGAGCTCGACCGGCCCAGGCGCGTAGGCCAGGACCGGGAGGACGGCCTGGAGCACCAGGGTGATGCTCCCAGCCGTCCCTATGTCGAAGCGGAAGCGGCCGCCCCGGAGCCCCCCTGGCAGGAATGTCAGCTCCGTAGAGCCCAGCCGGAGCCCCTCAACCCTCGCCCCGGAGACCTCTGCCACGGCCCTCACGGAGGTGAGGTGCTGACGCTGGAGCCCGGGCCGGGGCCTCTTCGCTCTAATGTTTACTATCCTCACGGGCCTGCCGAGGAGGGCTGAGAGGGCCAGGGTGGTCCGCAGTATCTGGCCGCCCCCCTCCCCCATGCTGCCATCGATTACAACCGGCTCCATGGCGGCCCTAGTCCCTCCTGGATATGGTTGTGAGCCTCTCGACCCCCTTAACCTCGTCTATGAACCTGGCCACGCTCGGGGGCACGAGCATCCTCCAGGACTCGTCGCCCATGAGCATCAGCTCCCGTATCCTCGTGGCGCTGTACTCCCTGCGGCTGAAGGCGGGCGGGGCCTCTACCGGGTAGCCGTACTCCGTGAAGAGCCTCTCCACGAGCGGGTTCCTGGTGAACACTACGTGGAAGCGCGGGAGGAGCAGCTCCAGGTACCTAGGCCATACATGGTTCATAGCGATGTCCGGGACCGGGATTATCATGATGCGCGACGCGTCGACCCCCGCGTCGCGGAGGCCCAGCCGCAGCATCTCGATCCTCTCCCCGGCGGTGAAGGGGTTTCGGAGCGTGTGGCTCTCCTGCGCCGAGCCAACAACCACTACCAGCTCGTCGACGCGGTCGAGGCACCACTTTATAACCTCTATATGGCCCCAATGGGGAGGCTGGAAGCGCCCGACAAAGAGGCCGCGCTTCAAGGCCCCCGCCTCCATCCGCGCCAGGCCGCCCCTAAGGCTCCTCGATCCCTTCTGGGGGTGCCACGGTCCTGGCTGCCGGGAAAACAGTCTACCGCAGGGCTCTGGAGAGGCTGGAGACGCTGCTCAGGGGGCTGGAGCGGGACGAGGAGCTATTGACCCGGGCGAGGGAGCTGGCGTCGAGGTACAGCTTTATCCACATTCACCAGGCCCTCCGCTACCTAGCCCTCCTAGGCGGGGAGGCTGAGAGACTCCTCTCCATAGGCGAGAAGGACGTGATGAAGACTATAAGGGTTAACACTCTGCTCACCAGTGTTGAGGAGCTTGAGGAGAGGCTGGCCGCTAAGGGCGTCGTGACCAGGCGCCACCCATACATATGGTACGGCCTCGTCGTCGAGGAGACACCCTACTCCATAGGTGCGCTCCACGAATATATGCAAGGCCTCTACACTATCCAGGGCCCGGCCTCGATGATGGCGGTGCCTGCCCTCCGGCCCGAGGAGGCGGGCAGGATAGCAGACATGTGCGCGGGCGCGGGCGTTAAGACTAGCCAGATAGCCCAGCACAACCCCGAGGCCCCTATACTGGCCCTTGACATTAATTCAAGGAAGCTGCTAGCATTGAAGAACAATATGAGCAGGCTGGCGGTATTCAACGTGGCAGCACTCCACATGGACGCTAGGCGGCTCCCGGGGCTGGGGCGTTTCGACGCAGTACTCCTCGACGCTCCCTGCAGCGGCGAGGGCCTCCTCCCCTTCCCCCGGGGCCGGTGGAGGAGGAGTTTCAGCGACATACTCTCCAGGGTGGAGCTGCAGCTGCAGCTTCTCGACGCAGGGCTCGACGCCCTGGAGCCTGGTGGAGTACTGGTATACGCCACGTGCAGCATAGCTGTAGAGGAGAACGAGTACGTGGTCAACACCCTCCTAGAGGCCCGCGGGGACTTCGTGGTGGAGGAGCCCCGCGTGCCCGGGGACCCAGGCGTGACTAGCTACATCGGCCTCCGCCTCGACCCCTCGCTTTCAAGGTGCAGGCGCTTCCTCCCCCACCGGCACCGCACGGAGGGCTTCACTATATGCAGGCTGGTGAAGACTGGGTAGCCTGCAGCCCCAGGGCCAGAGGGGAGCTAGAGAAGCTGCTCAGCTGCCTCGGCGTACCCAGGAGCCTCGAGGATCTGGGCCTGGGGCTGCTCAGGGAGGGGACGCGGTTGAGGGACCTGCATGCCGGCCTGTGTGTGTGTGTGTGTGTGTGTGTGTGTGTGTGTGCGCCTGGGCGGCGGCGGCTGGTGGTGGTGGTGGTGGTGGTGGTGGTGCGCGCGCGCGCGCGCGCGCGCGCGCGCGCGCGCGCGCGCGCCAGCCAAGCCGTTGTGGGGGAGAAGGGAGAGAAGCTCTTCCTCTACGGCCGCGACGTGCTC